>CAUUIW010000006.1:0-162903 GCA_963545355.1 uncultured Oribacterium sp. | reverse complement strand
TCTCTTCCTCTCGGAAGATCCGGAATCTTCAGGGTCTGTGTATTATTCGATCTTTAATTATCAAGGTTCATCCGAGTCTGATGATTGATCAGACTCTTTGTCTGCTCTCTCAAAGAAAACAGCTTACTCATAGTAATGAAATTCTCTTTCTTTGTCAAGCATTTTTTTATTTTTATGAAACATTCCGGATTGCAATAATTCAATCTCTCTGTTTCTAAAAAATAAAAAAGCGGAGAAAGCGGGATTTGAACCCGCGCGCCGGTTACCCGACCTACACCCTTAGCAGGGGCGCCTCTTCGGCCTCTTGAGTATTTCTCCATAATTGTTTCATGCCGCACATGAATCTCCCTGCCAAGAGGGATGTCCTTTACAGCCCATCACACCAACTGATATATAAATTGGACGGCTTTGGGCGTCATAGATAATCCTTGGATTTCCTACGTTTTATCAGACTTGTTCAAGTCTAGCAAGATTTCTTTTTACTGTCAACGAATTTTCTGTTTTTTTCCCTCGTTATTTTATGATTTCAGGGCCAAGGACCTTCTTCAACTGCAAGCTTGCTCATTGGTGGGAGACAGGCTTTATGACCCGCCCCCACAGAACGCGAAACGGTGCATGGGAACCTTCGAATCAGCTCTCGGAATTTTCGTCTTTATTCAAACTATCCACGGCTTCTTCAGAACCGTCAGCAGGAACACGAACCTTGGCAATCGAAGCCACTACGACATCCGACTCCTGGTCCAGATTCATTACTTTGACACCGGAAGCATAACGTCCCTGTACATTGACTTCCGAAAGACGAATCTGAATGATCACACCCTCTGTCGTAATCAGCATAATCTCCTGATCCTGATCACAGATCTTAAAGCCAACGAGATCTCCGGTACGATCTGCGATCCGGTAACAGATATGACCCTTGCCGCCGCGGTTCTGGGAAGCAAATTCCGAGGTTTTTGTGAGCTTACCATATCCGTTTTCAGATACCAGGAGAAGATTCTCCCCCTGGGAGAGCTTCTGCATTCCGATGACTTCGTCTCCCGGATTCAGACGGATGCCGCGAACACCCATAGAGGAACGTCCGCTGTTACGGACATCTCTCTCATTGAAGCGAATTGCCATTCCTTTTTTGGTAACAAGAATTACTTCTTCCTCAGGATCCACCAGCTTCGCTTCGATCAGCTGATCTCCCTCTTTCAATGAAATAGCGATTAATCCATTTTTGCGAATATTGGCAAACTGTTCTATCGGCGTCTTTTTCACCATACCGGACTTGGTTGCCATCAAAAGATACTGCCTTCCTTCGCTGAAATCTTCATTGCGAAGACAGAAGCTGGCATTGATCTTTTCCTCTCCCTGAAGCTGAAGAAGATTAACCAGCGCGGTACCGCGGCTGGTACGACCTGCCTCGGGAATTTCATAACCCTTTGTTCTGAAGACACGGCCAGTATTTGTGAAGAACATAACATGATGATGATTGCTTGTCGTAAACAGATCCTCGATATTGTCATTATCGAGTGTCTGCATTCCTCTGACCCCCTTGCCGCCGCGATTCTGGCTCTTAAAATTTTCCGGCGACATTCTCTTGATATAGCCGAGTCTCGTCTGTGTAATGACAATTTCATCATCCGGAATCAGATCCTCATCCTCCAGTGTATTGTCATATCCGAACTGTGTCCGGCGTGCTTCCCCGTATTTATCCGCAATCACGGTCATTTCTTCCCTGATAACCGTCAGAAGCCTGGCTTCATTGCCGAGAATTTCGCGATACAGAGCAATTTTCTTCTGAAGCTCATCATATTCTGCCTGAAGCCGATCTCTTTCCAGACCTGTCAGAGTACGGAGACGCATATCCACAATTGCCTGTGCCTGCTGCTCTGTAAACCGGAAAGCCTCCATCAGATTTTTTTTTGCTGTTTCAACATTGGCAGCGGCACGAATGATACGAACAATCTCATCGATATGATCCAGTGCCCTTAACAGAGCCTCCAGGATATGCGCCCGTTCTTCTGCACGATTTAAGTCATACTGGGTACGGCGGCGAACTACATTGATTTGATGCTTCAGATACTCCTCCAGCATCTCCTGAATATTCAGAACCTTGGGTTCTCCGTTCACGATACAGAGCATGATTACACCAAAGGTATCCTGAAGCTGCGTATGCTTGTAAAGCTGATTCAGGATAATATTGGGATTCACATCCCGTCGTAATTCAATGCTGATTTTTGCGTCACTCCCCTTTCCGGAAATATCGGAAACCGCCGTAATCCCATCAATTTTCTTATCTTTCACGAGATCCGCAATATTCTTGATTACACGGGAACGGTATACCAGATAGGGAAGTTCCTTGACGATAATCCTGTGCTTTCCATTTGCCATGGTCTCAATTTCACAGACTGCGCGCATACGGATCTTTCCCCTGCCGCTTCGGTACGCATCCTCGATACCTCTTCTTCCGAGGATAAGTGCACCTGTCGGAAAATCCGGTCCCTTGACTCTCTCCAGAATCTCTTCCACCGTGCTTTCCTTTCCCTCGATTCTATTATCGATAAGAAGATCCACGGCAGAAACCACCTCACGAAGATTGTGAGGAGGGATATTGGTTGCCATTCCTACCGCGATACCGGTAGCGCCATTGACCAGAAGATTGGGAAAACGACCCGGAAGAACTGTCGGTTCGTCATATTCATTAGAGAAATTCGGCATGAAATCCACGGTATCCTTATTGATTCCTGCCAGCATCTCTCCGGTCAGCTTTGACATCTTCGCCTCGGTATAACGCATTGCTGCCGGACTGTCTCCGTCATCAGAACCGAAATTCCCCTGCTTGTCGATCAGAACATGGCGCATAGACCAGGGCTGTCCCATATAAACCAGGGCACCGTAAATGGAACTGTCTCCATGGGGATGGAATTTACCCATCGTCTCCCCGACAATTGTTGCACATTTTTTCGTCTTTTTATCGGGAGTGACGCCCAGTGACTGCAGTGCATAGAGCACGCGCCGCTGTACCGGCTTCAGACCATCTCTGACATCAGGAATCGCACGTGAAACGATGACTGACATGGCATAGTCGATATAAGAGTTTTCCATCGTCTTCTTCAGATCGACATCCTGCACTTTATCAAAAATATTTGGCTCCAATTCCTGCCTCCTGTGACTCTATTTTCTCAGCTGAAGAACCCAAAGAAATGATGACCTCATCGTCATCTCCTCAGACATCCAGATTTTTTACATAGCGGGCATTCTGCTCGATAAATTCCCGTCTCGGCTCCACCTGATCTCCCATCAGAGTTGTAAAGGTCAGATCCAACTCGGTACGATCATCCTCTGACATATTGACACGGAGAAGTGTTCTGGTTTCCGGATCCATGGTAGTCTCTGAAAGCTCCTCCACATCCATCTCTCCCAGACCCTTGAAACGGGAAACATCCGTGCCTTCCGTTCCGATTTCCTTCAGCACATTCTGGTATTCCTCATCCGAATAGCAGTAGTAGTGCTTTTTGTTCTTGGTGATATTGAACAGCGGCGGCTGTGCCAGATACACATGTCCCTGCTTAATCAGCTCCGGCATGAAATTATAGATAAAGGTCAGCATCAATGTTGCGATATGTGCACCATCTACGTCCGCATCGGTCATAATGATAATCTTATGGTAGCGAAGCTTGGCAATATCAAAATCCTCATTGATGCCGGTACCAAAGGCAGTAATCATCCCCTTGATCTCTTCATTGGCATAGATACGATCGAGACGAGCCTTCTGTACATTCAGTACCTTTCCACGCAGCGGCAGAACCGCCTGTGTTTCAACATTACGACCATCCTTTGCCGGTCCAAGCGCAGAATCTCCCTCAACAATAAAGATCTCACACTGTGAGGGATCTTTTGAATTACAATCCACAAGCTTGCCGGGCAGCCCCACACCGTCCAATGCCGATTTTCTCCGGGTCAGATCTCTGGCTTTTCTGGCTGCTGCCCGAGCACGCTGTGCCAGAATCGACTTTTCACACATGATCTTTGCGACAGACGGATTCTGCTCCAGATAATAGGTGAGCTGCTCCGAAACGATACTGTTCACCGCTGTCTGTGCTTCAGAAGTTCCGAGTTTTTGCTTTGTCTGACCTTCAAACTGCGGATCCTCGATCTTCACAGAGATGATACAGGTGATTCCCTCCCGAATATCCTCTCCGGATAAATTCGGCTCATTTTCTTTCAGCAGCTTGTTCTGTCTGGCGTAATCATTGAAGGTTTTTGTCAGGGCGTTTTTAAATCCTGTCAGATGGGTACCACCCTCCGGCGTATTGATATTATTGACAAAGGTATAGATATTTTCGGTGTAAGCGTCGTTATGCTGCATTGCCACTTCCACAAAAATTTTTTCCTTTTCACCCTCACAGTAGATAACCTCCGGGTACAAGGGCTCCTTACCCCTGTTCAGATAAGTGACAAATTCCTTGATGCCACCCTCATAATGGAAGCTCTGCTCCTTCTTTTCTTCCCCTCTGGCATCAATCAAATCGATGCGAAGCGCCTTTGTCAAAAAAGCAGTTTCACGAAGCCGAACCTTCAGAGTATCATAATCATAGACCGTTTCTTCAAAAATCTTTGGATCCGGCAGAAAATGAACTGTAGTACCGTGTTCCTCCATGGCACAGCTTCCCACAGGCCTCATTTCCTCCGTCACTTTTCCACGGGAAAAACGCATCTCATAAATCCTGCCGTCTTTTCTGACCTGTACTATCAGCCACTCCGACAGGGCATTGACAACAGAAGCACCTACACCGTGAAGACCGCCGGAAACCTTATATCCGCTCCCGCCGAATTTTCCGCCGGCATGGAGTACGGTAAATACCACTTCCAGCGCCGGCTTTCCTGCCTTTTTCTGAAGATCTACCGGGATTCCTCTGCCGTCATCCTGTACGGTGATGGAATTATCCTTTTCTATGGTAACCGTGATTTTCTGACAAAATCCCGCCAATGCCTCGTCAACAGAGTTATCCACAATTTCATAGACAAGATGGTGGAGTCCGCGAACAGAAGTCGATCCGATATACATACCGGGTCTCTTACGAACGGCTTCCAGACCTTCCAGAATCTGAATCTGGTCTGCACCATACTTTTCAGAGCCCTTCATCAGCTCTTCTTCTCTCTGGAGGTCTTCATGTTCATTTCTCTCGATTGCCAATTATACTTCCTCCGTTTTCTTACGCATAAAATCCTGATTTACCATAGCAACGCTTCCATGATTCACATAGAACATCGCTTTCATCGGAAAATGGTGCTCAATAAAATCATCCAATCCCGTACAGGTAATGATGCATTGACTGCCGTGCAGAAATTGCAGGAGATCATTCTGTCTCTTCCGATCCAGCTCAGAAAGCACATCATCAAGAAGCAGAATCGGTTCTTCCCCCGTCAGTTCTTTGACAAGCTCTATTTCCGAAAGCTTCAGAGAAAGCGCTGCTGTTCTCTTCTGTCCCTGAGATCCGAATTTTCTTGTATTTTCTCCGTTAATCCGAAAGCCGATATCATCTCTGTGAGGACCAGACAGTGTCATCTTCTGCCGAATCTCGGTTTCCTGCGTCGTGCTTAATTTCTCAAGAAAACCCTCCGCTTCCACATTTTTTTCATAACTGATCTCCAGATGTTCCTTTCCTCCGGTAATCCGACTGTGAATTTCAGAAACGATGGCTTCGGTTCTGGTGAGAAATTTTTGTCGAATCCGCATGATTTCCAAACCGTGCTTCACCAGCTCCTCATTCCAGACAGGCAGCGTATCCAGAAGAGAGGGGTTTTGATACACATCTCTCAGAAGCTGATTTCTCTGTCCCAATGCTCTATTATAACGCAATAAATGATGAAGATATACCTTATCCAGCTGACAAAGCTCCAGATCCAGAAACCTTCTTCTTCCCTGAGGTCCGTCTTTAATCAAGGATAAATCCTCCGGGGAAAAGCAGACCACATTGGCAAGCCCAAAGAGATCCGAGGCTCTTCTGATGGGAATGCCATCAATTGCAATCCCCCTTGTCCTGTTCTTTTTCAGATGTACATCAATCCGATAAGGAACTCTCTTTTTTCGAAGAATCACTTTTACATGAGAATCCTCCTGCATAAAACGAATCATCTCTCTGTCCTTTGAGGTCCTGTGAGATTTTGAGGTACAGGAAAGAAAGACTGCCTCCAGAAGATTTGTTTTTCCCTGGGCATTATCCCCAAAAAAAATATTTGTGGAAGGATCCAGTTCCAGATGCAGACTTTCATAATTCCGAAAATTTTTCAGTTCTATGGACTCTAAATACACTTTTATACAGCATCCGGATTAAAGTTTACTGGAAGAATCATATAATTATAGCTTTCTTCGTCATCTCTGATAAAGCAGGGAGAACGGGGGATTGTCATATATATGGTGACCTCCTCTTCATCAATGGCATTCAGGGCATCCATGATATACTTCGGATTAAAACCGATCATCAGATCCTTCCCGTTTTTCTCAATAGGAACCTTATCCGTCATCTTACCGATATTGGAGCGAATCTGCAGATTCATGAAATCATCATTGATTGTAAAAATCAAAGGCTGCTTCTCATTGTCCCGGGATAAAATCGTAGAGCTGTTAACCGCTTTCAGAAGTGCTTTTCGATTGACTCTGAACTTAGTTTCATAATCCTCTGACAGCATCTGCTGTACATGGAAATAGTCCCCGTCAATCAAACGGGTAATCACTGTGGTTGACTCCAGTTCAAACATAATGTGATTCTGAGAGAAATAGATGCTGATCTCATCCTCCATCCCTCCGCTTAAAATCTTGGTCAGCTCCTGAAGTGCTTTACCGGGCACAATTGCCTTCCGATACTCGTAGCTGTCTTTCAGTCTGAGCTTCCGAATAGAGATTCGATGCCCATCCAGAGCAGTGATACGGAACAGATCCTGATCTACCTCCAGAAATTCTCCCGTCATCTTTTTGTTATTGTCATTCAGGGCGATGGAGAAAATAGTCTCTGTAATCATATTTTTCAGAGAAAACTCTGACAGAACAATTGCCTGATTCCTATCAATCCGTGGCGGCAGTGTAAATTCTTCCCCATTTAAACCGGCAATATCAAATGACGCTTCTCCGCAACGAATGGTAGCAACATGCTTTTCATTTACTTCAACGATAATTTCATCATTATCATCTCCGGAAATATTTCTTGCAATATCGGAAAAGAGCCTTGCATCCAATGCTACTTTTCCTGCTTCCAAAATGTTTCCCGCACAGTCTGTTTCAATGCCAAACTCTGTGTCATTCCCGACAAAATTGATTTTTCCATGTGTCGCATCAATCAGAATACATTCCATGATGGGCATCGGAGATTTTGCCGGTACTGCTTTTTGCACGATACCGATCTTTTGTGTGAGCTCTTTTTTTGTGAATTGCAGAATCATATGTGCCTTCTTTCTTTATTATTCTTTATTTTCTGTAGCAGCAGTAATAGGTCCTGTGGAAATGTGAAAATACGGTAAAAGCTGCGGGAAGACCTCAAAAAAGCTGCGGGATAAGTAGGTGGAAGCGATTCGGATAAGCAGCTGTTTTTCCACAGTAAATTTTCAAACCCTTATATTTAAGGGGAAATCTTTTTTTTCAAGGTATCAATGGTGGAAGAAAGCTGCTCATTTGTGGTTAACTCTGTGGATATCTTTTCATAGCCGTGCATGATGGTGGTGTGGTCTCTGCCTCCCAGAAGATCACCGACTACCTTCAGGGGAACGTCTGTCATTTCCCGGCAGAGATACATGGCAATCTGTCTCGGAACAACGATTTCTTTGTTTTTTCTCTGGGAAGAGAGATCCGCAATGGAAAGACCGTAATGTTCCGCTACTGTGGCAATGATGAATTGTGCCGTGATTTCCCTGGGACGGTCGGAACTGATATGATCCTTCAAAAGATCCTCCGCAAGTTCCAGAGTCACTTTCTTTTTTTCCAGTCTCGACATGGCAACAATCTTATTTAGAGCACCCTCCAGTTCCCGGATATTGCTTTTGATATTGGTGGCAATATACTGCATAATCTCGTTGTCGATATCATAGCCCTCGAGTTCTTCCTTTTTTCGAAGGATCGCCATGCGGGTTTCATAGTCCGGCATCTGAATATCTGCAAGCAGTCCCATCTCAAAGCGGGAACGAAGCCGTTCTTCCAGGTTATCGATGTCCTTCGGAGGCTTATCGGAAGCGATGACAATCTGTTTTTTTCCTTCATATAAGGTATTGAAGGTATGAAAGAATTCCTCCTGGGTTCCTTCCTTTCCTATTAAGAATTGAATATCGTCGATCAGAAGCACATCCAACTCCCGATATCTGTTTCGGAAATTCTGTGGACTCAGGTAATTTTTATTTCGGATACTGTCCACAAATTCATTGATGAATGTCTCTGAGGTGACATAACGAACCTTTCTGTTCGTATCTTCACGCAGAATAAAGTTGGCAATGCTGTGCATGAGGTGGGTTTTTCCGAGACCGGCGCCTCCGTAAATATAGAGAGGGTTGTAGGTCTCTCCCGGAAGTTCTGCAACAGCAAGAGATGCCGCATGTGCCAGGCTGTTGGAATTACCAACTACAAAAGTATCAAAGGTGTAATTCGGATTGATATTTGCTTTTTTCAGAAGATCCTGAAAGCTGTATTTTTTTTCCAGAATTTTAGGCTTGTGATTATTATCAAGATCTTCCGCATGTTCTTTGGACACCAGTGTCAGTTCCGTTTTGATTCCGGTAAGCTCTTCAATCGCTACCTTTAGCAGGAGAGAATATTTTTTTTTGATAAGATTGATAAATCCTTCTTCCGGTGTGGTAAGAATAAGCTCTCCATGATGAAAGGCGTAGGGCCTTAAGGGAACCAGCCAGACATTGACAGAGGTTTCCAGAAGATCATTGCTGGTGCGTGTGTGTTCTATGATATGATCCCATTCATTTCGGATGGTTTCCAGTTCATTCATGTTTTTTCCTCAAATTGGATCCGATGAAACAGCCTTAAGTTTACCTGAAAGCAGCCGGATTGACAAGTTTATACACATTTGTATTCTTAGAAGAGGTTCAAAAGTGGACAGAAATCTTTCCTGAGTGTGGATAAAGTTTATTAAATGGAGAGTTTGTCGCTAATTTTATAGGAAAATAGAGGATTTAAAAAATTCACAAACCCACTTATCCACAAGTTATCTACATTTTGTGGATAAAATTCTATACTGTGGACAGGTGTATAAATTTGTGGATAAGATTTTATTGACGGAGATATTCCCTTTCTATATAATGTATAGCGATGTTTACCCAAAATTAGGATTACTTCGGGACCCTTGGAGGAAAAAAGAGTCCATAGAGTCCTGAAATTCAATATTGAAGGAGGAGGTAGAATATGAATAAGGGAAAAATGACATTTCAGCCAAAGACCAGACAGAGAGCTAAAGTTCATGGATTTCGTGCCAGGATGGCGACGAAGGGCGGCAGAAAAGTTTTAGCTGCCAGACGTGCTAAGGGCAGAGCTGCTCTTTCCGCTTAATGGTTCAGAACAAACATAGAGAGCTGTCGTATTCGTTTGATTAACACTCAGTAGCTTACAGATAGTTACTCCGTGATCGAAGAGTACGGCAGCTTTTTCTTTTCAGAAGAAAGGCAGCATGAAACGATTTCCATCCATAAAAAAAAATCACCGTTTCCAGGAGATCTATCGTAAGGGACAAGTACACGCAGATCGGAATTTTGTGATGATATTGCTGAAAAATGGAAATTCCGAAAGTCGTCTGGGAATCTCCTGCAGTAAGAAGATCGGGAACTCAGTGGTACGGCATACTATGGCAAGAAAGCTCCGGGAAATCTTTCGACTGCACAAAGACGAGTTGGCTGTTGGGGTAGACATTGTCGTCGTCGTTCGTAACGGTGCGAGGGGAATTTCCTATCAGGAACTGGAGAAATCTTTTCTTTCGCTCTGTCGCAGGCATCATATAGCAGAAACTAAGTCAGGGGGATGACTTAGAAGAATTCGAAGTGAGTTCAAAATAGCAGAATTTTGATTTTCAGAGACACTGATTTCAAGACTATAATAATAGGAAGAAACTCATTCCCAAAATCATTCAATGAAAGGAATATCGATGAAAAGACTTCTGATTTCCATGATTTGTTTTTATCAGAAATTTTTATCTCCGCTGAAGGGAATGGCTCACTGCAAGTACACACCCACATGCTCTCAATACGCCATTGAGGCAATTCGGAAACATGGCTGTGTAAAGGGACTTTTGTTGGCCGGATGGAGGTTACTGCGCTGTAATCCCTTCGCCAAAGGCGGATATGATCCTGTTCCCTAAGCTCATTTTCCCAAGGGAAAATAACTCTTATATGGAGGACTTAATTTGACGAACTTAACTTTAGTATTACTGACACAGAATACATCCAGTATCCCTGTTCTGGGACAAATCTGGAACTTTATCGTGGCAATTCTCGGATATATTATGAATGTGATCTATCTCGGACTCGAAAAGATCGGAATTCCGAATATCGGACTTGCCATCATTCTTTTTACCCTGGTGACGAGAATCATTCTCTTCCCGACATCTATCCGTCAGCAGAAGAGTTCCCGGATGATGCAGGTTATGCAGCCGGAGATCAAGGCGATCCAGGCAAAGTACAAAAACAAAAATGATCAGGCTTCCATGATGGCACAGCAGCAGGAAATGAAGATGGTTTATGAGAAATATGGAACTTCCATGACTTCCGGCTGTCTTCCCCTTCTGGTACAGATGCCAATTATCTTTGCTCTGTATCGTATTATCATGAATATCCCGGCGTATGTACCGTCGGTAAAAAATATTTATGAATCTGTTTCCACAGCCATCGGAGGAACCTCTGCAGTGGCAGGCTTATCCCAGTTTGCGACGGATAACGGGCTTACGACATTACTGAAGCAGGTGCATAATTTTGGTTTGGACAATGTCGGTAAGTTCACGGACAGTCAGGTGGGAAATTATATTATCGATTTTCTCTACAAGCTGAATCCTGTGCAGTGGAGTAAACTTGCAGTCTCTTTTCCGAATGCCGGTGATGTGATTCAGCAGGCTGCCGCAAAGTCCACGGAGATTAACAGTTTCCTTGGGATTAATCTCTCTACCGCACCGTCCTCCATGGGATTTGGTCCGAACCGCTATTGGCTGGTTCCGATTCTTGCCGGTCTTGCACAGTGGGGCTCTACCGCTTTGATGCAGAAGCACAGCATGCCCGCCGGAGGGGATAGTGATCAGACACAGCAGATGATGAAGTCTATGAATCTCATGATGCCGCTGATGTCAGTATGGTTCTGCTTTTCCTTTGCCTCCGGGATCGGACTTTACTGGATTGCCAGTGCAGTATTCATGCTTTTACAGCAGCTGATTGTAAATGCTATTTTTGCCGGTAAGAGTAATGAGGAAATGCTTCAGGAATCCATGGCAAAAGCGAATGCCAGACGAGCCAAGAAGGGTCTTCCTCCCATCAATGAGAAAACGGTGGAGGAAAGGATACAGAAAATGCAGTCTCAGCAGGATCAGGCAGAGCAGAATCGTATGGCTGTTATTGCAAAGCAATCCATCAAAACCAAGGAATCAACAGAATATTATAACAAGGACGCAAAGCCGGGATCTCTCGCAAGCAAGGCCAATATGGTCAGAAAGTTTAATGAGAAGAACGACAATAAATAATCATTTCGGAGGAAGAAATGGATAAAATCAGAGTTTCGGCAAAAACCAAGGATGAAGCGATTACCAAGGCTCTTATCGAATTGGGTACAACCTCGGATCGACTGAAGTATGATGTTCTGGTACAGGGCTCCAAAGGACTTTTCGGTATCGGTGCAAAGCCCTGGATTATAGAGGCCTGTCTCGGGGAGGCTCCAAAGGACATTGAAAAGCTGGAGAGAGAGGTAGAGCACATCAGTTCTACTCAGATTACAGAGATCAGGACAGAAAAAAAGACGGAGAAAACGGCAGAGAGAGCAGAGGTTCCGAGAAGGGAAGAGAAGAGCGGAAGGCAGGAGCATCGAAGAGAAAAAAGCGAAAGAGCGGAGCATTTTTCGCAGAATGACAGAAATCGCGAGCCGAAGAGAATTTTCTCAAGGGGAGGTTATGATCCCAGAGAAGCAGTGATTCCTATAGAAGTACAGAAGCCAGTGTTCCGGCGTGAGATAAAGCGGATTTCCACGGAAGAGGCAGAAAAGGCAAAGGAAGACGCACTTTCTTTTCTGAATTCCATGCTCTCCGGCATGAAGATGGAGGTAAGTGTTTCCAGTGAATTCCATCACGAGAGCAATGAGCTTCTTATCAATCTGGAGGGTCCGGATATGGGGATTCTCATCGGAAAGAGAGGACAGACTCTGGATTCCCTGCAATATCTGACTTCGTTGGTGGTAAACCGGGAGCATCATGAGGATCATGTCCGTGTGAAAATCGATACGGAGGACTATCGGAAGAGAAGAGAGCAGACGCTCAGAACACTTGCAAGAAACATTTCCTATAAGGTAAGAAGAAACCGGAAGCCGGTAGCACTGGAGCCGATGAATCCTTATGAGAGACGCATCATCCATGCAGCTCTGCAAAATGACAAGTTTTGCAGCACTCGTTCGGATGGGGATGAGCCCTTCCGCCATGTGGTGGTTTTCCTGAAGAATGATATGCAGAGAAGCGGAAGTGAGAGAAGAAGCGGACGCTATAACAGTCATCCCAGACGGAGCTTGACACAGAGAGAGTTTTATGAAGTATCCGCAGATGACAGAGAAAATCGTACAGATACAATTCCTGCCATGAAGGCTGTAGATGTCAGCGGAGAGATCAGCGGCAGCGGTGTGGAGGTCTGAGAAAACTCTGCCTCTATCTCAAAAATTATATTATGTTGCAATTATCCTCCCTGCCGGTGCAAACCCGTCAGGGAGGATTTTTTTGTATCGAAAGCTTCAGCAGAAAGCCGGAAGCAGCCCGTGCCGGGAATATCCCCGAACAAGGTGAAGCCGAAGCGACAGGGAACGGAGAGCAGTGGCAGAGGCCGAAAAGTTGAGCTTGTGGAAAAGCTGTATTTTCACTAGAATGAAAGCTCAGTAGTTGATTTACTGGAAAGCAGGCAGAATCATTCAGTGATGGCAGAAAGGAGAGATTATGCTTCAGGAAAATACAATAGCAGCTCTTGCCACTGTTCCGGCAGCTTCCGGTATCGGAATCGTGAGGCTGAGCGGCAGGGACAGCAGAGCCATCGTGGAATCCGTACTCAGGACAAAGAGCGGAAAGCCGATTTCTCTTCCGGAAAGCCATAAAATCACTTACGGATTTATTCATGACGGAGAGGAGATTCTTGACGAAGTACTGGTTATGACTATGTATGCTCCGAGGAGCTATACCGGAGAGGACAGTGTTGAAATTGATTGTCATGGGGGAGTACGGATCCTGGAACGAATCCTGAAGCTGGTGCTCAAGCAGGGTGCCCGTCTGGCAGAGCCCGGAGAATTTACGAAAAGAGCCTTTTTGAATGGACGTATCGATCTTTCGGAGGCTGAGGCGGTAGGAGATCTGATCCATGCGGGCTCTGACCGGGCGGTGCAGCTTTCTCTCTCCCAGCTTCGCGGCAGCGTCAGGAGGAAGATCGAGAAGATCAGGGCTGAGCTTTTGGAAAGGGATGCCTTTATCGAGGCGGCTCTCGATGATCCGGAGCACCTCAGCCTCGAGGGATTTTCCTCAGCGCTTCATAAGACAGTCAGCAGGCTTTGCAGGGAGCTGGAGGATATGATTTCGACCGCCAATGATGGAAGACATATCCGGGAGGGAATCCGAACGGTGATTCTCGGAAAGCCCAATGCCGGAAAGTCCTCCCTTTTAAATGCTATGCTCCGGGAGGATCGTGCGATTGTCACGGATGTTGCCGGAACCACCAGAGATACGCTGGAAGAGGAAATGCAGCTGGGGAATCTGCATCTGCATCTGATGGATACTGCCGGGATTCACGAAACCGAGGAAACCGTGGAAAAGATCGGCATTGACCGTGCATTGAAGCAGGCAGAGAAAGCGGAGCTGCTTCTCTTTGTGATCGATCGTTCCCGTCCCTGGGAAGAGGAGGATGAGAGAATTTTTCGCTTTCTGGAGGGCAGAACCGTGATCCCTATTGCCAACAAATCAGATTTAAAGGAAGAGCTGTCTGTGAGCTGGATCCGGGAAAAAATGGGACAGGAGCCGATTTGTTTATCCGCAAAAGAGGGAGAGGGATTAACAGAACTTTCCGAGCAGATTCAGACCCTCTTTTTTACCGAGAAAATCAATGCATCGGAGGACATCATCATTACCAATGTGAGACATCAGACACTTCTTCTTGAGGCAAAGGAGGCTCTTACAGAGGTGCTCCGTTCCATAGAGAACGGGATGCCGGAGGATTTCTATACTATTGATATGATGCACGCTTATGAAGCACTGGGACAGATCCTCGGGGAGTCGGTTTCGGAGGATCTTATCAATGAAATCTTTTCGAAGTTCTGCATGGGAAAGTAGAAGTCGGTTCAGGAGTTTTTTTGGAATCCATAAGGGAATGGAAAAAGGAAGTATTTATGGCAGTAGAAGAAAGATATGATGTGGTGGTAGTCGGTGCGGGTCATGCCGGGTGCGAGGCCGGACTTGCAGCAGCGAGGCTTCAGCTAAGGACAGTGGTCTTTACCGTCAGTGTGGATTCCATTGCGCTGATGCCCTGCAACCCGAATATCGGCGGCAGCTCCAAGGGACATCTGGTGCGGGAGCTGGATGCCCTGGGCGGAGAGATGGGAAAGAATATTGACAAGAGTTTTATTCAATCCCGGATGCTGAATAAAAGCAAGGGTCCGGCAGTACATTCTCTTCGGGCGCAGGCGGATAAGCAGGCATATACCAGAGAGATGCGAAGAACCATGGAAAATCAGAAAAACCTCTCCATCCGTCAGGGAGAAGTTGCCTCCTTTCTGACAGAGCAGGAGAACGGAAAAACCAGGGTCACCGGCATCCTTACCAGCTCCGGTGCAATTTATCATGCGAAAGCGGTAATTCTCTGCACCGGTGTATATTTGAATGCCCGCTGTATCTACGGGGAAGTCTCCGAGGAAACCGGTCCCAATGGACTTCAGCGTTCTACCATGCTGAGTCCCAGCATGAGAAAGCTCGGGATCCAGATGCGGAGATTTAAGACGGGGACACCCGCCCGCGTGGATGGACGTACACTCGATTATTCTCAGATGGAGATTCAGAAAGGGGATGTTCCCATCGTTCCGTTTTCTTTTTCCAGCGATTTCGAATCCGTGCAGAGGGAGCAGGTAGACTGCTATCTTGTCTATACCAATGAGGAAACGCATGACATTATCCGGAAGAATATTGACAGATCTCCTATGTATAACGGCACAATTGAGGGAACGGGACCGAGATACTGCCCGTCTATCGAAGACAAGGTCATGAAGTTCCCGGATAAGACAAGACATCAGATTTTTGTGGAACCGGAAGGGCTGTACACAAACGAAATGTATCTGTCCGGCATGTCCTCCTCTCTGCCGGAGGATGTACAGTATGAGATGTATCACTCCATGAAGGGGTTTGAACAGGTGCATATTGTAAGAAATGCCTATGCCATCGAGTACGACTGCATCGATGCAACCCAGCTTCGTTCGACGCTGGAATTTATTGATTATCCCGGGCTTTATTCTGCCGGACAGCTGAACGGATCGAGCGGATATGAGGAGGCTGCGGTGCAGGGACTGATGGCAGGAATCAATGCCGCCCGAAAAATCAGGGGAGAGGAAGCGTTGATTTTAAAGCGGAGTGACGCGTATATCGGCGTACTCATCGACGATCTCGTGACCAAGGAATCGACAGAGCCCTATCGGATGATGACGAGTCGTTCAGAATATCGTCTGTTGCTTCGTCAGGATAATGCGGATCTTCGTCTGAGAGCCTATGGGTATGAGATCGGTCTGATCTCCGAGGAGGAGTACAGGGCACTGCTTCGGAAAAAGAAGGAGATCGAGAGAGAGATCCACAGACTTCAGGAAAGCTACGTATCGGCGGATGACAGGACAAATACATTTTTGAAAGCACACGGTTCTTCTCCGCTGATTTCCGGAGTCAGTCTTGCAGAGCTCTGCAAACGGCCGGAGCTGAACTATGAGATGCTTTCGGAACTGGATAAAAAACGGCCCAGGCTTCCCTACCTGGTGCGGGAAGAGGTTTCTATCGAAATCAAGTACGAGGGCTATATCCGCCGTCAGATTCAGCAAGTGGAGAGCTTCCAGAAAATGGAGGGAAAGAAGATTCCGGAACATCTCGATTATCAGAAGATTTCAAATCTTCGTCTGGAGGCAAGGCAGAAGCTGGAAAGGATAAGACCGGAGAATCTCGGAATGGCAAGCCGCATCAGCGGTGTCAGTCCCGCAGATATCAGTGTGCTGATGGTATACCTCGAGCAGTACAGGGGAAGGAGGACAGAGGCGTGACCGAAAGCTTTCAAAAAAGACTGACAGAGGGTGCTTCAGAGTTAGGGCTTTCACTCTCCACGCGGCAGCAGTTGCAGCTGTTCCGCTACTATGAGCTGCTGGTGGAGACAAATCGAAGCCTGAATCTTACCGCAATCACGGAGGAGGCCGAGGTTGTGACCAAGCATTTTATCGACAGCATGGCACTTGCGAAGCTGGATGTTTCACGTGAAACATCGGGAGATTCCCTGTTTGACGGAAAGAAGCTTATCGATGTGGGTACCGGTGCCGGCTTTCCCGGTGTGGTATTGAAGATAATTTATCCGGAACTCCGTGTCTGCCTCAGTGATTCCCTGCAAAAGAGACTGCGTTTTCTGGAGCAGCTGATTCAGGAGCTGGGGCTCCGAGAAATTATAACGAAGCATGGTCGTGCAGAAGACCTCGGACATGCTAAGGAGATGAGGGAGCAGTTTGACTTTGCGGTTTCTCGTGCTGTTGCAAAGCTTTCCGTACTGTCGGAGTATGATCTTCCCTTTGTGCGTCGGGGCGGTGCTTTCATTGCAATGAAGAGCACCGGTCTTTCAGAGGAACGGAAGGATGCCGAGAATGCGATTCGGATTCTCGGAGGAGAAGTTGAGAAAGAGCTGCACTACCTGCTTCCTGACAGTGAGATCGAGAGAAGCATACTTCTGGTGAGAAAAACACAGCATACGAAAAAGGAGTACCCGAGAAAGGCGGGAACACCGTCAAGGAAGCCACTGTAACAGTTGTTTTCTGCCGGAAAAATCTGTTTTATTTTTATCTATGGACAAAACATATGCGAATATGGTAAACATGACATGAGAAATCCGGTATGCACCATAACGGTATCACAAAAGCGGAAGAATATGCTTTATCATCACAAATGTTTCGATACGCGGATTTTGATTTAAAGCGAGGAACGCTTCCTCCCTGAGAGAAACAGGAGTTTTCCGGAGAAGCCTTACGGCAAGGCAGACAGGAGAAATATGGGAAAAAGCAGAACACGGAAGGAAAGGGAATGGATGGGCGGAGGGATACTTCTGCTCACTGCACTGATCTGGGGCGTTGCTTTTGTTGCACAGTCCGTGGCAAATGGAACGGTAGGACCCTTTACCTTTGTGTTCAGCAGATTTGTGATTGCCGGCATTGCACTCCTTCCCTTCTCTCTTTACAGTATTAGAAAAGAAAGGAAGGAGCAGCTTCAAAACAGTCAGAGAGTATTGCCGGCTCTGGGGAACTCGATCGCAGCTCTCTGGAAAGCCGGATTTGTCTGCGGTTTTTTCTGGGGATCGGGAGTGCAATACAGCAGCTGGGAATGCTCAGTTCCAGTGTCGGAAAGGCCGGATTTATCACCGCACTATATGTCATTCTGGTGCCGATTCTCGGGATCTTTCTCGGAAGAAAGGCAGATGCAAAGATCTGGGGCTGTGCGCTCATTGCTCTTCAGGGGCTCTACCTTATCGCGATAAAGTCGGGAACCTCTCTGGGGCTTTCCGAGGGAGACAGGCTGCTTCTGATCGGCTCCTTTGTTTTTTCGGTACAGATTCTGGCTGTGGGTCACTACGGTCCGAGGCACAATGTCATTGTTCTTTCCAATCTTCAGTTTCTTACGGCAGGACTGGTAGGGCTGGCAGGAATGCTGTATTTTGAGAGGAGCAGCTTTTCTCTGCAGGGGCTTCAGGCAGCTGCGGTGCCGATTCTCTATACCGGAATTCTGAGCAGTGCTGCCGGATTCACCTTTCAGGTGATCGGACAGAGGGATACCAATCCTGCGGTGGCATCGATTCTGATGAGCATGGAATCGGTTTTTTCTGCATTGGCGGGCTTTTTCCTGCTTCATCAGAGGCTTTCACGACGGGAGCTGTATGGTTCCGCTCTGGTATTTACTGCGGTCATATTGGCAAAGATTCCGATAGAGGCTTTTCTGTTCCGGCAGAAAAAACAGTTCGGGGAAGCAATAATCCGGTGTTTCCTCAGCACAGTACGGGTCAGAAAGGAAGCAGTAAGAAAAGAAAAGTGAGCATACGGGACAGGATATAAGAGGAAGCGGATCCGCTTCCTCTTTTCTTCCGAGCTGCGATACATAATAGTTTTTCATTTTCAGCATCCTCTGAAAAATCCGGAAGAAATCAGGAAACAGATAGGGAATAAAAAATCAGGAACAGATAAAAATACAGCATTCGGAAGGGGGGCATAGTTCATTTACAACTATGGGAAATATTATATGGAAACAATCATTCGTAAAGCTGAAAACAAAGATATCCAAGGACTCGAGAAGCTTCTTTCGGAGGTACTGGAGCATCATGCGAGGATACGCCCGGACATTTTTCGCAGCGGAGAAACAAAGTTTACTCCCCGTCAAATTGAAAAGATCCTGGGGAACCCGGATACACCGGTTTTCGTCGCCGTGAGTTCTGACGGTGCCGTCCTCGCACACGTCTTTTGTGAGATTCATACGTCGGAAGAAGCAAATCTCCGTCCGCTGAAACAGCTTCATATCGAGGACTTCTGTGTGGAAAAGCATATGCGTGGTGAGGGTCTGGGGCGCAAACTTTATCAGTTCGTGCGTGAGTATGCGGGTTCCCTCGGCTGCAAGCTTCTGACCTTGGATGTCTGGGAGGGAAATGACAGCGCAAGAAAATTTTATGATGCGGCAGGCTTCACTGTTCAGAAAACCCGAATGGAGCAGAAGCTCTGAGGATGGACGGAGAAAAGCAGTGTTTCACGTGAAACATTCGGAAGAAAACAGGAGGAATCCATTGTCCTTTTGGAAAACAGAGTATGAGCATACTCTGATTTATCTCACAGTTTCCTGTCCGCCGGAAATGACAGCATGGGAGGGTGGCCGTTATCGGTCGGATTCTTACGAAAGCAGAAATCGGCATCTTTGTGTGTTCTGTCTATGGACACAGATCTGATTCCTGTTTTACGGGAACGTTACAGAATTATCGGGATATTTTGATAGGATATCAGTCGAGCTCGTGGAATACGGGTTTCCGTGCTCTCCGGGCTGTTTTAATGAGCGGAGAAGCGCGGAATCAACAGTTTCCCTGAGCCTGATGAAGGAGCGGAGAATATAACGCAGGTGCCGCTTCGGAGCATGGAAACAGGAGATGTTTCACGTGAAACATCTCCTGTTTTTACACTGCGGTCCCGACGGTATCTGATTTGACACGCTTTGCCGCATGGGATAGAATGGGGAAGCTGATGGAGAAGAGTTCGCTGTATGCGTGAGGATGGTATGGGAAAGATTATTGCAATAGCAAATCAAAAGGGCGGTGTAGGGAAAACAACAAGTTCTGTTAATCTGGCAGCTACTTTGGCGGAAGCAGATCAAAGGGTTCTGCTGGTGGACATGGATCCGCAGGGGAATGCTGCCAGCGGTCTGGGTGTGGAGGATGAGTTTATTGTGCACAGCATCCATGACGCACTGACCGGAGAAGCGGAAATTCGGGATTGTGTGCTTGGAAGTCTCCAAAAGAATTTGGACCTTATTGCTTCTGATCTGGATCTGGCAGCAACGGATGTGGAGTTTGTGGAGCTCGCGAACAAGAACAGAATTCTTCGCAAGATGCTTCATCCCCTGGCGGAGAACTATGACTATGTGATTATTGACTGTCCTCCGAGTCTCGGAACATTGACCATTAATGCTCTGACCGCAGCCCATTCCGTGCTGATTCCGATTCAGTGCGAGTATTATGCCCTAGAGGGACTGGAGCAGATCATGAATACAATTAAGATCGTGCAGCAAAACCTGAATCCGGAACTCAGGCTGGAGGGAATTGTATTCACCATGTATGACAATCGGAACCGCCTTTCTCAGGACGTCGTAGATGCCGTAACGGAAAACTTTGCCGGCTCCATCTGCGAAACGATGATTCCGCGAAATGTGCGTCTTGCGGAAGCGCCAAGCCACGGTCTGCCGATTACCAGATATGACGGCGGGTCTGCCGGAGCCGACAGCTACCGCCGTCTTGCTGCGGAGCTGATGCAGAAGGGAGACAAGTGATGGCAAGACATGGACTGGGACAGAAGGGGATCAATAAAATCTTCGGAGATCTCAATAGGAATAAAGAAACTGACGAACAGCTGCCGGCACAGAATCTTAAAGAAGGACAGAAGCCCGGTGCATTTTCTTCTGCAGGAGAAACAGAAGGAGAGGAATCGAGAAAAACGCTCGTCAGAGAAAGGGAAAGCAGGGGTGCTTCTTCGGAAGGCGGAACAGAATACAGCGAGGGAGAGACGGAACAGCTGATTCGGCTGAGCCGTATTCAGCCGAACCTGAATCAGCCGCGAAAGGATTTTTCGGAGGAAAAGCTGCAGGAGCTGGCAGATTCTATCCGTCAGTTTGGCGTGATTCAGCCTCTCGTTCTGAAAAAGCAGGGTCCCTTCTATGAGATTATCGCAGGAGAGAGGAGATACCGGGCTGCTAAACTTGCCGGTCTCAGAGAGGTTCCTGCCATTCTGAGGGATTATGATGAGAAAACCGCCCGGGAGATTTCCATCATTGAAAACATCCAAAGATCGGATCTGAATGCGGTGGAAGAAGCTCTTGCCTATGAAAGTCTGATTCAGGAATACGGCATGACACAGGAAGAAGTCGCGGATCGTGTTGCCAAAAAGCGCTCTACGATTACCAACAGTCTGCGTCTTCTGAGGCTGTCCCCATCCATCCTTCAGAAATTGAGGGAGGGAAGTCTCAGTCAGGGACATGCAAGAGCGCTTCTGTCTGTCGAGGATGAAGCGCTCCGGGAGGAGCTGAGCGAACGCTGTATCCGGGAAGGATTATCTGTCCGGGAAGCGGAAGCCGCGGTGAAGAAGCTTCAGACAGCGGAAGCTGTTGTAAGGAAACAGAAAACAGACAGGAAAACCGAACTCTTCTATCAGAGCATGGAAAAGCAGATGGAAGGATCTTTAAAGACCAAGGTCCGGATTCTGCCGGGAAGGAAGGATAGGGGGAAGCTGGTTATCGAATATTACTCGAAGGAGGATCTGGATCGTCTGTATCTCCTTCTGAAACATAGTAAGGAGAAGTAATTATGCTGGAACCCAATAATTTACTTCTGCTGATACTTGCCGTCCTGCTTCTGGTATCTTTTGCGGCATTCTTTCTTGCCGCCAGCGCAAACCGGAAATATAAGCGTCTGTACCGTCAGTATGACTATTTTATGCGGGGAAAGGATGCAGAGACGCTGGAGGATTATTTTGTGGACCTTCAGGAGCATGTGGAACGGCTGGAGGAGAGTCAGGAGCAGAACCGTTCCGCCTTTCGCATCCTCAATGAGGGCGTGAAGAATACCTACCAGAAGAAGGGTATCATTCGCTATAACGCTTACGGAGGACAGGGAGGAAATCTGAGCTTTGCTCTGGCACTTCTGGATTATCAAAACAGCGGCTTTGTTCTGAACTCGGTTTATTCGGAGGAAGGCAGCTTTCTTTATATTAAAGAGGTAATGCAGGGAACCACAGAGGTGGAGCTCGGTGCCGAGGAGAAGCTTGCTCTGGAGACCGCGCTCGGATATCATTGATGGTAGGAAATACTGTGAGGAAATAAAGTGAAACGATCCCGGATCAGACGATTACAATATGGCATCTTCATGGGTGTCGTCTTTCTTATTGCTTTTTTGTTTTATTTTGTCAGATCGTATCTGTCTACAGAAAAGCTGAGCCGTTCCTATGAGGCAATCGGCAACAGCATTCTGCCGCTGCTCTATGTCAATGACGGCACTGTGGATTACAATCCGCTCTATGGCTACTTTCAGGATTTGAAGACAGAGGGAAGCGAGGAGGCAATCACCAGTCTTCCGGAGGACAGGCTGTTGCAGCTTCATATGACAGGAAATACAGGAGCTGTCCAGAGTATTCATTATGAGCTTCGGAGTCTGGATGGGAAGGATCTCATCGAAAAGGGAGACGGACAGAAGTTGGAAAGAAAGCAGGACGGACTGCATCTTGTTTTGCCGATTCAGAATCTGATACAGGATGATACCCCCTATCTTCTTACCATTACAATGGATACCGGAGAGCAGCAGGTTCATTATTATACCAGGGTGATTCACTGCCCTCAGGATCCTCTGAAGGAGATGCGGGATCTTGCCCTGCAATTCTCCAATGCCATCTATGATAAAAACGCAGCCAGACAGTATACGATGTATCTGGAAACGGATGACACAGAGGACAACAGCGATCTTTCTCATGTCACACTGCATGGAAGCTACTCTCAGCTTACCTACGGAGACAGCGGGATGCAGACCGCCAGCGTACCTGCACTGACGGTTAAAGAGCTGGATAACAATATGGCTGAGATCCGTGTGGAACGTACCAGCAGCTGTAATGATAAGGACGGAAACCGACACGACTATCTGGTGACAGAGAATTTTATTTTGAGAAAGGATACGCAGAGACTCTACCTCATGAATTATGACCGTGTGATGGAGGAAAGAGTGGATGCCGGTTCCTATCGTTTTAAAAATGAGCTCCTGAAGCTGGGAATCCAGAGGGAAGCGAATCTGAAGGTTTTCTCCTCTGCTTCCGGAGAGTTTCATGCCTTTACTACCAGCCTCGGGCTGTACTGCTATGACAATACGAACCACAGCTTTGTCAGCATTTATCAGAAGATCCAGGGAAAGAACCCGGAGGTTCCGCGGGGGACAACCAGACTGAAGATCCTTTCGGTAAAGGATAACGGCGATGTGGATTTTCTGGTGCTGGGTTATGTGGATCGCGGGATTCATGAGGGAAATGTCGGGGTACAGAGCTTCACCTATGACAACTCTGCCAATATCCTGAATGAGAACTTTTTCCTGTCTCTTCCGGAAAATGCAGAGAAGTTGATCTATGATGCGAGAAAACTCTCCTACCAAAATCCAAAGTCGGTGTTCTATCTGTACTATCAGAATAATGTTTACGGTATCGATACCAACAGTCTTGAGGTAGTGACAGTGGCTTCGGATCTGCCGGAGGGCGCTTTTGCCGCTTCCCGCTCCGGACGTTTTATCGCCTATCAGGAGAGCAGCTCCGAGGATCTCTATCACGCGGAGAAGATTCATTACATGGATCTTCAGAACGGAAGCAGCCGGGAGCTTTCGGAAGAGGGGAAGCGGATGCGCACCATCGGCTTTATTGGAGAAGACTTCGTTTACGGTCTGATAGATCAGAGCTTCGGGGATACCATGACAGATCGTCAGGAGGTTCCCGTGAAGTTCATCCGGATTCTGGGAGCCGATCAGCAGCAGAAGAATGACTACCAGAGGGAGGGTATTTTTTTCGGGGATATGGAGCTCACGGCAATGCGAGTCCACTTTAATGAGTACCGGCAGAACGGAGAGAGGCTCGATCAGATAGGGGATGACAGCATTATCAGTAATGAACCGAAGGACATGGAGGAGAAGCAGCAGCTGGATTCCCATCAGGAGACGGGCTTCGAAAAGGTCTATGGCTTTA
The DNA here is from genome assembly GCA_963545355.1 of uncultured Oribacterium sp. GTDB lineage: Bacteria > Bacillota > Clostridia > Lachnospirales > Lachnospiraceae > Oribacterium. Next base: position 138,986 of record CAUUIW010000006.1, on the reverse strand, counting down.
CCATCGCAAAGCTGAAGAAAAATTCGGTCAGCAGCAGGGTGCCGGGGCAGGTATCTGTCAGTGAGCTGTCTTCTCTGGAACTCAGCCAGGACAGGAAGGAAGGCAGAGACCGGAGTTTCTATGCCTACCGTCTTGGCTCTCTTTGGAGTCGGGAAAACAACATCACCAGTGCATATGAAAAGGTGCATGAGAGCTATGGATATGTGATTGATCATGAGCGGAATATCGTCTGGAACCGGGTGGATAAACCCGGCTATATCATGAACAACGGAAATCTCGAGGTGCTCGCTTCGGTAGAACAGGATCTTCCGAGGCTGAAGACTTTTTCAGAAAATGACAGCGCCCGGATTTATAATATCAGCGGCTTTGATCTAAACAGTGCTCTCTACTATGTCGGAAAGGGAGGCTTCGTACTGCTTTATAAAAAGGATGGTACAAGACAGCTTTTTATCGGCTATACCAGTACAATGGTAACGATGGAGGATGTAAACGGTGCTGTCTCGGATGTCTCGAGACAGGCAGCAGAGAATCTGTGCAGGGATAACGGAAATCGTTTTATTGCGGTGGTGCCGAAAAAAACAGGAAATTAGAAGCAGCAGACAGAATCCGGGATGCGATAAAAAGGCAGGATTTATGGGAAATCTGATTCATCCACAGGAAACAATTAAAATCATACGGAAGCATGATTTCCATTTTCGGAAGCGCTTCGGACAGAACTTTCTGATAGATGAAAATGTGCTCTGGCGCATTATAGACAGCTCGGAGATTACGGGAGAGGATACCGTGCTGGAAATCGGTCCCGGCATAGGTACGATGACACAGGCGCTCTGTGAATCGGCAGGGCTGGTTCTGGCAGTGGAAATCGACAGTCATCTGATTCCGATTCTGAAAGAGAATCTTGCGGGCTATGATAATGTGGAGATTATCCATCATGATGTTTTAAAGCTGGATCTTCCGAGGCTTCTCTCGGAGAAGAGCCCGGGACGCCCGATCAAGGTGGTGGCGAACCTCCCTTACTACATCACGACAGCGATTATCATGGGACTCTTTGAGAGTCATGCTCCGATCGAATCGATTACGGTCATGGTGCAGAAGGAGGTGGCAGACCGAATGCAGTCCGGACCGGGGAGCAAGGACTACGGGGCACTTTCTCTTGCCGTGCAGTATTACAGTGAGCCGGAGATTGTTCAGATGGTACCGCCTAACTGCTTCATTCCGCGTCCGAGGGTGGCCTCTGCGGTGATCCGATTAAAGAGGCATCGCGAGGCGCCAGTGCAGGTAAGATCGGAAGAGCGGCTGTTTGCGTTAATCAGGGCAGCGTTCCTGCAGAGAAGAAAAACCCTTCAGAATGCCCTATGCTCCGTACTTCAGATTCCGAAGAAGAGTACCATACAGGCATTGAAGGAGCTGGATCTTCCGGAGCAGGTGCGGGGGGAAGCGCTGACACTGCGGGATTTTGCCTTGCTCAGTGAGCTTCTGTAAACATGTAGTATTGAAAACTACTTGACCAATACCGGAAATCAGAATAAGATACAAGCCAGTTATATGTTTCAAAAAATTGAAATATATAACTGGCTGATTTGTTTTAGAGAAAGGCTGCGGTATGAAAAAAGACGGATGTATGTGTCATCGGGAGAGAGTCATGACGATCCCTCTGATTCAGGGCGGAATGGGAGTCGGTGTTTCTCTCGAGAAACTGGCGGGTGCTGTTGCCAGGGAGGGCGGCATGGGCTGTATCAGTACCGCCGACTGCGGTTACCGGGAACCCGATTTTATGTCGCATCCGGAGGAAGCCAATCTCCGGGCGCTGCAGGAAGAGATCCGAAAGGCCAGGGAGATTTCGGGGGGGAAGGGGCTCATTGCCATCAATGCGATGGTGGCGACCCGGCAGTATGATGACGCGGTGCGGACAGCGATCGCTGTCGGGGTGGATGCGGTGATCTCCGGTGCGGGTCTCCCGATGAACCTGCCGGAGCTGGTGCCGGAGGGAAAGGCACTCATGATCCCGATTGTCAGCAGCGGAAGAGCGGCAAGGCTGATCTGCAAAGTCTGGATGCAGCGGTATCATCGTACAGCGGATGCGTTCGTGATTGAGGGGTATAAGGCAGGGGGACATCTCGGATTTTCCGAGAAGCAGCTTCTCGCCGGGGAATGTCAGGAGCTTCCGGAGATTCTCCGGGAGGTAAAGAGGGAACTTCTTCCCTATGAAAAGGAAAAGGAGGCTCCGATTCCGGTGTTCTGCGCCGGTGGCATCTGGGATCGGAAGGATGTCACGGAGATCATGGAAGCAGGTGCGGATGGCGTGCAGATGGCCACCCGCTTTATCGGAACAGAAGAGTGTGACGCGAGCGATGCCTATAAGGAGATACTTCTGTCGGCAAAGTCAGAAGATCTGGAGATCATTCACAGTCCGGTAGGGATGCCGGGTCGCGCTGTACATTCGAAGCTGTTGCAGAAGCTTTCCGCCGGGCGGGTCGCCCCGACACATTGCAGTCACTGTATCAAAAGCTGCAATCCGGCGACCGTGCCCTACTGTATCACCAATGCGCTGATTGAAGCGGTAAAGGGAAATGCGGGGGAGGGACTCTTCTTCTCAGGATCCAATGTCGGAAGACTCACAGAGACGAGCACCGTGCATGAGGTGATTGCCAGCCTTCGGCTCCAATAACTACAATTCATGGCTGAGATTCAAAAATTTCACTTGCGAAATGATTTTTCAGTGTTAATATCTTTAACAAGCAAAAGCTATGACGGAGAACACTTTTCCGAATCACCTTGTACAGCGAATGGTGGGAGATGAGAGCACCATAAGGATAGGAATACCGTGCATCACTCCAGAGCTGCAACCCGAAAGTTTGAGTAGACGTTGCCGCGGTCTTCGCGTTACAGGAGAGAGGATTGTTAGATCCGGTGAGAGCAGGAATATTTTCCTGAAGTCGGGTGGTACCGCGTAGAATCTTCTGCGTCCCGGGAGCTAAGAGCTTCCGGGGCGTTTTTTTCGCGGGAGTTACACTTTTTTCATCAAGAAAGCTTCGTAACGACCGGACGATTTCCGAGGGAAGTTGTCCGGAAGCATCGGAGGATGTGACAGCTTTAAGCCGGAGCATCCTCCCGGGCAAGGCGAAGTCGAAATGCGATTTCATACGGAAGCTGGGGCAAGATCTCGGAGCTGACAGAGATGGAGCCGAAAGACAGCGTCAGCAGGGAAGCAGAGCAGAGAAAGCCCTTCCCTCACAAAGGATCCGGCAGAGCCGGAAGAAAAGGAGAAGTTTATGTCTTATACCGTTACCCTTCCTCATTATTCTGTAGGTGCTGACTGCTACAAAGAGGTGCCGGAGATTTGCAGCATGTATGGAAAGAACGCTGTTGTCATCGGCGGAAAAACTGCCTTACAGAAGGCTCGTCCCTATCTCGAGGAAGCACTGCAGGATTCTGCTCTTCAGGTTTTGGATTATCTTTGGTACGGCGGGAATTCCACCGATACCAATGCCAACAACTTAATTTCGGATCCGACGGTCAAAAAAGCAGATATGATCTTCGCTGTCGGCGGAGGAAGAGCCTGTGACACAGTTAAGTTTGTGGCTTCAGAGCTTCATAAGCCGGTATTTACCTTCCCGACCCTTGCCTCCAACTGTGCGGCAGTCACTGCCATCGGAGTTTTCTATAACGATGACGGTTCCCTGAATCGCTATGTCTACCCGACAGCACCGATGCATATGTTCTTAAATACGGCAGTTATTGCGGATTCTCCCAGAGCCTATCTCTGGGCGGGTATCGGGGACGCACTTTCAAAGCAGTATGAGGCGGAGTATTCCTCACGAAACGATGCACTTTCTCACAGTGCACTGATGGGAGTACGGGTTGCAGAAATCTGTACGGATCCTTTGACGGAGTATGGCGCGGAAGCTCTTGTGCAGTGTGAGAAAAGGGAAGCGGGCTTTGCATTGGAGCAGGTCGCTCTCGATATTATTGTTTCCACCGGCGTCACGTCTCTGTTGGTCGCGCCGAAGACAGGAGAGTATTACTATAATTCCACGCTGGCACACTGTGTTTACAATGGCAGCACTGTGACCAAACACCATGCAAATCATCTTCATGGGGAGGTCGTGTCTCTCGGAGTTCTCTGTTTGTTGAAGCAGTGGGGAAACGAGAAAGAGCTGAAGAGATGTCTGGACTTTAACTACAGTATTCAGCTTCCGGTCTGCTTTGACGATGTCGAGATCGAGGAATCTGAATTCGATGCGATGGCAGATATCTTTACCAAGACCACGGAGTGGAAGACGCTGAAAGGCAGTGTGACAAGAGAGCAGTTCCTGGAGACCATGCGTGAGATGAACCGGATGGGACGGGAATATAAGAAGGCAAGAGAATAAAGTCCTGCGGCAGGGAGAGCTCTCTCCGGAGGATACAGAGAAATTCCGAAAAAGGATGAGTAGGAAAAATAGAAAGAGAAAAGAATGAAAAAATATTTAGAGAGCCTTGGAAAGGTTTTAAACAGGAATCTGGCATTATGCTCTGTCGCCGTATCGCTATTTGCGCTGGCATTTCCGGCACCCTTCGTCTCTATGACACATATTGCGTTGAATCTGAGTTCTGTTTCCCTGTTTGCAGCACATTTTCCGAAACTGAGTTTTGTCAATATTCTTCTGGGAGTAATCATGTTCGGAATGGGAATGACTCTGGGTCCGGAGGATTTTTGGCTTATTCTGAAGCGGCCGGGTGATGTTCTTACAGGGGTACTTTCTCAGTATGTTTATATGGCAGGTTTTGGATTTCTTGTTGCAAAGATATTTTCCCTGAGCGGCATCGGCAGCGCAGAGCAGGCAGCAGGCATCGCAGTCGGACTTGTGCTGCTCGGCTGTGTCCCCGGAGGGACTGCTTCCAATGTCATGACTTTCCTGGCAAGAGGAGACGTTGCACTGTCGGTTACGATTACGATGTGTACCACCATTCTTGCCCCGGTGCTGACCCCGAGTCTGACACTTGTACTTGCCGGACAGTGGATTGCCGTAGATTTCCTCAATATGTTCCTGTCCATTGTGCTGGTCGTTCTGCTGCCGATCCTGCTGGGGATTATGGTGCATGCGGTACTCGGTTCCCGTGTTAATTCCGTCAGAAAATATCTGGTGCTGCTTTCCACGGTATGTATCCTTCTGGTGCTTGGCATGTGTGTCGGCCCGAACCGCGGTTCCTTTCTGAACAACGGCTTTATGCTTGTGCTTATGACCAGTCTCGCTGTCCTCCTACATCATATTCTGGGACTTCTTGCCGGATACTATACGGCAAAAATGCTTCATATGCCTGAGCAGAAAATCAGAACCATGTCTCTGGAGATCGGTCTCCAGAATTCCGGGCTTTCCGTTACGCTGGCGAATACTGCGTTTCCGGGAACCATGGTGGTTCTGCCCTGTGTGCTTGCCACAGTAATCCATCAGGTTGTCGGTCCCGTTGTTGCAGGTTTCTTTGCCTCCCGGGATTTCCGGGAGGAGAGGGAAGCCGTTCGTCTTTCTCTGCAGCGAGTCTGAGGAAACGCAGAAAAGAGAGGGTGTTCCCGTGATCATGTTACGGACAAAGAAAACCGACAGCTAATCAGGATCTTCCTTCTTCCCGGAATCTTCCATAGGTGTTGTTACGGACAAACTGTACTGCCAGTTTTCCGTAGGCTCTGGTGGAGACAGTGAACTTCTGACAGGTAGAGGAAATATTCAGCATGGATTCCTGGATGGCAACGGCCTTGTCACTGTAGGTGAGAAGGGCGGCAAGCCGGGAAGTGGGAATGTGTCTGGACAGAGGGAACATATGGCTGAGTATCGCCTTCTGCTCCCTGCGGCTCAGATAGAAGCCTTCCTTCAGAGAATTCTCGACAGCATCCTCCGGGTGGTAAAAGCAGTACCAGCGACCGCCGTGTACCTCACGATCGTCCTCATGATAATTTACCAGACAGAAATCATGCAGCAGTCCCACACGAGCGGCGCTGTCCGGATGTACACCCCAGTAAGGTGCCAGACGGAAGGCAAGCTCTGCGACTCTGACGGAGTGCTCAAAGGTATCCGTGCTGCCGTGTCTCGGAACGTTTTTCAGCCGCCTGTAGGTTTTATTCCCGGTGATGGATGCGTAGCGTCGTACAAAATCTATCTGAGCTTTTGTTAATGCCATATTGACTCCTTGGTGTAAGATTATTCCAGCTTCGTGCTCATGTGAGGATAAGTCATAATATCGTACATAATATCGAAGTCAATCGTAATTTGCAAGAGACTTCACAAAAGCTTTAAGATTCGGTAGGATAGGTTCTGAGATTTTTTAAAATGAACAGAACAGGAAGTATTTGTGGAGAATTATAACAAGGAAACAGAAAGAAGAGCGAGAAACATAGGAAGGTGGCTGAAACAACTGTTTTTGCTTCTGTTTGTGTTCCTCTCTGTACTTCTTTCCGCGAGTCTGAACTGGATCTTTTTTACCTGGTCTGAGCTTACTGTGGATGAGATCCTCTATCATCTTCTGTCACCGCTTCGCGGTGCCGGTCAGGGGATGGTGACACGATATCTGCTGTACTGTCTTTTGCCTGCTGCCGCAGCTGCCGTGATAACAGCACTTCTTCTCTTTTTATGGAGGAGGGCGCTTCAAAAGAAAAAGATTCCGCTTCCTTGGCTGGATGTCCTGCTGCATCATCCGTATCCTTGGATTTTTGCCCTCTGTCTTTTTCTTCTCCTCGGCAATATTGCCGAGGCCTGGAGGTCTCTCGATGTTAACAGCTATCTGAAGTCCCAGTTCGTGAGATCCAGCTTTATTGAGGATAACTATGTGGATCCGAAGACCGTTTCTCTTCAGTTTCCGGAAAAGAAAAGAAATCTTATCTATATCTTTTTGGAGTCGACGGAGGTCACTTTCACCGATCGGGAGAGCGGCGGTGCTTTTCCCGGAAATACGATGCCGGAGCTTACGAGGCTTGCGCAGGAGCATGAGGATTTTTCCGGAAAAGAGGACAGCAGGCTGAACGGTGGATACTCCATGCCGGGAACGACCTGGACCATGGGAGGGATGTTTGCACAGACCTCCGGACTCCCTCTGAAGATCAGCATCGAAATGAATGCGATGGATTCTCAGAAAACTTTTTTCCCGAGTGTGGAAACTCTCGGTGACATTTTAAAAAGGGAGGGATACAATCAGGTACTGATGCTCGGCTCCGTCGGTTACTTTGGCGGACGTAAGCTCTACTTTGAAACACACGGAAATTATGCGATGAAGGATTTCAGCTACTGGAAAAGGCAGGGAAAGTTCCCTTCCGGCTACTGGGTAAACTGGGGCTTTGAGGATGAAAAGCTCTTCAGCTATGCCAGAGAAGAGCTTACCAGACTTTCCGAGGAGGGGAAACCCTTTAACCTGAGTCTTCTGACCGTTGACACGCACTTTCCGGATGGGTATGTCTGTCATCTTTGTCGAAATGAGTTTCCGGGAAACCAGTATGCCAATGTTTTTGCCTGCAGCTCCCGCCAGGTTGCCGAGTTTGTCGCATGGATCCAGGAGCAGAGCTTTTATCCAGACACTACGATTGTGCTTTCCGGAGATCATCCGACGATGGACCATGATTTCTGTGATGATGTGGATAAGAGCTATGTCCGAAAGGTTTATACCGCGTATATCAATGCGGCAGTGACAGCAGAGCGGGAGGACCGAAGGGACTTTACAACCTTTGACGATTTTCCGACCACCCTTGCTGCCATGGGCGTGACGATACCGGGAGAGCGCCTGGGGCTGGGCACCAATCTCTTCGGAAAAGAGGACACTCTGACAGAAAAGTATGGCAGAGAAACAGAAAAAACAGAGATTGAGAAACGCTCTGAGCTTATGATAAGGCTTGGACAGATCGATAAGAAGGCAGCCATAGAAAGCAAGGAAGCGAAAGAGCTTCGGGAAAAGCAAAAGAAGAAGTAAGAAGGAGAAGATGATGAGGAAAAAAATACCGGTGACAGCATTTCTGAGCTTACTTGTGGTACTCACTGTCGTGACCTTCCGTCATCCTGTGGATATGTCTGCTCTGGAGGGCTATGTCAGTCCGGTGTTTGCCAGTCCCTGGTCCCTGCTGCCGCCGGCGATTGCGATTGCTCTGGCACTGATTACCAAGGAGGTATATTCCTCCCTGCTTCTCGGAATCTTCACAGGAGCTCTGCTGTATTCGCATTGGAATCTGGAGCTTTCTCTGCATACCTTTTTCTTCCATGAAAACGGAGGTATGCTGACCAAGCTGACGGATCCCGGGAATATGGGTATCCTTGTTTTTCTCGTTCTTCTGGGCTCGATGGTTGCCATGATGAATAAAGCCGGAGGCTCCGCAGCCTTTGGCGTATGGGCAAGTGCCCGGATCAAGAGTCGTGTTGGAGCAGAACTTGCGACGATCGCACTGGGAGTCCTCATTTTTGTGGATGATTACTTTAACTGTCTGACCGTCGGATCTGTGATGCGTCCGGTGACAGATGCTCATCGGGTGTCCCGGGCAAAGCTCGCCTATCTGATTGATGCGACAGCGGCACCGATCTGTATCATTGCCCCCATCTCCTCCTGGGCAGCAGCAGTGACCTCCTCTGTTCCGGAGGACAGCGAGATCAATGGCTTTGTCACCTTTCTGGGCACGATTCCCTTTAACTTTTATGCCCTTTTGACGATCCTGACCCTGCTGTATCTGTCACTGCGGCGTGTGGACTTTGGACCGATGCGTCTTCATGAGATGAATGCCCTGCTTCATAATGATCTTTATACGACAGCGGAGAGGGACTACCGGGAGGACGGCAGCAGTAAGATCAGCAGCAAGGGAAGGGTAATCGATCTGGTGCTTCCGGTTTTCGCTCTGATCGTGACCTGTGTCATAGGGATGATCTATACCGGAGGTTTCTTTTCCGGCGTCGGCTTTATCGAAGCCTTTGCTGATGCTTCCGCCTCCAGAGGGCTTGTGATGGGAGGCTTTGCGGCACTGCTTTTTACCTTTTTCTTCTATATGTATCGGGATGTCATCGCTTTTACAGAGTTCATGGACTGCTTTGCGGAGGGCTTTAAGGCGATGGTTCCGCCGATTCTGATTCTGACCTTTGCCTGGACGTTGTCCGGCATGACCAATCTTCTCGGGGCGGATGAATTTGTTTCCAGGATGGTTTCCGGCAATGCCGCATCTCTCCAGTCTCTGCTGCCGGCAGTCATCTTTCTCGTGGCAGCTGCGCTGGCATTTGCTACCGGCACCTCCTGGGGCACCTTCTCCATCCTGATTCCGATTGTCATCGGCGTATTCCCGAGCGGGCAGATGATGATTCTTTCCATTGCTTCCTGTTTGTCCGGTGCCGTGGCAGGGGATCATTGTTCTCCCATCTCTGATACCACGATTATGTCCTCCGCCGGTGCCCAATGCCATCATGTGGATCATGTTGCGACACAGCTTCCCTATGCGATCTGTGTTGCCGGAGTGTCCTTTGTTTCCTATATTCTCAGTGGTTTCGTGAGAAATGTTTTTCTCTGTCTGCCGATGGCGGTAGCTTTGATGCTTCTGACCCTTTGTGTGATTGAGCATCTCACCGGTGCAGAGCCGTCGGTTCAGAATAGAACCTAGGGGAAAGGAGACGGAGAAAGGTTTTATGAACGCTTAAGCAGTATCGGAAATCATGAAAAAAGAGCGCCTGCGGTTTCGCAGGCGCTCTTTTGGAATTCGAGGTATCAGAATTTCCTCAGTCCTTGGTTGCTTCTTTCAGGGCAGCCAGAAGACCGGTCATGTTCTGGATGTCGGAGGGGATCAGGATCTTGGTGGCCTGGCCGTTGGCGACCTTCGTGAATGTTTCAAGACTCTTCAGGCGGATGACGGCATCATCTGCACCTGCCTCGCGGATCCTGCGGATTCCCTCTGCTTCCGCTTCTTTGATGGCACGGATTGCCTGTGCACGTCCCTCTGCCTCACGGATCTCCTTCTCCTTCTGTGCCTCTGCAGCAAGAATGGTTCTCTGCTTGTCTGCCTCTGCGTTCAGGATTGCCGCCTGCTTGTTACCTTCTGCGGTAAGCACGGCGGACTGCTTCTGTGCCTCCGCCAGCGTGATGGACTCACGCTTTTCACGCTCTGCCTTCATCTGCTTCTCCATCGCCTCACGGATGGCATCCGGCGGGAGGATGTTTTTCAGCTCGACGCGGTTCACCTTGATGCCCCAGGGATCGGTAGCAACATCCAGGAGGGAACGCATCTGGGTATTGATTTCATCACGGGAGGTGAGCGTCGTATCGAGATCCATGGAACCGATAATATTACGAAGGGTGGTTGCCGTCAGATTCTCAATCGCGGCAATCGGATTCTCCACACCATAGGCATAGAGCTTCGGATCGGTAATTACGAAGAATACGACAGAATCGATGCGCATCGTTACATTATCCTTGGTGATAACCGGCTGGGGAGGGAAATCGGCAACCTGCTCTTTTAGATTGATCCGTTTTCTGATGTGATCAATAAAGGGAACGAGGAGATGGATGCCCGGACGAAGGGTGCTGTGATACTGGCCGAGACGCTCGACGATCATCGCGCATGCCTCCGGCACGATTCGGATCATGCTGAGAATCAGGACAAGGAAGACGATAAGTACGATAATAATTGGCATAGCTGCTCCTTTCATCAGGCAGAGTGACAAGAAAAAATATAATTTACGCTTTCTTAAGCTATAGAGAAACCCAAAGCTATGACATTGTTCGATCAATGATTGCCCCGACGCGCTTCAGAGCCTCGCTCAGCCCGACGTCCGCAAATTCGGAAATAGTTGTAGAGCTGATGCCATGGTTCTTGTGGGGAGCGGCTTTATGGAAAGCAGAAGAACGACGGTAGCCGCCGGAGTCTGTCTGTGCTTTCGGTATTGTTCGAGGCCTGGAAGCTGCGTTGCCTTTGCTGCCGTAGGAATCCGGCTCCCTCTGCTTCGAGGGAGAACGATTCAGATAGGTCACCGTGCGTTCTCCCCTGTGATAATCGCAGAAGGAATCCGGCAGAGAATGAGAACGGTTGATATATACACCATCTTTCAGAAACCAGGCATTTTTTTGCAGCTTGCGGCATAGCGGGCAGTAGCTGCCCCGGAGGATTGTTTCGCAAACAGGACAGATTTTCATAAGCCTCCTTTATAAATTCCACTGATTTTTTTATTATAACATATCGCGAAGAATACTCTATAAAGTTTTTAATATAGTTTTGTAGAGAGAACCCATCAAAGCCAGAAGGATGCTTTCCCTGTTTCTCCGGGGAATAAAAAAATATAATTCTACGTAGGATGAAAACTATATACAAAAACAGAAATTTTATTCTCCCGAAAGATATGTGATGATGATTGCATGTTGGGGAGTATAAAATCATGGAACAGGGAAAGGATAAGAAAAAAGACTACCATCTGAAGGATGTGACAAGAAATCTTGACGGTTCCGTTCTGATAAAACCGCATTCTGTCCGCTGGGATATTCTGGGAAAGCAGATTAAGAGGTATCGGATTAAACTGCGCCTGCGGCAGAAAGATCTGGCGGAGCTGGTGGGAACGACAACGAATACCATTTCGAGACTGGAAATCGGTGCGATAGGATGCAGTATTGAGACTCTGCTGTTGATTGCGGATGCCCTGCAGGTTTCTCCGGATGTGCTTCTCACGGGAAACTTTAACCCTGCACATAGTCAGTATTTCAATTATTTCAATAATATTAAGGAGGTACTTCATCAGGAGCTTTCTGAAAGTATTGAGCGGATTTTTCAGAAGATGGAGAAAGGAGTCAGGAAGACAAGCCTTTACCGCTATGAGACAAGAAAAGATGTGGCGGAGCTGCAGCGCGGAGCCATGGAGGATCCTGCCATCCACAGGAGAGTGCGAAAGAAGGTCGCAGATCCGAATCTGGAGGAAGAGGGCCACACGGGAGAAAGCGACACAGGAAGCCTTTGAAGAGAATCATGAAGGGGACAGAGTTTATGCTGTCCCCTTTTGCGTCTTATGGAAAAATACGGATACGGCGTTTTTAAGGACCGCCTGCGGGAAGATGCTTTGATCCCGGCAGACGTTCCTCCGAAGGAGCCGATCTTGACATTTTATCCGGGAAAAAGCTATAAAACAGCTGGAGGATTTTTATAGATGGCGGAAGCCTTCAGGGGAAAGCTTGACAGAGAAATCCCGCCTGGGTTCGAGGACCCAAGCGGGGAAGAGCAGGAAGGAAAGGGGGGACCATGGCATTCTCAGAGGAGCAAAAGCAGGCGATAGAACATTTCCGAGGTCCCTGCATGGTGTTGGCGGGACCGGGCTCCGGAAAAACCACAGTCATTACCGAGAGAATCTGTCAGCTCCTGTATCATCAGGTCGATCCCGGAACCATCATGGTTATTACCTTTACGAGAGCTGCGGCGGAAGAGATGAAGCATCGCTTTCAAAAGCTCTGGAGAGAAAGAAAAAGTCTCCAGCCGGGAGAGGGGAACAAAAGCTTATACGAAGGCAAGCCGGCAGACCCGGATGGTATCCGCTTCGGCACCTTTCATTCGATCTTTTTTTCTGTTCTTCGGGAGGAGCTTGACTATACGGAAAAAAACATCTTAAAAATGCAGGAAAAGGAGGAGCTGCTTCAAATTCTGCTGGAGGAAAGAAATCTGGAGCAGCTTTCCGATCCGGATCCGGTGAGGCAGATTCTGTCGGAGCTTTCGACAGCGGAAGTCAGGGAGGCGCTGCAGAGGAGCGGCAGTTCCGATAGAGGAAAGACAGGGGGAGAAGCTGCCGGGTCCGGGGACGGCTTCCGCTCGAAACTTCTGCCTGACGCTGTGTTTCGGGAAATTCAGCTTCGGATGCGGGAGGAAAAGAAGCGTCAGAGGAAAATTGACTTTGAAGACATGCTGATAGACACGTACCGGCTCTTTTTAACGCGTCCGGATATTTTGAAAAAATGGCAGAAAAGAGCCGTATTTCTGCTGCTGGACGAATTTCAGGATATCTCCCCCCTGCAGTTTCGCATCGTGCAGCTTCTGGCGAGACCGGAAAACAATATCTTTCTCGTCGGAGACGATGATCAGAGCATTTACGGCTTCCGCGGGGCAAGCCCGGAGATCATGCTGAATATTCCGAAGCTTTATCCGGATACCCGGCGTATCGTTCTCTCTCAAAATTTCCGTTCCCTGGAGGAGATAGTACGGCTGTCTCAGAGAGTCATCCGGGACAACGAAACCCGCTTTCCCAAGCAGCTTTCTCCGGTGAAGGATACAGGAGGCAGAACGATGCTTTATCCGGTCGAAAATGAAGAAGCGGAGTATCGAAGTATCGCATCCCTTATCCGGGAGCATTGGCGGAAGGGCGGTGCGCTTTCGGAGTGCGCGATTCTTTTTCGCATGAACCGCCTTGCGAGGGAGGTGATGCCCTATCTGATGGAACAGAACATTCCCTTTGTGTTTCGGGAGCAAGTGCCGGGAATCTTTTCCCAGAGCATCATCCGGGATTTTATGGCATATCTTCGGATTTCCGACGGACTGGGGAGACGCTCCGATCTTTTGCAGATCTGGAATAAGCCCCTCCGCTACCTCAGCAGAAAGGCGCTGGAGGGAAGAGAAGAGAAAGAGTTCTTCAGCAGAATCCTTCATTATTATAGGAACAATCCGCAGATGGAGAGAAGGGTAAGGAGACTTATCACGGATCTGCGGGCACTACATACACTTCCGACAGAGAGTGCCTTCCGTTATTTTCGAAAGGAGATTTCCTATGACAGCTATCTCTCAGAGCTGCTGAAGGGGAAGAGCGAAAGCTGGAAGGAAGCCGAGGAGCTGATGGAGGAGTTTTCCTCCCTTGCGCTGAAGTATCCGGAACATGAGCGCTTCTACCATTTTGCGGAGGACTATGAAAAAGAGCGAAAGAAAAGGGACATGACAGGGGAGGCACAGAGAGATGCCGTGCAGATTCTGACCTACCATGGCTCCAAGGGGCTGGAGTTTGACTGCGTTTATCTCCCGGATGTCGTGGAGCAGCTGGTCCCCTATAAAAAGGCAAAGACAGAGGCAGAGCTGGAGGAGGAGCGCCGCTGCTTTTATGTGGCACTCAGCAGGGCAAAGACAGAAATTCACATTTATGTCACAAAAGAACGCTACCATAAGCCCTGTAAAATCTCCAGATTTCTGGAGTTTGCGGCAGGAGGATGAAACAGAGAGGCAGGGAGGAAATGATGGCACAGCATGGACTCAAGGTTCTGGTTGTTGACGATGAAGCGCGTATGCGGAAGCTGATTTCCGACTTTCTGAAAATGAAAGAGTATCAGGTTCTGGAGGCAGGAGACGGAGAAGAGGCCATCGATATTTTCTTCCAGAATCCTGACATTGCCCTTGTAATTCTGGATGTGATGATGCCAAAGATGGATGGCTGGGAAGTGCTGAAGACTCTGCGGGAGCACTCCAGGACACCGGTGATCATGCTGACTGCCCGCGGAGAGGAGAGTGACGAACTGAAGGGATTTTCCTATGGTGCCGATGAGTACATCTCAAAGCCCTTCTCGCCCAAGATTCTTCTGGCACGGGTGGATGCGATTCTGCGGCGCTCCGGGGAAAATCAAGAGGAGACGCTGGAAATCGGCGGAATCCGTATCGATAAGTCTGCGCACAGCGTGAAGGTTGACGGAAAGGAAGTGGATTTAAGCTTCAAGGAGTATGAGCTTCTGGTATATTTTGTGGAGAATAAGGGAATCGCACTCTCCCGGGAGAAGATTCTGAACAATGTATGGAACTACGATTACTTTGGCGATGCCCGTACGATTGATACCCATGTGAAGAAGCTTCGCGCAAAGCTTCGGGACAGAGGGGATTCTATTAAAACCGTCTGGGGAATGGGATATAAATTTGTTGTGGGGAATGAGGAATGAGTCTTCGAAGCAAAGAAAAAACTTCGATTCAGTTTCGCTTTACCTCCCTTTTTATTCTGGTGATAGTCGGGCTTCTTCTCCTGATGATGCTTTCGAACAGCTTTTTTCTGGAGAGAGCTTACACGAAGGATAAAACGCGGATGCTGGAGCAGGTCTATACCGCGATGGACAGGATGATTCAGGAGGTGAATGCAGAGGGGAAGGATATTCATTCTCTCTTTCCGCGGGAGGATCAGAGCAGTCATTTTGTGATCCGGGAACAGACCGCGGCGACGAAGTTTCTTGACAGACTGACGGAGGAAAACAATATCCGTGTTGTGATTCTCGATACAGCTTCGGACAATAGTTATACGACCAGTGCTAACACCGACTTTCTCACAAATCGTCTTTCCCAATACATCCTCGGCAATCGTCAGGAATTTCGCGGGCAGATTCTGAAGAGGTTTCAGAATTACAGCATTGAATTCAACCAGGATGACCGGGGCGACAGTGGTTATCTTGAGAGCTGGGGGTATTTCAGCGACAATTCCACGGCGTTTCTCATGTCCATGCCGGTGGCTTCCATTAAAAACTCGGTTTCTTTCTTTAACCACTTTCTCCTGCTGATCGGAAGCTTTGTTCTTGTGATTGGATCTGTTCTCATTTGCTTTGCTACGAGGAGCATTACAAGACCGATCAATGAGCTGGCAGGGATTTCCGAAAAGATGTCAAAGCTGGACTTTTCCGCCCGCTATCAGGGGAAGAGTGAGGATGAAATCGGTATCCTCGGCCGCGCCATGAATACGATGTCGAAACGGTTGGAGGAATCAATTCAGGAGTTGAAAAATGCAAACAATGAGCTGCAAAGCGATATCGAAAATAAAACGCTTATCGACAGACGCCGACAGGAATTTGTCACCAATGTTTCTCATGAGCTGAAAACGCCTATCGCATTGATACAGGGGTATGCGGAAGGACTGCTGGACGGCCTTGCGGAGGATCCGGAAAGCCGGGACTACTACTGCGCTGTCATTGTGGATGAATCCAAAAAGATGAATCGCATGGTGCGGGAGCTGATGAATCTTTCTGCCATTGAACAGGGGAAGGATCTCCCGGAGATCACGCGGTTTCAGCTTTCCCGTGTGGTAGAGGGAGTTGTCAAAAGCATTAACCTTCTGATAGAGAAGGAAGAAGCCAGACTGGAGCTGGATATCCCGGAGGAGCAGCTGGTATGGGCAGATGAGTTCAAAGTGGAGGAGGTCATCACCAATTACCTGAATAATGCATTGAATCATCTGGAGGAGCCGCGGCAGATCTCCATCTACACAGAAAAGCTGTCCAAGAATTGTTTGGCACTTCATGTCTGGAATACCGGGAAGAGAATTCCGGAGGAGGATATTCCGCATCTCTGGGATAAGTTCTATAAAGTTGACAAGGCGCATAGCAGGAGCTACGGCGGTTCCGGACTCGGACTCAGCATCGTGAAGGCAATCGCCGATGCCCATCATCAGAGCTGCGGTGTCAAAAATACAAGGACCGGGGTGGATTTCTGGTTCACGATGGAGCTGGAGGAGAAACACGGGTAGAGTACCCTTTCAAAAACTGTCAGCGGAATTTTCTGCCGGCAGTTTTTTGATGGATAATAGCTGTAAAAAACACAGTGAAAGCTTACAGCCTCAGAGGATGGGATTGCGTTTGTATTTGCCCGCGCGGAGGAGTAAACTGAAGCTATCTATAGTTTGTGAGGTGAACAGAGGAAAGGGAGGAAAGATGAGATTTTTTATTGATACAGCCAATGTGGAGGAGATTCATCAGGCATGGGATATGGGGGTGATCTGCGGTGTGACCACGAATCCTTCACTTATCGCCAGGGAAGGGCGTGATTATGCGGAGACCCTGAAGGAGATTGCCGGATTTGTGGATGGCCCCATCTCGGGAGAGGTAAAGGCAGCTACAACGACTGCCGAAGGTATGATCACGGAGGGACGTGAAATCGCCAAGCTTCATCCGAACATGGTGGTGAAGATTCCGATGACCAAAGAGGGATTGAAGGCGGTCAAAATACTCTCTGCAGAGGGCATCCATACCAATGTGACCCTGATTTTCTCTGCTGCGCAGGCACTTCTGGCTGTCCGTGCCGGAGCAGCTTATGTCTCTCCGTTTTTAGGGAGACTGGATGATATTTCCACGGACGGCATCGCGCTGATTGAGGATATCATGGAGATCTTCGGGAGGTATCCGGAGATTGATACCCAGGTGATCTGTGCTTCTGTCCGTCACCCGATGCATATCGTACAGTGCGCAAAGACCGGTGCGGATATCGCGACCGTACCCTTTAAGGTAATCGAGCAGATGGTAAAGCACCCGCTTACGGATAACGGCATCGAGAAGTTTCGGCAGGACTATGAAAAGGTGTTCGGAAAGTGAGAGGGGTGCGGAATGACAGAGCAGGATGCCTTACGGTCGTCCTTTGAGGGAAAAAACAAGAAGCTGCAAGAGCTGCATTTCCGGGGCAGACAAGGGCTGCCGTCTCTTTTGCTGTTCTTTTCTCTCTCCCTTTTGCTGCTCTGTGCCTGTGCTCCGAACAGGGCGGAAAAGCAGGGGATACGTATCGGAATTTCCGTCTACGATCAGTATGACAGCTTTATTTCCTGCTACAGTAAGGCTCTGGAAGCAGCGGCACAGAGAGCGCGGAGTGAGGGTACAGAGCTGGTGCTGCATATAGAGAATGCCGCAGGGAACCAGATCACGCAGAATGAGCAGGTGCAGTCGATGCTGGAAAAAGGCTGTGATGTAATCGCGGTCAACCTGGTGGACAGGACGGCTCCCTCGGAGATTATCGATATGGCAAGAAAGGCAGGAGTGCCGGTGATTTTCTTCAACCGTGAGCTGGTGGAGGAGGATCTTCATCAGTGGAACCAGCTGTATTATGTGGGCGCCGAGGCGAGACAGTCGGGGGAACTGCAGGGGCAGGAGGCGGCGGAAGATATTCTTGCGGACTTCCGTGAGAGCGGCGGCGGAAACGATTCTTCCTGCGATAAGAATCATGACGGCAGGATACAGTATGTGATGCTGGAGGGCGAAGCGGGGCATCAGGATGCCGTGGTGCGCTCCGAAACCTCTGTTCAGACGCTGAAGCAAAACGGAGTGCAGCTGGATAAGCTTGGCTATGCCATTGCCAACTGGAGCAGATCCGAGGCGAAGGCAAAGATGAGCCAGCTAATTTCTCAGAACAGCGGCATCGAACTGGTGCTCTGCAACAATGACGATATGGCGCTTGGCGCAGTCGATGCCTATAATGCACTGTCTCTTCCGAGGGAGGAATATCCTCTGATCTATGGGGTAGACGGAACGGCACAGGGGCTCAGTGCCGTCGAGTCCGGAGATCTGGCGGGAACGGTGTATAATGATGAAATCAGGCAGTCGCAGGCACTTTTGTCGCTGGCACTCCGGCTTGCGAAGGGTGAATCTCTGTCAGGACTTCCGCTGCAGGAGGACAAGTATATCCGTATTCCCTACCAGCGTGTGCGGAGAGAAAATGTGGAGGAATTTCGGAGGGAGAGAGAAGAGAGAAAAAGCTCTTTTCAAACGCCGTGATCTGTGTATGATAGAGATGTTGCAAAAAACTTTCAGAGTAGAAACGGAAGCGTAAAGTGCCCGACGGACGGGGAGTTGTCGGCGGGACGAAGAGGGGAGTTTTCTCTTCCGCGATTTCCGTTTCGCATCCCGCTATAAGCTGTACTCATGACGATGCCATCGCTCCATAGGTCTTCTTTGTAGCCAGGGAATTTCAAAGGAGGCATAAAGATGAAATTGAAACTTACAACACAGACGATGGCGACTCTTTCCTTTCTTGTGGCGCTGGAGCTGGTACTGGTACGCTTTCTGTCGTTCCAGACTTCCATTCACCGTATCGGCTTCGGCTTTGTTCCCATCGTCATTGCCGCTGTTTTCTACGGTCCTGTCGGTGCCGGCTTTGTCGGTGTCGCGTCGGATCTGGTCGGTACCGCATTGTTCCCCAAGGGACCTTTTTTCCCGGGCTTTACTCTGACAGCGCTTCTGGGCGGGATGATCTTCGGTTTTTTCCTGTATCAAATCAATCAGGAAAAACGGGCAGTCCGCGCAGGGATGAGAATCATTATTGCGGTAGTGCTTCATCAGCTGGTGCTGGCGCTTTTTCTGACTACCTACTGGCTGCATCTGCTCTCGCACAATAATTATCTTGGATTGTTATCTTTCAGAGTACCACAGTGCGTACTTCTTACCGCGATTGAGATTGTGACGATATTTCTGCTTGTGAAGTTCATGCAGCGGGAGGACATTAAAAAGATGATGAGTGGGATTCAGAGATGAAGGAAAGCAAAGAGAATGACTTTCTCCGGACGGCACGGGAAAGAGGTTCGATCTTAGGTCTTGCAAGGATACAGGAGCTTCTTTCCCGCCTGGGAAATCCGCAGGAGAAGCTGAGATTTGTCCATGTCGCGGGAACCAATGGAAAGGGATCCGTATGTGCGATCTGCGCCTCCGTTTTACAGGAGGCGGGATACCGCACAGGCCGCTATACATCCCCGCATCTTTCCAGGAGAAATGAATCGATTCAAGTGAACGGCAGAGAGATCTCCGACAGAGAACTGGAGAAGGGGCTTAAAGACATCGAAACTGCGGCAGAGGGGATGCGGGAAGTGCCGACAGAATTTGAGCTCATGACAGCGCTCTCCTTCCTGTATTTCTGTGAGAAGGAGTGCGAAATTGTGGTTCTGGAGGTCGGACTCGGAGGAAGGACGGACGCCACCAATGTCATTCCCTGTCCGCTCGTCGCAGGAATCACACACATTGCCCTGGAGCATATGGGAATCCTCGGGAATACGCTCTCGGAGATCGCGGCACAGAAGGCAGGGATTATCAAGGAAGGTGGACAGGTCGTTCTGGCAGCACAGGAAGCAGAGGTTGTGGACAAAGTCAGGTCGATAGTGCGGGAGAAGAGGGCGTATCTGATCATGACGGAGCCGAACGAATTTCAGCTCCTTTCACAGAGCCTGGAGGGACAGCGTTTTTGCTACCGGAGTCCCAGGGAATGGACACTGTCTCTTGCGGGAGACTATCAGCGCTCCAATGTGATGACGGCGATGGAGATACTTCGGCTTCTGCGGGAGAGCCATGGTTTCCGGATTCCGGAGCAGGCAATGGATGCGGGACTTCGAAAGCTGCGCTGGCCGGGACGTTTTGAGCGGCTCTGTCAGTCTCCCTGCGTGATTCTGGATGGGGCGCACAATCCGGATGGAGCGGGAGAGCTTGCGCTTTCTCTGGCCCAGATCTTTCCCGGGAAAAAGGCGCATTTTGTCATGGGTGTCATGGCGGATAAGAACTATGATCTCATGCTGAAAAGTCTCGCGCCTCTGGCGCAGCGTTTTATTGCCGTTACCCCGGAAAACAGCCGTGCTCTGCCCGGGGAGAAGCTTGCCGGAGCGATCGCTGCACATTTTTCGGGGGAGATTATTCCTTTCCCGAATGTCAGGGAGGGACTTTCCTACGCGATTCGGACGACAGGAGCAGATGAGCTGCTGGTGGTTTTCGGCTCGCTCTATCAGGCAGGAGAGGTGAGACGTTTTTTTAAGGCATTTTGAGGCTTTGCATTGTTAATGGAAGAGTTTAAAGGAGGAGAAGTATGGTAGTAAAGAACAGAGATTGTGAGGAGCGCCTTATTGGCAGCGGAAGACGCAAGCTACTTGCCTATGACGGGCATCTCATGAGTGTACAGTGGACTTTTCCCAGGGATGGAGGCGGTGCGATCCACAAGCATCCGCATGAGCAGATCACCTATATCGTTTCCGGAAAGCTGATCTTCCATGAGGAAGGCAGGGAGGATGTGATTGTGGAGCCGGGAGACACTACCTATATTGCCCCTGATGTGATGCACGGTCTTACGGCACTGGAGGATTCTGTGGTAGTGGATATCTTTACCCCGCTCCGGGAGGATTTTCTGGCATAAGGCAACGCTGAGTACAGCTGTGTCTGAAGATGGCACAGGAGTGGAATTTATAAGAAAATAAGAATTATTTCCTGTTCCGATTCAGAGTCTCCTGCTACAATATAACAATACCAAGGACAAATAGTGTCGGTATCCTGCACATCGAGGCGTTTATTTACCCTCAATACCGTCACAATATAAAAACAGTAACACGGAGGAATCTTTGCGGGAATCTTGGATTCAGAAAGGGTTGTCATGAACGAATATCAAAATCAGCAATATTCTATAGAACAACAGCAGACGCGTACACTTTCCAATCGCAGCTATAATGTTCTGATTGGAGGACATCTGATTTACGGGATTTTACTGACCGCCGTTTTCTATGCAGTGGTCGGAAACAGGATGCTGGGTGTCTTTGCGGCGCATCCCTTTGTTTTTCTTCTGCTCTTCCTGGGAGTCACTTTCTCGGGCAGCCGGCTGATGAGTGTGACGAATTATGCCGTCTCCCTGCTTGGCTATACCATCGTGGTTTTTGGCTTTGGAGCAATGCTGGCAACGATGCTGCCGCTTTATGCTGCTCCGGTGATTCTGACAGCGGCAGGACTGACTCTTGCCGTTCTGGCAGTGATGACCCTTGCCGCGATATTTTTCCCGGCTGCATTTCTGTCTCTCGGCAGAACCCTCTTTGTTTCTCTGATCGGACTGATTATCGCAGAGATCGCTGCAAGCCTCTTGGGCTTCTATAACTACGGACTTTTCGGGGTAATCGGGCTCTTCCTCTTTTCCCTGTATATCGGCTATGACTGGGCGAAGGGACAGAGGCTCCCGCATACCGCGGGCTGTGCCGTTTACACTGCCATGTCTCTTTACATGGATATCGTCAATATCTTCGTGCGTATCCTGTCTCTGACCGGAAGAAGACGTTGATCCGTCTGCATCGGACAGAAGCTGTATTTGGCAGGAAGGGCATGCTGGCGGATTCCTGTTTGAGAAGAGGGGCTGCCGAAAGGCAGTCCTTTTTCACGGCTGAGGAAACAGGGGCTTCATCATTGTTTTCTCAGTCCCTTCGGGAGATGTTGATATATCTTTTTTAGGGATGAAAGTGGAGGGAGTAGAAATGCAGAAGATCATCGCTTCCCGGAGCGGGCGGCAGAATTCCGTGGAGATGCTGGAAAAGGAGGCGGCGGAGCTCCTTCTGGAGATGGAGAGGCGGATGGCGTATGAAAGCGGGGAAGCCTTTCGGGACTGGTGGCAGAGTGAAGCGGGAGAGAAGCGCTACTTTTCTCTCCGAAGGGAGATCGAAAGCCGGAAGGAAGCAGGAAGGAAAGAAAAGCTTCGGGAGGCGTTTTTGCGGCAGTATCTGGAGGAGGCATGAAGAATTATCCTGATATTTCAGGAAGTCTGTTTGGAAGAGAAGAAGGAAAGCGGCAGGGATGGCAGAACTGAAAAAACAAACGGAGCCGGAGGACGGGCATTCCACGGGGAAGCAGCATCACTTTTTTGCCAGTATTTCCCGGATGAAGTATATCGAGAGATGGGCACTGATGCGAAATAGCCATCCGGAGAGTCTGAGCGAGCACAG
Source organism: uncultured Oribacterium sp. (assembly GCA_963545355.1). Lineage (GTDB taxonomy): Bacteria > Bacillota > Clostridia > Lachnospirales > Lachnospiraceae > Oribacterium. The sequence goes on along the minus strand of CAUUIW010000006.1, from coordinate 116,592 downwards.
CCTGGAGGTGGCGGTGCTCGCACATGGGCTTGCTGTTATTGGCAATGTCAGATACAACAGGAATTACGATATCGAGCGGGTTGTGGCGGAAGCACTCTATCATGATGCGGCGGAGATCATCACCGGAGATCTGCCGACACCGGTAAAGTACGGCTCCCGTGATATGAAGGAGGCGTATCAGGAGGCGGAGGACAGAGCCCTCAGGAGCTTGCTTTTACGGCTCCCGGAGGATCTGCAGCCGGTATTTTCCGAGATTTTTTTCCCGAGAACAGAGACGGAGAGGGAGAGGAAAGAAGCTGTGCGGCACCATAGACTGGTGAAGGCGGCAGACAAGCTTTCCGCCTATATCAAGTGTATCGAGGAAGAGAACAGCGGGAATCAGGAGTTTCGCAGTGCCAGGGCAGCGACAGAGCGAAAGCTCCAGGAGCTGACGGAGGAGATCCCCGAGCTTCGGGATTTTTGTCAGGAGTTTCTGTCATCCTATGGGATGACTCTGGATGAGCTGTCAGAATAACGAAGGAAATGGATACAGGGAAGAGAACATGAATATGGATTTTGACAGTTTGATTTTTATTCTGGAGATGATCGGTGATGTTGCTTTTGCTGTTTCCGGTGTTTTTGTTGCAAAGAATAAAAAGATGGATCTTTTCGGTGCCATTATTCTGGGCTGTGCCACTTCTGTGGGGGCGGAATGATCCGGGATCTGATTCTGGGAGAGACACCTCCTGCCATGTTCCGAAAACCCGTTTACGTACTGGTCGCCTTTATAAGTTCTTTGATTACCTTTATCATTCTGTATAATGGCAGGAGGGCAAAAAAGATAGAGAGGCTGCATCTTCTTTCGACAGCGGACAGTATCGGACTGGCAGCATTTGTGGTTGTCGGCGCCAGAACCGCCTATCAGGCAGGCTTTCAGAGTACCTTTCTTGCCTGCTTTGTCGGGGTGCTTACAGGTATCGGCGGCGGCATCCTCCGGGATATGATGGCGGGACAGATGCCTCTCATCATGAGACGACGCATCTATGGAGTAGCCGCGGTAGCGGGAGCGATCATCTACTGTCTGCTGTCTCCACTGGACGGAGGATTGTATTTCAGTGCATCTGTGAGCATCTTTGTGCATCTTTGTGACGATTCTGATCCGGCTGCTTGCGATAAAGCATCGCTGGAATCTGCCGACCCTGAAATAATGTTTTAGAAAACAAAATACTTCGATGAATAAGAAGCAAAGAAGGATTAAATCAGAGAGCGTCTGCTGTTTATCGGCAGACGCTTTTATAAGTTGTGTTTATTTTGTGAATTTTATCATAATATTTGTATAAGAATTAGACAGATACCTTGCAATGCGTGGCAGATCATTATAAAAAGATTATGTTATCATTAAATAAATAATAATTACAGAGAAAAAATTTATTAAGGAGTGGGTATGAAAATCAGACTGGCGATACTGGATGCGGATAAAGAATATCTTGAGCGGGTGGTGACTGTTTTCGGCACACGCTATTCTGAAAAGTTTGAGTTGTATTCTTTTACCGATCAGGAGCTGTGTCTTTCCGCTCTGAAAAGTTCCAAAATAGATATTCTCGTGGCGGATTTTTCCTTTGACATCAGTCCTTTGCAGCTTCCGTCCAACTGCGGTTTTGCCTATTTTGTGAATTCGGCAGATATTGAGTCATTCCGGGGAGAGACCGCCATCTGCAAATATCAGAAGGCAGATCTGATTTATAAGATGATTCTCAGTGTTTATGCAGAAAAGATACAGGGGATCACGGGGCTGAAGATGAAGGACGATGCCTGCAGGCTGATTGCGTTTGGTTCGGCAGGCGGGGGAAGCGGTGCCTCCACTGTTGCTGCGGCATGTGCCCTGCATTTTGCCATAGACAGAAAACGGGTGCTCTATCTCAATCTGGAAAGATTCGGGGCATCGGATGTCTTTTTTTCGGCGAGCGGGAAGTTTGATATGAGTGATGTTGTATTTGCGCTGAAGGAGCAAAAGGCGAACTTCCCCCTGAAGCTGGAGAGCTGTGTGCGGCAGGATCCAAGAGGGGTGTATTTTTATGCCCGTCCAAAGGTGGCACTGGATATGATGGAGCTTTCCGCTGCTGAGATTCATCAGCTTCTGTCGGAGCTGAAGCTCGGCGGCTCCTATGACTACATTATCGTGGATACCGATTTCAACATTGACAAAGATCATATCGAGATTTACCGGGGCATGCACGGTATCGTAATCACTGTGGACGGATCGGAGATCTGCAACCAGAAAACGCTCAGCATGCTGCAGGCGCTTTCCATGAAGGAGGAAAATGCGGAGGTGCCGATTTTGAAAAGGATGTCCTATCTGTATAACAAGTTCAGCAACAAAAGCGGCATCCCGCTTTCCGGCGTGGAAATCAGAAATCTGGGAGGAATTCCGCGTTACGATCATGCTTCGATACAGCAGATCGTGGAGCAGATCGCAGAGAAGCCGATTTTTGATGGGATTCTGAAGGAAACCATCTGACGGGGGACTGAACATGACGATAGAGCAGGAACAGAAGCTGGCAGACGAAATCAGAAAATACATCTCGGACAACTATACTCTGAGCCGCCTGGAGGATGAGGTGCTGGAAGAGATCGTCAAGGATACCGTCAATGCAAGAATCGGAGGTCAGTATTGCTCGGTCGAGCAGAAGCTTTCGATTGTTCAGCAGGTATACGGAGGAATCCGCGGCTTCGGGCTTTTGAACTCGATCATTGCGGATGAGACAATCACTGAGGTGATGATCAATGGACCGGACAACATTTTTATCGAGCAGTCCGGCAAGCTCTTTAAGATGGATCGCGGCTTTGAAAGTCAGAAGCGTCTGGAGGACGTCATTCAGAGGATCGTCGGGATGGCGGGAAGAGAGGTCAATCAGGCGAATCCGATCTGTGACACCACACTTCCCGACGGCTCCCGTGTCAATGTGGTACTTCCGCCGGTGGCTCTCTGCGGACCGACGATCACGATCCGTAAGTTCTCGAAGGACCCCATGACGATGGAGAAGCTGATTCGCTTTGGCTCACTTACGGCAGAGATTGCAGAGAAGCTCCGGCTTCTGGTCAAGGCGAGATACAACATCTTTGTGTGCGGAGGTACGGGCTCGGGAAAAACCACCTTTTTAAATGCGCTCTCCAACTACATTCCGCGGGAAGAGCGTGTGATCACGATAGAGGATACGGCAGAGCTTCAGATTACCAATGTGGATAATCTGGTCAGACTGGAGACAAGAAATGCGAACTCCACGGGTGTGGGCGCGATTACCATCACCGATCTGATCAAGTCCTCTCTTCGAATGCGTCCAGACCGTATCGTCGTGGGAGAGGTGCGCGGCGGAGAGGCGCTGGATATGCTTCAGGCGATGAATACCGGACATGACGGTTCTCTTTCCACCGGACATGCGAACTCGACACGAGATATGCTGAGCCGTCTGGAAACGATGGTGCTGCAGGGAGCCTCCAATGTGCCGCTGGAAGCAATTAAGCAGCAGATTGCTTCTGCGGTAGACATCATCATTCATCTGTCAAGACTCAGGGACCGTTCCCGAAAAACGATGGAGATTACAGAAGTACTGGGCTGTGAAAACGGGGAAATTCAGCTGAATCCTCTGTATGTCTTCGAGGAAGACGCGCAGAGCACCCTTACAAAGGTGCACGGTGTCTTAAGAAGAACGGAAAACGAGATGCAAAATACGATGAAGCTGCGATCTGCGGGTATAGGTGAAGTGATTTGATGGCTCTGTTCAGTAAAAAAGAAAAAAAGCCGAAGGAACCGGAATTCATCCTTTCTCCGCTGGGGACAGAGCTTCCGAACTACCGCGTATACTATATGCGCGTATGGGAGAAGCTTGTCAGCTTTCTGGTTTCCTTTGCGGTGGGCGGGGGATGCGGACTGGTATTTTACGGGAATCAGTTTCTGGACTCGGCAGGCTATCCGACCGCGATGACGCAGAAGGGGAATATCGTAATCTTCACTGCCGCGGGGATGATTGCTGCTATGCTGTTTCTGCCCTCCCGGATCAAGGCTTTGGAAAAAAAGAGAAAGCAGGAGCTTTCCTTACAGTTCCGGGCGCTTCTGGAGGCGCTTGCAGTCTCGCTCTCCTCGGGGATGAATATGACGGATTCTCTGCAGGCAGCATGCAAGGATCTGAGAATGGAATACTCCGATAAGGCGGATATCGTTGTGGAGGTGGAAGAAATGATTCTCGGGCTGCAAAACAATATTGCGATCGAAGAGATGATGATGTCGCTGGGAGACCGGAGCGAGAATACGGATATTAAAAACTTTGCGACGGTATTCTCGGTGAGTTATCGGGCAGGCGGAAATATGAAGGATATCGTCAGACGAACCGGAAACATCATCAGTGAAAAAATCGAAATCAGCGGTGAGATCGAAACGGCACTTTCTTCAAACAAGCTGCAGTTTAAAGCGATGATGATTATACCGGTTGTCATGATGCTGATGCTCCGGGGGATGAGCAGAGACTTTGCGGCAAGCTTTTCCACGGTTCCGGGAATCGCGGCAACTACCGTTGCCATAGGTTTCTTTATCATCGCCTATCTCAGCGGTCAGAAAATCATGGATATCAAGAGGTGACAATATGCAGTACGGGATGATGTTGATTGGTACGGTACTCGCGATCCTGTTTGCCCTGCAGATGTTCAGAGGCAGACAGTACAACATGCTGGTTGAGGGACTGGAGGATAAGGCGTTTCCGCTGAAATCCATTTATATTGTGGGATTTTCCTGGATGAGCATACCGTTTCTTTCTCTTCGGGGGATGCTTCGGGAGGAACTGAAAAAACAGAGCAGCCTGATCTACGGATCGGTGTACTGTGAATACTATGCAAGTGTTGCATGGGCACAATGCCTTTCCTTTGTTCATCTGCTTCTGACGGCTTCCTTTCTCTTCGGGGCGTGGGAAAACAGTATGCCGCCGTTTTTCCTGGGACTGTTCTTCACTATAGCCGCTGCGGTATATGCACTGACAAATATGAAAAATATGATCGCGGCACGGATGAAGGCATGCGAGGCAGAGCTTCCGGAGGCAGTTTCCACCATGGCGATTCTCGTCAATTCCGGCATGGTTTTAAGGGATGCGTGGAATATGATTGCTGCCAAGGGGAACGGCGCCTTCTATGAGCTGATGCGTATCGCAACAGAGAACATGCAGAACGGGTATTCGGATACAGATGCGATCCTTCTGTTTGGAAGGTCGACAAATTCCATGGAGATTATTAAGTTTACCGGAGCACTGCTGCAAAGCCTGGAAAAGGGAGGCGGGGAGCTTCCCATATTTCTGGCACAGGAGTCCTCGGAGCTCTGGAACGGGAAACGACAGAGGATGCTGCAGCAGGGTGAGAAAGCCTCGGCGAAGCTCCTGATCCCGATTCTTCTGATTTTTGTCGGAATCATTATTATAATCATGACAGCCGCTCTTGCCGGAGCACTGTTTTAAATATTTTATTTCTTGGAGGGAAGATTTATGAAAAAACTTGGAGACAAGCTCGAAAATGCGATGATCGGCATGAGCATCCGCACACAGAGAGCGTTTGAGAAGTTTAAGGAGAGCGAAGCAGGAGATACCAATTTTATTTCCATGCTTCTTGTTATCGGAATTGTTGTCGTTCTTGCGACCGCATTCAAGGGTCTTGCAGATGAGACGATGAAGACAATTTCCCAGAATGTGAAAAATTTTGTTTCCGGACTTGGCGGCTGAGAATCAGGATAAAAAGCCTGTATTTAAGAAACAAAAAGGATAAAAAATGATCCCCTGCTTTGAGGTGAGCTGCTGTCATGATAAATCTTCAGTAATCCGGCACAGTACGGAGGACATGCGTATCCTTGTTTGTCAGGCTTGTCAGACATTTTATTGGAATTCATCTAACGAAAGGGAATGTTATGCCGCTTGTCAGTGGACTTGTGTGGATGGTGGGCAGTGTGCTTGTCATCTGCCTGACCAATCAAAAGTATCTGCCGTATCTGAGAGAAAAAAACGAGGATGCAGGAGAGGGAACAGCGCTTCAGGGCAGGCTCAGGATTTCCGGACCTCGGGGAACAGCAGTGCTGCTTCTGCTTTGTGCGTTTTTCTCTGCAGCAACAGGCTATGCCGCAGCGGTGTATTCACTTTCGCCGATCAGCTATGCGAAGCTTCTGTTTATGTTTTTGATACTGTCCTGCATTTTAGTGACAGACTGGGAGCTTCTGCTGATTCCCAATCCCTGTGTGATCGCAGTGCTGCTGGCACGTATTGCTGCGGGGCTGATGGAGTTTTTGCTTGAACGAGAGGATGCGGGAATACAGGCAGTGAGCAGTTTGATTGCGCTCGTGCTCGGTATTCTGCTGCTTCTCTTTCTGAAAAAGCTTACACGGGGAGGTCTGGGCTATGGAGATGTCAAGCTTCTGAGCGCACTCGGCTTTTTATGCGGGCTTCGGGCGTTTTGCTTTGTCCTGACCCTGTCGGTAGTCCTCTGTGCCCTTCTTTCCCTTCCTTTAATCTTTCTGAAAAAGGCGGATGTGAAGGATGCGCTTCCGCTGGGACCGTTTATTTATCTGGGCTTTGGAATTGCAATTATGCTGGGGGCAGTATAGAGGTGAAGGACAATGAATAAAAATGTAATGATCGCAGGGGGGCTTCTGCTGGTGGTTTCTCTTGCGTGGGGAAGAGCCTTCCGTGCCTCGAAGCAGAGGATGCAGAAATACAGTGCGCAGATAGAAACGGCAAATGATTATGCCTCGCGCGCTCTCTATGAAAAGGCGGCAAAGGCGTATCTCGAAGCCTCGAAGTATAAAAATACGATCGAGGCCAACCAGCAGGCGCTTTCCTCGTATGAAAAGGCATATCTCCAGAAGGGAGCTATCTATGAGGAGTACAGGCAGGCGGCGGAAACGGCAGTGACGAATCATCCGGAAAATGCGGATTTTCTCAAAAAGCTGGTCACACTTCTGGTGCATGAGGAGGAATACAGCAGTGCCTACCGCTATCTGTTAAAGGCAACGGGAGAAGCGAGAGAGGATAAAGAAATCATCAAGCTGAAAAAGGAGGTGCGCTATTCCTTCACTCTCGACTGGGAAACCTATCTTGACTATCGTCCACTGTGCAACGGGTATTATGCTGTCAGTGAGGACGGGAGCTGGAATTACCTGAATCCTTCTGGGGTGGCAGGAAAGTTTAAGCGCCTGACTCTGGCGGGGCCTGTCGGAGAGGATGGGATCCGCCTGATTGTCAATGAAACGAAAGCCATGATTGTTAATGAGCAGGAGATGCCGGAGGGCTATCTGAAAGAGACACCGGAGGATGCAGGCACTTACAGTGCGGGACTGATGCCGGTGAAGCTGAAGGGCAGTTATGCATACTACAATCTGCTGGGAGACCGGCAGTTTGGCGACTACCAGGAAGCCGGTGCATTTACGGGAGAAAAGGCGGCGGTGAAGGATAAGAAGGGATGGTTCCTGATTGACCGGAAGGGAAAGGCGGTATCGGAAAAGCGTTACGAAGATATCCGGATCAACCCGGACGGTTCCTACCTGAGTCACGGTGTTATGCTCGCGAAGGAGGGAGGAAAGTACTACCTCTGGAACGATAAGGAGGAAAAGATATCCGAGGAAGCCTTTGCAAACGTAGATGTGATTACGGCAGACGAAAGGATTGCCGTCGAAAAGGGCGGAAAATGGGGCTTTGTCGATCTTCGGGGAAAGGAAATTCTTCAACCGAAGTATGAGGAGGCAAAGAGCTTTTCCTGCGGTCTTGCCGGTGTAAAACAGAACGGAGAATGGGGATTTATAGACAGCGACGGAAATATGGCGATAGATCCGCAATTTCAGGGAGTGGATTATTTTAATAAAAAAGGAAACTGCTTTGTCAAAAAATATGATGGCTGGAGCTTTTTGATGAGAAACGTAAAGGAATAAGGAGGCAAATATGAAAAAAAAGCTGAAATTTCTGGGAGTGATTCTCTTAAGCTCCGCTATGTTTTTTGGCTGCGGACAGAAGTCGAATATTTCTTCGCAGGAGAAGAAACAGGAAGAAAAGAAGCCGGAGCAGAAGGAAGAGTTTTTTGAGTGGGAAGGAAATGAGATCAAGGGACTGACGGAGGAAGGAAAGAAGCAGAAGGAGATCGTGATTCCTGCCCGCTGTGAGGGCTTGCAGGGCTTCCCCTTCCATGACACAGAGGTGGAATCGGTGCGCTTTGAAAGCGACAAGGACATTCCCTTAAATGCAGCACTGAGCCTGTCCAACTTAAAGACGATAGAGCTTCCGGCAGAGTTGACGGTCATAGGGGATCAGGAATTTTGGTATTGTGAAGCACTGGAGCAGATCACGATTCCCGGGAAGGTCAAATCCATCGGTACCTTCGCCTTCCAGCAGTGCACCGCGCTGAAGGAAGTGAGGGTGGAAGGCGAGAGTCTGACCACGATAGGGAACTATGTTTTTGACCTTTGCCCCTCCCTTGAGCGGATGAATCTGCCGGACAGTGTGACGGATATCGGAAAAAGCGTGTTTGAGAATCGCCGCGGAATGAAGGGCGAGCTGACACTTCCCAAAAGTATCAAGAGGATCGGGGATAAGGCATTTTTAAATACGGAAATTACGGATGTCTATATCCCGGAAGAGGTGGAGCTGGAGGAGATCCATGAATTATCCTTCGGCGCTGCGGATATCAGCGTGACGGCACATATCAAGCAGGGCTCGTGGTGCGACCAGAACTTTGATACGGTACTGGCACCGGTATTCGGACAGAAGAGCTATGACTGAGAAGAAAGCGGTATCGGAAAGGGATGAGGAAGGGAGCTATGAAAGAGCAAAGGGAAGGTGGGTTCATTATTTTGGAATCAGCGGTGGCATTGATGTTTTGTGTTTTTATCCTGATTTTCATGCTCAGCTTTTCCTTTATGCTGTACCAGCATGTTGTGGTAAAGACTGTCGCGACAGAGGCGGCACAGTCCGTCGCAGAGGTATACAAGTTCAGGAATCTCTCTGAAGCCAAGAATATCACAGAGCAGGATATCAAAAAAATCGGAAAATACCGCTACCTCTTCTTCGGGGAGGATTTTAAAAGAAAAAATCTGGCAAAGGTGAAAACCTTTGCGGACGCCAGACTGACGGGGACGACGCTGGCACAGAAATCCGGCGGCATGACGGTCACTCTGGAGATGGAAAATGACGATATCGGGAGACGTCATCTGGAGGTGAAGGTGCATCAGAGCTATACCTTCCTTCTGGGAACCCTGCTCCGCTATGTCGGCTTTGAGAAAACACATCCGCTGGAAGCCAAAGCCGCGGTGAATGACCAGGACATCCTGTTTTATATCAATCAGGTGAAGCTGACAAAATACGGGATTAACAAACTCAAGGAGGTCTCCACCATATTCTCCATGTTTAATGAGGCGATCAAATTCTGGCACGAGGTATTTGGCTGATTCAGGGGCTTGACTGTGTAGAGGACAGGGGAAGAAAAATGAATTTAAAGCAATTGTATCAAAACTTCAGAAGAGGCTTTCATCGATATATCAACGGAAGAAAGGGTGTGATTTCCCTTTTTCTGGCATTTTCCCTTTCTCCTCTTTTGGGTACCACACTGGTCCTCGAAGAGTACGCCCGTTACCAGAATGTCGTTGAGCTGATGGGGGAGATCACGGGGAGCTCCGCCCTTTCGACACTGGCAAATTTTGATAAGTATATGGAAAAGCGCTTTGGGCTGATGTCGATATCCCAAGAGAACAGCGATATCAGCGCGCTGTTTAATCAGTATTATAAACCCAATCTGAATATCATCGGGGACAGTGCGACCAGTACGAAGGCATCGGCGAGCGGGAAATTCCCGCTTTCAAACGTCACGGTTCTGAGACAGCAGATTCTGGAAAATGCAGAGCTGTCTGTGCCGACGGAGTTTATGTTCACCGGCTTTAATGTGGGCGAGTGGGAGAAACAGATCGCTAAAAAATATGATATGAAGGAGCAGCTGGATCTGGCAAAAGCCGGGGAAGCGATGCTGGCATTGAGCAGAAGTCTGGTGAAGTACGGAAAGAGTGTGAAAGCTCTGGTAGAAGAAAATGAGAAGTATCAGAAAGCGATGGATGCGTACAATACTGCGGCAAAGGAATTCAATGCAGCCTGCGATGTTCTGGCAAAGCTGAAGGCGCGGCAGGCGCAGCTTGCTTCCAATCCGAAAACAGCAGCGGCGGCAGCGGCGATGGAGCCGGAGATACAGGCGCAGAAGCAGGTCGTGATGCAGATGCGGAATATCTATATCCCGACCATTGACCCGTATAAAAAAGAGGTGGAGTTCGTCAGAGATAAAATCACCGCGATGATGGACAGTCTCGCAGAGGTGACGAAGAAGAACGAGGAGGTGCGAAAGGGCGTCAATGGTGGACGGGATGCGCAGGGCAACGCCGCAGAGGCAGAAACGAGTTTTACGGACAAACTGTACGAGCAGATTACCCGCATCACCAGTAAATACGAAAGCGGAGAATACAAGACAAGGATGGGGAATGATGCCACAGCGCTGAAGGATCAGAAAGTTCTGCTGCAGAACTTTACGGCGGAGTCGGTGGGGCTGGTCTGGGTACCCGGGGACTATGCTGCTGTTCAGGTATATCTGACATCGCCGGATCTCCTGAATATTGTGGCACTGCAGAATTCCCTGAATTCGCAGGCGGAGCTGACAGAAACCAGCGCAAAGCCCCTATCAGAGTTTCTGGATATTCTGGAGAAGCTGCAGAAGCTGCAGGGCTTCTATGATCCTGCCTTTAACAGCATAGTGAATGGATCGGATATGTACCTCCCGACCAGCATGTCCACCGCCAGCAAAGTGGGAGTGGACAGCTTAAACCATATGATTAAAGCCTGCCGCAGCCTCATGGATACCGTGCAGTCGTCGGGACTGCTGAATAAATTTATCAGGTTGATGGAGGCTCTGGTAGAGTTCTTTATCGCCTTTGTAGAGTTTGTGGTTTCCGTGTTCGCCTGGCTTATAGAAGTCATTGAGAAGTTTATCGGAGTTGTCGCTGATCTTCCCAACTTCTATGACAACCTATTGCTTTATGGCTATGCCGGCTATAACCTCCCCAACCGAACCAATGGAAAGAGCGGAAAAACACTTTACGGCTATGATTATTCCAAGCTTTTCCATGCGGCAAGAGGCGTTGAGGGAACCTCGCTTGCCGGCACTCTGGATGATTTCAGGGATGGCAAGCTCGGGAGCGGAGCAGAGAGCATGCCGCTGTTTAAGGGGGCAGAGCTTGAGTATATGCTGGTGGGCGGCAATAACGAAGTTGAAAATCAGGTAGCTGCCTTCTATGACACCTATATGTTCCGTATGGCGCTGGATGCCGTTCCGATTCTCAAGAGTGGTGAGGTTAAGGCAATGGCAACTGCCAGTTCATTGCTGGCCTGGGTCGTGTATATCCTGATTATTATTTTCGAGCCGCTGATCGATACCTTTGTCCTGGTGAACGGCGGGTTTGAGTACCTGTATAAGGAGACTCTCTACCTGACACCGAGCGGCATCGGGGCATTTTCAAAGGATGTTCAGGATATCGTCGGTATCAGCAAGGATATGGGAGAGAAGCTGGAAGGCAAGATGGGGGAGATTATCTCCGTGGATGGTAAAGTTAAGTCGGAAGGAAAAAGCGGAAAACAGGGGATCTTTAAGATGAAATATGCGGAGCACGGGATCCTGCTTCTGATGATTCGGACGGATCCGACGACCTATATGAATCGATTGCGAAATATCATATATATGGAAACAAAATATGAGCATCGTGATAAATTCAAGTTTGACCTGGACAAGAGCTATACAATGATTACCACCGATACCGAGTATCGCATGAATCCCCTGCTGAAGCTCCCGTCCCTCACCGGCGGCGGACCGTTTGTGGTGAGAAAAGAGAGGGATTATTTCTATTAGGGAGGAGCGGATATGAATTCGAAAGACAGAGGACAGCGTGGTTCCATCACTCTGGAAACTGCGTTAGTCGTGCCGATTTTCTTTTTCCTGTTCATGATGCTGAACAGTCTGTTCTTTGTCATCAGCACGCAGCAGCAGGTGACACACGCGCTGGTGCAGACGGGCAACAGTATGGCGATGGATACCTATCTGACGGAAAACGTGGAATCCGCGGCAGAAAAGGGGACAGCATTCTGGGGGAGCCTTTCCGACATGGTCATGGATATACAGAGGATCTATGATAAATCCAATGGATATTTTACCGACCCCTCCGACTGGTACTCCGCAGGGAACGGAGCCGCCGTTGCCGAGAAACGCTTCGAAGCCTATCTGTCGGCAGAGAAGGGCGCAGGAGCACAGACGACAGCCAATACCATTCTGAAGCGCATCGGAATTCTGAATGGTATGTCCGACATACATCTCACTGCCGAGGTGTCCGGCGGAAACATGACCCTGACTGCGGAATATAAGCTGCATTACCGGCTGAATCCGCTTTTTAAGGAAACGATTCCCATGAAGCAGCAGCTCATGGTGAAACTCTGGGGCTACAATGGCTAAGGAAACACGGATTCCGTGTTTCTCTAAAGAGAATTCCCCGGAAGGATCTTCAGCGTTAGCGAAAAATAAAGGAGGCGGGAGTTTAGATGCGTAGTTTTAGATATGAAAATCAGGGGGCAGCCAGCTATCTGATCTATGAGATCCAGGAAGAGGATGTGCTTGACAATATCAGCCTGAATATGCTGTCGGAGAACAAGGTTCTGGGAATTGCGGATACCTCGTTTATGCAGATGGACGACAAAAGGATGCTTCGCTACAACATCACGGCAAAGATTACGGCGGATCAGTTCTTCACCCGCCAGGTCAGCAAGAAAAGTTTTCTGGGGATTCTGATGGGAATTACCGATGCGCTGATCTCTGCAGAGGCGTATATGATTGATCCCCAGTCTGTGATTCTGGATTTGAGCCATGTATTTACCGATGTCTCCACCGGGGCTACGGAGATGATCTGTCTGCCGGTGCAGGGGTATAAGACCGAGGCTGATCCGCGGAAGTTTTTAAAGGAGATTCTGATCGGAGCGCAGTTTGACCCCAGCGAGGATGGCGCTTATGTCTCGGAGATCCTGACTTACTTAAACAGTGTTTCTGTTTTCTCGGCAGAGGATTTCAAACATCTGCTGGAGGATATCCTGAGGGAGAGCCGGAAGGCGAAGACGGCAAGAGAGGCAGCTGAAGCACAGAGCATGACAGAGCAGGAGCTGCTTTCCGGTCACGGAAGCGGATACCGGGCTGAAGCGCCCGCTTCATTCCGCGTACTGCCTTCGGTGGTGTCGCAGCCGGAGGCAGTGATGCCGGAAGAGGCGGCAGAAATGCAGGAGGAGATTCCCGCGGATATCCCGAAGGAAGAAAGAATTTCCCTTTACTATCTTCTGCAGCATTATAACGGCGAGAGAGCCAAGCAGTATATGGCACAGAGAAAGCAGCTGAAGGCGAGAAAGGAAGCGCTGAAAAAGGCAAAAAATCCGGGAAAGCCAAAAGCAAAGGAGGGGAAGGATCAGAAGGGACTGTCTTTTGGAGCGCTGATTCCGGGAAAGGACAAGAAGCCGGAGAACAATGCCCTTCTGTCATTTCAGATTCCGGGAAAGAAAGCGCCGATCAGTGCCATGCAGAAGAAGCCGGAAGAGAACAGCGGAGTTCCCTTTGCCCTTCCCCCGAGACAGGAAAATGCAGCCGGATCTGTACCGGGAGGAGCTCCGGGACCGAGTACGGGCAAAGCAGGAAGCATTCCGCAGGAGCGGCTGAATTTCGGGGAGACCACCGTGCTGGGAGGAGAAGGCCACGGCGGAACCACGGTGCTGAATTATACGACACAGCCGGATGCCCCCAGAACCCCCTGCCTGATTCGTACCAAAAACAATGAGAGGATACCGGTCAACAAGGAGATCTTCCGTCTGGGGAAGGAGCGGAGCTTTGTCGACTACCTGATCAGCGATAACGGGGCTGTCAGCAGAAGTCATGCCAATATCCTGAAGAGGGGAGATCAGTACTTTGTAGTGGACAACAACTCGACGAATCACAGTTTTCTGGATGGTGTACAGCTGCAGGGTAATGTGGAAAAACCGCTTCGGGACGGCAGCAAAATCACGCTGGCCAATGAAGAATTTGTCTTTCGTCTCCTGTAGCTGCAGAAATCTTCGGGATGCCGGTAGGGAAGAATAAAGGATTTTATATGGAGTTTATCGCCATGGCGTCCTCAGAAGCGGGACGTGTCAAAAAAACAAATCAGGACAGCTATTTTCTGGAGATCAGTACAGGTGCGGGCGGGAGGCTTGCATTTGCTGTAGTCTGTGACGGTATGGGGGGACTCCAAAAGGGCGAAGTGGCAAGTGCTTCTGTGGTACAGGCATTTCGAAGCTGGGCGCAGGAGAGACTGCCGCTTCTGGCAGAGCACGGGATCAGCGATCAGCTGATCCGCAGGGACTGGACGGATATTGTGCTTCGTTACAATGAAAAGCTGAAGCTTTATGGACGGGAACATCAGATCCGGATGGGGACGACACTTACTGCCATCCTTCTGACCGCATCCCGCTATTATGTGATGAATATCGGAGACACAAGAGCGTATGAAATCACAGAGAGGTTGCATCAGATCACCGAGGATCACACTGTCATCGCGCGCGAGCTGAGGCTTGGCAATCTCACCGAGGAGGAGGCCAGAAATGATCCGAGAAGAGCCGTGCTTCTGCAGTGTATCGGAGCATCGGAGGAGGTGTTTCCGGATATGTTTTTCGGAGAAACCAGACAGAATGCCGTGTACCTGCTCTGCTCGGATGGTTTCCGGCATGAAATCAGTGATTCTGAGATTCATGAGAACCTGCGGGCAGAGCGATGCATCAGTCTGGAGAGCATGAAGGAGAGACTGGATACTTTGATTGCGGTAAATATGAGTCGTATGGAAAGTGATAACATCACTGCTGTGGCGATTCGGACATTTTAGGGGATGGGCAGACTATGCTGAAAATCGGATCGCTGATTGACGGAAAATATAGAATACTGAGCGTCATAGGCCGCGGCGGCATGAGTACTGTCTATATGGCAATCAATGAAAAGGCAAATAAAACCTGGGCAGTGAAAGAGATCAGGAAAAGTGCCGTCATCGATTTTGAAGCAGTAAAGATGAGTCTGGTTGCAGAGACAGATATGCTGAAGCGCTTTGACCATCCGAATCTTCCCAGTATTATCGATGTGATTGATGACAGGGATGTCTTTCTGATTGTTATGGATTATGTCCAGGGAAATTCCCTGGGCACGGCTCTGGCAGAAAACGGTGCGCTTTCAGAGGACTATGTGGTGGACTGGGCGCGTCAGCTCTGTGATGTACTCGGATACCTTCATACCAGAAAGCCGCCGATCATCTACCGCGATATGAAGCCCGATAACATTATGTTGAAGCCGGACGGAAACCTCTCGCTGGTCGATTTTGGAACGGCGAGAGAGTTTCATGAGAACAAGAGCGGGGACACCACCTGTCTCGGGACAGTAGGTTATGCGGCGCCGGAGCAGTTTGGCAATATGGGACAGACGGATCCGAGAACAGATATCTACGGTCTTGGCGCAACCCTGTATCATCTGGTGACAGGGAGGAATCCCTCCGAGCCGCCTTATGAGATGCATCCTATCCGGGAAATCAATCCGGGGCTTTCCGCGGGGCTGGAAAAAATCATACTGAAATGCACGGAGAAGAATCCGGAAGAGAGGTATCAATCTGCTGCGGAGCTGATGTACGCGCTGAACCATATCGGAGAAATCGACGACGGGTACAGAAGGAAACAAAAGAGAAAACTCGGCATGTTTATCGCTACGGCGGCGCTTTCGTTTCTTTTTTTCACAGCGGGTCTTTTTTCCATGCATCAGGCGGCACAGCAGGGCGACAATCGCTATCAGAGTATCATGGCAAGCGCGGAGCAGGCCGCGGATGACCAGGAGAAGATAGATTTTTATATCGACGCGATCCGGGTTCCCGATAAGGGAGGAGACCCTGCGGCGTATCTGAAGCTGATTTCGACGTATAAACACAGCGATAATGTCTTTTCCGTGAAGGAGGCACAGACGCTGGAGACTCTGATCCGTGAGAATCGCGGGGCTCTGATGGAGGATAAGGCGGTATACAGCCGCGTTTGCTATGAGACCGGAAAACTGTTCTGGTATTACTATGACTATGGAGACGGAGGCGAAAACAGTATCACACGGGCGAAGAGCGCGGTGGGGTGGTTTGATGCCGTTCTTGAAAATACAGAAAAGGATGATCCGGAGAGAGGGCTGGCAGAGGTCTATGCGAGAATCGGTAAATTTTACAGGGATATCGCGACCGATGTAACAGAGGGAAGCGACAGGGGGAAATACAGGCCCCTGTTTACGGATATCAGGAAACTGCTCGGCGATGTAGCCGGCGATGCCTCGGAAAGCGAGATGGTTCGTCTCAGGCTTCTGCTGTTTTCGGAAGCAATGCTGGAGCAGTATGCGGGGAAGTTCCGTGGGGACGGTATCCGGAGGGAAGAACTGGAAGCTCTGCTTTCCGAGCTCCGCAATATCACGACAGCGATGACCACGACGACGGAGACGACGGAGACGCTGAAAAAGGGAATTACGGCTAGACTGGAGGATACGGAGATGGCAGTCAGCACGGCATATAATACGAATACGGAGCTGGAATCATGAATATACAGGAATTAAATCAGTTTTCGGGGATGTGCTTTCTGCTGGGGGGTCTTTTCCTTGTCATATCCATCCTGCTGTTCTTCACATTGCGGATTTACAGGGTGGTGAGCTATTTCAGCGGAAATGCGGAGAAGAAGGCAATCGCCCGGATTCATCAGGGAAGCCAGAACAGAGCCTCCAAAAGCATCCGTCTGAACGGAAGAATCGATATGAAAAGGCTGGGAGCTTCCGGGGTAAAGAAGCCGGAAGAGAACAGAGCAACCGAGATCCTGCAGACATACCCGGGAGAGAAAACCGAGCTGCTTTTTCCGCCGGGCGGGCAGGAGACCGAAGTTCTGGCGAAAGAGGGCTCCGAGGAAACCGAGCTGCTTTTAGAAAAGCAGAAAACACGGGACAGCGAGTATCAGGTTCTGGTAGAGCTTGGCTCCTCTGTGGAATCAGAAATCATCCGATAGGAAAAGGGAGAAAGAAATGAAGTCTTTTGCGCAGTATTGGAATGGAAAAAGGAGAGAACTGGCATTGCTGCTTTCGCTGCTGCTTATGTTTTCCAATATTCCGATGGTTGCCATGGGAAAGCCGCAAACAGCAAGGGCAGGAACATTTGATCTGCTGGTGAGGGATGGGTTCCAGGGACTCGGCGGGACGGATGTCAGTCTGCGCGTCACGGTCTATCACTATCTGGAAGATGCCACAGGATCAAATATACCGGAGGAGAGCGCGACAGCTTCCGATGCAAGCGGCTCGGATCTGAGAGCTCGTGCGGCTGCTGGGCGGGCAGGGAAAGTGCCACGGGCAGCGGGGATCTCCAGTGCCAGCGAACTGCGCGGATCGGAGGATGAGGCATATCTTGACAATATGCTCGAAGAAATCAAGGAAAATGTGCGTGAGAAAATTTATGTTCTGGAGGAAGAGGGACTCATGGAGGAAGCTGCCGTTCCGGAAACCTCCGCACCCGGAGAATATCCGGAGCTCGGAGAGCCGGTATATCAGGTGGAGCTTCAGGGCAGGACAGACGAAGACGGCGTTGTCAACTGGAATCAGCTTTCCGAGTATATGTCAGACGGCTATATCCTGCTGCTGGATGCCTCTCTGCGCCATGAGGGATATATTTACCAGACAGCGAACCGCTATATCATGGATGGAGAAGCACATACCGCGGCAGAGCCGGTACAGATGGAGAAAGCCCCGACGATAGAGGAGGGACGAGACTATGAGATCCATCTGGCACCGGATCTCCGATATAACCGGACAATCCAGTATCCGATTACCGTAACTCTTCTGGATGAGGATCTGGAGATCAGCTATAAAAATACGGCGACAGGAGAGATCAGCGAGCAGCCGATCGGCACCATCATAGGAGAGCTTCCGCTGGAGATTACCCTGCGAAGAAAGTCCGCTGACGTTTCCCAGACCCTGCGGCTTACAGGAAGGGTGGAAAAGGCGGTTCACAAGGGCTTCCGATTTACCAAGGGGAACGGAACCGTGGATTTAAAGTCTCCGGAGGATGGCAAAGAGCTTACCCATTCCAATCCTGCGACAGCGAATGATATTGACGGAGCCAGAATACGATACAGCATCCGGGAAGATAATCAGCCGGAGGATCAGCCGACAGGGGCGGAAATCGATCCGGATACCGGAACGGTTCATATCAGGAGAAGCGGAGAATATGTGGTTTCCGCGGTGATTGAGGAGAATGAGTTTTATCAAAAATCAGAAAGAATTGAGTATACGATCCGTCTTAGTCAGGCATACTCGGGAAACCTCTACCGGGAGGGGACACCGGTACGAAAGGTAGTGTATGAGGAGGGCGGGAGCATCCCCTGGCCGGAATATGCGTTCCCCCTGCTGGGCGGAGTGGTTCCTGAGCATAAAATAGTCAATCCGTCGAGAGACGGAAAGCCGCTGCCGGGGGGAGATGCCACGATCGTACGGCTTGCAAACGACAGGATCCTGCTGATGGGGGCAGGGAAACTGACGATTCGTTCCCGCCTTAATAATGCGTATATCGATGGAAAGCTCTATCGTGATATCAGCGGTGATATCGAAATCGAGGTGCTCCGTGCAGAGCAGTCAGAGTTCCGCTTTTATGATGATCCGAGATATGAGAAGGGCAGTGATCCGGAAGTACGGCGATACACAATCCCCTATGGAAGCGAGGACTGGAGCTCCCGGCATCAATATCAGCTGCGTGCCGGCGGGCATAAGGTTCGGAGCGCTGTACCGAGCTACAAGATCACAGAAGGAGAGGATATTGCCTCTCTCGCGAAGAACGGCATACTCGAATTTGCCGATAAAAAGACCGGTAAGATACGGGTTTCCGCCGATGTGGAAGGAGACTACCGCTATGAGCCCGGACATACGGAGGCAGAGATTCAGGTTGTCATGCCGAAGGAAGAATTTGTGAATGGCACAGTGTCGGGGAAATGCGCCGTCATCGGAGATATGAATGAAAACGGATGGTATAACAGGGATGTTTTGATCCAGGCAGCGCGTGGGTACCGTCTGAGTAAGGACTACAGCTTTGCTCCCGGCAGTCAGTGGAAGGAACGTTTTTTGATTTCGGAGGGAAATCCGGAAGGGATTCAAAAGCTTTATCTCAGAGACAATCACAGCGGGGTTATCACGGAGCTTGACAAGCTTCCGACATGGAAGGTCGATACGACAAGACCGGAAAATGTCAAAATCAGCTACCAGAAGCCGATCAAGGAGATTCTGAAGGAAGGCATGAGCTTCGGCATATACAAGGCCAAGCTGGAGGTTACCATGCGTGCGGAGGATGCGGGTTCCGGGATATGGAGATTCGGCTATCAGTATGTTCCGGAGGGAGAGGCAAGTTCCTCGCAATATGAGAGCGGAACATGGAACCGAATTTCTGAAGGAGATTCCGGATTTCATCATGCTGACCCCAAATCGGAAAAATACAGCGCAAGCTTCACCATTGACCCGCAGTATCGCGGAAAGATTGTATTCTATGCCGAGGACAAGGCGGGAAACCGGACAGCCGGAGAGGAAATGGGACAGATTCTGGTGATTGATGATGAGAATCCCAAAGCAAGTCTTTCCCTGGATATGAGCGATGCCGATATCAGCAGCGAAGGTGTATATTTTCAACATGAAAAACAGGCAGAGCTTGTACTGGATGAGCCAAACTTCTTCCCGGAGGATGACGGACTTCAGATTTCTTATGAAAAACAGGCGCCGGGAGAAAGCAGCTATCAGACAATTCTGCCGGAGCTGCACTGGCAGGGAAAGGGAAGAATTCACAGTGCTCTGATTCCGTTTCTGGAAGAGGGGCATTACCGTTTCAGCTATCGTTATCAGGATCCATCCGGAAACGAAGCGGAGTACAGTACGCCAAGTGAGCTTGCTTTTACGATTGACCGGACGAATCCGGAGATCCGGCTGAACTATGACAGAGAAAAAGTAAATAAAACATATTTTAATGCGCCGATACAGGTATTTCTGTCCATACTGGAGGAAAATTTCTCAAAGTCCGACGACAGAACCGGTGTCAGCTATCGCTTCACTGCACCGGGAAGCAAGGATACAGAGGAGATTATACTTCCCAACAGAGATTTTGGAAGTGAGAATCCGCATGAAAAACGCTTTCTTCTGGAGAGGGATGGAAGCTATGCGCTCTCTGTCCGCGTAAAGGATCTCTCGGGAAGAACTGCGGAAGTCAACGATTCCTTCGTCATTGACAGGACTCCTCCGGAGGTGGAGGTGGCGCTTTCGAATGAGGGAATCAGTAACGGACGCTATTTTCGCAGTGACAGAGAGGGCACTATTACCGTCAAGGACTACCATCTGGATATCGCGTCTCTCAAGGCCTTTGTTTCGGCGAAGGATAAGGACGGCCGTGATGTTCCGACCATGGATTATACCGGCTATCTGAATAACCCGGCAAACTGGCAGAAAATTTCGGAGAATGAGTACAGGATCCCGATCCGCTTCAGTACAGATGCGAACTATCAATTTGGTCTGGAGGTATATGATTATGCCGGAAACAAGAACCAGAGCATACAGTATGGAAAAACACTGGCAGCGACCGAATTTACGATTGACCATCAGGCACCTACGGGAAATATCCGTATCGGAAGCTGGGATCGTTCCAAGGATGGAACGCAATGGGACAGGCTTCTGGAGTTTTTCCACTTCGGCAGATGGTCGCAGAACCGGGAGATGCTGCGTATTCATGCGGAAGACAGACTGAGCGGCATATACAGGGCAGAGTATTTCCGTTCGCAGAGGGCGATGAAACTGGAGGATCTTCGGAGCTACAGCGGCTATCAGGATATCAGCACACAGCTTCGGGACGGAGACTGGTCTCAGGAGATCAGCCCGGATGATGCCTTTATCACCTATGTGCATCTGCAGGATTATGCGGGGAATGACTGCTATTTCTCTTCAGACGGTGTGATCCTGGATCATAGCTCACCGCAGATCGGAACATTTTCCGCGAGCGGAAAGAGAAGCAACGGGCTGTACAGCGGTGATGTTTCGGTTGCACTGGATGTCACCGATCCTCTGGTGAACGATGCTTCCTCCGGTCTTCGCTCTGTGGAGTACCATGTTTACAATATGGGAGAGCAGACACAAAGTGGCAGTCTGTTCAGTTTTTCCAAGGAAGATCCTGCATTGGGAGAGCTGGTACGCAGCTACAGCCGTCATGACGCCGTTATCATTGACAGCAAAAGGAACAACAGTAATTCTGTGGCGATCAGAGTCACCGCGACGGATAATGCCGGAAACCGCGTGGAGCGGGAGGAAAAGCTGTCAATCGACCAGACGGCGCCGCTGATCAGTATTTCCTATGACAACAATGATGTTCGTAACGGACATTATTTCCGTCAGAACCGTGTAGCAACCATTACGATTCAGGAGAGAAACTTCAAAGCTGAGGATGTCGTACTGAAGCTCACCAGCTCCAACGGCAGGCTGCCGCAGCTTTCGGAATGGAGCAGGCATGTCGGAAGCGGCAACGGAGATGATACCATCTGGACGGCAACTCTGCCGTTTACGGAGGACGGAGATTACAGTCTGGATCTGTCGTATACGGATCTTGCCGGGAATGCCGCGGGGGAGATACAGTACGCTGCGGGAACGCTGTCCCCGAAGGAGTTTACGATAGATAAGACCAGTCCGGTGATGACAGTATCCTATGATAATAATGAGGTACAGAATCAGCGCTATTATCGGGCTGCACGAACAGCAAGCATACAGATCGAAGAACATAATTTCAGTGAGACACTGGTTGTGCCGTCCATCACTGTGGCAACAGGAAGCAACTTGGGACTGAGCAGCTGGAACAGCCATGGAGATATACATACCGCTTCGGTCGGCTTTTCCGGAGACGGCAGATACGCTCTGTCAGTAGCGGCGGAGGATCTGGCAGGAAATCCGGCGGTTTCCTATCAAAGTGAGGAATTTGTGATTGATACCACGCCTCCGGAGATCAGAATCTCCGGCGTAGAGGATCAGTCCGCCAATCGAGGGGAACTGATGCCGGTGGTGGAATACTCCGATATGAATCTCGATCCGTCGGCAGTCAGAATCGAGTTGAACGGCTCTCGTCGAGGAGCAGTGCCCGCAGAGGGAGAGAGCGCTGGTGACGGCAGCAGCGGAAGATTTGTTTTCCACGATTTTCCGTATGAGAAGGAGAGCGACGATATCTATACCCTTTCCGCTCAGCTGACAGATCAGGCGGGAAATGCAGCGGAAGCAGAGCTTCAGTTCTCCGTGAACCGCTTTGGATCTACCTATCTTTTGAGCGAAGAAACAAGAGAGCTGAACGGAAGATATGTGAAGGAGCCGGTGGATATCCGTGTCAGAGAGATCAATGTCGATCCCCTGACACTCAGTAAGGTTACCCTGTTCCGCAATGAGGAAGCGGATGTTCTTCAGGAGGGTATGGATTATCAGAGTGTTCAGCCGGCAGACGGAGGATCCTGGTACGTACGGGATTATATGATCCCGCGGAATCATTTCGTGTCGGACGGCCTGTATGGCGTGAATGTTCATTCGGAGGATCGTGCAGGAAATATTTCGGACAATACACAGGAAATGAAGGATGCGGATATCCATTTCGGCATTGATAAGACCTCTCCGGAGTTATTTGTACTCAATGTGGAGGATGGAGGCACCTATACCGCGGACTTAGTCGAAGCGGTCCTCAGGGCAGACGACAATCTGAAGCTGGAACAGCTGACGGTCTACATGGACGGACAAACGGCAGCAGATTGGGACAGCAGGAATATCAAAAAGACGATAGCACAGAGCGGAGATTTTATGATTCCCGTCCATGGAACCAGTGACCGGCCGCATATCCTGAAAGCGGTGGCTGTCGATGCAGCCGGTAATCAGAAGAGCATACAGGTATCGGACTTTGTGGTCACGACCAATCCGCTGATCCGTCTTTTCAGAAGTCGTGCTTTTAAGGGTGCATCTGCGTGCGTCGCCGTAGTTGGTATCTTTACTGTGGCATGGACGACATACGGGAATCGAAAAAAAACAAAAAGGAGGTGACTGACGTGAATGCATGGTATGAAATCAAGGGAAGTGCAGGGAGAGTTCTTACACTGATGACTCTGCTTTTGATGGGGATTTTTATCGCTGGAATCCCCTTTACCGCATCGGCAGAGAATGAACAGACAGAGATGGTGTATCGGCTGAGCATAGAGCAGAGGAGTAACAG
Source organism: uncultured Oribacterium sp. (assembly GCA_963545355.1). GTDB lineage: Bacteria > Bacillota > Clostridia > Lachnospirales > Lachnospiraceae > Oribacterium. The sequence goes on along the minus strand of CAUUIW010000006.1, from coordinate 93,215 downwards.
TACGATATGGGTTATGCCGGAGGATCATGTACCGGCCGGGCAGAAGAGTGAGTACGAAATCAAGAGGGTGTCCGTGGATGGACATGAGGGGGAGCCTCTGACCGGGATAGAGCGTTTTTCTCTGGAAAATGACGGAAAAGACCCGATGGTTTTTTCTGTCACGGAATCCGGGGAACGTATTCCGTATTACGAAAGCTATTATAAGCCCGGAACCTATTGCTTCGGCTACACGCTGAAGCTGCATCAGCCTGCGGGACAGACGCATTATGAGTTCCGGAATGACATCCTTGTTTATGCGAGAGAGATAGGCCGAGATGAGGAACAATGGATGCTGGCTCTGGACTCCAAAGAAAGCAACGGAGAGTGGGACAGCTATCGGCTGTACAGCCCCAATTATATCGTAAAGGAGCGCCGGGTGATTGACAGCCTGAAGTTAAGACTGTCACCGGATCCTGCACATATGTATGCGGGAGAACAGTGGAACAAGCCGGAGCTTACCGTCGAAGATTTTACCGCCCATGGCGGAGATGCAGGAAGTGAGAGCACAAGGCCGACCATAAATCTGGTTTACCATAGGCTTAGCTATATGCTGCAGGGAGGAGCTTCCGAGGAGATGGCAAGAGGGAGAGCGCTTCCGGAGGGGAACTATGAGCTGGAGCTGGAGATTACGGACACACATTCCCTGTATCGTTTCCGCTGGCCGGGAACAGACGATGATGCCGGAGAGACAGAGTTCTGGATCAACAATCAGCCCTGTACCATCCAAAGAAAAAGGCAGAACGCGACAGGGAGATATGATCTGGTGCTCAGCCCTGTGGCTTTTCATCTGAACAAGCGTCCGGAGATGCAGGAGGAGCTTCGCTTTCACGACAGTGATGCTCTGGATATTCCGGAGACAGTCCTTGGAAATCCGATTCTGCCGATGGATGTCAGTCCCTATGTGACAGGCGGTACGAAACCCTATCGCTTTACAGGGCGCGGACTTCCGGAGGGACTCAGGATCGGTGAGGAAGGGATCATTTCCGGAACTACAGCCCGGGCGGTTCCCGCAGGAGAAGCAGAGCTTAGCGTGACAGACCAGGCAAATCAGAGGGCAAGCATTATCATAAAATACGGGGCGGTAAAGCTGAGGGATTCCGGTAGCAGCGGAGGCGGCAGATCCGGCGGTGGCAGTAGCGGCGGAGGCGGCAGAATGGTTGTGCCGGGTTCTTCCGGACAGTATCGTGATTTAAAGACAGGACGCTGGATACAGGATCATATCGGATGGTGGTATCGGAATGTGGATGGGAGCTATCCCAAAGCACAGTGGGGATACCAGCAGTACAACGGAAAGTCGTACTGGTACTATTTTGATGAAAGGGGGTACATGTCTGTAGGATGGCTGGATCGCTCCGGTTCCCGTTACTATCTCTACCCGAATTCTGACGGATGGAAGGGGAGAATGATTACGGGCTGGCAGTGGATTGACGGTTTCTGCTATTATTTTGAAACAGGGAAGCAGAATGAGGGAGCATTGTATCTCGGCCGTCAGACCCCGGACGGCTATACCGTGGATGCGCAGGGACGCTGGACCGTCAACGCGGTGGTACAGAAGAAGGCATGAGAGGAGTGAGCGAAGATGAAGATTCGTCCGAGATGGAATCCGGAAAAGTATCAGTATGACCGGTTTGCGATGGAGCTTGCCGAGTGGTCGGAGCATGGTACGATGCCGTCTCTCGCGGATCAGGATTCCGGATATTATCTTTCACTTCAGAAGGAGCGTCTGGAAAAGAAGAATCTGAAAATGAAGCTTTCGCTGGAAAAATATAAGGAGGATGAGGGTCCTCAGGTCATTCATTATCCCGGGCTTCACTATGAGAATCTCTGGGAAATGGCTTCGGTTCGTAAAACCGTAGAGTACAGCAGAAACGGAAAGCGCCTGTACCGGAAGAGAAATGACCAGACCCTCTATCAGATGATCACCAACGCGGATACGCCGGAGGGAATCGGGGAAAAGCCCTACAGCTGCCCGAACTGCGGTGCGGTGACCAGGGTCATCGAGCTGACCAGGGGCTGCCCCTACTGTAATTCCCGCTTTCTGATGAGCGAGCTCTTCCCCAAGGTGACCAATTACTACTATATCCGTATGGACAGTATGGAGACGAGAAAGAAAAAGCTGAATCTGATTATCGGATCCTGTATCGGATTCTCCTTTCTTTTTATGCTGTTTCATAGTGGGGTAGCCGGAGAATTGACACTGGGAGTGATGATTTCTGCCCTGTTTGTGGCAATAATTGCTGGTTATTTTCTCGGATCTGTGCTGACCCTGCTGCTGACGTTTCTCACGGCAATCCTTTTTTACTCCAGTATATCGGTTCCTTTCCGGGCAGCGTTTACGAAAAAAAAGGTGCAGCGCTTTATGCGGAAGATCGATCCGAATTTTTCCTATGAGTATTTTGAAGGACAGCTCATGTCTTTGCTCCGTATGGTTGTACTGAGCGGGGACGTGAAAAATCTGGCGGCATTTGACGGAACCGAGCGCTCGGACTGCTTTGACAACGTCATTGATATGGCCTATGAGGGCGGGATGATCGTCCGGAGACTGCATCAGGACAGCTCTCTCTGTACCATGGAGCTGCGAAGCTATATGCTGGATACCTATGAAGAGGGAGGAAAGATCTATACGAAAAGCGACAGCATCGATTTTACTGTGGTCAGAAGCAGGGATGCAAAAATCGATCCTGGCTTCTCCATCAAGCTGGTCAACTGCAAAAACTGCGGGGGAAGCTTTGACGCCTCCCACCAGAAGAACTGTCCCTACTGCGGCACAGACTATGAGATGAAGAAGGAGAGCTGGGTGCTCACCCGGGTGGTACGGGTTTCCTGAAAGATCGCGGGGAAGTGCAGTAGTTACAATTTTATCGGATTAAATTTCGCCGGAGAGCTTCTCATCCTTGCCGTACAGGTACAGATGAAGCTCTCATTTTTAGTTCCCTCAAAGTATCAATGGAATATATCTATAAGGAAAAGATCAAGAAACAGTAGTTTCTTAACACAAATTTAACACCCGTTATTTTATTGTAGATAAGAATATGAAAAAACATGAATTAAGAAATGACAAGGAGAAGAAAATGAGAAGAAATGCAGTTTTTATCGCAGGTTTCAGTGCAGCGTTCCTCCTCGGCTCTGCGACACCATTTATGTCGTATGCGGATAATTCGCTTGGAAATGTTGCAGATGAACAGGGGGAGAACTTGGATGAGGACGGAGTGTATGCCAGCGAGAAATATACAATAAATATCTATGATCAGGAAAATGGAGCTCTATTGGATTCTATACCGGATGTGGATTTTATCACAGATTCGGCTGAGGGCTATATAGGATATGTCTTAAGTTTGGATCGTGAAAACTTACGGAATTCTATTGTCAGCAAATATTTGTATCCTGCAGAGTTTGATGAAAGCAGTAAAATGATAAAGCTTGAAGCAAGGAAGCTTGGAAATCTTTTGATTGACTTTGATCGTTCACAGGACTTGTCATATGAAATGGAAGTTGAGAATTCTGTACAAAAGGTAAGCTTTCTGGTTCCTGATTTTAATGAGTCAGGCTACTGGTATTATATCAAGAAGCAGGATTCAAACAGAAAGATGCAAGTGGGGGAGAACACAAAGTATGATTTAAGCTGGATTTACGGAGAAGGCTATGATTATTCATATAACGGGCAGGATTTAACCTTATACAGGGAAAGAGAAAAAACCAAGGAAGATTTAAGAAATGAAATTGATAAAGCTAGGCTTGTTTTAAAAGAGTATGTTTTTATCAATGCTTCTGAGAATAAGAAAAACAGCTATACGGAGACAATTTCGAGAGCTGAGGAAGCCTGCAATTCACCGAATTTTCCCGGCGGTGCTATACAAGGACTGATAGAGGAATTGGAATATGCAAAAGCGGAGCTTGACGGCAGGGATACAGATGCTTCAAAGCTTTTGAAGGAATTTGAGCTTAAGGACAGAGTGCTTATGAGCATAAAATTCAAGAAGTCAGCTGTGGTTCTCAGGCAAAATTACGAAAATGCGATAGATGCTGCTAAACGTAGCTACGAACAAAATGGGGAGAAAAAATCTCAAACAGAGGTAAATGATTTATTTTCTTCCATAGAAACGGCAAGGACAGCCCTGAACGGGACGTCACAGGAAACAAGCGCCCTGAACGAGACCGTTACTAAGGCTGAGGCTGAAAAAAACACGGCAAGATACAGAATGGCGAGTACTGCCGTGAAAGCTTCTTATGAAGCAGCGGTAAATGAAGCAAAGGCGATACTTGCAAATGAATGGGCAAGCGAGGAGGAAACCGCAGCAGGAAAAAACAAGCTGAATGCCAGGATAGAGGAGATCAGGAACAGTGCCGGAAGCGGTTCTTTGGGCAACAACAATTCTTCGAATAACAACAATTCCGGTTCTGGCAGTACGGGCAGAGGCGGTTCCGGCGGAGCAGCCGGCTCAGGCAGAGGCGGCTCGGGCGGCGGCACAAGAAGAGCAGGAAAAGCTTTGGGCGCAGTTGTAAAGACCGGAATGGGAAATACCGCAGCTATAAAAGCTGTCACAACAAACAAGGCTTCGTTAAATTCGGGAAAATGGACGAATGTAAACGGTAAGTGGAAATTGAATACAAACAGTGAAGCGTCGCTAAACTCGAAAGTGAATTTTGCATCAAGTCAGTGGGCCATGGTTGATTCAAAGTGGTATGTTTTTGATCATGATGAATACATGTGCACGGGCCTTGTAAAGGTAAATAATGTGAATTATTATTTTAATGCAGACGGAGCCATGATGACAGGCTGGGTTCAGCTTGGAGGTAAATGGTATTATTTCGACACAGCTTCGGGAGCCATGAAGACAGGCTGGGTAAATACAAGCGATAAATGGTATTTCCTGAAATCTGACGGAAGTATGGCAGTGAACGAAGCCACAAGCGATGGCTATAAGGTAGATGCAAATGGGGTCTGGATAAAGTAGTTTAAGAATATATGAAGAACCGTTATAAACAGAAACTTTTGTTTGTAACGGTTTTTTAAATTGGGATAGACGGGTGTGGATATTTTCTTGGACAGCCTAAGAGGCTAATCCAATGGTCCGTCTGCGCAGATAGCCAGTATTTAGCACTTTCGTTCTGACCGATTTCGATGCTCAAAACCTCTTTTCGTCCTTCAAGGTTAATGCCGAGAATGACATATGCAGCCGTTTTTTTGATGATGATGTTGTCCTGACGGAGTGGTGTATGGCACTGATATAAACAACGGGATAGATTTCGTCTCATAGCCTGTTTTACTTTTGCTGAAACCGCCTGTGAGATCTCACGGGATAGGTCTTCCACCTTTCCTCATTTAACTGCCTGATTTGTGCCGACGGGTTATGGTTGCCTTTTAGTTTTTGCCGTCCTATCTACCGCAAACACTTTATATCAAGTTTCTGCTCGTCAGGCTACGATTTTGCTGTCCCTTCTTCTCGCCTGCGTTTTATGATATAAACCTTAGAAGTCGCTGCAGGCAACTACGTTCCAGTGGGTCTTCACCACAGACTGACGGCATACCCTGCCCGTCACATCCCTCAATACCCAAAAAGACAAGGCCCTATATTATGCTCCAGAACACAATAGGAAAGAGTGATAAACAATGCAGGCACTTTCAGAAACTAAGATATATTTTTTTGCAATTTTTATAAATTGCGCAAATGAAGATAAACGGTATTCACGGATATCCGTATAAAAGGGATTCCTACTATGAGGCGGTCCTTGGCTGGTTTAAGAGGCACTATGGCTGGAGGATCCAGCGAAAGTGATTTGCAAACAGCGTGGCAATCTATCCTTCTTTCCAGGGCTTGATCGAGGCCTTTTCCAAGGAAAGAGATGAAGTCATTTTCCAGACACCCGTTCATTTCATTTTCTCCGACATCGTAAGTTCACTTAAACGGATCCCGGTCGTCAATCCTCTGAAAATCAAAAATGGTCGATTCAAAATGGATTTCGAAGATCTCGAAAAGAAGATCACACCGAAAACCAAGTTGTTCCTTCTTTGTAATCCGCATAACCCTGTTGGCCGGGCATGGTCGTCGGAAGAACTGAAAGAACTCATGGACATTTGTTTGAAGCATCATATTATTGTGATTTTTGATGAAGTTTATTTTGCATTGATGTATCCCGGAAAGAAGTATGTTCCGATGGCTTCAATCTCCAAGGAAGCATCTATGAATACCATTACCTATATCAGTCCCAGCAAAAGCTTTAATTTAACGGGAATCAAGCATTCCCTTGTCATTGCAGAAAATCCGGAGCTACTGAATGCGTATAAAGCAGAGCTGCACAAGAATAATGAGTTCTTCGGGGAGAGTATCTTTGGTCATGCAGCGGTAGAAGCCGCATTTGGATGTTGCGATGATTGGTCAGTGCAGCTGATGAATTACATCTCGGGTAATTTTGAGGTTATGAAAGCGTATGTGGAGGAGAATATGCCTCAAGTTAAGGTTTATCAGCCAGACGGAACCTACTTTGTATGGCTGGACTTTAACTGCCTGAACATGGACCAGACCGAAATGACTGCCTTTTTTGAAGATAGGGCACAAGTAGAAGTTTCGCTTGGATATACACTCGGCAAAGGTGGCGAAGGCTATGTCCGGATCAACATAGCAACACAGCGCCAGATATTGATGGAAGGCATAAAACGAATCTCGGCTGCCTACAAAAATCTTATCAACAATTAACGGAGGAAAAAGTCGATGAAAGAACTCACCTTCAAACGGGCACTTGCCGGATTTCTTCTTCCACTGGTGGCGGCGGCCAGTATTCAACTTTGACCTTGCCCGGTGCAACCTTTGGGGAATTTTATAAGGAAATGAATGTTCATCCGGCTGTTCTGGGCCGTACCATGGAAGATGTCGGCACAATGATCGATCCGATTATTCCATGGACTGTATCGGGAATCTATTATTCTGGTCTATTTGGTATATCTGTTGCCGCGTATTTCCCATTCGCGATTATAGCTTTTCTCTCTCCATTGTTTGCCATTGTAAATGCATTTACGGGAAGTGGGGTATTCCATTGCGACGATAATATTCACTATTCTCCTTTGTGGCATAGAACTGACAAATAACCATACGTTCTCTTACATGTCAATGCTTACCGGCCTATGGCTTTGTCGTAAGCTGGCAGGCATTGACTTATAGAGAGAATTTCTTTCAAGAGAGAAGGGAATACAACCTCCGTCATTTGATTGCAAAGCCGTTCCGGCATGCTCAGCATCGGATCGGTTGATTCATAAAACTCAATCGTAAATTGCTAAGATTTATGATATCTTGTTTTTGAGCCATTGAGATCTTTCTGTTTTGAAGAGATCGGCAGATCGAAATTTGAGAGGTTCATAAATGATGAAATCGAAAAGGATAGACGGTATAGCGGGAGTGTTTTTTGCAATTGCAATCCTTGCGATTATTACCGTCTTTTTTACCCATAAAGGTTTTTTTGAATGGGTGTTTGCAAGGCATCAAAATACGTTAAGCTGGTATATAAGACCATTATTTGTGATTCCAATCGTGACAGGCGCGTATAGAAAATCGTATGCCATCATATCTGCATCTGTATTTTCTCTGTTTACCAGTATGTTTTGGTTTCCGCAACCGGCAAGAGCAGATGAGCGTGTCATAGGATTTTTGAACTTTGAAAAAGGTTATTTAACGAGTGGATGGGCAGCGGACAAGATTTTTGTTGTTATTGCAGTAATTCTTTTCTTCGTATTCATAATTTGTGCGACATGGCAAAGAAAGTGGAAATTGTTGTTGTGGGTTGTTGCAGCCGGTGCTGTATTAAAAGTGATTCATAGCGTTATTTTCGGAGGGGAAGATGGACTCTCAATTGTCAAACCGGCGATATCAGGTTTGATTGTCTGCATATTGGCGATTGTATTTCTGGCAATCAAAAAGGGAAAGACATAACTTCCGGCTCGTCGAGAACATTTCGCTTTGATCAGCGGTGGGGTATGAAAATTCCCTCGCCAGACTCCGCTTTTACATGGATATGGCTGTCCGGAGCCTTGTGGGAAAGAAGTGCTACCACCTCCACATTGTTGGTGTGGGGGAACATATCAACGCAGCCCGCTTTCACAACATGGTATCCGGCTTTCTGCAGCGGAACCAGGTCTCTCGCGAGGCTTTTTGGCTTGCAGGCGACGTAAACCAGAGTTTCCACGGCATAGTCGATGATTTTTCGAAGTGCCTTCGGATGAATGCCATCCCGCGGCGGATCCAGAATGATGAGATCCGGACGAGGGGCATTCATGAAGCTGCCGTCCTCTTTCCGGAGTTGTCCGCCCTCTTCGATCACCTTCAGGACATCTCCGGCGATAAAGGCGCAGTTTTCGATACCATTTCTCAGGCTGTTCTCTCTGGCAGCTTCCACCGCCTCTTCGACGATCTCCACACCGATCGACTGAGAAGCAACCCTGCTCATAAGCTGGGTAATGGTACCGGTGCCGGAGAAGAGATCATAGATGACCGGCTTTCTTCCGGATTCCATATGGATGCCGCTGGAAGCATAGTTCATGATCTTCTGATAGAGCCTTTCCGCGCCAAGAGAGTTGGTCTGGAAAAAGGAAAAGGGACTGATCCGAAACTGAAGCCCCAGAAGCTCTTCCTTAAAATAAGGCTGGCCGTAGAGGAGCTCCGTGCCCTCATCCTTGATGGCGTCCGCAAGGGCGTCATTTTTCGTATGGAGAATACAGGACAGCTTTCCCTGTATCTCTCCGCTCTTCTCCAGAGACAACAGGAGCCGGCACCAGTCCTGAAGAATTTTTTTTCTCCTGCCCCCTGCCCGCTGCAGGTCACCAGATCAACGAGAATTTCTCCGGTCCTTTCCGCGCGCCGGATCAGAAGATGGCGCAGATAGCCCTCGTGACTTCTCTTATGGAAATAGGGAAGCCCGAGAGCGGAAAAATACTCCCTTGTCTCTCGGAGTATCACGCTGAAATCCGGGTCACAGAGCTCGCAGCCATCCGCATTGACGATATTATAAAAGCTTTTCTTCTGGTGCAGCCCCAGGGTGAGAGGACCGTCCTTCACCATATCCCCGAAGGAAAACTCCATCTTGTTGCGATAGCGGAAAATCTTCGGAGAAGGGAGTATGGGTTCGTAGCAGAAGTCCGTGCGGATGACAGGGCGGAGCAGTTCTCTGACCTGCGCTTCCTTTTGCTTCAGCTCTTCCTCATAGGGGATACCTGTATAGAAGCATCCGCCGCAGATACCGGCATTTTGACATTGAATCGTATGTTTTTCCATGGGTTTCCTCTGCTGATTTTTTGTGGATACTGTGTGTATTGTGTCCATGGCAGACAGCTGTGGCTTTGAAATTGTATTGGGCTTTCAAAATCCGGGCTTCGGCATATCCGGGCAGAAAAAACGGGACATTACTGCCCCGTTTTTTTCATGCCTGCATTTCTGTCCCGCAGGGGGGATGCCGCTATATCCCTGTTTCCTGAAAACAGTGCCGTGACATAGTTATTCCTCTACGATATCCTCATCCTCGTCATCGAAGAAATCCTCGTCACCACAGTCCCCGAGATACTTCGGAGCGACAAAGCGGTATACCGCGTAAGCGATTGCTGCAACGGAAGCCACGATGCCGATGATTGCCAGTACAGTCAGAATCGTTTTTTTCATTTTTCGATCCATTTTCCTTTCCTCTAAGTCTTCCATAAAAGACGCTTTTCTCCAAAGCTCCTCTGCACGTTCTCTTGCATCTTTGGCAAATGTTGCTGCGTTGGAACGAAGTGCATTGACATCAAAACGATCCATGACGAACCTCCATCTATTTCAAAATTTTTGATAAAACTGAGTTAAGTATATCACAAGGGGTGCAATTTTACCTATAGAAATGATAAGATAGGGCAGTGCTTGGAAAGGAGCCGACATTGGAGAAGCGAGTCTGGAAGGAAAAATCATCAAACGGCATCGGGCAGATCTATAATCTGCTTTATCAGGAGGAAAATACAGAAAAGAGGGGCATTGTTGTGATTCTTCATGGCATGCAGAGTCACAGTGACCGCTATCTCTGGCTTCTGCGGCGGCTGGCGGAAGAGGGCTATGTCGCCTGCTGTGAGGACCTGCAGGGTCACGGCAGATCTGACAATATTCCCGGCAGCTTCGGTCCGGAGAGGGGCTGGGAGATGATGCAGCAGGATATTCACAAGCTGATTTGCCGTGCAAAGCAGTGGTTTCCGGGGCTTCCCGTCATCCTTTTCGGCCATTCCATGGGTTCCTTCCTCGCAAGAGACTATGTCGTGAGTTTTCCGGAGGACGTGGATGCCATGATTCTGAGCGCAACCGGGGGATACAGTGCGTTGTATCGTCCTTTGAAGGCGATGCTGGATCTGCGGGTCAGGCTCAAAGGGGCGACCGCGGAGGCGCAGCGGGAGAGCAAGTGGATGTCCCGCTATATGAACCGTCATGTTCCGCATCCGGAGAATGACAATGCCTGGATGTGCAGTGAGTTTTCCGTCACCAACAAGCGTCCGGAGGATCCTCTCATGAGAAGCTTCACTATCGGCGCTTACCGGGATATGCTGGGGGGAGTTCTTCATGTTTCCTCGATGGAGTGGGCGAGAGCCGTGAAGGACATGCCGATTTTCCTTTTTGCGGGGGGCGCTGATCCGGTGGGAGAGTACGGGAAGGGACCGGCGGAGGTCTACGCCTGGCTCCACGCGACAGGACATCACGACCTCTGCCTTCGGATTTATTCGAAAAAACGTCATGAAGTTTTAAATGAAAATGTCCGCGAGGATGTGGTACAAAAGATGGAAGCATGGCTTAGACGTGTGACGGAGAGATGAGATGAATGAAAAAATTCTTTATATCAATCGTGCCTCGGCAGAAAAAAGGAAGAGCATGCAGATGCTTGCGCTGCTCGCCAAGGTGAAGCTGGTGCAGCCGGAAAAGTCGGAACTTCAGGCACTTCCGGAGGACTGCGAGATGCTGAAGCTGATCGGATTCTCGAGAAAGGCCATGGACGAGTTTTTGAATCTCATGAAAAAGCATGGATTTTCCGTTCCCTATAAATGCATCGAAACGGAGACCAACAAAGGCTGGACGCTCCGGGAACTCTATGAGGAGCTTCGCCGGGAGCACAGCTTGATGCAGCAGGGAAAGGAAGATGCATTATGACGGATCATAACAATCCCATCGTGGAGTTTACAGATTCTGAGAAGGACAGTGAAGCGGTACAATCGAGCAATCTTCCGACTTCCGGAAGAGAAGCTAAGGGGCGGGGGAAAGAGGAGAAGCCGGAAAAAAGAGGAATCTTCGGAGAGCTGCTGGAATGGGTGAAGATCATCTGTTTCGCAGCGGCTGCCGCTTTTTTACTGAATCATTTCGTCATTGCCAATTCGACGATTCCTACCAGCTCCATGGAAAATACCATTGAAGCACCGGCGCGGGTATTCGGGCTCCGTCTCGCCTACCGCTTCGGGAAGCCGAAGCGGGATGATATCGCGATTTTCGTATACGGCTATACCTGCAGGAGCAACGGCCAGAACTACCGTGATAATGATCCGGAAACCGGGGCGCTGTCCGGCACAGAGTCCGAGTCGCAGAAAAATGGATTGTGCCCCTATGACGGGACGCCGAACGCAAAGAATAAGCCGGTCTACTACGTCAAGCGTATCATCGGGATGCCGGGGGACCATATAGAAATCCGGAAGACCGGAGAGGTGGATCCATCCGAGATTAAAAAGATTGCCGTCGGCGCCGGTGTTTCCAGGGTTCCGGTGGGAACCGTCTATGTCAACGGAACGCCGAAGGAAGAGCTGTATCTTCCGGAGCCGATGATTGTGGACGGCAGTCAGTTTCCGGAGGTGGATATTACCGTGCCGGAGGGTGCTTATTATGTGCTCGGCGATAACCGTAATAATTCCATGGATGCGAGGTACTGGGGGGACAATATTTTTGTTCCGCAGGATAAGATGGTAGCGAAGGTATATTTCCAGTACTGGCCGCTGAGGGATGCGGGACTCCTGCATTGATTCACAGCTTCATCACAGGGGTTCTGTATCATTTACTTTCCGGAAAGCGCGGGAGTCGTGTTTCCGGGGGAGCCATCCTCTTTCGGGGATTTCAGGAAAAGCTGTAAACGAATATTGAAAGAAGGTAGAGATGAAAACAAAAACAGAGGGACAGAAGCTGGAGGAAGAGCTCAGCTTCACCATCAGGCACATCGGGATGGAACGCCCGGAGGAAATCGAAAAGGCGCAGGCGTTCTGTGAAGGCTACAAGAGCTTCCTTGACCATAGCAAGATAGAGCGAGAATGTGTGAGCTATACCGAGGAGCTGGCGCGGAAGAAGGGGTATGAGCCCTTTGACAGAAGCAGAAGCTATGCGGCAGGCGACAAGGTATATGAAATCAATCGGGGAAAGAACATTATTCTTACGACATTTGGAACAAGGGCTCTGGAAGAAGGGGTGCATTTTAATATCGCGCATATCGATTCCCCGAGACTTGACATCAAGCCGAATCCGCTCTATGAAAATAAGGAGCTTTCCTATTTTAAGACCCATTACTACGGCGGTGTCCGTAAATACCAGTGGGGGGTCACACCGCTCGCAATTCATGGCAGAGTGATGCGGAAGGACGGGAGTCACGTAGACCTGCAGCTCGGAGAGAATCCGGGGGATCCGGTATTCGTGATTACCGATCTTCTTCCGCATCTCGCTGCGAAGCAGAATGAGCGCAGCCTGAAGGATGGCCTGCGGGGAGAGGAGCTGAATATCCTCCTCGGCTCGACGCCGATTACGGATGAGGAGGTCAAGAAGAAGTTCAAGCTGAAGGTGCTTTCTCTCCTTCATGAGAGATTCGGTATGACGGAGGCGGATTTTTACCGCGCGGAGCTCACCATGGTTCCGGCGCAGCATGCCGTGGATGTCGGGCTGGATTCTTCGATGGTCGGTGCCTACGGTCAGGATGACAAGGTCTGTGCTTACACCGCTGTGATGGCAGAGCTGGAGACAGATAAGCCGGAGTATACGACAGTTACCCTCTTAACGGATAAGGAGGAGATCGGTTCTGTCGGAAATACAGGGATGAATTCGGATATGCTGCTGCATTATATGGAGGATCTCTGCGAGGAGAGCGGGACAAGAATCCGTGATTGTCTGCGCCGTTCCCTCTGCCTGTCCGCCGATGTGAATGCAGCCTATGATCCTACCTTCCCGGATGTCTATGAGGAAAATAATTCTTCCTACCTGAATCACGGTCCGGTACTGACCAAGTATACCGGTGCCCGCGGGAAATCCGGCTCCAATGATGCCTCTGCCGAAATCATGCAGAAGGTGATCGCCTACATGGAAAAGGATGCAGTAATGTGGCAGGCAGGAGAGCTGGGAAAGGTGGATGCCGGCGGCGGTGGGACCATCGCACAGTTCATGAGTCATATGGATGTCGATACCGTAGATCTCGGAGTGCCGGTTCTGGCGATGCATGCACCGTTTGAGATTACCGCGAAGCTGGACGTTTACTATACTTACAAGGCATTTGCTGCCTTTAATCATTAAAACCAAGTTAAAATATTCCGGTATCTTTCCTTTCTTAGGAATCCCGGGAAAAAGGAGAAAAAAGGAGAATTATGAAAAAGACAAAGTTAGTTCTGATTGCTGCAGTTCTGGGTCTTACAATGCTGTCCGCATCCTGCGGAAAGAAAGCAGATACTGCGGGAACCTCCACCAGCAGCGATGAGACGACTGCTGCTTCCGCGCTTTCCGAGGATGACCCGGAGGTAAAGAAGCTGGAGGAGACCAAGGAGTCGAAGCCGCCGAAGCTGTCCAAGATGGGAAAGATTAAGCTTGCGGATCTGAGCAGCATTACTGTCGGTGCGGCACCGGAGGAAGCGCTGACGGATGATGCGGTAGAGGAGCAGATCAATGCCATACTCTCTCAGGAGCTTTCCGAGGTGGAGGACAGCGCACAGAACGGGGATACCGTGAATATTGACTTCACGGGAACCATTGACGGCGTTGCCTTTGACGGCGGCGCTGCAAGAGGGGAGGACTTACAGCTTGGCTCCGGTGCATTTATCCCGGGATTTGAGGAGCAGCTGGTCGGACATAAAAAAGGCGATAATGTTTCTGTAAAAGCCACCTTCCCGGCAGACTACGGCAAGCCGGAGCTGAATGGCAAGGCAGCCGTCTTTGAGGTCGTCGTCAATGCGGTTAAGCGTAAGCCGGAGCTTACGGATGAGTGGGTCAGGACTAATGATAAGGTACAGGCACAGACCGTAGAGGAATTCAGGACAAAGATCAGGGATATGCTTCAGGCAAGCTATGATTACAGCTACCATTCCGGGATCCAGCAGCAGGCGATTTCGCAGATCATTGAAAAATCCGAGATTACGGTTTCCGATGCGCTTCAGAAATATGCGGAGGACTACGTGATCTCCCAGCAGATCAACTCCATGAAGCAGTACGGCTATAAGCTTTCCGATCTCCTCAATATGTATGGCATGAGTGTCAAGGATTTTAAGACGGAGATGTCCTCACAGGCAACCGAGTATGCAAAGCAGTATTTTGTGATCCAGAAGATTGCTGAGGATCAGGGCATTAAGCTGAGCGATGAACTCATCGATAAGCTTGCCGAGAATATTTCTGCGATGATGGGACAGGACCTTGACCGTGAGAAGCTGATCGAGACCTATGGAAAGAGTATGGTGGAGAATGAAGCGATTTCGAATGCAGTTCTGAGCTATATAGAAACTCAGACCAAGATTACGGCAGAGACTCCTGAGGAGGCGGCAGCAAATGCCGCCGAAGAAGGTCCAAGCGTGGCGGAATCCGGTGCGGAGAGCGCCGTAGAAGGTCCTGCAGCAAAATAAATTAAATTCTAAGGCTCTTTCCCGCTCTGCAGCGGGGTCTTTCCTTTGGATCTATCTCACAGATCTGCCGGGGAACTTACTGCCTTACATCGAATCCCCCAGGTGACCATGCCGCCTGGGGGATACTGTTATCCGTATTTTGCCTGACTGTGGTATTTCTTCAGAAGAAATCTTTTCACAAAACGAATCATTATGACAAAGATACCGTAGAAGAGAAGGCATACGATAAATATGTCATCAGACAGGAAATCCGTAAAATTCCAGGACCCGGGGGCTGAAGCAGCCGATCAGAAGGACCAGGAGAATTTGCAGGACGGACAACAAAAGAACATGCAATAGTTCCTGTTTTATCCCTTTCATTGCTTTTGCTCCTTTGGTTAGTTTTAACTAACCAAAGTATAGCATACTTTATTCCGATGTAAAAGGGATTGTCGTTTATTTTGGGGGAAGCAGGTATTTTGTGTCTTCCGGAAAACCTGTCTTGGACTGCACGGCGAGTACAATACAGTTTTCCTCAGATGCCGAAAAGTCAGAATCGGCATATTTTGAATTTTGCCGAAAGTGGATAAGCTTGTTTCAGTCCAGACTTTCCGCCGAAATCATGGGAGATTTATCCACAAAAGTATAGAGTTATCCACGACGCAATGTGTAAAAGTAAAGTTTTGGTGGATAAAATAACTGTCTTAGCTTCGAAAGAAGCTGTATTTTAGAGCCGGATTGCAAGCTCTGCTTGCTTTGAACCGGACCTCTCACGATGTAAAGCTTATGCGATTAACCTATTGTGAATCAGGCATTTCTGACATAGTATAAAACAAATGTGAAAGGGGGAAATACTATGACAGACAAGAGCTTTTTACAAAAAGTGATGCGCATTTCCATACCCGTAGCATTGCAATCCATGCTGCAATCCTCCTTTTCCATGGTCGATCAGATTATGGTCGGACAGCTTGGAGATAAAAGTGTTGCCGCAGTTGAGATTGCCGGAAAGCCCGGTTTTATTTATGCCTTTGTCATTGGGGCAATCAGTACCATTACAGGTATTATGGTTTCGCAGTATATAGGCAATCACAACAGAGAGGCGGAGGAGAGAAGCATATGCATCAATTTTCTGCTTATGATCCTGACCGGTCTGATGTTTCAGTCAGTTTTCGGCCTGTATCGGAATCGGTTCATTGGTCTGTTCTCGACAGAAGCGCAGGTGATTAAAGAAGGCAGCAAATACCTTGGGATTATCAGTTGGACATTTATTCCGCTGGGGATCTGCAACATATTTGGGGTAGCTCTGCGATGCCGAGATAAGTCAACCTGGCCTCTTTGTATCGGGATTTTTTCTGCGCTGCTCAATACGGTTTTAAATGATTGCCTCATATTTGGAAATTTTGGAGCACCGAGGCTTGGGGCAGCGGGGGCCGCTTATGCAAGTGTTATTTCCCAGGCGTCGGGCGCGCTTATTTCTATCCTGTGTTTTTACAAGTTATATGGAAGAATCCATATATCCTTAAAACTCGGAAAAGAGGGATATTCACAGTATTGTATGATGACGCTGCCAATTGTTTTGAATGAATTTCTCTGGTCGGTGGGACAGAGCGTAAACACATACGTTTATGGGCACATGGGAACGGAGGAACTTGCGGGTATGTCATTAACAGGCGCCGTTCAAGGGCTGACCATGGGAGCACTGAGCGGCCTGTCACAGGCAGCCGGGATTCTGATTGGAAAAAGGCTTGGGAGCCATGAGTATAAAGAGGCCTATGAGGAATCCAAAAAGCTATGTGGATTTGGACTGGCGGGATCGCTGGTCTTCTCGCTGCTGCTGATTATTGTAAGAAATCAATATGTTCGGCTGTTCAGGGTATCCCATGATGTTCGCGGGATTGGTGCGGATATGCTGCTGGCCTTTGCGATTCTGGTGCCTGTAAAGGTTCAGAATATGATTCTGGGAGGCGGGATCATCAGGAGTGGAGGAAGAACAAAGTATGTCATGATGATTGACATGATGGGGACATGGCTGATTGGTGTGCCCCTGGCGCTTCTTACAGGATTGTACTTAAGGCTGCCGATCGTTTGGGTCTACTTCATTTTTTCGCAGGAGGAGCTCTTTCGATTTATAGCATCTGTTTTTATGTTCAGAAGTCGAAAATGGATGCATACGCTTCGGTGAGGATAATTATGTGGGATGAAAAGAAAATTCGGATTATTGACATTGCGGGTGAATTAGGAGTCAGTACGGCTACCGTTTCCAATGTGATCCATGGAAAAACTAAAAAAATATCAGAAGCAACAGTCAAAAGAGTACAGGAAAAGCTGGTGGAAAGAGGATACATTCCTAATATGGCCGCAACGCTTCTGGCTCAGAACAATTCAAGAATTGTCGGGGTGGTTGTGAATAATCACCCCAAATATGAGGGACATGTCCTGGAAGACCCTTATATCAGCAGTGCGGTTAATGCATTATCAGAGGAGTTAGAGAATCACGGCTATTTTTTTATGTTGAAGAAGACAAGCGAGATTATGGAGATCATACCTTTTGCATCTATGTGGAATATGGATGGAATGGTAATCTTGGGGTTCTGTGAGGATGAGTACCAGAAACTTCGGGACCACATCAGAATTCCATTCGTCGTATATGATGGCTTTTTTCACAATGACAGAAATATTTGCAACCTGATGCTGGATGATTTTGATGGAGGCAGGCAGGTGGGGGAGTTTTTCAAGGAGATCAACAGGAAAAAGGTATTATTTATTGCGGATAATCAGCGGAAACCGGACCTTGACAGATATGACGGGCTTTGCTCCGGATATAACAGGAGAGTAGATTTTGTTAAAATACCAATGAATAAGTGGGAAAGACAATTGTATTATAAGAATATGGTCCAAAGATTCAAAGACTATGATTCGGTGTTTGCTGCTTCTGATTATTATGCCGTTGAGATCATGTATTTCCTGATTCATGCAGGATTTCGTGTGCCGGAGAATGTCTGGATCGTGGGATATGATGACACAGAACTGTGCAGAAATGTTATGCCGCAATTATCTTTCGTACGGCAGGATGTGATTTTGCGTGCGAGAAAGGCAGTAGGATACCTTGACAGAATGAAAACAGACAGAAGCTATTCTGTAACGGATAAGATCCCGGTACAATTCATTCCGAGAATGAGCTGTGGCAGAGATGCTTAATAAGCTAAAGCTAATCAGCTGCCGCCACCAATGATAAACGCTCACGCTGCCAATCCATCGGCTACTACCTCGATCTGCTCGAACAACAGGAAGGATCGATTCATAAATACGAAGCCCGCCTCCACCAGGAAGTTTTTATTAGCTCTTACACGCTCATTCTCTTCTTAATATATTTCCTCCGGATCAGCGTCCTTCAATGATTCCAGAGAATCATTGAAGGATCAAGAAGCTCCTGTTCCTTCTTTGCCCTCGGTATTGTATATGCAAAAGATGAGGGCGAACTTATGTCTGAGTTTATCACCAATCTTCGAGTTTTTGTAAGCGGCAATTGAAGCTATGATACTCCTTTTATACGATTAAGCTTACGGCTATCCCGGACAGGAACGGGAACAGCATGACAAAGGCATCCACTACTTGCTAAAGCTGGTGTTTGCGCCACCCGTAAGGGCGCACTCGGCTTCAGCCGGAACCTGGTCTTACCGGAACCGCTGTCGTGACGATCAAGTATTTCATCTGCAAATCAATCTCTGCTCAGTCACCAGCTGATAGTTACAGTAAATTTCCCAGGAGCATCAAAGTCCACAGATGCGCGGGATAGAAGAAGTAGAAGAACCATTTGCCGGAGGGGCTCTTCCTTCCCTCCCTGCCATTGTAGAGGAAGATAAAGAGGATCACCAGGAATGTCATCCAATCGGAATTGACACAGAACATATCGAATCCCTGTGTAAATAGTGCAGTGCCGCCGAACAGGACAAAGAACAGCAGGAGGCTGTATGCCGTCGTGAGAACCGCCTGTTTCCATTTGCTGTCATAAAAGAAGTAAGCAATCAGCACAAACGGTATCAGCTCCAGGCCTCCCTCCAAAACGATTCCGCTGCCAAAGGGAAGCGGGATATACAGAATCAGGCTGAACGCCATGCCAAGCACCGCCAGAAAAATCGCCGCAATGCGGAGGCCGACCTTCTTCCCCACGGAGGTCTCCTGCTTCGCCCGTTCAAAGAGCCATATGATCGTAAATGAGAGCGCCAGGGTCAAAAAGATGTTATCTGTGATTCCTTTTTGTCCAAATATCGCAAAAGAGATCACATTTCCGATCTGCATGAGGATTGCGGCAATCCAGAGACGCCTGCAGTACTTAGCTCTGGATCTTGTGTGGAAAAACCCGTCCACCATCAGCCATGCAAACAGAGGCGCGACAAAACGTGTTGCCAGATGCGCGACGCTGCTGATCGATGTCGAGAAGCGAAGGTAAGCATTGTCCAGCACCATGAATACTACCGCCAAATTCTTAAGCTGCGCTCGATTTAAACTAAATTTCATATTTTCTTCTCACTTTCTTCTATTCTGCCAGTAAATATCTTTTTATCTTCTTCTCAAACTGCCTGTCCATGATAAAAAAGTAAAGCAGTTCCAACAGGATCAGTAAGGCCGATACTATTGCCGTCTGTCGAAAAATATTGACGGAGGCCACCTGCATATTCACCAGATAGTTCATCGCGAAGAAGGTAGAGAGCACCCCGAATCCGATCGGGAGCAGGAAGACACTCAACATTTGCCTTCTCTGAATCCCTAAGATCCGCCTGACAGACAGGCCGAAGCGGTATAGATTTTTTTCCATGGGCAAATTTTCCTTTGCCTGATTCAACAACCTGAAGTACTGCAGACTGGCAGATGCCAGCATAAAAATAACGGATAACAATACCGAGATATAGGTCTCTAACTGATAGGTATACTCCCGGATGTCCAGGGATTCTATTCTGGGATTGAACATAAAGCTTGCCCTGTATCCGCCAATACCAATCGCAGCTCTCATCTCCTTCGCCGCGGCGCGAACCTCCGCTCTCTGCCCTTCATCATCCACCGTGTAGTCATATGCCGTCACCTGCTTCATCTTCCCCGATTCCAAAATAGAGCTGTAGCTTGTATCATTGACGACATATGTGTGCTTCCTTCGACTGGAATCCAGAATCGGGGAATTTTCGCCAACCACGGTCAGGCTTATGGTATCGGTTATGTTTACGCTCCCCCGTCTCCCCTGTTCCCCGGAGATATCCATTGCCTGCCCATCCGGCAAATCTGTTCTTTTCCCCGTTTCATGGTCGTAATCCGTCTGCGAGATAAGCTTATTTGCTGTCATCTCCCAGTCTCCGTATTCCAGAATGACGTAGCGATAGGCCTGAAACCCGACGCCATATTCCTGCAGCTTGTCTTCTATAAATTCAGTGTCCTTTTGCTCTTTCTCTTCATTCCCCTCAAAGGAAAGATACTGGATCGGAATCGGATTGGCTGCCACAATGTTTTCCCGCACACTGCCCAACAGGGACACATAACTGTTGATGGCGGAAAAAGCCACTGTGACCAGGATGGTGGAGACAAACATCGTGCCTACGGAGCTCTTCAGCTTGTCCTGCAATCCGGTAATTCAGATGGCATTTCCGTTTTTAAAGTAATATCCGGAGGAGTGACGGACTCCTGATAGGAATAGGAAAAGAAATTCGCGAAACACCAGATACAGCCCGGCGCATACAGATACAAAAATCATTGGTTCCAGGTTTTTTTCGAGCAGCGAATTGCTTCGAAGCACCGCTTCAATAAAGGGTAATTGATGAAAAAATGTAAGGGCGTAGCCATAGATCAGAAGAAGCACTCCGAGCATTGCGAGCATGGGATGAAACTTCATGTTCCTGGATTCATTCAATTTTGCAGACAGCAGCTCCTGTATCTTTTTTTTTTGCAATATTCCTTGCCTGCAGACAGCTTACCAATAAAAAGACGAGCAGGAAGCAGCAAATGGTATCTCGAATGGCCTGTAACGGGAAGATGTACGAAATATCAGCCAGATGGATGATTTTTGCCATTAACATGACGGATAGATGCCCAAACACAATCCCTATCAGCAATCCGAAAGCCAGAGCGCTTATCCCCACAAGCATATTCTCGCTGACGATCATCCGAATGACTTGCCCTTGTCTCATTCCGATCATGCGAAGCATCCCATAGCTATGCCGCTTCTTCTGTATAAAGGCATGAATCGAAATCATCAGAAAGCCAATCGCAAATATGAGGATCGCAAGCTGCGTATACTGCATCAGCTTCGAAATCCCATCACTCTTTTGCAGCTCCGGATGATAACGGTCTGCCCCAAAGACAAAGAAAATGGCAACGATAAACATGCTGTTGAACCAATAGGCCGCATAGCTCTCTTTGTTCCGCATAATATTATGCTTTACAAACTGCGCAAATGTCATCCTACTCCCCACCCATAAACTTTAAGACATTTAAAATCTCATCATAAAAATGAAGCCGATTTCCTTCTTTATAAATTTCATAGAATACTTCGCCGTCCTTGATGAAGATCACCCGCGTGCAGTAGCTGGCCGTTTTTGCATCATGCGTCACCATCAGTGTGCTCACCCGTTCCTTTTCGTTCAGTCCGGCGAACTGCTTCATGACCTCCTGCGCAGTGGCGGAATCTAAATTGCCGGTCGGCTCATCTGCCAGGAGAAGCTTGGGATGATGTATCAGGGCCCTGGCAATCGATGCCCTCTGGGCCTGCCCGCCAGACACCTCATAGATCCTATGCTCCATAAGGTCCTCGATCCCAAGCTTTTTTGCATAGCTCTCAGCCTTTTCCCGCATGGCCCTCACATCCTTGCTCTTGAACATCAGTGGCAGCATGATGTTCTCTCCAATGGTTAAGGTATCGATCAGGTTATAGTCCTGAAAGACAAACCCCAGCTCGTCACGGCGAAATACCGCGCTCTCTTCTTCTGTCATTTTCAGGATGCTCTTTCCTCTGATAAAAATATCCCCGGATGTCAGCGGCAAAATTCCGGAAATCAGGTTAAGAAGCGTGGATTTGCCGCTCCCGGAGGCTCCCATAATAGCGACGAACTCTCCCTCATTGACTTCCAGCGACAACTGGTTGATTGCTTTTACTTTGACCGAGCTTCCATAGATTTTTGTAGCATTCTGAATGGATAAAACTTTCATACCCTGCACCTCCTTTCCGTTTCTGCTCTCAGCATACAGGAAGGATATTCTCCAAAAAATCGATTAAAATAACAAAAAGTGACAAAGCTGTCACTTTCGCCTTAAAACAGGATCTTTACGCTTGTCCCTTTCTCCGTTTCAGAGAGGATCCGTATGGAATGGCCAAGCTCGTCCAATATTTTTTTACCATATAGAGGCCGATGCCGGACGACTGATCATGCTCTCTGCCATTGGAGCCGGTATAGTATCGCTCAAAAACACGCGGTAAATCCCGTTCCCTGATTCCGATCCCAAAGTCCTGCACGGTTAGCTCTGTCCTCGTTCCGATTTTCCTGGTATAAATTTGAATCGCGGAATCCTCCTTCGAATATTTGATCGCATTGTTCAAAATCTGCTCTGTCACAAAGCGAAGCCATTTTTTATCACTCCGGACGATGGTCCCCTCCGGTATCGATACTCGGGAAGACAGACGATGATAGATAAACTGTCTTTTATTCTCTATAACAATTTCGTCTACCAGCTTCTTTAGTGGAATTTCCTCTATCACAAAATCATTTTTGAGATTTCCCATCCGCACAAAGCCCAGCATTCGATCCATCTGATTCTGCAAGCGATCCAGTTCGTATTCCATATCCGAAATATCCAGCTGTCCGGGATCGATCTGTAGCATGAGCCGAAGGACACTGACAGGTGTTTTCATCTGGTGAACCCATCGCACAATGTGGCTTTGCCACTCATCCGACGCTTCCCTGCTTTGATTCAGCTCCCTCAGGAACCTTTGATAATTCCGTTTATTGTAGGAAAAAAAGGCGGCGGTAAAGCGATCGGAATCATCCTCCTCCACCATATCTTCCAGCAGCTCCGGCTTGTTCATAAGCGTCTGGTACACTTTTTTCTTTCGATAGTATCGATATGCCAGTACCAGGAATAGCAGGAACAGGGACATGAACAGGAAGTAAAACATTCCGGAAACGGTTGAAAAACCACCCAGTCGATGATATCCGAATGCTAAGATGAGGTTATTAAAGAGAGACAGAAGGATGATATCCATATGATCTTTGATAAACAGTTTCAATCTCCGCTCCCTCCAATCTTAAGCTGATATCCCAATCCCCGAATCGATTTGATTTCAATCGGAATTTTCTTTTCCCTGCACTTGTTGCGCAGTCTTCGAATATTCACGTTCAGTGTATTCTCCTCCACATAACAAGTGCCTTCATTCCATGTTTTTGAGATCAGCTCATCTCTTGATACCGCATCCGGATAGAAGGAAAGCAAGGAAGAAAACAAGTGGGATTCCGTTGCTGTCAGCTCCACCCTTATGCCTGAATATTCAAAATATAAGCGCGCCGGATAAAAACTGATCCCTTCCTTTTCAAGGGTCATCGCCGTCTTCTCTTCATGCTTCAGTTCTCCGTAATTACGGCGAATGGTCGCAGAAATTTTTGCAAGCAGGACATCTAGATCAAAGGGCTTTGTGATATAGTCATCTGCGCCGGACTCCATTCCCCTTACCTGGTCATAGGTCTCATTTCTTGCGGAGAGCATTAAAATCGGGGTTTTTGTAACGTCGCGAATTTTTCGGCACCAATAGAATCCGTCAAAACTCGGAAGATTGATATCCAGCAGGATAATATCCGGTTTTGTTTCCATCACAAATTTGTCAATGGCCTGAAAGTCCTGCACGATTTTACAGTCGTAGCGGTACTTCTCCAGCGCCAGCATGACTTGCTTCGCAAGTGTTTTATCATCCTCCACGAGCAGTATCTGATACATCTTACGCATCTCCATTCTCAGGGATTTCTTTATTATATTCTTTACACAGGATCGGACTCTTCGTTCCGAAATCCCCCATATTCTGGCGGTCTCTGAATACGATAGAGGTTTCATTTGGATTCCTTCGTTTAAAACCATATAATAATTCTCATTTTATTCGTTTTAATGAATAATGCAAAGTCAAATCATGTTTCCCCTCTCAACAAACCAGCCGTCTTCTGAACCATAGACATCGACCGGATTGAACCGCTTTAGAACATTCCGGGGGATCAGAATCCATAAAGGGCAGATATATATCCTATACCATGTACGAAATATCTGCGTACTTGAAAGATTTTTAGAGCGTTAATACAATAAATGTACGGAAGCAAAGTTGAAAAGAGGATGCTTAAAATGAATAACAAAATATTTACGGTAAGGGAGAAAAAAGCTGTACTTTATCCGACTTATACCGAAAACAGTCCTCTCATCGTTCTGAATAACTATTCGGGAGACGGGAAGAGTGTGACGGATGCGTTGGGACATATGGGATGTCCGAGCTGCAATTTGCTATGTGTCGGTAATTTGACATGGGATCACGATATGACGCCGTGGTATTGTCCGCCGCTTTCGCCTTCGGACCCTCCTTACACGGGTGGAGCAGACGAGTATTTAGAACTTCTGCTCTCAGAAATACTTCCGAAAGCAGAGGAGAGAATTAACGGAACTCCTTGCTTCTTGGGAATAGCGGGATATTCGCTTGCAGGCTTATTTGCGCTTTATGCGATGTATCAATGTGATGTCTTTGACCGCGTGGCGAGTATGTCAGGGTCGCTGTGGTTTCCTCATTTCAGGGAATACTGTCTGGAACATGAGATGAAGCGAAAGCCCAATAAGATTTATCTGTCACTTGGAGATCAGGAAGCGAAGACAAGGAATAGGTTCCTGAAAACAGTTCAGGAAAATACAGAAAGCATCGCGAAACATTACCGTGAGCTTGGAATGAATGTGATATGGGAATGGAATCCCGGAAACCATTTCAAAGATGTGGCACTTCGAAGTGCCAAGGGAATCGCTGCAATTCTCTGAACGGATAAAACAGGAGGATCATCGAAAGGATTGTTTGATTATGGAAGAAAAAAGACCCGCTCCGAACAGCATTCTGGTTCGCGGCGCAAAAGTACATAATTTAAAAAATGTTGACGTGGATATTCCGCTGGGCAAGCTGGTAGCCATTGCCGGAGTTTCCGGTTCCGGGAAATCCTCCCTGGCTCTTGGCACCGTATATGCGGAAGGCTCACGCCGTTATCTGGAGGCCCTTTCCACCTATACCCGCCGCCGCATTACACAGGCAGGCAAGGCGGAAGTGGATGAGATCCGCCATGTTCCCGCAGCCCTTGCGCTGCATCAGCGACCGGGCATCCCCGGCATTCGCAGCACCTTCGGTACGGCTTCGGAACTGCTCAACAGTCTTCGGCTGATGTTCTCGCGGTTGGGGAGCCATTGCTGCCCCAATGGACACCCCTGCCCGCCCAATATGAATGTAGCACTGATGCTGCCCGCCAAATGCCCGGTCTGTGGCAGGGAATTTTACGGTCCGGGTGCAGAGGCTATGGCATTTAATTCGGAGGGCGCCTGCCCGACCTGCTCCGGGACAGGCATCATACGCACGGTAAATGAAGAGGCACTCGTACCGGACGATACCCTGACGATCGATGAAGGGGCTGTCGCGCCATGGCAAAGCCTGATGTGGTCGCTGATGAAGAATGTGGTGCGTGAAATGGGTGTGCGCACAGATGTGCCGTTTCGTGATCTGACGCCGCAAGAGAAAGAGATTGTCTATCACGGACCGGCAGAAAAACGTCATATTTTTTACGTGAATGAAAAAACCAATGTAGCGGCAGAGATGGATTTCACTTATTACAGTGCAGTTTATTCTGTTGAAAATGCCCTTTCCAAGGTGAAAGACGAAAAGGGCATGAGGAGGGTAGAGAAATTTCTTCATGAATCGGTCTGCCCGGACTGCGGAGGCACAAGGCTCTCCAGGAAGGTGCGCTCCACAACGCTTGCGGGCAAGAATCTGGCAGAGGCGACGGCCATGACGCTTTCGGAGCTTATCCCCTGGGTGAAGTCTGTCCCGGATACGCTGCCGCGTGAAATGCGTCCGATGGCGGAGAGTATCATTCGATCATTTCTGGACAATGCCAAAAGACTTGTTGATCTCGGACTTGGCTATTTGTCTCTTGACCGGGCCAGCAGCACCCTTTCCACCGGCGAGCGCCAGCGCGTGCAGCTGGCTCGCGCCGTTCGAAACGAGACCACGGGTGTTCTCTATGTGCTGGATGAGCCCAGCATAGGACTGCATCCGTCCAATATCGACGGATTGATGGAGGTGGTGGATTCCCTCGTTAGAGAGGGGAACTCCGTTATCTTGGTGGACCATGATGTCCGCATCTTAAAGCGGGCCGACTATATGATCGAGCTGGGACCGCTGGCGGGAACCAAGGGCGGCACCATTCTGACGCAGGGCAATATCCAAGAGCTGTCTGTATCGGATGAATCCAAGATCGCGCCTTTCCTGAGAGATTCAGGCAGCTTGAAGGTACGGAAATGTGCGGATGCTGCGGATCTCTTCAAGCTTGGTACGATACGCATGGAAACCGCAGCGATTCATACTGTGCATGCGCTTAACGTGAAGATCCCTAAGGGAAGACTGACCGCCGTAACCGGGGTTTCCGGTTCCGGCAAAACAACGATGGTGCTGGAAAGCCTGATTCCGGGGCTGTCGGCACACTGCGCAGGAGAGAGACTGCCGTTTCCGGTAAAAAGTATTGTGGTGGAGGGTATCCGCCGCGTCAATCTGATAGATGCTTCACCCATCGGCATCAATATTCGCTCCACAGTGGCAACATATAGTGGGATTTTAGACGATCTTCGCAAGCTGTTTGCAGGGACAGAAGCGGCGAAAGAAAAAAAGCTGAAGGCAGGGAATTTTTCTTATAACACAGGCTCGCTCCGCTGTCCGACCTGTGACGGAACGGGTCAGATTTCTCTTGATGTGCAGTTCCTTCCGGATGTGACGATCAGCTGCCCGGAATGCGGTGGGAAACGCTACGGTGCGGATGCGGAACGGATCTTTTGGGCCCCTGAGAAGTCGGAACGCTCCTATACCCTGCCGGAGCTGATGGCGATGACAGTGGACGATGCTCTGAACACGTTTGCAGGATACAAAAAGATTTACGATAAGCTGCAGGTTCTGCATGACCTCGGTCTGGGCTACCTTACCTTGGGCGAGGATACACCTGCACTGTCCGGCGGCGAGTCGCAGCGGCTGAAGCTGGCCAGTGAGATGGGCAGGATGCAGGAAGATTCCGTGTTCGTGTTTGACGAGCCAACCATAGGTCTGCATCCGTTGGATGTACAGGTCCTCTTGGGCGTTTTTGACCGCCTGGTGGAAGAGGGGGCGACCGTGATCGTGATCGAACATGACCTGGATGTGATTGCAAATGCGGATTATATCATCGACATGGGACCCGGAGGCGGCGAGCAGGGCGGGCGCATTATTGCTTGTGGCATACCGGAGGAAATCAAAAAGTCGGATAAAAGCATTACCGGGCGATATCTTTCCGATCCCGTTCGGATTCCCGGGAAGGCATGATTATATCGAGAGCAAGCTTATGGCTAAGGAACTGTTCCGGGAGCTGCATAAAACACCGGGATATTTGAAGCCCAGCCTTGATTTTAAGAAGCTTAATGATGGAGCATTTTCATGAGCTGAACTGCGTTGACATTTATCATGGGAAATCTATAATATAGAAATCGAAATGCTTTTTTATGACTTCAATCTGGTCACGCTGTGATTTGAGCTTATTTCCTGACAAGGCTCAGAAACTTCTGCGCTTTCGGCGCGAAAATAATTGCGTGGGATAAAAGCCGGAATTCATGAGGTCTGTGACAGCATGGTACTTTATTGCTGGAAATTTAATATTTCCCAGGCTTCTGCGGCAGGAGTAAGCTTCGTGATGGAGCATATGCGGCGGATTCTCTGGATGTCAGGGGCATAGGCAGAACAGACAAAACAAGCAGGGAGGAAAATCATGGGACTTTTGGATTTCGTTAAGAAAATGGCGACAGGGGCTTCTGATGAGGACAACCGGAAGAATAAGGCGCATATGCGGGAGATATTTAACTCTCTTGTTCCGAACGGAGATGACTATAAGTTAATTTACTGCCACATGGAAGACTATCACAATGCGGTCGTTGTGGAAGTGAATGTGCACAGTAATTATATCGTGGGATATAAGACGGGAGAAGTAGTAGTGATTTCCGTCAGTGCGGATCTGACGGAATATGGAGAGGCGGAGTTCTTTAACAGGGAAAACGGTTCTTCCATAAAAGCGACTTGGGCAGGGTATTGTATTGCGGAAAACAGCAAGGCTTCCTATCAGTTTGAGCCGATAACGTATGAGCCCGGAATTAAGCGGGGAGCAAAGCATTCCGTAGCAGTGACCCAGTCCGCGGAGGAGGTCTCTGCTTTCCGCAAATTCTTCAAGGCGGGTTTATAAAACAGAAAGCGGACCGCTTTGAGAAATTCAGAGAACCGGAAGGAAAAACTGCGATGATGCATTTTATGTATGAGCTGGATATAAGCTGCGAAGGGTATAATCGGAAAAGGAGAAAAAGGTGAATCCAACGGTAATGATCATAGCTGTAGTCGTGGTGGTCTGGGCAGTATTATTTGTCATTTTTATGATCCTGGGCCGAAAGAGAAAGAATGCGGAGCGGAGTTTTATAGAATCCAACAAGGATAAAGCTCTTCTCCATTTGTATTGCAGGAAAATAAAGATTGACGGACAGAAGCTTTCTTCCCTGCCGCATATCACAGGACAGAATCTGCAGCAAATCGCAGCTCTGCCTTCGGGAAAGCATACATTGGAAGGCATCTTTCAGTCAACGGAGCTCGCGGGGATGAAGACCCGGAATGTGGAATCGGAAAAGCTGAGCTTTGAGCTCTCTTTGGAGGCGGGCCACAGCTATACCGCCGCGATGTATTTTTATTCCGCGGAGGAGAGAAGGGAATATTATAAGGGGGAAGTCGGAAGGGTCATTGCGGAGATTCCGCTGTCGCTGCTGCCGGAAAGCGGTAATCCCAAGGCATACGTGATAGTCTATCAGGAAGATTGAAAAGGAACTTTGTGTTCTGCCCCGGGGCTTTTTCTCTTTGGCTTAGTTTTCCCGCCCGGGAAACGGACAGGAGCCGAAATCCCCTGCTCCTGTTCGTTTTCGCTGATGGCTGAGTTATCGGTCCTTTTTAAAGGTCAGATACCAATCCAGCTGTGTGTATTGCTCCGTATTCCTGCCCTGCTCGATACGGGGATCAATCTGGCTGTTTTCTACCGGCGGCGGCAGGATTACATCCTTGCCGGGCTGCCAGTCGGCAGGAAGAGCCACCTTATCGGTATCCGCTTTCTGCAGACCCAGCAGGATTCTTTTGATCTCGGTGAAGTTTCTGCCAAGTGCTGCGGGATAGTAGAGGATGGTTCTCATGATACCATCGGGATCAATGAAGAAGACGGCTCTGACAGCAGCGGTATCGGATTCTCCCTGAATCATGCCGTATCTCCGGGAGACTTCCATCTTGACATCATCGATAATCGGAAACTTTACTACCGGGTGCTGGATTCCATTCCACTCATAGTTCCGCATGGCTCTGATCCAGCCCAGATGAGAGTGAATTGAGTCTACCGAAAGACCGATCAGCTCTGTGCCGAGGGACTGAAATTCCTCCTGCATGCTGGCGAAGGTCATAAACTCTGTGGTGCAGACGGGAGTAAAATCTGCGGGGTGCGAGAAGAGGATTACCCATTTCCCTTTATAGTCAGCCGGAAAATGAATTTGACCGTTCGTTGTACTGGCGATAAAATTCGGTGCAGGCTTTCCAATCAGCGGGAATGCACTGTTCATTTCTTTGCTTTCTTCATTTGTGTTATTCATAATAGCCTCCTTCAGATGATTTTTTTCTAACCGTACATATGGATTTCTACGGGCTTGTTTATTGTTTGGTGATATACTCATTATATAGAAGTTAGTAAAAACTAATAGAAACAAATTTGTTTGTGATGGGCAGAGGAAAGGATAGAGTGATGACAGAATACCAGAGAGGGATGCAGATTATCCAGGATATGATTACAAAGCGCTGGGTACCGGAGATCCTTTGCTCCTTGTCAAACGGGAATAATACATATACGAAAATTTTAAACAGCATTGAGTTTCTCTCTGATACAGAGCTGCAGAGGAAACTGAAGATTCTTTGCAGCAATCAATGTATTATCAGGGATCAGGAGCTGGGAATTTATTCGCTGACAGAATATGGAAGGGAGATCAACCATCTGTTTCAGCACTTTTATGATCTTGGAAAAAAGCATCAGAGGATCTGAGACCGATTTTATAAACAAAGCTTATGATTCCGTCTCCCTTTGTAGTGAAGCCCTGAGCCTCGCCGTTCAAGGCTTTTTTGGAGGGAATGGGAACTGAGCGGAAAGCCTGCAGGAAAAGCCGGCGGGGCAGTGATGCCCGGAGCCGGCTTTTTGACGTTTATGCTAAATAAACAGATTCATATTCGAGTAGTCGTTGTCATTGAGCATGCTGGCGACACCGCCGACCTCCACGCCGTCGATCAGCTCTTCCCGGCTTAGCCCCATGACATCCATGGACATCTGGCAGGCAGTCATTTTAACCCCCGCCTTCTGTGCTTTATGAATCAGCTCTTCCAGAGAGGAGATGCCTTTCTTTTTCATGACGGAGCGCATCATTTTGGAACCGAGGCCTCCGAAGTTCATTTTGGAAAGACGCAGTTTCTTTGTGCCCCTGGGCATCATAATGGAAAACATACTGCCGATGAGATCTTTCTTCACACGTGTTTTTTCTGGCTTTCGCAGGATATTCAAGCCCCAGAAGGTAAAGAACATATTGACGTTGCTGCCCATCGCGGCACTGCCGGCAGCGATGATGAAGGCAGCGATAGCCTTGTCCAGGTCTCCGTCAAAGACAATCATGGTTTTTTCTTTTACAGCAGCTGTGCAGACAGGATTTCCGTTCTGATCCACCCTGCGTTCATTTGCTGTCACGTTTCCCTTTTGGATCTCTGCCGAGAAAATGCCTTTGTCCTCGCTGCTGCTGAGAAGGCGGTTACCGGTAGTTTCACACCAGCTTTCAATATCTCTGATAAAACCGGGATCTGTCGCCTTGACCGTCAGCTTATCGCCGGGATGGATCTCACTGATTCTCTGAGAAAGCCTGAGGATAGGGCCGGGACAGGAGAGTCCACAGGCATCCAGAGTTGCTGCCTCGAAGCTGCTGTTGCTGTCGTGGGAGTCCGGAAGGGCAGAAGCGGGATAAGCTGAGGGCTGACCTTTCCTGCCGGAATCCTGTGTCGGAAGTTTCGCTGCGGATGGGGATATCCGATGCAGATCGCCGTAGCTGCGGAAACCGCCGATCAGATTTCTGACAGTGAAGCCCTTCTGCTTCAGGATTCTTTCTGCGATATAACCGCGGAGTCCGACGGCACAGTAAACGATGTACTTTTGTCGGGGGTTAAGCTCTCCCATTCGCTTTCGGAGTGCCGTCAGCGGGATCCTTATGGCGCCGGGGATCATTCCCATCGCTGTTTCCGGCTCTTCACGAATATCCAGGAGCTGCCAGTCATCTCTTGGATCTGTGGCATCCAGCTCCGGCTGTGTTATGGGAGAGGAAAGTTTTTCCAGAATATTGGCGGCGGCATAGCCTGCCATGTTTACGGGATCTTTGGCAGAAGAATAGGGAGGGGCATAAGCCAGCTCCATTTCTGTCAGATCATAGATGCTTCCTCGGAAATGAATGGCGGTGGCGATGGTATCGATTCGTTTATCGATCCCGTCATAGCCGACAATCTGTGCCCCCAAGACTCTGCCCTCCGGCATGGAATAGAGCAGCTTCAGGGTCATCGGAACAGCACCGGGATAGTAGCCGGCATGAGACAGGGGGTGAATCACGACAAGACCGTAGTCCTTCCAAAGCTTCATTCCCTTCGCTTTCAGCTGCTTTTCATTCATTCCGGTAGAAGCTGCTGTCAGATCGAAGATTTTGATGACACTGGTTCCGATCGTTCCCGGATAGGGTTCGGATTTTTTGCCGAGAAGATTTGCGGCAACCGCACGCCCCTGTTTATTGGCCGGACCGGCCAGCGGAATCATGGTTCTGCTTTTGTCGATGGGATTCTCCACTTCAATCACATCGCCGATGGCATAGATATCCGGATCATCGGTTCTCATGCAGGAATCGACGACGATGCCGCCTCTGGCATTCAGCCTTAATCCGGCGTCCTTTGCCAGTGCAGAATTGGGACGGACTCCGATAGACAGGAGTATCATGTCGCTGGATAGTGTTTCCCCATTGGAAAGAACGGCGCTTTTTCCGTTATCCCGGATTTCGGAGAGACCGGTCTCTAGCAGCAGACGAATCCCCTTCACGGCAAGATGATCCTGAATCAGTTTTGCCATCTCCGGATCAAACGGCGGCAGGAGCTGATCTGCGAATTCTACAAGACACACCTCCAGACCGCGTTCTTTCAGATTTTCCGCCATCTCCAGGCCGATGAAACCGCTTCCTGCCACCAGAGCATGCCTGGGCTGATACTTCTGAATATAAGCATTGATTTTATCGACATCCGGGATATTCCAGAGCGTAAATACATTCTCTGCATCCAGCCCCTTCATATCCGGAACAAAGGGGTGGGAGCCGGTGGAGAGCAGAAGCTTGTCGTAGGATTCATCATATTCCATGCCCTTTTTCAGATCTTTGATGGTCAGAGTTTTATCTTCTCTGTCAATGCGGATGGCTTCGGAAAAGTTTCGAATCTTCACATTGTATTTGCTCTCAATCGCTGCGATATTCAATACAAAGAGGGCGTCGCGGTTTTTGACGGCTCCGCCGATGTAGTAGGGAAGTCCGCAGTTAGCGAAAGATACGAACTCGCCTCTCTCAATCAGCAGGATCTCTGCATTTTCATCCAGCCTGCGCAGTCTTGCGGCAGCGGTAGCACCGCCTGCCACGCCTCCGACGATTATGATTTTCATGGTGTTTTCCTTTCCGGTTCCGGGAACAGAATCTTGATGAGCTGCTCTACGGTTCTGTCCTTGATAAAGTAGTGCACGGTCTGACCTTCCTTTTTAAAATCCACAATTCCCATTGCCCGCAGTCTGGCGAGATGCTGACTGATGTTTGACTGACTGGATTCCATACAGCTTGTAAAATAGCTGACATTGCACGGACCATGCTGATACATTTGCCGTACCAGACACAGACGAATGGGGTTGGAGATGGCCTTCAGAAGGCTGGCTCGTTCCCGGACCTCTTCCTGGTGCTCGGGGCTGATTTCCTTCTCCTTATTTTTTTGAGACATACTTTCTCCTTGCTGTTAATACATAGACTCAGAAGATTATTTTATTATAATATTCTAATATAATAATATATGCAAGAT
The DNA here is from genome assembly GCA_963545355.1 of uncultured Oribacterium sp. Taxonomy (GTDB): domain Bacteria; phylum Bacillota; class Clostridia; order Lachnospirales; family Lachnospiraceae; genus Oribacterium. The sequence continues at coordinate 59,898 of CAUUIW010000006.1, read as the reverse complement.
ATTCCGGCAATTTTAAACAGGGCGGACTTTCTCCGGCTTTCATCTGACGGGAAGCATACAGAACTCCTGAAGTAATTTCCGGTGTATCAGAAATTCATTGCCTACAGGGAGAGGATTTCCCGATGGAAGCCTCTTAAAAAATAATCGTAGGATATTCTTTATTAAGTGTTATCATAAATCTATATATTTTAGATGGGAGCAGTTATGGTTACACGTAAAGAAATGTCAAGGATTCACAGAAACTCATTATTCCGGGCTTTGCTGGAATCAGAAGGAGCTACCATTCAGGAGCTTTCGGAGAGAATGTGCCAAAGTATTCCTACGATTACAAGCTATCTGAAATACCTGGAGAAGGAAAATCTGGTAGGCAAAAAGGAGTCTGAAGAAAATACCGGCGGGCGACGGGCTAAATTATATCTTTGCAATACGAGAGCATATATTTCAATCGGTGTAGATATTACAAAAAATCATTTGTGCATTGTATTTGTTGATTTACATGGAGATATTATCTATTCGTCAGAGCGGGAAAAGCTGGGATTCCGGGATACGGAAAACTATTATCGGGATATCAGAAGGAAAATAAAAAAGCAATTAAAGAAGTCCGGTATCTGTGAAAATCAGGTTCTTGGGATAGGTGTATCATTGCCCTGCATCGTGAAGTCGCAGAATAATGATATTGTGTACAGCAAGGTTCTCGGAGAATGCAGCAGCATTTTCCCGTATTTTATTGACTCTTACGCTATCCCGGTAAGACTGTTCAATGATGCCAATTCTGCGGGATTCGCCGAGAAATATAAGAAGGATATCAAGGATCTGACATTTTATATGATGCTCAGTAATTCTGTGGGAGGAGCGATACTGCAAAAAAATGAAATTTATGAAGGGGATAATTCCAGAGGTGGAGAGATCGGGCATGTCAGGATTGTCCCTGGAGGAAGAAAATGCTACTGCGGTCAGGAAGGCTGTATCAATGTGTATTGTTCTGCAGAAAGACTTGCGGAATTGTATCAGGGGAATCTGGGAGCTTTTTTTCAGGCGGTAGAAGCGCGGAACAAGAAAGCTGCAAAGGCTCTGGAGGAGTATCTGGAATACCTGTCCACGGCAATTATCAATATTCGGATGCTGCTGGACTGTGACATTATCCTGGGGGGATATGTCGGGAATTATTTGGAACCGTTTGCAGAGAAAATCAGTGAAAAAGTAAGAGAAAAAGATCCCTTTTCCCCAAATACAGAGTATATCCATTTTTGTAAGAAGCAGGAGCATGCGTCTGCGATGGGATCTGCACTGTGGTTTATCAGTGATTTTATCTCGAGAGTATAGAGAATGGGCTAGTACATTGACAGAAACAGAATACAGACATATCAAAATAAACAAAATCATTGACATCAAAAAATGAAGTGATACAATTCAACCAAGGACTTTTTAAAGTTATTTTAAAAATGAGGTGATATATGTATTACATTGGTGTCGACTTAGGCACTTCTGCGGTGAAGCTTCTTCTCATGGAGGAGGGAGGACGGATTCTGAATAGCGTTTCAAAAAAATATCCGCTTTACTTTCCTAAGGAAGGATGGTCGGAGCAGAATCCTGAGGACTGGTACCATGCCGTTATGGAAGGGCTGAAGTTACTGCTTTGGAATTGCGATAAACAGCAGGTAGCAGGGATCAGCTTTGGCGGACAGATGCACGGTCTTGTGATTTTGGATAAAAATGACAAGGTTTTGCGTCCGGCAATACTTTGGAACGATGGCCGCACGCAGAAAGAAACGGATTTTCTGAACCATCAAATCGGAAAGGAGGAGCTTTCGCGGCAGACAGCCAATATTGCTTTTGCCGGTTTTACGGCACCTAAAATCTTATGGGTCAGAGAAAATGAGCCGCAGATCTTTGAGAAGATACATAGAATCATGCTGCCCAAGGATTATTTGAGCTATCAACTGTCGGGAGCCTTTTGCACGGATGTTTCCGATGCCTCGGGGACGCTGCTGCTGGATGTGAAACATCGCCGCTGGTCGGAAAAAATGATGGAAATCTGCAGTATCGCAAAATCCCAGCTTCCGGAACTTTACGAAAGCTATGAAGTTGTCGGCACGATGAAAAGGGAGCTTTCGGAGGAACTGGGACTTCCGGAAGCTGTTAAGGTCATTGCCGGGGCTGGTGATAATGCGGCAGCAGCAGTAGGAACCGGAACTGTCGGGGAAGGCAGGTGCAATATTTCCTTGGGCACCTCAGGAACCGTATTTATTTCCAGTACGCATTTTGACGTTGATCCATATAATGCCCTGCATTCGTTTGCCCATGCCGACGGTAACTATCACTTAATGGGGTGTATGCTGAGCGCAGCATCCTGTAATTCCTGGTGGAATGAGAGAATTTTGGCAACGACGGATTTTGACAAGGAACAGAGCGAAATCACGGAGCTTGGTAAAAATCATATCTATTTTCTTCCGTATTTAATGGGGGAAAGATCACCGCATAATAATCCGAATGCCAGAGCAATGTTTGTCGGGATGTCAATGGACAGTTCGCGCTCGGATATGACGCAGGCAGTTCTGGAGGGGGTTGCGTTTGGTCTTAGGGATTCTTTGGAGGTTGCAAGGAGTCTCGGAATTCGTGTCGAGAGATCGAAGATCTGCGGCGGCGGTGCCAAGAGCGGTATCTGGAAGCAGATGATCGCCAATATCATGAATATTTCTGTGGAAGTTCCGGTACAGGATGAAGGTCCTGCTTTAGGAGCGGCGATTTTGGCTGCGGTGGGATGCGGCGCATATCCGAATGTCCAGTCAGCTTCTGATGAAATCGTGAAGGTGAAAGAAGTGATTGAAGCGACGAAGGTACTGGCAGAAAGATACGAAGAAAGATATCAGAAATTTGTACAGTTATATCCATTGCTGAAAGAATGGTATGAAAGATAACAAAGGAGGTTTTTATGAAAATGCAGCGCGGCGCATTTATGCGCGGACTTGATCACATGATTATAAAAGAGATTCCGATGCCGAAGGCAGGGAAGGGGAACGTCGTTGTTTCTCTGGAATATGTCGGAATCTGCGGCAGTGATATTCACTATTTTCATTCCGGGAGAGTCGGAGATTTCGTCGTGGATTTAAAAAATGATTACATGCTCGGACATGAATGTGCAGGGACGGTCATTGAAACAGGGGAAGGAGTAACAGGTCTTAAGATTGGGGATAAGGTTGCGCTGGAGCCGGGAGTTGTGGATGGTACACATGAAATGTGCAAGATCGGAAAGTATAATCTGGATCCCGGCGTGCAATTTTTAGCGACACCTCCGGTACCCGGCTGCAATGAAGAATATATTGAATTTCCGGCGGATTTCTGTTTTAAGCTGCCGGAAAATATGACAACAAAGGAAGGTGCGCTTATTGAACCTTTATCTGTCGGATTCCATGCGGCGAATCAGGGAGAAGTCGGTGTGGGAGATACCGTGGTGATTTTAGGAGCCGGGACCATCGGGCTTGTAACCTTGCTGTCCTGTAAAGCGCATGGAGCCGGGAAAATCATTGTGGCAGATTTGGTGCCTGCAAAGCTGGATGCGGCTAAAAAGATGGGAGCCGACTTTGTGATTAACAGCAGGGAAGAGGATGCTGTTCGGAGTATTTTGAAGTTCACGGGGAATGAAGGCGCTGATGTTGTTTTTGAAACGGCAGGCTCTGCCGTTACCATTCGGCAGACGCCATATGTTGTAAAAGCCGGCGGAATCATTACTCTTGTTGGTCTGGCTTCCGATTCAAAAATTGAATATGATTTCGGACCGATTATGGCGAAGGAAATCACGGTGAAATCAGTATTTAGATATCGAAATATCTTCCCTAAGGCAATCAGCGCGGTGGCAAAGGGGGCAATAGATGTCAGGCAGATTGTCACCCATGAATATCCCTTTGACAGGATTCAGGAAGCCTATATGGAAGCGCTGAACAATCATACAGACATGATCAAGTGTGTGATCAAGATCAAATAGATCCTGTGGGAGGAAGGAATGGATGAGATAAAACTACGTGTGGAGGGTATTGAGAAATCCTTTCCGGGGGTAAAAGCACTGAGTAATATCAGTTTTTCTGTTCGAAAGGGAACGGTTCATGCGCTGTGCGGAGAGAACGGAGCCGGTAAATCCACTCTGGTGAAGATTCTGACCGGCTTATATCAGGCGGATGCAGGACAGATTTATATCGACGGGAAGGCGGCAGAAATCAAAAACCCGATTCAGGCGAGGGAATATGGGATTTCGATGATTGCTCAGGAACTGAATTACGTATCGGAGCTTTCCGTAGAAGAAAATCTCTTTATGGGAAGACTTCCGGTCTCTACCTTCGACAGGGTAGACTGGAAGAGAGTGAGAAAGGAAACCATTCAGTTCCTGAAAGATCAAAAGCTGGAGTATGATCCGACACAAAAATTAAAAACTCTGACAGTTTCCGATATTCAGATGCTGGAAATCATAAAAGCAATTACCAATAACGCCCAGGTAGTTTTGATGGATGAACCGACCTCCTCGATATCGGAACATGAAGTGAAAATTTTATTTGAGAAAATCCGTGAGCTGAGGGAAAAAGGCGTCAGTATTATTTATATCTCACACAAAATGGAAGAGGTTTTTCAGATTGCGGATGATATTACCGTGATACGAGATGGAGAGGTTGTTTCTTCCGAGCCTGCGAAAAAACTGGATATCGGTACGGTAATTTCCCGGATGGTGGGTCGCAAGTTAGACAATGTGTATCCCAAGGAGAGGGTGGAACTGGGAGATCGTATTTTTGAAGTGAAAGACTTTTCTTCCGACGGAATTTTCGAAAACATAAACTTTCATGCCGCTCGGGGAGAAATTGTCGGGTTTGCGGGATTGGTCGGAGCGGGAAGAACCGAATTGATGAGAGCTGTCTTTGGGCTGGACCCGAAGGATGAAGGACAAGTCTTATTGAAAGGGAAGGAACTTGACATACGTTCACCGCAGGATGCAATTTCACAAAAGTTAATCATGCTTTCGGAAGACCGAAAAGAATATGGGATTATTCCCGTGAGAAGCGTACGTGAAAATGCAAGCATTTCTTCCCTGAAAGATTTTATCCATGGGGGACGATGGCACAGAAAAGAGGAAGAGAAAAAGGTCCGGGAGATATTCTCTGAGATGAATGTCAAGACACCATCGCTGGAGACGCCGATTTCTTCCCTTTCCGGAGGCAATGCACAAAAGGTTCTGCTGGCCAGATGGATGCTGTGCGATCCGGAGGTGATGATATTGGATGAGCCGACAAGGGGCATCGATGTCGGCGCAAAATTCGAAATCTACAGGCTGATGACAGAAATGGTGAAGCAGGGAAGAACAATTGTCATGATTTCCTCGGAACTGCCGGAACTTATCGGAATGTGTGATCGGATTTATGTCATGTCTCAGGGGAAAATTACCGGCTGTCTTCGTCGGGAGGAGTTCTCGCAGGATGCGCTCATGATGATGGCGACAGGGCTGCAGAAGGAGAGGGCATAGGGCATGAAAAACAAGAAGTTATCCGAAGGGTTACAGAAATTTTCAATATATATTGTGCTTATAGTTATGTTTCTTGTCTGCAGTGTACTGAGCCCGTATTTCCTGACATCCAATAATTTGATGAATGTCGCGCGGCAGTTATGTGTGGGCATGCTGCTGGCTTATGCGGAAATGATTCTGATCGTAGAGGGATTTTTGGATCTCTCTATCGGCTCTGTTCTGGCACTTGCAGGGGTTCTTTCGGTATCCTGCTACAAGGAAACACATTCCATGCTGCTGGCAATTATCATCGCTGTCACGGTAGCGGTCATCTGCAACCTGTTTAATGCCTTCTTTATTGCGGAGTTCAACGTTCCGGCATTTATTGCGACATTGGGAATGCAACAGGTGGCACGGGGAATCGCACTTTACTACACCGGAGGAGCCAATGTGCTGCAGCTCGGAAAGTATGTGAAAATCGGACAGGGGATGATCGGCTTTGTTCCGGTTCCCGTCATCATTGTGATAGTCGTTACCGTTGTTGTCTGGTACCTCTTTAACCAGACAAGATTCGGAAGAAATCTGTATGCGATAGGCGGAAACAGGAAAGCCGCAGAAGCCAGCGGTATCAATGCCAAAAGAAATATTTACCTGTCTTATATCGTCGTCGGTGTACTGGCGGGATTGGCAGGAGCCATTTTTATGGCCAGAAATAACGCCGGGATTCCGAACGGAGCCATCGGATATGAGATGACCGGACTGACAGCGGCGATTGTCGGAGGAACTTCGTTTTCCGGCGGGGTAGGAACCGTCTCGGGAACAGTAGTCGGAGCGTTCATTATCGGCTTTTTGGAGAATATTATGAATCTCATCGGAGTCAACTCCTATATTCAAAGCATTATTGAAGGAGCGATTATTGTTCTGGCAGTCGCTTTTGACATTCGAAGCAAGGGCAGAAAGCAGGCGAAGAGAATCATGGCTGTTGCTGTTTCTGACAGGAAAGAAGCAGAGGAAAAATAAAAAGTTTCAGAATGGAGGATTTATGAAAAAGAACAAACTGATTTCAGCGTTGATGGCAGTCGCAATGCTCACTGCACTGACAGCCTGCGGAGCTGCAGACAAAACAGCAAGCTCTGCAGCAAAAGAGGGAACAACAGCTGTAGCGGAGGATGCATCTAAAAAAGAAGATGAGAAAACAGAAGGTTCCTATCGGGTATGTTTTGTGGCAAGAGCAAGTGCGGATACTTTTGCAGCATGGATGACAAAAGAGATGCAGAATGCAGCAAAACAGTATGACAATATCGAGCTGAGCTGTGTCAGCGGCGAGGGTGATGATGCCAAGATGGCAAAGCAGCTGGAGGACTGTATTACGAAAAAGTATGATCTGGTAATTGTGCAGTCGAATAACAATGCTGCACAGGCTCCATATGTCCAGAAGCTGACAGAGGCAGGTATTCCGGTGATTACAACGAATCCCACCACACATCAGTCCGACTTGGACGGAGCTACGGGGGATGATAAGGTGGACAATGCCGTGCTTGCCGGAACAGGAACTGTTGATGCGGATCCTGTAGAGCAGGCTGCAGTCGGCGCAAGGAGAGCCGTGAAGGAAGTTCCTCAGAATGCCAATGTGGTTGTTCTGAGAGGGCCTTCGGGGAACTATCATGCGGAAAAGAGAAGAGAGTCCTGGGAAACGAATTTCTTTTCGCAAAGACCGGATGTGAAGATCCTCTATGAGGATTATGCAAACTGGAACAATGATGAGGCAATGAAATTGATGGAGACATGGACACAGGGAGGTACACATATTGATGCCGTGATTTCCATGAATGATAATATGGCGGCAGGTGCCATTGAAGCCGTTCGCAACAATACAGATTATATCGCTGCAGACGGAACTCCAAAGTTTCTGGCATACGGCGTAGATGGAACTGCACAGGGCTGCCTCCTGATTCGGGAAGGATTCTTGACAGCCACAGCGCTTCAGGACGCATCTGAGATTGCCAAGCTGAATATGCAGTATGCAGAAAAGGTGCTGAGCGGAGAGATGAAGGTGACGGATGTCAATGACTTTGTGGAAGCACCTGAGATCAATAAGGACAATGTCACGGATTTTTTGAAAATTTATGTGGAAAATGGCGAACTGACTTCCGACGCCCTGTCATAATCTGCGGATGGCAACAGATTGGGACATTGATCTTTCGCGGGCTCCCTTCCCCATCGTAAGCGATGGGAGGGGGACCCTTGTTTTGACGAGAGGATATATTGGTATTGTTTTGCCGCTTCGAAGGCTTTACCGGGGAAGGAAATCCTTGAAACAGACTTTATCATAATATTATTTAAAAACCCTTGATTTATTTGTGCAGAATGATAAACTATGAAGTACTATAAAGAGGGTTATATTGAAAGATGAATAAATATTTTTTGGGAACTATTAGTTAAGAAATTTAATTAATAAATATGGGAGGGGAAAATGAAATTTTTTCTGGACAGTGCCAAACTTGATGAGATTCATCTTGCATATCATAGTTTTGGAATCGACGGGGTGACAACAAATCCCAGATATATCATGAACAGCGGAAAGCCCTTTATGACGGCGATTCAGGATATCGCACAGTGGGTCAGAGACAATCAGCTTGAGGGGACCGGGAAATTTCCGGTGAGTGTCGAGATCAATCCGCATCTGACAGAGACAGAAGACATTGTGAAGATGGCGCGTGAGATCAGTAAGCTTTCCCCGAATTTCGTGATTAAGATTCCGGCGATCGAAGGAGGAATCGCTGCCGCCAGAATTTTGGAGAAGGAAGGCATTCGTACAAATGTCACCCTTGTTTTCAGTCCGATGCAGGCATTGTTTCCGGCGAGAAACGGTTCTCTCTTTGTTTCTCCGTTTATCGGATGGAAGGAAGCAAATGGAGAGGATTGCCGGAAGTATATCCGTGATATTGTAGATATTTATAAGAACTACGGCTATTACGGAAAGACACAAATTATCTGCGCTGCCGTCAGAACGGGAAAACAGATTGTAGATTGTGCCTCTGCAGGAGCGGACATTGTTACCTGCGGACTGGCGGTATATCAGGACGGCATGAAGCATGCCTACACTGTTCAGGGGCTGGAGATTTTCTGCGATGCCTGGGACCATACGGCAAAGGCATAAAGGAGCGATTATGAAGATCGGATTTATCGGACTTGGCATCATGGGAGAGTCGATGTGTGAGAACATCGTAAAGAAGCACAGCGATAGTGTATATTGCTATGATCTCATGGAAACGCAGGTAGAAAAGCTGGTCTCTGTCGGAGCGCTTGCCTGTACAGATAACAGGGACCTTGCGAAAAAGTCAGATATCATTATCAGTATGGTGCCGAAGAGCAAACACGCTGAGGCAGTGTATCGGGAGATTCTTCCTGAGATGAAAGAAGGAAAGCTTTGCATCGATATGAGTACGATTGACCCCGGCATTTCCATAAAGATCTCTAAATTTGTGAAGGAAACCGGCGCAGAGTTTATCGATGCTCCGGTAGTGAAATCAAAACCGGCAGCTGTTGCCGGAAAGCTTGGCATCTATATGGGAGGAGATGTGGAAAGCTGCCGGAAGGCAGAGCCCATCCTTGCATATATGGGAGAGAATATTATTCGGATGGGAGACAACGGCAAGGGATTGGTTATGAAGATCTGTCACAATGCGCTTGTCAGTCAGATTCAGAATGGTGTCAATGAAACGATTGCACTTGCAGAGAAGAACGGAATATCCGTGGAAGAATATACGAAGGCAATTTCCTACGGCGGTGCACAGAACTTTTATCTGGATACCAAGAGTCAGAATATCGCAAAGCGGGAGTTCCCGACTGCCTTCTCTGTCGAAAACATGAATAAGGATGTCAATATTTGCTGCCGGCTTGCCGACGAGCTGAACCTGGCGATGCCGGGAGAAGAAAATGTGCGGCATGTCTATCGGCAGGCGATGGAACAGGGACTGGCGAAAGAGGATTTCTCGGCAACCTTCAGTATTGTCAGCAGAAGGTGAAATGCTATGGAGATATTCGAAAGACTCAATGCAGTCAATGATATCAGGATATTTCCCGTCACAGATCCTTTGTTTTTAAGCTTCGGACGTGTCCTTAAAGGCTATGATTTCTCTGCGCTTTTGGGATGGATGGAGAAAAACACGGAAATTCCGGCTTCCGGAAATGTTTATGTTCCGTCGATCGAGGAGATGGAGAAATTTCCGGTTTTTCAGAAAGTGCAGAACAGTCTGTATGGTGGAATGCCGGTGCAGTTTGGCTACTGTAACGGACGCAATTCCAGCTATAATGGCTTCGAGTATCATAAGGGCTCGGAAATCAATGTTGCGGTGACGGATTTCTGTCTCTCTCTTGGCCATATATGGGAAATTCGGAACAATAGTTATCGGGTTGAAGATGCGACAGTGTTCTTTGTGCCGAAGGGAACGGCCGTAGAGATGTATCAGACCACACTGCACCTTTCGCCGTTAAAGGTCAGGGAATCGGGTTTTAAGGATATCGTGATACTGCCGAAGGGTACCAACACTCCGTTAACGGAAAGAATCCCGAACGATGACCCCGAAACGGAGCTTTTGCTTCAGAAAAACAAGTGGATCATCTGCCACTCCGAAAGAGAGGTATTGGTCAGGCAGGGAGCACATATTGGACTTCTCGGGGAGAACAAGGAGCTCAAATACGAATGAAACTTCTGATAGAGAACGAGAAAGTGGAATTATGGTGCAGGGGAAGGAGCCTGCTGCTTTTTTCCGAGGAAGAATCTCCGATCTACCTGGGTAAGGGAAAAGAATCTGTCGATATGTACCGGGGGAATTTCAAGATAGAAGATTACCTGGAGGAAAGAATTCATCTTTTGCCGGAGAGGGTGGAAGAGCAAGGGGAGGGTGCCTGTTTATATTTTCGTGATGGAACAGAGCTTGCGCTCTCTCTCTCCGAAGACCGGAAGGAAGCCAGGCTTCGATTTCGAGCTTCCGGAAATTATAATCGCTTCTGGATCCGTTTTGCTGCGGAGAAACAGGAACATGTGTATGGCTGTGGAGAACAAATGAGCTATTTTGATCTTCGCGGCAGACATTTTCCGCTCTGGACCAGTGAACCGGGGGTCGGAAGAGACAAAACAAGCTATGTCACCTGGAGGTCTGATGTCGAAAATAAGGGGGGAGGAGACTATTATAATACAAACTTTCCTGCACCGACCTTTGTTTCCTCCGAAAAATATTTTGTTGATGTGAAATCCACGGCTTATTCGGATTTTGATTTTCGGCATGAAGATTTTCATGAGCTTCAGTTCTGGGAGATTCCGGCAGAGCTCAGTATTGCCGAAGCGGAGACCTGGCAGGAGCTGATGCTCCGGATTCGCAATCATTTCGGAGTACAGCCGGCACTGCCCGGATGGGTGCGCGACGGACTGATTATAGGACTTCAGGGCGGAAGTGAGAGGGTGAATCGGATTCTTGAAACGCTTCAAAAACATCACGTCAGACTGGCAGGGCTATGGTGTCAGGACTGGTGCGGGAAGAGAATTACCAGTTTTGGCAAGAGGTTGCAATGGGACTGGCATTATGAGCCGGAGATGTACCCTGCGCTGCCGAAGCAGATTGAGGAGTGGCATGCACAGGGGCTGAAGTTTCTCGCTTATATCAATCCCTATTTGGTCGAGGGAGGCCGGCTTTTCCGGGAGGGCGTGGAAAAGGATGTCTTTGCCCGGAGAAAAGATGGGAGTATCTATCTCGTTGATTTTGGTGAGTTTGACTGCGGTGTTGTCGATTTGTCCAAGCCTTCTGCCAATGCCTGGTTCCGCTCTGTGATTTCAAAATACTCCATTGAAATTGGGATTGACGGCTGGATGGCGGACTTCGGAGAGTATCTTCCGACGGATGATATTGTGCTGGACAGCGGGAAACCGGCTATGATTGAGCATAATTTCTGGCCGGTGCGTTGGGCAAAGTGCAACTATGAAGCAGTGAAGGATGCAGGAAAACTGGGAGAGATCCTTTACTTCCTGAGAGCCGGAGGGACGGGAACACAGAGATATGCAGCCATGCTTTGGGCGGGGGATCAGAGTGTGGACTTTTCCAGGCATGACGGTATCGGAACTGTGATTTCTGCGGCACTTTCCGTAGGAATCTGCGGCGTCGGGTACAGCCACAGCGATATCGGCGGCTACACCAGTCTCTTTGACAATGTAAGAACAGAAGAGCTGTTTCTCCGCTGGGCAGAGATGGCGGTTTTTACGGCAATGATGAGAACACATGAGGGGAATCGTCCGGAAAGCAATTTTCAGTGCTATGACAGTGTTTCCTGTATGGAAAGCCTCGCGAGACTGACACAGATCTATACGGATCTTGCGCCTTACACGAAGACCCTGGACGAAGAGTACCAGAATACGGGAATGCCGATGCAGAGACCTCTGTTTTTCTACTACGAAAAGGAGGAAAGGACTCTGACAGAGCAGTTTTCATATCTTTTCGGGAGAGATATTCTGGTATCGCCGGTAGTGGAGGAAAAGGCTGCCAGCAAACGGGTATTCCTGCCGGAGGATCGTTGGATTCATCTCTGGAGCGGAGAGGAGTACAGCGGAGGGGAGCATAAAATTGCTTCTCCGCTCGGTTATCCGCCGGTATTTTATCGGAGAGAGAGTCCTTTCGGCATTCTGTTCGGGGAAATACAGAGGAAATACGGAATATGCTGAACATTTTGCTGTTTTTTCTGGTGATATTTCTCAGTAATATCGTACAGGGGATTACGGGATTTGCCGGAACGGTGCTGGCGATGCCTTTTGGCCTGATGCTGGTGGGCTATGCCACAGCAAAACCGGTTTTAAATGTTCTGGGACTTTGCAGCGGGATCTATATATTTGCCGGAAATATCCGTTATGTCAGATTTCGGGAGCTGAAAAGGATACTGCTCTTCATGATTCCGGGAATCCTGGCAGGAATGCTGATCCGCCCCGAAATCTCCGGAAATACCAAACTTCTCTATCTGCTGCTGAGCGTCTTTGTCCTGATGATTGCAGCCAGAGGGCTTCTGAAATCATTGGGGCTTTTGCAGAACAGGAAAAAAGAAGACGCCGCCGATGTAAGCCGTAAGATACAGGATACGGTGATGCTGGGGCTTGCCGGACTGGTACACGGTATCTTTGTGACCGGCGGACCGGTTCTGATTGGATATCTGTCAAAAAGAATCCCGGAAAAAAACAGTTTTCGTGCAAGCATCTCCGCCGTTTGGATTGTACTTAATTTCCTGATTCTGCTGGATGACATTCATGCAGGCTTCTGGGTCGGAAGCCTGCTCCCGACCTTTCTGCTGAGCGTGCCGGTGCTTCTTCTCGGCATGTGGATCGGAAGCCTGCTGGTTAAGAGGATGAGCCAGAAATTTTTTCTGAATCTTACTTATCTTCTTCTCTTTTTTTCCGGCATCAGTCTCCTTCTGAAATCATGGTAATCATGACATCCCGGCAAGGGCTACCGGTAATGGAGCATTTTCAAAACAGAAATCTTTTATCATTCACAGAAATATCTGTGACAAGGAGGAAATATATGAAAATGAAGAAAGTTGCAGCTTTACTAATGGCAGGAGTGCTGGCATCTCTTAGCGCTTGTGGAGGCTCCGGGGGCACCGGCGGGAGCACGAGTGCCGCTACGGACAAGGGGGATATGAAGAGCCAGACTGCGGACATGGGGAAGCTTCCGGCAGCCGGCTCCACGATCAAGATCATCTGTCCTTATGGTGCGGGCGGAACGGCGGATGCTATCGCCAGAAAGTATGCGGAGGTCGCAAACAAGAGTCAGAAGGACTATACCTTTATTGTCGAGAATCAGACCGGCGGCGACGGATTTGCCGCCTGTCTCTCCTACAGTGAGGAAAAAGCAGATACGACGGATCTTCTGATCTTCGGCTATGGTGTCTGCTATCGGCATGATCTTGGAAAGAAGTACGATACGGAAGTTGTGGATTGGGATCGAGGCGCTATGAAGCCGATCGGAACGATCGATGATCGTACCTGGATTCTTTATACTACCAAGGATCAGACACTGGAGTCCATTCTGAAGAAGGCGGAAAACGGCGGCATTAAGATGAGCGGCGGGAATCCGCTTTCTGACCCGCATCTGGCACTCGGAAGCCTGCTTGCACAGTTAGGCGGCAAGGTGCAGTGCGTGTCCGGCTATGACGGAGGGGCAGAGCAGAAGCAGGGACTTCTGAATGGCGAGGTGGATGTTTTTGTGGGTTCCACGCAGGCGGCGCAGGATGAGGTTGAAGCAGGCACTCTGGTTCCGGTTCTTGCTTTCTCGGATCGGGCATTTACCGGATTTAAGGGAGCGCAGGGCTCCGTCACAGTTCCTTCTGTTTCCGGCGCGGATATGGCGAAGGAGCTTCCGGCAAACCGGGATTTTTCCGGATCCATCCTTTCCGGCGGCGGATATATTGCTACCAGAACAGGCGCCTCTCAGGCATGGGTTGACAAAATGACGGAAATCACAAAGTTGGTCTGGGCGAGCCCGGATTACAGTGACTGGATTTCCGGCATTCTTCTGAACCATACGGAGATTTATGGGGATGAGGCACAGGCACATCTGGATCAGGCTTGTGAGAAGGCACTCGCCGCATATGAGCTTCTGAGCAAGCAGGCATCTTAATATCATTTACCGGATCAGTGGGGGTCAGACTTCGCTGATCTCTTATACGATGAGTCACAGGAAGGGTGGAGCTATGAAAATCAAAATCAAAACCTATCTTTGGTCGGGCATTCTCATGGCGTTATTGTCTGTTTTCCTTTTGGTTAACATTACAACGCAGGTGCGGCTGCCACAGTTTGATTCCGGAGCACCCAGTCCGAGAATCATTCCGGGAGTCTGTCTGTCAGGCATCCTGATTTGTTCTGTCCTCTTGATTGTACAGAGCGTATTTTTTCATAAAGAAAAGATTTATGAATTTGATTTGAAGCGGGAGCTTCCTGCCATCGGACTGATCGGACTCATGGTTCTGTATGTTATTTTGAACCTGTTTGCAGGATATATCATCGGAACCATTGTGATGATGGCGGTAATCCTGGCAGTCTGCAAGGAAAAACGCCCGATACCCTATCTGGTGATTTTTTTCATCGGCGTGGCAATCTTTCTTGCCTTTACCCGTATCTTCCATATTTTTCTGCCGGGATTCGGCGGATAAGGAGGTCAGATGAGTACCGTACTTTTCACTGCATTTTTAAATATCCTTTTGCCGGAAAAATTAATGCTTATCTTTGGCGGTTTGATCCTCGGGATGATTATCGGGTGTATTCCGGGACTTTCCGTTACGCTCGGTATCGTTCTTCTGCTTCCGCTGACCTACCAGTTTGATTCCGCCAGTACCGCCATCATTGCCCTCCTCGCAGTCTATGTCGGGGGGATGTACGGCGGATCCATCAGCGCCATTACTTTGAACACTCCCGGTACCAACTCAGCGATCGCGACGACTTTTGACGGGTATCCTCTGGCGCAGCAGGGAAAAGTTCTGAAAGCGCTCAGAACCTCTTTGTTTGCCAGTGTATTCGGAGGGATTGTGGCAGCTCTGATTCTGCTGGTGGCAAGTCCCTTCATTGCAAAGTTCGTGTCAAATTTTACAAGTGTGGAATACTTCAGCATGGCGATCCTCGGGCTGTCTCTTCTGGCAGGGGTTTCCGGAGAATCTCTGCTAAAAGGAATCATTTCCGGCTTACTCGGAATCTTTATCAGCTGCATCGGGACAGACACCGTGACCGGCGTACGCAGGTATTCCTTTGGGATCAAGTCTCTGAACTATGGGATTTCCATTCTTCCTGCCATGATTGCTCTGGTTGCTCTGACGCAGGTTATCCTGAAAACCAGAGATTATATCCTTTCTGGAGGAAAGATGGGAGACCAGACGGAGATCGATAAAGAAGGGCTGACGAAAAAGGAAATGATTTCCATCCTTCCGGCCTGTCTCAGATCCTCCGTCATTGCCTCCTTCATCGGAGCACTTCCCGGTGTCGGCGGCGGTGTCGCGCAGTTTATGTGTTACAATGAAGTAAAACGTAATTCCAAGCACCCGGAGCAGTTCGGGAAAGGCTGCCTTGAGGGCATTGCGGCGGCAGAGAGCTCCAACAATGCGGTAGAGGGTTCGGCCATGATTCCGCTTCTCACACTGGGAATCCCCGGAGACGGCGTCACGGCGCTGCTGCTCGGCGCCTTTATTCTCCACGGAGTCAATCCGGGACCGACAATGTTTACGAAGAATGCGAATGTTGCCTATACGATTATCCTCGGAAATCTGGTAGCCAATGTTTTTCTTCTTCTGGTCGGTCTGGTTCTGACCAGAGCTGTTGCAAAGATAGTACAGGTGGAGTATAAGTATCTGGCCCCTGTCATCATTGCCTTTTGTTTTGCCGGCGCCTTTGCCGGCTCCGGGCATTCCAAGGAGTTTATCCTGACGGCGGCACTTCTGGTATTCAGCTATGTGCTGACACTTCTTGACATCAGCCCGATCCCACTTCTCCTCGGAATGATCCTTGCCGCAATTATGGAGAAAAACTTTGTGACAGCAATGATGGCGTATAATAACGATTATCTGATTTTCTTTAAGAGACCGATTTCCGTTGTGATTCTTGTGATTACCGTATTGCTTCTTGCAAGTGTTCTTTGTATGAATAAAAGGATCGATGAGCTGAATGCACAGCAGGAGAGGGAAATGGAAAGTCTGCACCGGGATCTCAAAAACCGGAAAGCATAGGGGGAAGCATGAGTTTTCAAATGGCATATATTCCTATCGGCGTTGACACCTTCCATAGGGAAAGTGCGGAGGATCAGTTTCAGAAAAGCATTTCCCTGCTTCGGAGTATCTGTCCGGAGACAAAGACTCCTCCGGAGATGCTCCTGAGCACTGATGCACTGGAAAAGTATCTGGAGCAGCTGGAAGCTCCGGACTTGATTGTTCTCCAGAATATTACCTTTGCCAATGCTGCCTTTGCAACAGAGGTGCTGAGAAGATTTTCCGCACCGATTGTTCTTTGGACATTGAGAGAGCCCGTTATTGACGGCGGCAGACTCCGGCTTAACAGTCTGACAGGTGCATACTCCGCTGCCAACGCAATCCATGCCTTCCGCAGAGAAGAGAAATTCAGCTATGTTTTTGGTTCTCCGACAGAGGAAACAGTCAGGAGGGAAATCACTGCGGCCTACAAGGCGGCACTGGTAAGGTATACTCTGAAGGGAGCGAAGATAGCTGCCATAGGTCATACACCGCAGGGGTTCGGCTTTGGCAGAGCGCTGGATTCAGAGATTACTAGGACTTTTGGCGTTCTTCTGGAATCCATCGAAGCCAGAGAGCTTATCGAAAAGGCGAAAAAGCTTAGCGAAGAAGAGATTCAGATGGAACTTCAGGAAAGTTCCCGGGAGCTGACGGGGCTTTCTCGGATTCCGCAGAAGAATGTCCTGGACAATGCCAGACTTCTGAAGACATACCGGAACTATGTCAGAGAGAACAACATCAAGGCAATTTCCAGCAGATGCTGGCCGGATTTTTTTACCTCCTTTGGAACGCCGGTCTGTACGGTCCTTTCTATGCTGAACGCCGAAGGGGTTATGGCAAGCTGTGAGAGTGATGTCTATGGAGCTCTTTCCATGTATATCGGCTATCTTCTGACGGGAACCAGCACTTTTTTCGGGGATCCCGTATCCCTGGATGAAGAAAAAAATACCATTACCTTCTGGCACTGTGGCATGGCGGCCTGCAATTTGGCGAGAGCGGACAGCGGTGCACAGGTCGGAGTTCATCCAAATCGTAAGATCGGACCGACGATGGAGTTTGGCTGCAAACCATGTAAAGAAGTGACGGTTTTTCGTGTTGGCAGAAAACCGGATGCTTCCTTCCGTTTTCTGGTATTTGGAGGAGAGGCATTGGATGTGCCCAGACAGTTTCTCGGGACCAGTATTGTGGTAAAAAGCGAGGGCAATGCAGAGCAGATCGTAAAATCCACAGTACAGGATGGCTGGGAACCGCATTACATCGTAATCTATGCAGACGTAAAAAAAGAATTGAATATCCTGGGGGATATGCTGCATATTCCGGTGGCAAACTTTTAAATTTAAGATATAATTTTTCTAATGACTTATGGTAGCAAGGACTTGACCCCTTACTGCCATTCTTTGGTAAAAGATATGAGATACTCTGGAGAAAATCTTGGAAATGTAAAACAAAGCAATCGTGCTGCGATTCGCAGACTTTTGTACGCATTTGGACCGCTTCCGCGCAGAGATATCGCAAGAAAACTCGGATTGACGCCTGCCTCCGTGACATTGATTACCAATGACATGATTCGTAAGGGCCAGCTGGAAGAACTGGGGATTCAGGAGGAGTCGGGGCGTTCGGGAAGAAAGTCCATTCTGATCGGTATCCGGGGAAGCTGGAAACGTATTCTTGCTGTCAGAATTGAGGCAGACGGCAGCTGGGTTTCCGTTACGGATCTTAAAGGCAAGCTGCTCGATATGACCAAAATCTCCTTTACAGAGGGGGAGGATGTCAGGGAGCTGCTTCGAAAGATTATTTCTGAGATACATCTGCTGCTTGGGAAAAATACGATTGGGGAAGAAGAGCTTCTGGGGATAGGGATTTCCATTCCCGGTCCGATTGATCGGAAGGAGGGCATTGCTCTGCATGCCTACCGCATTTCAGATACTGCGATTCCGCTGCGTGAGATTTTTTCCCGACATTTTCATTGTCCCATCCTTATTGACAATAATGTATACTGCTTTTCCCGGGGGGAGCTGCTTTTTGGCTGTGGCAGAAAATCCGGCAATGTGCTGTTTTTCAAATGGGGACCGGGGATTGGCGCCGCGTTTTCGATGAATGGAAAACTCTATCGGGGAGAGAGGGGACAGATTACGGAGATTGGTCACAGCAACGTTATTCCGGACGGAAAGAGATGCCGCTGCGGCAGGAGAGGCTGTCTGGAAACGGTGGCATCCACACATGCGATTCTGGAGGAGATCCGGAGTCTCTTTAGTGAGAAGGATACCAAAAGACTCTGTCGCCTGGCAAAGGGCAGGGCGGAAAACTTGGAGTTTGCACATTTTTCGGAGTATGTTTCCTGCGGAGACCCAAGTATCCTGGAAAAGGTGGATGAGATTGTATATTATGTCGCAAGATCTCTCATGAATGCAATGGCGATTCTCCGTCCGGACCGTGTAGTGGTATACGGCTATCATTTTCAGATCAGGACAATATGGGATTTGTTTATCCGAAAGATGACAGAATATGAGCCTGATTTTCATGAGGGTTATGTCAAGCTTTCGGATTTTATCGATCAGGCAGGCTATATCGGACCCTGTGCACTGGTGATCGAAGAGCTGTTTGTCGAAGGATGAATCCCGGGATACCGGAAGCCTTGAAACAGGCGGGAATATGTCTGTTATTTACTGCATTTCCCAGTCATGCTCCTTTAGGTTCGTGTAGATGTAAACTATCGCGGAGACAGAACAGATCAGGAACATGATGACAGAGAGAGCGGCAGAACGGTTGTAGTCCAGATATTTGTTGAACTGGTCAAAGAGCGCGATACCGAGCATCTTCGGCGCCGTTCCGCCCATCAGGTAGGGGGTGGTAAAGGAGCCGACATTGGTCATCCAGACAAAGGTGGCAGCGATCACGACATCCTTCACGGACAGAGGAAGAATCATGGAGGTGAAGGTTTTCCAGCGATTGGCGCCCACATCCCTGGCGCCTTCGATAAAAGAATCGGGGATAGCGCCAAGCCCTGCGGTGATCATCATGGCGGCAAAGGGAATGTTGAACCAGAGGTTCATGAGGATGAGACCGGAAGCGTGATACATCAGCCCAAGCTTTACATTTGCACCAAAGAGGATACTGATCCGATTGATGAGACCGGAGTCACGGATGATGGTAATCATCGCAAAGACAGCACACATCGCCGGGACGAATCTCGGCAGGAGATAGAGTGTCGCGATGATTTTTGCAATCCTTGATTTTGAAAATCGAAGATAAAGGGCGAGAAGGTAGGCAATGACGATGGTGATGAGTACGGTCAGTATGACAACCATCAGAGTATACATGAGATTTCGAAACTGTGCCGGAGTGGTAAAAAAGTAAGTATAGTTTTTTAAGGTAAATGCCCCGGTTTTTTTATCCTTAAAGCTTCTGGATACAGCTACAAGGATGGGGTAGGTGACCGTCAGCATCACGACACAAAAGGCAGGGAGTACCATGCCGTATGCGCTGAGGAACTGTTTTGTTTTATTCTCCACGATTCTGTACCGCCTTTCCCCTGGAGCATGACAGGAATGTCTCCGGAAAAAACGGATTCCGTGCTTTCCGGAGCAAAATATTCCTGAAAAAATATGTGAGTGTCAAGAGATGAGATGATATCAGCCGGCAGAGGCGATCTCGGAATCCCATCTTTCGTTGAATCTGGTTCCAAGAGCCCCGATCGACATGATACGGAAGCGGGAGACATCCAGATTCTGTACATCTTCAAAGCCGGTCATATCCAGCTGAGAAGCATCAACCAGCGGAATGGCAGCCATCTGCTGTACCATGATCTGCTGTGCCTCATTGGAGCACATGAAGTTCATGAAGGCAAAGGCGGCATCCTGATGGGAACCGATGGTCGGGATTGCCAGTGTCTGCAGTGCTCCTGTGAATGCCGGATCAATCTGTGCGATTTTAATGCTGTCCTTCAGCTGTCCGCTGGACCTCTGGGAGAGAACCATGTCCGCCCACATCGGGCACATATCAATCTCACCCTGGTTCAGAAGATCCAGAGCACCCTGATTTTTGTTGGGGTATACGATACTTCCGCCGGATTTATACATGTACTCATGGATATCCTTCAGAAACTGAAAGCCGTCGTCCCATTTCTCCATCCATTTCTCGTCGTCAGAGGTAGTAGCGGACTTGTCATCGATGAAATTGTAAACGGAAGTTCTGGCAAAGGAATCCCCGGATCCGCCGGTGCCGGGGGTATTGTAAACAAAGCGTCCCGGGTTTGCCTTGATCCAGCGTACAAGATCATCTACGGTTTTCGGAGGCTCCGAGATCTTGGCGGAATCATAGGCCAGAATCACCGTTGTGCCGCGGTATGCCTGGGTATGATCTCCGGCGACAGCACTTTCTGCCTTGATATTTTTTCGGTTTGGAACCTTGCTTTCATCCACCTTGACAAAGGCATCCTCTCCGAGGAGAGAAACCATCTTGGAGAGATCATCGCCGCTGAAGTCCACAAGGTCATAATCGGTATCCTTCTGACCTGCCTGATAAGCGGCATTCAGCATATCTGTCATGGACTGGGCACCGGTGCCATTGAGCATAAACTGCAGCTTTGCAGTATATTTTCCTTTGTACTCGGAGTTGTTGTTAAATTCCTCCACCAGTTTTTCGTAGATTTGGCGTACGTTGTCAGAGCCGGTAGCCCATATCGTGAGGGTTACGGAGCTGTCTCCGGAGGAAGCCGGATCGGAAGCCTCCGCAGCTTTGCCGGAGCTTTTGGCTGTGGCTTCCGCAGATTTTCCGCATCCCGCGAGAGTGCCGAGAAGCATGGAAGCGGCTATGACAGCCGCACCGAGTTTTTTGATTTTCATTAGGATACTCCTTTCGTACTGCTTATTTTACATGGTTTTCCCACTTCGGATCCGAAGTCTTATTTCACAATCTCTCCATCCTTTAAAACATGGTATTTCAGGAGTTTTACAGCAACATTGTCTCCCGGATGAAGTGTATCTGCCAGATCCCGGTCGACGTTGCAGCGGAGTATGGAGCCGTTTAATTCTACACTCAGGGTAACATAATGCCCCATTAACATGACGGTACGGACAACGGCGCTGAGATCGTCGGATTTTCCGGACCGGATACAGACATTCTCCGGGCGGACAGCCCATTCTGTATGCTCGTCGATCCGGATAAAATTCATATTGCCGATGAAGGCTGCCACATGTCTTGTGAGCGGATTGTCATAGATCTCGGAGGGACTGCCGATCTGATCGATCTTCCCCTTGTTCATGACAACGATACGGTCGGAGAGCGCCATGGCTTCCTCCTGATCATGGGTGACGAATACAACCGTGATCCCCAGATTCTGCTGGATTTTCTTCAGTTCCTCCCGCATCTGCTGCCGTATCTTTGCGTCAAGTGCCGAGAAGGGTTCGTCCAGAAGGAGCAGTTTCGGAGAAAGCAGAAGAGAACGGGCAATGGCGATACGCTGCTGCTGTCCTCCGGACATCTGCGCGGGGAATTTTTTTTCACATCCCGGGATGGAAACCAGTTCCAGAACATCCGTGATTTTCTGCCGAATTTCGTCTTTCGGAAGCCTTCTCAGTTTCAGCCCGTAAGCAAGATTTTCGTAGATTGTCATATGGGGCCAGAGATTATAGCTCTGGAATACCATGGCTGTCGGGCGTTTTTCCGGCGGGAGACCAATGATGGAAATGCTGTTGACCCGGATGTCACCGCTGGTGATGTCCAGAAAACCGCCGATGGTTCTGAGGATGGTGGATTTACCGCAGCCGGAGGGCCCGAGAAGGGTCACCAGCTCCCCCTTGTATACCTTTAAATCGATATGCTCGACACCGTCTCCGTTTGCATACTTTTTGCTCATATCTCTGAGCTCCAGTGTCAATTTCTGTTCGTCCATAACTTGTCTCCCTGATTTTCAGTATTATTTCATCTTAAAGCCGCCGGAGATGGCCTCCGGTCCGATGTACTTCCGCATGAGAAGGATCATGACAACGGAGGGAATGATGAGAAGGATTGCAAATACAGCGCCGATCTGTACCGCGGAGGAATCCAGGATGATGCCGTACATGGCTACCGGCATGGTCTGGATTCTGCCGAGTCCGACCAGCATGGTTCCCTGTGCCTCTTCCATAGACCCCAAAAAGGTATAGAGGGTTGCCACAGAGATGCCCGGCATCGCCATGGGCAAGGTCACTTTGAAAAAGGTTCTGACCGGTCCGGCGCCCACATCCCTGGCTGCCTCCTCCTGCTGACGGTGTATGGCGCGGAAGGCACTGGAAGGAAGCCATACCATGAACATCATGGAGTTGATCATATGAATCATGATGACGCCGGGATAGGTCCCCATTAAACCGTACCTGTAGAAAAGCACGGCGATTGAGGTGTAGATCCCAAGCTTTGGAAAGGAGTTGGTCAGAAGAAATGACAGCATGAAGATCTTCCTGCCCGGATATTTGAAACGGGCAATGGAGTAAGCCGCCGGGATACAGATGAACATGGAAAGGATCGTAGTGATAACGGCGATGACGAAGGACTGTACGATCGAGCTGACCAGACTCTTCTGCATGAAGATATAGCCCCACCAGTGAAAGCCCCAGCGCTTCGGGAGGACTGCCGGAACCTCGTATTGTCGGCGAAGGCCAGCATGAGCATGTTCATCAGGGGACCGTAAAAAAATAGAATAAAAACAGCCAGCAGGAGGAATTCGAAAAACTTCTTTCGCCCTACCGCATAATAGAATCGCCGCGGATTTAACATTTTAAACATTTGAGCACCTCTCGGCAGCTGTATGACAGCAGACAGACAATGGGTGAAATTCGGATTTGTACTTTGCACGAAATTAGATTAAGGCAATGATACTGCGAAAGTAACAGTGATTCAAGAAGAATCGATAAAAATCAGTGCAGTATTAACAAAAACAGGACAAAACAGCCAGCCGGGAGGAGCAATATCCCATTTTTTAGGAGATTAAAATGTACCATAAAGGATTAAGCGATGTGCATTTAAGTGATAATGCCCAAATATAATGTGCATTATTTGTCAAAGTCAACATATTTTGCTTGCGTTTTACGGACAAATGAAGTATATATAGCTATAACATAAGGAACGGAGAGGAACATAGGCCGGGGCTTGATCCGGCTTTCATAAGGAGTGGCAAGATGTATGAGACTTTGATATTGGGACAGGTTTCCGAGGATATTAACATTGACTTTGACGGTCATACCATCCGTGAGACCGGCGGTGCGGTGATCTATTCCGGCCATGCGGCATCGGCGCTGGGGCATAAAATTGCGGTTCTCTGCAAGGGGAACCGGAGCCAGGAGGAGACAGAAAAGCTCTTTGAAAAAGCGGAGAATGTTACGGTTTTTACAGCCTGCTCAGAGAGCAATACTTCAATTAAAAATCAGTATCTGACGGAGGATAAGGAAAAACGGATTTGTACTGCCATCAGTCTGATCGAGCCGTACCAGATTTCGGATCTTCCGGATATTCATGCAGAGATTATTCATATTGCAGGCCTGATGAAGGGAGATATTCCGGACGAGATCATCGGCTATGCTTCGAAAAAGGCAAAGGTAGCACTGGATGTGCAGGGGGTTCTCCGCTGCGCGGAGAACGGCGCTATGATCAATCGTGACTGGAAGGAAAAACAGCAGTACCTTCCTCTTATTGATTTTTTAAAGACAGATGCCGCGGAAGCAGAGCTTCTCACCGGTACGGCCAACCGGGAAGAGAGCATTCGTATTCTCTCTGCCTGGGGGGCAAAGGAGGTTATGATCACCCACAACACGGAGGTCATGGTTTACCGGGACGGAAAGATCTATCGAGAGCCGTTAAAGCCCAGGAATTTAAGCGGTAGAAGCGGAAGAGGGGATACCTGTTTCAGCACCTATATCAATGAACGTCTGACAAAATCCATTGAGGATTCTTTGCTTCTGGCTGCCGCAACCGTCAGCCTCAAGATGGAAAAGCCGGGTCCCTTCCTCGGCACAAGACAGGATGTGGAAGCATATATCCGGGAGTTTTACGGATAAAGCCATAGAACAAACAGCCCGCCGGGGAAAATAACAGAGAAACGGCAGAGAGAAGCAGATACTTTCAGTGTCAGAATACCTGCTTCTTTTCGTGCGGAGGAATACAGTTTACGGCTTTCCCTTCCCGTATGTGCAGAAGCGGTATGTCATATCCTGAAATAAAGCCTTCTTCTGAATCTTCCGTTCCGTGCGGATTCTGTTATCAGAATCCTCCGAGACATGAATGCGGGGCTTCTGTATGCGGACAGAGAGAAGGCGTCGGAAGAAGTCACACAAAAATGTGCGTTTATTATAAGATGCACAAAAACGGTATTTTTGAAGATGAATTCAATACAAGATTTGCAGAGATGTCCGTTGCCGGAGAGAGGACGTCTGATTAAATATTAACAAATGAGAAAGGCGAAAAAATAAAACATCATACAAATTCCACATAAAATACTTGCGATGTTACAAAGCACATAGTATATTAGGTGCGTCAGCAGTTTGTGCGAGTCTTTTGAACAAAAATAAAGGAGTAAAAGAGATGCTTAAGAAAGAGAATGTCTCCCTTGGAATCGCTCCCATCGGCTGGACCAATGATGATATGCCGGACCTCGGGAAAGAAAACACATTTGAGCAGACCGTCAGCGAAATGGCTCTGGCAGGATTTACCGGTACAGAGGTTGGAAGTCATTATCCGACAGATCCGGCAGTCCTGAAGAAGGCGCTGGATCTTCGCGGTATGACGGTTTGTAACCAGTGGTTTTCCTCGTTTCTGATCAGTAAGCCCTATGAGGAGACAGAAAAAGCGTTCATTGCACAGTGCGATTTCCTGAAGCAGGTCGGGTCCAGATGCATCGGTGTTTCGGAGCAGAGCTACAGCATTCAGGGGATGCTGGATCATCCGATTCTGGAGGGGAAGTATGTTATGAATGATGAGGAATGGGACAGGATGGTCAAGGGACTGAACAGGCTCGGTGCCATTGCCAGGGAAAAGGACATGGTTATGACCTTCCATCATCATATGGGAACTGTCGTACAGACGGAAGAAGAAGTGGACCGCTTTATGGAATCTGTTGACAAGGATCTTGTGTATCTTCTTTTTGACAGCGGACACATGAGCTTTGCGGACATTGATCCGGAGAAGCTGCTTCGGAAGTATGTGGATCGTGTACGCCATGTACATCTGAAGGATCTGAGAAGATCCGTTGTAGCCCGGGCGAGAGAGGAGAAATGGAGCTTCCTGAAGGGGGTCCGTGCCGGCACCTTTACGGTTCCCGGTGATGGAGATGTCAACTTCAAGCCGCTTTTTGATATTCTTGCGGATGCGGAATATCAGGGCTGGGTTGTTGTGGAAGCGGAGCAGGATCCCGCCAAGGCGAACCCGCTGGAGTATGCGATGAAGGCAAGAAAATATATTGCGGAGAATACCGGGCTGTAAAGGGGACGGGAATTTGCTTGCAATGGATTATCTGAGAGAAGTGAACTTCTGGTCCATCCTTGTCAGGGTTCTGCTCTCCATGTTGATCGGAGGGATACTTGGCATTGAAAGAGGTCAGAAGAAACGGCCTGCCGGTTTTCGGACCTATATGCTGGTGTGCCTGGGCTCTGCTCTCGTGATGATGACGAATCAGTATGCAAACCTGTATTGCGGCGCAGGTGACCCGGTCAGGATGGGAGCACAGGTGGTCAGCGGGATCGGTTTTCTGGGAGCGGGTACCATTGTCCTGACAGACAAGACCCATGTTCGCGGAATTACTACAGCGGCAGGCCTGTGGACGGCAGCGTGCAGTGGCCTTGCCATCGGGATTGGATTTTATGAAGGCGCAATTATCGGCGGTGCAGCGGTGTTTGTCATCATGTCACTGATGCAGAGCCTGGATGATTATATTCACAGCCGTTCCAGAATCGTTGAGGTTTATGTGGAGTTTGACGATAAGAAGGGCTTCTCTGGCTTTTCCTTTTACCTGAAGCAAAACGGCCTGGAAATCACGGAGATGAAATTAAAGAAAAGTAAACTGGCAGGCAGTCTGCTGTCGATGCTTTTGACGATACGGAGTGTGGAGAAGAGAAGCCAGAGGGATATTATGGAGATTATCCGGAATTCGCAGGAAATCTATCATATCGAGAAGCTGTAGACAGCTAAAAAGGAGAGGCAGAGAAATGAAAATGAGCTGCATCAATGTCGGATACGGAGATGCACTGCTGCTGGAGGGGGAGCAGAATTGTCTGATTGATACCGGAAGCGGACAGGAGGATGAGTACAGTTCCTCCGCTGTGCGGATTTCTGCCGATGCATATCTGTCTCTGAGGAAGATCCGGAAGATAGATCATCTGATTCTGACACATATTCATGAAGATCATGTTGGGAATCTGGAGAGTTTGAAACCATATATAAGAGACGGAAGGGTTTATGTACCGGAGGGATTTCGGGAAATTCGGGGAGTTGAAAACCTGGAATCCGGACTTCCTTTTAAAAAGGAGAGTACCAGACTGTTTTACCGAGGCCTTGTGGAATTCTCCGGATTGATGCAGGCGGCGGAGCATGGATTCTGCGAAGCTATCGAGGTAAAAGAGGGAGAAAGGCTAAGGATAGACCGGCTGATGCTGAAGGCGCTGAAGACAAAGAAGGAACCCAGGCTTCGCTTTATCCGGCTGGTACGGCATTTAAAGGAAATTGCGGATCCGGAGGAGTATGTCACTGTGCTGGAAGAGCTGGATGCACTGTCAAATGCCACAGCCCTGCTTCTGAAGCTCAGCTGTGGAGACAGCTTTCACGGCCTGTTCTGTTCGGATAATGTCCCTTCAAACTGGGTGGTGGATGAGGAATTTCGGCGGGAAGTCTCAGATGTCAGCTTTTTAAAGCTTTCGCATCACGGACAGAGGGATTCCATAGACAGGGAAAAGATGCAGGAGATGCCTCTGCGGATTTGTCTCACGACGGCTTCCTCGGACAAAAGATATGATAGCTCCAATGAATTTGTATATCGGAGTCTGTCGGAAATTGCAGAACAACATGGCAGAGAAATTAAATTTTTATTTTCGGATCCGTCTCCGTCAGAAAGCTTCTGGAAGGGAGAAAGAGGCTATCAGGCGATTGAATTTGAGCTGGACAAAACAGATACCTACAAACTAATTTTCAAAGGAGAAAAAGTATGAAAAAAAATCTAAAACGAGTGCTTGCCTTAATGACGACAGGGCTTCTTGTACTCTCTCTGGGAGGATGCAAGAAGAAGGAAACAGCAGAGAATTACCCGGCGAAACAGGTGACGATTATCATGCCCTGGTCCGTCGGCGGAGGTCCGGATACCATTGCCAGAAAAGTAGCTTCCTATGGCGAGAAGTATCTTGGTGTGCCTGTCATCGTGGAAAACCATACCGGAGGATCCGGAACGGTTGCCATGAGCGATTTCCTGGCAAAAGAGCCGGACGGCTATACCGTTATGGTGGCGAATGGACCGCTGTTCTCCTTGACGCCGAGCTTTGTCTCCGGTACCAACTATAAGCTGGAAGATATCTCTCCCATCATCGGAATGCGGCAGGTGGAATTTGTGATTTTAAGTAAGCCGGCGAATTCTTCGATCTCTACCCTGGACGATTTAAAGGCGTATTCCGCGTCCGGAAAAACAATTAAGTACGCGACGACGGGAGGCCCGGGGAATGACAGCTATACCATGATCAGCGTTCTGTTCCAAAAGCTTGGATTAAATGCAGAACCGGTTCCCTATGACGGCGGACAGGAAGCGATCAATGCGCTGGAAGGCGGTCATGTGGATATTGCCATTGGTTCGCCGCCTGTCTACAGAGAATATGTAAAGAACGGTCAGTTTGCCTGCCTGGGAACCTTCATGCCGGAGGGGATTGAAGTAGAGGGTATCGGAAAAATTCCTTCCTTCAAGTCACAGGGAATCGATGCGGAGTTTACGGGGATGGATTATTTTGCGGTCCGCAGTGATGTAGATCCGGCAATCAAGAAGAAGCTTCACGATTTTATTGCCAAGGTTTATGCAGAACCGGAATTTCAGGAGTTTATGTCCGGCATGGGCATGAAGGCCTGGGAAGCGGAAGACGCCGAGATTAAGGAAGACATCAATAAACAGACCGCAGATATGAAGCAGTATATTGATCTGTTAAAGTAAGCGAGAGGCAGCAGGGAATTTTTGAGGTGGCTTGATATCATGAAGATAAAATATAATTCGGAAATCATATCCGGCGGCTTGTTTGTGATCGTGGCGGCGGTGCTGTATCTGCTTCTCCCTTCACAGATCAACACGCTGGAGAAAAGCACGGTAAATGCAGCGACCATGCCCAGAATTGCTATTGTCGGGCTGCTGATCTGTTCCGTACTTTTACTGATTCAGGGAATCTTTTCGGAGAAGAAAGAAGTTGTGATCGATTCCGAATTCTGGAGCAGGGAAAATACAAAAAAGGAGCTGCGGTCAGTATTGTTTGCGTTTATCCTGATTGTTTATGGACTTTTATTTCAGCCCATAGGATATATTCTCGATACCCTGCTGCTGGTGACGGTCATTCTGCTGTATTACCATTGCAGGAAAGTTCTGTACTATGTGATTTCCTGTGTAACGGTGATTCTTGTCTATCTGGTGTTTACGCAGCTTTTGAATGTCAATCTGCCGACATTGTTCTTGTAGGAGGATGGATGTGATTAGTGAAGGATTTAAACTGCTGTTTCAGTGGCAGGTTTTATTGGTAATTCCTGTGGGCTTACTCCTTGGAATCATTGTCGGTGCTATCCCGGGGCTGACCTCGGATCTGGGAATTATTCTCTGTATTCCCCTGACCTATGGGATGGATTCCACGACGGCGATCATCATGCTGCTCGCAATCTATTGCGGCGGAACCTATGGAGGCTCCATTACCGCGATTTTGATCAATACGCCGGGAACATCCGCAAATGCAGCAACCCTGTTTGACGGTTACCCCATGGCACAGCGCGGGATGGCATATAAGGCATTGCAGATGGCGTTATTCGCCTCCACCATTGGCGGATTGATTTCGGCATTTGTACTCTTGATTGCTGCACCGCAGATTGCAAAAATCACTCTCCTGTTTGGACCGGCAGAATATTTTGCTTTAGCCGTTTTTGGGCTTTCGGTAATTGCAGGGGTATCCAACAACAGTATGCTGAAGGGATTTATCGGGGCTTGCATCGGTATCTTTGTTTCCATGATTGGGATGGATTCGATCAGCGGATCCGCAAGATTTACCTTTGGAAGCACCCATTTACTGGCTGGCATCAATCTGATTACCGCTCTGATCGGCCTGTTTGCCATTTCAGAGATTATGATGAAATCGCAGTATGATCCGAAGAAGGATCATAAGCTAGCGGGACATTTTAAAAAGGATGTCATTACCAGAGAAGAGTACAGGCGCTGCCGAAAGCCGATCGGCATCGGTTCCATCATCGGATGCATCATCGGTGCGACTCCCGGGACAGGAGGAGGTCTTGCGGCATTTATCGCGTATAATCAGGTGAAGCAGAGCTCCAGGCATCCGGAAACCTTTGGAAAGGGTGAAATCGAAGGGATTGCCGCTTCGGAGTCTGCCAATAACGGTGCCTGCGGCGCAACCATGATCCCCATGCTGACCCTGGGAGTTCCGGGGGATGGCGCAACTGCGATTCTGATGGGAGCCTTTATGATTCACGGTATGGTGCCGGGACCGACTTTATTTAAAGATCATGGAAAGATTCTTTACGCGATTATGTTTGGGCTGATTGTTGTGAATATTTTCATGTATATCATCGGAAAATGTCTGATCCCGTTTTATGCCAATATCACCAAGCTGCCCTATGAGCTTCTCGCATGCATCGTACTGACAATGTGTACCTCCGGCGCTTATTCGACCAACAACAGAACCTATGATGTTATGGTCATCGTGGTATTTGGCGTTCTTGCCTATTTCCTGAGAAGAATGGATTTTCAGCTTGTGCCCATTCTTTTGGGAATTGTGCTGGGCCCTCTGGCGGAGGTTAATTTCCGGAGAGCATTGGTTTTGTCGGATGGATCCGCAAGCATCTTCTTTACCAGGCCGATCTCGCTTGCTTTCATTGCCATAGCGATGATATCCATCGTGGTTTTTGCGGTTCGGGGAGCCAAGATGAAAAAAAGAAACATCACGTAAATGCCGGAAAACAAAACAAAAAGGAGAAATTATGAAACGACTTCTAATTGTTCTGAGTATTCTTCTGCTGGGGATGCAAACGCAGCAGGTCTTTGCAGCCGAGCCGGATTTGGATTCGGATGGAATAGAGGACAGTTTGGAGGCCACTCTCATAGAGAAGTATGCGCCGACCTATTACTGTCATCCCGATGAAAGATATTATCCGGATCATGTAGATGAGTATCTAAGCCATGTTCAGATGAGATTCCATTATAATTATCTGACGGATGACCAGATCCTGAATGCAGGCGATGTCAATCAGGAAAGTCTGATTTCTCAAGAGCATAGAAACAAGGACTGGCTGGGTAACTATACCTCGGAACTCATCCGGTCTACGGATCCGCGGGATGTATACCGGAATGGGGGTTACTTTCTGGAGGTTCCGGATGATTCTGTGGATAAGGAGTCTGTGTATGCCGGAGATCTCAATTCGGAAAGATTTCAGATCTATGCACATGCATTTAGAGGAGATCATAACGGAATTAAAATCCAATACTGGGTATTTTTCCCGTATAATGAGGCACCTTCTGTAGGAGGAGTGAAACTGAATCATGAAGCCGACTGGGAGCATGTGACGCTGACGCTGAATGAGGATCATTCGATACGAAGCATTTATTACGCTTCCCATAATAATGAAGGGAAGTCTTTCACTGTCAATGAGCTTAGCTTTTCTGACGGGTCCGGCGAGGATAGCGACAGCTATGATGAGGAAAAGGGAAGGACACATCCTGTTGTATATCTGGCGTTAGGAACACATGCCAGTTTCCCGACAGCAGGCACGCAGAATCGAGGCTGGTATCTGCCGAATGATTACACGGGAAAGGGAAAGCTGTATCAGGGAATGGACCGTACGCTGAATGTCGGAGAATGGAAGCATCCCCTGAACGGGCAGAGTTTTATTGACTATACCGGGCTTTGGGGAGAAATCGGCACAAACATTATTTCCACCGGTCCCAAAACACCATCACAGCAGAGCAGCTGGATGAGTGATTAAGTACTGACGTCTTGTCTGTAAGAGAACGTGCTGAGGGCAGGAGAATGGCAGGGCCTGTATTCACAGCTTATGCCAGGAATAGATGGAAAATAGGGAGGAAACAAGAATGAACAGAACACTGAGAATCGGTCTTTTGGGTACCGGGCGTATCGGGAAGCTTCATGCGGAGAATGTCCAGAATTTTATCCCGAACGCCGAGATTGTGATTGCAGCAGATCCTTTCATGACACCGGAGATGGAAGCCTGGGCGAAGTCCATCGGTATTGAGAAGACATCTAAGGAACCGGAGGATGTATTTTCCAGTCCGGAGGTAGATGCTGTGATGATCTGTTCCTCGACAGATACACATGCGGAGTTTATCATCCAGGCAGCGAAAGCGGGAAAGCACATCTTCTGTGAGAAGCCGATTCACACGGATATTGCCGAGATCAAGAAGGCACTGGCAGCAGTGGAAGAGGCGAAGGTAAAGCTTCAGGTCGGCTTTGTGCGCCGCTTTGACAGGAGTCATAAGAGAGTACACGATGTCGTAGCCTCCGGCGAGCTTGGAAAGCCCTTTGTGGTAAAGGTCTGCTCAAGAGATCCGGAAGCGCCCCCCATGTCCTATGTAAAGGTTTCTGGAGGAATCTTTGCGGATATGATGATCCATGACTTTGATATGGTTCGCTATCTTTCCGGAAGTGATGTCGTGGAGGTGAATGCCATCGGTGCCTGCCTGGTAGATCCTCATTTTGCAGATTATGACGATGTAGATACTGCCATTGTAACCCTGAAGTTCGCAAACGGTGCTATCGGTGTTATCGATAACTGCCGTCAGGCGCCCTACGGCTATGATCAGAGGGTTGAGGTACACTGCGAGAAGGGCTGTGTTCAGGATAACAATAACCTGGAGAATGTTGCCTATGTCAGCACCAAGGACTGCGTGGCTTCTGCGAAGCCGACCTTTTTCTTCCTGGAGAGATACAACGATGCCTTCGTTGCAGAGGTGAAGGATTTCGTGGCTGCTGTCTTTGAGGATAAGGAAGTACCGGTCAACGGTAAAGATGGTCTTGAGCCGGTACGTATCGCAATTGCGGCAAGAAAATCTCTTCTTGAGGGACGCGCTGTCAGACTGGATGAGATCGAGAAATAAAGTTGCCTTTCGAAGTATAAAAGAACTTAAGTATAGTTCTCAACATATTTTAAGGAGGAAAGTTTTATGAAGAAACGTATCATTGCATTGGCTATGGCAGCTGTCATGGCAGCAGGACTGGTTGGCTGCGGAGGAGCATCTTCTTCCAAGACGACAACGGCGGCAGCTACCGAAGCTGCAAAGGCTGACGGAACCACAGCTGCGGCAGCGGATGGCTCCGGCGCAGGAAAGTCTTACAGTATCGACGTCATTCTGAAGACTACCTCTTCCGAGTACTGGAGCTATGTGCTGGCCGGCGCCAAGGCATACAGCAAGGATCATCCGGAAGTCAAGGTGGATGTCAAGGGGGCAACCTCGGAGACGGCCTATGATGAGCAGCAGAATATGATCGAGACAGATCTTAACTCCGGAAATTATGACGCTTTCGTCATTGCACCGCTGCAGTCCGATATGGCGGCAAATCTGATCTCCGGACAGAAGAAGCCGATCATTGCGGTAGATACCAACATTAACGCGCCGGAGGTTCTCAGCTTCGTGGGCACTTCCAACGAAGATGCGGCAAAGCTTGGAGGACAGAAGGCGGTTGAGGCGGCGAAGGCAGCCGGTGCGACCGAGATCACGGCAATCGCGATCTCCGGCGTTCAGGGCGACCAGACTGCAGGTGCTCGTCTGAAGGGCTATCAGGAGGGTGTTGAAGCAGCCGGAGGAAAGTTCCTTTCCAATGAGACACAGTATGCGGACGGTGTTGCAGACAAGGCGGTTACCAGCATGGAATCCATCATGCAGAACCATCCGGAGGGTATATCCATCATCGTTTGTAACAACGATGACACCGCTATGGGCGCAGCCAAGGCTGCCGCAGGAAATGAGGCCTATAAGGATACGGTATTTATCGGCTTTGACGGTATCAAGTCTGCCTGCCAGGCAATCATGGACGGAAAAGAGACCATGTCTGTTGCGCAGGAGGCATATGATATGGGTTATAAGGCGGTTGAAGCTGCTGTCAAGGCTCTTGACGGGGAGACTCTCGACAAGTTCATGGATTCCGGATGCTCTGTTGTAGATAAGAGCAATGCACAGGAGAGACTGGACAGCCTGAACAAGTACCTTGAGAGTGTAAAGTAATTCTTTTCGGAAGTGGTGATTTAATTGTATGAGGCTGGGAGGCGGTGCTTGCCAGCCTCATATGACAAGAACGAGAAAAAGGGAAGGAGGAGACCGTGGGTGAGTATGTGGTGGAACTAAAGGGAATCACCAAGAGATTTCCCGGCGTGGTAGCCCTCCGCGAGATGCAGCTGAATGTGAAGCCCGGAGAGATTTTGGGTTTGATCGGCGAGAACGGCGCGGGAAAATCAACTTTACTAAAGGTATTGACGGGCGTACATAAGGCGGATGAGGGACAGATTATTGTTGACGGTCAGGAGCGCCACTTCAGAAATCCGGAGGAAGCAATCACGGCGGGAATCGCCTGTGTATATCAGGAATTAAACACTGAAAAACTACTCAGTGTCACTGACAATATTTTTATCAACAAATGGATCAGAAAGGGTGTCCTTTTAGACTATGCGAAGATGAATCAGATCGCAGCAGATACGATGAAGTCATTGGGACAGGACGTAGACCCCAGTAAAGCTGCCGGTACCTTCGGTATGGGCGTACAGCAGATGATCGAGATCGCAAAGGCGGTTCTTGCCAATGCCAAGGTCATCATCATGGACGAGCCAACCTCATCCCTTGGTGAGAAGGAGACGGCACAGCTCATGAAGACCTGCCGGGAACTACGAGATAAAGGACTGGGAATTATCTTTGTCTCACATAAGCTGGAAGAGCTGTTCGAGCTGTGTGACAGAGTTACCGTTATTCGGGACGGGGAATATATTGATACGAGGGATATCGCGGACTGGGACAATGCTTCCTTGATCAAGGCAATGGTCGGCAGATCTTTGGACAACCTCTATCCGAAGGAGCTGGGAAAGAGATCCGCAGAGCCTTTCCTGAAGGTAGAAGATCTTCAGGAGAACGGTGTGCTCCGCGGGATATCCTTTGAAGCCTACGGCGGACAGGTTCTGGGATTTTCGGGACTGGTCGGTGCCGGCAGAACCGAAACCATGAGAGCTATATTTGGGGCGGATAAAATTGACGGTGGAAAGATTTATATTAAGGGGAAGGAAGTCAGCATTACGGCGCCGAAGGATGCGATCCGTGAGGGAATTGCCTTCCTTACCGAGGATCGTAAAGGACAGGGACTGGTACTGGCGCAGTCGATCCGGAACAACATGACTCTGGCAAATCTTCGGCATTATAGAAAAGGCTTTCTTCTGGATGATGGAAAGATCGAAAAGGACTGCAACAACAATATAGAGAGCATGAGTATCAAGGCGACATCCATTGATGAGGCAGTGGGGCAGCTTTCCGGCGGAAATCAGCAGAAGGTCGTTATCGCCAAATGGCTGAACACCAAGGCGGAGATCTATATCTTTGACGAACCGACAAGGGGAATCGATGTTGGATCCAAAGTCGAAGTGTATCAGATCATCAACAGGCTGGTGAAGGAGGGAAAATGCGTTATCATGGTTTCCTCAGAGCTCCCGGAGCTGCTGGGTATGAGTGACCGTATCATTGTTATGAGAGACGGAAGAATCACGGGAAGCATGTCGAGAGACGAGGATGCCTTCTGTCAGGAGGCTATCATGCAGGCGGCTTGGGAAGTCAGTTAAGGAACGTGGGGGAAAATACTATGAAGAACAAATTAAAGTCGAGCGGTTTAGTAAGCTATATCGGCACGATCGGCGCGCTGCTGATTCTCTGCCTGATTCTGGCGGTTCTTTCGAAGAACTTCCTGACCTACAACAATCTCATGTCGATTCTGAAGCAGACGAGCTTCAATGCGCTGCTTTCCACAGGCATGCTGCTTGCCCTGATCACGGCAGGAATCGATCTTTCTGTCGGTGCGGTGGCGACTTTCTCCGCCTGCTTGGTAGGTGCTCTGGTCAAGGCGGGAGTCCATAGTGTGCCGCTGCTGATTCTGATTGCGCTTCTGAGCGGAGCGGCATTTGGCATGATTAATGGACTTCTTCTGACGAGACTGCATCTGCCTCATCCTTTCGTATCCACTCTGGGAATGAAGAATGTACTCTGGGGCGCAGCCCTCATCGTTACCGGATCTCAGATGATTTCTTTCTCTGACGGCGGTGTCGACTCTCTGATGTGGCTGGGCTCGGCAACCATCGGCGGATTCCCGATCAGCTTCATCTTTGTTCTTGTCATCTATGTGATCCTTCATATCATGCTGACGAGAACCTCACTGGGACGTTCTATTTACTGTGCCGGCGGAAATATGGAGGCAACAAGACTTGCGGGTATCAATTCTGCCAATGTCCTGACCTTCTGTTATACCTTTTCCGGTTTCATCGCCGGCCTTGCGGCTATCGTTTCGATCGGACGTTCCGGAATCTGTAATGGTGCCAATGCGATTCAGCCCTATGATACAGATGCGATTGCTGCCTGCATCATAGGCGGTGCTTCCTTCATGGGCGGCAAAGGAACCATGCTCGGAACTATCCTCGGTGCACTTATCATCGCCGTTCTCCGCAACGGATTCACGCTTCTTTCCGTGACCTCCGCGGTGCAGAATCTGGTGCTGGGGCTTGTGATTATCGGCGCCGTCCTTCTCGACGTCTTCAGAGCAAAGATGGAAGCGGACGCCAGAAGAAAGGCTGCAAAGTAAAGGAGGGAGCTGGACATGAAAGAAGTTCGTGTAGGTATTGCCGGTCTGGGAAGACTCGGCAAGGTACATGCGGAAAATTTGGCTTATCATATTCCCGGCGCAAGACTCACAGCAGCTTGCTCCATTGTTCCGGCAGAGCTTGACTATGCAGGGGAGCATCTCGGAGTGGAAAAGCTCTATACCGAGTATGAGGAGATGCTGGATAAGGCGGAGCTGGATGCCGTCGCTATCGTTACCAGCAGCGGACTTCACTGTGAGCAGATCAGAAAGGCGCTGGAGAAGGGGCTTCACGTTTTCACGGAGAAACCGCTGGGCGTCAACGTGGAAGAATGTCTGGAAGCGGAAAAGGTCGTTGCTGCGCATCCGAATCAGATTTTTTTTCTCGGCTTTATGAGAAGATATGATGTGAGTTACCAATACGCGAAGCGTAAAATCGAGGAAGGGGCCATTGGAAAGCCCTATCTTGTCAAAGCCACCGGAATTGATCCAGAGGCTCTGGTGGAGGGTTCTATCAGGTTTGCGAAGACCAGCGGCGGTATTTTCATTGATATGGCAAGCCACGATGTGGATCTCATGAGATGGTTTTTGGGAGCAGAGGTGAAGTCGGTATACGCTTCGGGCTGTACCTTTAAGCATCCGGAGTTTACGGAAGCCGGAGACAATGAGACGGGTATCGCGATGTTTCAGTTTGAGAACGGTGCAGCAGCCCTTCTTCACGTGGGGAGGACCGCGCCGCACGGCTATCATATCGAGACGGAGATTGTCGGGACGGAGGGCTCCATTCGTGTGAGTCCGGTGCCGGCAAAGAATCTGGCAATGCTTTATAATTCCAGCGGTGCAGTGGTGGAGTGCGTTGAGGGATTTCCGCAGAGGTTCGAGGAGGCTTACCGGAGAGAGATGCAGGAATTTATCCGCTGCATTCAGACGGGAGAGAAAGCGGACATCTCTGTTCGGGACGGAACCAGAGCGACAGAAGCCTGCTTTGCGATGACGAAGTCCTTCCGGGAAGGCAAGATAGTAACACTTGGATGATTCAGGGAGGGAACCGAAAGGTTCCCTTTTGGTATCATTGGGGAAATTGTGTGAAATAAGGCTGTATCCCCGCCGGTGAGCAAGCTTCCGGCGGGAGACAGAGTCAGATACCGAAATCACAGTGATATCAGCATCTGGAGATATTAACAGGATGAGAGGGTTAAGGCAGTATGGCTGTAACGATGCAACAGATTGGTGAACTGGCGGGAGTTTCCAGAGGAACGGTGGATCGTGTTCTCAACAGAAGAGGGCGGGTGAAGCCGGAAGTCTCTAAGCGAATCTTTGCCATTGCGCAGGAGCTTGGTTATGTCGTAAAAAGTGAAAAAAAGGCAATGCGGCAACAGAAGCACTATCGTATCGGGGTGATCACACAGCTGTCTTCTGCCTCTTTTATGGAGGATATCCTGAAGGGTATCGAAAATGCAAAGAACTATTATAAGAGCTGGAACGTCGAAGTGATTCTGCGGCGGGGCGAATCGGTGGATGAATCGGAACAGCTCCGGCTCCTCCGGGAGCTGGAGGCAGAGGGAATGGATGCTCTCGCGCTTATGCCGGTGGAGAGTAAAAAAATTGCTGCTCATTTAAATGATCTGGTACGGGAGAAGCATATTCCGGTAGTGACCTTTAACTCGGATACCGCTGCCATAGAACGTACCTGCTTTGTGGGTATGGATAATCGGCAGAGCGGCCTGGTAGCGGCAGGGCTTATGGCGTCCATCACGGAGCAGAGCGGCTCCATTCTGATTGTCATCGGTCATTTTGCGAATTTTGCCAACAGCAACCGTGTGGAGGGTTTCGTTTCGGAGCTGCGAAGGATCTGCCCGAGATTGGAGATCGCCAATGTTCAGGCAAGCTTTGATGATGAAGCGGAGGTGGAAAAAATTGTCAGCAATGCACTTCTGACCCTTCCGAATCTTCAGGGCATCCTGATCTGTTCCGGCGGACAGCGCGGCATTGCCAGGGCATTTCAGAAAATGAATCTCGAGAAGCGGCCGAAGGTTATTGTCTATGATCAGACCAAGGTTACAGAGCAGCTTCTCATGGACGGAGCCGTGGATTTTCTGATAGACCAGAACGGCTATTATCAGGGGTATATGCCCATCAAGCTTCTGGCATATTATTTTACCCAGAACTATCAGATCGAAGAGCGGCACTGGCTGACGGAGATCCGTATCAAGAACAGTTATAATCTGAGTCATGCCATTCATTATCTGGATCTGGGGAAAAAGGAATTGAGTCACGAGGACGCATAAAATTGATGAAAATAAGGAAAAGGGCGATACTTTGCTTGAGTGTGTGCGTGCACAGTGATAGAATAAGAACAGAATAAAAGCACGCAAAGTAGTGAGAACGGCAGATAAAAAATGGAGGTAAATAAAATGGCATTTCTGAAATTGGCAGAGGACCGGAGGCTGGATTTGATTTGTCTGGGACGTGTTGCCATCGACTTTAACCCGGCTTACAGCGACAAGGTCAAAGAGGAGTTCAAGCCGCTCAAGGATGTGCACTACTTCGAAAAGTTTGTGGGGGGATCTCCGGCGAATATCTCTGTGGGGTGCAGCAAACACGGGATGAAGATGGGCTTTCTGGGTAAGGTTTCCGAGGATCAGTTCGGGGACTATGTTACGGAGTATTTTGATGAGAGGGGGATTGATACTTCTCATATCACCAGATGTACTCACGGTGAAAAGCTGGGCCTGACCTTTACGGAGATGCTTTCCGAGAAGGAAAGCTATATTCTCATGTACCGTAATATGGCGGCGGATCTTCAGCTTTCTGTCGAAGATATTGACGAAGAATATATCAAAGACAGCAAGGCGCTTCTGATCTCCGGGACCGCTCTCTGTGAGAGCCCGTCCAGAGAGGCTGCGCTGAAGGCAGCCAGCCTTGCCAGAAAGAACGGAACGCTGCTGATCTTTGATATCGACTACAGAGCCTATAACTGGAAGAATGAGGACGAAATCTCCATTTACTATGCGGCGGTTGCCAATATGGCGGACATTATCATGGGCTCCCGTGAGGAATTTGACTTAACGGAGAGACTGATCCGTCCGGGAATGACAGATCAGGAATCTGCGGATTACTGGCAGAGTAAGGGAGCAAGGCTTCTCGTGATCAAGCACGGCATGCAGGGCTCCACAGCCTATACGGACGATGGGCAGAAGTTCAGCATCAAGCCGTTCCCGGTGGATGCCAGAAAGGGCTTTGGCGGCGGAGACGGCTACGGCGCTGCCTTCCTCTTCGGACTTTTCAGCGGATGGGATATTATCGATTGTCTGGAGTTTGGCTCCGCGGAGGCATCTATGATGGTTCGCAGCAACAACTGTTCCGATGATCTGCCGGATACGGAGGCTGTCAAGGCATTCATTAAGGAAGAGAAGGATAGGTTTGGCGAGATGATCGCCAGAGTATGAGAGGTGAGCCATGGAAAAGAGAGTACATTTGACGACGGCGCAGGCCATTGTAAAGTTTCTGGACAATCAGTATGTAGCTATCGATGGGAAGGAGATTAAGTTTGTAGAGAACTTCTTCACCATCTTTGGACACGGGATCGCCGTGGGACTCGGCGAAGCCCTGGATACCAACCCGGGCTCTCTCCGTGTTATGCAGGGTCGGAATGAGCAGGGGATGTGCCATACCGCTATCGCCTATGCCAAGCAGGCGAATCGCTTGAAAATCATCCCCTGTGCCTCCTCCGTGGGACCGGGATCAGCCAATATGATTACCGCCTGCGCCACCGCGACAGTAAATAATATCCCGTTGCTCTGCTTCCCGGCGGACACCTTTGCCAGCCGTCAGCCGGACCCGGTGCTTCAGCAGCTGGAACAGAGCAGCAGTCTGGCGACGACGACCAATGACGCTTTCAGGCCGGTCACCAAGTACTGGGATCGTATCCAGCGCCCGGAGCAGATCATGACAGCCCTCATTAACGCAATGCGTACTCTGACAGACCCGTCAGAAACCGGAGCGGTAGCTATCGCGCTTCCGCAGGATGTTGAAGGTGAGAGCTATGACTATCCGGAAAGCTTCTTTGTGAAGCGTGTTCACAGAATTACGAGGCCTGCGGCTGTAGAGGAAGAGCTGGAGGATATCGCAGCGGTTATCAAAGGAGCGGAGCATCCGATCCTCATTGTCGGCGGCGGTGTGAAGTACAGCTTTGCCGGGGAAGAAGTTGAAAGATTCTGCGAAGAGTTCCATATTCCCTTTGGAGAGACGCAGGGAGGAAAGAGTGCCTGTGTTTCCAGCCATCCCTACTGTCTGGGCGGCATCGGTGTCACGGGAACCCTCGCCTCCAATCAGATCGCAGCAAAGGCAGATGTGGTGATTGCTGTCGGGACCAGACTTTCTGACTTTACTACGGCGTCCAAGTGGCTGTTCCGGAGAGAGGGTGTTCGTTTTGTTACCATTAATAATAACCGTTATCATGCATATAAGTGTGATGCGGTGAAGGCTGTGGGAGATGCCAGAGAAACCATCAAGGCTCTTACGCTGAAGTTAAGAGACGCGAACTATGTTTCCGCTTATACCGACGAAATTACGACAGCTAAGAAGGCGTGGGATCAGGAGATGGAGAGACTCGGCGGCATCGTATGCACCGGCACAGAGTTTGAACCCATAATCAAGGCACGTGATCCGAGAACCGTTCCGGAGTATGTCAAGCTCTACGGAAGCTCTCTCACTCAGACCGCAGCAATCGCGACCATCCGTGCAACTATCGATAAGGATGCGAATATCATCACTGCCGGAGGCTCTCTCCCGAGCTGCCTCCAGAGAATGTGGCAGACAGATAAGAGGGGCGGATATCACGTGGAATACGGATATTCCTGCATGGGGTATGAGATCGGCGCCTCCCTCGGCGTCAAGATGGCGGAGCCGGAGCATGAGGAGTATACCGTGATTGGCGACGGCGGGTTTCAGATGCTGAACAGTGAGCTCGGCACCATCATGCAGGAGAGGCAGAAAACCAATATTCTGATTTTTGACAACTGCGGATTTGGATGTATCAACAATCTTGAAATGACACATGGCATTGGCAGCATTGCTACCGAGTTCCGTTACACCGACGGCAAAAAACCGACCGGAGACCTGATCCCTGTCGACTATACAAAGTTCGGCGAGGCCTTTGGCATGAAGAGCTACCGCTGCACCAGTGTCGAAGAGCTGAGAGATGCAATTTTAGATTCGAAGAAGCAGAATGTCGCCTGCCTTTTTGATCTGAAGATTGTGCCGAAGACCATGACGGACGGCTATGATTCCTGGTGGAATGTGGGCATCGCGACAACTTCCGAGAAAGAAAGCGTGAGAGAGGCATGTGAAAAAGTGATGAAGCACCGCGAGGAAGCAAGGAAGTATTGATAGAGGCGGAAATATACAGATTAAAGGAGAGCGTTGTGGAAAAGAAAGTATTTGGATATCCGACATTTTCCGAAGAGGGAGAGAAGATTTTGACAACCTATGATGGAGCCTATTCGGATATGCTGATGGACATCAGAGTCTATCGGATCAGGAAAGGCGGCTCCAGAAGCTTTGAAAGAACGGGGGAAGAAACGGCGGTTCTTCTTCTGAGCGGAAGTGTGAGCTATCAGTGGGAAGGAAAAGAGGAGGAAGCAAAAAGAGAAAGTGTTTTTACGGAAGGTCCCTATGCGCTTCATGTTCCGACAGCGGTAAAGATTACCGTGACTGCCAAAGAAGACAGTGAGATTCTCGTTCAGTGCACTAAGAACGATGCGGTGTTTGCTTCGCATCTCTATCATCCGGAGGAGGCGCCCTGGAAATATTCTTCTGTCGGAAAGTTTGGCAATGTTGCCAAGAGACGGGTCAATACCATTATTGACCACGATATCGAGCCGAAGTCCAATATGGTCCTCGGTGAGGTCATGAATGACCGGGGAAACTGGTCCGGTTATCTGCCCCACAGACATCCGCAGCCGGAAACCTATTACTTCAAGTTCGACCGTTCGGAAGGCTTTGGCGCAAGCTTTGTAGGGGACCGGGTATTCAAGAGCGTCGACGGCAGCTTTTCTGCCATTCCCGGCGGACAGCTTCATCCGCAGGCAGTGGCTCCGGGCTACCAGATGTATACCTGCTGGATGATCCGCCATCTGGAGGGCAACCCCTGGCTGCAGACAGATCGAAATGTGGATGAAAAATATCTTTGGATGGAAGAGGTAACTTTCTAAAAAGGAGAAACTATGGCAAGAGAATTTAATGTTCCTGCACGCATTCTTACCGGAGAAGGGGCTCTCGATCAATCGATAGAGCTTCTGAAGGGACTCGGGAAAAAGGCGCTTATCATTACCGATCCGGTGATGGTGGAGCTTGGCAACTGCCGGAAGGTAGAGGACGCTCTCGGGAAGGCGGCAATGCCCTATGCGATCTATCAGGATATCGTGGGGGAACCCAACAATCTGATGATCGAAGAGGGGCTTAAAGTGTATCGGGCGGAAAACTGCGATTTTCTGGTAGCGATCGGCGGCGGAAGTTGTCTTGACGCCATGAAGGCGATCGGTGCTTGCGCGGTCGGAAACTGTGATATCGCAGACTTCATGGGAAAGAAAATAGAACTCGACATGCCGAATATGGTGGCGATTCCGACCACTGCCGGCACAGGGTCTGAGGCCACCAAGAATACCATCATCAGCGACACCAGGACCAATGTAAAGATGCTCCTGGGCGGAGAGTGCATGATTCCGCAGATCGCCGTCATTGATCCGCAGTTCACCATGACAGCACCGCCCAAGGTTACCGCCAATACCGGCTTGGATGCGTACTGCCATTGTGTGGAGGCATTCACATCCAGAAAGGCCCAGTCTCTGTCGGATACCTTTGCGCTTTCTGCGGTAAAGCGCATCTACCATAATCTTCCGCTCGCGTTCCATGACGGAAAGAACGTGGAGGCAAGAGTACAGATGAGTATCGCGGCTCTCGAGGCAGGAATCGCGTTCAATAATG
Source organism: uncultured Oribacterium sp. (assembly GCA_963545355.1). Classification (GTDB taxonomy): domain Bacteria; phylum Bacillota; class Clostridia; order Lachnospirales; family Lachnospiraceae; genus Oribacterium. The sequence goes on along the minus strand of CAUUIW010000006.1, from coordinate 16,620 downwards.
CCTCTGTCACCATCATCCACGGCATGAGCCGTCCGATCGGGGCGATGTTCCATATCCCCCATGGACTGTCAAATTCCATGCTCTTCGGTGTATGCATAAGCTATGCCCTTTCCGGAGCCTATGATCGTTTTGCGGTTCTTGGCCGCACTATCGGTGTTGCTTCCGCGGAGGATGAGGATCAGCTTGCCGCAGAGAAGTTCCTGAAGGCTTCTCTTGAGCTTGTCAGGGAGATGGAGATCCCGACGATGGAGGAGTACGGCGTCAATCGTGATGAGTTTTTCCGGGCGATTGACAAGATGGCAGAAGATGCCATGGTCAGCGGCAGCCCGCAGAATACCATGCGTGAAGTTTCCAAGGAAGCACTGATGGAGCTGTATCGGAAACTGTGGGAGTAAAATGAAATCACGGATTCTGATGAATGCTTAAGGAAACACTGGATTCGGTGTTTTCTCCGCCGGATTTACGCGGTATCGCATCAAAATGTTTTCGTTAATCCGTATATTCTCTTAATGTGAAAAGCTGTCCCTCTGAGAGTGATTTCAGAGGGATATTTTTGAAAGGAAATAATATGATCGTTTCAATGAAAGAAATGCTGGAAGAAGCGAAGAAAGGACATTATGCTGTCGGCCATTTCAATGTCCTGGGATTGCCGTGGGCGAAGGCAATCCTCACGGCTGCGGAGGAGGAGCATTCTCCGGTGATTATCGCATCCACAGATGCCGCACTGCCGTGGCTTGGCGGCACAAAAACGGTGGCGGGGATGATCAGGGGATTGGTAGAGGAGCTGCGAATCACTGTTCCGGTGGCACTGCATTTGGACCATGGCAGCTATCAGGGATGTCTGGACAGTGTGGCGGCAGGGTACAGCTCCATTATGTTTGACGGTTCTCATCTGCCTTTTGAAGAAAACACTCAAAGGACGAAAGAGCTTGCAGAGCTGGCGCATCAGAAGGGACTTTCCCTCGAGGCAGAAGTCGGTGGCATCGGAGGAACGGAGGATGGCATCACCTCTCAGGGGGAGCTGGCTGATCCGGAAGAGTGTAAGAGGATCTGCGAGCTGGGGGTGGATGCTCTCGCGGCGGGAATCGGAAATATTCATGGCGTCTACCCGGCAGACTGGGAAGGATTGAATCTGGAACAGCTGAAACGGATCAAGGCTGCTGTCGGAGATCTGCCGCTGGTGCTTCATGGAGGCACCGGTATTCCGGAGGAGCAGATTAAAGCTGCGATCCGTGAGGGAATATGCAAGATCAATGTGAACACGGAATTGAACCTTGCTTTCTCCGAAGCCACCTGTCAATATGTTGCCTCCGGAAAAGCACAGACAGGCAAGGGATATGATCCCCGCCCCATGTACCAGCCCGGTACGGATGCGATAAAAGAAACCGTAAAAGAAAAAATGCGTCTGTTTGGATGCAGCGGAAGAGCGTAGTCAATCAACCTGTATTTCAGCTCTTATAAAATAAATATATTGAGGACCTGAACGGCACGGTTTCCCTGTCCTTGCTTTGATATCGGTAAGAGCGTCATTTCTGCTGTGCTTTGAGTCATGAATACCGGAAATATACGGCACTTTCTGTATAGTATATTATACAGAAAGTGCCGTATATTGACATGGCATATAATATATTTTACATTATAGAGAAGAAAGAAGATTTGTGACGGCAATGACATGGACGTTTCGAGAGGAGTGCGATGATGAAGGAAGGGAAATATCTATATCAGAAAATATACAGGGATATTCAGGAAAGTATAAAGGCCGGAAGACGGGATACTGGGGAGAGTATTCCGACAGCGGCCGAATTGGCGAAAGATTATGGTGTAAGCATGATTACCGCCAATGCGGCATTAAATGCTTTAAAAGATGACGGCTATATTGAAAGAATCAAAGGACACGGCAATTTTGTACTCGGTCGGAATATTCCGGAGGATCCTACGGTACAGCCGGAGCGGGAAGCCGGAGATGGAGAAAGCGGAAAAACAATCGGTGTTGTCATGGAGCATGTTTCCTCCTGCTTTGGTCTGGACTATTTATATGCGTTAAATGAAGCGGCCTTGAAGAAGGGGTATCGGCTCCTTGTTCGTTTTTCTCTTGGGAGTCGTCAACGGGAAAACGAAGAAATTATGTTTTTGAAGCAAAAAAAGGTTGACGGTTTTATCTGCATGCCATGTCATGGAATATATTACAGTACAGAAATTCTTCGCTTGGTATTGGAAAAGAGACCGGTGATTCTGTTCGATAAACAGATGAAGGGGATACCGGTGGCAAGTGTGCATACAGATAATCACGAGGCCATGGCTGCATTGATTCGCTGGTTAATCAGCCGGGGAAGAAAGAAAATAGGCTACGTGACGGTCGATGATGCTTACACATCATCTGTTAAGGCCAGAAATTATGGTTTCAGGGAGAATATACAGCGCTTTGGATTGGCGGAAATGCCGGAATGCAGATTAAGTCCGAGCTCTGAGCTGGGAGTGTACTCTGACTGCCTGGATGCTCAGGCAGGTCGACAGATTCTGGAATATATCCGTGCAAATCCGGATATGGACGGTCTCGTTTTCGAAGAATACGGATTCCTCAGGCAGCTTCCTTTATCCCGGACACAGCTTCTGTCATGTATTGATGCCTGCTGCGTTGATGAAGATTATATGTCGCCGGGCAACTGTTATATAACGCATGTCAGGCAAAATGAAAGATTATTGGCAGAGAAAACGATGGAAGTCCTTGAAAAGCAATTTGAGGGAAAATCAATGATGGAAACGACAGACTACCGGATACCGGGAATTCTCTGTGAAGCAAATAAATCCCAAGAGAAATAAAATAGTATATAAAGCAGGATGAATTACATTGAATGCATTATAAAATATATAAAACATATTAAGTGATATTTACAACATATCCTCTCCGTGCTATATTATGAACTATCAGAAAAGGACGTGGAAAATAAAGATCGTCTGAAAAGTGAACTGTGAATAAATCAAAGGAGGGGAAGCGATATGAAAAAATTCCGGATAAGCATCGCGATGGCTGTTGTGCTGACAGCCGCTGTATTTACCGGGTGTGGAGGCTCAGCCGGGTCAGAGCCTGCAGAGACAACGAAATCTCAGACAACAGAATCTGCAACAAAGCCGGCAGGTGGTGATGTAAAAATTCTTTCCGGTGTAACGGGCGGAAAGGATGACGAAGAAATGAAACTGTTCGAAAAGGCACTTTCCGAGGCAACCGGGCTTAATGTATCGATGGAGAAGCCTGCTTCTGACTACGATAAGGTCCTGATGCAAAAATTAGGTGCCGGGGAGAGCTATGATCTGGTTTATGTCAATGCCTCCCAATATGCAAGTCTAGTTGAGCAGGGAGCTCTGAAAGATATCACGTCCTATGTGGAAAACTCGGATATCCTCAAGAACCATATTGACCCGCAGGAATGGGAGGATATCCTGATTGAGGGAAAGGTTTATGCCGGTTTTAACAAGAAGGAAGTTCATCGTGTCGTCGGTGTGAATAAGACACTTCTTGCGAAGGCGGGGATTGACTATAAGACAGTTGAGCCCAGTTTCGATGGCTATTATAAAATGCTCAGAGCCTTGAAAGATTCTAACACAGATGCGGATTTTTATCCGTTGAATGCCGTGATTTCTCAGGCCTGGGATTTGCAGCCATATTTTGCCGCCGTTGGTGCCAAGGAGGGGGTTGTAAAGGACGAAAATGGGAAGAAGTATGCTCCGTATGCGGAAGATTCTGCAGCTCCGGTTTGGGAATGGTTCAAGAAGCTGTATAGCGAGGGGCTTCTGGATCCGGCATCTTTTGTGGACAAGACGAAGGATATGCGTGCCAAGATGGAGGCTCCTTCTCAGAAGACAGCTGTAACTGCGGATTGGGTGGCATGGATCGGACTTCATAATTCTAATGCGGAAGCTGCAGGTGTGCCGACAAGTGATTACGAAATAGCCTCTCTTCCCGGACTGAAGACACCGGATGGAAGTTATATGCTGGGCAAGGGATCCGCCAGCCTGTTTGCAGTTCCTGCCAATGCGGAGAATGTTGACGGAGCTGTGAGAGTCCTTGAATATTTTGCAACGCAGGAAGGCGGAAATCTCCTGTCAGCGGGCATCGAGGGCTATGACTACGAAGGCTCTGAGGGGCAGTATACTCAAACAGAGATTGGGAAAAAACATGGAAATGATCATGGCGCTCCGTTTCCGATCTATAAGGATTATAAGCCGCTTTTCCCTTATGCCGGTGGAGTCGAAGAGGCACTCAGTTATGGCAAATATGCTTCTATTGATATGATTATTCCGAATGAATCCGATTATAAGGAAATCGTCGGAAAATGGGGGATTCAGATGATCAAGGATGAAGTTTCCGTAGAAGATGGCCTGAAGAATATGCGTTCCGAATTAGTGGAGCGTGGTGTGACAGATCGGTGATACCGGTCATTTCCTCCCGTTAAAGCAGTCCGTTTCTTCTCTGCTTTAACGGGAGGAAATTTTTAAAGGAATAAAGGCATGAAAAACAAGAAATTTTTTAAAAGACTGAAACGTTTTCGGGACATTTATTTTATGCTGATTCCGATACTGGTGTATTTTCTGGTTTTTTCATATTACCCGTTGATTCTTGGCATATTTAAAAGTTTTCAGAAAGTAAGGCTGCTGGGAAATTCGCAATTTGTCGGGATGGCAAATTATAGAACTGTTTTTATGGATCCTCAGTATCGCAAGGCCTTTGCCAACAGTTTGATTGTTGGAGGCGGAACTTTTATTTTTCAATTTATTTGGGGCCTGCTGACAGCACTGATCTTGAATGAGCTTAGAAAAAAGATACTGCGTTCCGTGTTTCAAACCGTGACCTTTATTCCTTACCTGCTTTCCTGGTCGGTTGTTGGCGGGGTATGGGTTACGATTTTATCTCCGACAGGAATGATAAATGGTATCCTGCGCTTGATTCGGGGAACAGCATATATTCCGCTTACCTTTATGGCCGAAACCAGATATGCCCGGTCTGTTATGATTTTTACCGGGGCATGGAAGGGCAGCGGTTATTTCGCGGCATTGTTCATGGCTTCCATGATAGCTATTGACGATACGTTGTACGAGGCGGCCCGGATTGACGGTGCCAGTCGAATTCAGCAGATTCAGTACATAACAATTCCGGTTATTGTCCCGACGATGAAGGTTGTAACGATCCTTTCCGTCATGGGAATTCTGCGGAATTTTGATCAAATTTTTGTCATGATGAATGCTTCCATCAGTGACAGAGTCAAAAATCTGTTATACCTGATTTATGAGCAGGGCATTCTGAAATTTAACGTTGGCGAGGCAACAGCTGCAGCGACAGTTGTTTTAATCGCTACACTTGCAATTACGCAGATTGTCCGGAAACTGCTTCGCTATGATCAGATTTATGATTGAGGAGGCATAGAAATGAGAAAAAAACTGGATAACAATCTCAGGGGCGGATGGGCAGTCCTATTTGTTGTCCTCGCGTTGATCACAACAATAATTATGGTCTTACCGATGTGGAATGTTTTTGTTGTGGGAACATCGGGCACTCTGGATTCTGGAAGCTCAGGGCTGAAACTCTGGTGGCGGGAATTCAGCCTTGAAGGTTTTGAATATGTCCTTAAGGTTACAAAGTTGGGGAAGCCTTTTTTGAATTCTTTTTTTGTGACATCGGTGGGAACGGTAATACAGGTATTTTTGGCTGCGTTGGCAGGGTATGTTTTGATTCAGAAAGAATTGCCGTTTAGAAATGCCGTTTCTTCTTTTATCCTGCTGACTATGATGGTTCCGGGAGATTTGACATTAATTTCTGTGTATCAGCTGAATAAGCAGCTGCATCTTCTGAATTCCTATACAGGGCTTATACTGAATGGTCTGATCTCGGGATTCAGCATCATGATGATGCGTAATTATTTTCAGACAGTGCCATATACGCTGGAAGAGGCTGCGAGGATTGACGGAGCGGGTGAAATGAGTATCTTTGTCGGGATATATCTCCCCATTTCTCTTCCGGGGCTGGCAACCGTATTTTTTATGGAGTACGTGGCGCGCTGGAACTCTATCATGCTGCCGGCAACCTTGGTTACGGAGGAGAGACTGTATACCCTGCCGGTAATGCTGAAGCAGATGATTCTGAATACGGAAGTGACGTCCGGGACGGCGGTGGTGCCCGATAATGCGATTATGGCAGCGATTATCATCACAACCGTTCCGCTTCTTCTTATCTATGTGTTCGCCCAGAAATTTCTGTTAAGCGGAATCAGTATAGGGGCTGTAAAGGGGTGACGGATGGATGGCGCGACAATAAAAGTGGAAAGGTTCGTGAAAAAAGAGGAAGAGGGACGGTATCTGAGGATTCCTTTTGCTGTACCGGCAGACATGGAAGAATTTCGGATTTCCTATGATTATGACAGGTCAAGGTCCATTATTGATATCGGATTGAATGATAGTTTGGGGGCATTCATAGGCTGGGCGGGATCTGACCGAAAGGAACTTCTGATTTCGGAGCGGAGCAGTTGTCCCGGATTTGAAACAGTGAAACTGAACCCGGGGAATTGGCAGATTATATTGGGGGCATATCATGTACCGGAGGAAGGGATCAAAGTTATTTACACGATTCAATTCACGGAGAAAAGGATTCGATTGCTTCGTGGCGATACGCATATGCATTCGCTCGTATCAGATGGCAGTCTCAGCAGAGAACAGTTAAAAATAATTGCAAGAACACAGGGGCTTGACTACATCTGTATCACGGATCACAACAATTACGCAGACAATGACCGTCTCTTTTCGGATCCTGACGTAACAGTGATTCCGGGGGTGGAGTGGACGCATTATAGAGGACATCTTAATTTGCTGGGAGTGAAAAGACCGTTTAGGAGCTTTGTGGCGAATACGGCGGATGAGATGCATGCTGTTCTGGAAGAGGCGCGCGGTAAAGGTGCAGTGTTATCCGTCAATCATCCATTTTGCCCTAATTGCGGCTGGCATTTTGGATTTGATCTCTCTTTTGATATGGTTGAAATATGGAATGGGAGTCTGGCTCCGGCGGCGAATCTGCAGTGTGTTTCCTGGTGGGATAACCTCCTTCGAAAGGGGAGACATATTCCGATCATCGGCGGAAGTGATTTTCATCGATTTGAGTTCGGGCATGTTCCGGCGCTGCCCTGTACGTTTCTATATTCCAGATCCCGTTCAGCAGCCGACATTCTGGATGCCATGAAACAGGGGAATGGATTTGTTTCAATTTCACAAACGGGACCGTTGATTGAATACAGAAATACTGAGGGCAGGATGATCCTTCCGGGAAGTGAAATTAAAGCGGGAACAGACGTAACCGCGGTAATTCAGGGGACTGTAAGAGAGGATCAGATTGAGATTATGCGGAATGGTCGGGAGATAAGCCTTCCTTGCCGGGAGGGAGTCACGGAAACGATATTTTCCATGCCGGAGCAAGGGTATCTGCGGGTATCGGTATGGCGCCGCTTATCAGCCGTCATTGTGAGGGTGCCTGTATTAATTTCCAATCCTCTGTATGTTCGGGAGGTATAAATGATCCGAAAGGTGATACTGGTTTTTAAAACTCACGTTGACATTGGCTTTACGAATCTGGCTGAAGAGGTGATGGAAGGATATACGGGATCGATACTTGAGAGAGTGCTTGCAACCTGCAGGGCAACAGAGGACTGGGGGACACTGCATTATGTATGGACACTTCCGGCATGGCCTCTGATGTATATTCTGAAGCACTGCCGGGAGAAGCAGAAAAAAGAATTGGAGCATTTCATAGAGAAGGGTCAGATTACATGGCATGCACTGGCGTTTACCTCGCATACAGACTTCTGCGGTGAAGAAGAATATCTGGAAAGTTTTCGCTATGCGAAAAAGCTGTCGGAATGGTACGGGAAACCGTATCCGCGGACTGCCAAGATGACAGATGTTCCCGGACATGGCCTGATGCTTCCGGAAGTGCTTGCCGCCGGCGGTGTAAGGTTTTTGCACTTAGGCTGCAATGATTTTGCGACACCTCCGGAGGTTCCGGGATTATTTTGGTGGGAAGCAGCTTCCGGCAGAAGGGTTCTGACGATGTATCATAGGGGGGGATATGGTTCCGGTATTGCAGCTCCGGAGGGATGGTCTTTCCCGGTGTGGATGGCATTGATGCCGACGATGGATAATTTCGGTCCGGATCAGCCGGAGAGAATTATCGAATTGAAAGAGCAGGTACGGAATCGTTATCCTGATGCCGAAGTGATCTGCGGAACAATGGATGATTTTTGGGAGGAATTGGAGCGATGCAATTTGTCGGGGCTGCCTGCTGTGCGCCGGGATCTGGCAGATACGTGGATTCATGGGGTAGGAGCATATCCGGCGGAGATATCAGAAATTCGAGAAATGCGCCGGAAATTCCGTGCATTGAATCTGAGAACAGCGATGGAGGATCCGAGACTGCTTTCTAAGATCGAAACAGAATCATACCTGTGGTATGAAAATATGCATTTATTCGGTGAGCACACCTGGGGAGCAGATGTTAAGACCTTTCTTGATCCGGCGGAGAGAGTCTACGATCGGCGAAGATTTGACCATGCCAGAATGACAGATCTGCACTATGCATTTATGGAAAAGTCATGGAATGAGCAGAGAGAGAGAGCACGAAAAGCAGAGAAGGCTTTATCTGAGATGCGGAAAAAACTGAAAACGAAAAGCATTGAAGATAATGTGAATCGGCAAGTCATGACAGAATCACTCAAAATCCATCGGGAGGGTTGTCTGATTTCTGTTTCCGGAGGTGCATGGAAGCTGACTGTTGACACCGGCCGGGGGGTGATTAAGAGGCTGAGCTCGGCGATCGATGATACTGTGGTGCTGGAAGAGCGTAGAGGGAAGCCTGTTTTCGGGTATTTGTATTATCGCTACGGCACACAGAGGATGACGGAATTCCTTCGGAAATATGCCTATCATTTTTCGACATGGGGAATTCGGGACAACGGCAGGTCGGGATATCCGGAATGCAAGACGCAGTGCTTTGCCGTAAAGTATTCGGAATGGGAAACAGATGGCAGAGATTTGATCCTGACAGGAAGCTTCAGAGAGTCGGAAAGCTTTCATGAATATGGAAATGCAGAAACTGTCAGGCTCCGAATTCATTTCCCGGAAGAAATCACGGAGGGACTTTCCGTTACCCTGCATCTATTGAACAAACAGCCAACTCCATATATAGAAGCGGGATCCTTCCTGATCCCTATGAGAGAGAATCAGAAAGAATTCCGAATCAATAAAAACGGCATTCTCATCAATCCTGCTGTAGATATTGCTGAAAATTCGAACCATTGTTTTTATGCACTGGAGAATTTTGCCTGTGCATTTCCTGCCAAGAGTGTAAGGACAGAAACCGACCGCAGAAAACGCGCAGAGGATCAGGCGGTTGCGGTTATCTCACCGGACAGCCTATTGCTGTCCATTGGAGAGGATGAAACATACAATTTCAGAAAACGGTATGAGCAGCAGGACCCGGTTTTTTGTTTCAACCTGTTTAATAACATGTGGGGGACGAATTTTCCACAGTGGATAGAGGGAAATCTGACGTATCGCTTTGTGATCAAGAACTTCAAGCCATCCGAAGAAGAAAAAATATTTCCCTATGCCTGCGAAACGGCAGACAAGATCTGCGGCATTGCTGACGCGGCAATCAATGATGCAGTACGAAGCGGCAGACTTCCTGATTGCGGAGCAGATATGCAGCTTTTAGGAATTCATCCGCAGGGAAAGGGATATCGAATTTCTGTCAGAAACCTGACAGAACATAGCGGCAGACAGCTGGCAAGATGGTCGGGATATTGCCTGTCAGAGACAGATTACTTTGGGAGACCTGTAAAGGTATCTGCAGAAAAAGGTGGAGAAGGCTTGATATGTCAAGAGCATGACAGAGGGACAATGTTTGAAAAAAAACCATACAGTCTCCATGTATTTTACGCCGAGGCAATAAATGCTCAGGGAAATGTATTCTAAGGGAAGTAAAAATTATGGATAAGAAACATTGGTGGCAGGATAAAATCGCATATCAGATTTATCCGAAGAGTTTTCAGGACAGTAATGATGATGGCATCGGGGATATTGCCGGAATCATTTCGCGGCTGGACCATTTAAAGGATCTTGGAATCGGGCTTTTATGGATTTCTCCCATGTATGTTTCTCCGCTGGCAGATCAGGGCTATGACATCGCGAACTACTATTGGATTGATCCGCGATTCGGCACTATGGAGCAGATGAAGGAACTGATCCGGAAGGCGAAGAAGCGGGACATCTCTGTGATTTTTGATCTTGTGGTGAATCATTGCTCTGATGAACACGAGTGGTTTAAAAGGGCGTGTGAAGATCCTTATGGAAAATACGGGAGGTATTTCTATATTGAGAAGAGAAAGCCGGATGGTTCTCTGCCTACCAACTGGAGATCCTACTTTGGCGGTCCCGTATGGACTGAGCTTCCGGGACATTCGGATCTTTACTATCTTCATTCCTTCCATCGGAAACAGCCGGATCTGAACTGGACCAACAGAGAAGTCAGGGAGGAAATCTACAGGATGGTTAACTGGTGGCTGGATTTCGGGATCGGCGGCTTTCGTATCGATGCCATCATGAATATAAAAAAGGCGATGCCTTTTCGAGATTACCCGGCGGACCGTCGGGATGGGCTTTGTGCGATTCAAACCATGCTTCGAGAGGCGAACGGTATTGGAGAGTATCTTTCGGAGCTTCGGGACCTTTGCTTTAAGCCTCATGATGCCTTTACCGTAGGAGAGGTTTTCGACGGGAAGGAAGAGGAGATTCCGGACTTTATCGGAGAAAAGGGATATTTCTCCTCCATGTTCGATTTTCGTTCCCATATTTTCGGGACGGATCTCCGCGGATGGTACGCGTCAAAGCAGATCGGCCCGGAGGATTATAAAAACTGCATTTTTTCCAGTCAGGAGAAAACGAAAGATATCGGTTTTATCTCAAATATTATCGAGAACCATGATGAGCCTCGCGGTGTCTCCTGCTATATCCGGGCGGAGGATCTCGGAGATCATGCCAAGATGCTGCTGGCGACGGTGTATTTCTGTCTGAAGGGCATCCCCTGGATCTATCAGGGGCAGGAAATCGGAATGGAAAATTTACCGGTCACGGATATTTCGGAAGTGGATGATATCTCTGCCCGGGACCAGTATCAAAGGGCCATTGATGCCGGGCTGGAGCCGGCGGAAGCACTGCGTATCATTGAAAAACGTTCCCGGGATAATGCCCGTACACCCTTTCAATGGGACAGTTCTGCACATGCCGGTTTCACAAAGAGTAAGCCCTGGCTCCGGGTAAATCCAAACTATACAAGGATCAATCTTGCGTCCCAGAGGGAGAACAGAGAATCTGTCTATTCTTACTATAAGGGGCTGTCAAAACTTCGGAGAAATCCCCGATATCTTCCGACCTTCGTCTATGGTGATTTCGCGGCGTATCGTCCGGAGGAAAAGGGACTTTTATCCTACTTCCGAGACGGAGAAAGGAAATTATGGATTGTCGGAAACTTTCAGAAAGACGGAAAAGAAGTGGAACTGCCGGAAGATGTGAAAGAGACACAGCTGAGATATCTTTACGGTAATGTGGAGAGCCTGCACTGGCAGGGGGGAAAACTTTGCCTGAAAGGATACGATGCAGTAATCATGGAAATGATAAAAAGCGATAGTGCAGAGTCTTGTCCGAAGAAAAATAAAACATTTATATACAAATGAGAAAGGAGGGGGATAGAAGCTATCCTCCGTCGTGTTGATATGGAGCAGCGTTTTAAAATGGATCATATTGAAGCGACTCTGAAACATATGGTTAAATTGCTGAACAGGAAAACGACAGTAATAGAGAAGCTTCATATCGCAGATGCGGATTATGACTTTCGGGAGACGATGGATGCCGATAAAATCAGCTTTCGGGATTTTCAAAGGGACGAAACCTGGGGCGGAGAGGATAAGCACTTTTATTTTGAATGCCAGATCGACGGATCTGCGGGATGTGCAGGAGAACCTTTGCTTGTTTATACAGAGACAGGAGCCACAGATATTTGGAACACGGACAATCCCCAGATTCTGGTGTATAAAGACGGCAGGCTTTGCGGAACCATGGACATGAACCATCAGGATGTGCTGTTGACGGAAAATCTAAATGTATCAGATCATTTTGAACTTATATTTTATGCATACTCTAACTGCAGTCAAAAAACGAATTTCTTCCATATCTCAGCAATCGTTCCGTTTCGGGAAATGAGGGATCTTTATTTTGATATTCAGACAATTTATGAGGGACTGCTGCTTCTGGAGGAGAATGATGTTGAAAAGGAGGAAGGAATCCGGGTATTGGAAAAGGCAATCCATGCCGTGGACTTTAGAAATATTTCGGAAAAAGAGACCATACTGTCGATCGGAGAAGCCAGAAGGATCTTGGAAGAAGAGTATTTTTCGAAAAATCATGGCTGCCCGGTACTGGTCGACAGTGTCGGTTTTACACATATTGATGTTGCCTGGAAGTGGCGTATGAGGCAGACCAGACAGAAGGCAGTGAGAAGCTTTTTGACGGTTCTGAATCTGATGAATCAGTACCCGGAATACAGGTTTATGTCAAGCACACCGCTTTTATATGAATTTGTGAAGAAAGATGCTCCGGGGATTTATCGGAAGATTAAAGAAAGGATCCAAGAGGGACGCTGGGAGGCAGAAGGAGCTGTCTGGCTGGAGCCGGATGTCAATATGATCTCCGGGGAGTCGATGATTCGACATTTTTTATATGGAAAACAATTTTTTGAAGAGGAGTTAGCTGCCGGAAAGCAGGAGATTCTCTGGCTGCCGGATTGTTTTGGATTCAGTGGAGCACTTCCTCAGATAATGAAGCAATTTGGAGTGAGGTATTTTACAACCACAAAAACAGGATGGAATGATCACAATCGTTTCCCCAATGATACCTTTCGCTGGATCGGTCTCGACGGCTCCGAAGTTCTGGGCTATATCATTACAACAAGAGATTACGATTTGCAGCCATATCTCAGAAAAGAGCAGGAAAACCAGAGCAGCTATAATGGTATGCAGAATCCGTCTCAGATTATGGGAACGTGGCAGAGATACCAGAATAAGGACTTGAATCAGGAGCTTTTGACTGTCTTTGGCTTTGGGGATGGCGGCGGAGGCACAACATATCAGATGCTGGAGAGAGACCGTCGATTGTCAAAAGGGATCGCCGGAATACCCAGGACGAAACAGAGTACAATGCGGGATTTTTTTCATCATTTGGAAAAAAATCTGGAAGGAAAGCAGGTTCCGGGCTGGCATGGAGAAATATATCTGGAGTATCATAGAGGAACCTATACTTCGGCGGGAGACATTAAAAAGAACAATCGTATTTTTGAGAGAGAACTGGTAAACACGGAAACCATGGTGGCACTTTCCCGGGCTTTTTTTGGGATGGATTCATTCCGGTATCAAAGAGATCTTGAGGAATGCTGGAAACTTCTGCTTCAGAATCAGTTCCATGATATCCTTCCGGGCTCTTCTGTCAAAGAGGTTTATGAGGATGCAACAGAGGATTTCAGAAGACTGCAGGAAAAGCTCAATCATATTCGGAGCTGTGTCTTGGAAAAATCGGAAGAGCATGTTCCCCAAAATAATAAGTTTCAAAAATCTGTTTTTTATTGGAATACAACAGGATATTGGGAAGATGCTCTGGTGGAGTTGGAGACAGCTGATGAAAAATGGATGGGGACACAGAGTACGTATAATGGACATTATCTGGTATTTCTTGAGAATATTGCACCAAATTCGATACATATTTGCTCTAAAACTGCAGAGTTACCGGAGCGCAATGTGATGGAAAAGGTTGAAATGAGTGACACTCAGCTGCTTTCGGCAGAGACGAAAGAATTCCGTATTCGTTTTAATGAAGCCGGAGAGCTAAGTTCTATTTTCGACAAAAAAGAGAAGAGGGAATTGGTGCAGCGGGGAAAGTGTGCCAACAGAATTGTTGTATATGAGGATATTCCGCGCGATTACAGTGCCTGGAATACAGATGTGTACTATCAAAACAAGTACTGGGAAATGACGGATTTAGAAGAGCTGTTATTGCTTGAAAACGGACCCTGGAGAGCCGTGATCCGTATTAAAAGAAAATTTCTTCACTCCACTTTGGAGCAGGATATCTGTTTTTATTCTCATACGCGGCGAATTGACTTTAAAACCAGGATGAACTGGCAGGAACATGAAACCCTGGTAAAGGCACATTTCCCGATGGATATTTTGAGCAGAGCTGCTGTCTTTGATACGCAGTTTGGAACCGTCACAAGAAGCAACTATAATAATACCTCCTGGGAACAGGCACAGTTTGAGGTTTGCGGACATCATTTTGCGGATCTGTCAGAGTCAGATTATGGTGTCGCTTTGCTCAATGACAGTAAGTACGGGTATGCGGTAAAAGAGTCAGATATGAGTATTTCGCTTCTCAAGACAGGGATTTTTCCGAATCCGGATTCTGACATCGGGAAGCACAGCTTTATCTATGCCCTTTTTCCGCATCAGGGAGATTTCAGAAAAGGGAGGGTCGTGCGGGAAGGAGATCTGCTGAATCAGAGACCCTGTTACAAGCTCATAACGGGAGCAGATGATATGGAGAGAAGCTTTTTGCATCTTTCTGCAGAGAATGCAGTGATTTCGGTAATCAAGATGAGTCAGGACGCAAAGTATATTGTGGTGCGCTTTTATGAGTCTCAGGGAAAGAGAACCTGGACGACCCTTTATTTTGAGCAGAGCTGGAAAATTTTTGAGAGTGATGCATCTGAAAGCAAGGGAGCATGCCTGGGGGAAAAGAGCAGTCGGTTCACTGTGGAATTAAAACCCTATCAGATCATGACATTACTTCTGGAGGTTTATCCCGGAGAGAATTAAAACGAAGGGCTTCTTCCTTTTGATTCAGCTTCCGACACTGCAAAGGCTTACGCCGGAGCTCCATCTTCCGACACGGTTAAAAGGATTTTGAAGGGGATATAAATAGTTGCATGAAAAAGCACCTTGTCTCTCTTGGCAATTATATTATAATTAGACCATCTGTAGTCATTGCATGAAATCAGGAGGCAAACATCTTTAATGGGAACGGTGGTGCCTGATAAAAACAATGGGAGGGCAATGCCGTGAAGATGGAGGATTGTATCAACTTTTTACTGACAGGTGCACAGCACCGGGTGTTTCAGATCTTAAAGAAGGATCTCGAGAAGTATGATCTGACGCCGATTCAGTATGGTGTGTTAAGGAGTATCTGGTCCTATGGGTATAAGAATCCAAAGGACATTGCGGAGAAGTTTGGCATTGAGAACTCGACGATCTCCGGGATTCTGGAGCGTATGGAAAACAAAGGTCTCCTGGTTCGGAATATAGACAGTGAAGATCGCCGCTTTATTCGGATCGAACTGACAGAAGCCGGGAGAGAACTGGAGAAGCCGGTCAATGCAACGGTAGACGCTTTTAACAAGAGGGTGCTGGCACCATTTTCGAAGGAAGAAGTGGAGATGCTTCGGGAGATCCTCGGCCGTATTGCGGTTTCGGAAAAAAGCTGATAACGGGAAAGGTGTTTTGCAACGGGAATTGCAGAGCATCTTTTTCTTTACGCAGCTTCCGAGGAGCCGGGGGATACACCTGATCCATGTTTTCCTGAAACGACAGAGAAATTTCCATATGGGGAGGAGGCATAAGCTGTGAAGATACTCGTACTGGTGAAATGGGTGCCGGAAGGCATCAACGTCAGTTTTAAAAACGATATGATAGTCAATCGGGAGCAGGCGGATATCCGGATGCTTTGCAATCCCTTTGATCTCTACGGGATGGAGGCGGCAGCCCGTATCAAGGATCAGAAAGCGGACATCGAGATAGTTGCGCTTACCCTGGGAGCCAGGGGGGCGGAATCCGCACTCAAGGATTGTATCGCTGTCGGTGCCGATCGGGCATATTTGATCTCGGATCCTCTGTATGCAGGGGCGGATACTATGTTGACCGCAGAGATTCTGGAGAGAGCGATTCATTATCTTGCTGGGAAGGAAGGCGATTTTGACGTGATCTTTGCCGGTTGTAAGACGACAGACGGAGGCAATACGGCAATTCCTTCGATGCTGGGAGAACGCCTTCATATCCCACAGCTAAGTTTTGCTCTCTGCTGTGAGCTGCGGGGAAAGACCCTGCGGGTTGTGAAGGAACGGGATGAAGGGAATGAAATCTATGAGATGCAGCTCCCCTGCCTTGTGAGCTTTACCAAGGCGGATTTTCTTCCGAGATATCCGGACATTATGCGTATCATTGATGCTGCGTCTCAATCGCTTCCGCGCCTTGGGGAGGCAGAGCTGAAGATCTTTGATGGCAGAGAGAAGAAAAGCTCCCGGATTAAGCTGCTGTCCGTACAGCATCGTGATCTCGGAAAACAGAGCCTGATTTTGCAGGAGAGAGACCCGGCAGTGTCTGCCGGGAAGCTCGCAAAGATGCTGAGTGCCGCACATGTCATCTGAGAAAACGCTGATTTAATGAAACAGTATAAATCCCCAAGCAGAGCTTGGGAGACTAACAGATGCCG
>CAUUIW010000005.1:0-166868 GCA_963545355.1 uncultured Oribacterium sp. | reverse complement strand
ATCTGGAAGAATACCGGCAACTGCAGGGCAGAGAAGAAAGAAGGGCCTTTCTCCGTACAGCGACGGAACTGCCGATACTCTCGGAGAGTCTTTCGAGCCATGCCGTACCGGGGCATCCCTTTCTCCGGAAAACAGTGACAGAGGAGGAAGGCGAATTTTTACAGGCGCTACAGTGCTGCCATGTATTGGATGAGGAGAGCTGCATCCTTCCCGGGCATGAGGAAATTTGTCTCATGGGCTCGACACTTCCCATGTGCTGCTATCAGAATCTTCTTCGGAAGCCCTTCCGGGAGCTTTCCGACGGAGAGCTCCGAAAGCTTTCCGGGATGCGGGAAAACAGAGCAGCCTGCAAAGAGTATTTTCGGATTTCTCTTCTGCATTCTCCCTTCTATGGGAAGCAGATGCTCAGAGCGGGAGCCGATCTGGTGCTTTCCGGGCATCTCCATGGCGGCGCTGTCCGGATTCCGCGGATAGGCGCGCTGATGACGCCGCAGTACCGTTTCTTCGTATCCTTTGTCTCGGGAATAAAGCGGCAAGGGGAGAAAAGCCGGATCATTTCGAGGGGACTGGGAACGCACTCGGTGAATGTGAGACTCCACAATCTGCCGGAACTTTCCGTTGTGGAACTGGTTCCCGCCTGAGGCGGAGCCTCCTTTCGGGCATGCCCCCGGGCATCCTCCGGTTCTCGATGCTTCCTTCCTCGGGATTCAGCATGAAGCAAAGGAAATTATGAAAGATTTGATGTATCGACTGGATGGATTTGAGGGACCCTTGAATCTTCTTCTCCATCTTATTGAGAAAAATAAAATAGACATCTATGATATTCCCATCGTGGAAATCACGGATCAGTATCTCGAAGCCATGAGCCGGATGGAGATGGAGGACCTGGACATCGTATCTGATTTTCTTCTGATGGCTGCGACGCTGCTGGAGATCAAATCCCGGATGCTGCTTCCGAAGGAGGAAGAAGAGGAGGGGGAGAATGTGGATCCGCGGCAGGAGCTGGTGGAGCGCCTTCTTCTTTTTAAGAAATTCAAGGCAAGAGCGGGGATCCTTGCCTCTCTGGACGGTGCCGGAGATCGGAGCTTTATGCATGACAGGCAGATTCCGAAAGAAGTAAGCCGCTACATCCCGCCGATAGACCTTGCGGCACTGCTTGCAGGGACGGAGATCCAAAGGCTGACAGAAGCGCTGGAGGATATCGTGCAGCGGAGAAATGATGCGATTGACGAGGTTCGTTCGAGGTTCGGTGTCATCAAACGGGAAAAAATCAGCTTGCAGGGCAGGATCAGAGACGTGCTGTCCTACGCATTGCAGCATAAAAGCTTTTCCTTTTCCCATATGGTTCGGAGGAAAAGGGATAAGATAGACGTGGTGGTTTCCTTTTTGGCAGTGCTGGAGCTTATGAAGATGGGCAGGATCACGCTGAAGCAGGAAAAGCCATTTTCCGATATGGAAATCGAAGTGGTAAATCAGGACAATGCGGATATGCCGGATCATCTGGATTTATCCGGTGTGGAGGACATGTAGTGAGCTTGGGACAAGAGGAAGACAGAATCTCGCAGGAAATGGATCTGGAGTATCAGCAGGAGCTCCGGACAGAGGAGAGCATCCTGGAAGCCCTCCTGTTTTCTTTGGGAAGATCCGTAGGACTGGATGAGATGGCGGTGGCTCTTTCGGAGAATGAAGAAGCTGCCGGAAAAGCGGTGGAGCGTCTGCTTCATCGTTATGAAGAGAGAGACGGGGGCATCCTGATTGTCCGGGTGGAAGACCGTTATCAGATGCAGAGCAATCCGAAGATGTATCCGGGGCTGATCCGTGTGATGAAGCAGCCGAAAAAGCCGGTTCTGACAGATACCGTGCTGGAGACGCTGGCGATTGTCGCTTATCAGCAGCCTGTAACGAAGTCGGAGATTGAGCATATCCGCGGAGTGAATTCTGATCATGCGGTGAATCGTCTGGTGGAGTTCGGGCTTGCGGAGGAGGCAGGCAGACTGGATGCGCCGGGGCGTCCGGCTTTGTTTCGGACCACGGAGGAGTTCCTGCGCCGCTTCGGACTTCAGTCCGTGACGGAGCTTCCACAGCTTTCTACAGAGGTGAAGGAAGAGCTGGCAGAGCAGGTCAGGGAGGAAGTCGCAGAATCCCTCGGTCTCAGCAAGGAAGAAATTGAGATTCCCAAAGAGGAGGGGAAGGCAGGAAACATTTCCGAGGAAACAGAGTATTCCGGACGGGCGGAGCTTTCGGAGACAGGGACAAGAGCAATACCGGAAGCGGATATCACAGAAACAGCGGAAGAAGCAGCTCCTATGGAAGCACCGATGGAAGAGGGCAGTAACGAGGAAGCGAATGCAAGCCGCCCGGAACAGTGAGCAGGAGAGGGCAATGCAGTCTCCGCGTTTTTTCCAGATGGAGGAAACGGAGTGCCGTCTCCTGCAGGAGACCATATTTCAAGCTGAAACAGCAGGAGAAAAAGGAAACAGGGGGGAATCCCAGGGATACGGAAGAGAATTCCGCTTCTGTGATTCCGAGGAGAAGACCATGGAAGAAATACTTAAAGTCAAATACCACTCGAAGGAAATTGAGAAGCTCCGCTATATCGCGGGGAAGAGCGACTGGGTCGATCTTCGTTCGTCGGAAAATGTAACACTGAAAAAGGGAGAGTTCCGACTGATCTGTCTCGGAATCTCCGTGGAGATTCCGAAGGGCTATGAGATGCTGGTGGCACCGAGAAGCTCCACTTTCAGGAACTTCGGACTCATTCAGACCAATTCTCTGGGGATCGTGGATGAATCCTACTGCGGCGACAATGATCTTCTCTATATGCCGGTAATGGCAGTGAGAGATACGGAGGTGCACGTCAATGACAGAATCTGTCAGTTCCGTCTTTTGAAGCATCAGCCGGAGCTTCGTTTTGAAGAGGTTGAGTCACTCGGAAATCAGGACCGAGGGGGCTTTGGCTCCACGGGGCTGCAATAAAATGCTTCTGTGATCATGAGCCGCGGGAGGAAAGAAAGGGGAGATGCGTGACAGAAATGAATCAAAAGGAAGCTTTTTCCGGAGGGCGCTGCTCTCTTTTCCGGGGACGAGGCTTTTTTCTGCTGCTTTCCATCCTTCTTATGACAGTTTTCCTTTCCGCCTGCCAGAGCAGAGTCAGGGAATACCGGCTTTCCGGAATTGCGATGCTGGAAAAGGGACAGTATGAAGAGGCGATTTCGGAGTTTCAGAAGGCTCTTGAGGAAAGTCATGGCCAGATTTCCTATCTTCAGTTTGATATCCTGAAGTACCGGGCTGAGGCAGAATATATGCTTGGCAGGCTGGATGACGCGGAAAAGACAGTGGAGATTCTGGCGCAGGCGGAGGGAGCCAAAAGGGATGTGGAGGCACTTCGGAAACAGATTGAGGAAAAGCGTCTGATCCAGCAGGCAAGCCTTGCCCTCAATGAGGGAAGGCTTTCGGAAGCAAAGCAGGCGCTGTTAAGGGCGAAAGCAGCAGGACTTGGCTCCGACAGAGACTATCTTTTCGATGAGGCGGTATATCTCGAGAAAATCGGAAACTGGAAGGCTGCGTATGAGGCGTTTAAAAACTATAATGCTCTGTTCGGCAGCGACGAGGAAGCGGTGAGAGAGCTGCAATTTCTAAAGCTTCGGGTCAGTGCCCTGAATGATAATCCGGAGCTTACCCTGCTCGAAACCAGCTCGGATCTGAGTCAGCCATAGCCGCGGAGCAGTACGGAGATGTTTCGGGAAATGCTGCTTTCTCCGGTATTTTCCCAGCTGAGGGAGCGCTGCTTTCCTCCGTAGGCATCGGATACTTTTTATGTGCCGCGATTGCACTGAGGCAGGGTTTCGTACTATAATTTTTAATATTTCCATCATTGATTCAAGGAGGACTGCGATGAAAGCTTACCATCAGATGAGCAAAGAAGAACTGGAAGCGCAGGTTCATGCGTTGAAAAAAGAGTACAGCCATTATCAGGATATGGAGCTGAATCTTGATATGAGCCGCGGCAAGCCCTGCAAGGAGCAGCTGGATCTGTCCATGGGGCTTATGGATGTGCTGAGCAGCGACGCGGATCTGTTCTGCGAGGATGGCACCGATGTCCGAAACTACGGTGTCCTCGACGGGATTCATGAAGCGAAGGTGCTGCTTTCGGACATGATGGAAAATAATCCGGACAATATCCTGATCTATGGCAATTCTTCTCTGAATGTCATGTATGATCAGATTTCCCGTGCCATGACCCACGGCATCATGGGGAATACCCCCTGGTGCAAACTGGACAAGGTGAAATGGCTCTGCCCGTCACCGGGATATGACCGTCACTTCGGCATCACAGAGTATTTCGGCATTGAGATGATTGTAGTGCCGATGACCGAGACCGGACCGGATATGGATCTCGTGGAGAAGCTGGTTTCGGAGGACGAGGCAATCAAGGGAATCTGGTGTGTTCCGAAGTATTCCAACCCGCAGGGATACAGCTATTCCGATCAGACCGTCCGCCGCTTTGCCCGCCTGACGCCGGCTGCCAGAGATTTCCGAATTTACTGGGATAATGCGTACGGCATCCATCATTTATATGATGACCATCAGGATTACCTGATAGAGATTCTTGCCGAGTGCAAGCGTGCCGGAAATCCGGATCTGGTCTATAAGTTCTCTTCAACCTCCAAGATCACCTTCCCCGGCTCCGGGATAGCCTCTCTTGCGGCAAGTCTTAACAATCTCGAGGATATCAAGGCGCAGATGACCCACCAGACCATCGGACACGACAAGGTGAATCAGCTTCGCCATGTACGTTATTTCAAGGATATCCACGGGATGGTGGAGCATATGAAAAAGCATGCTGCGATTCTGCGGCCGAAGTTTGAGATGCTGGAGGACAGCTTCGAGAAGGATCTGGGAGACCTGGAAATCGGCAGCTGGACGAAGCCGCGCGGCGGCTATTTCATTGATTTTGAAGCGATGGAGGGCTGTGCCAGGGAGATTGTGTCCCATTGCAAGAAGGCAGGAGTCAAGCTGACAGATGCCGGTGCGATGTTCCCGTACGGAAAGGATCCGAAGGATTCCCATATCCGCATCGCCCCCTCCTATCCGTCGATGGAGGATCTCTCGATCGCAGCCAAGCTCTTTACGCTCTGCGTTCGGCTTGTCAGCGCCGAAGAGCTGCTGTCCCTGAAGACAGGAGAGAGTCTGTCCCGGATTGAAACGGGGATCGGGGAATAAAGACAGCCCGTCGAGCTGTCCGACGGGTCAGCCCGGCAGGTTCGGAGCCGGAGGAGGAAATGACACACGGAAGCGGCTTTTTCCGTGTGAGGCTTAGTCCGGTGTGAAAGGAAATCAATCTATGTGCGGTATCGTTGGATATATTGGGAAAAAGCAGGCGTCTCCGATTCTTCTGGACGGGCTTCGTCATCTGGAGTACCGCGGCTATGATTCCGCAGGAATTGCGGTTCGTGGTGAAAACCAGAAGATTCAGGTGGTAAAAGCCATGGGGCGCCTTTCCAATCTGGAGAAGAAAACGGAAGGGGGAAAGAAGCTGCCGGGCTTTCTCGGCATCGGACATACCCGCTGGGCAACCCATGGGGAGCCTTCCGAGGATAATGCCCATCCGCACCGCTCCATGAACGGGATTCTCTATGCGGTACATAACGGTATCATTGAAAATTATCAGGAGCTGAAGGAAACACTGAAGTCCCGGGGCTATCGTTTCTACTCTCAGACGGACACGGAGGTGGCTGTCAATCTGATGGAATATTATTTTCGGAAGTACGGGCAGGGACCGCTGGATGCCATTGCGCGCGCCATGACCAGAATCCGCGGCTCTTATGCGCTGGCAGTGATGTTTCAGGAAATTCCGGACACGATCTATGCCGCCCGTAAGGACAGCCCGATGATTATCGGAATCGGGGATCACGCTTCCTATCTCGCCAGCGATGTACCGGCGATTCTGAAGTATACGAGAGAGATCTGCTACATTGACAATATGGAAATCGTGGAGCTCAGAGAAAACAGCCGGAAGTTCTTCAATCTGGATCTGGAGGAAGTGAAGAAGGAGCCGGTACATGTCGAGATGGACGAAAAGGCGGCGGAGAAGGACGGCTATGAGCACTTCATGATGAAGGAGATACATGAGCAGCCGAAGGCGATACTCGACACGCTGAATTCCGTCCGAGAGGGAGAGGGGTTCTGCCTGGACAGGACAGGGCTCATGTCGGAGGAAATCCGCTACTTTGAAACGGTGCATATCGTTGCCTGCGGCTCTGCCTATCATGTGGCTGTGAATACCAGATATGTAATGGAAAAGCTTGCAAGGATTCCGGTCAATGTGGATGTCGCTTCGGAGTTCCGCTACAGAAATCCGATTCTCCGTCCGCACGATCTTGTCATCATTATCAGCCAGTCCGGAGAGACCGCGGACAGTCTGGCAGCACTTCGCCTTGCCCGGGAGCAGGGCATACGGACACTCGCGATTGTCAATGTCGTGGGCTCCAGTATTGCCCGGGAAGCAGACCAGGTGTTTTATACCCTCGCGGGACCGGAGATTGCCGTTGCGACGACTAAGGCATACAGTACACAGCTGATTGCCGGCTATCTTTTGGCGCTGGAATTTGCCCGGGTGCGGGGCAAGCTTACAGAAGAAAGGGTACAGGAGTATTTTCAGGAGCTTCTGCGTCTTCCGGAGAAGGCGGAGGAGATTCTGTCCGATAAAGAGAGAATCCAGTGGTTTGCGGCAAAACATGCCAATGCGATGAATGTCTTTTTCATGGGACGCGGCATCGACTATGCCATCGGACTGGAGGGGTCTCTCAAACTGAAGGAGATCAGCTATATCCACTCAGAGGCATATGCGGCAGGAGAGCTGAAGCACGGCACGATTTCCCTCGTGGAGAAGGGGGTGCTTCTGGTCTCCCTCCTGACCCAGCCGGAGCTTTTTGAAAAGACGGTATCCAACATGATCGAGGTCAAAAGCCGCGGCGGTTTTTTGATGGGGCTCACCATGCGGGGAAATTACAATATCGAGGATACGGCTGATTTTACCGTATATATCCCGAAGACGGATCCGCTGTTTGCCGCCAGTCTTTCCGTGATCCCTCTACAGCTGCTTGCCTACTATGTTTCTGTTGCCAGGGGGCTCGATGTCGATAAGCCGAGAAACCTCGCAAAGTCGGTGACCGTAGAGTAAGAGGGAAGAAAACCGAAATTCTTTCAAAATTATGAGGAAATATCCCATTCCTGATTTTTTTTAACAGGAGCAAAGGGATTTTTTGTGAAAAACACCAAATTGCAGCGAAGAAAAGGAGATCCTGTACTAAATAATGTGCAAGGATCCTTTTTCTTGTCTTAAGAATTGGAATTCACTATAATAAAGTAGTTAAGAATTCTTAAGGAGGTATCGAAATGGGGGTTTCCACGTTTAAGGGTGGTGTTCATCCCTACGACGGGAAGGACTTTGCCAAGGATCAGCCGATCGTAAAGCTCCAACCGCAGGGATTGATGGTATATCCATTGGCACAGCACATTGGCGCACCTGCCAAGCCGATTGTCGCAAAAGGGGATCGTGTCTTGGTAGGCCAGAAGATTGCTGAGGCAGGAGGATTTGTTTCTGCGCCCGTCCTTTCCGCAGTATCCGGAGCGGTCAAGGGAATCGAGAAGAGACTGGCTCCGGGAGGAGCGATCATGGATGCGATTATTGTTGAAAATGATCAGCAGTACGAGAAGATTCCCGGCTTTGGTGAAGTGCGTGATTATCGGAAGTTCAGCAGAGAGGAGATCGTCAATATCGTACGTGAAGCCGGCATCGTGGGTCTGGGGGGAGCCGGATTTCCGACGGCGGTCAAGCTTGCACCGAAGAACGTAGACAAGATCGATTACTTTCTGGTCAATGCGGCGGAGTGTGAGCCGTATCTGACCTCGGATTACAGAGATATGATGGAGACACCGGAGAAGCTGATCGGCGGACTTCGGGTACTGCTTTCCATCTTTCCGAATGCGCAGGGAAAGATCTGTATCGAGGATAACAAGCCGGAGGCAATCAGGAAGCTTTCCGAGCTGGTGAAGGAAGAGCCGAAGATCGAGGTGACAGTGCTGAAAACCAAGTACCCGCAGGGCGGGGAACGTCAGCTGATCTATGCCGTCACCGGACGTAAGATCAATTCCTCCATCCTTCCGGCAGATGCAGGCTGTGTCGTGGACAATGTCGATACTGTCATCTCAATTTACAATGCCGTCTGTGAATCCACACCGCTGGTTCGCCGTATTCTGACAGTTACCGGAGACGCGGTGGTGAAGCCGGGCAATTTTGAAGTGCCTCTCGGCACCAATTATCAGGAGCTTGTGGATGCTGCCGGCGGATTCAAAGAGGATCCGGAGAAGATTATCTCCGGCGGTCCCATGATGGGAATCCCCCTGTTTAAGCTGGACATTCCGGTGGTGAAGAATTCGAGCTCCATTCTTGCGTTTCTGCATGATGAGGTTTCTGCGGAGCCGACCACGGCCTGCATCAACTGTGGACGCTGCGTGACCGCCTGCCCGGAGAATCTGATGCCGACCATGATGATGAAGGCGGCTCTCCGGAAGGACAGTGCGGCATTTGATCAGCTCTATGGTATGGAGTGTATCGAGTGCGGATGCTGTTCCTATGTCTGTCCTGCGAAGCGGCCGCTGACCCAGGGCTTCAAGCAGATGAAGAGAAAGGTCGGCGCGGAAAAGAGAGCGGCGGCACAGAAGGCACAGGAAGAAGCTAAGAAGCAGGAGGCAAAGGCATGAAAATTTTAAATCTTTCTGCAAATCCTCATGTGAGAGATAAAGTTACGACAGCAGAGATCATGCGGGATGTCGCACTGGCGATGCTCCCGACGACCATCTACGGAATAGTACAGTGGGGTCTCAATGCCCTGCTGATCGTCGTTCTGACGACGCTGTTTGCTGTTCTCAGTGAGTATATCTATGAAAGGCTGATGAAGCTGCCCGTCACCATCGGTGACTGGTCTGCTATTGTAACAGGCATGATTCTCGCGTTGAACTGTCCGCCCAACCTTCCGGTCTGGATGCCCTGTGTCGGTGCGATCTTTGCCATCATTGTCGTAAAGCAGCTCTACGGCGGACTGGGACAGAATTTTATGAATCCGGCGCTTGCCGCGCGCTGTTTCCTTTTGATTTCCTTTGCCGGTCCGATGACCCGCTTTGCCAATGTCGGTGTCGACGGCATCGCTGCCGCAACGCCATTGGCTCTGGTAAAGGCAGGTGAGGAGGGGCCGGGCCTGATGTCGATGTTTATCGGAACAATCCCGGGAACCATCGGTGAGGTTTCCAAGCTCTGTGTCCTTCTCGGCGCGCTTTACCTGCTGGTCAGAAAGGTGATTTCTCCGAAGATTCCCTGCATCTATATCTGCACGGTTCTTATCTTTGCGGCAATCTTTGGAGGTCACGGTCTGGATCTCAACTATCTTGGCTCTGAGCTTCTCGGTGGCGGTCTCATTTTCGGCGCGTTCTTCATGGCAACGGATTATGCGACTTCTCCGATCACCCCGAAGGGACAGATTATCTTTGCTGTTATTCTGGGACTTCTGACCGGCCTGTTCCGCCTGTTCGGTGCTTCTGCAGAGGGTGTCAGCTATGCCATCATCCTCACCAATATCCTTGTGCCGATTATTGACCGTAACACGGTGCCGAAGGCATTTGGAAGAGAGGGGGACAAGTAATGAAAAAGGATTCTTTCGTGAAGGACGCGCTGGTTCTCACTCTGATCACTCTGGTTTCCGGGATTCTTCTCGGTACTGTTTACGGCGTCACCAAGGACACCATCGCCGCAACCATCAAGGCGGCGACAGATGCCTCCAACAAGAAGGTCCTGGAGGCGGCCGACTATGACCCCGACAAGTATCAGGAGGTATTGGACACAGCGATTGCCGACGGCAGAATTGCCGCAGAGAATGGCGGCTGTGAGCTTCTGTCCGCAACTGCCGCGACCGATGAGAGCGGCGCGGAGATCGGATATATCATCAAGGGACAGACTGCCGGATACGGCGGCAAGGTCATCGTGGTTGTCGGTGTCAGCAGGGATGACAAAGTTACCGGCATCGCTTTCCCGGAGACGCTTCCGGAGACCGCGGGTCTCGGACAGAAGGCAACACTCCCGGCGTTCTATGAGCAGTTTGCCGGAAAGGGCGCGAAGCTTTCGGTAAAGAAGGGCGGCGGCGCGGGGGAGGACGAGATCGACGCGATCTCCGGCGCGACCATCACCAGTACCTCCGTAACCAACACGGTCAATGCCGCAACGGATTTTGTTGCAGAGTATATTCTGAAGTAGGGAGGTGGTTATATAATGAGCAGTAAAGAACAGGTAATGGAGAACAGAGGCAATAAATATATCGAAAGACTTTATAACGGTATCATCAAGGAGAACCCGACCTTTATCATGATGTTGGGAATGTGTCCGACGCTTGCGACGACCACCAGCGCAATCAATGGTCTCGGTATGGGACTCTCCACGACTGCCGTTCTGATGTTCTCGAATCTCATGATTTCTCTTCTGAGAAAGACGATTCCAGACAGGATGAGACTGCCGGGAGAGATTGTGGTCGTTGCTTCCCTTGTGACCATCGTACAGCTTCTGATGCAGGCATATGTGCCGGTACTGTACGGTGCACTGGGCATCTATATCCCGCTGATTGTGGTAAACTGCATCATCCTTGGCCGTGCGGAGTCCTATGCCCTGTTTAATACGCCTCTGCTGTCCCTTTTTGACGGGATCGGCATGGGGCTTGGCTTCACCATGGCACTGACCGCCATCGGTGCTGTCCGTGAGATCCTCGGATCCGGTGCCTTTTTCGGCTTCCGGTTCATCCCGGAGGAGTTCCATATCACCTTCTTTATCCTGGCACCGGGAGCCTTCCTGGTACTTGCCATGTTGACCGCTGTTCAGAACAAGCTGAAGCTGCCGTCTGCGACCAACGGCGATGCACCGGAGCAGGAGTTCGTGTGCACCGGCAACTGTATGGGATGCTACTCGGAGAAGAAGCTCGCAGAGCAGAGCGAAAAGAAGGAGGCATAAATGGTACATTTACTCTTAATTGCCGTCAAGTACAGCCTTGTGAGCAACGTCGTTCTTTCGCAGTTCCTCGGAATCTGTCCGTTCCTTGGGGTATCCTCCAAGACAGACTCCTCCAAGGGGATGGGCGGTGCGGTCATCTTTGTGATTGCCCTGGCGTCCATGATTACGCATTTCCTCTATGTGGCGCTGATGTCTCCCGTAAGTCCCCTCTGTCGGGCACTAGGACTCTCCGATGGCCTGGATTTTCTGAACACCATCGCGTTTATCCTGATCATCGCGGCTCTCGTGCAGTTCGTGGAGATGTTCTTAAAGAAGAATATCCCTTCCCTCTATGAGGCTCTGGGAGTATATCTTCCGCTGATCACCACCAACTGTGCCGTGCTGGGTGTGGCTTTGAACAGCGTGATTTACGGTTACAACTTTGCTGAGTGTCTTGTTTATGGGATTGGTATCTCGGTCGGATTTGCTATGGCACTTCTTCTCATGGCGGGTATCCGTGAGGGGATCATTGCCGGTAATGATAAGATTCCGCATTCCTTCCAGGGATCCCCAATCGTTCTTGTCACTGCGTCCCTGATGGCTGTTGCTTTCTTCGGATTCAGCGGCTTGATTTAAAAGGGAGGGAATCTAGTATGATGACTTTTGTATGGATTGCTGCGGCTCTGATCGGCGCCGTAGGATTGATTCTCGGGCTGTTTCTGGGCGTTGCTTCCGAAAAGTTCAAGGTTGAGGTAGATCCGACGGAGCAGCTCGTGCGAGACGCTCTTCCCGGCAATAACTGCGGTGCCTGCGGCTTTCCGGGCTGTGACGGCTGTGCTAAGGCAATGGTCAAAGGGGAAGCTGCTGTCAACCAGTGCCCGGTCGGCGGCGCTCCCGTTGCAGAGAAGATCGCAGCCATCCTCGGAACCAGTGCCGGGGAAAGTCGGGAAAAGATGGTTGCCTTTGTCCACTGTCAGGGAGATTGCAGTAAGGCAAAGCAGCTCTACAGCTACAGCGGTATCGCGGACTGTAACGATCTTTCTGTGGTTCCGAACGGAACGGAGAAGGAGTGCCCGTATTCCTGCTGCGGCTATGGCTCCTGTGTGAAGGCGTGTCAGTTCGACGCGATTCATATCGTGAACGGTGTTGCCGTGGTGGATAAGGAGAAGTGTACCTCCTGCGGTGCCTGCATCAAGGCATGCCCGAAGCATATCATTGATCTGGTACCTTATAAGAAGAAGTATATTGTTGCCTGCGAGAACAAGCTGAAGGGAAAGCAGGTCAGAGATGCCTGCTCCATCGGCTGTATCGCCTGCGGCCTCTGTGAAAAGAACTGTCCGTTTGATGCCATCCATGTGATCGACAATCTTGCCGTCATGAATGAAAAGTGTCGTGACTGCTCGATCTGTGCGCAGAAATGCCCGACCGGTGCAATCACCGGTAAGCGCCCGGCTGCCGCAAAACCTGCTGCTGCGGTTCCGGCAGCAGCGGCACCGAAGCCGGATGCTCGGAAGGAAGCGGTTCCGGCGGCAGCCGGCCAGAGTGCGGAATGAAATATCACATGATATGAGCGTTGAAAACGGAAATCCGGAGCGCTCAGGCTTTGTTTTTCTCTGCTGTCATGAGAGAAGTCCTCTGTCGAGAGATCGGCAGAGGACTTTCAGGTATATCCGAGCTTTTCCGGCAGCGGCTGTGCTTTCGGCCCTCGGAGGGACGGGCTGCAAACCGTTCCGGAAACTCCCGAGGGAGCTGGTCCGGAGAAGACGGCTATGGTGATGCCGGACAGAAGGCACAGGGGCTTCAATACGGCAACGCTTCGATGTATTTTCAAAGCATCCCGATAAATTACACATAAAGGGAGAATATATCAGAGATAAAACTATACAGAATAGACAAAAACACCCTTTCGAATTCTTGCGGGATATGTTATGATAAACGGCGTTAGTGATCCGAGGATGGGAAAGAAAAGATCCTTGGAAGAACGGAAACAATTAGGAGGAAGTATGAAAAAAAACAGAGTATGGATACTCTCTGCTCTGCTGGTGGCTGGTCTTTCCCTGACAGCCTGCGGCGGAGCAAAGCAGACAGACACGAAGGGAACGGAAAGTTCCGGAAATCCGGAAGCAGCTGCGGCGGGGAAAGAAGGAGAGAGCTCCCTGGCACTCTGTATCGGCCCCTCTCCGGAGACGATTGATCCGGCACTGAATTCAACCCTGGATGGCGGTTCGATGATTCTTCATCTGACCGAGGGTCTGACACGTTTTGACCAGGAAGCCAATATCGTTCCCGGTGCGGCAGAATCCTGGGATATCTCGGAGGATGGCCTGACCTGGACCTTCCATATTCGTAAGGGACTGAAATGGTCCGACGGCTCCGATTTAAATGCGCATGATTTTGAATACAGCTGGAAGAGAGTTGCCGACCCGGATACCGCGGCACCCTATGCCGGAGATATCCTCGGCTATCTGAGCGGATATGAGGAGGCTTCCCAGGGAGATCTGGACAAGCTTGGAGTGAAGGCAGTGGATGATGACACTCTGGAGGTGAAACTTGTAGGGCCCTGCACCTACTTTGACAAGCTGGCAGGCTTCCCGACACTGGTGCCGGTCAACCAGAAGGCAATCGAGGCGAATCCGGAATCCTGGACACAGTCTCCGGACAGCTACATTTCCAACGGTGCCTACAAGCTTTCGGAGTATACGGACGGCGATCGCATCGTGATGGTAAAGAATGAGAATTACTGGGACAAGGATAATGTCACCATGGATACCCTCACCTTCCACCTGATGGAGGATCCCAACACTTGCTATACCGCCTACAATGACGGCTCTCTGGACCTGACCAATCAGGTCCCGACGGAGAAGTATCAGGCACTGGCGGATAACCCGGAATTCCATAAGGAGCCGACCATCGGTACCTCGTATGTGATTTTCAACTGCACGAGAGCACCCTTTGACAACCCGAAGGTTCGCTATGCGCTGTCCCTCGCGATTGACCGTAAGTATATCGCGGAGACCATGATGCTGAACACCGTAGAGCCGGCGACAACGATCGTCGGACCCGGCGTTAGCGATGTGGAAGCAGGCTCTTCCTTCATGGAGGTCAGCAGGGAAACGTACGAAAAGCTCTATGACGTCGATGATTATGAGGCACAGCTTCAGAAGGCGAAGGAGGTTCTGGCAGAGGCAGGATATCCGGAAGGAAATGGCTTCCCGAGCTTTGAGTATCTGAACAATATCGGCGGCTACAATATGACGATTGCGGAGTATCTGCAGTCCTGCTGGAAGCAGCTCGGCATCACCATGAACATCAACAATCAGGAGTGGAAGACCATGTCTGCAGATCGTCGTTCCGGAAACTTTGATGTTGCCAGAGGCTCCTGGATTTTGGACTGGGATGATCCCTCCAATATTCTGAACCTTTTTGTGATCGGAAGCGGCAACAATAATGGAAAATATGAAAACCCGGAGTACGATGCGCTGATTCAGAAGTCGAAGAAGGCATTGACCACAGAAGAGCATATGTCGGCACTCCATGAGGCAGAGCAGCTTATCCTGAAGGATGTTCCGATTGCGCCCTTTACTCACAGTTCTGAGAAGTGGCTTCAGAAATCGGATCTGAGCGACGTGGTGCATTCCTCATATGGATATTTCCTCTTCATGCACGCAAAGAAGGGATAAAGACAAAAAACATCCCCTATGAAAGAATAAAAGGGGATACATTAAACAGGAAAAAGGGACTGCTGCGGCAGTCCCTTTTTGCAGGTTCCGAGAAGAATGGATGCCTTAGAACAGCGGGAAATTCCCATCAAAGGATGCCTTACAGCTCCTCCATCAGTACCATGCCTTCTGTGCGCTGGATGTTTCCGAGAACCTGCTCCTTTTTATGATGTTTGCGAAGCTGGATGCTGAGGATGGCAATGCTTTTCTTTTCCCCCTTCTTACTGCTTTCTTTGGAGATCTCCAGTCTTGTCACCCTCACTGCCATATTACGGAGCTCACGGTTTAGGCCGTCCAGAAATCTGACGCCGTTCTGGTATTCCAGATACAGAGTGATTTCCGGAGAATGATCACGAACCCAGTAGTCCACGCGGGAGATGACCAGCTCGGCAAAAAGAATCAGAAGCATGGCAAGAACCCCGCCCTCATAGAAGCCGGCGCCGAAGCAGAGACCGATGATGCCGGATGCCCAGAGCCCTGCACTGGAGGTGAGTCCCCGCACCTGCTGCCCGTGAGTTCTGACAATGGCTCCGGCACCGATAAATCCTATGCCGGAGATCACCTGCGCGCCCAGTCTCGCAAGATCGGTGAAGTAGTGCATATAAATGCCTAAGAACTGCCCCGTCATGGTGGTGACACAGGCACCGAGCGTGATCAGGATATGGGTCCGGAAGCCGGCAGGTCTCCGCTTGATTTCCCGTTCCAGACCGATCATGCCGCCGCAGAGTACAGAGAGAAACATGCGGAGACAGAGGGAGCAGGGATTAAGATTACGAAATGCGTCAAATAAGTGTAGCATAAAATTTTTCCTTTTATCTATATTCTGTCTATTTATGATGGAACATTCATCAGAAAATGTAAGTGTTATTCCTTCAGAGCCCCTACCGTGAAAAGAAAATCCTGCATCAGGAACCGCATCATACTTCTTCCAGCTGTTTCATGCAGGAAAGCTCCGACAGGGTGAAGAGCAGCTCGGTATGCTTCATGCCCTTTTTCAATCCCAACGAGAGACGGGCTCTCGGACGTCTTCCTTTTTTCTCCCGCCCGCGTTCCAGATCGACTTCATAGACGCTGATGCCCTCGTTCCGGATAAGCTGTAAAATCGGTCGGATATTGGAAATCGACTCAAATTCCAGATAGATGGTCATATAGCGGGAGCGGTCTATGATGTATTCGGAAAGGAAGGGAAGATAGCGCGTCGCGGTGAAGATGATCAGGAAGCCGAGTATCGTGCATTCATAAAATCCGGCACCGATCGCGAGCCCCATACAGGCGCTTGCCCAGAGGGAGGCGGCGGTGGTCAGTCCTTTGACTTCCTGTTTTTGGTTAATGAGGATGATGCCGGCGCCGAGAAAGCCGATACCGGAGATCACCTGTGCACCATAGCGGGAAACATCCAGCTTGAGTCCGAAATCCATCACGAGCTGCGACTGGCTTTCATAAAGATGAAGATACTGAAACTGACTCAGAATCATGGTGAGACAGGATCCGAGGCAGACCAGCATATAGGTGCGAAGACCTGCCGGATAGCGCTTCTGCTCGCGGTCCATCCCGAGGAGCCCGCCGAAGAGCAGAGAGAGACAGAGCCTGAGCAGGATGGATTGCAGCGAGGGTTCCCGCAGAGGGTCAAAACAATGGAACATGGTTTCTCCTTGTGGTTTATGATGTAGTCGTATTCTATATAATAAATGTTTTTTAGATTCACCATATCATATCATGTCAAAATAGATATATCAATTGCTTGAAAATCGTTGCAATATGTTTAAAATATACATAAACAAGAGGGCGGAAAGAGGAAATATGAAGGCTGTCGAGCTGAAACATAAAAAATTATTTTTATTGGATATGGATGGAACGCTTTATCTGGGGAATCAGCTGTTCCCAGGGACAAAAAGCCTTCTGAAGCGTATCCGGGCTCAGGGAGGGAGATATCTTTTCCTGAGCAATAATTCTTCCCAAAATACAGAGGCCTATGTGAAAAAATGCCGGAGGCTGGGAATCGCGGCAGAGAGAGAAGATTTTCTGACTTCTCTGGATGCTTCCATCGTTTTCCTGAAAAAGCAGGGCTATCAGAAGAAAAAGATTTATGCCTTCGGAACAGAGAGCTTTCGAGAAGAGCTGCTTCGCGCCGGATTTTCGGTTACCACAGAGCTTGAAGATGACATTTCCCTGCTGCTTTCCGGCTTCGATACCGAGCTGACATTTCAAAAACTGAGTAACAGTGCAAGGCTTCTGACGAAGGGGGTGGAATGGATTGCCACGAACCCGGACTGGGTATGCCCGACAGAGTGGGGATTTGTGCCGGACTGTGGTTCTGTTTCTGAGATGCTCACAAGAGCTACGGGGAGAAAGCCGAAATTTATCGGGAAACCGGAGCCGGAGCTGGCACTTCTTGCCATGGAAAAATTCGGTGCCCAAAAGTCGGAAACGATTCTGGTCGGAGACCGTATCTATACGGACATTGCCTGCGGCATCAATGCGGGGATTGATACGGCGTTTGTTTTGTCCGGAGAAGGGAGGATGGAGGATATTGAAAGATTCCGGATCCTGCCGGACGCGGTTTTTCGGGATGTGGGGGAGATGGCAGAGCGGATGATGCCGTGAATCCGGAAATCTTCTGCACGTCCGAGAAAGGAGACGCGCCGAAGAACGCGGAAAGAGCAGAAGACAGAAAAATAAAATTTCATTGATTTATCAGGGAGGGGAAGATGAGCAGGACACTGAATTTTGCACACAGAGGATTTTCCGGGAATTATCCGGAGAACACAAGAATTGCATTTGAAAAGGCCATTGAGACAGAGGGATGTGACGGCATCGAGAATGATGTCCATCTTACCAAAGACGGAGAGGTTGTTATCTGTCACGATGAGCTTCTGGACCGGACCTGCAACAATATGACAGGAAAAATCTGTGACTACAGCTATGAGGAGCTGAAAAGGGCGGATATGTCCTATCATTTTTCGGACCGGATGGAGGCACAGCCGATGATGACGCTGCGGGAATATCTGGGGCTGCTGGAGCCGACCGGGATGATGACGAACATTGAGCTGAAAACAGGAATCATCCCTTATACGGGGATTGAGAAAAAAGTAGTGGATCTGATCCGTGAGTTTGCTATGACGGAGAAGATTATCATCTCTTCTTTTAACCATTATTCTGTCATGGAAACCAAGAGGCTTTGTCCGGAACTCCGCTGCGGCTTTCTGACAGAGGCCTGGATCTACCATCCGGGACACTACTGCCGGGAACTGGGCGTAGAATATTATCATCCGAATTTCCATAATGACACGCCGGAGATTATGGGGGAGCTGAAGGAGCAGGGGATCGGAGTCAACTGCTGGACGGTAAATGACGAAGAGGATATCCGGAGACAGATAGAGCTCGGGGTTCATGCCATTATCGGAAACTTCCCGGACAGAGTCGCACAAATCCGGAAGGAAATGGCAGTTTGATTGTCAATATGTATACTTATCGGCTTGACAAATATGAAAATATGGTTAAAATATACATAAAAGACAGGCTGTTCTCTGTATGCCGCAGAGAGACAAAGCCAAGGAGAAAAGCTGTAAAAAACGGCAGAGGTTAAAGGAGGCAATGATGAGGAAAAGCTGGAAAAAAACGGGAGCGCTGGTGATGTCCGCCGTGCTTGCAGCATCGATGCTGAGTGCCTGCGGAGGCTCTGCAGAAAAGAAGGAGGAAAGCGTCAAGGCGGCAGCGGAGTCCGGCGAAAGCGCGGGGAGCATTGCTGCCAAGGAAGGAGAGGCTGCGGCAGACTATCATCTGGAATTAAAGCTCAGTCATGTCTTTGCGCCGAACGAGGCTCTCACCAAGGAGATGCAGGAGATTGCCGACAATATCCGGGAGAAAACCGCTGGTGCGATTGACATCCAGTGCTATCCGCAGTCCCAGCTTCCGGTATATCAGGATGGGGTAGCACAGGTGGCACAGGGAGCCAACTTTATCTCTGTGGAGGATCCCTCCTATCTCGGCGACTATGTCAGGGATTTTAATATTCTGGCGGGACCGATGCTCGTGACAAGCTATGACCAGTACAACTACCTGCTGACGATGCCGGAGGTGCAGGAGATGTACCGGAAGGCAGAGGAGAAGGGCATCCATATCCTGAATCTCGGCTATATCTTCGGATTCCGCTCCCTGATGACCAACAAGGAGATTCAGTCACCGGAGGATCTGAAGGGAATGAAGATCCGTACCCCGAAGAGTGAGCTCTATGTCAATACTTTAAATGCGATGGGGGCTACTGCGACGCCGATGGGCTTTGCGGACACCATTTCTGCGGTACAGCAGGGCGTCGTGGACGGACTGGAAGGAACCATCGATGCCTACGGAAGCAACGGTTCTGCAGAAGTGGCAAAAAACATGGCTCTGACCCGGCATCTGCTGGGCGTCTGCGGTGCCTATATTAATACGGATGTCTACAATAAGATCCCGGAGAAGTATCGCAAGATCGTCGATGATGAGTTCAATGCCGGTGCAGAGCGCATGGTAAAGCAGATTTCCGAAAGCGAAGAGCAGCAGATGAAGGAGCTGAAAGAGAAATATGGGATTCAGTTCAACGAGGTAGACAGCGAGGCTTTCCGGACAAAGATCACTCCGATTTACGAGGAAATGGAAAAGAGCAAGGGTACAACCCCGGGACTTTACCGGAAGTTTGAGGACTATATCAAGACTATGCCTCAGAAATAATGATGATACTTTTGCAGAGGAGAAATCCTCTGCAAAAGTTTTCCGGAGGAAAAGATGAAAAAATTTGCAAAAGAAAATCCGGAGGAGCTCTTTGCCGCTATACTCCTAGTCATGACGACGGTTCTGGTGCTGTGCAATGTATTTCTTCGTTACTTTTTAAAAACCGGGATTTACTGGACCGAAGAAGTAGCGACCAACTGCTTTGTGTGGGCAATCTTTGTCGGCGGTGCCGGTGCGTATCGAAATGGCGCACAGCTGGGGGTGGATCTTCTGGTAAACCGGCTTCCGATGGCAGGAAGAAAGCTCGCAAAGCTTCTGGTGCAGATTCTGCTCACTGTGATTCATGGCTATATTCTTTACCTGTCCGTAATCTATGTGATGAAAACCCATGCGATTGCCACCTCAACGCTGGGGGTTTCTTCCGCCTATGTAAGTGCAGCTCTGCCGGTCGGTTTTTTCCTGTGCACGATTTACAGTTTGCAAAAGCTGTGGCGTTTAGTTCAGAAGCTCAGAAAGGGGGAGACGATATGAGTTTTCTTCCGCTGCTGCTGGTTCTGCTTCTGTACTTCACGGGGATTCCCATAGCCTATGCGCTCTTTGGCGCAAGCCTCTTTTACTTTGGCGTGCAGAATACCGGCTCTCCGCCGCACCTGATTCTGCAGAAGTTCCTGACCTCTGCCCAGTCCTTCCCGCTGCTGGCGATTCCCTTTTTCGTGATGGCGGGCTCCATTATGAACTATGCCGGTATCAGTAAGAAACTGATGGCATTTGCGGATGTTCTGACAGGGCATATGCCGGGTGCACTGGCGCAGGTCAATGTGCTTCTCAGTATGCTGATGGGCGGTGTGTCCGGCTCTGCCAATGCAGACGCCGCCATGGAGGCAAAGATGCTCGTACCGGAAATGGAGAGGAGGGGCTATAACCGCGGATTCTCCGCAGCGATTACCGCAGCAAGCTCCGCTGTCACTCCGGTGATTCCTCCGGGAATCAACCTGATCATCTATGCGCTTATCGCGGGTGTCTCTGTCGGAAAGATGTTTCTGGCAGGATATGTCCCGGGAATCTTTATGGCAGTCTGTTTGATGATCACGGTCAATCTCATCTCAAAGAAGAGAGGCTATGCGCCGACAAGGAAAAAGGCAGCGAGCGGAAAAGAGATCGGAAAGCAGACGCTGGATTCGATCTGGGCTATCCTCTTTCCCTTCGGTATCATCGGCGGTATGAGAATCGGGATCTTCACCCCCTCGGAGTGCGGTGCCATCGCGGTGCTTTACTGTATCCTGGTCGGAATTTTCGCCTATCATGAATTAACGCCGGCACATATCGCCCCGATTTTGCAGGAGACTGTCGAGGGAACGGTCGCTGTGGTGCTGATTATCGTCGCTGCAAATGTTTTCGGACAGTATATGACCTGGGAGGGCATCCCCGGGATGATCTCCCAGGGACTTCTGGGAATCACAGCCAACAGGTACCTGATGCTTTTGATCATAAACGTCATCCTTCTGCTTGTGGGAATGTTCATGGAGGGCGGCGCTGCCATGATTATTCTGGCACCTCTTCTGATTCCCGTCGTGCAGACCATGGGGGTGGATCTGATTCATTTCGGACTGATCATTATCGTCAATATCATGATCGGCGGGCTGACTCCTCCGTTTGGCTCCATGATGTTTACCGTCTGCTCCATTGTAGAGTGCGGGATTCCGGAATTTGTGAGGGAGTGCCTACCCTTTATTCTGGCACTTCTTCTGGCATTGATGATCGTGACCTATTTTCCGGCACTGACACTGTTTGTCCCGAATCTGTTATTTAAATAGAGTATGTTTAATATGTATAAAAAATACTTGAAAAAAGAAAAAATTATATAAAATACACAATAAAAACAGAACTGTAAAAACCATTTTAAAGGAGGGAAGTATGAAAAGAACGGCCAGGAGAGTACTTTCGCTGGCACTCTGCACTGCGCTGGCTTTCACGGCGGCAGCATGCGGAGGTGCAGCGAAGGAAAAGGAG
The DNA here is from genome assembly GCA_963545355.1 of uncultured Oribacterium sp. Classification (GTDB taxonomy): domain Bacteria; phylum Bacillota; class Clostridia; order Lachnospirales; family Lachnospiraceae; genus Oribacterium. The sequence goes on along the minus strand of CAUUIW010000005.1, from coordinate 145,400 downwards.
ACAACAGCTGCACAGGCATCCGAGGGAGAGACGGCTGTCCCCGGAGAAATTCCGGCACATAAGGAAGAGCTCATAATCGGAACAGCCGCGGATATCAATAACCTGGATCTTTTGAAGCAGGCGGACCAGATCAACAACATTGCCCTGAAGCTGACGCATCAGACACTGTTCGCTCTGGATGAAGAGAACCGGAGAATCCCCTGTCTTGCGACAGAGGCAAACTGGATTGACGATCAGACGATCGAGATCAAGCTGGTGCAGAAGGCAAAATTCTCTGACGGCAGTCCGCTGACGGCGGAGGATGTCAAGTTTACTTTTGACATGGCACTGGAGAGCCCGGATGCAGGCAATATCACCGGACTGAAGAGCGTGGATGTCGTCGATGATTATACCGTTCACATGAATATGGAATCCTATTCCAATGACTTCCTGATGAGCCTGACCTATATTCCTTTTGGAATTCAGAGCAAAAAGGCCTATGACAGCGGTATGGATAAGCCCTACCTTGTCGGAAGCGGACGCTACAAGTATGACGAGTGGATAGAGGGGGAGTACTCCAGCTTTGTGAAGAATGAGAATTACTGGGGAGACGATCCCGGCATCTCGGAGAAGATTACCTTTAAGCCGTATCTGGAAGCGTCCGGTCGTGTTATCGCTCTTCAGAACGGGGAGATCGATGTCTGCATTGACCCTCCGATTAATGAGCTGGAGTATTTGCAGGAGGATAAGAATATCACCGTGACGGAGCAGACCGGGACCAGACTGTTTTACTTCGGCTTCAATGTGGAGAAGGCTCCCTGGGATAAGCAGAAGCTTCGTCAGGCGGTGGCTTATGCCATCGACAAGGATGCCGTCATTCAGGCAGCCGTGTATGGCAAGGGAACGGCGCAGAAGACCATTTTAAACCGCGGACTTTTCGGATTCTACGATGAGATGGAGGGCTATCCCTACAATGTGGAGAAGGCAAGGGAGCTGATGAAGGAGGCAGGGTATGCGGACGGAGGAATCAATACCACGCTGACCATCGCGAACTCCTCTCCGTATATCAATATTGCTCAGGTAATACAGGCAAATCTGAAGGAAATCGGCATCAATGTCACGATCAATCAGATGGAGGATGCGACGCTGAAGAGTACATGTAAGGAGGGCAGTCAGGAGCTGTTCCTGTGGAGATGGAATGAGACGATCCGTCCGGACTGCGTTTACCGGGATCTCTTCAATACCGGAAGCCCCTCCAACTATCATCATTATGCGGATCCGAAAGTGGATGAGCTGACCAATGCCGTTCTGACGGATAAGGATGAGGCAAAACGTACCGAGGACAGCCGGGAGCTGCAGGAATATCTTGTGGATGCCTGTCCGCAGGTTCCGCTCTATATTGCGAATCTTGTGATTGCCTATAATAAGGACTTGAAGATGCCGTTCTTCCGCAGCGGCGGAGACCATGAATGGTATCATGCCTATATCGCAAAATAAGACGGAATGAAATTCGCTGCGAGCCGTGGTGACGAGGTTCCCCGGCTCGTTTCTTGTTTCCTTTTTCTTTTATGAAAAGAACTTTGGAGGATAGTTGCGATGATAAAATATATCGTAAAACGAGTCCTGTTGATGATTCCGGCGATTCTGGCGACCAGCTTCATCATATTCTTTGCCATGAATATGACAGGCGGGGATCCGGCACTGACGCTGGCACCGGACAATGCGACAGAAGAACAGATAGACCAGATCCGCGAGGAGCTGGGGCTGAAGCAGCCGATTTGGGTTCGCTACGGAACGTATATGGCAGGCATGGTCCGCGGGGATCTCGGTAAGAGCTATGTGACCAAAAAGGATGTTTTCAAGACTTATATGGAGCGCCTGCCGAATACCGTTGAACTGGCATTTACGGCAGTATTTGTGGCAACGCTGATTGCCGTGCCTCTCGGCATCTATACGGCGATACATCAGAACAGCTGGAGGGACACCGGAGGGATGATTTTTGCTCTTTTTGGTGTTTCGATGCCGAATTTCTGGCTGGGGCTCATGCTGATTATCGTTTTTTCTCTGAATCTGAAGCTTTTCCCCTCTGGAGGGAAGTCGGGGCTGCAAAGCCTGGTGCTCCCGGCAGTGACGGTAGGGCTCGGCTTTGCGGCGCTGATTACGAGAACCACAAGATCTGCGATGCTGGATGTGATTCGTCAGGACTATATCACGACAGCCAGAGCGAAGGGCTCCAGTGAAAGACAGGTGATTTTTGAGCATGCGCTGAAAAATGCCCTGATTCCGATCATTACGGTTATCGGAATGCAGCTTTCCAATGCCCTGACCGGTTCTGTGCTCGCAGAGACGGTATTCTCCTGGCCGGGAGTAGGGAGGCTTATTGTGGATTCCATTGCAAAAAGGGATACGCCGATGGTCACGGGCGCCATCATCATGTCCTGTGTTCTGATGTGCATGATCAATTTGGTGATTGACCTGATATATGCCTTTTTCGATCCCAGAATCAAGGCACAGTACGCGAGAAAGGGGTGAGGAGAATGAAGCATAAAACAATTTCTTCGACTTCCCCGAGCACAAAGATCAGAAGCAGATCCCGTTTGCAGGAGATTTTTTGGAGACTCCGGAAGAATCGCGGCGCGATGCTGGGGCTTGCATTTCTGATTCTGCTTGTGGTGGTCTCTTTTGCTTCCGGCGTTATCTATGACTATGAAAAGGACATCATTGCGATCAATATGGGAGAGGCACTGAAGGGGCCTTCCGCTGCGCACTGGTTCGGAACAGACTCTCTCGGCAGAGATATCTTTGCCAGAATTCTTTATGGTGCCAGATATTCGCTGGCGATCGGTGTGGGAGCCGTAGCAATCGGACTTATCATCGGGGTATTTCTCGGCGCCGTTGCCGGCTTCTACGGCGGAGTCGTGGACCAGCTGATTATGCGTGTTGTGGATGTCTTTTATTCGATTCCGAATATTATGATTGCAGTGGTGATTGTCTCCGTCCTCGGAACCAGCACGGTGAATCTTCTGATTGCGCTCTGCTTTACCTGTGCAACCTCTTTTACGAGGATTGCGAGAGCAGCGGTTATGACGATACGGGATCAGGAGTTTATCGAAGCCTCCTATGAGCTGGGGATTCCGACATGGAAGATTATTGTAAAGCATGTCCTTCCAAACTGTCTTTCCCCGATTATCGTCCAGGTAACTCTTCTGATCGGGACAACCATTATTGCGGCGTCATCCCTCTCCTTTCTGGGAATCGGCGTTCCGTCTCCGGCCCCGGAATGGGGAGCGATGCTCTCTGAAGGCAGATCTCACATTCGGGATGCGAGCTATATGTGTATTGTCCCGGGAATTGCCATCATGCTGACGGTGCTCGCCCTGAACCTGTTTGGCGACGGTCTCAGGGATGCGCTGGATCCGAAGTTGAAGAAGTAAGGAGAACTGTTATGGAACAGGAGAATATACTGGAAATCAAGGATCTGACGGTTCATTTCGAGACGGAGGACGGCTGTATCAGGGCAATAAACGGGCTGTCGTTTTCTGTGGGCAGAAAAAAGACACTGGGACTGGTCGGAGAGACGGGAGCCGGTAAAACAACGACAGCCCTCTCTGTTCTGAATCTGATTCCCTCTCCTCCCGGGAAGATTAAGGAAGGGGAGATTCTTCTTGAAGGAAAAAATATTCTTGAAATGAATCAGGCAGAACTGGAGAAGATGCGCGGCAAGGATATCGCCATGATTTTTCAGGATCCGATGACGGCGCTGAACCCGGTCATGACAGTGGGAGAGCAGATTGCACAGGCATATTTGATTCATGATAAAATCGGCAAAAAAGCGGCATTGGAAAAGGCAAAGGAGATGCTGCAGCTGGTGGGAATCGCAGCATCGAGAGCCTGCGATTATCCGCACCAGTTTTCCGGAGGGATGAAACAGAGAGTGGATATTGCAATTGCCCTGGCATGCAATCCCAGGCTGCTTCTCGCCGATGAGCCGACCACTGCTCTGGACGTGACGATTCAGGCGCAGGTACTGGAGCTGATGAAACAGCTGATACGGAAGCGGGATATGTCAATGATTCTCATTACCCATGATCTCGGTGTCGTCGCGGAAATCTGTGATGAGGTTGCGGTGATGTATGCCGGAAGAATCGTGGAGATCGGATCTGTGCAGCAGATTTTCAACGAAACTCTGCACCCTTATACAGAAGGTCTCTTTAACTCTCTTCCCAATCTGAAAGAGAGGGGAGAGCCTCTCGTGCCGATCCGGGGAATGATGCCGGACCCCGGCAATCTTCCGGAGGGCTGTGTCTTCGCAGAGCGCTGTCCCTATGCGACGGAGCTTTGCCGTACTGCAGTGCCGGAATTAAAGCTTCGGGGCGGCAGTCATCCTGTCGCCTGTCTTGCCTATGAGACAGCCGGTTTTCATCTGAACGGAGGGGAGGAAGCATGGGAAAGCTAATTTTAGAGGTGGAGAAGCTCACGAAATATTTCAACACTCCGTCAGGGCAGCTGCATGCCGTGGACGGCGTCAGCTTTCGGGTGGAGGAGGGGAAGACTCTCGGCATCGTAGGAGAGTCCGGATGCGGCAAATCCACCACCGGGAGAGCCATTATGAAGCTTCTGGAGCCGACTTCCGGCAGGATTATCTTTGACGGAAAGGAGATCAGCCGCTACAGCAGGCGGCAGATGCGCCCGCTTCGGACAGAGATGCAGATGATCTTTCAGGATCCGTTTTCTTCTCTGGATCCGAGGCTTACAGTATCCCAGCTGATTTCGGAGCCGATGCAGGAGCACAGACTGTATCGTAGCAGGGAAGAGGTGGAAGAAAAATGCAGGGAACTGATGGAGACTGTGGGACTTGCGGAAAGACTGGTCAACAGCTATCCGCATGAACTGGACGGCGGAAGAAGACAGAGAATCGGAATCGCAAGAGCTCTGGCGGTCAAGCCCAAGCTGATTATCTGCGATGAGCCGGTTTCTGCGCTGGATGTATCGATTCAGGCACAGATTCTGAACCTTTTGAAGGAGCTTCAGAAGAAGATGGGGCTCACCTATGTATTTATCACACACGATTTGTCGGTGGTGAAGTATTTTTCCGACGATATCGCTGTCATGTATCTGGGGCAGATGGTGGAGAAGGCTCCCTCGGATGAGATCTTTTCTCTGCCGATTCATCCGTATACGAGAGCACTTCTCTCTGCCATTCCGATTCCGACAGTGGGGAGGGAAAAGCCGGAAAGAAGACTGATCAGGGGAGAGATCAGTTCTCCGGTCAATCTTCCGGACGAATGCCGCTTCTTCCCGCGCTGTGATGAAGGAGAAGAGGGGCCGTGTAGAAAGTGCAATCCGTCTCTGAAGGAGCTGAGACCCAATCATTTTGTTGCCTGTGCGAAAGCGATGCACTTTAGCTGAATGTCATCGGGGATAAACGTCCGAAGTCCAATGAAGGCGAATCTCTTGCATATCTTTTCACAAACAGATACAATAAAGACAATTTTTCGATTTGATTTTTGATTCGAAAGAGATGTAAAAGCTTTGAGGAATTCATAGGATGCGGAAGAATATGAGAGAGGCAGTCAAAAATCTGGCACTGATCAGTCAGCTGGGGCTTTCACTTATGATGCCTCTGCTTCTTATGCTCTTTCTCTGCAACTTTTTCGTCGAAAAGTATTCCCTGCCGTCCTGGATTTATCTGCCGGGCCTCCTTTTTGGACTCGGCGGATCCGGGATGACAGCCTACAAATTTTACCTTGCTTTTGGGAAAGAGGGGGAAAAACGGAAGCGGGATAAACACAGCAGTTCCACGCACCGGTGGTAAGGAGCGGCATGAAAATACAGCCAGCAGTAAAAAAAGAAACCAGCTATGTATTTATCTGCACCCTTGCAGGGACAATTCTTCTTTGGCTGGTGAATCTGTCACTGCATCAATGCATGCCGGAGCGGGTTCCGTTCGGATTCGGAGAGATGCTGAGTTCCCTGCTTGGAATGCTTCTTGCCATTCTCAACTTTTTCTGGATGGGGATGACGGTACAGTCCGTGGTACAGGAGGAGAATCAGGAGAGGGCGGTTCAGAAGATGCGTCTTTCCTACCGCTATCGAATGATAATGCAGATGGTTTTCGCCGCTTTTCTTTTTTTTATGCCGGGACTGAACTTTGTGACAGGTTTACTTCCTCTGATTTTCCCGAGCATCAGCATTAAGCTGAAGAGAGTGTTCCCGACAGCGATCATAGGGACGGAGGGCGGCACTGATGATAAGACGGGAGAAGACAGAGAGGAGGGGCTATGAATTTTGATATTTCGGGTGCCAAGATATTTTTTCGCATCCCGACGCCTGTTCCGGTTCTCGGGGATATTCTGATTTCGGAGACTCTGGTGGTGTCATGGATTGTGATGCTGATTATCACAGGACTCTGTATCTTTCTCACGAGAAATCTGAAGGTGGAAAATATCGGGAGACGGCAGGCGGTCGCAGAGCTTCTTGTGGAGAGCGCGGAAAATCTGGTGCGCTCCAATACCGGAGGCAGACGTTTTGACAGGCTGATTCCCTTTGTGTCCGCTCTCTTTGCGACCAGCATCGTTTCCAATCTGATCAGTCTCCTGGGACTCCGTTCCCCGACCTCGGATCTTTCCACAGAGGCTGCCTGGGCAGTGGTGGTTTTTATCATGATCACTGCGAATAAGATCAAGGCAGGCGGCTTCCTCGGCTATCTGAAGGGCTTTACGACGCCGATTGCCGTGATGACGCCCTTCAATATCCTTTCGGAAATTGCAACCCCCATCAGTATGGCATGCCGTCATTTCGGCAATATCCTGTCTGGTGTCGTCATAAACGGATTGATCTATGCAGCGCTGGCGCTGGCAAGCTCCGCCCTGTTCGGACTCATTCCGGGTGCTGTTGGAAATTTCCTTTCCGGCATTCCGATTTTGGCGGTTGGACTTCCCGCGATCCTGTCCTTTTATTTTGACTGGTTCTCGGGAGCGATGCAGGCCTTCATTTTCACCATGCTGACGATTATGTATATCGCCAATGCGGCAGAGGGCTGAGTATCACGATCACGGCAACAATCCCGCGATGCGGGTCCCCGACAGAGGGGAAAAGTTCCCGGACAGAAACACGGCATATACCGGATTTTCCGGCAGGGATCACTGGCTGCGGGGGTAGATTTTAGGAGGAAAAAAGAGATGACAGATTTTCAATTTTTGGCACGTGGTATCGCTCTTGCCGGCTGCGCCATCGGTGCGGGAGCTGCGCTGATCGCCGGTGTCGGCCCCGGTATCGGAGAAGGTAATGCCGTCTCCAAGGCACTGGAAGCGATCGGGCGGCAGCCGGAGTGCAAAGGAGATGTAACTTCCACCATGCTTCTCGGCTGTGCCATTGCGGAGACCACCGGGATCTATGGTTTCGTCACGGGTCTGCTTCTGATCTTCGTGGCACCGGGAATGTTCATGAATTTTTTAAAGTAACAGGTCAAAATTAGGAGGGAGGAATATGGAACAGCAGTCACTGGTTACCATTATCCCGTGGAACTTTATTGTAACGATTTTGAACCTTTTTATTCAGGTGTATCTCATGAAACGTTTTCTTTTCAAGCCGATCCGGGAGGTACTCGATAAGCGCCGCGCATTAACGGAGCAGGCACTGGAAGACGCCAGAACTGCCAAGAAAGAAGCGGAGGATGCTAGGGAGAATTATGAGGCAGGTATCCGGAACGCGAAGAATGAGGCTCAGGAGATCATCGAGCAGGCAAGAAAGGATGCCGATCAGAGGGCTGCACAGCTCCTCTCGGAAGCACAGAAAGCGGCTCGTTCTCTGAAAGAAAAGACAGATCTTGATATCGAACAGGCGAAGAAAAAAGCTGTGGAGGAAGCGAGAGAGGAGATCGGAAGTCTTGCTGTCGGCATTGCCGAAAAGGTCGTGGAGAAGGAAATCGATGAAAGGGAGCATGAGGCTCTGATTCAGGACTTCCTTCAGAGGGCAGAGGAGGCATCATGAGGGGAGTGGAGCTCTACGGCAGGAGCCTGTATGATCTCTGCAACGAGGAGCATGTCTCCGGGCAGGTTCTCCGGGATATCGAGACGGTGGAAGAAATTTTTCGGGAAAACCCGGAGTATCTGCAGCTTTTGTCGGAGCCATCCATCAAGAAGGCAGAGCGGCTGAAGCTGCTGGACGAAGCGTTTCGGGAGGAAATCCATCCGTATTTGAAGAATTTTCTGTCTCTGCTTTTGGAAAGGCATGGTCTGCTGGATGTAAAGACAGCCTTTCACCGCTATGAAAAGCTGTATCGCCGGGATCATAACATTGCTGTAGCGAGGGTGGTGACCGCCATTCCCCTGACAGAGGAAAGACGGGCGCAGCTTCGGGAACTCCTGGAGAAGAGAAGTGGAAAAACGGTGCTCCTCAGGGAGAAGGTGGATCCGGATATCCTCGGCGGTGTGAAGGTCACGATGGACAATGTCCTTCTGGACGGCACAGTGCAGACGAGATTACAGACAATCAGCGATAAAGTATTACACGCATCCATATAAAGGCGGGCATAGAATGGAATTAAAATCGGAAAAAATCTCTGAGATCATTCGAAGCCAGATCAAGCACTATCAGAACACCATCGTGCAGAGGGAGACGGGAACGGTTCTTTCTGTCGGAGATGGAATCGCAAGACTTTCAGGTCTTACCGAGTGTATGTCCGGTGAGCTTCTGGAGTTTTCCGACGGAAGTTATGGTATGGCACAGAATCTGGAAGAAAACAGTGTCTCTGCAGTATTGTTCGGCATAGATACCTCCGTGCAGGAGGGACTGACGGTAAAGCGTACCGGCAGAGTCGTTTCCGTCCCGGTGGGAGAGAAGCTGCTCGGTCGAGTTGTCAATGCCATCGGTCAGCCGGTCGATGGACTCGGCCCCATCGAGTCCGAGGAGTTTCGTCCGGTGGAATCGCCGGCACCCGGCATCGTCAGAAGACAGCCGGTAAAGGAGCCGCTTCAGACCGGAATCAAGGCGATTGACTCCATGATTCCGATCGGACGGGGACAGAGAGAGCTGATTATCGGGGATCGCCAGACCGGAAAGACAACCATTGCAGTGGATACCATCCTGAACCAGAAGGGGAAGGATGTGATCTGCATCTATGTCGCCATCGGACAGAAAAGATCCACCGTAGCAAATCTTGTCAATGAGCTGAGGGAGAAGGGCGCCATGGATTACTCCATCGTGGTGGCTGCAACCGCTTCGGAGCCGTCTCCGCTTCAATTTATTGCGCCCTATGCCGGATGCTCCATGGGAGAGTATTTTATGAGTAAGGGGAAGCATGCCCTGATCGTTTATGACGACCTCAGTAAGCATGCGGTGGCTTATCGTGCCATTTCTCTTCTGGTCAGAAGACCGCCGGGAAGAGAGGCATACCCGGGAGACGTTTTCTATCTGCATTCGAGACTTCTGGAGAGAGCAGCCAAGCTTTCCGAGGAGATGGGCGGCGGGTCTCTGACAGCCCTTCCGATTATCGAGACGCAGGCGGGAGATGTCGCAGCCTATATCCCGACCAATGTTATCTCCATCACAGACGGGCAGATCTTCCTTGAGACAGAGCTGTTCCACAGCGGCATCATGCCGGCGGTCAACCCCGGGATTTCTGTTTCCCGTGTCGGAGGAAATGCGCAGATTAAGGCGATGAAGAAGGTCGCGGGAACACTGAAGCTGATTTATTCCCAGTATCGTGAGCTGCAAAGCTTTGCACAGTTCGGCTCCGATCTGGATGAAGATACCAAGAAGCGCCTTTCTCAGGGCGCCAGAATTGTCGAGGTGCTGAAGCAGGACAGAAGTGCTCCGGTTCCGGTTGAAAAGCAGGTGGCGATTCTCTATGCCGCGGTTCATGAGATTCTTGCCGAGATTCCCGTCGATCAGGTACAGGCGTTTGAGGAGATGATGTTCCTCCGTCTGGATCAGGATCCGGACGGACTTTCTGTGATGAATCATATCCGTGAGAAGGGAGATCTTCCTGAGGAGACGGAGGGAAAGCTGAAGGGCTTCTTGGAGAAGTGCAGGGATGAGTATCTTGCAGGAAAGCGGTAGGGGAGAAGGAGACGCAGGCGATGCCGAATATGAAAAATGTGAAGCTTCGGATCAAGTCGGTCAGCAATACGATGCAGATCACGAAGGCAATGCAGATGGTAGCCGCCTCCAAGCTCCGACGCGCCAAGGAACGCGCCGATCAGGCAGCGCCGTATTTTGAAAGTCTTCGAAGAACTCTTTCTGAGATCAAGGCGGGAAACAGGGATTTCCGCTCTGTCTATACCAGGGACAATGGTGCCGGAAGGAAATGCTATATTCTGATTGCCGGTGACCGCGGGATGGCAGGCGGTTACAATGTGAACCTGTTCCGGCAGTTTGAGGCGGATCGGGATAGCACGGACTTTGTCATTCTCCCTCTCGGGAAAAAGAGTGCGGAATATTGCAGACAGAAGGGCTATGAGATTCTGACGGAGCAGTTTATGGAGGTCTCCGCGCTCCGGGTATCGGACTGCTATGCCATTTCGGGACTGCTGTGTGAGGGATTCCGGAAGAAACAGTTTTCCGAGATTTCGATTTATTACACCAGATTCATCTCGATGCTGACCCAGACACCGGATGAGATGATTTTGCTGCCGCTTTCCCGTATTGAGGATCCGGAGAGCAGGGAAGAGCGCCGCAGAACCCCGATTCTCTATGAGCCCAGTGACGAGGAGGTCTTTGATGCGATTGTCCCGGAGTACCTCTGCGGACTGATTTACAGCGGGCTGTCGGTATCGGTCGCGAGTGAGCTGGCTGCCAGACGCGCCGCGATGGAAGCGGCGACGGAGAATGCCGGCGAGATGATAGATCAGCTGAACCTATTCTATAACCGTGCCCGACAGGCAAGCATTACCCAGGAAATCACGGAGATCGTTGCCGGAGCGGAGGAGCTGTAGGGGAGAAGGAGTCAGATCCATGAGTGAAAAACATGCAGGAAAAATCATACAGGTCATGGGGGCGGTGCTGGATATCCGCTTTCCGGAGGGAGAGCTGCCGCCGCTGATGCACGCGATTTCTATTGATCTGAACGGAGAAGAGCTGATTGCAGAGGTGGCGCAGCAGCTGGGAGACGAAGTGGTGCGCTGTATCGCCATGGAGTCGACGGACGGACTGAAGCGCGGGCAGGATGCGGTGGATCTGGGACATCCGATTACGGTTCCTGTCGGAGAAGAGACTCTGGGACGTATCTTTAATGTCCTGGGAGAGCCGGTCGATGAAAAGCCGGCGCTAGAAAATGTTGAGAGGTGGTCGATTCACCGTCAGGCGCCCTCCTTTGAGGAGCAGATGCCGGCGACAGAGATTTTAGAGACAGGCATCAAGGTCGTGGACCTGCTCTGCCCCTACGCAAAGGGAGGAAAAATCGGTCTCTTCGGCGGTGCCGGTGTCGGTAAGACGGTATTGATTATGGAGCTGATTCACAATGTGGCAACGGCACACGGCGGCATCTCTGTCTTTACCGGTGTCGGAGAGCGTACCCGTGAAGGAAATGATCTCTACGGAGAGATGCAGGAGTCCGGTGTCATTGACAAGACGGCACTGGTGTACGGGCAGATGAATGAACCGCCGGGAGCGAGAATGAGAGTCGGGCTGTCCGGACTTACGATGGCGGAGTATTTCCGTGATGAAAAGCATCAGGATGTGCTGCTCTTTATCGACAATATCTTCCGTTTTACGCAGGCAGGCTCCGAGGTATCCGCCCTGCTCGGACGTATGCCGTCCGCGGTGGGCTACCAGCCGACGCTCGCAACGGATATGGGTGCTTTACAGGAGCGTATCACTTCCACCAAGAAGGGCTCCATTACCTCGGTACAGGCAGTGTATGTGCCGGCAGATGACCTGACAGACCCGGCACCGGCGACGACCTTCACGCATCTGGATGCGAAGACGGTGCTTTCCCGCGATATCGCCTCCAAGGGAATCTACCCGGCCGTGGATCCGCTGGATTCCACCTCCCGTATCCTGGCACCAGAGATCGTCGGCGAGGAGCATTATCAGGTGGCACGCCGGGTGCAGATGGTGCTGCAGAGATATAAGGAGCTGCAGGACATCATTGCCATTATGGGAATGGATGAGCTCGCGGAGGAGGATAAGGTTACGGTATACCGTGCCAGAAAGATCCAGAACTTCCTGTCGCAGAGCTTCTCTGTCGCAGAGCAGTTTACGGGGATCCCTGGAAAGTATGTTGCCCTGAAGGATACCATCCGCAGCTTCCGGATGATTCTGGACGGAGAGTGTGATGCGCTTCCGGAATCCGCCTTCCTGATGGTCGGCACGATTGAGGAGGCGTTTGAAAAAGCCAAGAAGGCTTGAGAAGGGAGGGAAGGATGACTAGCTTCCCGCTGGAGATCATCTCGATGGACGGGGTGAAATTTAAGGGTGAGGTGGTCTCCATCTCCCTTCGGGGGATGGCAGGGGACCTCATGATACTGGGACACCATACAGACTTCTGCACCGCTGTCGGAATGAGTACGGCGAAAATCGTGCTTCCGGATGAAAGCGTACGCTACGGCGCCTGCATCGGCGGGATGCTTTCCATGGTGGAGAACCGCTGCAGGCTCTATCCGACCACCTTTGAATGGAGTGAGGAAATCGATGAAGCGCGAGCTGCTTCTGCCAGAGATAAGGCGGAAAATGCGCTTCTTGCGGAGGAGCTCCCGGAGGAGAGCCGGAACAGGATGAATGCCCGGCATATGAGGGCGCTGATTCGTTTACAGACAGCTGAAAAAAATAAAAAATGACATCCGGAGAAAAGCCTTCTTCCGCTGCAAGCCCTGCCGGTCGGCGGGAGAAGGCTCCATGATCCGCTTCGGATCTCATGTTTTTCTCATGTTTTGATACTTGCGTCAAAAAAATGGGGAATCCGTGAGAGCTCTCTGCCGAGACTTCCGTACAGGAAGTCCGGCAGTTTTTTTGTAGGGCGGAAGAAATCAGAGCCTGCCTGAGGATTTGACAGGCACCGCGAAACGGAGAGGAGCGAAGCGGGACAGAACCCTCAGGATGTGAAAATTTCACAAAAGAAAGCCATAAAATTCTCTTAATTCCATAATTACAGTAGGAGTAAAAATGTACTAAACTATAAAATGAAATCGATTACAACATATTATTCTTCTAACGGCAGAGAACAGAGGATGGGTGAGCTTATGTTGGATACTTCTAAATGGGAGCCGGTATTTCAGCAGCGTTTTGTGCGTTATTTCGATGAGATGAAGTGGCTGTACGGTGAGCTTTATCATGGAGATGAACAGGCGTTTGATTATTTCTGCACGATGCTTCATTCCTGCTTCGAGGAGCGCAAGCAGGAGCTCAGGGAGCTGGATGAAGCGAGGGAGGTGGTTCCGGACTGGTACAAGGATGGAAGTCTTACCGGAATGCTGATGTATACGCAGTGCTTTGCGGGAAATCTGAAAGGCGTGAGGGAGCATCTCGATTATGTGGAGGAGTGCGGCGTAAATTATCTGCATCTCATGCCGCTTTTACAGAGTCCCGCCGGTCGGAGTGACGGAGGATATGCTGTTGCCGATTACCGGAAAGTAGAGCCTGCACTCGGCACGATGGAGGATATGGAGGCTCTGGCGGATGCCTGCCATGCGCGGGGCATGAGTCTCTGTCTGGACTTTGTGATGAATCATACCAGTGAGGATCATGAATGGGCGCAACGGGCAAAGGCAGGGGAGAAGGAGTATCAGGACCGTTACTTCTTCTTTGACAGTTGGGAGATCCCGAATCAGTTTGAGAGGACAGTGCCGCAGGTCTTTCCGCAGACTGCGCCGGGGAATTTCAGCTGGTGTCCGGAAGCGGGCAAGGTGGTCATGACCAGCTTTTATCCCTATCAGTGGGATCTGAATTACGCGAATCCGACGGTGTTCAATGATATGACGGAGAATATGCTTTTTCTCTGTAACCGCGGTGTCGACATTGTCCGACTGGACGCCACACCGTACATCTGGAAAAGACTGGGAACGGACTGCCGCAATCTTCCGCAGGTACATACCCTGGTGCGGATTATGCGCATGGCATGTGAGATCGTCTGCCCCGGAACGCTGTTACTCGGGGAGGTGGTGATGGAGCCCTCCAAGGTAGTGCCCTACTTCGGCACTCCGGAAAAGCCGGAGTGCAATATGCTCTACAATGTCACGACCATGGCCAGTACATGGCACACTGTGGCGACGCAGGATGTCCGCCTTCTGAAGCATCAGCTCGCGGAGGTATTTTCACTGCCGAGAGAATACTGTTTTCTGAATTATCTTCGTTGTCATGATGATATCGGCTGGGGACTGGACTACGGATTCCTGAAGCAGTTCGGCATCGAGGAAAAGGCACACAAGAAATTTCTGAACGATTATTTCCGCGGTTATCTCTATGGAAGTGATGCACGCGGCGAGCTTTATAATGACGATCCCGGGCTCGGAGATGCAAGGCTCTGCGGCACTACCGCTTCCCTCTGCGGGATGGAGGCGGCGGAGTATGAGGAGGAAGAAGAGAAACTTTCCCGGGGAATCCGGCTGGATGTGATGCTGCATGCCTTCCTCTTTACGCAGAGCGGGATTCCTGTCATTTACAGCGGGGATGAGATCGGGCAGCTGAACGATTACGGCTATCATGAGAACCCGCTGAAATGGGATGACAGCCGCTATCTGCACCGCGGAGATATGAACTGGGAGGCGGCGGAGAGGCGAAAGAAGAAGGGAACACGGCAGGAACGAGTTTTCCACGCGCTCCGGCGTCTCGGGGAGCTTCGGGAGGAACATGCGGTTTTTCACGGGGATGCGGATATCTGGCTGCTGGAGACCTACAACGATCATATTCTGGGAATCGGACGCTATTATCAGGGGGAGAAGCTGATTGCACTGTTTAATTTCGGCAGATCTGATGAGACTGCCTGGATCAATGAACACGAGGATTATGTGGATCTTCTGAGCGGCTGTATCAGACCCGCGCGGGCAGTGGGGGTACCGGCAGGCGATTTTGTCTGGCTTCTGACCAGCTTTCGTGAGAGTCCAAAGAGACAGAGCCAGGGAAAGTGTGAAAGTAAACGGAAAGAACGGAAAGAGGATGGGAAGACTGACAATCAAACAGGTGGCAGAGCTCGCAGGCGTGTCTCCGGCAGCGGTAAGCAGGTATCTGAACGGGGGACCGCTCGCACAGGAAAAAAGAGAAAGAATCCAAAAGACGATTGAGGAGACGGGCTATCAGCCGAGTATCGCAGGGCAGATGCTCAGAACCGGAAAACTGCATCAGATTGCGGTAATTGTGCCGCGCATCAGTTCCAGTGCGGTGGGCAGGGTCACTATGGGGATTTCGGAAGTGCTCCGGGAACATAAATACATGATGCTGCTTTGCAACTGCGATGGACAGCAGGAGATGGAGCTGGAGTATCTTCGTGCCATGCAGGAAAATCATGTTGCGGGGATAATTCTGATGGCGACAGGCTTTACCCCGGCGCACAGGGAGGCCTTTGACAGCTGTAAGCTGCCTTTTGTCATTACCGGACAGAAGATACAGCGGCTCCCCTGCGTTTATCATGACGACAGAAATGCCGCGAGAGAACTTGGCGAGAGGATGCTTCGCCGCGGCTGCCGTCATCTCGCCTATATCGGTGTCAGCGAGAGCGATCCTGCGGTAGGCCTCGAGAGAAGGAGAGGCGTAGAGGATGCGATGCGGGCAGCGGGACTGGAGGCAGAGAAGCTTCCGAGATACATCGGAGAATTCAGTGCCGGAAGCGGTGCAGAGGGCATCAGCAGTCTTTTGGAGCAGCATCCGGAAATCGACGGTCTCATCTGCGCGACGGATCTGATTGCACTCGGTGCGATGACGAGGCTGAGGGAGCTCGGACGGAGTGTGCCGGAGGAGATTGCACTCGCCGGCTTTGGCGACAGCTGGGCCGGATGTATCACGACACCAACACTGAGTACGGTGCATCTGTACCAGAGGCGATGCGGTATGGAAGCGGCCCGCATGCTTCTGGATCTCGTAGAGCAGGGGGACGATGCGCCGATACGCCAGATCCGGCTCGGCTACAGAATAGAGGAGAGGGAAAGCCTATGAGTCCGAAAAAAAAGAAGCTGATTTTCGTGGATATCGACGGAACACTGACGGTTGCGGGAAACAATACGCCGCCGGACAGTGCGGTTGATGCGATTCACAGGGCACAGAACATGGGGCATAAGGTCTTTCTTTGTACAGGAAGAAATCCGGATATGCTGCGCCCTCTGCTTCGCTACGGCTTTGACGGCGTGGTGGCATGCTCCGGAGGGTATGTGCTTCTGGGAGAGGAGCTGATCTATGACTGTCCGATGACAAGGGAGCAGACGGAGCTTGCACTGGAGGTCTTTGCCAGAAACAATGTCTTTCGCACCATTGAGGCGAGCGATGCCTCCTACGGAGACAGAGGACTTCAGGATATGATTGCCGGGGCAAGTGAGGGCAACAGTGAGCTGGAACGCTGGCGAAAGGCACTGGCAGAGAATCTCGGCATTCGCCCCATGGAGGAATATGACGGAAGACCCATATATAAAGTTGTACTGATGTGTCTCAGTGAGAGCCAGCTCACGGAGCCGCGAAGACTTCTGGAATCGGAATTCGAATTCTGCATGCAGCATGTGGAGGCGCATGCCAATTGTCTGAACGGAGAGCTGGTAAACCGGAAATTCAATAAGGGAAGCGGCGTGCGCAGAATCTGCGAGGCGCTCTCCCATCCTGTCGAGGAGACAATCGGCTTCGGCGACAGTATGAATGATCTTGCCATGATGGAGCTTGTCGGAACAAGTGTCTGTATGGCGAACGGAAGTCCGGAGCTGAAAGCCATGGCGGATATGGTCTGTCCTTCTGTGGAGGAGGATGGGCTTGCGGAAGCATTTTTGCTTCTCGGGCTTTTGGAATGAGAATATTCTCTGCCGTTTCCATAAGAGACAGCAGAAGGAATAGAGAACAAAGCGCTTTTTGCGGAGGAAAGAAGAGGAGTGGCTATGGCTTTGGACTACAGTAAGTGTGCCCGGGAGATCAGTGCTGTCATCGGCGGGGGAAGCAACGTTGTCAGCGCGGCACACTGTGCGACACGGCTTCGTCTGGTGATCGCGGATAACGGGAAGGTGGATAAGAAAAAGCTGGAGGATGTCGAGGGCGTCAAGGGTGTCTTTGAATCCAACGGACAGCTTCAGATCATCATCGGTACCGGCACGGTCAATAAGGTATATGAGGAGTTTTTAAAATACAACGGGCTGACTGCCGCGACCAAGGACGAGGTCAAGGCGGCAGCGGCGGCGAAGCAACCGATATGGAAGCAGATGCTGAAGGCGCTCGGGGATGTCTTTGTTCCGATTCTCCCTGCCATCGTGGCATCCGGTCTGATGATGGGACTGGTAGAGGCACTCGGCAAGGCAATTCCGGGATTTGCGGGAACAGACTGGTATGCCTTTCTCGATACGGTATCGAATACGGCATTTGCCTTTCTGCCGGTCATTGTCGCCATTTCAGCGGCAAGAGTGTTCGGCGGAAATATCTTCCTTGGCGCGGTAATCGGTCTGCTCATGGTGCATACGGCGTTTCTGAACGGCTGGAATGTCGGGAGTGCGGAGGCAATCAACAGCTTCTTCGGCGTGACAGACGGCATCGTTCCGAACTGGCATCTTTTCGGAACTTTTGTGGTGATACGAAGAGTCGGCTATCAGGGACATGTCATACCGGTCATCATTGCCATATGGATTATGTGCAAGCTGGAAAAGCAGCTGCATAAGCGTGTACCGGAAATGATCGATCTCTTTGTGACGCCGCTGGTCACTGTGTTCTGTACGGCGCTTCTGACCCTCTGGATCATCGGACCGGTGTTTGCACAGCTGGAGTCCTGGGTTCTGATCGGCGCGGAGACACTGGTGAAAAATCCCTTCGGTGCAATGGTGATGGGAGCGGTTTACCCCTGGACGGTGGTGATGGGCCTGCATCATATGTATAACGTCATCGAGGCAGGCATGCTGGCTTCGGTCGGTCTCAACACCTGGATGCCTATCGCCTCTGCCGCGAACTTTGCCCAGTTTGGCGCCTGTCTTGCTGTCGGCATCAAGGCACATAACAACAAGACCCGTGTCATCGCAGTTCCCTCTTCCATGTCCGCAGCGCTCGGGATCACAGAGCCGGCAATCTTCGGTGTCAATATGCGCTTCTTCAAGCCCTTTATCTGTGCCATGCTGGCCGGTGCGGCGGGCGCGTTCTTCGGTGCCGTTTCTGGTATCGGTGCGACGGCATACGGTGTGACGGGGATACCGGGCTATCTGACCATCGATAAGCCGCTGCAATATACCATACTGCTGCTGATTTCGGGAGGACTTGCCTTTGCGCTGAGCTGGATCTTCTGGAGGGAAGAGGCTCCCGCTGCGGCAGAAAATGCAGCTGCATCGGAAGAGAACAGCACATCCGCTCCGTCGGCGGAGGAAGTGAGAAGCGCGGAGGAGATGAGGGCGCTGATTCTCTCTGAAGCGGGGACCGACCCTCTATGCCCCGCTGAAGGGCAGGGTCATTCCCAATGAAGCACTTCCGGATGAGACCTTTGCCGCCGGTGTACTGGGACAGGGGGTCGGCATCGAGCCGGAGGAGGAGTGCATTTATGCGCCCTGTGACGGGACAATCAGCAGTGTGGCGGGGACCGGTCATGCGATTGGTATTTCCGCTGCGGGAGAGCAGGAGATTCTGATTCATGTCGGCATTGATACCGTGAAGATGGAAGGAAAGGGCTTCCGCCCCCTGGTTTCGGAGGGCGAAAGTGTCCGGCAGGGGCAGCTTCTGATGCGTTTTGACCGTAAGGCAATTCGGGAAGCAGGGTATTCCGATACAGTCGTCTTTCTTCTGACAAACAGCGATGATTACAAGGAGTTCCGGAGGAACATCGATGGAAACAGCTGAGAGAAAAAATCATCGCTGCGGATAAAGGATGCAGAATCATCCGTAACAACAGCAGTAAAGCATCCCGTTCCGGGAGAGATTCCGGGGCGGGAACAGAATATTTCAGTAGGAAAGGAAGAATAAAAATGAAAGAATTCAATTTTACCGTAACCGATCCCGTTGGTATCCATGCACGTCCGGCAGGGCTTCTGGTAAAGGCAGCAAAGGCATTTGAGAGTAAAATCACGGTTTTTTCCGGAGACAAGAACGCGGACATGAAGAAGCTTTTTGCACTGATGGCACTCGGCATCAAGCAGGGACAGGAAATCATCGTGAAAGTTGAGGGGGCGGATGAAGATGCGGCAGCAGAGGCAGTGGAGAAGTTTTTGAAGGATACCTTCTGATTGCGGACGGAGGCAGAGAATGCAGGTAGCAACAGGAAAAAGTATACTGAATGGCATCGCCATCGGAAAAATCAAGGTCTATCGGGCACCGAATCTGGAGATCCGCGATACGATGGTGGAGGATGTGGAGGCAGAGCTTGCCCGCTTCGAAGGCGCCCGGATGAAAGCAGTCGCACAGCAGAGTGCTCTGTATGATAAGGCGCTGGCGGAGGCGGGAGAGGAGAATGCAGCGGTATTTGAGATTCATGGCATGATGCTGGAGGATGATGATCTCATCGAAGCGATCTGCGAGATTATCCAGAAACAGCAGAAGAATGCGGAATACGCCGTTCGGACCGCCTGTACCAACCAGGCAAAGGTGTTTTCGGAGATGGATGACCCCTACATGAATGCCCGCAGTGCGGATGTCGAGGATATCTGCCGCAGCATGCTGGATTTCCTGATGGGGAACGATCTGAGTTCCCTGCAGGGGACGGAGCCGTCGATTCTCGTGGCTGCGGATCTCGCGCCGTCAGAGACGGTGCGGCTGGACAAATCTCTGCTGCTCGGCTTTGTAACCCGGGAGGGAAGCACCGCCAGCCATACGGCGATTCTTGCCCGCAGCATGAATATCCCGGCACTGGTACAGTGCAGTGAGGTCAACGAGGACTGGGACGGAAGGACGGCAGTGATTGACGGCTATAATTCCTGTCTCTATATAGACCCTCCGGAGGATCTGCTGGCGTCCCTTCAGAAGCGTCAGCGGGAGGATCAGGCGAAGCTTGCCCTTTTGCAGGAGCTGAAGGGGAAAGATAACACAACCATAGACGGGAGATCCGTGCAGGTTTATGCCAATATCGGCGGACCCTCCGATATCGGCGTGGTACAGCAGAATGATGCCGGAGGAGTCGGACTGTTCCGGACAGAGTTTGTATATCTGAACAGCAAGGATTTCCCGACAGAGGAACAGCAGTTTCAGGCATACCGTCATGTCCTGGAATCACTTGCGCCGAAGAAGGTGATCGTGCGCACCTGTGATATCGGTGCGGATAAGACGGTCGATTACATGAAGCTGGAGCCGGAAGAGAATCCGGCACTGGGATACAGAGCGATACGCATCTGTCTGAGCCGGAAGGATTTTTTCCGTACGCAGCTGCGGGCCCTGCTGCGTGCTTCCGCCTACGGAAATATGGGAATCATGTTCCCCATGATTATCAGTCTCCGGGAGCTCAGAGAAGCCAAGGAGATTCTGGAGGAGTGCCGGCAGGAGCTGCTTCAGGAGGGGGAAAAGATCGGAAGCTATGAGATCGGCACCATGATCGAGACCCCCGCGGCAGCAATCTGTGCGGACACGCTGGCAGAGGAGTGCGATTTCTTCTCCATCGGCACCAACGACCTGACACAGTATACCTGCGCGATTGACAGACAGAACGCCAGGCTGGAGCCCTTCTCGGATACGCATCACCCGGCAGTGCTCAAGCTGATTCAGATGACAATCGAGGCAGGACACCGGCACAACGCATGGGTGGGAATCTGCGGAGAGCTGGGAGCGGATCTCAGTCTGACCGAGACCTTCCTTCGCATGGGCGTGGACGAGCTCTCCGTGAATCCGAAGAGTATACTGCCCCTTCGGAAGATGATACGCGGACTTGATCTTCGAGACAGGGGATGCGCTGCTCCGACAGCGGAAGCCGATGCGGAATTCCGGGAGCAGATCTCAGGGGAATGCTGATGAAATGTTTCAAAAGAGCCCTCCATCCTTGCGACGGAGGACTCTTTTGATATATCATAGGGAAAGCAAGAGCACTGAGATGTGCTGCAATCCGAAAGCGGTTTTGCCGCGGGCAGAGCTGTTTATGAGGGAGAGCATCCAAAGCGCAGCAGGGACAGGGAACTGTAAGGAAAGAGAGCCGCTTCACTGCAGGAGGGAATGTTGTCATGAAAAAATATGACGTAACAGCAATAGGAGAGCTGCTGATTGATTTTACGGAAAACGGATACAGCAGTCAGGGGAATCATCTGTTTGAGGCAAATCCCGGCGGCGCGCCCTGTAATGTGCTCGCCATGCTGAGCCGACTGGGAAGAAAGACCGCCTTTATCGGGAAGGTGGGAGATGATTATCTGGGGAAGCATCTGAAAGAGGTGATTGAGAAGCTCGGAATAGATGCGCAGAATCTTCTTCTGGACCATGAAGTGCATACGACCCTCGCCTTTGTGCATACCCTTCCAGACGGAGACAGGGACTTCTCCTTTTACAGAAACCCGGGTGCGGATATGCGGCTTCAGCCGGAGGAAATCAATACGGAGCTGATACGGCAGTCCCGGATATTCCACTTCGGTTCGCTTTCCATGACGCATTCCTGCGTGCGTGAGGCAACAAAAAAAGCGCTTTCTGCGGCAAAAGAAGGAGGCTGTCTCCTGTCCTTTGATCCCAATCTGCGGGTGCCTCTCTGGGATTCCCCGGAGGAGGCGAGAGAACAGATTGCCTTCGGCATGAGCCGCTGTGATATCCTGAAAATTTCGGATAATGAGCTTCAATGGTTTACCGGAAGAGAGGACTACGAAGAGGGGATTGCCGCACTGCGCCGGCAGTATCCGATTTCTCTCATTCTTCTTTCGTTGGGGAGAGAGGGTAGCAGAGCCTACGCAGGCAGCAGCCGGGCAGAGGTTCCTTCCCTTCTGCAGGAGAAAACAGTCGAGACGACCGGGGCAGGAGATACCTTCTGTGCCTGTGCACTGAACTATATTCTCGACCATGGAGTCAAGGGGCTTTCGGATAAAGAACTGCAGGAGATGCTGTGCTTTGCCAATGCTGCCGCATCTCTGATTACAACAAAAAAGGGGGCGCTGAAGGTGATGCCGGAGCGCCCGGAAATCGAAAGGCTGCTTAAGGAAAGGGGATACGGAGACTGAGAAAGCCAGGGAAAGGCCGGGTTTCCTGCGATGGCGGAAACGATGGCATGGACAGCGCGGCTTTCTCAGAGATAGAAAACATGGAGAGAGAAGAGATCATCGAGGAGGAAATCCGCAGAAAGCGAGCGGTCCTTGCAAGACAGCATCAGCTGCAGCGGGAAAAGGGAGCGCTGCGGGGGAAATCCTCCGGGCAGCGTTCTGCGCCCTTAAAGTATCGAACCCGGGCGGTAGAGGCAGAATATGAAGAGGAGCATCCGGAGACGGGCTGTGACAGAAATCCGGGAAGGAGAGGAAGCAGGGCGCGGGAAAGCCGCCCGCTTCCCGCGAAGGTTCCGGCAGGACGCAGGGAGAAACGGAGAACAGGCAGGGGGAGAAGAGGACGGAAGAAAAAAAGAATCGTTCTGCCGCTGCTTTTTCTGCTGCTTCTTCTGGTGTTTGCCTGGCAGATTCTCCCGGGATTTTTCCGGAAAAAGATATGGACCGTCGCGGTTTTTGGTCTGGATGAAAGGGGCGGTGGACTGGAAAAGGGGGCGCAGTCAGATGTCATCATGCTCGCCAGTATTAACCGGAAAACAGGGGAAGTAAAGCTGGTTTCCGTCTACCGGGATACCTATACCAAGATCAATCCCGAGGGAGATTATTTTAAAATCAATGAAGCCTATTTTCTGGGGGGCCATAAACAGGCGATTGCGGCACTGGAACGGACACTGGATCTTCAGATTGATGATTATGTGAGCTTTAACTGGGCAGCTGTTGCTACCGGCATTAACGGACTCGGCGGGGTGGATCTCGAGATCTCAAAGGCGGAATTTAAATATATCAATGCCTTTATCACAGAGACAGTGAAATCCACGAAAATCGGCTCTGTTCAGCTGAAGAGTGCCGGACAGAACCACCTGGACGGGGTTCAGGCGGTGGCATATGGGCGGCTGCGTCTGATGGATACGGATTTCCAGAGGACTGCCAGACAGAGAAGAGTGCTGAGCCTTGTGATGGAAAAGGCGAAGAAAACAAATCCGCTGACTCTGGGGAAGATCGCTTCCGAGGTCTATCCGATGATCTCCACCAGCATGAACCTTGCGGATATGGTCAGCATCTCCGGGAGCATCGGGAAATTCAGCATTGCAGACGCGCAGGGCTTTCCTTTTACCAAGACCACAAGGAAGATCCGGAAGATGGACTGTGTCATTCCGGCGACACTGGAGAGCAATGTCACAGAGCTGCATGAGTATCTCTACGGGGATAAAAACTATACGCCGTCCCCTGAGGTGAAGGAGATCAGCGCTCATGTCGCCGAAGTAAGCGGTGTCAAGAAAATCCTTGCTTTCCCATGACGGCAATGGTATTATGCTCATATATTAACGCACGAAAGTGAGAGCATGTGAAAGCAGAGACTCACAGTGATGAAACGAGGAAAATGCAATGAACGAGAAATTAAGAACCAAGGAAGTGGACCATCTTTTTGATGCGATGCTGACACTCAGGAGCAAGGAAGAGTATTATCAGTTCTTTGAGGATGTCTGTACGATCAATGAGCTTCTTTCGATGGCGCAGCGTTATGAGGTAGCGAAGATGCTGAGAGAGGGACGTACCTATCTCGATATCGCGAAGAATACCGGAGCTTCCACGGCAACGATCTCAAGAGTCAACCGTTCCTTAAATTACGGCGCTGACGGCTACTCCCTTGCCTTTGACAGGCTGGGACTGGAGGATAAGGTGAAAAAGTAAATATGATTTGATTATAGAAAAAAACAGGAAAAAGAAATGAGATGTACCCTCTTTACTGGAGATGCAGTAAGGAGGGTATTTTAAGGGATCTCCCGCTGCCTGTCCGTTTTTTTCCTGTTTTTTTCTGCACCTTCTTTCTGTTCCCGCGCAAGACGCCGGGTACGCATATCATCAATGAGAGATTCCATCATTTTTTTCTTGAGGTATACATCGAAGGCAAGCTCGGAGAGCAGAGCGAAGTTTTGCAGCTCTTCCCGGCCGGCGTCGGAGAGATGCTGAAACCCGGGATGCTCCCCAGAAAATCTGTTGTCCGCATGGGCTTCCAGTATCTTCACATCAGCGATAACTTTCTCCATGGCATCACCGGCGGAAGAAAAAACCTCATCATAGATATCCCTCAGGAGAGAGCTTCTGTCCTCCGAAAAGTAGTGCTCGTTCAGGGGAGTGAGCAGTTCCTGCAGATCCGTCAGGCTCAGTACATTTTTATAGTAGTAAATGAAGAAGAGCAGGAGAAGATGATCTCTGCCGTAGCGCTTTTTGATCGGCGGCGGCAGCAGCTTGTTCTTCGTATAGTTGTTGATCATCGTCTTGGTGAGAACCTTATCCTCAGGATAACGCTTGAGACTCGACAGACTTGACTCCATAAAGGAAGTGAGCTGATCCATGTAAAGGGGAATCGTCGGAACATCCTTTCCGTGGACATGATGCAGAGACTTCAGATAGTCAATGAATTTTTCGACAGAGTCATGTTTCATGCCATAAATTATAGCAGAATCAGAATCCTGTAACAAGATACGGTTTTCATAACCAGATGGGATATGGTATGCTTTTGTGACTGAAATACCGGAGCACATTTTCGAGGAAAACCGATGAATTTGATATTTTCCGGAACAGAATGCGTTTCTTCGGACATAAGAGTGGGAGTGGAGTAAACGATGGAACAGAGTATCCCGGAGTATATTTTGAATCAGGAGCAGATGGAAGCGGTGATGTGGACCGAGGGTCCTCTTTTGGTACTGGCGGGTGCCGGATCCGGAAAGACCAGGGTTCTGACCCATCGTATCGCTTATCTTCTCGACTACTGCCATATAGAGCCGTGGCATATTCTGGCGATTACCTTTACCAACAAGGCTGCAGGAGAGATGAAGGAGCGTGTGGAGAATCTTGTGGGGAACCGCGCCAGGATGATGTGGGTCTCCACCTTTCACAGCATGTGTCTCCGAATCCTGCGTTCTCACATTGACAGGCTCGGCTACCGGCGGGATTTTTCGATCTATGATACTGATGATCAGCGTACGGTCATGCGCCAGATCTTTAAGGAGAAAAATTTTGACAGCAAACTTTTAAAGGAACGGGCAGTGCTGTCGGTGATCGGCTCCGCAAAGAATGAGGGAATGTCCGCAGAGGAGTTTCAGAGGGAAAACGGCAGGGATCTCCGGGAGAGAAGAATTGCCGAATGCTATCTCGAGTATGAAAAACGGCTTCGTCAGAACAATGCGCTGGATTTTGATGATCTGCTGCTTCGCACCGTGGATCTTTTTCGGCAGGAGCCGGAAATCCTTTCGGAGTATCAGGAGAGATTCCGCTATATCCTTGTCGATGAGTATCAGGATACCAACGATATCCAGTTCCTTCTGATAGATCTTCTCTCGGAGCGATACAAGAACCTCTGCGTGGTCGGAGATGATGATCAGAGCATTTACCGTTTTCGCGGTGCCAATGTCGGCAATATACTGTCTTTTGAGAAGCGTTTTCCCGGGGCTCATGTGGTGAAGTTGGAGCAGAATTACCGTTCTACAGAAAATATTCTGGAGACTGCCAATGCCGTCATCGCGAACAATGAGGGAAGAAAGAAAAAGAAACTCTGGACAGAGAAAAAAGGCGGGGAAGAGGTCCTTTTCAGAGAATTTGAAACTGCGCCGGAGGAGGCGCAGTTCGTGATTGAGGATATCCGGAACGGAAAATTCGCTTATCAGGACATCGTGATTCTTTACCGTACCAATGCGCAATCCCGTCTTTTTGAGGAGCAATGCGTTGCGAAAAATCTGCCCTATCAGATTGTCGGTGCCGTCAATTTCTATCAGAGGCGGGAAATCAAGGATATCCTTGCCTATATGAAGCTTGTGATGAACGGCAATGATGAGGTCAGTCTTTTGCGCGTCATCAATGTACCGAAGCGCGGCATCGGCGCATCCAGCATCGAGAAGCTCCGGAGCTTTGCAAGAGCCAATGAGGCTCCGGAGCATCCCTTCAGTATGCTGGACGCCTGCTTCGACGCCAAAAAAGCGGGAATCAGCGGGAAAGCGGAAAAAGGAATCAAGAGCTTTACCGGGCTGATTTTCAGCTGGCGGGAAAAGCTCAGAGCCTCCGGACTGCTTCCGCGGGAAGGGACAGAAGGAGAGGCACGGAGAACGAAAGAGGAGGATACAGCGTATTTCGGGATCCGGGAGCTGATGACGGCGATCCGGGATGACAGCGGATACTATGACGAGCTGCTGCAGGAGGGGGCTGTCGAGGCAGAGTCCCGTATGCAGAATATCGAGGAGCTTCTGAACAAGGCACAGGATTATGAGGAGAACTCGGAGCAGCCGTCATTGTCCGAATTTCTGGAGGAACTGTCGCTTCTGTCGGATCTGGACAGAACGGAGGATAGCCGGGACAGGATCACCCTGATGACGCTGCACGGTGCCAAGGGGCTGGAGTTTGCCAAGGTATATCTGGTCGGTATGAATGACGGTCTTTTTCCCGGCACGCTGTCTATGGGAGATGCCGAAGAAATGGAGGAGGAGCGCAGGCTTTGCTATGTGGGAATCACGAGAGCCAGGGAATCTCTCACCATGACGGCGGCGAGAACCCGGATGATTCATGGGGAGTATCAGCAGATGCTTCCGAGCCGTTTTGTGAAGGAGATGCCGGAGCAGTGGGTGAAAAAGGAAACGCTCTATACGCCGAAGTCCTTCCGTTTTGAGGATGACGGTCTGCCGGGCAGAGAGCTTCCGGCTTTCGGAGGCTTTTATCCCGGGGACGACCACGGGAGCTCTTTCCGCGGTGAGTCTTTCGGAAACCGTTTTTCTTCCGGGAAAGCTGCCTTTGGAAAGTCCTTTGAGGAGCTTCTGAGCGGAAAGCATTCGGCACTTGGAAGGAGCCTATCTAGGGCGACGGGAAGCAGGAAGTCGGGCCCCGGAATCCCTGCCTGCATGCAGAAGGGGAGGGAGCTTCCGAAGCTGAGCTCGCTGTCCTATCGGGAAGGAGACAGGGTACGGCATATCAAATTCGGAGAAGGGACCGTCTCCCGGATTCAGGAGGATAAAAAGGATTATATTGTAACGGTACAGTTTGATACTGCGGGACAGAAGAAGATGCTGGCAAACTTCGCGAAGCTGAGCAAAATCTGAGCCTGACGGCATCAAAACAAAAACATATGTTTGTCCTCCGTATTGACAAAACACAATTTTCCTATTATTCTATTAAAGTATTAAATTCCAAAAGTGCCGGGGGATGTTGTCACCTGAATGTTTTATACTTTTGATTGTGAGAGGGCATGATTTTCGAAGCAATCTGAAATCTGTTTTTACCATTTAAACATTTCTGTGAGACCGATGGCTTTATATTTTTATAAAGCCATTTTTTCGATTAAGACAGAGCCGGCACAGGATTCTTCATCCGTTGATAAAAACTCCAGGATTTGAAAAACGATGAGAAAGGAAGTGAGGGCGATTATTGAGTTTAAGAATGTAACAAAACGATATCACGGAAAGCTGACAGCGGTAAAAAACATCAGTCTCAAAATCGAAACCGGAGAGCTGGTCTGTTTCGTCGGGACCTCCGGGAGCGGAAAGACAACTCTGATGAGGATGATCAATCGGATGAATACCCCGACGAAGGGTGACATTCTGGTGAACGGAAAAAACATCAGGGAGGAAAATGTCATTCATCTTAGGCGTTCGATCGGGTACGTGATCCAGCAGATCGGTCTGATGCCGCACATGACGATTTATGACAATATTGCGACTGTCCCGCGGCTTTTGCACTGGTCGGAAGAGGATATTGCCGAAAGAATCAAAGTACTGGCGGAAAAAGCCTCACTGGATGAGCGCTATTTGAGCTGCTATCCCTCCGAACTGTCCGGCGGACAGCAGCAGAGGGCGGGTGTCATGAGAGCATTGGCAGCGGATCAGGAGATCATCCTGATGGATGAGCCCTTTGGCGCGCTGGATCCCATTACCAGAAATAATTTACAGGTTTTTGTTTCCAAGCTGCACAGGGAGATGGGGAAAACCATCGTTTTTGTGACTCATGATATCGAGGAAGCGCTCAGCCTCAGTGACCGGATTGTCATCATGGATAAAGGCTCCGTCATCCAGTTTGACACTCCGGAAAATATTCTGCTGCATCCGGCGAATGATTTCGTGAGAAATCTGATCGGGGAGGAGCGTATCCGTCAGGCGGTATTTGATTATCAGACGATTGAAAACATGATGATTAAGAATCCGGTTTCTGTCAATCGGAATGTCTCTCTTGCCGCTGCGGCCAAGATGATGAAAGAGCATAGGGTGGACACTCTGTTTGTGACGGATGATCGCAGTCGTCTGCTCGGCCTGGTACACATTTTCAATCTGCAAAATGAACATAATCCGCACAAAAGGGTGGAGGAAATCATGGAGGAAACTTTTTCGGTTGCCATCGACACCAAGGTCAGGGATGTCATCTATTATATCCAGAAGCTCGGCTACAGAAACATTCCTGTTGTGGATCACGATATGCTGGTCGGACTGGTAACACGTGCCAAGGTGGTTGACTCCATTTACAACGCGTTCTGGAGTGACTATGAACCGGAAAACGACATTATCGAGCAGACGGATAAAAATGCCGGATAGGAGGTGAGAGAGTTGGAATGGATCAGCAACAATATGTTGATGATTTTTTTAAAGACAGCGGAACATATTCTGATCTCCATGACGGCATTGGGACTGGGGGCCGCGGTATCCATACCTCTGGGAATCCTTGTCAGTCGGAGTCAGAAGATATCACAGCTTCTGCTGTCGATTGCGTCCGTCTTTCAAACCATCCCGTCTCTGGCGCTTCTCGCGATTATGGTGCCTCTTCTCGGCGTCGGCAAGCTGCCGGCAGTGATTGCGCTGGTGATCTATTCTCTGCTGCCGATCTTGAGAAATACCATCCTTGGGATGAGAGCTGTCGATCAAAATGTACTGGATGCCTCCTATGGTATCGGGATGAGCTATACACAGTCGCTGTGGAAGGTTCAAATTCCTCTGGCAATGCCGATTATCATATCAGGAATCAGTCTGTCCGCGGTTTATGTCGTCTCATGGACCACGATAGCTTCTTTTATCGGCGCCGGCGGACTGGGAGATCTGATTTTCATGGGCCTGAATAATTACAATTTCGGCGCAATCGTCGGAGGGACAGTCCCGGTGACTCTTCTGGCTTTGTTTTTTGATTACATCATCAATCGGCTGGGCAAGAGACTGGAGCCTGTCACCTCAAGCATCCGTTAAGGAAAGGAGGGAAATGAAAAGAATAACAGCATTGCTTTTGGGATCTGTGCTGCTGTTCTCTGCCTGCAGTTTCCCGGGGCTCGGAGCGAGCAGTACAAAGGACAGCATTGTCGTTGCCAGTGGAAATACCTCGGAAAGACAGATTCTTTCGAATATCGTGCTTGGCATGATCCATCATTACCGGCCGGAGCTCAGTACCGGTATCGTGAATAATCTGGGCTCCACCTTTCTGATAGTTCAGTCTGTGGAGCGGAAGGATACCAATGTGATCGGCGCCAATTATACGGGAACCTCTCTGACTGGAGAGCTCGGTATGGAAGCCACAACAGATCCGGCGCTTGCCTTTTCACAGGTGGTGAAGGGCTACAGCGAAAAGATGGATATGATATGGTTTCCGTCCTACGGCTTTGGCAATACCTACGCGTTCATGGTTACAGAAAAATTCGCAGAGGAAAACCATCTGAAAAAGGTAAGTGATCTGGAAGGCCTCAGAAACAAGCTGAGAGTGGGCGTGGATGTGGGCTGGATGGACAGACCGGGAGACGGCTATGCTGCCTTTCAGGAGATCTACGGATTTTCGTTTGATACTTTAAGACCCATGGAAATCGGTCTGGTATATGACGCACTGCGGGATAAGAAGATGGATGTCGTACTCGGCTATTCGACAGACGGCAGGATTCAGTCCAATCAGCTGGTGCTGCTGGAGGATGACAGGCATCTCTTCCCTCCCTACGACGCCTCCCCTGTTGCCAGTAAGGCGCTTCTGAAAAAATATCCGGAGCTGGAAGAGGTCTTTCTGAAGCTGGAGGGAGAAATTGATAGCAGTCTGATGCAGGAGATGAACAGAAGATGTGATGAAGATAAGACAGAGCCGAAGATCGTGGCTGCGAATTTTTTGAGGGAACATCGGTATTTCGAGGATAAGAAGGTGAAGCCGTTAAGAGAGCGGGAGATTTACCGGGATCTTATAGAAGAAGAGGAGAGGGGGGAGAACTAGCATGGCAAAGAATTTTCTGAAATATGTTACGGTGAATCACTCTTATCTCCTGGAGCAGTTTCTCCGACATTTTCTGATCTCATTTTACGGGGTGCTGCTGGCGGCACTGCTGGCGATTCCGCTGGGATTCTTTATCGCCAGAAGGAAGAGGCTGGCGGGAGGCTTCATTTCTCTCGCCAACATCATCCAGACGATACCTTCCCTTGCCATGCTGTCAATCGTAATGAGTGTATTCGGGCTTGGTGCCAATACCGTGATTGTGAGCGTCTTTTTATATTCGATTCTGCCGATTCTGAAAAATACCTATGTTGCCGTAATCAGCGTTGACAATGATCTGCTGGATGCGGCGCAAGGGCTGGGGATGACGCAACAGCAGATTCTCTGTAAGATTGAGATTCCTCTGTCCATCTCGGTGATTATCGGCGGAATCAAGAATGCCATCGTGCTTGCCATAGGAATTACTGCCATGGGAACCTTTATCGGTGCCGGAGGGCTGGGGGATATCATCACCAGGGGAATCAATGCCAGCAATGGTGCGGAAATCATCGTGGCCGGTGCCGTTCCGGCGGCCTTGCTGGCAGTTTTTCTGGATGGTCTCCTGAGTCTCATGGAGAAAAAGCTGGAATTCAGATCGAAGCGTTCATTGAACGCATAAAGAAGACAAATAAACCGAAGGCAGGAAGCGGGGAAGACGGAATGTGAGAAGTGAAAAAATGATTGACATCTCTTCAGGGGTTTGTTATTTTAAGCCTGTGCCGTTCCCAATATGCGTATACATCACAAAGCAATGTATACGTGATGATAGCTCCGATCCCGGCTCAGCAGGAACGCGGATCTGCAATCGATCCGCCCGCTCAGTTAGGTGACGGCACGGGAAACGGGCGGATGCCAGATTGGTTCAAGGTTTTCAGAGGGGGAAGTATGGGAGAGTGGATAGGAAATTTCGGGAGGCAATACCCGTGGCATTTGATTGCGATCATTTCTTTGGCATTTATTTTGATACAGGCTGCGGTGATTTATCTTGCTAAAAAATATCAATGGACAATCAGAATCAGACCGATTCAGATTGCAGCTTTCGTTGTGCTTTTCGTTATTTCCGTATATTGTATTATTACGGGACAGAAGTTTTGAATCTGACGGAAGCGTAGTTCCGTCGGATCCCCACTTGTCCTGCAGCCGGGGATCCGCTGAACTGAAACATTTGAACAAAGGAAAAAGCTCATAAAGCATTTGCGGTTTTGAGGGATGCTTATGCCTTTATGAGTGCTTAAGGCCCGGTGGCTCAGATGGTTAGAGCGCCGCCCTGTCACGGCGGAGGTCGTCGGTTCGATCCCGATCCGGGTCGCGATGAAAGCAATCCTGACGGATTGCTTTTTTTCTGTATTTTCGGGTATAGTATGTCAAGGCTTACCAGCGTAGGTATCTTACAAGGAGTACGGAGAATGACAGATTATCCCTTATTGGCAGAACAGTTAAAGGCATTGAAAGAGGCAGAGCCCTGGTATGTGGCGTTGTTCAGTAATGCGTCTGCGCTTCTTTGGGACGCTTTGCCGGATATCAACTGGGCGGGCTTTTATCTGATGCGGGAGGGGGAACTGGTGCTGGGACCCTTTCAGGGGAAAACGGCATGTATCCGGATCAAGGTCGGGAAGGGTGTCTGCGGTACGGCTGTCGCAGAGAATCAGACGCAGCTGGTCAGGGATGTTCATCGCTTTCCGGGACATATTGCCTGTGACGGTGCATCAAATTCAGAGATTGTCATTCCCCTGCATCAGGAGGGGAAACTGTACGGAGTCTTGGATATTGACAGTCCCAGTGTCGCCAGATTCACAGAAGAAGACAGGGAGGGGCTTGAGAAATTTGTGGCTGTTCTGGAATCCGGGGTACGTTTTTCCTGAGGGTAACTTTGATACTTTAGGTTTAGAAAGAGGCGATTTATGAAATTTAAAGACATGCCATACGAGAGAATTGATTTTTCCGCGATGTCCGGACGGCTCCATCAGCTGATGGAAGCCTTTTCTCACGCGGGCAGCTTTCGGGAGCAGTGGAAGATTCATGAGAAATACTATCAGCTCTATGACCATGTATATACCATGATGGCGCTGGCGCAGGCGAGAAATGCGATTGATATGACAGATCGCTTTTATGAGGCGGAGCAGGCACATTATGATCGATATTTCCCGGCGTTTCAGAGTGAAGTGGTCTCCTATCAGAAGCTTTTGATGCAGAGTCCTTTCCGGCCGGAGTTTGAGGAGAAGATCGGGAGGGTCGCTTTCCGGAATATGGAGCTTCGGGAAATTGCCTATGCGGAGAAGCTGGTTCCGCTGATGCAGGAGGAGAATGCACTGGCGTCCGGATACAATAAGCTTCTTGCAGAAGCAAAGATTCCCTGGAAGGGAGAGACACTGAACCTTTCTCTGATGACACCGTATCTCCATCACAACGACAGGGAGCTTCGCCGGGAAGCATGGGAAGCATATACCCGTTTCTTTGTGGAACATCAGGAGGAGCTGGACGATTACTATGATAAGCTGGTACATAACCGGACCAGACAGGGACAGCTTCTGGGGGATTCCGATTACCTCCGTCTTGGCTATGCCCGCATGAACCGTAATGCCTACAGTGCCGGGGATGTGGCAGAGTTCCGGAAGCAGGTAAAGCAGGATCTGGTTCCCTTTGCGGAGAAGCTGCATGAGAGACGGAGACGGCGTCTGGGCCTCTCCCGGCTGTATTATTTTGATGAAGGTGTATATTTTCATAACGGAAATCCGGCACCGACAGGCACGCCGGAGCAGATTCTTCTGAGCGGACAGAAAATGTATCGTGAGCTTTCTCCGGAAACCGGAAAATTTATGGATGCCATGATGGAGATGGATCTTTTTGATGTTCTCGGACGCAAGACCAAAAAGACCGGTGGCTACATGGAGATGCTCCCGGATTATCACATGCCGTTTATCTTCGCGAATTTTAACGGAAGTTCCGGTGATGCCGACGTCATTACCCATGAGTGCGGACATGCCTTCCAGGGCTATCTTACTGCCGGGGACCCCATCCACGAGCACAATGATCTTACGATGGAAATCGCCGAGACGCATTCGATGTCCATGGAGTTCTTTACCGAGCCATGGATCAATCTGTTTTTCGGCGAACGTGCCGGAGATTATATCAATATGCACTTTGAAGATGCGGTCAGCTTTATTCCCTATGGAACCATGGTGGATGAATTCCAGCACATCGTCTATGAAAATCCGAACTTTACGCCGAGGGAGAGGAATCAGGTCTGGAGAGAGCTGGAAAGAGAATATAAGCCCCACCTCGATTATACGGGAAATGCGTATCTGGAGCAGGGCGGGTTCTGGCAGAAGCAGCATCATATCTATGACAGCCCTCTGTATTATATCGATTACTGCATTGCCGGAACCAATGCCCTCCAGTACAAGGCATGGATGGACAGGGATTATCGCAGCGCATGGGAGAGTTATCTGAATCTCTGTCATCTTTCCGCTTCCATGTTCTTCCCGGAGCTGGTCAAAACAGCAGAATTGAAGAATCCTCTGGAGGACGGATGCCTTCGGGATATCGTTTCACAAATGGAGAACGGAAAACAGAAGAAAGAGAACTCATAATTCACTATGGAAAGTCGGGAAAGAGAGTCGAAAAAGGCTTCGGAAAATGAGGCAGAGAGAAGACCGCGAAAAGCCGGAAGCTTATATGAGGCTCTGTGCCGGTATCGTTCCTCCGGGATGCTTCCCTTTCATATGCCCGGGCACAAGAGACGGGGAGAGAAGCTGAACCGGGAGCTCCCCTATGCTCTGGATTTTACCGAGCTGGAGGACACGGATGATCTGCATCATCCAGAGGGGATTCTGAAGGAGGCAATGCAGAGGACGGCGGAGCTTTACCGGGTAAGACAAAGCTTTTACCTTATCAACGGGAGCAGCTGCGGAAATCTGGCGATGATTTTTGCTGCCGTAAAGGAGGGAGAGACAATTCTGGTCGCGAGAAACTGTCATCGTTCTGTTTTTTATGCACTGGAGCTCCGGAATCTGAACTGTCATTTCGTGATGCCGGAATATAATCCGTATCTTCGGTGCTTTTGCGGATTGACAAGGGCTGCCGTAGAGAGGGAAATCCAAAGGATGGAGAAAGCAGGAGAGGCGTTTCCGTCAGCACTGATTCTGACCAGTCCGAGCTATGAGGGCAGCATTTCCGAGATTCGGGAGATTTCCGAGCTCTGCCACCGATATGGAATCCTGGTGCTTGTGGATGAAGCGCACGGTGCCCATCTGGGGTTTCTGAAGGAGGATGAAATCTTTCCGGATTCTGCCGTGCATCAGGGAGCGGATCTCGTGGTGCAGAGTCCGCATAAGACACTCGGCAGTCTGACCCAGAGTGCTTGGCTGCATCGGATCACGGAGCGTGTGCCGCTGCAGGCAATACGACATTATCTTTCGATTTTTCAAAGCTCATCTCCCTCTTACCCTCTGATGCTTTCTCTGGATGAGGTCTCGAACCTTCTCGCCGGGGAGGGAGAACAGCTCCTGATGTCCTGGAAGAGGCGGCTCAGAAGATTTTATCTGCGCTGCCATAGCTTACAGCATCTTTACGTACCGGGCTCTGATTTTTTGCAATCCCGGGGGGGAAAAGCCCAAGTCCTCCGCTCGAAGGAACAGGCGGAAGAGAGCTGCTTCCGTGGGACAGAGCAGCGGGATTACGGGAAAATACTGATCAGTGCAGGGGCTTCGTTTCTGCCGCATTTTTCCGGCAGACGGCTGCATCAGATACTTCGGGAGGAGTTTCGGATTGAAGCCGAGATGAGCACAGAACGCTTTGTTCTTCTGATGAGCGCCATGCTGGACCGGGAGGAATGGTATGAAAAACTGACGTCTGCACTGGAAGATATAGATGCTCGATTTCAACAGTTTTTTCCCGGTGCGGAGAAGGCTGTTGATGCTTCGGTTACAGAGACCCATGCGAAGGAGGAAAGCACTTCCATTCACGCAAAGCGGAAGCCGGAGAGCTTTAACCTAAAGGAAAATTCAAGAGCAACGGCTGCAGAGGCTTTTCTTCCGGAAGATACGGAGAAGGACGGATATTCCGGTCCCTATACGATTCATGACGCGCTTCAGCTTCCGGCAGTGACTGTTTCCGCTGCAGATGCAGAGCATCGGATTCTGGCGGAGTACGTCTATGTCTATCCTCCGGGGATTCCCCTCGGGATACCGGGGCAGAGAATCACAGGGAAGCTGCTCCGCAGAATCCGGGAATTGCACCGGGAGAAAAGCAGGATACAGTTTTCGGAACACGGAGAGAGTATTGACAAAATACAGGTAGTAAAGTTAGAATCGTAAGGAAATACGGATTTGTAGTGTTTCCTTGGCATCAGACGAAAAGAAAGAGGGTATCATTATGAAGCATATTCAGACCTTAGAGACTCGTGATATGGAGAAGAGTGTGGTTAATGGCGGATGCGGTGAGTGTCAGACCTCCTGTCAGTCTGCCTGCAAGACCAGCTGCGGTATCGCAAATCAGGCCTGCGAGAATGAGAAGGCAAGCGCTTGATTTTTTTACTGCATCAGCTGAGTGCCAGAGCGTAAGCTCTGGTACTTTTTTTCGCGGATCGCGAGAACGGAGAAGTGTAAAGGAGTTTTCCCATTGATTCATCAATATCAGTTAAACGGATATAACATTGTCATTGATGTCTTTTCTGCCAGTGTTCATGTGACGGACGAGCTCGCCTATGAGGCGATTCATCTTCTGGATCTCGGCAAAAGCGAGGCAGAAGCGAGAGCGGAGCTTTCGGAGAAGTTCCCGAAGGCGGCAGAGGAGGATATCCACGACTGCTTTTCCGATATCCACGAGCTTATGGAGCAGCATAAGCTCTTCAGCAGGGACATTTTCCAAAATATTGCCGGAAAGCTGAAGCTGAAAAATCCGGTCGTGAAGGCAATGTGTCTTTTGGTGGCGCATCGCTGCAATCTGAACTGTTCCTACTGCTTTGCCTCTCAGGGAAACTTCCGCGGGCAGGAAGGTCTCATGAGTCTGGAGACCGGAAAAAGAGCGTTGGACTATCTGATTGAGCATTCCGGGAACAGACGAAATCTTGAGGTGGATTTTTTCGGTGGCGAGCCCCTTGTGAATTTTCGGGTCTGCAGGGATCTGGTCTCCTATGCACGTTCCATTGAGAAGAAGCATAACAAGAACTTCCGTTTCACGTTGACCACCAACGGTATCAATCTCACAGACGATGTCATCGAATGGGCGAATCGGGAATGCTACAATGTGGTTCTCTCGCTGGACGGACGTAAGGAGGTCAATGATCGCTTCCGTGTGGATCAGGCAGGCAACGGCAGCTATGACAGAATTGTCCCGAATTTTCAGAAGCTGGTGAAGCGCCGTACCGAAGGAAGCTATTATATGAGAGGAACCTTCTCCCATTATAATCCGGATTTTACCAACGATATCTTCCATATGGCAGATGATCTCGGCTTCAATGAGCTTTCGATGGAACCGGTGGTCGCCGGTCCCGGAGATCCCTGCGCGCTGACCGCAGAGGATACGGAGCTTGTCAAGCAGCAGTATGAAATTCTTGCTAGGGATATGATCCGCCGCAAAAAAGAGGGGAAGCCGATTACCTTCTATCACTATATGCTGGATCTCTCCGAGGGACCCTGTGTCTACAAGAGACTGGCAGGCTGCGGATCCGGCTCGGAATATCTCGCTGTAACGGCGTCCGGAGATCTCTATCCCTGCCACCAGTTTGTCAATGATCCGGCATATAAAATGGGCAATATCTATGACGGAATCCGGCGTCAGGATCTGTCGGAGGAATTTCAGTCTCTGAATATCTACAGCAGAAAAGAGTGTCAAAGCTGCTGGGCCCGGATGTACTGTGCCGGCGGCTGTTCTGCCAATGCGCTTCATGCGACGGGGGATATCCACGGGGTCTATGAGCTTGGCTGTGAGCTGTTCCGGAAGCGTATGGAATGTGCCATTATGCTACAGGCAGCGCAGTCCTAAAAAAGATTTAGGAAAATTTAGATTTAGACAGAAAAATCCTAGGAAATCATGAGATTTCCTGGGATTTTCTTATTTATTTTTTGAACCAACTTGTTAATATCACCAAAAAATGATACTCTAAAGCTGTCTTATTTATATATCGTGTTAAAGCTAGAAAGGCGGTTATTGTTTATGAGTAATGAAAAAGTCAAGGATCAGCCCAGGCTGGAAAATATCTACCGGCTGGATGGCAGGGTCCCGATTCAGCATGCGATTCCCTTCGGTCTGCAGCATGTTCTGGCGATGTTCGTCGCAAATTTGGCGCCGATTATGCTCGTCGCCGGCTCCGCTGTATTTGCCGACGGCAGCCAGGGCGTCGATCCGGTCGCCCTCGCAAGACTGCTTCAGGCATGTATGTTTATCGCCGGAATCGGCACCATGATTCAGCTGTATCCGATCTGGCGTATCGGTGCAAAGCTCCCGGTAGTGATGGGAGTCAGCTTTTCCTTCGTCACCACATTGACGCTGATTGCAACGACATGGAATTATCAGACGATGGTTGGCGCAATTATCGTCGGCGGCTGTATCGAGGGGCTTCTGGGACTGACCTACCGATACTGGAAGAAAATTATCGATCCTATCGTTTCGGCATGTGTGGTAACTGCCATCGGTCTTTCTCTCCTGAACGTCGGTGCCAGATCCTTCGGCGGTGGCATGTATGACGAGCATTTCGGCGAGCTGAAATATCTGATCGTTGGTCTTATCACCCTCATTACCTGCGTCAGCTTTAATATTCTGGCAAAGGGCTTTTTGAAGCAGCTGAATGTTCTTGCCGGTCTGATTGTCGGCTATATCGTGGCAATTCCTATGGGACTGGTGGATTTTTCCAGCTTCGGAAGCACCATTCGGGAATTAGGCTTCTTCAGCTTTCCCCGTCTGCTTCCATATAAGCCGGAATTCCATATCGCTGCCATCATCCCGCTGGTTCTTGTCTTCCTCGTATCTGCGGCAGAGACCATCGGCGATACCTCCGGTGTGGTTGCCGGCGGACTGAACCGTGATATCACAGAGCGCGAGATCTCCGGCTCTCTGGCGGTAGATGGATTTATCTCTGCGGTCTCCGGCTGCTTTGGCTGTACCCCGATCACATCCTTCTCCCAGAATGTGGGACTGATTGCGATGACCAAGGTTGTTAATCGCTTCTGTATCATGTTCGGTGCGCTGACCCTGATTCTTGCCGGTCTGTTTCCGCCCATCGGTGCATTCTTCTCCACACTTCCGCATGCCGTGCTTGGAGGATGTACCATCATGATGTTTGGCTCCATCGTCGCATCCGGTATGAGAATGGTTGCAAACTGTGGCTTCAGCCAGAGAAATGTCGCTATTGTGGCATTGTCTCTTTCCATCGGCATCGGTTTCACGCAGGTTCCGATTTTTGCTTATATGCCGAAAATCATCTCCGATATTTTCCAGAATAACTCGATTGCCGGTGTATTTGTTGTTTCCATGCTTTTGAATTTGATTCTTCCGCAGAATATGGAAGTAGAGAAGCTGAGTCAGGACGGAAAATAAAGAAGTACGGAATAAAAAATTTCCGAATTGTTTTGGAAGATAAAGATTTAACACGAAGAATAAATACAGATCTCCCGCGGATGTTTGTGATCGCTTTTTATCCGTAAGAGAGACAAAGCAGGCAGGGCACGGCTCTGCCTGCTTTGTCTTTCTCAGAGCCTTCAAGGTACAAAGAAAAAGAGTTCCGTCATGATTGTTGTTTACGGAAAATCACGGAAAATAATCTGAAAACGGTTTTCAAATTGCAACTGTCGTGCTATGATATGGAAATCGTTTTCATTTTGATTCACCGCTGTTTCCTATGGAGGTATGAAAATGGCAGAAAAAAAAAGCGCTTACCATACCAGACAGCACGGAGAGCTTCTCGGCTATCTCCGGTCGATTCCGGGACAGCACGTCACTGTGGCAGAAATCTGCCGGCATTTTAAGGAACAGGGACGAAACATCGGCACCACCACAGTCTATCGTCAGCTGGAGCGTTTTCTGGCGGACGGACTGGTGCAAAAATACATCATTGACAGCCAGAGCCCGGCATGCTTTTCCTATGTAGGAGAGGAAGAACAGCACAGCGCAGAGTGCTGCTTCCACTGTAAATGTGAGAAATGCGGCAAGCTCATCCATCTTCACTGTGAGGAGCTTTCGGAGCTGGCACAGCATCTTATGGAAAAGCATCATTTTCAACTGGATGCTTTCCGTACTGTTTTTTACGGCATATGTGAAGAATGCCAGCATGCTTCTTAGGGGAGGAGACATCATGAAAAAGAAAAAATTCCGTCATCTGATTCTGACGCTGGCAGGCGCTGCACTCTGTGCAGGTCTGATCGGCTGCGGAGCACAGAAGGCGAAAGAAAGTACTGCAAAACAGGAAGAGGCAACGGCAGCGTCTTCGGAATCCGAAGGCGACGGCAGCAAGTTCACTATCGTTACCACCAATTTCCCAAGCTATGATTTTGCGAGAGCCGTACTGGGAACGGAGCATCAGGATCAGATTCAAATGCTTCTGAAGCCGGGAGCCGAGAGTCACAGCTACGAGCCGACACCACAGGATATCATTTCCATACAGAAAAGTAAGCTCTTCATCTATGTCGGCGGAGATTCCGATGAATGGGTGGATAATATTCTGGATTCCTTTGAGAAGGGCTCTGTCAAAACCTTCAAGCTGATGGATCAGGTGGATCTTGTGGAGGAAACCATCGTGGAGGGAATGGAAGAAGAGCATGACCATGACCATGCTCATGAGCACGAGGAGGACGATAAGAAGAGCGGCCAGGAGCATGCCGAGGAACATAAGCAGGAGGAGTCGGAGCAGGCACATACGCACGAGCATGACGAGGAAGGTCCGGAGATGGATGAGCACGTCTGGACTTCTCCGAAAAATGCGATCCGGATTGTAGAGAAGCTGAACCAGGAGATAGATATGTTTGATCCTGCCAACAGGGAGAGCTATGATGCCAATGCCAAGGCATATATCGAGAAACTGCAAAAGCTGGATCAGGAGATTGGCGAGCTTGTCGCCGGCGCAAAGCGCAAGGAGATTATCGTAGCCGATCGTTTCCCCTTTGCCTACTTCTGTAAGGAATACGGACTCAGCTATTATGCTGCTTTCCCGGGCTGCTCCCAGGAGACACAGCCTTCCGCCAAGACAGTTGCCTTTCTGGAGGAGAAGGTCAAGAGCGACCAGATCCCGGTTGTGTTCCACATTGAATTGAGCAATACAGATCTGGCAAAGACGGTTTCGAAGGATACCGGCGCGAAGATGATGGAGCTGAATGCAGTTCACAATGTCACGGACAGTGATTTTGCTGCCGGCAAGACCTATGCGGAACTCATGGAAGAAAATATTCCGGCACTCACGGAGGCGTTGAACGGATGAAACAACTGGAATGCTGCGGTGTCAGCTTTTCCTACGAAGGAAGAGAGGTTCTGACCGGCATTAATTTTACGAT
Organism: uncultured Oribacterium sp.; assembly: GCA_963545355.1. Classification (GTDB taxonomy): domain Bacteria; phylum Bacillota; class Clostridia; order Lachnospirales; family Lachnospiraceae; genus Oribacterium. The sequence continues at coordinate 104,452 of CAUUIW010000005.1, read as the reverse complement.
TGAAGAGGGTGACTACTGCAGTATCCTTGGAGAGAACGGAGCGGGAAAGAGTACCCTTCTGAAGGGGCTGCTTCATTTGAAGAAGCCCAGCTCCGGAACTCTTCGCTATGAAGCAAATATCAAAAGAAATGATATCGGCTATCTCCCACAGCAGACGGAAGTCCAGAGAGACTTTCCTGCCAGCGTATGGGAGGTGGTTCTCTCGGGAAGCCTCAATACCATGGGGCTTTTTCCCTTTTATCGGAGGAAGGAGAGAGAACTGGCAGAGCAGGCAATGCAGGAGCTCTCCATCACAGAATTGCGCCATCATTGTTTCCGGGATCTCTCGGGGGGACAGAAGCAGAGGGTCCTTCTGGCAAGAGCGATTCTTTCGGGAAGTAAAATTCTGATTCTGGATGAGCCGGTGACGGGACTGGACCCTAGGGCGCAGGAGGAGTTTTATCAGATTCTCGAAAATCTGAACCGGAAGGGGATGACGATTCTGATGGTTTCCCATGATCTGCCTCATGCCATCATCCATGCCGGACATGTGCTGGAGCTGGACAGAGTACAGAAATTCTTTGGTACAAGAGAGGAGTATCTGTCGAAGCATCCGGAGTTTGACCATATCTTCCATGGCGGCTTATGTTCCCGCTCGCTGAAGCAGGCTCAGGAGGGGGCCGCAAAACAGGATGTGTCCGCAAGAGAGGAAAAACCGCTTCATGAACAGGGAAATGCTGGGGAAGCATTGACGAAGCTCATGCGGGAAAGGAGAGGAGAATGAATCATTTTCAGGAGATGCTGTCCTATTCCTTTATGCAGCGCGCCTTTATCGTCGGTTCTTTGGTGTCCGTCTGTGCGGCAGTGCTGGGGACGAGTCTTGTGCTGAAGCGTTATTCCATGATCGGAGACGGGCTGAGTCATGTGGGCTTTGCCTCTCTTGCCGCTGCCTATGCCCTGAATCTGGCGCCCTTGTCCCTGTCCATCCCTGTCTGTATCATTGCGGCAGTGCTGCTTCTGCAATTAGAGGAAAACGCCAAGATCAAGGGAGATGCGGCGACGGCACTCATGACCAGCGGTTCCCTTGCCGTGGGTGTCATGATGATCTCCCTTTCCCGAGGCATGAATGTGGATATCAACAACTATATGTTCGGCTCCATCCTGGCGCTGAAGCCGGAGGATGTAACTCTTTCTCTCCTTTTGAGTCTGACGGTGCTTCTGGTTTATATCTTTTTCTATCATCGGATCTTTGCCATCACCTTTGATGAAAATTTCGCAAAGGCTACCGGGCTCCACGGGAAAGCCTACAGCATGGTACTTGCCATCCTGACGGCGGTTACCATTGTGATCGGGATGCGTCTTATGGGAACGCTTCTGATCTCCAGTCTTGTGGTATTTCCCTCGATCACTGCGATGAGAGTCTGCCGTACCTTCCGGATGACGGTCGTCACTGCCGCGCTTCTGTCCCTGCTGGGATTCCTCTCTGGGCTTGTGATTTCCTATCTCATTTCCGCGCCGACCGGCGCCTGTATCGTACTAGTGGATATCGCGCTCTTCGTGATTTTTTACGGTATCGAAATGCTTCGGGAGAGCTAGGATTTATCCGGCGAGATTCTGTACCCAGATCCCCTTCTTTACGAGACGGATGCCGATTCCCGACTTCAGAATATCCATCATCTGGACAGAAAAGTAAACCGTAGTGATAGGCAGTACGGTAAAGTGAATCAGTATGAAACAGACCGGAATCGACACAAGCCAGGAGAAGCAGGAGTCAAAGAGAAAGGTCACAAGGGTTCTGCCGCCGGAACGGATAATAAAATAGGAAGCATTCGCGACAGTATAAATCGGGACACAGAGCGCGACGATACGAATCAGGCTGCCGGCAAGCCGCCTGATTTCCGACGTGGTGTTGTAAACCTCCGGGAAAAAGAAGGAGGCAAGGAATAAAAGAAACGCAAATATAAGAGAAATCAGCAGAGAAAAGAGCATCAGCCGCGGGGCATGATGTCTGGCGTTTTCTGTGTCTCCGGAGCCGAGAATCTGCCCGATGACGATAGCGATGGCGTTCCCCATGGAAATAAAGGATACATTAAAGACATCCTGCAGGGTGAAGGTGATATTGATGGCGGCAATGACGGAAAGTCCCCGGAGAGAATAGTTCTGCATGAGAACCGCCTGTCCCAGTGCCCACAGGCTTTCGTTCAGGAGAAGAGGAAGGGCACTCCGGAGACTGTCCCGGACGAGATAGAGGGGGACACGGAAGCTTTTCAGCACCGTTCGTATGAAACCGTATTTCTCGGGCTTTCGAAGACAGACGGTAATCATGATCGCAGCCTCCGCAAAGCGGGAGATGACAGTTGCAATCGCAGCGCCGTTGACTCCCAGCCTCGGGAAACCGAATTTCCCATAGATAAAAAGATAGTTTCCGACCAGATTGATGAGAACCGCAGCCAAAGAGGCGTTCATCGGAAGAACAGTATCCCCGGAGCTCCGGAGGACGGTGGAATAGATATAGGAAACGGTAAAGGGAAGGAATCCCAGCAGCATAATCCGAAGGTATTGTATTGCAAAGAGAAGTGTAGCGGCAATGTCGGCATTGCCGTCCTCATGTATATAGAGAGAAATGAGGGGTGTGCCGAAGAGAAGAAAGGTTCCGATTCCCAGCGTCAGAAGAAAAAGTCCCATATAGAACATGAGACGCATCGTGAGCCTGACATGCCGGATATCGCCTTTTCCGTAGAACTGCGCCGTGAAGATCCCGATGCCGGACAGACCTCCGTATACCATGAGATTAAAAACGAAAATCAGCTGGTTTACGATGGAGACTCCGGTCATGGCGTCCGTTCCGGTCTGCCCGATCATCACATTATCAAGCATTCCGACAAAATTAGTGACGCCGTTCTGTACCATAATGGGAATCGCAATAAGCAGAACCTTCTCATAGAATTTTTTTTCTTTCCACATTGTTCGGAGCATAGTGATCATGATCTCCCCCTGAGAACGATTGATAAGCTTCCCCGAAAAGCATGTACAGCACAGGGAGAGCGTAGGACACTTTCATCATCATATCTGAAATTGCTTCGAAAATGCAAGAGAGGTGCCGTGCCTTAAAAAGCGCTAAATCCGTTCTTCTCGATAACCGGTCGAAGAAGATCAACGAATTATATTGTACATGAAGGATTTTTTGTTATAATATGACACTGGGTTAAATTTTTTTCAGCTTTTTATTATGTTTTGCGGTGAGATACCGTAACAAAAAGGAGGATTGAGTATGGATTCTGTGGTAAAGGCATCAAAAAGAGGAATATTGTTCAATCGTATTCTGATTATTGATACTGTCATTCTGTTTGCGTTTTTCAAGGTTACGGAGCAGCTGATTTTAAAAGGAAATTCTCTATCCCTGGAGACAGCGACTCTTCTTATCAACATTCAGCGTATCCTGCAGCTTGTTTCCGTCGTGATTGCCATTGTTCTTCTGGTGCTCAGCATTCAGATCAAGATGAAATTCGGAAAGCAGCTGGATGGTTTGAATCTGCTGATTATTTCCTGCGTCATTCTTGCGATTATGGCAGCACTCGGATTTCTGCTGGGAATCGTGATTCTTCTCCTTTCCGGCATTTCCATCCGCAACCTGTCGAAGGTGAAGTCAGATGCTGATTTTGCCAGCAAGCTGGATGAAGCATGAAAAATATCGTATCCAAGTATAACCGGGATGATACGAACAGGAACTGGAGCTCTGTATGCAGGGCTCCAGTTGTCTATATCGTTCTGACTCTGTTGAGCATCCTGCTGGCGATATTTTCGGTTATACTGTTTCTGATGCAGGAATATCTGGACTTGGATGATTTTGGCGTTCTTGTGATCTTTCTGGTTCCGATGCTTGTCAAGTTTCTGGTTTCTCTGGGATTTTTCGTCTCCTATACGGAGCGTCTGTTTGCGATAGACCCGGAAATCCGGGAAGGCTATCCTGCAGCACTGATGATCGTGATCATGGTGATGGATCTGATCTTCGCATTTCTGGGATTTTACGGTATCGCCTATCTGATTGCCTCTGTAATTGTACTGGTTCTGTGTGTTATCGCGGCATTTAAAATAGGAGCGCTTCCGAAGACTGCCGAAAGAAAGGATGAGAGGGATGGCTAAAATATTGGAAAATGAAGTGGATATTCAGGCACCGCTGGAGACGGTCTCCATCGCGATGAACGGCCTTTTGAATCTGGATGACGATCTCCGCAGAGTACGGAATGTCTATTCCTTCGATATCAGAAAGGATAAGATGCTCAGGCGCTCTCCGGATCGCCTGTATCTTCAGAAGCTGTATTCCATGATTAAGCGGGGAGAGTTTCGCCTGGAGGAGTTCTCGGAGGAGAGCACGAGGCTGTATTACAGCCTGGAGTACAAGCGCTATGGAGGAGCTTTTGGTGTCATTTTTATGGCGGAGTTTTTGATTTTCATGGTATGCGGCATTATCGTGAGTATGCTCGAACCGAGCATTGCAATGCTGTTTTTTGGCGTCACTTTCGCAGTGTTCGCATTGATGGTTCTGATTTTCGGGATCGTTATCTTTTTTACCTATTCTTCCAAAGCAGTGGAGAAGCGCTTCCACCGGGATTTTCTGCCGAGACTGGATTCCTATATTGAGATTGTCAAAAAGAAAGTGAAGAAACCGTCAGAGGAGAGCTTCTGATATAGATTGTAGAACCGAACATCCCGATCCGTTCCGTCTGCCGAAGGGAATCAGGAATAAAGGGGGAATTTATGAATACTGTCATCCGGACTCTTTCGAGAATACCGATTCCTCTGGTCGTACTTGTCATTGCCGTCCTTATCGGAGGAGCTGCTGTCAGGCATCTAAGATCACGTCTGAAAAACAGTGTCACCGGCTCTCTTCTTCAGGAACTGATCGCTGCCTATCGGAGAGGAGAGTTCGAGGATGAATATCAGATTGCGGAAAAACCGCGTTCCCTTTCCGGGATGACCAGCCTCTGTCTTCCGAAGATCGAAAAGGATTTCCCGGAGTTCAGCTGGCAGGAGTGGAGGCTTCTGATCGAGAAAAGAGTCAGGGAGCTTGCCGGAGAAAAGGGGGAGAGCCCTGCTGTGTATAGGACAGTGATTGCCGATTACCGGAAAAACAGCGGCAATGTCTTTATCATAACGGATACCAGCGCCTCCTATATTCCGAAGCAGACGAGGCAGCCGCCCCTGAAAACACAGTCTGTCTTTGAGACGGAGCTTCTGTATGTACAGACAGAGGAGGGGGCAGAGGGACGGGTGCATGGACTGAACTGCCCGAACTGCGGTGCGCCGATAGAAGGACTTGGCGTACGAATCTGCCGCTATTGCGGAACCACGCTGGATCCTGTGAGCCGCCGCGTCTGGACCATCCATGCAGTAAAAGAGAAGTAATCGGAAAAGCGCTTGACAAGCGGCAATCTTCTCTGTAAATTATATGAGTATGCCGCATAGCGAGGTAAAAGCAGCTTGTCTCACCACAGCTAGCGAGTAAAAAATCAGGAGGTACACTTTCATGTACGCAGTAATTCTTACTGGTGGAAAGCAGTACAAGGTAGCAGAGGGTGACACGATTCGGGTGGAGAAGCTCGATGTCGCAGAAGGCGACAAGGTCACATTTGATCAGGTTCTCGTCCTCAATGACGGAACGATGAAGATCGGTACACCGATGGTTGACGGTGCGAAGGTCGAGGCAACCGTAGTGAAGAACGGTAAGGCGAAGAAGGTTATCGTTTATCATTACAAGAGAAAGTCTGGCTATCATAAGAAGAATGGTCACAGACAGTGCTTCACTGAAGTGAAGATCGATAAGATCGGCTGATCATCTTTCTAGGATTGGAGGAAATTCGAAATGGCTCATCATAAGGGTATGGGCTCTACCAAAAACGGTAGAGATTCGGAGTCGAAGAGACTTGGCGCCAAGAGAGCAGACGGACAGTTTGTTAAGGCAGGAAATGTTCTTTACAAACAGAACGGAACCAGAATTCATCCGGGACAGAACGTAGGTCTTGGCAATGATTTTACATTGTTCGCAAAGATTGACGGTGTAGTTAAGTTCAGTCGTCTGGGCAGAGATCGCAAGCAGGTTTCTGTACTGCCTAAGGTTGCAGAGTGATTCTTGGGAACAGGGACCCCATGCCGATTTTTCGGTATGGGGTTTTCTTTGTAGTTTCATAATTATTCCCTTGTGGCGGCAGCGGCAGCCGCCCCGGGTAAAGTTCGGATAAAAATGTGTCTGCTTCTACGATGGGACAGGGCAGGTAACTCTCCGGAAAGGATGTTGTATGTTTGCGGATACGGCAAGAATCTTTATCAAGAGCGGAAAAGGCGGAAACGGACATGTGTCCTTTCGCCGGGAACTCTATGTTCCCGCCGGAGGACCGGATGGCGGTGACGGCGGAAGAGGGGGAGATATTATCTTCGAGGTGGATCTCGGCAGCAATACGCTGGAGGATTTCCGACATCGAAATCGTTATGTCGCAACTCCGGGAGAAGAGGGCGGCGGAAAAAGAATGCACGGGAAAAACGGAAAGGATCTCATCCTGAAGGTGCCGAAGGGAACGATTATCCGCGATGATGAAAGCGGCAAGATCATTGCCGATATGAGCGGAGAAAACAGGAGAGTCACCCTGCTCCGCGGCGGCAAGGGGGGACTGGGAAACATGCACTTTGCTACGCCTGCCATGCAGGCGCCGAAGTTTGCGCAGCCGGGGCAGGACAGCAAGGAACTTTGGGTTCGCCTGGAGCTTCGTGTTATTGCCGATGTCGGGCTGCTGGGCTTTCCGAATGTCGGAAAATCCACCCTGCTTTCCATGGTCAGCAATGCCCGCCCGGAGATCGCCAACTATCATTTCACGACGCTGACGCCGCATCTCGGCGTGATTTCCCTGAAGGGAGACCGCAGCTTTATCATGGCGGATATTCCGGGACTCATCGAGGGTGCCTCCGAGGGTGTCGGACTGGGGTATCAGTTTCTTCGTCATATTGAGAGATGCAAGGTGCTTCTCCATGTCGTGGATATCTCCGGCATGGAGGGAAGAGATCCCTTTGAGGATATCGAGGTGATTCACCGTGAGCTGGAAAAGTATGATCCGGAGCTCCGGAAACGCCCTATGGTGATCGCTGCCAATAAGATTGACCTCGTGCAGGAGGAAGAGCAGAAGCAGCGTCTTCGGGAATTTATCCGAAAGTATGAGGCTGAAGGAATTCCCGTGCTGCCGATCTCCGCAGCGACGAACCGGGGGCTTCGGGAGCTTCTTGAAAAGACGTACGAGCTGGTACAGACGGTCGGAGAGGATGAGACGGTCTATGAAAGCGAGTATGATCTTTCCAGACTTGGAAATGTCGAAGCCCTTCCGATTGAGTACAGCTGTCCGAAGCCGGGACTTTTCCTTGTAGAGGGTCCCAAGATCGAAAAAATGCTGGGATATACGAATCTGGAGGCGGAACAGGGCTTTGCATTTTTCCAGAGATTTATGGAGGAGCAGGGAGTGATCCGGAAGCTGAAGAAAATGGGACTGAAGGAGGGAGATACCATCCGTCTCTATGGTCATGACTTCGAATATCTGGATACGGACTATGAGGACTTCCTCGACGAAGACGGGGCGGAAGAACGCGGAAGAGCGGAAGCCTCCGAAAGCAATGAAACACAGTGACAACAGCTCCCGGTACTTCCGGGGCAGAAGGCTGCCTGAAAAATCAGGCTGTAGGTAGACCATGAAGAAATATATCCATGACAGTAAACACCGTGCCTTTCTGAAGGGAAGGGCAATGCAGATGGATCCGATTTTTGCCGTCGGAAAAAACTCTCTGACGCCGGAGATGATTGAGGCGGTTTCGGAGAATATCGCAAAGCATGAGCTCATCAAGATCAGCATCCTGAAAAACTGTGATGATGACCCGAAGGAGCTCGCCTATACGCTGGCGGAACGCACCGGCTCGGAGCTCGTACAGCTGATCGGGAGAAAGATTGTGCTCTACAAGCCGGCAAAGGAAGAGAAGAACCGCAGATACGAGACAGCGGCGAAGAAGGCAAGATAATGCGAAGGCTGGGGCTTCTGGGCGGCACTTTTGACCCGATCCATCTTGCGCATCTGAGACTTGCTTCGGCGGCAAAGCAGGAGTTTTCGCTGGATGCGCTGTGGCTGATTCCGGCGGGGCATCCTTATCTCGACAAGCATCAGGATGTTACGGACAGGGAAGATCGTTTTCGTATGGCAGAGCTTGCGGCAGAGGATATCCCCGGAGTATCTGTTTCCGAGATTGAGAGGGAGAACAGGGGCAATACCTATACCGCAGACACCTTGGAACGGCTTTCCCGTCAGAATCCGGCGGACGAATTCTATTTTATCGTCGGAACAGATCAGTTTTTCAGACTTCGTTTCTGGTACCGGCCAGATCTGGTGCTTCGCTATGCACATATTGTAGTGGCAGAACGGCTGGACGACAAAAATCAGGCAGATTTTATGGGAGAAAAGCGTTTTCTGGAAACACAGTTTCAGGCACGGATTCATTCTCTGCATTTTCCGCGGATGGATATCTCCAGTACAGAGATACGGGAGAGGGTCAGACGAGGAGAACCCATTGCGCACATGGTGCCGAAAAAAGTAGAAGAATATATTTTGAAGCATCGACTGTATCAATAAGGCCTCAGGAAATGTAAAATACAGCATAGAAGCCGACTCATCACGGTTTTCGGGCGGCTGTGTAAGCGAGAAAGAATATGGGAAATTCAGAGCATATCGAGAGGATTCAGAAGATTCGTGGAAAATTGCGGAAGGCATTAAAGCCGGAGAGGTATGAGCATTCTCTCAGTGTGAGCTTTACCGCCGTAGCCTTGGCAATGCGATACGGCTATGATATCCGGAAGGCAGAGCTTGCCGGACTTCTTCATGACTGTGCCAAGTGCTTCAGCAAATCGGAGCTCCTGCACTATATCAGGGAGCATGATCTTGAGATGTCGGAGGAGATGGAGAAGACGCCGCAGGTGCTGCATGCCCTGGTCGGCGCGGAATATGCCAGAGAGGAGTATCATGAGTCAGATCCGGAGATTCTCTCTGCAATTCGCTTTCATACGCTGGGACAGCCCGCGATGACAAGGCTCGAAGAGATGATCTTCGTTTCCGACTACATCGAGGCTCGAAGAGATAAGGCGGCGAGACTGCCGGAGCTTCGAAAGACGGCCTTTCTGGATCTGGAGGAAGCCGTCTACCAGATCAATCATGATACTATCAGTTATCTCGAGACAAAGCATATTTATATCTGCAAGGAGTCCTGCGATACCTATTCGTATTACCGGGAGCTGCATGAGAAGAAGCTGAAAGAGAAGTAAAACAGCATCAAAATACCTTATGTAGGATGCTTCGGAAAATGATACGGGAACACGGAGATTCCGATCAGCAACGGGAATTAAGAGAATTTCAGGAGGTTATATGACAGACAATCAAAGCGGCAAAACGATGGTAAAGGAAATCGTTTCTGTACTGGAGGAAAAGAAAGGAGAGGAGATCACCATCCTCGATATCCGTCAGATTTCCGTGATTGCAGACTATTTTATTATTGTCAGTGCGGAAAATCCGCGTCAGCTCGACTCTCTGTCCGATGCCGTGCAGGATAAGATGGAAAAGCTGGGATTCCGGCTTCGCAGGGTCGAGGGTGTCCCGGAATCCGGCTGGCTGCTTCTGGACTACAATGATGTGATTGTCCACGTCTTCCATAAGGAACAGAGACAGTATTATGATCTGGAGAGAATCTGGTCGGACGGAAAAAGAATTCCGGATGTAACAAAGCTTTAATGGAAAGATGGAAAGGGGGAGAGGAGGGCATTCCGATTCCGGATATATCCTGCCACAAACATCTGTTTGCAATATAAAAAAATATATGCTACAGTCTGAGATGTATATTTGTATCTTCAGGAAACGGTATACAAACTGTTATGCATATACAGGAGTAAGGTATGGGAAGACCCAGAAAAATCGCGGATCCGGATCATATGACGCCGATGCAGGAGAAGATCTTCAGCTATATCAAGCGTCATGTGGAAGAGAAGAATTATCCGCCTTCCGTGCGGGATATCTGTCAGGAGGTAGGGCTGAAGTCGACCTCCAGTGTTTTCGGCTATATCAATGATCTCGAAAAAATGGGAGTGATCCGGAAGGATCCGGCGCATCCCCGCGCACTGCAGATCATCAGTAAACTGGATGCTCTAGCAGAGGAAGCTGGTAGTACGGTCAGCTCCGCCAGCAGAGAAATCGCGGATATTCCTATGGTCGGTACTGTCGCTGCCGGAACTCCCATCTATGCGGAGGAGAACATCAGCGATTATTTTCCTATCCCGGTAGATATGCTCCCCAACCAGCGCTGCTTTATGCTGAAGGTCAAGGGGGATTCCATGATCAATGTCGGCATCTACAGCGGGGACAATCTCCTTGTGGCAGAGCAGAACAGCTGCCGGAACGGGGAGATTGTCGTTGCACTGGTGGATGACAGCGCGACGGTCAAGCGTTTTTATAAGGAGAGCAGCCATATCCGGCTTCAGCCGGAGAACGACAGCATGGAACCGATAATCGTCCCGGACTGTAGGATTCTCGGCAAGGTAATCGGGCTTCTCAGGATGGGGATTTGAGAGCATTAAAACTCCTTGCCCTTCCTGTGTTTTTGTGATAGAGTACATGAGTTACCGAAAAGAGATGTTCCTCTGACGCATGACGTGAATGAACATTGCATAAATTTCCAGGAGGACAGACAATATGTTAAATCAGACTGTGATTGCAGAGCTTGAGAAGGAACAGTTGAAGAGTGAGGTTCCGAGCTTCAACACCGGCGACACCGTAAAGGTGTACAATAAAATCAAAGAGGGAAACCGTGAAAGAACGCAGGTCTTTGAGGGTACGGTGCTGAAGATTCAAGGAGGTTCCAACCGTCAGACCTTTACGGTTCGCAAGAAATCCAATGGCGTCGGTGTGGAGAAGACATGGCCGATGCACAGCCCGTTCGTGGAGAAGGTTGAGGTTGTCAGAGCCGGTAAGGTCAGAAGAGCAAAGCTCACCTATCTTCGTGATCGCGTGGGTAAGGCCGCCAAGGTCAAGGCTGCGAAATAATCCGCATAAATACAGGGCGCCCTCAGGGGCGCCTTAAATTTATATTTGCTTTTCCCTGTTCTATCGTAAAATACACACTATGAATGAAAGAAAACTCTTCCAAAAAGCGCTTCGTGCCCTGATCAATATCATCGTACTGATCTCCTTTGCGTGGTTTCTGGTATACGCACTTCTGTCCCAGACGGTCGTGAGCGGATACAGTATGGAACCGACCCTGTCCGCCAATGACATGGTGCTTACAGACCTGATGATCTATCATATTATCCCGCCGCGCAGATTTGATGTCATATCCTTTTATCGCAATGACGGTACTGTCAATGTCAAGCGTATCGTCGGTCTGCCGGGAGAAACCGTCCTGATTCAGAACCAGAAGATTTTCATCAACGGAAAGGAACTGGAGGCACCGGAAATCTCCGATATCACACTTCCCGGGATTGCGGAGAATCCCGTCACCCTGCCGAAGGAGGAATATTTTGTGATCGGAGACAATGCAAATTCCTCTGAGGACAGCCGCTTTGAAAACGTCGGCAATGTCCGGAGAAATCAGATTGTCGGAAAGCTCTGGTTCCGCATTTCTCCGATTCAGGAATTGCGGCTGATTCGATAACTGCTTCCTGGAAAATGGTGATTCCATCAACATTTTCCTGTAGTTCCGTGATTTACTGTAATCATGTTTTGACAGTAATCTCCTATGATGAGATTTATTCTGGACAGAGTTTCCTGCTGCGGAGGATGTATGGCACAGATTCAATGGTATCCCGGTCACATGGCAAGGGCAAAACGAAATATACGGCAGGATCTCCAGCTCGTTGACGTCATCGTTGAGGTACTGGATGCCCGTTGTCCGGAGTCCTCCAGAAATCCGGATGTGGATCAGTTTGCCAGGGATAAGGCCCGCATCATGCTTCTCAACAAAGCGGATCTCGCTGATCCGGGGGAAACCAGGGCATTTGCCCGGTATTTCCGGGAAAAGGGCTTCTATGTGATGGAAGCGGATGCCAGGTCGAAGGCAGGCTTCAAGAAGCTGAATGCTCTGATTGAGGAGGCCGCGAAGCTGCTCGTAGAACAGAATCTGAAGAAGGGAATCAAAACACCCGTCCTTCGGGCGATGGTGCTCGGTGTTCCCAATGTCGGCAAGTCCACCTTCATCAATTCCTATGTCGGAAAAGCAATGACAAAGACAGGAAATAAGCCGGGTGTCACCAGAGGCAATCAGTGGATCAAGGTTAATTCCCGTCTACAGCTTCTGGATACCCCGGGGATTACCTGGCCGAAGTTTGAACGTGAAATCGTCGGGATGAATCTGGCGATTGTCGGCTCCATCAATGACCAGATCCTGAATCTCGATGATCTGATGTTTTATCTGATCAAATATCTGGTTCGCTATTATCCGGAGGCTCTGGTACAGAGATACGGAGAGGAGCTTCGCGGAATCGAAGAAGCGCTTTCTGTCTATGACGCCATCGCGAAGAAGAGAGGCTGCCTGAAGAAGGGCGGAGAGATTGATTACGGCAAAACTGCCAAGATTCTTCTGGATGATTTTCGTTCCGGGAGACTGGGAAGAATCACACTGGAAAAACCGATGCGGAAGGACACGGAGACGGAAGAGCAGAGGAAACAGTGCATCTCGGGGATTCGGCAATAAGGCTTACGGATTTTTATCGTATTTACGTAAAGAGGAAGGCTCATGCGGGGTTATACCGGGGAAAAGCTGGAAGCGGAAAAGAGAAGAGTGCAGGAGATGCTCAGTTATGAGCGGAAATACCCGGATCTTCCCTATATTGCGGGAGTCGATGAAGTGGGGAGAGGACCGCTGGCAGGACCGGTGGTGAGCTGCTGCTGCATCCTCCCGAAGAACGTGGAGATTCTCTATCTGAACGACTCCAAAAAGCTCAGTGAAAAGCGAAGAGAATCCCTCATTCCGGAGATTATGGAAAAGGCGCTTGCCTACGGCTTCGGAGAGGCGGGACCGGAGGTCATCGATGAAATCAATATCCTGCAGGCGACCTGTCGGGCGATGCGGGAGGCAATTAAAAATGCGGAGAAGATGCTGGGACATTCCATCAGCCTCCTGCTGAATGATGCCGTCAGAATTCCCGGTGTGGAGATCCCGCAGCTGCCGATTGTACACGGAGATGCACGTTCCCTGTCCATTGCGGCAGCCTCCGTGCTTGCCAAGGTGCGGAGAGATCATTTCATGATGGAGATGGAAGAGCAGTATCCGGGCTACGGTTTTATGAAGCATAAGGGCTATGGGACAAAACAGCATATCGAAGCGCTGAAGGAGCTGGGACCCTGTCCGATTCACCGCCGCTCCTTTATCAAAAATTTCACGGAGGGATAATGTATTTGAAACAAAGAGATACCCGCCGGACAGGAAACTATTATGAGACGAAGGCATGCCGCTATCTCGAAGAACAGGGAATAAAGATTCTCGAACGAAATTATCGTTTTCACAGAGAGGAGATTGATATTATCGCCAGGGACGGGGATGATCTGATCTTTGTGGAGGTGAAGGCACGGAGGAATCCGAAAAACGGCTATGGCTATCAGGCGGTCAATGCAGAAAAGCAGAGAATTATCCGAAGGGTAGCTCTCGGCTATTTACAGGCAAGGCATCTGAAGGAGAGCAGTACGCCCTGCCGTTTTGATATCATAAGCATCGATCAAAATGAGCTGTTGCACTTTAAAAATGCCTTTTAACGGCATAACCTGCGGGAAAACTATGCTATAATACTGGGGAAACGCTGATTTTATCAGCGTTTCCCTGTTGTTGCCCATTTGTTATGGCAATTTCAAGCACGGAGAAGATGAAATTCAGAGAGTATCCTGGAAAAACAATAAAGGAGACATTCCATGGAAGCTAAAGATGCAAAAAGAAAGGTTATTTTAACAGGGGACCGCCCCACCGGGAAGCTTCATCTCGGGCACTATGTCGGCTCTCTTCGGAGAAGAGTGGAGCTTCAGAACTCCGGGGATTATGATGAGATCAATATCCTGATTGCGGATGATCAGGCACTTACCGATAACTGGGACAATCCGAAAAAAATCCGTGACAATATGATTGAAGTATGCCTTGATTATCTTTCGGTCGGAATTGATCCCGCAAAATCCAATATCTGTGTACAGTCCGGAATCCCGGCGCTCCATGCGCTGACCTTTTACTATATGAATCTCGTGACCACACAGCGTCTGAGCCGTAATCCGACCGTCAAGGCGGAAATGAAGTTCCGCGGTTTCAACGGGAATGATTCCGTCAATGACAATGAAGCCGGACTTCCTGCCGGTTTCTTCACCTATCCGGTGTCTCAGGCGGCGGATATCACCGCCTTCTGTGCAACGACGGTTCCGGTGGGAGAGGATCAGCTTCCGATGCTGGAGCAGACCAGAGAAATCGTGCATAAATTCAATCAGACCTATCACTGCGATGTCTTGGTGTCTCCGGATGTTCTGTTGCCGGAGAATGAAAGCTCCAGAAGACTGCCCGGGACGGACGGCAAGGCCAAGATGAGCAAGTCGCTCGGCAACTGCATCTATCTTTCCGACAGTGCAGAGGACGTGAAGAAGAAGGTGATGTCCATGTATACCGATCCGGAGCATATCAATGTTGCCGATCCCGGACATGTCGAAGGAAACTGTGTCTTTACCTATCTGGACGCTTTCTGCCGGGAAGAGCATTTCGGGAAATACCTTCCGGACTATCAAAGCCTTCGGGAAATGAAAGCTCATTACAGCAGAGGCGGACTCGGCGATGTCAAATGCAAAAAGTTTCTTCTGCATGTTCTGGAGGAGATACTGGAGCCGATACGTGCCGAGCGGAAAAAGTGGGAGAACGATATTCCGGCAGTTTACAGGATACTGGAAGAGGGGACGGGAAAGGCGCAGGAGCGCACCAATGAAACGCTCGAAGAGGTTCGCCATGCCATGAGAATCGATTATTTTCGGGATGGTTCCATCATAAAGGAGTGGGAAGCTTGGGTACATGGAAATCACGGGGCTTAAGAGGTTCTCAGCTCGAGTCTATGATTAACCATACGATTGAGGTATACCGGGAGAAGCGTCTGGCGGTCATTCAAAAGGTACCTACCCCCATTACCCCCATCAATATGAACAGAGACCACAGTCAAATCACCCTTGCCTACTTTGATCAGAAGTCGACTGTCGACTATATCGGAGTGGTGCAGGGGGTCCCCGTGTGTTTTGACGCTAAGGAATGTGCCAGGGATTTCTGGCCGCTTGCCAACTTCCATCCGCATCAGCTGCAATTCATGAAGGATTTTGAAACACAGGGAGGAGTCAGTTTTCTGGTTCTTTCGTTTACCGCAAGGAATGAAAACTATTATATTCCCTCCCGGGACGCGTTCCGTTTCTGGGACAGGATGGAGCAGGGCGGCAGAAAGAGCTTTCGCTATGATGAGATAGACCATCGCTATCAGATTCGCTCCCATCAGGATATGCTGGTGCATTTTCTGGAGCAGCTGCAGCTGGATTTAGACGATCGAGCCAGACTCGAGGAAGAGGAATAGACATGAATATCATGGTAGTCGGTTGCGGAAAAGTGGGCTTGACCCTTGCGGATCAGCTCATCAAAGAGGGACACAGTGTCACGATTATTGACAATGACGAGCATGCCCTTCACCGTGCTTTGGACAGTATTGACGTGATGGGAATCTTTGGGAACGGCGCTGTTCCTGCCACGCAGATAGAAGCCGGCATCCAGACGACAGATATCCTGATTGCCGCTACAGGTTCCGATGAAATCAATATGCTTTGCTGCCTGATCGCGAAGAAAAGTGCGAACTGTCGTACCATCGCCCGCATCCGGGATCCACAGTATTATTCGGAGGTTAATTTCCTGAGAGACGAGCTGAACCTCGCTATGGTAATCAATCCGGAAATGACTGCCGCCAGAGAGGCAGAGAAGCTGCTGCGTTTTCCCTCGGCAACCAAGATTGACCGCTTTGCCCGGGGACGTGCGGATATGTACCGGATCAGGGTGCCGGAGGGAAGTCCGCTCTGTGATAAAACTCTCACGGAGATCGGTGAGACGCTGAAATACACTGTTCTGATCTGCCTGATTCAGAGGATGGTTTCCGACGGTCCGGAATACGAAATGGTAAATCAGGTGCTGATTCCGAACGGCAACAACAAGGTTATGGCAAATGATACGATTTCCTTTGTTGCGGCCCCCGAGGACGCTTCTCGATTCTTTCAGGAGCTGGGTGTCATTGATGAGCCGATCCGAAGCTGCATCATTATCGGCGGGGGACGTATCAGCTACTATATCCTGAAGTACATTCAGGAGACGCATTTTCCGATTCATGTGAAGATTCTGGATACCAGCATAGAGAGATGCAATTATCTGGCGGAGGAATTTCCGGACGCGGAAATCATCAATGGAGACGGCACGGATCAGGAGCTTCTGCGGCAGGAGGGAATCGAAGGTATCGGCGCCTTTCTGTCTCTGACCGGCTTTGATGAAGAGAATATCATGCTTTCTCTCTATGCGGGGAAGCTGACGCATGCCCGTCTTATCACAAAGATTAACCGTATCGCCTTCGAAAACGTGACACAGGAGATGAATCTCGGTTCTGTCATCTATCCGAAACAGCTGACAGCGGACTCTATCGTTTCCTATGTAAGAGCATTGGAAAACTCACAGGGCTCCAACATTGAAACCCTTTATAAGATCGCGGATGGGAGAGCAGAGGCACTGGAGTTCAAGGTGGAGAATAATCCGAAGCTGGTGAATATCCCCTTTTCGGATCTTCAGCTGAAGAAAAATGTTCTGATTGCAGCGATTATCCGGGATTTCAAGGTAATCACGCCGGATGGACAGAGCTATCTGAAGGCGGGAGACCGTGTCATTGTTGTAACAACCTCTTCCGGCTTCCATGATCTTAAGGACATCCTTCAGTAAGGGAGGAAATTTCATGAATATTTCCATGATTCTCTATGTGCTTTCCTGGGTGATGAAGCTGGAGGGAATCAGTATGATTCTGCCGCTTTTCCTCTCCGTAGCCTATCGGGAAACACGTTCTGCCGCCGCCTTTTTCGGAATGATGTTTTTGTCCTTTGCCCTTGGTTCCGTGATCTCGTGGAGAAAGCCGAAAAACACCGCTTTTTATGCGA
Source organism: uncultured Oribacterium sp. (assembly GCA_963545355.1). GTDB lineage: Bacteria > Bacillota > Clostridia > Lachnospirales > Lachnospiraceae > Oribacterium. The sequence continues at coordinate 87,230 of CAUUIW010000005.1, read as the reverse complement.
GAGAAGGCTTTGTCAGCGTCGCCCTCAGCTGGGTTGTTCTTTCCGTGGTGGGAGCACTGCCGTTTTATTTCAGCGGCAGGATTCCTGATTATATAGATGCCGTTTTTGAGATTGTTTCCGGCTTTACGACAACCGGATCGTCGATTCTTTCGGATGTGGAAGCTCTCGGGAAGGGACTTCTTTTCTGGCGTAGCTTTTCCCACTGGGTTGGCGGCATGGGAGTACTGGTTCTGATTCTGACGATTCTGCCTTTGGGTGGCGGTTATAATATGATGATTATGAAGGCAGAATCCCCGGGACCGGATGTCTCCAAAATCGTGCCGAGAGTCAGGGACACAGCCAAGGCGCTCTATACCCTGTATATTATTTTGACGCTGCTCTGTACTGCCGCTTATCTTCTTTCGGGGATGTCCTGGTTTGATGCCGTCTGTATTGCCTTCGGCACTGCCGGGACAGGAGGCTTCTCCGTAAGAAACAGTGGGATGGCGGATTACAGTATACTGAGCCAGTTTCTGATTTCCGTCTTTATGATTCTGTTCGGTATCAATTTCAATGTTTACTATCTGCTCAGCCAGAAGAAATGGAAGAAGGCGGGAGAGTGTGAAGAGGCGAGAGTCTATCTCTCTATCATCCTTGTTTCCGTTATATTCTGTGCCTGGCAGCTTGTCACTCATCTGGGAGAGAGGCTCCTTTTCTCCCTGCATCACAGTCTCTTTACGGTAGCGTCCATCATTACAACTACAGGCTTTTCCACACTGGATTTTGACCAATGGTCGCAGCCTTCCCGGATGCTGATATTATTTCTGATGATCTGCGGTGCCTGTGCAGGTTCCACCGGCGGCGGTCTGAAGGTATCCCGCCTCATCATCATGCTGAAGGAGAGTGCGAAAGAGCTGCATCTGATCGTTCATCCGAAGGCAGTTCGTCCGGTGCGGCTGGAGCGAAAGGCAGTGGAGCAGTCCGTCCTTCGTTCTGTCAACAATTATATGGTTCTGTACCTTCTGATTTTTTCGATTTCCATCTTTCTGATCTCCTTTGATGGCTTCGATTATATGACGAATTTTTCTGCCGTTGCAGCGAACTTTAACAATATCGGTCCGGGACTGTCGAAGGTGGGACCGATACACAACTACGCAGAATATTCCGCTTTTTCCAAACTGGTTCTGATTTTTGATATGCTTGCCGGAAGACTGGAGATTCTGCCGATGCTGACCCTGTTCAGTTTCAAGACATGGAAGAAAAGCTTTTAAGACATATCTATTCGCGAAACTCTTGTTTAACGAATAGATATAGGGTAAAATCAGGCTGTTTCCGGCTTCCAGTCATAGAAAGGATTTCAAGCTTATGTCTCTCAAATATCATGAGCAGATAGATCGTGACAATACTCTGAAGCTCCGTGAGCTGCAAAGGAATCTTCCCGGTTTCTGTACCACCTACTTCCGCGGCATCGAGCCCAGAACTTCTTCCAGAACGCGTATCGCCTATGCCTATGATCTCCAGGTCTTCTTTGAATTTCTCGTGAAGGAACTCCCGCAGTTTAAAGCGTTGAAAATTCCCGAGATCCGCCTCACGGACCTGGAACAGATTTCTGTTCTGGATCTGGAAAACTATATGGAATTTTTGAAATACCGGACAAAAGAAATCATCAACCGGGAGGGACAGGAAGAAACCCAGGAGGTTCTGAATCATGAGCGCTCCATTAAACGGAAATTGTCCTCTCTGAAGAGCTTTTATAAATACCTCTATAAGGATCAGTTGATTAAGGAAAACCCGGCAGAGCTGATTTCTCTCCCCAAGCTTCATGAAAAGGATATCATCCGGCTGGATCAGAACGAGGTCGCCGATTTTCTGGATACCGTGGAATCCGGAGATAAACTGACAGGCAGGCAGCTTGTCTTTCATGAGAAAACGCAGCTCCGGGATTCTGCCATGCTCTCTCTCCTGCTCGGCACCGGCATCCGTGTTTCCGAATGTGTCGGCTTAAATCTGGAGGATATCGACTTCAATAATGCCGGGATCCGTATTCATCGTAAAGGGGGAAAGGAAGTTACTGTCTATTTCGGGGATGAGGTGGAAGAAGCATTGAAGGCATATCTTACGGAACGGGAGCATATCCTCCCTCTCTCCGGACATGAAAATGCCCTCTTCCTTTCGATCCAGAACAGACGTATCGGGGTTCGTGCCGTGGAAAACATGGTAAAAAAGTATGCCGGAGCGGTTACCCCGCTTAAGCATATTACCCCGCACAAGCTCAGAAGCACCTACGGCACCAATCTCTATCGGGAAACCGGAGATATCTATCTTGTTGCCGACGTTCTCGGGCACAGTGATGTCAATACGACCAAAAAGCACTATGCCGCACTTGAGGATGAACGTCGCCGCAGTGCAAGAAACAAGGTGAGGCTGCGGGAGGAATGAGAAATTTTTTGTATACCAGGTCCTATAAGGGAATCAGCTGCAATGATTTCAGATAAGAGCTGTAATATCCTTTTTTAAAAATATGAGGTGGCAGAACTTGGAATATCAGATCACAGAGGTAACAAAACGGGACTCTCTCCTCCTTCCCATGGTAAAGGCACTGTTACAGGAGAATCATATCCGTTCGGATAGAAATCTTGATTATACGGCAGCGATGGTAGATGACGATTATCATGTCATTGCCACCGGCAGTCTTTTCGATAATACACTCCGCTGTCTGGCGGTATCGAAGGAGCATCAGGGAGAGGCACTCATGAACCAGCTGCTCTCCCATCTCGTTCAAGTGCAGTATCAAAGAGGAAATACTCATCTTTTTCTCTACACAAAATGTGATACGGCAAAGCTCTTCGGAACCATGGGTTTCTATGAGATTGCCCGTATCCCGGAGGAAAATCTCGTTTTTATGGAGAACCGGAGGGAAGGCTTCTCTTCCTACCTGGAACGGCTGGAGAAAGAATCCAAACCTGAGAATTTTGTCAAAGGGAGCTCAACTTTCCCGAATCCCCTGCAGCAGTCCGCCATTGTGATGAATGCCAATCCCTTCACTCTGGGACATCAATACCTGATTGAAACTGCCGCTTCCCGCTGTGATCTCCTGCATCTGTTTCTGGTATCGGAGGACAGCTCCTTCTTTCCGTTTTCTGTCAGGGAAAAGCTGGTCAAAGAGGGAACCCGGAAGATTCCGAATCTCATCTATCATCCTACAGGCTCCTATCTGATCAGCAATGCCATTTTTCCGGCATATTTTCAAAGAGATGAGGACTCCGTCATCGTCGGACAGGCAAAGCTGGATGCAGAGATTTTTTCCGCAATAGCGGCTAAGCTTTCCATTCAGGAGCGTTTTGTCGGAGATGAACCCGCTTCCCGGGTGACAGCAGCCTATAATCAGGTGCTGAAAGCAAGCCTTCCGAAACACGGGATCCGACTTCGGGTCATTCCGAGAATGGAGCGGTCCGGTGTGCCAATCTCCGCCTCCACGGTCCGGGAGTGTATGAAGAACGGCGACTTTGAAGCTCTGAAATCACTGCTTCCTGAAACCAGCTATCGGTTTTTGCTTTCCGAAGAAGCGATACCGATTCTCGTAAAGCTCAGAGCTGCGAAGGAGGTACGGCACTATTAGAGCAATGATCAACGTTATGTCTCCGTGAATTTCTTCAGTAAAATGGCATCTGCCAGAAGATCGGCGGCACCTCCGGGACTGAGATTCGTTTGAATACACCACTGATTAAAAGCATGGATTTTTTCTATGCTTTTTTTACTGCCGTAATTTTCAAACTGAAGTATTTCCGCCGCTTTTTTCTGAAGTTCTCCCAGAAGCTCCCGATTCCCGCGGTACAGGACATTGCTGTCCTCCAGAACTGCCATAATTGACAGCAGGGTATAGACATTACGAAGGTTCTCCCGCTCCCACGCGAATGACGCTTGATATCTCTGCCGCCAATTGTCATCGTCTGTATTCTTTTCAAAGGGTGGAGTGATATTTTCCGCTCCCAGAGGGCTTTCCCAGCCCTTCTCCGGAAGCCATTGAGAAAAGAAAGCCTCAAACCGGCAAAGTGCCGGATAGGCAACGGCAAAAAGTCCGGGAAAGCCATGGATGGCTTCTCCCCGTACGCCCTGAACCTGTTCCTTTCGAAGAAGCTGAACTCCGTGTGTGCATCTGTGATTCATTTCAGTATTTGAGATATTTTTATTGATATTTTTATTCATATTAGAATAAATATCAGTATTACTGATATTTTTATTCATATTAGAATTAATACGAATATTTCTGATATATATATTATTCTCAGAAAATATATCAGGATACCGGTCGTGTTTTTTGAGCTGCGTAATCTCCTCCTCCAGCGTATCCCTGCAGAGGAGAGTCATTTCGTTCTGTACGGCGCTGATAAAACGCTCTTTGTTCAGGGACGGCATACGGGTGCGGACGGTGGCAGCGGCGCAGCAGAGAAGTCCCATGGAGAAAATGATCCCCCGATGTGTATTGATGCGCCCGGTAGCACGAAGCATCTTCTCTTCCGCTTCTCTCCCGAGCTCACGGAGATGGGAAAAGCAGTCCTTATAGGCAGGGAATGTATCTCCCAAAGCAAAGGAGACACCCGTTTCATACATTTTAACGAGAAAGGGAACAATGGCTTCTGTACTTAGCAGAAAGCTATCCCTTGTCATATCTTTATGCGCACCGTTATCGATGCGGTCCACCAGTCCCGGCTTCGGCGTTGTATATACCTCTCCCAGAAGGGCATTACGGATCTGCCATGAGATTTGTTCTGCATCCATACGATACCTTCGTTTCTTCTTCCAGCAGCAGATCGATTTTTTCCAGCATCTCCGGGACGCTGTGCCGTCTGCTTCTGGCACAGACCATGGCGGTTTCCTCACAGCAGAGACATTTACGCAGGGGATAGCCCAGCCCTTCTCTTGAAATCTTCCTCCCTTCCGGAGAAATCACATCAATGTCATAGATTCGCCCGACGGGACGCTCCTCCTCCAGGGGAAGCAGGCAGTTTTTCACGTCTCTTGCCTCTCCGTCAATCACGGCAAAAAAGCTGCAGCCTGTTTTCGGGCTCTCCTGAGCTTCATATCGCACGGAAAGGTCATACGCCGATAAGAGTGCCCGGATATCCCGAACTGCCCGAAGAAAGCATTTTTCGTACTTCTCAGAGAGCTTGATCGGTCCTGGAATATTCAGGGAAAAGCTCAGCACGGTGCTGTGATATTTTTCCCGCAGTGTCTGCTGCACTTCGGCGCGATGTTCCCGTGCGAGCACCATATCTTCCACCGTACATTCCATTTTCGAATTCATCATAAACACCCCTGCAAGAATAAGACCGTTCCGCTATAGAACGGTCTCATTCTTAGTTCTGAAACAACGCAGAATGACTTCCTGCTTTTGAAACGGAATCAATCCTGAAAGCAAAACGGCTTAATCTCACGGACAACATCGATAACAGATCCGTCTCTGGCCTCGATGATGCCGACGACGCGGTCGCCGAACTGCACCTTTTCCGGCTCACCGGTGATGGAGTAGGCGATGTCTCGGAGCTCCTCGATGGTCTTGAACGGAAGACCGGAATCCTTCGTTGCCTCAATCAGATCCTGACGCTTCGGATTGATGGCAATGCCGTAATCGGTAATCACGACATCCACATCCTCCCCCGGCGTGGTTACGGTCGTACAGTCGGTGCAGATGGTCGGGATGCGTCCCTGCATGATCGGTACAATAACGATGGTACACTTGGCACCGGCAGCAGTGTCCGGATGTCCGCCCTGGGCACCGGTGATATATCCGTCAGAGCCTACCACGACATTGCAGTTGAAGTGCGTATCCACCTCCAGCGCGGCAAGGATCACGAAGTCCAGCTTATTGACATAGGCTCCCTTGTTGAACGGATTTGCATACTCTCCTGCGGTGATATAGAAGTGACGGGGATTGCTCTTGATGTTCTCAATTGCATCCTGGTCAAAATCCTGTGTATCCACCAGAGTATGGCAGAGACCCTCGTCCAGCAGATCGCACATCGGTTTGGTCAGTCCGCCGACACCGAAGGACATGTGGATATTCTTCTCTCTCATCACCCTGGCGAGGGAAATCGTGGAGGCAATCGACGCGCCGCCGACACCGGTCTGATAGGAAAATCCCTCTTTAAAGTAAGGCGTATGGACAACAAAGTCAGTACAATACTGTGCCATGATAAGCTTGCGCTGATCGGTGGTCGGCTTTGCGGCACCGGTTGCAATCTTAGTCGGATTTCCGATCTCATCCACCACGACAACATAGTCCACATAGGTCTGGGTGATCTGTGCCGGGAGATTCGGGTAAGGCACCAGACAGTCGGTGACAGCAACAACACAGTCTGCGTTGAAGGCATCTACCGCAGAATAGGAAAGCACGCCACAATCTGCCTTGCCGCCATTGGCATTCAGGTTCCCGTACTCATCGGCAGTCGGCGCACCGATGAAAGCGATGTCAATATGCGTCTCTCCGGTCTCGATCGCGCGGACGCGGGCGCCATGGGAACGCATGATGGCAAGTCCCTTGAGCTTTCCCTCGGAAATCGCCTTGCCGATACCGCCGCGGACACCGGAGGACTGGATATTGGTAATAGTGCCGTCCTCGATATAAGGCACGATGGGGTCGTTCTGAGAACCCATGGAGGAGGCGGCAATGGTCAGATCCCGGATCCCCATCTTATGGCACTCTTCAATGACCATATTTAAGACCTTGTCACCGTTACGGAAATGATGGTGGAACGCAAGGGTCATGCCGTCCTGAATCCCGGCTTTGACCAGTGCCTCATGGATGGAATCCACGAGCTTGGAGCCGTCAGAATTGATGACAACCCTTACCTTATGAGAAGCCGTCTCGAAAGTTTCGCCATCATGATAATGGCTGCCGCGGAAGATGTCCTTGCCGCTGAGCTTTAAAATCTCTTCCGGAATTTCACGTCCTACAGCATTTAACATATTACAGATCCCCCTTATAGATTCCAGCTGCCTTGGCGAGCATGATATTTCTCTTCGCACCGTCATAGAAAGCAATATCGATCATCTTTCCGTCGACGGTGAAGACACCGATGCCCTTCGCCTTCTTGTCATCAATCTCCCGGATGACCTTCTCTGCGAAGATGATATCCTTCAGGGTCGGGGTGAAAATCTCATGAACGATGTCGATCTGGCGCGGGTTGATGCAGGACTTTCCGTCAAAGCCCATCATATGAATGGTTTCGACATCCCTCCGGAAGCCTTCCATATCGTCGAGATTGGTCCATACGGTGTCAAAGCACTGTACTCCGGCAGCGCGGGCAGCAATAATCATCTGCTGACGGGCGCCCATCAGCTCTACGCCGGTTCCGGTGATTCTGGTCTGGAGATCCTTTGTATAGTCTCCGCCGGAAAGGGCTATACCGATCATACGCTCTGAAGCGGTACAAACCTCGTACGCGTTCATGACGCCTCTGGCAGACTCCAGAGCCGCCATAATAAGGGTGGATCCCGGTTCTCTTCCAAATTCTTCCTCTGCGGCAGCGACCTTCTCCTCTACCGCGCGCACCATGTCGGCAGTCTCCGTCTTCGGGATACGGATGACATCACAGCCGCCGGCAACACAGCAGCGGATATCCTCTTCCCAGAGATCGGTATCGAGACCGTTGATACGGACAACACGCTCTGCCCCGCGGTAATCGATCGTGGTCAGGGCATGGTAGAGGGAAAAGCGGGCGATATCCTTGGCGGTGACAGCGACGGCATCCTCCAGATCCAGCATCAGAGAATCAATTTTATAAATGTACGGATCCTTGATCAGAGAAGGCTTCTGCGCATTCAGGAACATCATGGATCTTCTCAGTCTTTTTTTGTTTGGATTCTCCATCATCGAATGGCACCTCCCCACGGTAAGTTCTTGTACTGATCGACACTGCGGAAAACGGCTCCCTCAATACGTGCCTTGATCGTGCAGTCCAGCGCTCCCTTATCCACGATGGAAACCCTGGCATTCTCCACGCCCAAGCTTTTCAGCGTTTCCAATGTCACCTTTTTAATCTGGTTTCCGAACTGATGTGCCACAGCTGAATCAAGGCTGAAATCAATGCCGTTTTGGTTCGGCTCAATGGTCACCTGACAGTCGCTGGACTCCACCGTCCCGGCTACCGCTGTCTTAGTAATTTCCATGAAGACCTCCTTATGATAAAACGAGTTATCTCTTTGATCTTATTCACTATAGGCTGTTGTCCGCGATTAAACCAATATAGAAAAGGAATGAGCACCATTGATTTATCCTATAGTGCCCATTTGAATTTATATATGCTGTTTCTTCGGTTTCTCCCGGAAAATTTTGAAGCACAGCGTCTGTTTATACCCCGGAGAAGATTCTGTTTTTATTGAAATTGATCAGGCTGCCTGCCTGGACGATTTCTCTCTCGTTTTCGGTCATCGGCAGAGTATAGAGCCGAATCTCCTCTGCCTTTCCGTTTTTCAAAACATAGCCTCTGATGTCCTCAAGCCGGTTCTCGCTCAGTGCCTGACGAATCCCCGGGATATAGATATAGTCATCCACATCGAGAACCGACGGATCGTCCTTCAGATGCAGCGGCAGCATTCCCCAGTTCATACAGTTGCTGCGATAGCGCTTGGTGGCATATTCCTTCGTGATGTTGGCAAGAGCACCGAGAACTCTCTGACAGGAAGCCGCCTGCTCTCTTGCGGAGCCGTCTCCCGGCTTGTTGGCATAGATGCTGGACCCAAGCTCGATATCCTTGAGCTCCACCTTCTCCTGCCCGGGAATCTGATGTATCAGCTTCAGAACGACGTTCAGAGCCTGATTCGGCGTACCGTTCAGACGTGCCCTCTCTTCCTGCTGGGTATTTTTGGCGCGTCCCACATACTCCGGATCACGTCTTGACAGGGTAAACTCCGCGAGTCCCAGAGGATTGGAACGATAGGACGAAGTCTCTCCGGAGGGAATCAGCTCATCGGTGGTTGTCACCTCGTCGAGAATCTTGGAGGAAATCTTCAGAAGCACATTGTCGGCAAGGGCTTCCATCTCCGGCCAGTCCTTGATATTTGGTCCGAAACGAAGCGGCTCTTCCGTTTCAGCCCTGCCGTAGCCCTGAAAGACGCGGGAAAGATATGCCTTGTTATCATAATGATACTCCGGAATATCCCCCCAGCAGCCGAGCTCCTCTGCGGAAGTGAGTCTGCCGCCATTGGCAGCTGTCGCGGCAATGGAACGGGCATCCATCAGTGCCACCGCACTCATCTGCCCATTGCCCGGCTTACTGCCCTCACGGTTCGGGAAATTGCGGGTCGTGTGACGGATACTGAGTGCATTATTGGCGGGAGTATCTCCGGCGCCAAAGCAGGGTCCGCAGAAGGCAGAGCGGATCACCGCACCGGCATCCATCAGGTCAGCGAGAACGCCCTGCCGATCCAGATAGCTGTAAACCGGCTGAGAGGATGGATAAACAGAGAGGTAGAACTCGCCGGAGCCGATGCTCTTTCCCTTCAGAGCATGAGCGGCCTCGATGACATTGGTATAATTTCCTCCGGCACAGCCTGCGATGATTCCCTGCTGGACCTGGAGCTTGTGATCTTTTGCGATTTTATCCAGAAGGGTAAAGCTGGCGCGCCCCTCGGCAACATCCTCTGCCGCCTTTTCGGTCTCCCGGAGAATGTCCTCGAGATTCTCGTACAGCTCGCTGATACGGAAGGCATTGGAGGGATGGAACGGAAGCGCAATCATCGGACGAATCTCCGAGAGATTGATTTCAATACAACCGTCATAGTAAGCGAGGCTCTTCGGATTCAGCTCCGTAAACGCCTCTCCCCTCTTGTGTTCCGTGAGGAATGCCTTAGTATCCTCATCCGTCCGCCAGATGGAGGAAAGGCAGGTGGTCTCCGTGGTCATGACATCAACACCGTTTCGGAAATCTGTGCTCATCGAGGAGACACCGGGTCCGACGAACTCCATTACCTTGTTTTTCACATAACCGTTCTTATAGACTGCACGGCAGATGGCAAGGGCAATGTCATGAGGACCGACAAAAGGCTGCGGCTTTCCGGTCAGATAGATCGCAATAACTCCCGGATACTGTACGTCGTAGGTCTGACGCAGGAGCTGCTTGCTGAGCTCTCCGCCGCCCTCTCCGATTGCCATGGTTCCGAGTGCCCCGTAGCGGGTGTGGGAGTCGGAACCGAGAATCATTTTGCCGCAGCCTGCAAACTCCTCCCGCATGAACTGGTGGCATACCGCAATGTGCGGCGGAACAAAGATTCCGCCATATTTCCTTACCGCGGAAAGTCCGAAATAATGGTCATCATCATTGATGGTCCCGCCGACGGCGCAGAGGGAATTGTGACAGCAGGTCAGGACATAGGGAAGCGGAAACTTCTCCATCCCGGAGGCTCTTGCCGTCTGGATAATGCCCACGTAGGTGATATCATGGCTCACCATGGCATCAAATTTGATTTGCAGATTCTCCATGTTTTTTCCGTTGTTGTGCTTTTCGAGAATCCCATAAGCAATGGTCCCTTTTTTCGCTTCGTTCCGGTCCGCCTTCAGATTTCTTGCCGAAAGCAGCTGCTCCGCCTCCTTCTCCTCTACAATCTCGTTTCCGTTGACAAGAAAAATACCGCCTTCGTGTAGCTTCATCCTGACCTCCTGCGTTTTCAATTTCCGCAATACACTGCGCTTCTATGATTTTTGTTCTGCTTCTGTGTCTGCTCCTAAAAAACTGTTTCTTTCACCGAATAAATGTATCATACGTCGGCATGAAGCTATAGTAAAATACTTTACTTCATATTAATAGTATAGGTAATTCCTAGATGCCGTCTCAGTGCCGTCCCTCCTTCGTGGAATGCCTTCCTCCCCGGAAGGCCAGGCAGGAAAAATCCGGGAAATCCATGTCCTCTGATTGCGTGAAGATATGGTAGAATAGTTCTGCTCAGATGATGTGACCGAAATGCTTCCCAGTGTTTCGGTTTTCTTTGGTAAAGGTGTGTATTATGACATCCAGAGAACTGCTTTATGTGAAAACCGCTGCGGAAACCGGGAATATCTCAAGGGCCGCCAAGAAACTGTTTGTGGCGCAGCCCTCCCTCTCTCAGTCTCTTCAGAAGATTGAGGATAATCTCGGTACCAGGCTCTTTATCAGAGGCTCCGACGGACTGCGTCTTACCTATGCCGGAGAGAAATACTATCAGATGGCATGTCACATTCTCAGAACCTATGAGGACTTTGAGACAGAGATCCGGGAGATCAATGACCTGCGGCGCGGGCATATCAGCTTCGGCGTTACCAATCATCTGGGCTCCATCATTCTCCCGAAGATACTTCCTGCATTCAAAAAAAAATATCCGGGGATCACTCTGGATATCTTTGAGGGAGCGACAGAGCCACAGGAAAAAAAGCTGATTGCCGGAGATCTGGACTTTGCCATCATGCACGCGCCGGTACAGGATCAGTCCATCAACCCCTCCCTCTCCTATGAGATCCTGGCAGAGCATCCCTTTCTGGTTGCCCTCGACCCGAAGAACCCCCTTTGTCAGATGGCAAAAGAACAGGAAGGCTATCCCTATCCTGTTCTGGATATCCGGCTTCTCAAGGATCTGCCCCTTCTGACTCTGCATAAGGAGCAGCGTATCCGTCAGATTACAGATGCGGTCATGAAGAAGGCCAATATCCATCCCGAGATACAGCTGGTTTCCCGGAACTATCGGACACTGGAAGCGCTCGCCGCAGAAGGCATCGGCTTCACCCTGCTGCCGATGGACTATGCGCTTTCCAGTAAAATGCCGAACGATCCGGTGTTTTTTTCCATCGAAAAAAAATATCACGCTCAATGGGAACTGTGTATCGCAAGTCTGAAGGACGGCTTCACCTCCAACGCTGCCGGGCAGTTTCTCTCGATTCTCAGAGATGCTTATCTTCCGTAGGGAGAAAAAAGCGGAGCAGCTCCTCCGCTTTTTTCTCCGTGTCCAGCCCCCTGGGATTTTTCAGGATTTCCTGCAGCAGCTCCTTCGCTGCTTCTCTCTCCTCTTGCGTAAGAAGGTAATTGGCATACTCCAGCTGCATCTCCTTCTGGTGAATCAGATTGCTGGAGAGACGAATTTCCTCTTCCATAAAGCTTCTGTCCGCATTTTTTTCTCCCCTGCCCATGGCGATTCTGGTTTCATGGAGCTGAAGCTGAAACTTCAACTGTTCCGCAATAGTCCTTGCTCTTTTGACACTGACCTCCTGTAAGGCTTTCAGGTCGGAAAGCAGATTCTCCGCACCCTCATAATCCTGTTTCAGGATATAAAGGTTGGTCTTCTGATTCTGCACAAGAGCCGTGGACGCCAGAGTATGCAGCTTCAGCTCTTCCGGCTTCAGCTCCCGGATCGCCTGAAAGGCTTCCTCATATTCTCCGAGAGCCTCATGCGCAAAGCTGATCATAACTTGTCCGCTGACATACTCTGCCAGCCGGTGCGGAATCTTTTGATTTCTTCCGGCAAAGGCGGACAAAAAGGCGCGGGGATCCGTCTCACGATAAAGAAGCGCCTGAATCTTCTGAAGTTTATGATTCGCCCTAAGAGCCGCAAGAAATCTTCCGAGGATAATGCCGGTAAAGCCCCAGAGTACAATCCAGAAGGGGATGGTCATGTCCTTTTGAAAATTCGCGAAGGGGTTCAGATACAGAAAACCAAGGAGAAGTCCTGTGACTCCTCCCAGTATCATAAGGACATTGCTGCCCTTTTTAAAATAGACGATCATCTCTTTTCCCCGCAAAGCTCCTTACAGCAGGAAGGAGAACACAAAGGAGGCGATAATCAGCACGATACCGCCGCCGAGACGGGAGCTGAGCTGAGAATACGCGATCAGATCCATACGATCTGCGGCGCCGAGGCAGGCAAGGTCGCCGTTACCGCCTCTGTTCGCCATACAAAGACCGGCGGTAATGGCGGAATCGATCGGATAGAAGCCGACAAGGTAACCGACAACGGCGGAGCCGAGAGCCGCACCGATAACGATCATGAGAGCCATGATAACATTGGCAGGAGCCACTGCCCGGAAAAGCTCGCCGAGGTTAAAGTCGGCACCCATGCCAACCATAATGATGATCCCCAGCTGACCGGAGAAGAAGCTCTGCAGTCTCTTCGCACCGGCACGTACCGATGCCGGAATCAGACCGGTGGCTGCCAGAATCACCACGAAGATAATCATGTAGGCATACTTATGAATCGGTGCTCCGGCAATCTTCGGAAGGATCACCTTGCTCATCATGCTGCCGAAGGAAAGACAGGCGAAGGCAAGAAGCAGTGCGCCGGCAAGATCCGTATTGCTGCTGCTTACCTTGGCATCATCTCTCGCAAGATTTTCCGCATTGCGGATCAGGTTTTTCTTGTCGCCGGTAAGTGTCGGAACCTTTTCTCCGAGCGCATTGAGACCTGCGGACATCATGATACAGAAGATGTTGGCAATCGTCAGAACGATAATCGCAAAGCTGTAGTAATTGGCAGCCTTATCCCCGGTGATCTGCTCATAGATCTGAGACAGGGGAACCGCACCGGCACCATTGCCGCCGCCCATGATCGGAAGCGTGTACTTAATCAGGGAATCGGAGAACGGAATCCCGAAGACGGCACCGGTGATGCCGCCGAAAACTGCGGCAACGGCAAGGCCGCCGAGAATGGCAGGGATATATCCGGCAAAGGAACGGAGCAGGATATCTCTCTCGAGAGAAAGCACCGAGCCGACAATCAGCATCAGGATGAACATCTCCAGGAAATTGGCATCGTCCGAAATAAAGCTGTTGATGGCATCCAGTCCTGCCTCCGGAACCACACCGAACTGCTTCAGGACAGCGACACCAAAGAAGGTAAGGAGAAGTCCTCCGCCGATGTACTTGTTCCAGATCGGAAGTCTCTCACCGATCTCATTAAAAATCACGGCAAGGCCAAAACACATTGCCAGAGTTCCTGCCATCGTGCCTGACTGAACCATCTGAGGTCCGTCCTTGCCTGCCGTTGTCATATACATCGGAACAAGACAGAGACAGATGCAGATGATTGCCTGCCACCACGGAAGTCCGCCAAGCCAGAGCCCGGTTTTTTTTGTTACATTGTCAGCCATAAAAATCCCCCTATGATAAAATAGTTTCCCTACAGCTTTAACAAAATCCGTCATTCCGAACGACATGTACCGGAAAACGGCGTTTTAACCCGTGTTTCCTAAAGGCATGCCAAACCGGAACGGAAAGAGGACGATTCTAAAACTCCTCTTACAAAATTCTGAAAGTTCCTATAGTTATAAATTATTCTACGCACCAGAATCATTGGGATGAAATACATAAAACCTATGGCTGCTATCAGCTTTTTCCTATTCTCTCATCCCTTGGCGAACGTAGACTATGATCTTCTTTTGTTTTTCGACAGGAGCTCCTCCGAATGTTCAGAAATGTACTGTTCATACAGCTCCGGGCGGCGTTCTTTGGTTCGCTGTAAACTCATTTCATGCCGCCATGCAGCAATCTTCTGGTGATTGCCGGACAGCAGAACCTCCGGCACAGACATCCCCTCATAGTTCTCCGGGCGGGAATACTGCGGGTATTCCAGAAGCCCGTCGGAGAAGCTTTCGATCTCATGGGAAGCCTCTTTGTTGAGTACGCCGGGCACCAGACGGGAAATCGCATCCATCATAACCAGGCAGGCGAGCTCCCCGCCGGTCAAAATATAGTCTCCGATGGAAACGGGCTCTGCCTCGAGAAGCTCGAGTGCCCTCTCATCGACGCCCTCATAGTGCCCGCAGAGAAAGACAAGCTCCTCCTCCCGGGAAAGCTCTTCTGCCATCCTCTGACTGAAGCAGGAGCCCTGCGGAGAGAGATAAATCACTCTCGGTTTTGTCTCTCTTTCTCCGGCAATCGCCCGGTAGCAGGCATGAATCGGCTGCACCTGCATCAGCATTCCTGCGCCTCCGCCATAGCTGGCATCATCAACATGCCTGTGTGAATCCGCAGTATAGTCCCGGATATTTACCGCAGTCACAGAAAGAATCCCCGCTTCGATGGCACGGCCGGTAATGGAGGTACGGACAGCATGATCGATCATCTCCGGAAACAGGGTCATGACAGTATATTTTTTCATAGCTCCAACAGGCCCTCAATCGGATGGATTTTGATATAGCCCTCTTCCGGATGTTTCTCCAAAACGATATTGGGGGAATCCGGGATCAGATGCTTCTTTTTTCCGCCGTCCACAGAAAAGACCAGATTGGCTCCGGTCTCCAGAACATCCGTGATGATTCCCAGCACGCTGTCATCCTCAAGGCGGACTTCCAGATTCACATAGTCGCCAAGGTAATACTCTCCCTCCTTCAAAGGCAGGGCATTCGCGCGGTCGATATAGAGGCTCCACTGCCTTAGCTTTTCCACATCCTCGATGCGGTCCAGACCCTCAAATTTGAGCAGCACCATATTCTTCTGGAAGCGCACGGATGCAATCGTGAGTTCTTTTTCTTCGCGGTCTCTGCCTCGAAAGCCCTGTTCCGGCATCCGAAGACGCAGTTTTTTAAGTTCCAGAAATCTTTCCGGGGCCTCTGTGGTAGGCATGACCTTCAGCTCCCCCTTCAGCCCGTGAGTGCTTACAATGACCCCGACACGCAATTCTGTCAGCATAGTACTCTCCTGATTTCCCTTACATCGAATCCCTTGTCTGTCATCATTCCGTCTCCTCTCCGAAGCGGTATTTCCTCGGATACAAGAAAAAGGGGCAGCCTGCCCCTCTTTTACTGAATATCTACAATGACCTTGATATTCTGCTTGGAAGCCGCGGCTCCCATGACAGAACGAATCGCCTTAGCGATACGGCCAGAGCGCCCAATCACCTTTCCCATGTCCTGTTCGTTGACAGAGAGCCTGAGCTGAATCACCCCTTCTTTGTCCTCTTCGACGACACTGACATCCTCCGGGTACTGAACCAATGCTTTCGCAATCGTTTCCAGTAATTCCTTCATGTTGACTCCTATTCTTCGTCAGACAAAGTACAAATCAGAGTCCAACCTTCTTTAAGAGCTTTGCGACGGTCTCTGTCGGCTGAGCGCCGTTCTGGATCCACCTCTTTGCTGCCTCTGCGTCAATCTTTACCACAGACGGCTCCTTGGTCGGATCGTAGTAACCGATCTCCTCGATGAATCTGCCGTTTCTCGGGCTTCTGGAATCCGCAACGATCACTCTGTAGAACGGTGCGTGAATCTGTCCGACTCTTCTCAATCTGATCTTTACTGCCATGATAATCTCCTTTGATTTAAAGTAATCTATGTTTTAGCCTGTCGGCTGAAAACCGTAAGTCCGCTTTGGAAGGGAGCACGGATTTCATGTATCCCCGGTGTCCGATGCTCTCCGGGGCAATGCCGTCAAAAGGGCATCCTGCCGTTTCGTCCGAAGCCCCTTGTGCCGCCGAGACCGGAAAGCCCGGAAAGACCTCCCATACCGCCCCGGCGTCCGCTGAAGGAGCCGCCCATCTGCTTCATCATCTTCTGCATCTGCTCAAACTGCTTCACGAGACGATTGACCTCCGCGATATCGACGCCCGCGCCTCTGGCGATGCGCGCCTTACGGGAAGGATTCATGAGCTTCGGATTCGCTCTCTCCCTGAGGGTCATGGACTGGATAATAACTTTTACGGTCTGCATCTTCTTTTCCGACTCCTCAAGATCGAGCCCCGCCATCGCCTTATTCATCCCGGGAAGCATTTTCAGTATCCCCCCGAGACCGCCGAGCTTCTGAAGCTGATTCATCTGATCCATAAAGTCGTCATAGTTGAACTGTCCCTTCGAGAGCTTTTTGACAGACTCTCTTGCCTTTTCCTCATCCAGCTCATTCTGTGCCTTCTCAATGAGGGAAAGCACATCCCCCATGCCGAGAATACGCCCTGCCATACGATCCGGATAGAACTGCTCAAGCTCGGAAAGCTTCTCTCCCATACCGAGATACAGAATCGGCTTCCCTGTCATGGCTTTGATGGAGAGTGCGGCTCCGCCTCTTGTATCTCCGTCACACTTCGTGAGGATGACACCGTCAATGCCGACTTCCTTCACAAAGCTTTCCGCTACATTGACCGCTTCCTGACCGGTCATGGCATCCACCGTCAGAATCGACCAGTCGACATTGACCCGGGAACGTATATTCTTCAGCTCCTCCATCAGCGCCGTGTCAATCTGCAGGCGGCCGGCGGTATCGAGGATGACGAGATTGTGCCCCTTGTCCTTTGCTTCTGCCACTGCCTTTTCCGCAATGACGACCGGGCTCACTTTATCTCCCAGAGAGAAAAACGGGATCTCCTGCTTCTCCGCATTAACCCGGAGCTGCTCGATTGCTGCCGGACGGTAGACATCGCAGCCAACCAGCAGCGGCTTTCTGTGCTGTGCCTTGAACTTACCGGCAAGCTTTGCTGCCGTAGTGGTTTTACCGGCACCCTGAAGGCCGATCAGCATGATAACCGTGATCTCGTTCTGCGGGCGGAGCTTGATTTCTGTGGTTTCCGACCCCATCATCTCCGTGAGCTCTTCATTGACGATTTTGACCACGGTCTGCGCCGGGGAAAGAGAGGAAAAGACCTCTTCCCCGACAGCCTTCTTTCTGACCCTTGCGATAAAGTCCTTGACCAGCCTGAAGTTGACATCCGCCTCAAGGAGCGCCATGCGAACCTCGCGGAGTGCAAGATTCACGTCCTCTTCATTCAGTTTTCCCTTGTGAGACAGATTCGAAAAGATATTCGTGAGTCTGTCGGATAACGCTTCAAATGCCATGAATGAGTTCTCCTGCCAGCTTTCTGATCCGCTCCTCCCTGGAGGTCCTTAAAATCTCCTCCGACAGGGAACGGATCCGCAACAGCTTCTGTTCCAGATGCAGGGTGTCTTCTGTCTTACGGAGCTTCTGATCCGCTCTCCGAAAGAGTTCCTGCGCTCCCTGCCGTGTCATGGACAGTTCCTCTCCGATCTCGGAAAAGCTCATATCCTCCATCACATGCATGGCGTAGACACGCCGCTGGTTTTCCTTCAAAAGACCGCCGTAGAGTTCATAGAGATTCCCTTTTTCAACGAAGTCTTCCATATCGCTCCTTTCAGCCGTCAGCGAAAAGCCTCAGCAAGAATAGCAGGAACAGGATCGGATGTCAAGCAAAATACTTGCCCCCGTCGGAAACCGCATATTTCCTCATTCGTTTTCAAAGATCGAATCCACGTATTCCTTCGCGTCAAAGGGTTTGATATCCGAGATACCCTCCCCGGTGCCGATATATTTGACGGGAATTCCCATCCCGGACTGGATGGCAAGAGCGATGCCGCCCTTGGCGGTGCCGTCCATCTTTGTCAGGATGATACCGGTAACCTGACACGCCTCTTTGAAGATCTGTGCCTGACTGAGGGCATTCTGACCGGTGCTGGCATCGAGAACGACGAGAGTCTCACGGTAGCCCTCTGCAAATTCCCTGTCAATGATACGATTGATCTTTTCCAGCTCTGCCATCAGATTTTTCTTGTTCTGTAATCTTCCGGCAGTATCGATCATCAGGATATCCGCGTGCTTCGCCTTAAAGGACTGCAGGGCGTCAAAAACAACAGCTGCAGGATCGGCACCTTCTCTTTGATGGATGACATCCACTCCGCTGCGTTTTCCCCACACACAGAGCTGCTCGATGGCACCGGCGCGGAAGGTATCCGCAGCCGCCAGAATCACTCTTTTCCCCTGCTTCTTAAAATACGTTGCGAGCTTTCCGATCGAGGTGGTTTTCCCCACGCCGTTGACGCCGATGACCGTGATGATACTCTTCCGTGTTTCAAATTCATAGTAGGATTCATCGGTCCGCATGAGTTCATAGAGATAGTCCTTCAGAACCTGCCTCACCTCTCTCGTGTAACGGAGATTCTTCTCCTTTGCCTCCGACTTAATGGCATCAATGATCTGCAATGCGGTCTGAATTCCGACATCACTCATGACCATTGCATCCTCCAGCTCCTCGTAAAAGCTCTCGGAGATGCTTTCATTGGACTGAAAAATCGAAGTTACTAGTTTAGAAAAGAAGTTTGCCAATCGGGGCTCCTTTCATAAGGGTACTATTCCAGCTGATCCTGTACCAGGTCTACAGAGACCAGTGCGGAGATTCCCTTCTCCTGCATGGTGATTCCGAAGAGGCGGTCGGTTCTCTCCATCGTACCTCTTCGATGGGTAATGACGATAAACTGTGTATATTGCAGCTGATGCAGATAATCCGCGAATCTCACAACATTGGAATCATCGAGGGCTGCCTCAATCTCATCCAAAAGGCAGAAGGGGGACGGCTTCAGCTTCTGTATCGCAAAGAGCAGAGAAATTGCCGTCAGCGCCTTTTCTCCGCCGGAGAGCTGCATCATGTTCTGCAATTTCTTTCCGGGCGGCTCCGCAATGATATGAATTCCCGCACGAAGAACATCCTGCTCCCCGGTCTCCAGCTCTATCCTGCCCTGACCGCCGCCGAAAAGAATACGAAAGACATTGTTGAACTCTGTCTGAATTCTGGCAAAGTTCTCCTGGAACTGCTTCCGCATCCCATGGTCCAGATCATGGATAATCGTCTGCAGCTTTTCCTCGGACGCGACAAGATCCTCATACTGCTGCTTCAGGAAGCGGTATCTTTCTCCGATCTCCTTAAACTGCTCGATCGCATCGAGATTGACGGGACCCAGGGCTTTGATTTCCGCCTTCAGGCTCTGCACCGATTTTCGAAGCTCTGACAGGGAGAATTCTGTTTTCTCCGAGTATCTCTCCCTCGTCATCGAATAGCTGAGCTGATATTCCTCCAGCATGTACTGGGACAATGCCTCCAGCCGCTGCTCCTTCTGTGCCCTCAGATTCTGCACGCGCATGGATTCCTTTTCCATGGAGAGAAGCTTTTCCGAAAGCTCGTCCTTCTTCCCGAAGAAGCTCTTCTGCTGCTCGGAGAGCTCCGCCTTTTTCTGCTCCAGACTCCGGATGCTGCCGGCAGCCCTCTCCGCATCCTCTCCGGTCTCCCGGATCAGGGTTTCCAGAGAGACGATCTTCTCCTGTTTTTCCTTCAGAAGCCCGTCTGACGCGAGAGAATCCCGTTCCTGATTAATACGCTCCTCAAAGGCTTCGCTGAGCTGTGATGCGAGACGATGGACATCCTCCGTAACAAAGTCGGTTCTGGTGGTCAGCGTCGAATACTCGATGTTCAGCTGAGACGCTATCGCAAGCTTTTCATTATTGAGCTTCAGCTCCTGCTCGGAGATCTCAGCCTGCTGTCTCGCAAGCTCCTGCTGTATTTCGTGGCTTTTCTCCGTGCTCTCCTGCACTGCCGCCTTTCGTTCCTGTACCTCCCGCTCCAGTTTTTCGATATGTACGCGAAGCTCCTCAAGCTCTCTCTTACGGCTCATCAGATTGGAGGAATTGCGATACGCTCCGCCCGAGATAGAGCCTCCCGGGTTCAGCAGCTCTCCCTCAAGGGTGACAATCCGGAGGGACTGGCGATTCTGTCTCTGAATCTCGAGAGCGTGATCCATACTGTCAACGACCAGCACTCGTCCCAGAAGATATTCCGACAGATTTTGATACATTTCCGGCACCTCGATCAGATCGGAGGCAAGTCCCAATGCTCCCGGAAGATGGGACGCCTGTACGCATCTTTCATCCCTTCTGCCACGGATATTGTCAAGCGGCAGGAAGGTGGCACGCCCGAGACGATGCTCCTTCAGATATTGAATCATCTGCTTTGCGGTTCTCTCATCCTCTGTCACGATATTCTGGACAGCACTTCCGAGCGCCGTCTCCATGGCAGTTTCGTATTTTTTCGGAACCGGAATCAGATCGGCAACCGTACCATGGATCCCATGAACGCTGTTTTTCCGGTCCATAACCGACTTCACGGCATGTCCGAAGCCCTCATAGCGCTCCGCCAGGTTCTGAAGCGCCTCAAAACGGCTTCTCTCCTGATCTCTCTCCCGCCGCCTCTGCTCCATTCCCCGGATCTGATCCTCTCTGTCCCGAAGCAGGGACTGCAGGTTTTGGCTGCTTTCTTCACAGCCTTGATGAAGACGCAGAATCTTTTCCTCCAGTACCTTTAATGAATTTCTCTTTTCATCGAGCTGTGAGCTGATCTCCCCGCCCGGAAGAGCGGCTGCCGGCTTTTCTTCCTGATAGGGGCGAATCTCCAGTGCATAATCCTCTCCTCTGCAGGATCTGACAACGGCCTCCGCCTCAGATTTCGCATTCCGGATCAGCTCCAGATCCAGAGAGACATTCTCCTTATCGACCTCAGCGTCTCCGTTTTCCAGAATAAAGAGAAGCTTTTCTTTCATATAGGAAAGACGGGACAGATCATCCTCCAGGGAGGCTATCGTGGAAAACTCCGTTTCCTTCAGGGTCTGTATCCTGTCCTCGTAATGCCGGCGATTGTTCTCCTCTGCGTGAATCTGCTCCTGCAGCACATCTATCTGCCCGGAGAGATTGGATCTCAGAAGATCCGCCTTCTTGATGGCACTCTCCGTGTTTCGGATCGTCTCCTCCGTCGTTTGGATTTCCCCGGAGATGCGGTCATACTCCCCGGAAAGCTGCATGGATTCCCGTCGAAGATTCGCAAGATCCTTCTGTACCAGCTCCTGATTCTCCGTGACCTCGGAAAGTGTGCCTTCAATCTCGGATACCTCCCGGAGATACAGGGAGGCCTCCTCGGAAATCAGGCTGTCACGAAGAGTGAGATAGCCCTTTGCCTGCTCTGCCTGTTTTTCCAGTGGTCCCACCTGCAGCTCCAGCTCATGCAGGATGTCCGTCACCCTCGTGAGATTCCCGTGCTCTTCCGTAAGCTTCTGCTCCGCCTGTGCCTTTCTCCGCTTGAACTTTACAATCCCGACTGCTTCATCGAAAAGTGCGCGTCTCTCCTCCGCTTTTCCGGAAAGAATCTTGTCAATCTGTCCCTGTCCGATGATGGAATAGCCTTCTTTTCCGATACCGGTATCATAAAAAAGCTCATTGATATCCCTGAGCCTGCATTCCGTCCCGTTGATACGGTACTCCGACTCGCCGCTCCGGTAGAGCCTGCGGGCAATGGTAACCTCCGGGTATCCCAGATTCAGGGAATGATCCTCGTTACTGAGCGTGATCGCCACATAGGCAAAGCTCTGCGGGCGCCGGAGCTTCGTACCGGAGAAAATCACATCCTGCATGGAGGAACCGCGGAGCTGCTTGACCTTCTGCTCTCCCAGCACCCAGCGAACCGCATCGGAGATATTGGACTTTCCGGAGCCGTTGGGACCGACAATCCCGGTGATTCCCTTGCTGAAGTCAAGCACCGTCTTATTGGCAAAGGATTTAAAGCCCTGAATTTCAATCGATTTTAAATACATATCCGGTATCCACCCTGATCCGCTGAAGTGCCTGGTATGCTGCCTGCTGTTCCGCTTTTTTCTTGGAAGGACCCTCTCCGGTTCCATAGAACACACCGTCAAGAGACACGGAAATCTCAAAAATCTTCTGATGATCGAGTCCCATTTCCCTCAGAATCTCGTAGCTTTCCTCAATCCTGTGCTTCGCGCAGTATTCCTGAAGCATTGTTTTCGCATCATGAAAGAGCTGTTTATTTTCAATATCATTCAGTACAAAGCGCAGAATGAAGCGTCTTGCCTGTTCCAGTCCGCCGTCAAGATAGATTGCGGCAATCACCGCTTCAAAGGCATCGGAAAGCACGGAGTCCCGGAGGACGATACCCTCCCTTGTCTCTCCGTTTCCCAAGATGATGTAATCACCAAGATGGATCTGCCTTGCAGCATCTGCCAGTGTGGGTTCACACACCAGCGCAGCTCGCATCTTGGTCATGACACCTTCCTGCATCATCGGTTGACGCTGGAACAGAAAATCACTGGAACAGAGCTCCAGTACCGCATCTCCCAGAAATTCCAGTCTTTGATTGGAGGCCTCCTTCGGCTCGCCCTGCTCATTCGCGTAGGACGGATGAATCAGGGCGTGCTGCAGGAGAGAAGGATTCTGAAACGGATAGCCGATATAATGCATCAGACTCTGAATTTCACGGAACTTCCGCATTACTGCATTGCCCCCTGAATGGCCTTGACCGCTTCCCCGACCGTATGAATCTTTTCTGCCGCATCATCCGGGATTTCTATCTTAAACTGCTCCTCGATTGCCATGACGATCTGTACGACATCGAGAGAATCGGCACCGAGATCCTCGACAAAACGGGACTCCATCGTAATTCTGTCTTCTTCCACTCCGCTCATTTCTGACGCGATGATTTTCTTTAAACGTTCAAATTCCATGGTTCTCTCCTGTGATTTTTGTAGCCTTAGGGTAAATTACTGCTTCTGCTCTGCTGGCGGAGCTGTATTCAGGGCTTCCACCTCGATGGTTTCCTCGATTTTCTTCACGATATCCCTGTGAACGAAGTCGACGCATTGCTGAATGGCATTGGTGACCTCCCGTCCGTCGGTATTGCCGTGTACCTTGACGACCAGATTTCTGAGTCCCAGAATGGGGGCACCGCCATACTGCTTCGCGTCAAACTTGCTCAGGCTGCTCTTTAAGGCTCCCCGAATCAGAGCAGCACCGATCAGTGTCTTTACACCGGAGTGTTTAAGGGTCTCCGTGATCTCCGAGAGCAGCATCCTGCCGACACCCTCATACATCTTCAGGACAACATTGCCGACAAAGGCATCCGCAATTACCACATCGCAGCTGCCCTCCACGATATCTCTCGCCTCCACAGAGCCGATAAAACGGATTCCTTCCGTTTCCTTCAGGAGTCCCATCGCCTCCTTTACCAGCGTGTTCCCCTTTTCCTCCTCGGCACCGATATTGACAAGCCCTACCGTCGGTTCCCTCTTGCCGAGCATGTTTTCAAAGTAGACGGAACCCATCTTTGCAAACTGCTGAAGCCACTCCGGCTTTGCATCGACATTGGCGCCGCAGTCCGTCAGAAGGCATACGCCGGACCTTGTCGGAATCAATGCCGCCAGAGGAGGTCTCTGAATTCCCCTGATACGACCGACAATCAGCTGACCGCCGGCAAGGATGGCTCCGCTGGAACCCGCAGACAGGAATGCATCCGCCTCTCCGTTCTTTACGGCGTGCATCCCCATCACAATGCCGGAATCCTTTTTACGTCGAATCGCCAGCACCGGAGACTCATGAAGGGAAATCAGCGTCGGTGCGTCGATCACCTTCACCTGCTCCTCCTGATAGGAACGGCCGGAAAGACAGCTCTCGACAGTTTCCCTCGGACCATAGAACAGGAGCTTCAGTTCCGGGTTGCCCGGAAGTGCCCGGAGTGCTCCGTCGACAATTGCCTTCGGCGCTTCGTCTCCTCCCATGGCATCCACTGCAATTCTGATCATAGTTTCTCCTTTATCTTTACCGCTCAACGCGGAAAGTACAATTTAACCCATAGATTTTAGATGATTTCCCCTGCGGGGTCAAGCTTGCGGAAGATATGAGATAAGACCCCATCTCTGGGGTCTTATCCGAATCATTTTCCGACGCATATTTTACGGAAGCGGGACTCCCGCGCTTACAACTAGTCCTTTCCCTCCTCCGCTTCAAGTGCTTTCGCCTCGGCAACGACCTGATTCTGGATATCCCCGGGAGTCATCTCATAGCGGACAAACTCATAGGAATAGACTCCGGCGCCGCCGGTCATGGAGCGGAGGTCCGTGTTGTAACCGAAGAGATTGCTCATCGGAATTTCCGCCTCAATCATCTGCTTGCCGTTATGCAGTGCATTCATACCTAACACACGTCCGCGGCGCTTGTTGAGGTCACCCATGATATCCCCGGTATTGCTGTCCGGAACCGTGACCTTCAGGCTGGCGATCGGCTCCAGGAGAATCGGCTGTGCCTTCATAAATCCGTCTTTAAAAGCGAAGGAAGCCGCTGTCTTGAATGCCTGCTCCGAGGAATCCACCGGATGATAGGAGCCGTCGAGGAGAGTTGCCTTGAGTCCCACAACCGGATAGCCTGCGAGCGGTCCTTTCTTGCAGCATTCCTGCACTCCCTTTTCCACCGCCGGGAAGAAGTTTCTCGGAACAGAGCCGCCGAACACCTTTTCCTCAAAGACATAGGGCTTCTCCTCGTCTTCGCTCGGACCGAATTCCATGATGACATCACCGTACTGCCCGTGTCCGCCGGACTGCTTCTTGTACTTGCCCTGTACCTTTACAACCTTACGGATCGTCTCACGATAGGCAAACCTCGGCTTCTCGAGGACAATACCGACATTGTAGCGCTCCCTCAGACGGGACTTCAGCACCTCCAGCTGCTGGTCTCCGATCGCGTAGAGGAGACTCTGACGGTTCTCCGGATCTGCTGCCAGCTTCAGGGTATGATCCTCCTCCATCATACGGGAAAGTGCCGTACTGAGCTTATCCTCCTCGGACTTGTTCTCTGCGCGGAATGCCATGTAGGTATAGGGGACGGAAAACTGCGGTCCGTGGTAGAGCACCGGCACATTGCGAAGCGCAATCGTGTCTCCGGTCTCTGTCACAGAAAGCTTGGAAGCAGCGCCGATATCGCCGGAACGGATCTCGCTGACCTCCATGGACTCTCCGCCGCGGAGGATATAGAGCTTGCCGATTTTCTCGGAGCTTTCCTTATTGACATTGTAGATTTCCGTATTTGCCTTGAGTGTTCCCGTGCAGACCTTCAGAAGACTGTACTTGCCCATAAAGGGATCTGCAATGGTCTTAAAGACCCTGGCGGAAAGAGAGGCTTCAGAATTATACTTTGCCGTAAATCTCTCTCCGGTGGACGCATCCACACCGACAGTCTCAAACTCATCCGGTGCGGGGAAATACTTTTCGATAATCTGGAGAAGGACATTGAAGCCCTGTACATTGACGCCGGAGCCCATAAGCACCGGGGCAATACTGGCAGACTTTACGTTAGACTTCAGTGCGCTCTGAATCTCCTCCACCGTAAAATCTTCTCCCGAGAAATACTTCTCCATAAATTCATCCGAAGTTTCCGCCACTGCCTCAAGGAGCGCATTTCTGGCAATGCCGAGATTCTTCTCCACATAATCCGGAATTTCACAGGGCTCATATTCATTGAGCCTGGTGAAACGGCGTCCCGCCATCTTGACGACATTGACAAAGCCGACAAACTTCTCATTCTCACGAATCGGCAGCTGGAACGGCGCCACGGAGCGTCCGAATCTCTTCTCGAGATCCAGCACCAGCTGGCGGTAGGAAGCGTGATCATCATCCATGTTGGTGACAAAGAACAGTCTCGGCAGCTGACATCTCTCGCAAAGCTCCCAGGCTTTTACCGTGCCCGGCTCAATCCCCGCCTTGCAATTCACCACGATAATGGCGGCATCCGCCACAGAAACAGCCTCCTCCGCTTCTCCCACAAAATCGAAGTATCCCGGAGTATCCAGAAGATTGATCTTGTACTCTCCGCCCTCCCCCTTGTATTCCAAGGGAATCACCGAAGTCTGAATCGAGAACTTCCGCTTCTTTTCCTCTTTATCATAGTCGGAAATGGTGGTTCCGTCCGGAACCGAACCCATACGCTTTGTTACGCCGGTAACGTAGCACAGTGCCTCGGCAACGGTGGTCTTTCCAGCGCCACCATGTCCCAAAAGAACCACGTTGCGTATGTTGCCAGTGTCATAAACCTTCATATTGCCTTCCTCCTGTGCTTAAGACTCTCAAGCCTCGAATATTTTAGAATTATTGTACTAAAATCCGCGGAAATACACAAGTTTAATGTATAATTTCTACAGTTCATTTATACCAGATCCCGGAGAGGATACTCTGCTCCATCCGGAGGAAAGCAGAAGCAGCGCCAGAGCATACACAGAAAGAACTGCCGCATTTCCTCCTCTCATATAACGGAGATAGGGATAGACAGGGGAGAGAAAACGGACGATGCCAAAGGGAAGATCCAGGAAAATCGGGTTGATCAGAAGAGAAAGAAGCAGCAGGGCAGGAAGCAGCGCCGCGATGCGGTACAGATCGCAAAGCAGTTTTCTCATGATCTCCGAGAAACAGGCAAGCGTCAGCACCAGAAAGCCTCCACCAATTATCTCTCTCGGAAGCGGTGCATTCCCGTGATGAAAAAAAAGCAGCAGAAAGAGCAGCAGATAAAGATGGGAAAGCAGGGCGAGGACAGACAGAAACGCGAAAGCATCCCTCTCCCGCTTCGGGAGATGGTTGTAAAGTCCCTCCTTTTCTTCCTTCAAAAAGAGCATGCCCCCGATGAGAGACGCGATGAAAAGCCATACCGAAAGAAGCCCGCGGAGCGGAGACAGCAGAAGGTTCTTCTCCGGATGGATTTCCGTTCCGGAGAGATCTTCAATCGTCAGAAAATCCCGATCCGTGTGCTGCATGTCATAGTATGACCGAAGGCTCTCTTCCGAAAGCCGGTTTCCCAGCTTCTTCTCCATGAAGTTCCGGTAAATGGAGTAGGAAAGATAGGGGTAAAGCGCACGGTACAGGGAGTTTCTGGCAAGCTCAGACAGGACGCTGTCCTTCGTCTCATAGCTTTTCACAAGAGAAGTTCGTTTTATACCGTAATGCGCAATCTTCTCGGAGAGCCTTTCCTCAAAAATCCACGCGGCATCCCATTCCCCTCTCTCCACCTTCTCCTTTGCCTCTTCCTCGCTTTCACAGGGCATATAGCGAATAAGCGCTGTGCCGTGCTCTTCCAGCTGCCGGGCGATTTTCTGTCCGATTGCCTCCTTCGGAAGGATGCCGACAGTGAGTACACCCTCTTCTCTTCCCCGGATCAGCGAGGAAAACAGCAGAAGCAGGAGCATGCCCAGAAGCAGGGCAAAAAAGATTCCGTTTCGATACAGACGTTTGCAGGCTGTCCAGAACAGGAGGGGAAAACCGGTGGAAAGCCTCATCCTCGTATCCTCCTTTCCCGTATAACGATACAGAGCAGCAGAAAGACGGCAGTCCAGAGGAAAAGAATAAAGGGCGAGGACTGCTCAAAGTAGAAAAGCTCCGTGAGATACTGTTTTGCGGCGCCGACCGGCTGCAGCTTTAAAAGCGTTCTCCATTCCTTCGGAAAAAAGGAGCTCGGATAAAAGAGCCCAGAAAGATAGGAAAGGGAAAGGGAAAGCAGAAAATCCAGTAAAATCGCAGCAACAGAGCCGGAAAAACATTCATGGCAGAAAAAATGCAGGGCACAGATCAGAAAAAGAACAGGCAGCAGCCGAAGCTCCAGGGCAGCAAGGCGAAAAAAGGAAAATGCCGGAAGCCCGGAAAGCTCCGCAAAAGGAAATTTCCCCGAAGCGCCAAAAGCAGCTGTCACTCTTCCGCCAAAAAGCAGCAAAAGAAGCATGGCGGACAACGCCAGAATAAGCCGGAAAAAGAGGATTACAGAAGCGAGCCACTCCGACAGAAGCTGTCCCGGAGAAGAGAGTCCCCGCATGGCAAGATAGCGATGCCGCAGCTCCTCCCGCCCCGGAAACAGCACGGAAAGCGCCGTACCCGAAAACAGCAGTAGCAAAAGAACGGCACAAAGCAGATAGTACGGTACCGGAGAAAGCGAATGAAAGCGCTCCGTAAGCTCTGCCCGAACGACATCGCCTCGATGCATCACCGCAGTAATATAGTTCAGATTGATCTCCCTTGTATCCTTTTCCAGGTCCGAAAGTGACAGAGAAAGATAGATATCCTGCATGGCGTAAACGCCGCGCTCACTCTCACTGAGAAGCTGCACTGCCATCTCCGCCGTCTCCCGCATCAGCTCGGAAGAAAGAGGTGCCGCCGAGCTTTCCGTCACATAGCGGAGCGGACGGTTGACGCCGTGCTGCAGCTCTGTCAGAAAATCCTCCGGGATCTCGAGATAGCCCTGGATTCTTCCCTTGCCGAGCATTTCTCTTGCCTCTTCTCTCTCGAGAAAGCGAAACTGAAGAGAAAATCGGCTGTCATCCATCTGCTCCAAGAGATTCATGCCGACACCGATCGGGGAATCTGCAACATTCCCGACGATACCGATCGTCAGCTTTTCCCTGACGGGTGACAGGTAGCGAAGATAGAGACCGGAGAGGAGTGCACACAGGAGGCAGAAAAGCAGGACGGAGGCACAGAAAAGCGGCAGAAATAAAAGGCGCATCCTTTGCAGCTGCAATCTGAAATAATTAAGATAGATCCCCATCGTTCCTGTCCCTGAGTTTTCCGTCCCGCATCAAAAGGCAGCGTGTACAGATGTGAAGCTCGGAGATGTCATGCGTTACCAGAAGAACCAGTCCTCCGCGTCCGACAAAGCCTCGAAGATAGCGGTAAATTGTCTCTCTGCTCTCCTGATCCAACGCGGAGGTAGGCTCATCCAGAAGCAGAATCGAAGGGGAGGAGGAAATTGCGGCAAGAAAGGCAACTCTTCTCTTCATCCCTCCGCTGCAGTCGCGAACTCTCTTTTTCAGATACCGATCCACGGCGAGCGCCGGTATTTCTGCTGCCATACTGTCCTTTTTCAAAGCCTTCGCCGGATAGTACAGCCGGAGATTGTCATAGACAGTCAGCTCCTCAAAAAGAGGATTGTTCTGCGGCAGATATCCGGGCTTCCCCTCGAGCCGAAAGCTCCCGCCGCTCGCTCTCCCTACGCCTGCCAGAATAGAAAGAAGTGTGGTCTTACCGCTGCCATTGGCACCCAGTATTCCCACACAGCTTCCATACTCCAGTGTCAGATTGAGATCGTCCAGCACCGGAGTGTTTTGGTAATATTTACGTAAATGCCGAATCTCTATTGCACTCATGAATACTTTTAGTCGGAGCTCATCAGCATCAATGCAAAGTACAGAGAGGAAGTATAATTCTCCGGCACTCCGCTGTCCTTCAGTTTCTGAATAAAGCTGTCAATCTTGTCCTTGTCGATCAAAGCATCCACATCCTCCGCCTTCTTTGCCTCCGGATAGGGATTTGTCAGCTCTTCCTGATGCGGCTTAACTGTCGCATCAAAGTCCAGCCTTACCAGTTCTCCATTATCATTCAGAAGGCTCAGCGCGTAGCTGCCCTTGGAGCTGTCCTTTGCGCTGTCACTGTCAAACTGCAGCTTGAGGCTATAGCCGGAAAGTCCGAGTCCTGCCGAGTCTGCACCGGCTGTCGGAGAAACGGTAATGCTTCCCGAGCTCTTTCCCATCAGCTGCTTCAGAAGAACAACATCCTCAAGTCTGATGTTCAGGAGAGTGTCCTCTCCCCGCATCAGAACATAGTCTCCGCTGATCTCATTGCCGGAAACCGTTGCCACGCCCTGGAGCGTGTACTTTTCATCGCTGCCCTCCAGCTGATAGCTGAGTCCGTGCTTGTTCCCCTGCTTCGGCGCGCTGTGATCAAAGAGAAGAAGATCTTCCTCTCCCCCTTTGAGACGGATGCCGCCGCCGATCAGATTGCCCTTCTCATCCACCTTGTAAAGAATGTCCATCTCCGAGCCTTCCGCAACATCCATGCCGGCCTCGTCCAGTCCCTTCAGGAACTGCTCATACAGTGCCGCTCCGTCCTTGGGAATCATCTCTTCGTTATCATAAAAGCTCGGATTGCCCTGGAGGTTCCGAAGAGATTGGAAGTACCAGGAAAATGCGTCATAGGACTGAATGATGGCTTCCTTTAACTCCGTATCCTCCTTCATCGTATCCCGAAGCTTCTCCGACATCTTGCGGATTGCCTCTGCATCATAATGTGCCGTAAAGGTGATGCCCTTCTGAGAGATCTCCCCTGCACTGACCTGTCCCTCCGATTTCATGACAGACTGATAGGAGCCTAACACAATCTTTCCGTACTTCTCATAAAGATTGCCATAAACCTTGCCCTCCGGCAGATTCTCATAGCTGGATATCAGGTTCTGCATATATGCGCTGAAGCTCTGTCCGCCGAAGGCAAGCTTCAGCTTCTCTTCATCGAGACCCAGCGGCTGCTTGAAAAGCTCCGGCACATCCACTGCCGCTTCATTGTCACCCAGAAAGACATTCATATTGAGAATGTTGTTGTCATTGAGATCAACGGCATACTTCGCATCAATCTTCCCCTTGTTCATCAGCATGTTAAGCCCCATCTTCACACTGCTGAACCAGGAAATATCCATCCCCGTCATGCTTTTTACAAGGGTTTTTCCGTTGTCGGAAAATGTCAGGGTATAGCTTCCGTCGGATTCGGAATTCCCGGCAAGCTTTCCCTGTGCTTTGATCTCGTCCGTGATTCTGGCAAGACCACCGGCTCCCTTCTGCAGCTCTTCCTCCGAGATCCTCTGAAAGTTGGATTCCGGGGAGGAAAAACGAAGCTGGAAGCCCCTTCCGCCAAAGCCGAATACGATACAGGCAAGCACTGCAACAACCGCGAGAACCGCCAGTACAGCCACAATCATGAGCGGCGATTTATTCTTTCTTGCTGAAGCCTCTCCCGCTGTACTCGATACCGTATTCTGCACCGAGGAGATGGTTGCCTCTGCGGTCATATCCTTCTCTGTCTCCGCGGATGCTGTTTTTTCTGAAGCAGCATCCCGGGGTTCTTCTGCCGTTTCAGAAGCTGTATTTACGGCATCCGGGGCTGCCATCTGTCCTGCCTTATCCACGTTGTCTGCGGTTTCGGAGCCCGCAGACACTTCCTCTTTCACAGCTTTTGCCGTATCCTCCGGCATGCCCTCCGGCAGTCCTGTTTCGAGCTTATCGTTTTCCATCGTTCCTCCCTTTTCCGGCATCGCAGACAGCGCTGCCGTTTCCTCTCAGATGATGGCAGGGGATCTCTTCCGCCTGTGTCATCATATTTCATAACATTATTATATCATATATCATTTATTTAAAAATTGAATTTCTCTTAAAGTAATGTGCAGGAATGTGGAATCAGTGTTTTCTCAGTCTCTTAAATCATAGCGGTACTTCCGCAATACAGAAAGTGCCTTCTCCCTGGCTTCCTCCTCATAGAAAGAGATGCGAAGCGCTCCCTCACCATGGTCTCTCGCATTGTTAATGCCGATATTCTTGATGCTGATCCCCTTGGACGCGAGAATCACCGAAATCGTGGAAATGGCTCCTACCTCATCCTCGATATCGACGGAAAAGCTGTAGTCCGGCGCCAATGCGCCGCGGTTTTTCACGTCAATCGTAGAACGGTATGCACAGGACTTCTCAAACATGTGAAAGATGCTGCGATCGCCCTTCTCCTTCTTTAAAGATCGGGAAATCCCCTGAAGCTCCGCGATATACTTGTCCAGAATCTCGGAAAGAAAATCCGCATTGGTTTCGCAGATCTGCTCCCACATCTCCGGGCTGGAGCTTGCGATTCTCGTGATATCCCGGAAGCCCCCGGCAGCAATCATCCGCATGGTTTTGTCGCTGTCATCATTATCCTCTACCAGATTTACGAGAGAGCTCGCGATAAGATGGGGCAGATGGGAAACTGCGGCGACAGCGCGGTCGTGATTCTCCGGTGTGCTGAGCATCGGAATCGCCTGAAGAGCCTCGGCGACATCCCGGAGAACCGTAATCAGTCTCTCCTGTCCCTCTTCGATCGGAGTAATCAGATAGTAGGCATTGGAAAAAAGATAGTCCGTGCTGGCACTGTAGCCGCACTGCTCCGAGCCTGCCATCGGATGTCCGCCGATAAAGCAGTTTCCGAGATGAAGCCTCCTTGCTTCCTCCGCAATCTTCTCCTTGGTAGAGCTGACATCCGTCAGCACGGCTCCCTCCTTCAGAAGCGGTGCGATTCGGGAAAGATAACGGATGTTTTCCTCTGCCGGAGCACAGAGGAAAATGATGTCACATTCGGAAAGACGCGGAGAAACCGCGCTGTCCAGAGCGAGATTTACGATCCCGTCCTCCTGTGCCATCTCTACGCTGGAAAGATTGGTGGCATATGCCATGATGCGAAGCTCCGAATACTTTTTTCTGAGTCCCTTTGCAATGGAGCCGCCAATCAGTCCAAATCCGATGAATCCTGCGTTTTCCATAATCTTCTCCTTTGCTTCCCGGCTTTCTGTTCTGTCCTGCCGAGGCGTTTGAAAAGTCTCCGTGTTAAAGCTCAGGGACCCTCCTGACGGCGGGATACCCTGTTCCCCGTGCAGACACCCGGACCAGGTCCGAGCGAAAACACGGGATTATTTTACAAGTTAAACTGTAATACTTCAACGCGCAGAAATCAACGAAAGACGAAGGAATTTACCGGAAAAAATCAAATACCGACATCTGATTGGACTCCGGAATATCTCCGAGAAGCCCCAGCTCCGCGAATTTCTCGGCAAAGCCCTTCGGACAGTGGGTACGGTTGATAAAATCATCCTTGGACAGGAAGCCGCCGGACTTCGCCCCCTCTTCAATGCCGAGGGCAACCGCCTCTCCGAGTCCCGCCATGCAGGAAAAGCTCGGCATGATTCTGCCGTCCTCCGTCATCTGGAAGTCTGACGCCTTCGCCTTATAGATGTCGATCGGCGCAAATTCGATGCCGCGGGCATACATCTCCTCACAGATCTTCATGTCCCGGAGGCAGTTTTTCTCTGTCGCCGTCGGATGAGGGAGATTCTGGTACTCCCGGATATGATAGCGGAGCTGCTCTATGCCGTTACACATCTTGTCATAATCAAAGCCGTCCGCGCGGATACTGTAGTAGGCGGTATAGTATTCCCGGGGATAGAACACCTTGCAGTAGGCGACACGCCATGCCATCATGACGTAAGCAGCGGCATGCGCCTTCGGGAACATATACTTGATTTTTTCGCAGGAGCCGATGTACCAGTCCTCGACGCCGTGTTTCTTCATTTCCTCCTTCCACTGATCCCATTTCTCCCCGAGCTTCCCCTTCGCGACGATGCCCTTCCGCACCTTCTCCATAATATTGAAGGCAAGCCCCGGCTCCAGCCCCATGTGAATCAGATAGACCATGATATCATCACGGCAGCAGATTGCCGACTGCAGTGTGGTGACGCCGTCGCGGATCAGATCCTGCGCATTGTTCAGATAAACATCTGTGCCATGGGACAGTCCGGAGATTCGAATCAGGTCGGAGAAATACTTCGGTTTCGTATCCTCGACCATTTGCATCGCAAAGCTGGTGCCGAACTCCGGGATGCCGAGACAGCCCAGCTTCACTCCCTGGATATCCTCCGGCCGGATGCCGAGAACCTCGGTCGACTGAAAGAGACTCATGACCTCCGGGCAGTCGAGAGGGATATCCCTGACCGGATCTATCCCGGTCAGATCCTGCAGCTTCCTGATCATGGTCGGATCGTCGTGCCCCAGGATATCGAGCTTCAGGAGGTTATGGTCGATTTTATGATAATCGAAGTGGGTGGTAATGATGGGGGAATCATTGTCATTGGCAGGATGCTGCACCGGCGTAAAGCTGTGAATCTCCTCGCCGTGCGGCAGAACCACAATACCGCCCGGATGCTGCCCGGTCGTACGTCTGACGCCGACACAGCCCTGGACGAGACGGTTAATCTCTGCTGGACGCTTCTCGATTCCCCTTTCCTCATAATACTTCTTCACCATGCCGTACGCTGTTTTATCCGCAAGCGTACCGATGGTCCCCGCCTTGAAAGTATGCTTCTCCCCGAAGATCACCCCGGTATAGGCATGTGCCTTCGCCTGGTATTCCCCGGAAAAGTTCAGGTCGATATCCGGCTCCTTGTCTCCCTCAAAGCCGAGGAAGGTTTCAAAGGGGATATCAAAGCCGTAGCGGTTCGTCATTGTGCCGCATTTCGGACAGATCCTCTTCGGCATATCGCAGCCTGCCATACCGGAATACTTCTTTACCTCCTCCGAATCAAAATCCGACCAGTAGCAGTTCGGGCAGACATAGTGCGGAGAGAGCGGATTGACCTCGGTGATATGCGCCATCGTTGCGACAAAGGAGGAGCCGACAGAGCCTCTCGAGCCCACAAGATAGCCATCCTCCATGGACTTGTCCACGAGCTTCTGGGCAATGATGTACATGACAGAGTATCCGTTACTGATAATGGAGCTGAGCTCCTTTTCCAGTCTGTCCCTCACGATTTTCGGAAGCTCCGGACCGTACAGTCTGTGGGCGGTCTCATAACAGATCTCCCGGAGAGTCCGGTCGGAGTTTTCGATGACAGGCGGGCACTTGTCCGGGCGTACCGGCTCGATATACTCGCACATATCCGCGATTTTCCGCGGGTTGTCAATGACGATCTCCTTGCATCTGTCGGAGGAAAGATAAGGAAATTCCTCAAGCATTTCCTCCGTCGTACGGAAATAAAGCTTTGCCTCACTCTCCCCTTCCTCAAAGCCTCTTCCTGCCTGTATGATCTTCCGGTAGATATCATCCTCCGGATTTAAATAATGGCAGTCGCAGGTAGCGCAGACCGGCTTTCCCAGCTGATCGGCGAGAGCAATGATATGCTTGTTGTACCGGATGAGATCCTCCTCCGTTTTGGCAGGATACCTGTCGCTCGTGAGCATGAAGGCATTGTTTCCGAGCGGCTGGATCTCCAGATAATCATAAAAGGACGCGATAGCTAAGAGCTGCTCCTCCTCTGCACCGCGGATCATTGCCTGAAACAGCTCCCCTGCCACACAGGCGCTCCCGAGGATCAGCCCCTCCCTGTACTGCCTGAGCAGGGACTTCGGAATCCGGGGACTCTTTTTAAAATACTTTAAATGAGACTCCGAAATCATACGGTAGAGATTGATTCTTCCGAGGTCATTTTTACAAAGCACAATGCAGTGGCGGGGCTGAAGCTTCCGCACCTGCGCCGCATGGTCATAGTCCAGAGAGTCGATCTCGGATATAAGCCGGACACCCCGTGCCCTGAGCATCTCCACTTCCTTCCGGTAAATCTCCGCAGTACATCTTGCATCGTCTACCGCCCGGTGATGATGCTCCAGAGAAACCTTCAGCTCCCTTGCCACGGTATCCAGCTTATAACGGCTCAGCCTCGGGAGAAGCAGTCTTGAAAGCCCCACCGTATCCACAATGGTCGGATGATACGGGAGAGCAAGGCGCTTTGCCGCTTCCCGGATAAAGCCGGTATCAAACTCGGCGTTGTGTGCGACAATCACCGCATCCCCGCAAAATTCCAGAAACGCGGGAAGCACTTCAGAGATGCTCTGCGCGTTCATCACCATATCATCCGTGATGCTGGTCAGCTGTGTAATCCGGAAGGGAATCGGAACTCCGGGATTCACAAAAACATCCATCGAATCCACAATCTCGTTGTCACGGAGCTTGACGGCACCGATCTCGATAATATGGTCGCTCTGGTTGCTGAAGCCGGTGGTCTCGATATCGAATACCACTGTCTCATGTGAAAGCTCCTGCTGCTGCGGATTCACCGCTACGGTGCTCAAATCATCCACAAGATAGATTTCACAGCCGAAAAGAAGCTTGAAATCCTTTCGTCGGATATCCGAAAGATGATGCGAGGCGTCCGGAAACGCCTGTACGACACCGTGATCCGTAATCGCCATGGCATCCATGCCAAAGGAGATGGCAGCATCGATATAGTCCGCAACATCGCTGACGCCGTCCATATCGGACATTTTGGTATGCAGATGAAGCTCCACACGTTTTTCCTTCGCGTGATCCTCCCGTTTCTTTCGATCCAGACGATATTTCCGTATTCCCTGGATGTGGCTCAGCTCCAGCTCCCGGTCAAAGCTGTCATATTCGATGGTGCCAGACAGAAGAATCATGTTCTTCGGGTAAAGAAACTCTCTCGCCTGTTCGACATCCTCCGGATCGACAAAGATCTTGCTCATGATAGAGTCGCTGAAATCCGTAAAGCTGAAGCGGAAGATAAACTTTCCGTTTTTGGTTTCTATTTCATCGACGGTCAGAATCTGTCCTCCCAGTATCGCGCGTCCCGTACTCTCCTGCATATCGGCGATTCTCTGCACTTCACCCTCGAAGTCACGACCGTACAGCACGTCCTCGTTTTCCGAACGCCGGAAGGCAAATCTTTTCTTCTTGAAGCCTCCGCCGTCTACACCGATGGCTTTTAAGGGACGGGATTTCTCCGGCATCTTCGAAAGAGTCTCTGCCTGCCCCCGCTCCGTATTCCTCTTTCTTCCGGAAGAGCTGTTCCGACTTCCCCTGGAAACGGTCCCTGCTTCCGTCGAAAAGGGATCCTCTCCCTTTAAAAGTACCGCATTCTCCTTTTTCTTCGGAGGCAAGTCCGCGGGTTCCTCTGTTTTTCTCACATTTTCCACTTCCTCATAGCGAATTTCCAGAGAAAAGGGGACATTGCATCGTTCCACGAAAAGCTTGCTGAGGATCTTTCGAAGCAGGGCATCCTTCGAAGCATAGAGATGCCGTGAAGGAATCGTGAGATCCATCGTTTCCTCGTCCGGGAACGCCACCTTTGCCGTGTTCAGCATCTGAAACAGAAGGATATCAAAATCCTTCAGCTCCTGCAGGATGGAACGCTGATAGACTCCGTAGAGAGATTTGGCATTGTACTGCCCGGACAGTCTGAAATGCTCAATGAGGCGCACCCGAAGCCTCTTTGAAAAAAGTTTTTTCCGTATCTCCTCTTCCATCTGGCGGATGGCTTCCTTCTCAATCAGATGCGTGGCACGGATATGAATCTGTATCCAGGAATGATCTTTATTGATCTGCACACGGCTCACCAGCACATCGGAAAAAAGCTGCTCCAGTGTGCTATTGACCTGAAGATCCCGAAATACTTCAAAAAATTTCTTCATTCCTGCGCCTCCATGCCCTTTCTAAGACAGCTTTTCGATTTCCTCCCGCAGCGCACTGAGAAGCTCCGTCTCCGGAACTTTCCGGAGAATTTCCCCACGCTTCATCAAAAGCCCCTCTCCATGCCCTCCGGCAATCCCCAGATCCGCCTCTCTTGCCTCTCCCGGACCGTTCACCACGCAGCCCATGACTGCTACCTTGATCTCCTTGTCCTCGTACTGCTCCACCATGGTCTGTACCTCATTCGCAAGTGCGATCAGGTCAATGTCGGTCCGCCCGCAGGTCGGGCAGGAAACCACCGTCACTCCCTGCTTCCGGAGCCCCAGCGTCCGGAGGATCAGCTTTGCGGACTTGACTTCCTCCACCGGATCCGCAGAAAGAGACACACGGATAGTATCGCCAATACCCTCGTTCAGAATAAGGCCCAGACCGATCGCGGACTTGATATTGCCGGACCACATGGTTCCCGCCTCTGTGATTCCCACATGGATCGGATAATCCGTCTGTTCCGCAATCATCCGATGCGCCCTGTGGCACATCAGCACATCGCTGGACTTTATGGAGATCACGAGATTCTGATATCCCATCTCCTCAATCATCCTGACCTTGTCAATGGCGGACTCCACGAGGCCCTCCGCCGTCACGTGCCCGCCATGCCGGGAAAGAATCTCTCTTTTGAGAGAGCCGGAGTTGACTCCTACGCGAATCGGAAGATTTCGTTCTCTGGCACAGTCCACCACAGCCCGGAGCTTCTCCTCGCCGCCGATATTCCCCGGATTGATGCGAATCTTATCTGCACCGGCCTCCATGGCTGCGATTGCCATTTTATAGTCAAAGTGAATATCCGCGACGAGAGGCAGGGAAACTTCCCTCCGAATCTGCCGGAACCCCTCCGCCGCTTTCCTGTCAGGAACCGTCAGACGCACGATATCACACCCTGCCTTTTGAAGCCGCTGAATCTGCGAAACCGTTCCCTTCACATCTGTCGTCTTGGTATTGCACATCGACTGGATCAAGACAGGATTTCCGTGTCCGATCACTCTGTCCCCGATATGAATTTCTCTGGTATTGCTTCTCGTCGTCATATTCCCTCGATTTCCCCGGATCTCCGCCTTTGACACTTCCGTCCTACGATACGCGCCCGTGCGCAGGCGGGGCGTATCTTGTTCCTCCGCCCTCTCTCCGTCACGGCGTGTGCTCCCGTGCTCATGGTGAGGACGGGTCATGCTTTTCAGCCGAGTCTCTGATAAGCTCCGGTAAAAAGATTGTGCAGATCATTAAAAAGAATCACCGCCATCAGAAGGAGAAGCAGTATCATGCCTCCCCGGTTAATATTTTCTTCCAGCTTCTTCGGAAGTCTCCGCCTTGTGAGCATTTCCAGCAGAAGGAAGAGAAGTCTTCCGCCATCCAGTGCCGGGATAGGCAGCAGATTCATCACCGCGAGATTCACCGTAAGAAGCAGCATGAGCTGCATAATGACAATCAGCTTTACGACAGGCCTGAGTCCGTCGCTCTGCTTCACCACGGAGGACATTACCACCACAGTTCCCACAGGGCCCGTGACCTCTCTGGAGCTGATCTGACGATGCAGAATCATGCGAAGACTGTATGCCACGGCACGTATATTATAGACGACCTCATGAAAGGCTTCCTGTACTAGCGCTCCGGCATTCTCCGGCTTCCGAAAATCCGCATGAAAGCTGAGTCCCATACGGAAGCTTCCAGAGGCGGGATCCCGATAGCCAGAGAACTCCGTTTCCCGCTTCTCTCCGTCCCTCTGAAACCAGATATGGATACGACTTCCCTCCCGTATGCTGCCGGGATGTGTTCCCAGGTAGAGCTGGATATCCCGAAAGGAAAGCACTGCATGTTTTTTCCCCCGGTCCAGCTGAAAAGCAGTGATAAGATCCCCCTCCTGAAGCCCGGATTCCCTCGCCGGACTTTCCGCTGCGGCACTTTCGATATAAGGGCGGTCAAATCCGGAGATTCCCACCACGAGAAACGCCAGCAGCAGTCCCAGAAGGAAGTTATGGAAAACGCCGCCAAAGCAGATCAGGAAGCGCTGCCATGCCGCTTTTTTCTCAAAATCATAGCTGTCCAGCTCTTCCTTCTGATACTGCACTCCCTCAAAATCATAATAGTCGTCCTTCTCCTCTTTGCCGGCGACAAGGAAGTCACCGGAACCGGCACTGTCCTCTCCTAGCATCGCGCAGGAGCCTCCGAAAGGGAAAAGCTTTACGCTGTATCTCGTATTTCGCCATATCCCGGAAAAAACCCTCGGTCCCATCCCGATGGAGAACTCCAGTACCCCGACATGGAACAGCTTGGCAAAAAGAAAATGTCCCAGCTCATGGAAGAAAATCAGAAAGGACAGACAAAGAACTGCAATGATGATATCCAAGCACACCTCAACCTTCTAAAGCGGAATGACAATGCTCCCGTACATACTGACGTGCCCACGCCTCTGTTTCGAGAATCTCCGGAACCCCCGGGCTTTTGAGACAAAAGCCTTCATGGGAAGCCATGGCTTCCCGGATGAGCTTCGGAATCTCCAGAAAACGAATTTCATCCCGCAGAAAAAGAGCAACAGCCTCCTCATTGGCGGCATTATAGACCGTCGGCATGGAACCGCCCCGCTTTCCTGCGGAAACGGCAAGACGAAGTCCCTCAAAAGTCTCAAGATCCGGCGCTTCGAAATGAAGCGTGTCAAGTTTCGCAAGATCCAGCCGGGCATCCCGAAGCGGAAATCTGTCCGGGTAATAGAGGGCGTACTCAATCGGAATCCGCATGTCGGGAAGACCGAGCTGTGCCTTGACCGAGCCGTCACTCAGCTGGATCGCCGAATGAACGATGGACTCCGGCTGCACCAGCACCTCAATCTTCTCCATCGGCACGGAAAAGAGCCATGAGGCTTCCATCATTTCCAGGCCCTTGTTCACCATGGTAGCAGAATCAATGGTGATTTTCCGCCCCATCGACCAGTTTGGATGCCGGAGTGCGTCCTCCTTACGGATATCCCGAAGCTCCGCCCGGGTTCTCCCGCGGAAAGGTCCGCCGGAAGCGGTGAGGAGGATTTTCTCCAATCTCTCCGGCTTTTCTCCCTGCAGAGACTGCCAGATCGCACTGTGCTCTGAGTCGATGGGTTTCACCGTTATGCCCCTCTCCCTCGCCAGCGGCATAATGATATGCCCGGCACAGACCAGCGTCTCCTTATTGGCAAGACTCAGCTGCTTCCCGGCACGAAGCGCGGCAATCGTCGGCTGAATCCCGATCATGCCGACCACGGAAACGACAACCTCGTCCGCTTCCTCCATGGAAGCAAGCTCACAGAGCCCCTCCATCCCGGAGCAGCTCTCTACCGGAAGCTGAAGGCTGTCAAATTCCCTCCGTTTTTCCGGATCAAAAATACAGACTCTGCGAGGATGAAACTTCTCCACCTGTTCTTTCAGCCTCTCGATGCTGGAATGAACGGAAAGACCGACCACTCTCATTTCCGAATCCCGGGAAATAACATCCAGCGCCTGGGTTCCGATGGAACCGGTGCTGCCTAAAATAACAAGATTACGCAAAACTCCTCCTTACCCGAAATATCTGTATTCTCCTCAGGACTCAGCGGGAAGCAGACGCGTTTTATCCGAACTCCGTTCGGGTCGTCTGCCGCTATCCCAAGGCATCTTCCCGCTGAAGGCGGTATGGCGCATGGCATGCCTTAAGAGAGAAAACTCAGCGCAAAGTAAATCGCCGGTGCGGTAAAGATTACCGAATCAAAGCGATCCAGTACCCCGCCGTGTCCGGGAATCAGACTGCCGTAGTCCTTGATTTCATAGTCTCTTTTGATGCCGGATGCCGTCAGATCACCGATCATGGAGATCAGCGCCGCGATGCCGCAGGCAATGGCAGAGACAAAGACAGGATTGGGGATATCCAGAAATTTTGTCAGCGGAACCGCCGCAAAGACAGCGCCAAGCAGCATTGCTCCGAGCACGCCGCCGACAGCCCCCTCAATTGTTTTTTTCGGCGAAAGAAGCGGTGTCATCCTGTGCTTTCCGAAAGCCATCCCGACGACATAGGCACAGGTATCGCTGCCCCAGCTGGAGATAAAAATGAGCCACACCAGAAGCTTTCCGTCCGGGATGGTTCTGGTCTGGTAGACATAGCTCAGCATGACGCCAGTATAGAGCACTGCGATAAATGCCTTCGCCACGGTGTCGACTTTGGCATTCGGATAGTGAAACACATAGTGAAAAAACATTGCCATCAGTGACAGGATCAGCATCAGCGTCAGATATTTTTCAAGACCGAACCACACAAGACAGTAATATCCAAGAATCGAGAGATAGCCGAGACCGGAGAATACGGAATGCTCCAGTCCGAACACCCGGTACAGCTCAAAGCTTCCCACCATCGACAGACAGAGATTCAGTATAAAAAGCGGAAGCCCGCCCATCGGCACCAGCCAGAGAGCGAGCAGCAAAAGTACGATACCACTGATGGTTCTTGTCAAGATCGAAGAGGCTTTCTTCTCGTTTTGTCCTTGATTTTGTGTCATAGTCAATCTTTCTGTATCCCTCACTTCTTTCTCCCGCCGAAGCGGCGGTCTCTGTGACGGAACTGTTCTATCGCGCGGAGGAGCTCTTCCCGGTTGAAATCCGGCCAGAGCACATCCGTGATGTAATACTCGCTGTAAGCGGACTGCCATAACAGAAAATTCGAGATACGGAACTCTCCGGAGGTACGGATCACAAGATCCGGATCCGGCATCCCCCGGGTATCGAGATAGGAAGCAAACAGCTCCTCTGTCATCTCTTCCTCTGTGATCCCCTCCCGAAGCTCCCGGACGTAGCGCCGTATCGCCCGTACCATCTCGTCTCTGCCTCCGTAGTTCACCGCAAAGGTGAAGGTCATCCCGCTGTTCTGCCCAGTTTCATTTTCGAGATAATGCACCCCGTCCTGAATATCCGGAGAAAAACGACTGAGTTCGCCGATCATCCTCGCCCGGACATTGTTGGCATTTGCTACCTTCACCAGCTTCCGCATATAGAAGCGGAAGAGATTCATAAGAGCACCGACCTCCTCGGAAGAGCGTTTCCAGTTTTCTGTGGAAAAGCCGTAAACCGTGAGATAGGAAACCTCCAGGCGGGCACAATCCTCGACAATCTGCTCCAGTGTCTCACAGCCCTTCTTGTGTCCCATGGCTCTCGGGATCCCTTTTCTCTCCGCCCAGCGTCCATTGCCATCCAGAATGATCGCAATATGCGCCGGTATCTTCGCTGCCTCTTCCGTCATACCGTCATCAGTTCCTTGTTTTTGGCTTCCACAGAATCATCTATCTTCTTGACCATGTGGTCGGTAAGATCCTGAATGTCCCTGGTCTGACGTGTCAGATCGTCCTCGGTGATCTCCGAATTCTTTTCCAGCTTCTTGGCAAGATCCATGGCATCGCGCCGGATATTGCGAATGGCAATCTTTGCCTCCTCACCCCTCTTCTTCACCTCCTTGGTCAGCTCCCGGCGTCTCTCCTCTGTGAGCTCCGGGAAAACCAGACGGATGACATTGCCGTCATTGGTCGGATTGATGCCCAGATCCGACATATTGATGGCCTTCTCGACCTCCTTTAACATATTCTTCTCCCAGGGGCTGATCTGAATCATGCGTGCCTCCGGGACAGAAACATTCCCGATCTGCTGTATCGGTGTCGGCGTACCATAATAGTCCACCATGATACGGTCCAGGACGTGCGGATTGGCGCGACCGGCACGGATTGTGGAAAGCTCAGAGATCAGATTGTCATGGGTCTTATGCATCTTTTCAATAAATACCGTGAATTGATCATCCATCTTGTATTCTCCTATTGTGTATTATTTCGCAAGTACCTTGGTACCTACATGTTTCCCGGATAATGCGTTTCTGATACCGTCCTTTTCGTGAAGAGAAAAAACCGACAGCGGCATCCTGTTCTCGAGGCAGAGCACCGTTGCAGCCAGATCGATGACCTGAAGCCTCCTGTCAAGAATCTCGGAGAGTGTCAGTTCGTCATATTTTTCCGCGGAAGGGTCCCTGACCGGATCGGCATTATAAACACCGTCAATCGACTTTGCGAGAAGGATCTCCTCACAGTTTAATTCCAGTGCCCGGAGAACCACGCCGGTATCTGTCGAAAAGTACG
Organism: uncultured Oribacterium sp.; assembly: GCA_963545355.1. Lineage (GTDB taxonomy): Bacteria > Bacillota > Clostridia > Lachnospirales > Lachnospiraceae > Oribacterium. The sequence goes on along the minus strand of CAUUIW010000005.1, from coordinate 43,455 downwards.
GGTGTCCGGTACCGCCGGCACAGAAAATGACATGAGCTGTGCCGAGAAGCCGTTCCGCCTTATCCTTATCAAAGAGCTCTGCCATATCTCCGATCGGAATCGAGGACATCAGCTTGGTTTTCATGCCGACAGTACGGAAAATCTCGGAAACATAGATGCAGTTCATCACAGTGGCAAGCATCCCTACCTGATCTGCCTTATAGCGGTCCACTGCGGCAGACTGTCTGCCTCTCCAGAAATTTCCGCCGCCGATTACGATGGAAAGTTCGATGCCGTCATCGACAGCACTCTTGATTTCCTTTGCAACCTTGACAATCGTTTCATCATCGAATCCGAAATGCTTTTCCCCGGCAAGAGCTTCCCCGCTCAGCTTCAGCATCACTCTGCGTTTCCCCATCTTCTCCGTCCTCTTTTCTGCCTGACTGAAATCGAAAGTAGTTTATCACACAAAAATTACCTCGGCAACTGCTCTGCGGTCCTCGATACGGAGTATCGGAGGGCTGAGAAGGGCGCCACGCGGCGAAGAGCGGTTCAGAGAAAGCGCAGCCCGATTTCTGCTCTTTTTCTTGTCCCTTCCGTTTCGGACATCCGATGTCCGAAACGGGGAGTTCGGCGGGAAGCAGACGGCAGATGAAAAAAGATGGATGCCATCCGTAAAAAACAGAATGACATCCATCTTGCGGGCGAAGCATCGGCTTCGTCGGGACAGCCGAAATTTTCCTCAAAAACCTTTATGCGGTCTTGGTACCGTACATCAGATACCAGTAGCCGTAGGGGCTGTGCCAGGTGTTCTCAAGCTTGTCGCTCTGGAGCCAGAACTCGTTGTAATAAGCAACCGGCGCCATCGCATAGTCCTTCAGAAGGATCTGCTCTGCCTCATGAAGATCCTCATAATGCGCATCGGCATCGGTCTCGGAAGCTGCTTTCTTCATCAAAGCATCAAAATCCGGATTCGAATACTTACCGTCATTGTTGCCGGAAGTGCTGATCAGGAGATTCAGCATATTGGAAGGATCATCCCAGTCATAGACCCAGCCGTTGCGGGCAACATCGAAATTGCCGGCACGGCGGTCAGCAGTGACAGTCTTCCACTCCTGAATATTGATGTTCATGGTGATGCCGAGCTGTGCCCAGGCTCCCTGCAGATACTCTGCAACCGCCTTGTGGTAGCTCTGATCATTTGCCAGATAGTCAAATGCGGGAAAGCCCTGTCCCTCCGGATAGCCTGCCTCCGCAAGCAGCTGCTTCGCCCTTTCGATGTTGGCATCGTAGTCTTCATTGTTAAAGAAATCACCGTACTTCTGCTTTGTGACATCCGCAAAGGAAGAACCGTCGGCGGCGTCACTGACACCCAGTCCGACGAAATTGGTCGCTGCCGTATAGGTGCCCTGCATGATGGTGTCAGCCACATAGTTACGGTCAATCGCCAGAGAAAGTGCTTCACGAACCTTCGGGTTGTTGAACGGCTCCTTCTGGTCATTGAAGGAAACATAATAGGTTCCCATCAGCGGTGCGATATGGAACTTGTCATTTCCCCTCAGGTTCTCGATCTCTTCGGTCGGAACATCCTTGATCAGATCCAGAGAGCCCTCATTGAAGGCGGTATAGGCGGTGTTGGAGTTTTCTATCAGGTGCCATACGATCGTTTCAAAAGTGATGTTGTCCTTATCCCAGTAGTTCGGATTCTTCTTCATGACGATGCGATCCCCGTCCTTAAACTCGGAAAGCAGGTACGGACCATCACTGATATAAGACTCCGGCTTGGTTGCCCAGGAATCCCCGTTTGCCTGGATCGTAGCTTCATTGACCGGAACCAGAGTCGCAAAGGCGGCAAGCTTAGCAAAAAAAGTACAGGGACCGGCAAGAACCACCTCGAAAGTGTCATCATCCGGTGCGGAAACCTTCAGCGCATCCGCATCACCCTTGGAGGCTTCCTCATAACCTGCGATATAGCTCATGATGTCTCCGGCATAGGGAGCTGCGGTTGCGGGATCAGCCACTCTCTTCCAGGAGTAAACGAAATCCTTTGCGGTAAGCGCGGTCCCGTCAGACCACTTGAGTCCCTTCCGGAGATGGAAGGTATAGTGGAGTCCGTTCTCGGAAACATCCCAGGACTCTGCGACCCCCGGGATCACGTTATTGTCCTTGTCGAATTTGGTTAAGCCCTCGGACAGATGAATCAGCATGTTTCCTCCGTCAACCGCGGAGTTCAGTGCCGGATCAATGGTCTCCGGGGACGGTCCTAGCTGCACATCAAGCTGATCGGCAGCAGAGCTGTCTTCTTCCTCGGCAGCCGCCGTGGTCTCCGTGCCTGCCGCGCTGTTCTTGGCACCGCCACATGCGGACAGGAAGAGGCTCGCGATGAGAAGTGCAGAAAGTGACAAAGCTGCATTCTTCTTTTTCATAATGTATCCTCCTTTAGACGAAATCCGTCGCCTGCGGTATATCAAACTCTCATTGAGTTGATTTCGAGGATGGAAGCTGTAGGATTAGTTCAGTTTATCAAGATGATGGCATGCCACAAAATGCCCGGGCCTCTCTTCCTTGAATACCGGCTTCTTGTCTGCACATAGCTCATCCGCATAGGGACAACGGGTACGGAAGGGACAGCCGCTCGGAGGGTTCACCGGAGACGGAACATCTCCCTCCAGCACGATACGCTTCGACGATCTGGCGGTCTTCGGATCCGCGATCGGCACCGCAGAGATCAGTGATCTGGTATAGGGATGCATCGAATGGAAAATGATTTCGTCACTTGCGGAGAGCTCCATCAGATTTCCCAGATACATCACGCCGATACGATCCGAAATATGATTGACAATGGAAAGGTCGTGGGCGATGAAGAGATAGGTCAGCCCCAGCTCCTTCTGGAGATCCTCAAACATGTTGACGACCTGTGCCTGAATCGAAACATCCAGCGCAGACACCGGCTCATCGCAGACGATAAACTCCGGATCCACGGCGAGGGCCCTCGCGATGCCGATTCTCTGTCGCTGTCCGCCGGAGAACTCATGCGGATAACGGTTGGCATGCTCTGAATTCAGTCCGACTCTCGAGAGAAGATCCAGAATCCTGTCTCTTCTCTCCTGCTTTGTCTGATAAAGCCTGTGGATATCCAGCGCCTCTCCGACGATATCTCCGACTGTCATACGGGGATCCAGTGAAGCGTAGGGATCCTGAAACACAATCTGCATCCTGCGGCGGTATGGAAGCATATCCGCCCTGGTGTTCGTCTTCTTATCAAAGATCACATTGCCGTCGTAAACGATTTTTCCGTCTGTCGGCTCGTTTAAGCGGAGGATGCTGCGCCCTGTCGTCGTCTTTCCGCAGCCGGACTCTCCGACGAGACCGAGGGTCTCCCCTTTTTTGATGGAAAAGCTGACATCATCGACCGCCTTAACCACTTTTTTGGAGCCTGCCACAGGAAAATACTGCTTCAGATGATAGATCTCCAATAGATTCTCTGCCATTATGCCTGCCCTCCTTGTGAAGCCACAAACTGCTGTTTCTGTTCCATCCAGCAGCGGGCATAATGCTCACCCTCATAGTCATTGCGGATCGGCTTCTTCTCAATGCAGATCCTCATGCAGCTTTTGCAGCGCGGCGCAAATCCGCAGCCCATCGGCGGGTTCAGAAGATCTACCGGCTGTCCCTCAATCGGTACCAGTCTCTCATAGTTGGATTCATGGAACTTCGGGATGGACTGAAGCAGTCCCTTCGTATACTCATGCTTCGGGCGGTAGAAAATATCATCCGTGGTGCCGTATTCGACAATCTCTCCGGCATACATCACCGCGATATGGTCACACATGGAAGCAACAACACCGAGATCATGGGTGATCATAATGATTCCCATCTTCAGTCTGTCCCGAAGCTCCTGCATGAGTTCCAGAATCTGCGCCTGGATGGTCACATCCAGTGCCGTTGTCGGCTCATCGGCGATCAGCAGCTTCGGTTCACAGGCCAGGGCGATCGCAATCATGACACGCTGACGCATGCCGCCGGAAAGCTCATGCGGATACTGCCGCAGTCTCTTCTCCGGTTCATTGATGCCGACCAGCGTCAGAAGCTCCTTCGCTCTTTCGTGTGCTTCCTTTCCCTTCTTGTCGGTGTGCAGCTTGATGGCCTCTTCAATCTGATTCCCGATGGTCCATACCGGATTCAACGAGGTCATCGGATCCTGGAAAATGATGGAGATTTCCTTTCCTCGGATTTTTCGAATTTCTTTTTCCGACATCTGATCGATGCGGTGACCGTTAAACTCGATGCTTCCCCCGATGATCCTTCCGTTGTCTGCGGTAAGTCCCATGAGGGAGTACGCCGTTACCGACTTTCCGGAGCCGGACTCTCCGACAATGCCGAGAACCTCTCCTTCCTTCATGCTGAGACTGACATCATTCAGCGCCTTGACCTCCCCTGCCGGAGTAAAAAAGGAGAGCTTTTCATGCCGGATATCTACCAAATAATTCTCTTCCATGTTCTCTCCTTACTGCTTCATCTTCGGGTCGAAGGCATCACGGAGGCCGTCTCCCAGAAGGTTGAAGCTCAAAATAATGATAAAGATAAAGAATGCCGGGGCAAACAGCTTTTCCGGATAACTCTGGAAGCCGTTCAGCGCCGCACTTGCGAGAGAACCGAGAGACGGCATCGGTGCCTGTACCCCCAGTCCCAGGAAGGACAGGAAGGACTCGGTGAAAATCGAGCTCGGAATCTGCAGAGTTGTCGTAACGATCAGGGTTCCGATACAGTTGGTGATCAGATGCTTCCCGATGATACGGCGGTGATTTGCGCCGAGCGCCTTTGCCGCAGTGACATACTCGCTCTGCTTCAGCACCATGATCTGAGAGCGGACGATACGCGCCATTCCGACCCAATAGAGAAGGGCAAACACGATAAACATGGAAACCATGTTAGGTCCCATCTTTTCAATCCAGCCAAATCCCGGCAGCGCCCCGAGCTTCATCAGAGGAAACTTCAGGGTCTGCGCCAGAAGGATGATGATGAGGACATCCGGCACCGTATAGATGATATCGACAATACGCATCATTACCATATCCAGCATACCGCCGAAATAACCCGCAACAGCACCGTAAACGGAACCGATAATCAGAATCAGGAAAGATGCCACGATACCGACTGTCATGGAAACCCTTCCGCCGACCAGCACACGAATCATGTAATCCCGTCCGTTCTGGTCCGTACCGAGGATATGCGGAAAGATCTTTTCTCCCGCGGCGATTCTTTTCAGCTCCGACGCAGAATACTGCATCGGCAGAAGCCGTTCCGACCCCTTCATCTGCGCTTCATAGTGATAGGGATAGAACATCGGCACGATAAAACAGGCAATGATAATCAGCAGAACAATAATCAATGCGGTCATGGCAATCTTGTTTTTTCGAAAACGCCGGATGCCGTCCTTAAAAAAGCTGACAGATTCACGCATGATATTGAGACTGTCCTTCTCCTCGCTGGATGCCGGCATAAAATCATCGGGCCGAAGCTGAAGGCTCAGCGGATTCTTCTTGATTTCTTCCATGTTTTCCTCCTTACTTCAGCTTGATTCTCGGGTCAACGACAGCATAGGCGATATCGACAATCACATTCATGATAATGATGAATACTGCCAGGAAAATCGTCGTTCCCATAATCATCGGGTAATCACGGCTCGTGATGGAGCCGACAAACTCAGAGCCAAGCCCCGGGATATTGAAGATCTTCTCAATGATAAAGGAGCCCGTCATCAGTGCCGCAAGAAGCGGTCCCAGATAAGTGATTACCGGGAGAATCGCATTTCGCATGGCATGCTTGAAAATAGACAGGAAGGTGCTGACGCCCTTGGCTCTCGCCGTTCTCATATAGTCCTGTCCCATCACATCCAGCATGGAGGAACGCATCAGTCTCGCCATGTAGAAGGACGGATAGAGGGCAAGCGCCATGACGGGCATGATATAACCCCTCGGGTCCTTCAGTCCGAAGGAAGGAAGCAGATTCCACTTTGCCGACAGGAAATAGATCAGCAGGGTCGAGGACAGGAAGGACGGTATCGCGATTCCCGCGGTAGACATCACAACCAGGATATTGTCAATCCACTTGCCGCGGTGGAAGGCAGCCACAGAGCCGAACGGAACTCCCACAAAAATCGCGACCAGAAGGGCAATCCCGCCGATCCTGGCAGAGACCGGAAACTTGGTGGAGATAATCTGGGATACGGTACGTCCTCTCTTCTTGACGGAAACTCCGAAGTCACCATGGATGATGCCGCTCATATAGGTGATATACTGCTCCGGCAGCGGCTTGTCTAAACCGTACTTTGCCTCCATGGCTGCCTGTGCCTGCGGCGTGACTGCCTTCTCCGCAAGGAAAGGTCCCCCCGGAACCATGTTCATGACAAAGAACGTAAGTGTTGCTACCAGAAAAGCTGTGATAACAGCCATAATGGCGCGCTTTATGATATATTTCAGCATCGAATCCCCCCTAAATGGTTTATTTCTCCTCTATAACGCTCCGGAATGCCAAAGCTGTCCTTTCGTCAAGATTTAAAATATAAGTAAGTTATATACACGAAAAGTTCATAATTTTCAAGCGATAAAGCGTCGACTCAGCAGATTTCTCCTTGTTTTTATTCAGGTTCAGGACAGCTCCGGAGGAACTGAGGCAACGATGGGTGAAGCAGTATTGCCTCAGCGGCACCCGTCACAGGATATGATGCCGCTTCATATACCAAGGGAAATACCCGAGGAACAGAAACCCTGTCAAAAGCCATGCCAGCGGAAAACAGAGCATCAGTGTAAAGAGACTGCGGAAATGAGGCAGAACCAGAAGCACCCAGGAGACACGGAAGACACAGACTCCCAGCAGGTCGATCAGCATCGGCGGTATCGCATCCCCCATGCCCCGGAGAGCTCCGGACAGAATCTCAATCAGGGTGTAAAATACGAAAAACGGTGACAGGACATGGAGAATCTCTGCCCCGATTTGTATCACCTCCCCGTCCCTCGTAAAAAGCACAAACATTCCGCTCCCGAAGAAATGAAACAGGACGGAAGCCAAAATTGCAAGCGGTGCCATAATCAGGAAGCACTGGCGGACAGACTCCCGGACTCTCGGAAAATTGCTCGCGCCGTAGTTCTGCCCCACAAAGGTTGTACAGGCGATGCCGAAGGAAGCGCAGATCATCCAGAAAAGCGCGTCGATTTTACCGTAGGCGGTCCATGCCGCCATGGTCTTTGTTCCGAAGCTGTTGACCATAAACTGCACGAGAACATTGCTCATCGTATACATCATGGACTGCATACCGCCGGGCAGCCCCATATAAAGGATCTTTTTCAGGGCATCCTTCCGGAATCTCATATCACGGAGCGTAAGCCGGTATTCCTCTTTGCTGCGAAAGAGAATCCAGACCACCATCACCGCCGCAGTAAGCTGGCAGAGCACCGTGGCAACGGCAACACCCTCCACTCCCATATGGAACCCCAGCACAAACAGAAGGTCCAGAAGGATGTTCAGGATACAGGACAGCATCAGAAAATACAGAGGTCTCTTGCTGTCTCCTACGGCACGGAGGATGCCGGCTCCCATATTGTAGACGAGATTCGGAATCATCCCGCAGAAATAAATTTTGAGGTAAGAAACCGTCCCCGGCAGAACATCCTCCGGGGTATGCAGAAGAAGTGCCATCTGCCGGCTGAAGAGGATACCGAAGAAACAGAGAAAGACTCCCAAAGCCACAGACAGCAGCATCGCCGTATACACGGAGTCCCGGAGCCTTTCCTTCCGCATGGCGCCATAGTTCTGGGCAACCACCACTGCCGCGCCGGCGCTGATACCGATAAAAAACTGTACAAAGACATTAATGATGACGGCGCTGCTTCCGCCGACTTCGGACAGGGCTTCCGTTCCGACGAATCTCCCCACCACGACTGCGTCGATCGTATTATAGAGCTGCTGAAAGAAATTTCCGAAAATCAGGGGCAGACAGAAAAGAATCATCTGCTCCCAGATTCTCCCTTCGAGAATCGGGTTCCGGAAAGACTGCGACTTTGCCTTCATGCTTCCGCCCTCCCCGCCTTAAGGCGCTCTACATTTTCCATATCATGCTCCACTTCCTTTGAGAGTAAATGTGCCTGCTCCGCCATATCCTCTTCGGTAAAATCTCCCTTTTCCCGATAGCAAAGAAGAGCTGCCAGGAAATTGAGTCGAAGAAAACGCTGAACAAAGCACTCCAGCGGAAGAAAACTGTCTTCCCCGAAGGCATCCACCGCATAGCGAAATACAAGATAAGCGGAAAGCTTCGTCAAAAAAGACTCCAGCGCCCCCTGTTTCTCCCGGTAAAACCGCTTTGCCTCACCGCGGATTTCTTCCTCCCTCCTCTCCCCGAAGCGTCGGCAAAGCGCCTGAAACAGCTGCTTCCAGCGCGTATCCAGCTCGGTCAGTCCGGAGAGAAGCCGGAGAAATGAGGCGGTGGATTCCATCGAAGCCCTGTCCTCCGGAAGTGTGGGCTCTGTCTCCTCCATATCCTGATACATAAGCTTTAAGCGGGAAAATATCCCTCCTCTTCCGTGAAGAAGCAGGGATAGCCACTGATTTCTCTTCCGGAGAATATACTGAAGCCTCTCCTCCTCTTCCTCTGTCAGCACTTCCCCCTCCTCCTCCGTTTCCAGAGACAGATACTGTATCCTCTCTGTCTCCGAGAACAGGATTCTCGCGACCTCAATGCAGGACAGATTCAGGTCCATCTGCTGATAGGCGCCGAGCGGGATAAAATAACGCGGATATTCCGTACAGACCTGACACAGACTGTCCTCTCCGAGCGCCGTATACATGTCGCAGAGTCCCTGCGCATTCAGGAAGGGACAGTTTTTATCTTCGGTCAGCGGAAAATAATATCCTCCGTGCTCTCCCTCCTCTCCGGATTCTGCTTTTTCCTCCTCCCCGGCATCATAGAGGAGAGTCTCACGGAGTCTGTCCCCAAAGAGGCCGGGAAGCGACCGATAATAGGCGGCACTTTCCGGATCAACATCCACCTCCCAGCCGCTACAGCAGCTGTCCCGGCACTCTCCGGCAATACAGCGGAAGTTCTGATAATAGCTTGGAAACTCTAGTCGCATGGCAGCCCTCTCCTGACTCTGGCAGGCTCTGCGCTGTGAGAAAACAGCGCTCTGACCCCTCCCAGATATTCCTCCCTGTTCTTTGCCTTTCGGATTTCCTTTAGAGACTTTTCTTCCTCCGGAAACAGCACAGAGAGGTAATTCCAGTGCTCCTTCAGTTTGAAAAGGAGATTCCGTTCTCCCCGGATTTCTCTTTCATAGCCTTGGTATAGCTTATCCATGTAGCAGCGAAGCTCTTCCTTTTTCAGGATTTCTCCTCCCTGGCATTCTCTTCCCAGTGCAGGATTGGCAACAATGCCCCGCCCCAGCATCACCGCCCTGAGGCGGGGGAAGCGTTTCTGAATGTAGTGAAAATCCTCTCTGGTCCGAATATCTCCGTTATAGCTGAGCGGGATTTCCGTCCCCTCATAGATCTCCTGAAAGCTGTCCAGATGGACTTCCCCCCGGTAGAACTGCTCGGCAAGCCTCGCATGAACAATCCACTCGGAGAAAGGATAACGGTTGATGACCGGCAGGATCTCCCGAAGCTCCCAAAGCCCCTGCCAGCCCAGCCGGGTTTTGACGGAAAAATAGAGATCTTTTCCCGGGAGCAGACCATCCTGCTCCAAAAGAATGAAAAAAGCTTCAAAAAATTCATCCAGCAGCCCCGGATCCCGAAGCATCCCGGCGCCCTTTCCCTTGGCAGTCACGGTTCGGCTGGGACAGCCAAGATTCAGATTGATTTCCGTATATCCAAAGGAAAGCATCGTCTTAACCGCGGTACAGAGCTTCAAGGGATCTTTCATCAGAAGCTGGGGAACCAGAGGAATCCCGACATTATTCTTTCCCTCCAGATCTCTCCTTTCCTTCCCGGTAAATTTGCCGCTATCATTGGCAGAAAGAAAAGGCGTATAATAACGATCCATCCCCGGAAACAGCTGCCGATGCACATTCCGAAGCGGATATCCTGTGATGGATTCCAGCGGCGCATAGTAGATTTTCATAGCTTTCCTCAGGTGTGAACCAAATTTCCGGTAAAGTAGGAGACAAACAGGAGTACGCAGAAGATCTGGAGATGCATTGCCCAGTAGTGCTGATACAGGTAAAGCTGCTGAATCCGATCCAGTTTTTTCATCCGGCGGATCAGACTCATGAAGATCACAAATTTCGGAATCGAAAGGAGCCCGCCGAGATTCGTCCCGACCAGAAGCTGGCGCCCGTTAGTGGTAAAGGGGGAAAGCAGCAGCGTCGAAAGATCCGTTCCCAGAGGAATGGACAGGAGCATCGACAGCGGCGCTTCTCTGTGGTAAATAAAGGTATTCCAGAAGGAAATCAGTCCATGGTGCACGGAAAGATTCTGAAAAATCACCATGAGAGCATACCAGTACAAAAGATAGCGAAGCGGAAATTTCCGAAAACAGAAGGTGTACAGAAGCATCATCCCCGCTGTCATGGGTACGGAAACCCGCATCGGAACCAGCCGCGCAGAAAACAGCAGGAGAAGCAGGGTCAAAAAAAGAATCCTATATCCTGCGGAATGCAGATAATCGGAGCTTCCCGGGGAAAACAGCTCCTTCTGATGATGAATCTCGGGAAGCTTCTGAAAGCTCAGGATCGAAAACAGCAGAAACATAAAGCCCAGGATCGAAAAGGGCAGCTGCAGACCATAATAGGAAGGAAAACGATAGGAATAGCTGAGATACAGATACAGGTTATGGAAGCTTCCGCTCAGACTCAGAATCTCCCCCAATGTTCCCGCGATGCTTTCCAGCACAAGAAGATGAAACAGCAGCCTCCCGCCGTCCTCTTTCTCGGAAAATACCAGAAAAGTGATGGGCATCAGAAGAAGGATACTGATCTCCTCCGAAAAAAGCATGGAAAGAAGATAGGTCGCCGCAAAGAGAAGAAGGGCGATGGCTCTCACCGAGCGAAGCCGTGCAACCAGCGGAAAAATCCAGGCATAAAAGATATGACTCTCCTCTACGGTGCAGAGAAGAAAATACTGGATATACAGTCCCAGAAACAGGATCGGCGAAAAGACAAGCAGAAAGGAGGTATTCGGATAGGCAAAAAAACAGGAAGCAACAGCGGCGGCTACTGCTCCTGTCAGAAATACGGTCTTGTTGGCAATCTTGCTTCTCATCTCTTCTCTATTGTAAATCCCTCTCCATGTACCTCCCGTACATCTGTGATAATCACAAACGCCTTTTTATCGATATCATAGACCAGATCCTTCAGTATCGTGATCTCCCGCTTGGAAAGCACACAGTACAGCATCTCCGTTTCCCGTCCGGAATATCCGCCGCTCGCATGGATCAGGGTCGTTCCCCGGTCGAGTCCCGTCATCACCGCTTGAGAAATCTCCCGGGTCTTCGGAGAAAGGATAAATGCCGCCTTCGCAAAGTGCATGCCGTCAATGATGGCATCCGAAATTCTGCTGAAAATATAGACGGAAACCATGGCATAGAGTGCCTTGCTGAGTCCGAAGGTCCCGATTCCGATCAGCACCACCAGACCGTCAAAAATCAGCATAATCTGCGGAATGCTGTAATGACGGAGACGCGTCTGGACAATGGCAGCCAGAAGATCCGTCCCCCCTGTAGTGGCAAAGCTGATAAATACCAGTCCGGAACCGACCCCCATGAGAATGCCGCCAAAAACAGCGCCCAGAAAAAAATCCTTCGGAGGTACCAGTGCGCAGGACGGCAGAATCAGAAGAAGCAGGGTCATCAGCACTGTCGCATAAAGGGTGCGCTTTAAAAAATGCCACCCCTTTACGCGAAAGCCTATCAGAAAGAGCGGAAGGTTGAGTGCCGCGTTGCCGATCCACAGGGGTACGGAAAAAAGCTTGTGGAGAACAATGGAAAGACCGCTGATACCGCCGGTAACCAGTCCCTGTGCGTCATAGATATCCTTCGCGGCAATCGAGATCAGAAGCACGCCGACAGAAAGCAGAATACCGTCTCTCAGTTTTTGTTTCATTTCTCTGCTGACTAAAGCCATTCTCCCTCTCCCCCCTTTCCTCCGCAAAAGCTTCCTCGTTTCCTCAGCCCCTCGGGAAATTTGTAACGCGGGTTTCTCCTCGGGATTTGCTTTGCAGCTATAAAAAACCAAAGCTATTGTAGCGGGCAAGCCGCGTCCTGTAAAGCACCCTCAGTCATAGAATACCTTCATAAGACAAAGTCCCTGCGCCTCCGCGGTAAAGCCTGCCCGGCTTCTGTCTCTTGCCCGAAGGATCTCCGGAATCTCCGAAGGAGCAATCTTCCCCTGCCCCGCTTCAAGAAGGGTTCCCGTCATAATCCGAATCTGATGCTGTAAAAAGCCGGTACCGTGAAAATACAGGCGAAGATAGCTGCCGCTCTCCCGGAGCTCTATACTGTGTATCCTCCGAATACAGGATTTCTTCATCTTTGGGTTTCCGCAGAAGGAAGTGAAATCCATCTCCCCCACCAGGTATTCTGCAGCTTCCCTCATCTTCCCGAGATCCGGTTTCTCCGGAAGACAGGAGACATATTTCCGTTCGAATACCGGCTTCCTTTCCCCGAAATAAAAGCTGTAGCGATAGATCTTGCCGACCGCCCTGTATCTCGCATGAAAGCGGTCCGCACAGATTTTCAGCTCATTGACGGAGATATCCTCCGGAAGATAACGGTTTGCATAGCGCCGAATCTCCTCCTCCGACAGCTCCGTATCGAGATGAACATTGCAGACCATTCCGCGGGCATGCACGCCGGCGTCAGTACGTCCGGCGCCGATCACCTCCACCTCCGCTCCCTCCGGAAGATTCTGGAGACGGCGGAACACCTCCTCCAGCTTTCCCTGGATGGTTCTGTCCGTATCCCTCTGGTGCTCCCAGCCGAGATATCGACTTCCGTCATAGGCAAGGGTTAATTTATAGTTTTTCATCACAGGCTTCTCCACTATCGCGAAAAAGACCCTGCCGAAGCAGGGTCATAAAAGGCAGGTTTCCGATCACTTGCCCATCTGTGCGGCAACTTCCGCAGCGAAGTCCTCATTCTTCTTTTCCAGTCCTTCACCGGTCTCGAAACGAACGAAGCTGACAAGAGAAATCCTGGCATTCTGCGCCTTGGCAACAGAATCCACATACTGCTGTACCGTCTGCTTTCCGTCCTCTGCTCTGACATAGATCTGATCCGCAAGGCAGACCTCCTTCAGCTCCTTGTTGAGGCGTCCCTGCACCATACCCGTCAGAACCTTCTCCGGTGCATTCGGCTTCTCATTCTTAGCTGCCGCAAGCAATGTCTTCTCCTCGGACTTGATATAGTCCTGATCCACTTCCGCTCTGCTGGTATACTTCGGATTCAGAGCGGCGACCTGCATCGCGATATTCTCTGCCATCTCCCGAACCGCTTCATTGACAACATCCGACTTCAGCTGAAGAAGAACGCCGATACGTCCGTCGGCATGGACATAATCCTGTACCAGACCCTCCTGCTCCTCCAGCTTACGGAAACGACGGATATGCATATTCTCTCCGATGACAGAGATCATGGAGGAAAGCTGCTCATTTACCGTCTTGGAGGGATCCAGCTCCCACTTCTCCGCAAGGAAAGCATCGATATCCTCAGCGGAGGTCTTCAACGCCTGCATTGCCACTTCCTTTACAAAGCCCTGGAACTTCTCATTGCGGGCAACAAAATCGGTCTCTGCGTTGACCTCAACGACGACACCGCTCTTATGGTCCGGAGCGACATAGGTGAAGGACACACCCTCTGCGGCGATCCTGCCCGCCTTCTTCTCGGCGCCGGCAAGACCCTGCTCACGAAGGTACTCTACTGCCCTCTCCATATTTCCGTCGGTCTCGGTCAATGCCTTTTTGCATGCCATCATTCCTACACCGGTCATCTCACGAAGCTCTTTTACCTGTGCTGCTGTAACTGCCATCATTTCCTCCTTATCCGGAACTTTTTCTTCGTCCTGAACTAAGCTGCGTCCACCCGAGAAAACAAGACTCCTCTATGGCACAGCTCAGTTTCTTCAGGGAAATGCCGATGCAGACCGCATCTCCCCGATATCGTTTACTGCTCGTCGGAAGCTTCCTTCTCTGCCTCTTCCGCGGTAACAGCATCTCCCTGCTTTGCCTCAATGACAGCGTCAGCCATCTTGGAAACGATCAGCTTGATCGCACGGATCGCGTCATCATTGCCCGGGATGATATAGTCAAGCTCTTCCGGATCGGCATTGGTATCCGCAATCCCGAAAAGAGTGATGCCGAGAGAATGCGCCTCCTGCACACAGATCTTCTCCTTCTTCGGATCTACCACGAAGATCGCATCCGGAACCTGCTTCATATCCTTGATCCCGCCGATGTTTGCCTCAAGCTTTGCCCACTCCTTCTTAATCAGAGTCACTTCCTTCTTCGGCAGAACATCAAAGGTTCCGTCCTCAGACATTTTCTCGATCTCCTTCAGTCTCTTGATCCGGGACTGGATGGTCTTGAAGTTGGTAAGCATACCGCCGAGCCATCTCTGATCGACATAGAACTCACCGCAGCGCTCTGCCTCTGCCTTGATGGCATCCTGCGCCTGCTTCTTGGTTCCGACAAAAAGCACCGTGCCGCCGTTGGCAACAATTCCTGCCATGCCGTTGTAGGCATCATCAACCATCTTCACGGTCTGCTGAAGGTCGATGATGTGAATCCCGTTTCTCTCCGTATAGATGTACGGAGCCATCTTCGGGTTCCATCTTCTTGTCTGATGTCCGAAATGTACACCGGCTTCCAGTAACTGTTTCATTCCAATTGCACTCATTTTCTACCTCCCAGGTTTGTTCTTCCACAGAATGTCTGTGCTGACCGGTCAGATCGTTTCGACACCTCCGGACCCACTCTGTGTGTTTACTCTGTCTGTAAAATCAGACATACTTTTGAAATATAGCATCACAGCGGAAGCTGTGTCAAGCATTGGTTTAAGCGTCATACCCGTTGGTTCCGCTGCCATACCTGTTCCGAAGAAGACGGAGCAGCTTTTCAAAATACACGGGACAGGGCGCCCGGAAACGCATCAGCTCTCCGCTGCGGGGATGCCTCAGAACAAGAGTCTCCGCATGAAGGCACTGTCCCTCCAGCCGGAACTCGCATTTTTTCGGTCCGTAGAGAGGATCTCCCAGCACTGGATGCCCGATATACTGCATATGCACACGAATCTGATGGGTTCGTCCTGTCTCGAGCTGACAGCGGAGAAGCGTATACTTTGTAAACCGCTCCAGGACACGGTAATGCGTGACCGCCTCCCTCCCCCTCTCAAAGTCCACCGCCTGCTTCCGTCTCTCCGTCCTGTGCCGGGCAAGGGGGGCATCTACCGTCCCTTCCTCCTCCTTCACCTTGCCATAGACCAGCGCAAGATACTGCCGTTCCATGTGATGCAGCTTCAGCTCCTCCGCAAGGGCACGGTGTGCAAAATCCGACTTGCAGACCAGAAGCACCCCTGTCGTATCCTTATCGATCCGGTGTACGATTCCCGGACGGGAAACACCGTTGATTCCGGAAAGACTGTCTCCGCAGTGATAGAGCAGTGCATTGACCAGCGTACCGCTCCCATGTCCCGGTGCCGGATGAACCACCATATTTTTTCCTTTATTGATGAGGAGAATATCCTCATCCTCGTACAGAATGTCCAGGGGAATGGATTCTGCCGGAATCTCCGGCGCCTTTGCCTCCGGAAGACGGAGACGGATCTCTTCTCCTGCCTTTAATTTGCAGCTCGCCTTTGCGCGCTCTCCTCGGAGGAGAATCTCTCCCTCCTGAATCAGCTTCGAAAGATAGGAGCGGGAGACACTGAGCTCCGGCTTCCGGGAAAGAAATTTATCGAGACGCAGTCCGCTCTCCGCCTCGGAAACCGTATAGATCTTTTCTTCTGCCATGACACTCCTCTTTTATTCTCTTTTGTTCGTTTCCCCTTTTTTTTCAAAGGGCAGCCGCAGGAACAAAAAGTCCTTCTCCCGATACACAAAGAGAAAGAGAAGAATCATCGCGGCGGCACTGAGCGTGACATAGATATCCGCAACATTGAACACCGGAAAATTGATCCAACGGAAATAAAAAAAATCCACAACATAGTGCAGACACAGACGGTCAATGCAGTTCCCGACAGCTCCGGAAAACACAAAGATGCAGAGCACAAAGAGCGGTGTATAGTGTTTCCCCGCCGGAAGAATCCAAAGAAGCCAGAGAATCAGAAGCGTCACAAGAATCGTAATCAGAAAGAAAAAGTATCTCGCGCCCGGAAGAATTCCAAAGGCAGCTCCCCGGTTCTCTACATAAAGGAGGGTAAATACATCCCCTAAAATCCTGATTTCCCTGCCCCCGGACAGTGCCTGTACCGCCAGCTGCTTGGTCCATTGATCCAGCACAATCAAAACTGCGGTGCAAAGCGCAAATATGGAATATCGTCTCACTCTCATGCCTGTTTCCTTTCCGCCTCCTCTCCCGATGTTCTGCTTCTTCTCCCGCGGGAAAATCCTTTTCCGCCTGCTGTATGCTTCAGTTAAAAATCATGTATGAAATGCTTCCCGGCGCCCGCTTCTCCCGTTTCTCAAGAGAACAGGGAATCTCTTCGGCTCCGGCATCATTCCATGATGTGCCGAAGCACCCTCCGCATATCCTCTTCACTGACATCCTTTGTGATGTACGCCTTCCCCAGCTCCCGGAGAAGGATAAACTGTACCCTGCCCTGCTCCATCTTCTTGTCTTTCCGCGTACATTCTATGATTTCACCAAGAGACAGGGCCTCCCGAAGTTCGGTCAGGAGCCCCATGCTCCGCATCAGCTCCCTCACCCTCTCTGTCTCCTGCCCGGAAACTGCCGTCCCGGAAAGCCCGATCGCGAGGAGACAGCCCAGGGCGACGCACTGCCCGTGCGTATAGCGGAAATGCGCGGTTCTCTCGATGGCATGCCCCAGAGTATGTCCGAAGTTCAAAAGCTTTCTGTCTCCCCTCTCTGTCGGATCCTTCTCCACGATCTCGCGCTTGATGGTATCGCTCCAGAGAATCGCCCGAAACAGGCATTCCCTGTCGCGGAGAGCGATTTTCCCCCGATTTTCATAGAGAAAATCAAAATATGCCCTGTCGTAGAGAAGCGCATGCTTGATCATCTCGCCCATTCCTGATGCAAACTGTCTGTCCTCCAGAGTATCGAGTGCAGAGACGCCGGAGTAGACCAGCAGCGGCTGATGAAAGGCACCGACCATATTTTTATAGGAAAGGAAATCCACGCCTGTCTTTCCTCCGATGCTGGAATCCAGCTGAGAAAGCAGGGTTGTCGGAATCTGCAGAAAGGGGATCCCGCGGAGATAGGTGGCGGCTGCAAAGCCAGTCATATCCCCGATAACCCCCCCGCCGAGTGCGGCAAAGAGATCCTTTCGGTCCAGTCCCTCCTCGATGGCTTTCTCATAGATTTTCTGAATCTCGGAAAGCTGCTTATGCTCTTCTCCCTCTTCGAGGATGATGGTACTGACCGAAGAAAAAACAGAGGACAATATCGAAGATATTTCCGAGAGGTAAAGCGGAGCCACATGCGTATCTGTGACAATCAGAACCTTCCTGTCCTGAAGAGAGAGTGTCAATAGCGCTTCCCTCAGCTCCTGAAAGTCCTCACGAATCCAGATCTCATAGGGCTTCTCCCTGCCCGTGCTTATTGTCAGATTTTCTTTCATGCCGTTTCCCCTGCAATCCAAAAGGGGCATACCCAAAGGTATGTCCCCCGTACTCCGATCCTCTTATACACGAAGTCGTATATTGCCGTTTACATTGTTCAGGTTTTCCGTTCCTCTCAGCAAATCCTTGAAATCTCCGGTAAGGTTTACATTATCCGGTGTTGCAATAAAGATATTGTTGGAGATTCCCTGAAGGCTGCCGCCAATCGCATACACCGAGCCGCAGACAAAATCCGCAATCCTCTGAGACATCCCGCCGTGAAAGCCCTCCATATTCAGAACCACGGAGGTTCCGTTCAGAAGATGATCACAGATTACCCTCGCTTCATCCATGGTCGAGGGGCGAACCATCACCACATCGAAGCCGGCAGCCCTTCTCACAGGTTCCGGACTTTTCCTCTGTGAGAAAAGACGAAGTCTGGGAGTGACAACTTCCTCTTCCTCATCCATGTCATAATCGTCCTCTGATCTTCTGCCCGAAAAGCCGGAGCCTCTCGGTTCATCGTCATATTCATCCTCAAACCCGTAGTCATCATCCAAATCATAATCATCATTACTCTTCAGATGTAAACCATTCATAATATCCGAAAAAAAACTCATCCTCTTCTCCCTTTGAGACCAGCATTCTCTGCTATTGTAATGGTTTTCTCTTGCTTGTCAATCGCAAAGCCCCCGCAGAGTCGGAATTGTTTACAAAACTTATAATATTTTTAAGAAACTCCCATACCATTTTGACCATCTTTCCTTGTCATGAAGATAGGCTCAACTGCCATCATTATAGCAGAGAGAATAGGTCCTGTCTTTGTTGAGTTAAGCAGTATCCCCGATTGCAAAGGCAGAGTTCGATCCTGCTTTTTCTGGACATAGAAATACCCCCAAGCAGGTTTTATATTTCCGTGTCCTGCTCGGGGGTAGCATATCGCAGAGCGGCGGCTCCTCCCTGCTTTCTCCGAAGGGCATGCCGATATTTCCAGGTATTATCCGTCCGCAGCGCTTCCGCTACCTGATAAAGCCGACCTGGCTGCTGATTATCGCAATCTGCTCCTCCTTTTTCCGATTGTACTCCAGCTTCTTTTCCTCGAAATAATTCCTCCCGTAGCTGTCGATGGAGACGATCAGCGGCCCGAACTCCTTCACATGGCAGTGCCACAGCGTCTCCGGCATCCCCAGATCCTTCCACTCCGCCTCGACGATTTCCTCCACCTCTACCGCGGCGACCACCGCGTTCCCCGCGGGAAATACGCAATGAATCGCGCCGAACTCCTCGCAGGCGCGGGCGGTATTCTCCCTCATGCCTCCCTTGCCCACGATCACCCGGACGCCGGTGGCCTTCACGAATTCATACTCGAATTTCTCCATCCGCATGGAGGTCGTCGGTCCGACGGAAACCATCTCGTACTTGTCCTCTCCCAGCGGGCGGATGATCGGTCCGGCATGGAGGATCGCCGCGTCTCTGACATCCACGGGGATTTTCCGCCCCTCCTCCACGACCCTGCGGTGCGCCACGTCGCGGCAGGTGGTGATATCCCCATCCAGATAAATCACATCGCCGATATGGATGTCCTTAAGATCCTCCCTGCTGAGCGGCGTAGTCAGGATTTTCTTCCCGTTTTCGACTCTGACTGACATGTTCTTCTCCTTTCCTGTCAGGCTTCCTGATATTCGAAGCCGGTATGGGTGTCTACGCTGAAGTTCAGCTCTCTGTCAAAAGTGATGTGCCCTCTCCGGTGGCTCCAGCAGCCCACGTTCACCGCCACGCCGATGGCAGAGGGATGCCGCGCCGTATTTTCGATGTTCACGCCCATGACGGAATATCTGCCACCCATACCCTGCGGGCCGAGCCCCAGCGCATTGATGCCGTCCTCCAGAAGCCGCTCCATCTTCGCCGCCCTTTCATTGGGGTTATGGGACCCCACGCTCCGCATCAGCGCCTTTTTGGAGTTCATCGCCGCTGTCTCCACGGAGGTCCCCACTCCCACGCCCACCAGAAGCGGCGGGCAGGCATTGAGCCCATAGGAGGTCATTCGATCCAGCACGAACTTCGTCACGCCCTCATAGCCCTCGCCGGGCATCAGCACCGTGGCGTTTCCCGGCAGCGTGCAGCCGCCGCCCGCCATATAGGTATAGATCTCGCACTGATCGGAGTGCGGCACGATGTCCCACCATACCGTGGGCGTCCCCTTGCCCACATTTTTCCCGGTGTTGTACTCGTCGAAGGTCTCCACGGAATTGTGCCGAAGCGGTGTCTCCTTCGTGGACTGCACCATCGCCGAAACCAGCGCCGCCTCCAAATCGTCCATATAGGGGAAGCCTGTGCCGCACTTCACCCAGAACTGCAGCACACCGGTGTCCTGACAGGACGGCCGGTTCAGCTCCACCGCCAGCTTCTGATTCCGGAACATGGTGTCATAGATGACCTTCGCCATGGGCGAATCCTCCCTGCCGCGTAGCTCCTCCAGCTTCGCGATGACGTCGTCCGGCAGCTTCTTTGCCGTGAAGCCGACGAACTGCGACATAATCTCGGTAAACCTCTGCATCTGTTTTTCGTTTGACATTTTTTCCTCCTGAAAATGTGTACCCATACCGCCTGTCGGTGAATGACCTGATGAAGCTGTGAAACCGCTGCGGATATCCGTACTCTCCTTCTGCTTTTGTCTTTTTCTCCGGACGGATCCCGCCGCGCCTCTCAGCCGGGGAAGAAGGGGAAGGCGATGGGCAGAAGAATCATGCTCACCGCCGTAGCGATAAGCATGAGCGGGAGTCCGCTCTTTACATAGTCGGTGAATTTATATCCGCCGACGCCCAGCACCATCGTATTCGCCGGCATGCCGATCGGGGTCGCATAGGCGCAGGAGCCGCCGATGACGCATGCCATCAGCACCGCCTTGGGATCCGCGCCCATTCCCTGCGCAATGGAAAGGCAGATCGGCGCTATCAGGGCCGTCGTGGCGGTATTGGACATGAAGTTGGTCAGCACACAGCAGATGATGAACACTGCGAAGGTCAGGACATAGGGAGAGGGGTTTACGCCCAGCGCGCCGATGACCGTATCCGCGATCATCTGTCCGGCGCCGGTATCCCGCAGCGCGGAAGCCAGCGACAGGGTTCCTCCGAAGAGGAAGATTGTCTTCAGATCGATCGACCGCAGCGCCTCCTTTTCGGAGATCACGCCGGTCAGAATCAGAAGGATCGCGCCGATGCAGCCGGTCACGGAGAGCTTGATCCCGATTTGCTTCTCAAAGATCATTCCCAGTAAGGTCGCCACCAGGATCAGGAGCGAAAGCCGCTTCTTCCACCCGGGCACCTTGCCGTAGTCCTTTCCCTCCTCGAAGGCGGAGCCCTCCTCCGCTACGTCATGGTTCGGAAGGAGGCGGAAGCCGACGGTCGCATAGAAGAGGATACCCAGCAGGAGGATGGGAACTCCCACGATCGCATATTCGAAGAAGCCGAAGCTCTCTCCCGTCGCCTCCTGCAGGACGCTCTGCCCGATCATGTTGCCCGGCGCGCCGATCAGGGAGAGGTTCCCGCCCATCGCCGCCGCGAACACCAGCGGCATCAAAAGGCGCGATCTCCTGAAGCCAGATTTACTGGCGATCCCCACCACGACCGGGATCAGAATGGCGGCCGTGCCGGTATTGGAGAGGAAACCGCTCATAATGCCGACGATACCCATGATCGCGACAATGAGTCCCTTTTCCGTCCTGGAAAACCGGGTGACCAGCCCGCCGATTTCATTTGCCATCCCCGTCTCAAAAAGGGCGCCGCCCACGATGAACATCGCGACAAAGAGGATCACATTGCTGTCGATGAAGCCGGAGAATGCCGTCTTTACATCCAAAACGCCGGTGATGATCAGTCCGATGCAGACGATCATCGAGGTCAGCCCCAGCGGAATTTTTTCCGTTACGAACATGACGATGGCGAAGAGCAGAAACAAGAGCGTGATAAGAGCAGGACTCATAGTGTACATACCTCCTGAAATAAGTGCGTATTTCCTGCAGAGAATGTCAGATGGCCATCCGTAATCTCGCTTGTCTTGTTTTCATTATAGATAGAAGACAGATATTTATATATTTGTTTTAATCTGCCTCAGCATAGGTTTTTTTTATGCTGAAAGCTGCTATACTCTATAAAAAGGGAGGTACCGTCATGACGCTGAATCAGCTGGAATACTTCTGCTCCGTCTGCCGCTATCAGAGCATTTCCCGCGCTGCGGAGGAGCTCTTCGTCTCACAGCCCACCATCTCCGTCTCTGTCCGGGATCTGGAGAAAGAATTTCACTTAAAGCTCCTGAACCATCAGAAAAACAGGATCTCCGTCACCTCAGAGGGACAGCTCTTCTATGAGCGGGCAGAGCAGCTCCTCCGGGAGAGCCGGGAGATGCATACGGCGTTTTCCGAACTCGCCCGAAGCCGGGTTCCTCTGAAGATCGGCATCCCGCCGGTGATGAGCACCCTGTTTTTTCCCCGCATCACACAGCGCTTCCAGAGCCGCTGCGACATCCCCGTCCAGCTCTTCGAATACGGCTCCGTCCGAGCCAGGGCAATGGTAGACAGCGACCGTCTGGATCTGGCGCTGGTCAATATGGATTTCCCGCATATCGAACGTTACTACAGCTTCGAGCTCATGCGGGACTCCATCACCTACTGCGTCTCCAGAACCCATCCCTATTTTCGGGAAACGGCGGTCACCATGGATATGCTGAAGGGAGAACGGGTCATCCTCTTCAATACCGATTCCGTGCTGAACCGGATCATCAGCGCCAAGTACGATGCCGCCGGTCTGCGGCCGGATGTGCTGATGTACAGCAGCCAGCTCTATACCATCCTGAATATGGTACGGGGCGGGGACTGCGGCGCCTTCCTCTATGGCTCGCTGATCATCAACCCCGTCGATTTCGCGGCGGTTCCTCTCTCCCCCGCTTCCCATAGCCGCTTCGGCATCATCTGGAAAAAGGGCGGTTTCGTCCCGCACAGGCTTTCCAGCTTCATTGAATTTATCAAAGACTATGACATGTCCCCCTACCTCCGGAACGCTTAGGATATGCGCGGCAAATCGAGCAGGAGGGAGCGGTTAAGCCCCATAAAAATATGGAGATCATTGATCCGGTCTATAAAAAATGGATTCAGGATACAGAAGGATGATTTTGAAAGAAAGATGAAGGTTTTCGGGAAAGATGCTACTGATAAATCACCTGTCCTTCGCTGACCTGCGATGCGTTCAGAACGATATGATCATAAACTGCGATACTGTAATCGTTCTTGTCCTGAACAATCATATAATCCTCATTGCTCTCCAGCGGAAGGATCTGACGGAAAACACAATAGCCCTTGTTGATATTGTATACTCCCTGTATGGTTTTAACCGGACCGACACTGTAGCTCTGCTGCGTTCCTCTTTTCCGCAGAATATCTCCGGTTTTCAGAAGCCTGGGATCAGAGCCGTCCGAGATTCTTATATAGCAGTAGCGCTCATCAATACGGTAAATTTCCGTGGGAACAAAGGAAGTCTTCTCTCCCTCCTTTCCATCCAGACGATAAAAGCCCGTCTCACCGTTCTCCGTACCCATAAAATCCTTCGGCACCACATAGAAATCTTTTTTGGTAATGGCTGAAATCGGAATCTTCAGTCCGGTATTGGCATCGCTGGGGAGGGTGAAGCTGATAAAGCGCTCACTCAGAAAGCTCTCCATATAGTCGTTCAGGCTGAGTTTTCCGTAGACCCCGCCATCCCTTGCGGTATAGAGAGAAAGATCCGCTCCGGCGGTCAGATTCTGATCCGGAAAATATACCGTAATCGACTTGACATCCTGATATTTTCCGCGCTCCTCCTCTGTCACCGGAAAAACAATTTCCCAGCGTTCCCCGGTTACAAGCTTATATGCCGGCTCTCCTTCCCGTACCTCCTGTCCGCTGTGGATGCTCCTGACACTGCGCTTCGGATGCTGAAAAATTCCCCTTGTCACTGCCTTTTCATTGAGATTCTCCATCCCGTCCACGGTCATCAAAACGATGCCGGCTTTTCCGGAATTCACCGTCTGATAGCGTATCCCCAGATCCCGCATTGCCTGATCCAGCTCTTCCGGCTCCAGACGGCCGTGAAGGGACAGGGCATCGGTCTCCAGACTGTCTTTCAGGGTATACAGCTCTGAAAAATTCTGATTTTCAAAGGCAATACTGAAATTCTGAAGCTTGGTCAGGAGATCATTTTTTTCCTCCGCGGACATCTCCCCTTCCGCCTCCGGGTGAGCTTTCAGATACTGCTCAAGTGCACCGCTTGCGTCGATGGAATAGACCGGATGATTGACGCCGGTCCGTCTCCCCTCCTTCACGTAATAGTGGATAAAGCCAGTGCTTTCGCTGTTTATGACTTCTTCGGAACGGAGGATCAGCCCGGTATAGCGCTTCTCCTGTACAATCCCGCCGGACTGTACTTCATAGTAGCGGATTTCCGGCCTGGTCCAGTAGGAGTACACACTAAAAACAATGTAGAGAAAAATAATCAAAAAGATTATCATCCCTACATTGGGTCGAAAGCTCGATCTTGATTTTGGATTGACCTTCTGTGCTGCCATCTTGTGATCTTAGAGAGATACCACTACATTCTTCTTTAATTCCTCCGGCAGATCTTTTTCTGCAAGGGAAACACTCAAAACAAAGTTGATTTTGTATTTCTCTCCCAGCTCTTCCAGCTTCCGAATACAGGAGAGGATATTCTGACCTTCAAGAGATGCGATCTTTAAGAAACTGTCCAGGAACATATATTCAAGATCATGATCCTGAGAAACAATGCCGCTTATGAAACCAAGGAAGGCGTCCTCCGTTCCCAAAGGGAACTCATTGACATTGATTAAACGAATGCGATTGTTCAGCTCATACATGTGCTGTGCTGATTTGTCGAGGTAGTCCACCGTGCCCTTTGCTTCTTTAATGACGGCATTGGCACGATCCAAAAGCTGCTTTGTCTTACCCTTGCCTCTCTCGCCTACGATTAACTCTACCATAGAAGCACCTCCTGATTGTTATCTCATTTTGATTTCATCTCATAAAGCTGTCCTCCGCTGCAGAAAAGCCTGTGGAGAATTGCTTTTGATACTCTCATCATATTATACAAATGCCTTCAGTTCAATAGGGAAAATCTGTGCACTTTAATGGATTTTTTCCAGCAAGGCAGACATATTCTGATAGAGCTCATCTTTGGTTTTGCTCTTCATCACGATGGAAATGTACTCTTTTCCGCTGTCATCCTTCCTTACGGCAAGTGCAAGACAGTAGCCCGCCTTCAGAGTGGTGCCGGTTTTTCCGCCAAGCATACTGAGCCCCCCCGGGATCTCCTCCTCTCCCAGAAGATAGCGGTTCGAAATCTCCCATTTCTGTGTCCTCACATGACCGTTTTTATCCTGATAGCTGACGGAATAGTCTCTTTTGGAAACAATGTCACGAAACTCATCATACTTCATGACTTCCCGGAGAATCAGATAGATATCATAGGCTGTCGTAAAATGATTGTCATCCGGAAGACCGTGCGGATTCACAAAATGGGTACCGGTACAGCCGAGCCGGAGCGCCTCCTCATTCATCATGACAACAAAGCGGGGAATCGAGCCTGCTGTCGCCTCCGCCACGGCGACAGCGGCATCATTGCCGGAAGGGAGCAGCATGCCGTAGAGAAGGTTTCGGATACTGATTCTGTCGCCCGGATGAAGCTGTGCCAGGGAACTGCCGGAATCCCGGATCACGGAATTTTCCGTCACGGTAAACTCCTGTTCCAGATCCCTGACATTCTGAAGACAGACGAGAGCAGTCATCAGCTTCGTAATGGATGCCGGGTAGACTCTCATATAGGGCTTCTGATACGCAAGGGCATCCGGATGCACTGCACCGGAAATATCCATCAGCGCATAACTGGGAGCGGACATCTCCTCCGAGTTGAAATCCGTCACCCCCGGCACTGCCAGGGACCTGGCAAAGCTGTCGGCTCTCAGCTGCTCCGTCCCCTCCTCTGTCAGCGAACGCATCCTTTGCAGAGACTCTTCCGAGTTGTATGCTTCCTTCAGTCTGGGCTCACATCCGGACAGCAGCACGGTCAGAAAAAGAACCGGGAGCAAAAGGCAGCTACCCCCGATTCTGTATAAGCCTTTAAACTCTGCCCTGTTCTTCCGCCGCCTCAGATATTTCTCCACTCCAGCTCCCCTCTCTCCAGCGCATGAATCAAAAGCTCCGCCGTGGCAAGATTGGTTGCAATGGGGATATTGTAGATATCACAGAGACGAACGACAGAATTCACCTCCGGCTCTGTTGCTTTCATATGGAGCGGATCTCGCAGAAAAATCACGATATCCAGATTGCCCTGCTCAATCTGGGATGCCAGCTGTCTCGCACCCCCTGTCTCTCCGGGCAGAAACTTGTGGATTCTCAGGTTGGTTACCTCTTCAATCAAAACGCCTGTCGTCCCGGTTGCGTATAAATCATGTTTGCTTAAAATACCGCGATAGGCAATGCAGAGATTTTGCATGAGCTTTTTCTTGGAATCATGTGCGATCAATCCAACTTTCATGTCAAAGTCCTCCTATCCTTCCCTCTGCAAGGAAACATTCGCGACAAGCCCCAGTCCCGCATAGACAGAAATCAGCGAGCTCACACCTCGTGAAAAGAAGGGCAAAGTGACTCCTGTATTCGGAAACAAGCCTGTCGCTACAGCAATATTCGTGTAGGTCTGAAAACCAATCCATGCCATCACGCCGACACAGATTAACCTTCCCGATAAATTTTTTGTCTTATGAGCTATTATAAGACATTCAATGACAATCAACAAGAACAGAATCAGGATCACGACGGAGCCGCGGAAGCCCAGCTCCTCTCCGATTACCGCGAAGATAAAGTCATTGTCCTCCTCGGACAGAAAATTTCCGTTCTTAATCGAGAAAATCGACTGATTATACAGCCCTTTTCCGTTCAACTGTCCCGAGCCTATCGCCATAATCGAGTAAAGCTGCTGGCGAAACGTCTGTGCATTTTTAGAGGGGTCTAAAAAAGTTAAAATTCGATTTGCCTGATATCCCCGGAGCAGCGGAATTTTATCATAGAGCCCGGAACGGAACAGATAGAAAAAAAGGAACAGAAGCACCACCCCCACAGCACAGATTGTCAGGATGTAGCTTCTCTTAAAGGGCGAGACAAAAAGCATCATGGCAATGATGACAGTGATGATGACAGCCGTCGATAGATTCGGCTCAATCAGAATCAGGAAAATCGGAAGCAGATAGAGGAGAAATGCCAGAAAAAAGCCATGAATCTGATTGATATTTTCCTTAATCTTCGCAAAATACGCCGCGAAAAAAATGATGAGACCGATCTTGACAAACTCCGCCGGCTGGACCTGCCCGATGATGGGGAGACGGATCCAGCGATCGGCATTGTGTCCCGCGGCAGTTCCGAAGATCTTCACCCCGGCAAGGAACAGCACGGAAACCAGATAAATGCCGTTTGCATGCTTCAGCCAGAAACGATAATCCACGATGGAAAGCAGGATACAGAGAAAAAGTCCCGCAAAGCTTCCCATGATCTGCCGCACCACAATCGCGTCCTTAAAGGAGGGCGCATTGGTGGCAGATCTCACGATAAAGATGCCCAGCACATTCAGAACAATTATGTAGAAAAAGAGGCGAAGATCATATTTTTTTAAATCATAATCAAATTTCATACTTTTCCTCAATCACTGACACTCATAGACTGAATCGCGCCCGCATCCTGCTGCAGAATCTGATCCAGTGTCGTCTCACCAAAGCAGTAGTGATACACCAGCTTCGCAAGGTTTGCCGCATTTCCGGAGGAATATCCGTAGGGAATCGTCACGGTTACCGAAATCTGCGGTGCATCGTAGGGGGCATAGGAAACGAATACCGCATGGTTTCCGCGATCCTCTCTCTCCTGTGCCGTACCGGTTTTTCCGGCAACCGCGATTCTTTCTCCCTGAAAGACCTTCTTCGCGACTCCCTCCGTGATCACCTCACGAAGTCCGGTATGCACCGCATTCCAGGTTGACGGAGAGATGGAAAGTTCCTGATCCACCTTCGGATTTGTGGTTGAAATGACGCTTCCGGCAGGGTCAGAGACATGATCCACGATGCTTAAGTCATAGAGTGTTCCCCGGTTTGCCACAGCAGTGATGTACTTGTTCAGTTGCACATTATTGTAGGCGTGAGTCCCCTGTCCCATCGCGGAACGTTCCGGATCCTTATCGGAGATCCGGGGGCTTGCCTCATCCAGCTCGACCCCGCTCTTGTCCGCAAGTCCGAACATCGTCGCATAGGTTTTGATCCGGGACAGACCGAGCTGCTGGTCGTACTGCCCGTTCTGGTTCATCGAGAGCCGATGTCCCAGAGCGGCAAAGAAATAGTTGCAGGAGTTCTTGATGCCGTCCACAAGATTTTCCCTGCCATGCCCCAGCGGATAGATCCAGCAGCGGATCGCCGGTGTAACCTCTTCAAAAATGCCAGTGCACTCCAGGGTGGTATCTGTTGTGATGGCGCCGGTCTCCAATGCCGCCACGGAGGTAATGGGCTTAAAGCTCGAGCCCGGCGCAAGCTGCGTCTGTGTCGCATTGTTGAGAAGCGGCAGAGACAGGTCATCATTGCATTTCCGAAGGTAGACCGGATCCGAGATACGGTTATTGTCAAAGCCGGGGTAGGTTACAAGCGCACGGATCTTTCCCGTGTGTACATCGGTGACGACGACGGAGCCGTTACAGGGATCCAGGGCCAGCTGTGCCGGCGTGATCTGGATCCGCCGGATTTTATCAATAAAATAGGTATAGGCAAAGTGGTTGTCCATGCCGGAAAGCTGGCGGTAGGCTCCCGGATCATCCGGCAGCAATCCCTGCTCCAGCAGCGCCATCATAAGAAGGCTCGGACGTATCCTTTTCGCGCTGATCGCATACTTATACAGCAGCTGATCGAAGGAAGCATCATTTCTCGCAGCGTTCTCCAGATACTGTACAAAGAGCTGATAAATCGTGCCGGTATCCGAATAGTCTCCGGTCAGCTCCAGATGAGAGGCATTGACCCAGTCCTCCTCGATCCCCTTCATGATAAAGTCACGGAGAGAGATCCTGTCATCCTTCCACTGCTGCTTCGCCACAGACTTCAGGTACTTCGGATCATCACTGTTGATAATCCCCGCCTCCTCCCTGTTGATATAGTCATAGAGATAGACGATAAATGCCTGCATATCTCTCGGAAGCTCCGAAAGACTATGGCTTTCCCCGGAGCTCATCTCCTGATCGATACGGCTCATGACGCTCTCTTTATAGGCGGAAAAGCTCTCCGCAATCTGCTTCTCCGCGGGTTTGGCATCCTCCGCACGGAAATGCTCCACATCCAGAACGTGATTGTGTACCAGTTGATAGTAGGCATCTTTCACCGGTATCATGATCTGAGACTGCTTCACATTCTGGTTTACGATATCATCCTCCGTGATTTTCGAAACCAGGATACCCGCAAGCTCCTGCTCCAGAAGATGATAGATCGCGATCGAATCATTGGCGGAGATGGTGGTGTAAAGATCATCCCCGGACTGTGACTCGGTATCGCTCACCACCTTCAGGATGGAGCCGACGGAGTTCAAGTACATGACCTTTCTGCCCTTCTTCCCCTTCAGGATACTCTCCTCACTCTTCTCCAGACCCCAGACTCCGATGGTGTCATTGATCTCATAGCTCGGATCCTGCTCCTGAAGGTCCTGCAGCTGAGACTCCTGAATCTTGCCTGTATAGCCGATGATATGGGAAAGATAAGGGGCATAGTTATACCTTCTGACCGATACATCCTCGACATTGACCCCGAGCAACTCTCCCTTATTCTCTGAAATCTCCGTCATGCACTCCTTCGAGATATTCTCCACGATGGTAGTGCTCTGAAATCTCTGATAGGAGGTGAGTCTCATGGTATAGAGAATCGAAACCATGGTAAAAAGATCTTCGACCGAAGGGGAAAGCAGCTGTCCGTTTTCTTCCTTCACCTGGTCAAAACGATATCTCGTGACCGAGCTTTCAAACACGGCTTCCGCATCCATCCCCATCTGTTTTTCCGTGATTTTCGTGATATCGACCCCGAGGACATTGGAGAGAAACCTCCTCTTTTCTTCCTCCGAGCCTGTCGTAAAACGGAACCCGCCGTCTGTTCCCTCGGAAATCTTGTATTGGCTTTTAACACTGTAGCCGTACTTTCCGATGATTTTTGCCAGATGATAGAGCATCAGATTTCTGGAATTGATTCCCCTGTCTGAAGTGTCATACGCATCATCCGCAGAGATCGTGATATTGTATTGCAGCGCATTGTAGGCAAGCAGCTTTCCCTCTCTGTCATAGATATTACCGCGGGTGCCGACAGAGCTGACCTCCTTCAGGGTCTGTCCCTGATATTGACTCATGTACTGCTTTCCGTAGATAATCTGCAGGCGAAACAGCTTTACAGTAAGAACGGAAAACAGAAAGATGAAGAGCAGCGCGAGCGCAAAGAGTCTCGACTGAAACAGATGCTGCAGCATTTCCCTGCAAAAGGCACGAATTTCTTTCCACATAAATCCTTTACTCCTTCAGTTTCTCATTCGCCGTAAAGACAAAGCGATACAGCACCATCGTCACAAGCACGGAAAACACGATCGAGGGGAAGACGATATGGAAAAAATAATACAGCAGATCGAACTTCGCACGAATCAAAAAGCGGAAAATATAGATGTAGCTGTGATACAGAAGCTCACTGACAATGCACATGCTGACCGGCAGTGTCAGATATTCCTCATAGTAGAAACGGTTAAAAAAGCCGTTGGCATATCCGATGCTCAGGAAAATGAGAGTATAGAATCCAAAGGGACCGGAATAGAACAGATCCATCAAAAGTCCCGCAAACAGCCCGTAAATCATCCCCGGCATACTTCCTCGTAGAAAGCCGTAGGAAAAGGTCAGAATCAAGAGAAGATTGGGTGTCGAGGATAAAAACGGAATCAATGGAAAAATGCTAGTCTGTACGAGAAACGCCAAAACCAGCACCAGAATCTCCAGGAGAAGCCTTATCCTTCTCCGCCAGATTCTCTTCGAAAATTTTCTATTTCCTGTTCTTTGAAAACGAATCTGCTTCAAAACAATTCCTCTTTAAAAGTTACGGGATATTGGTTTCCGGAACAGAGCTGCCGGAGGAGGCTGCCGTTTCCCGTGCGCCGCTGCTCTCTTCTGCTCCGTCGGTGAGACTTTCTGTCTCCGGCTGAGTATCCTCTGCGGGAAGCAGCTCCGCGGAGCCGTCATCATTCCGGAAGGAATCCGACTTTACATCCAACACCACAAGCACCTCCCGGAGATCCTCAAAATTCGCCGCCGGGATGAGATAGCCGTTCTTACTGAGACGCTCGTTATCCTCCTTGATGTCCACCGCATAGCCGATCAGAATCCCCGGCATGAACTTCGAGGAAATATTGCTGGTGACGATACGGTCTCCGTCCTGCACAGTCGCATCCTTCGCGAAATCCGTGATCCTGAGACGCCCCTGCTCATACTGCGTCAGATCTCCGGCAACGATGCCGACATCTCCCGAGGTAAGCCCCATCGCGGAAACACGCGACTCATCGTCAATGATGGAGCGGACCGTGGCATAGTTCAGTCCGACATCCGTGACGATACCGACCAGTCCTCCATTCCCGATCACATTCTGATCCACGCGGATGCCGTCCTTCGAGCCTTTGTCGATTCGGAAGACCTGAAACCAATTTTCCGAATCCTTCGCGATAACATGGGCTCCGACCTTCTGATATTGCAGATATTCCTGATCCATCTTGTAGAGCGCCCGGAGCCGGGAAAGCTCCTCGTCGTTCTGCTTCAGGACATTGTTCTCCTCGGTGAGGACGGAGATCCTGTCCCGAAGTCCCTGATTCTCCTTCTCCAGATCCTGGATATCCACACGCATTTTCAGCTCATTATAGATGCTGAGCCCCAGACGGTTAACCCCGGTCTGCATCGGCTCCAGCACGATCCCGACCGTGTTCCTCATCGGATTCATGAGTCCGTCCTTGACCATCGACAGGACGATCAGCATGACGGAAAACGCCACCAGTATGATAAAGATATATTTTGTCTTTTTCTGTTCTTCCAAAGCTATAATTCTTCCTGTTCCTTGAAGCTGTAGTAGCGGTTGTCCCCGATAATAATGTGATCAAGGAGCGTGATTCCGATCAGCTGTCCTGCCCGGTAAAGCTCCTTTGTAAACTGCCTGTCTTCTCTCGAGGGATACGGATCGCCGCTCGGATGGTTATGTACCATCACCATGCAGCTTGCCTCCGCGCGAAGCGCCTTGGTAAAGATCTCCCGAGGGGAAGCCACCGTACGGCTGCAGCTGCCGACGGACAGCACACAGGAGCGGAGCAGCTGCATCCGATGATCCAGATACATGACATGAAGCTCCTCGTGAGACAGGGTCCGAAGATCCTCCTTGTAATATTCCACAATATCCTCTGCCCTCGCGAAATGCTTTCGGAGCACCCGCTTCTCTCTTTTCCAGATGCGGCGCGCTATCTCTCCGATACAGGCAAGCTCTATGGCTTTGGTCTTCCCTATCCCGCGGATCTCCCGATATTCGGAAATCGAGAAGTGCATCAGTCCCACCAGACCGTCAAAGGCGGGACGGAAGTTCAGAACCTTCTCCGCAAGGGACAAGACAGAGCAGTCTTTCGTGCCGGTACGAAGCAGCACCGCCAGAAGCTCCGTATCCGTAAGAGCCCCTTCGCCAAGCCGGAGACACTTCTCCCTCGGCAGCTCCTCCGGATGCTTTTCCCGTAGCTCTTTCCATGTTTTTTGCATATATTGCCTCCTGTTTCCAGGAGCCTACAGTTCCTATATCCTAGCACAGGAGCCGCAATTTCTCAATGAAGGAGAACTGACGAATTCCGAAATATCCTGCCCCGAGGAGAGGGGCCTCCGCCGTATTGACATGGCACTACATCAAAATGATACCGACATCCTCGGCGTTATCTAAGGGGAGCGTGACAAGCCCTCTCTCTGCCAGCTTTTGCAGGCTCTTCATGATGCCGAACTTCGCATGCTGCCAGGTCAGTCCCCCCTGGAAGTAGACATTGTAGGGTTCCCGCATCGGTGCGTCCGCGCTCAGCTCAATGCTGGAGCCCTGTACAAAGGCGCCTGCCGCCATAATCACCTTGCTGTCATAACCCGGCATCTCATCGGCATAGGGCTTCACAAAGGAGTCGATGGGTGACGCCGCCTGGATCCCCTCGCAGAAGGCGGTAACCGCCTCCGGAGAACGGAGGGTAATCGCCTGAATGATATCGTTTCTCTCGGCATCTGCACCCGGATGGCAGTGAAAGCCCAGAGACTCATAGATACTGGCGGCAAAGATCGCCGCCTTTTCCGCATTCGCCGTGACAGACGGCGAGAGGAAGAAGCCCTGATAGAAATCCTTATTGACTGTGAGGGAGGGACCGACATCCTTTCCGAGTCCCGGCGCAGTGAGACGTACACTGCAGCTGTCAATAAGCTCCTTTTTCCCGGCGATATAACCGCCGACCGGGGCGAGTCCGCCGCCCGGATTCTTGATGAGGGAACCGACAAGCAGATCCGCGCCAAAATCACTGGGCTCCGTTCTCCTGACAAATTCTCCGTAGCAGTTGTCCACCATGCAGATCAGCTCCGGCTTGAGGGACTTGACAAAGCGGATCAGTTCCCCGATCTGCTCCGGGGAGAAGGTGTTCCGGCTGCTGTAGCCCTTGGAACGCTGAATCTCGACAAGTCGCGTCTTCTCATGGACAGCTTCCCGGATCCTGTCATAGTCGAAGGAGCCGTCTGGGAGAAGCTCCACCTGCCGGTAGCTGACGCCAAGCTCCCGAAGAGAACCCAGAGACGGACGGATCCCGATAATTTCCTCCAGGGTATCATAGGGACCTCCCGCCGGGCAGAGCATCTCGTCCCCCGGACGAAGACAGGCAAAGAGCGCGACGGAAAGCGCATGAGTGCCGCAGGTGATCTGCGAGCGTACCAGTGAGTCCTCGGTATGAAAAGCTTTTGCGTACACCTCCTCCAGCGCATCCCGCCCGATATCATTGTGACCGTAGCCGTTGGAGCCGTAGAGATGCGCCTCCGAGATATGGGCATCCTGCATCGCCTTTACCACCTTCAGCTGATTGTATTCAGAAATCTCATCAATCTCCCGGAAGCGCCCCCTCAGGGTGTCAAGGACTGACTCGCAGTACCGAAAGACGCTTCCGTCAATCCCCAGTGCTTCATACATTTCTCTTTGATCCATGAGCTTATCTTCTCCTTGTCATAGGAAAAGTCCGGGAGATGCACCCATATCGCGGACTCTTCTCTTCGAAACCAAGTAAACTGGCGCTTGGCATAATTTCTGCTGTTTTTTTTGATGGCTTCGACAGCCTCCGGCAGAGAGCATGCGCCGTCAAAATAGCGAAACAGCTCCCGGTAGCCTATCCCCTGCATGGAGGTCGCTCCCCTGTCGATCCCGGAGCGGTAGAGTCTTTCTGCCTCTTCCAAAAGACCTCCCGCCATCATCGCATCCACACGCCGGTTGATTCTTTCATAGAGCGCCTCTCTCTCATCGGAAAGCACAAAGAACTGTGCATCATAGCAGGCTTCCCGTTTCTTTTCCGCATCATTGTGAAGGGAAATCGGCATATGATGAATCTCATAAAACTCCAGCGCCCGGATAATTCTCTTGATATTGCGGCTGTGAATCCGCTCTGCGGAAAGAGGATCCGTCTGTTGTAATTTTTCATAAAGTCCGCGTCTTCCCGCCTCTGTCTCCGCAGCTTTCTCCAGCGCTTCTCGGATCTCCCCGTCTCCCCTCTCCTCCGTGAAATCAATCCCGTAGAGAAGTGCCTGGATGTAAAAGCCCGTCCCCCCGACCAGAATCGGCAGATGTCCGTTTTGAAGCGTTTCCCGCACCGCCTGCCGCCCCATATGCTGAAACTCTTTCACATCGTAGTTTTCCTCCGGCGCTATCACATCGATCAGATGATGCCTCACTCCCTGCCTTTCGGCTTCCGTCATCTTGGCAGTTCCGATATCGAGTGTCCTGTACACCTGCATGGAATCCGCAGAGATGCACTCCCCCGAAAGCTCCCTCGCGAGACGGAGCGAGAGCTCGCTTTTACCGACCGCCGTCGGTCCCGCAAGGATGAGAAGGGGGGCTTTCCGTTCCTGCATAACGCCCTCCTATACGATTCTCTTAAACTTCTTTTCCAGCTCTGTTCTGGAAAAAGAGATAAGCGTAGGACGACCGTGCGGACAGGCATAGGGGTTTTCCAGTGCCATCAGCTCCGAAATCAGTGCCTCCGCCTCCCGAAAGCTCATCGACATATTCCCCTTTACGGCTGCCTTGCAGGACATCGTCGCGATACGATAGTAGATGGTATCGCTTGTCCTCATGGAGGACTCCTCCAGAAGCGCATCCAGCATCTCAAGAAAAAGCTCCTTCTTCGAGATGTCCGGAAGCAATGCCGGGACAGCCGAGAGACTGTAATCCCGTTTCCCGACGGACGCTATGTCAAAGCCCATCTCCCGGAAGGCCTCCTCATGCTTTTGCAGCATATCCTCTTCCCTTGCTGTCAATGTCAGAAGGATCGGCGGCATCAGATTCTGCGAGACGATGCTGTGCTCCCGATGCTGCCGCATGAAGCGTTCGAAATTCACCTTCTCATGGGCGGCATGCTGATCCATGATAAAAAGCCTGTCCTCGTATTCCACCAGCCAGTAGGTCCGAAAGACCTGCCCGATGATACGGTGACTCTCT
The DNA here is from genome assembly GCA_963545355.1 of uncultured Oribacterium sp. Taxonomy (GTDB): domain Bacteria; phylum Bacillota; class Clostridia; order Lachnospirales; family Lachnospiraceae; genus Oribacterium. Next base: position 7,894 of record CAUUIW010000005.1, on the reverse strand, counting down.
CTGGCTTTTTCGGAGAGAAAGCGCTCTGAAAAAAGTGAGCCCTGCTCCGGGCTTTCGGGAAGAGCTGTTTCCCCGGCAGAAGCCTCTGCCCTTCTATCCTCTGCTTTCCCTCCGGAAAAATCGCTGCCGATCCCGGGAGAAGCCCCTGTCGAATCCGTCTCCTCCGGCGAAAGAAAATCCGAAAGCTGATAACCGCTTGCCTTCAGAGCCGTTCTCCCGGCTTCCGCTTTCCCCCCCTCATAGCTTCCGAGCTTCTCCTGTAAATCAATCCCGGAAATTTCCGGAAATCCTGTCCCCTTTTCCGGGGGAGACGGTACAGCTTTCTCCGTATCCTTCGGAAAGCTTTCAGGGAAATATCTCTGCTCCCGCAGCTTCTCAAAGGGCTCGATGTGCGGAAGCTTTTCCGCTTTTTCCATCTCTCTCTCACGGACATCCACAATCAGCTCTGTCTCATGCATCGTTCTTTCTATCGCATCCACCATTGCCTCATAGACACTGTTTCCGTCGGAGAAACGTACCTCCATCTTCTGCGGATGCACATTCACATCCACAAGCTCCGGAGACAGGTCAAGAAACAGCACGGTAAAAGGGAACTTATGCTGCATCAGAAACGCACGGTATCCGTCCTCGATTGCTTTTCCCAGCATCGGATTCTTCACATATCTTCCATTCACAAAATAGATTTCAAAGCTCCGGCTGGCGCGGTTAAGCACCGGCTTTCCGAGAAAGCCCCGGATATGAAGCTTCGGAAGGCCTGTCAGAGACGATGTGAGATAATGCCCCGTCACCGGCAGAAGCTCCGACGCGATCTCGCTGCCATAGATTGCATAGATCACATCCCGCACATTGCCGTTCCCGAGGGTCAGAAGTCTCTCCTTCCCCTCCTGAAGATAGCGGAAGGAAATCTCCGGATGGGCAAGCGCTTCCATCTCCAGGATATCCTGGATTCTGCTGTCCTCGGTCTGCCGTGATTTCAGAAATTTTCTGCGGGCAGGAACGTTGTAAAAAAGATCCCGCACCAGGACGGTCGTCCCCTCCGGCGCGCCGACCTCGGAAAACGAAGTTTCCACCCCGCCCTCGATCTGATAGTTCACGGCAAGAAGCGTATCTTCCTGCTTTGTGATCATCTCGACTCTCGACACCGCCGCGATGCTGGCAAGGGCTTCTCCGCGGAAGCCCAGCGTCTCCAGAGAAAAAAGATCTCGCGCGTCCCGGATCTTGCTGGTGGCATGACGGAGAAAAGCTTTCCGTACCTCCTCCTTCGGGATACCCCGCCCATTGTCCGTGATGCGTATCAGGCTCCTGCCGCCCTCCCGCACCTCGACGGAGATTCGGCCGGCTCCCGCGTCAATCGCATTCTCCAGAAGCTCTTTGACGATGCTGAGAGGGCGCTCGATCACTTCTCCGGCTGCGATTTGATTGATTGTCTCTTCACTTAAAATTTGAATCGGCATGTCACTCCTCTGACTCCTCTCTGCTGTTCTTTTGCGGGCTTCTCGGAAATCTCTGCTTTCCTCTTCTGCTGTCCTGATATTTCGGTCCCTGTCTGTCTTGAAAAACTGCCAGAAAAGTGTTTCCTCAGCCTTCTCCCCTCTTCGCCTGCTCCTGCAGTTCGTAAAGAAGGTTGATCGCTTCCAGCGGGGTGATGCTCGAAAGAGGAAGCTCCCGCAGCCTCTGCAAGAGTTCCGAGCCCCGAGAAGCCTCGCCTTCTTTCCCCGGCGTCTTTTCCTGCACCTTTTCCGGAGGCTTTATTTCCGAAAAGTCCGTAGGCTCCAGATTTCTGGTGGTCAGAAGGATATCCGCATCATTCAGCTCTCCGGCAATCTCCTTTGCCCTTTCAATGACCTCCTGCGGGACTCCGGCAAGCCCCGCCACATCGATGCCGTAGGACTGGTCAGCCCCTCCCGGGACAATCTTCCGGAGAAAAATGATGCCCTGCTCGTTCTTTTGCACGGCGATGCAGTAGTTCTGCACCGAAGGCAGCTTTCCCTCCAGCTCTGTCAGCTCATGGTAATGCGTGGCAAACAGCGTTTTTGCCCGGATCACGTGAGAGATATACTCCACCACCGCCCAGGCGATGGAAAGACCGTCGAAGGTCGAGGTGCCCCTGCCGATTTCATCCAGAATCAGAAGGGACTTTTCCGTTGCGTTCCGAAGGATATTCGCAACCTCGTTCATCTCTACCATAAACGTCGACTGCCCGCTCGCCAGATCATCCGAGGCTCCGACTCTGGTAAAAATCCTGTCACAGACCGGAATTTCCGCTTCCCTTGCCGGTACAAAGGAGCCGATCGCCGCCATCAGTGTGAGCAACGCCACCTGCCGCATATAGGTGGATTTTCCTGCCATGTTCGGACCGGTAATGATCGCAATTCTGTGGCTGTCCTGGTCAAGAGAAGTATCGTTATGAACAAACATCCCCTCTTCCATCAGCTTTTCCACCACAGGATGACGGCCTTCCCTGATATTCAGGATGCCCTTCTCATTGATGCTCGGACGGACATAGTGATTCTGTGTCGCCACCCTGGAAAGAGAGATCAGAAAATCCAGCAGTGCAATCTCTCTCGCACTTTTCTGAATCCTCGCGATATTCTCTCCGATCTGATCGCGAATCTCACAGAAGATCGCATACTCCAGTGCATTCTGCTTCTCCTCTGCCCCGAGAATCATGTCCTGTAATTTTCCCAGCTCCTCTGTGGTATATCTTTCTCCGTTGGCGAGCGTCTGTTTTCGGAGATAATGCTCCGGCACCTGTGCCTTAAAGCTGTTGCTGACCTCCAGACAGTAGCCGAAGATACGGTTATACTTCACCTTCAGGCTCTTGATACCAGTACTCTCCCTCTCCCTCATCTCCAGCTCCATGAGCCACTCTTTCCCTCTGGCACGGGCTTCCCGGTACTCATCCAGCTTCTCCTGATACCCCTCCCGTATGAGTCCGCCGTCTCTTGCCGAAACCGGCGGATCCTCCGTCAGCGCGTCCGCCACCAGATGATAGAGATCCTCCATCGGGTCCAGCTCTTCTGTGATGCTCTGAATCATCGGCGCCTGAAAGGAATGAAGCTGCTGCAGGATATCCGGAAGAATCCTGAGAGACTCGGCAAACGCGAGCAGGTCCCGCGGATTCGCCGACTTTGTCGTGATGCGTCCGAGGATTCTCTCGAGATCATAGACCGCACTCAGGTACTCCGAGATCTCCTCTCTGTCGATATAATGGTCACAGAACTCATCCACCGCGTCCATGCGGGCTTCAATCCGGGCTTTGCTGATGAGCGGCTGCTCGATGGCACGGCGAAGAAAGCGTCCTCCCATGGCGGTTCTGGTCCTGTCCAGCACCCAGAGAAGAGAACCCCTCTTTTTTTTCTCCCGCATGGTCTCCGTCAGCTCCAGATTTCTCTGGGTGGCAAGATCCAGCATCATATACTGCCGGCTGGTATAAAACTGTATCGTACTGATATGACTCACCGACTGCTTCTGTGTCTCGTAAACATAAAAAAGCGCGGAGGACGCCGCCAGCATCTCCAGCTCTCTTCCGGCAAAGCCGAGTCCCTCCAGTGTCCCGTGGAAATGCTCTGTCAGACGGCGCTCCGCACTCTCCTGCCGATAAACATTATCTTCCAGCTCCGTCACGAGAACCTGATAGCGGTCCTTCAGCTCCATCACATCCAACTCCGAAATCATGAGCCTGTGATTACAGAGAATCTCGGAGGGGCTGAAGCGCCCGAATTCATCGAGAACCTCCTTCTCGGTCTGCACAGAACTCACATAGAACTCTCCTGTCGTGATATCCAGTGCGGCAATGCCGTAGCCTCTGTCCTCATAGTAAAGAGACATCAGAAAGTTGTTTCTGTCCTGAGAGAGGACCGTCTCGCTCGTTACCGTCCCGGGTGTCACCACCCGGATTACCTCCCGCTTCACGAGACCCTTCGCGAGCTTCGGATCCTCCATCTGCTCCGCAATCGCAACCTTATAGCCCTGAGATACCAGGCGCGCCACATAGGAATCCGCGGCATGATAGGGAATACCGCACATGGGCGCCCTCTCCCCGGTGCCGCAGTCCTTGCCTGTCAGTACCAGATCCAGAGCCTCCGATGCTGTCCTCGCGTCTTCAAAGAACATCTCATAGAAATCGCCGATCCGGAAAAACAGGAGGGTATCCGGGTATTCTTTTTTTGTTTCCAGATACTGCACCATCATCGGCGACATCTTTTTTTCTGTCATGACTTTCCTTTCCATGAGACATCTCCCCGCCGAAAGCGGAGCCCTGCCTAGTATTTGTTTTGAAGGGTTCCGTAATAATAAAATCCCCTGGAGATATCGAGATGCACCGTCTGCATCGTCCCGATCAGCTCTTTTTCTCCCTTGAAGTGCACGAGGATATTGTTAGAGAGACGTCCGGTCAGCATGCTTTCGTCCTCCCTGCTCTGCTCTTCCACCAGAACCTCCATATCCCTCCCGAGATCCCTTCCTTCCATCTCCCGGGAGCACTCCTTTACCGTCTGCAGCAACCGTTCAAAGCGGTCCTTCACAAGCTCCTCCGGCACCGGCTCCCATGCCGCGGCAGGCGTGCCGGAACGCTTCGAATAGATGAAGGTAAAGGCGGAATCAAATTTTGCCTCTCTTACCACCTCCATTGTATCCTGAAAATCCGCCTCTGACTCTCCCGGAAAGCCGACAATGATATCTGTCGTAAGAGACAGCTCCGGCAGTCTCTCACGGATTTTTTTTACCAGAGCAAGATAGGACTCCTTCGTATAATGCCGGTTCATCCTCCGCAGCACCTCCGTGGAGCCGGACTGCATCGGGAGATGCAGATGACGGCAGATATTGGGATACTTTGCCATGGCGGCAATCAGCTCCTCCGAAAGATCCTTCGGATTGGAGGTCATGAAACGGATCCGGGAAAGCTCCGGAATCTCTGCCACCGCGGAAAGAAGCTCCGGAAAGCTGTTGCCGTCCGGCAGATCATTGCCGTAGGAATTCACATTCTGCCCAAGCAGGGTAATCTCCCGCACGCCGTCCCGTACCAGATTTTCACACTCCCGGAGTATGTCCTCCCGGGCGCGGGATTTCTCCCGCCCGCGGACATATGGCACGATACAGTAGGTGCAGAAATTGTTGCAGCCATAGGAGATATTGACACTTGCCTTAAAGCGGTATCTTCTGTCGCTGGGAAGATTTTCTACAATCAGGGAACTGTCCGGAAGCAGCTCGACCGTTCTCTCTTCTCTCAGCAGTGCCTGATACAGAAGCTCTGCCAGTTTATAATTGTTGTGCGTGCCGAAAATCAGCTTCACATAGGGGTACTTCTTCTGTATTGTCTCAACCTCTTCCGCCTCCTGCATCATACAGCCGGTAATGCCGATAATCATGCCTCTCCGTCTCTCCGCCTGATGCTTCAGCCTTCCGATATGCCCGTAAAGCTTCTGGTTCGCATTCTCCCGGACCGTACAGGTGGTGAACAGGAGGACATCGCAGTCGTCCTCGCTTTCTGTCTTTTCATAGCCGCATGCCTCGAGTATGCCTGCCAGTGTTTCCCCATCCTTTGCGGACATCTGGCAGCCGATGACATTGACCCGGCATCTCGCTGCGTAGCCCTCCGATTTCCTGACCTCAACAAGCTCCCGAAGCCGATCGATAAAGTAGAGCTGACGCGCAGGCTCCTCCTTCGGCGCATGAAACAGAATCTCCTCTAATTGCAAATGTCCTTCCAAGGCTCCTCTTCGTCCTTTCCACGGATCCGTCCCGATCCGATGATTTCCTATTTCATCGCTGTCAGCTTCCGAGGTCCCATGGATCCGCGGGCATGAAGCTTTGAAGTGCTGATGCCGATCTCCGCCCCGAAGCCAAACTCTCCGCCCTCCGTAAAACAGGTATATGATGACGCGAGCATCAAAGGCCGAGCCCCGGAGCGGGTCATAAAGCCTTCTCCCGCTGCAAGTTTCCCTGTTGGCGGAAGAAGGCTCCTGACTCCGACATCGTATTATATCAACGAAGCAAAATACTTGACAAGGGCTTCCGCGACTTTGATCCCGTCCATCGCGGCACTCATGATTCCGCCGGCATAACCGGCACCCTCCCCGCAGGGGAAGATCATTCCAGCGCGGAAATTTTCATCCCTCTCGATTCTGACCGGAGACGAGGTTCTCGATTCAATCCCGGAAATGACCGTCTCCGGCGCGGAAAATCCCGGGATGCAGCGGGAAAACGCGTGCATCCCCTCCACGAAGCTTTCGTTGATATCGTTTAAGCTCCGGTAGGGAGAAGCCTCATCGAAAGAAAACAGCCTGCTTAAATCCGCATGCTCCGTCTCTCCACGGAAGCGGGCATGAGTCATCGCGTCTCTGTACGTCTCCCTCTCTGCGCTTTCCGAAATTCCCTCCTGCCGCATCACTGCTTTCTCAAACTCCCCGAAACACTCTGTCGGAATCTTCCCCTGCCCGAGCGCATAGGCTCTCTCTTCGAGTGCCTCCTGCAGGCAAAGTCCCGCCAGAGGATCCTCCGTCCCGCCATACTCCTCTTTCCGGATACCCATAATGACGGCAGCATTAGCGTAGCCGCTGTCCCTTTTCCGGTAGCTCATCCCGTTGATGGCAAGTCTGTGCTCCTCCGAGGAGGCGTTCAGAACATAACCGCCCGGGCACATGCAGAAGCTGTAGACAGCCCGCCCGCGCTTCGCCCGATGCGTGAGCTTATACGCGGAGGGGCCGAGCACACGAAGCGTATCCTGCGGCACCTCCCCGTAGAGTCCCCGGTCGATCAGGGACTGCGGATGCTGTACCCGGAAGCCCATGGCAAAATCCTTCGCCCTCATGGGAAGTCCCAGCCGGAACAGCTCCCGATAGCTGTCCCGTGCGCTGTGCCCTGTCGCCAGAATCAGCGGATACTCCGGCAGACGTTCAAAATGAAACTGCGTCTCAAAGCGGATCTCTCCGCCGAGGGAGAGGATCTCCTCCCGGATGGCCCTCACGATACGGACGAGCGCATCCGTTCCCACATGCGGCTTTGCCTCAAGGAGAATCTCCGGGTCCGCACCGTGCTTCACAAACTCCTCGAGTACAAAATGATTTCTTCCGCTGACATCCCTGACCAGCGTATTCAGCTTTCCGTCGGAAAAAGTGCCGGCACCCCCCTCCCCGAACTGTGGATTCGAGGAAGGATGCAGCTTCCCTGTTTTCCAGAATACCTCGACCTCGCGGCTCCGCTTCTCTACCGCGGAACCCCTCTCATAGATGATCGGCTTCATGCCGAGTCTCACAAGCACCAGCCCCGCAAACATCCCGGCAGGACCGAAGCCCACGATACGGGGACGATGCTCCTCCTTCCGAAAGTAATCGGAAATGCTCTCCCCCTTGATCCTCTCCGGCAGCTCCGGAAGTGAAAAGCAGCTTGTCGTGTCCATGCTCAGATCCCGAAGCCTGTACCTCTTTAATGCCTTCTCATCGGAAAGCCCCTTCAGGGAAAAACGGACGGTATAGGAAAAGAACAGCTCCGGCTTTTTTCTCGCATCCAGAGAGCGTTTTAAACACCGGAAATCACAGAGCTGCTCTGCCCTGCATTTTAATATCTCCGCCGCCTTTTCCCTGACCCTGTCTATGGAAAACGCAGAGCTTACCGGAAGTTTTACCTGGTTCAGTCGCAGCATCCTGTCTCCCTCCTTGCCTGAATATATGAAAATTATAAACGGAAATCTGTCTTTCTCTCAAACCGGAAAATGATATCTATGAATTGCATATTTGTCTATTTTTTATATTTTTGTCCTTATTTTAAAATTTTTTTGTATGATATTTTGTTGACTTCATATATTTAAAATTTATAATAGTAAATATATACAATATTTCTTTGTTAAGTAGGTGATTTTATGCTCAAAAGACACATAATGAAATTGATGACCATA
>CAUUIW010000004.1:0-169458 GCA_963545355.1 uncultured Oribacterium sp. | reverse complement strand
GAGGCTGTAAATCAGAAGAACGACTCCGGCTACATAGATCAGCATGAGTAAGAGCGCAAGCGGGTTCAGCGAATGCAGCAATTTCAGGATTTCCGTACGAATGTTCATCGGTGCCCCTCCCGTGGCAATCCACTCTTCTCCGCGGCAGCCGTCCCCGAAAGGGATTCGCAGCGCAGCATCCCTTCCAGACCCCGCGATATATTCTATCGCGAGTTAAGAAACCGTAACGAGGAGATCATGGGGGAGGCAGGCAATCGGCAGATCATGACTGTCCTCCGTTATCGGAGCAGTATGGACGCAGACCTGATTCTTGCAGTTCGCCTCCTCCACCCGAACCGTCCTGTTCCGAATGAGAATCAGGTTGATCTCCTCCTCACTCTCCTCTTCCGGCTCGCTAAGCCGGTAATCCAGCGCTACCTCCGTCACCTCATCCCCTCTGACAAGATACGCATGATCTTCTTCCAGCGGAACCGCCAGGATTTCCCTTCCCGCCTTGGTCACCCGTACCGTGAGTCCGGTTTCCCGCTTCTTTGGCATCAGGGAAAAAATCAGCATTACGATAAAAACAAGTCCCAGAATCAGGGCGAGAGCGATATCCCTCCTGCGAAAGCTTTTTTCTTCCATGATTACTCCTTATGGATGATATAAAGAAAGCTCCGAAGAAACTTCGGAGCCAAGCCACAAACCAGACTCGAACTGGTGACCTTCTGATTACGAATCAGATGCACTACCGACTGTGCTATTGTGGCAACTACCAGAATATACCATAGCGGAAAAATCTTTGCAAGAGATTCGTATCAGCTTTATCAAAGCTTTGGCAAAAGTCGACTTTTAATTTCCTACTCCAGCTCAAATGCGCCGGTGTAGAGCTGATAATATTTTCCTTTTTTCGCAATCAGTTCCTTGTGACTGCCCCTCTCGATGATACGTCCCTGCTCCAGCACCATGATGACATCGGAGTTCTGTACGGTGGACAGGCGGTGCGCAATGACAAAGACGGTCCGTCCTGCCATCAGTGCGTCCATCCCGGACTGTACGATCGCCTCGGTTCTGGTATCGATCGAAGAGGTTGCCTCGTCCATAATCATCACCGGCGGATCCGCCACTGCCGCTCTCGCAATAGACAGTAGCTGTCTCTGTCCCTGCGACAGATTGTCTCCGCTGCCCTTGATCTCCGTGTCATAGCCCTTCGGAAGACGGCAGATGAAGTCATCTGCACCGGCAAGCTTTGCCGCCGCGATGCATTCCTCGTCCGAAGCCTCCAGCTTTCCGTAACGGATGTTTTCCATGACCGTGCCGGTAAAGAGTACGGTATCCTGAAGGATGATCCCGAGAGAGCGGCGAAGCTCACTCTTCCGGATCGTCTTGATATCGATACCGTCATAGAGGATCAGGCCCTTCTGGATATCATAAAAGCGGTTGATTAAGTTTGTAATTGTCGTCTTTCCGGCACCGGTAGCGCCGACAAAAGCAACTTTCTCTCCCGGGCGGGCAAAGACGTCGATATCATGAAGAATCATCTTCTTCCCGTCATAGGAGAAGTCCACGCCCTGCAGCTCGACATCCCCGGCAAGCCGGGTATAGCTCACAGTGCCGTCCTCCTTTACGGTCTTCCATGCCCACATCTCCGTCCGCTCTCCGGTCTCGATGATCTGTCCGTTTTCTTCCCTGCAGCGGACCAGTGTCACAAAACCCTCGTCCTTTTCCGGCTCCTGATCCATCAGCTCAAAAATACGGGCAGCTCCGGCGGAGCCCATGACCACAGAGTTAATCTGGTTGGAAACCTGCCCGATCATGCCGGAAAACTGTCTTGTCATATTCAAGAAGGGAACCACGATGCTGATGTCCAGCGCCATCCTCGAGAAGGAGAGGTTCGGAAGCTTCAAAAGCAGGAGGAGACCTCCGACAATGGCAATGAAAACATAGAGGATATTTCCGATATTTCCAAGAATGGGCATCAGGATATTCGCATACTGGTTCGCCTTCTCCGAGACACGGAACAGCTCGTCATTGACCTTGTCAAATTCCTCCTCTGCCGCGCGCTCGTGGTTAAAGACCTTCACCACCTTCTGCCCGTTCATCATCTCCTCGATAAGGCCCTCTGTCCTTGCAAGCTCTCTCTGCTGGGCAACAAAGAACCTGCCGGAGCTGCCGCCGACATGCTTTACGACACGCAGCATGACGAACACGGCAATCAGCACAACCAGTGTCAGCCAGAAGGAATAGTACAGCATGATTCCGAAAATCGTGACTATCGAAATTATGGAAACCAGCGCCTGCGGGATACTCTGTGAGATCAGCTGACGCATGGCATCGATATCATTGGTATAGTAGCTCATGATATCGCCATGATTGTTCTGATCGAAGTAATGAATCGGAAGATCCTGCATGCCGTGAAACAGCTTCTCCCGCAGCTTCCGGAGAGAGCCCTGCGTGATGACGGCGAGGAGTTGTCCGTACATGACGGAAGCCAGCAGGGAAATCAGATAGAGTACAGCGAGTGTCATCACCAGACCCAGAATCTTCCCCTTGACACTGTTCCAGTCTCCGCTTCTCCAGGAGGCTTCCACCAGAGCAAGGACGCGCTGCTGGAACAGGGCCGGAATCGAAGAGATCCCGGCATTTACGAGGATACCGAAAATCGCGAGCGGAAGCATCAGCGGATAGAAGGACAAGAGAAGCTTCGAAAGACGAAGCAGGTTCTTCCCCATCGCCATCGGATTTCTGTGATGATCCATCGTTTCAGCTGGCTTTGACATCAGTTCTCCTCCTTTCTGTTCTGCGACATATACACCTCGCGGTAAATCCTGCTTCTGGAAAGGAGCTCTTCATGGGTCCCCAGATCCGAAATCCGTCCCTTGTCCAGAACGAGAATACGGTCCGCGTTCTGGACCGAGGAGATTCTCTGGGCAATGATGATCTTGGTCGTGCTCGGGATGAACTCCCGGAGGCCCTTCTGAATCAGAGCATCTGTTTTGGTATCCACCGCGGAGGTTGAGTCATCGAGGATCAGCACCTTCGGTTTCTTCAGAAGCGCCCTCGCGATACAGAGTCTCTGCTTTTGACCGCCGGAGACATTGCTGCCGCCCTGCTCGATATGTGTATCATATTTGTCCGGCATAAGCTGGATAAACTCATCCGCCTGCGCCAGACGGCAGGCCTCCATAAGCTCCGCATCACTTGCCTTCGGATTTCCCCAGCGAAGATTTTCCTTAATCGTGCCGGAGAAAAGGACGTTCTTTTGCAGTACGACTGCCACCTGATCGCGAAGCGTCACGAGATCATAATCCCTGACATCCACGCCGCCGACCATCACAGAACCGCTCGTCGCATCATGGAGACGGGAAATCAGCTGGATAAAGGAGGATTTTGAGGAGCCGGTGCCGCCGATGACGCCGAGTGTCTCGCCGGAGCGGAGATGCAGATCGATATCTGTCAGGACATTTCTCTCTGCAGAGGCACTGTACTTAAAATCCACATGGTGAAAATCCACGGAGCCGTCCTTCACCTCTGTTACCGGATTTGCCTTATTGCTCAGTGTACTCTTCTCTTCCAGCACCTCCCGGATCCGCTTCGCCGACTCGATGGAGATCGTCACCATGGCGAAAACCATGGAAAGCATCATCAGGCTGGACAGAATCTGGAAGCTGTATACCAGAAGCGCGGAATACTGTCCGACATCGAGAGCCCTGCCGCCGGTGGAGATGATGGTATAGGAGCCGAAGCTCATGACAAACAGTGTTACCGCATAGAGGCAGAATGACATGAGCGGATTGTTCCAGGCAAGCAGCCGCTCCGCTCTGGTAAAGTCCTGCGCCAGCTCCTCTGCCGCAGCATTGAACTTCCGCTTTTCAAAGTCCTCGCGGACAAAGGCTTTTACCACACGGATCCCGTTGATGTTCTCCTGGATCGACTCATTCAGGCGATCGTACTTCTTAAACACCGCATAGAAGATCGGCATCGCGCGACCGATGATGTAGATCATGCCGAAACCCAGAATCGGAATCACCACAACAAAGATCCATGCCATGCGTCCTCCCATGACGAACGCCATCACAAAGGAAAAGACCAGCATAATCGGGGAACGAACGGCAAGACGGATCAGCACCATATTGGCAAGCTGGACATTCTGGATATCCGTCGTCATCCGGGTCACCAGAGAGGCGGTCTCGAAATGGTCGATATTTTCAAAGGAAAAGCTCTGAATATTATAGAAGATATCCTTCCGCAGATTTCTGGCAAAACCGGTAGATGCCGTGGCAGCATAGTTTCCCGCCTGTACGCCGCAAAAGAGGGAAAGCATCGCCATCACAAGCAGAATCACGCCGTAAAAGAAGATGGTCTTCATATCGTATCCTGCCTTGATGCCGTTGATCAGCCCCGCAGTGATAAAAGGAATCATACATTCCATGATAACCTCGCCGGTCACATAGGTCGGCGTCAGAATCGTGGCTTTCTTAAATTCCCGGATTGATTTCATCAGTGTTCTGACAATATCCAAGCAAGCTCTCCTTTCTGATACGAAGTGATAAAAATGCAAGCCCCCTAAATAGGTTGCTCGCAATTACCTTTGAAGGTATAGGGAGATATTCTAATGTTTTATATTTCCAAAGTCAAGAAGGTTCCAGACCGTAAACAAAAGCGCACTCATGACGATGCCAAGGGAAACATCGATGACGGAGTGCTGCTTGATCAGCATCGTACTCAGAATAATCAGAACCCCGAGCAGCAGCAGGATTCCCTTCACGGCGCCGGAAAGCTTCTCTGCTCTCGGAAGAAACAGGAGAATTGCAGCCGTCGAGGAAACGTGCATGCTGGGACAGACATTCTGCGGCTTGTCTATCGAGCGAAGCAGCGCAAGAAAGGGGGTAAAGATATCCCGGGGATCCAGCGGACGGCGGAGGGCAATGCCGTTCGGTGCTATCGTATAGCTAATGAGACAGATCGTGTAGCCGAGAAACAGGGTGAAGCAGAGTCCCAGGAAATTCCATTTTCCCTCTCTCAGCAAAAACCAGAGCAGCATCCCCGGAAACATTCCCCACCAGAGGGCATAGGCGATACAGAATGCAGGGATCTGCGGAATCCAGTCATCCACAGGGCTGTGAATCAGAACAAATTCCTTCGCCGGGAAAAGCTCCAGTACACCGAAGTACAGCAGATAGCAGGGGAGATAGAGAAGCACCAGAGCATACTTATGCGCAGAAAGAAAGTCCCTCCCTTTATGCACTGTGGTCAAACTGGCTCTCATAAAGCTCATGGTAGAATCCTTCCTTTTCCAGAAGCTCCGTGTGGCTTCCTTTTTCAATGATGTTCCCATCCTTCATCACGAGAATCATATCGGCATTCCGAATGGTAGACAGCCGGTGTGCCACGATAAAGCTGGTGCGTCCCTCCATCATCCGGTCAAACGCCTCCTGAATCAGCTTCTCCGTACGGCTGTCAATGGAGGAAGTCGCTTCATCCAGAATCAGCATCGGCGGAAGCTTTAAAAGAAGCCGCGCAATACAGAGAAGCTGCTTCTGTCCCTGAGACAATGCACCGCCGTCCTCCGAAAGCACCGTATCATAGCCCTGATCCAGGCGCCGAATAAAGCCGTCACAGTGCGCAAGCTTTGCCGCACGTACGATCTCCTCCATCGAGGCGTCCTCCTTGCCATAGGCAATATTGTCCCGGACACTGGCGGACTTGAGCCAGGTCTCCTGCAGCACCATCCCGAAGGAACGCCGGAGGCTCCCCCTTGTCACGCTTCGGCTGTCATGTCCGTCAATCCGTATCTCTCCCTGATCGACATCATAGAAGCGCATCAGAAGATTGATCAGCGTCGACTTCCCGCAGCCGGTGGGACCGACGATGGCGACAGTCTGTCCCGGAAGGATCTTCACATTCAGATCCTTCAGAAGAGATTTTGACTTATCGTAGCTGAAGGAGACATGGTCAATATCGACAGCCCCTCCCGGATTTTCAAGTGCAGGCATATCCTCCGGCTCCGCGGAAAGCGTAGGCGCCTCGATAAAGTCAAATACCCTCGCAGCACTGGCAAAGGAATTCTGCAGCTCCGTGATCACCCCGGAGATCTCATTGAAGGGCTTCGTATACTGGTTGGCATAGCTCAAAATCGCGGTGATGGCACCGACGCTGAAATCCCCCCGGACCGCAAAATATCCGCTCACAATCGCGCAGACGGCATAGACAATGGCGTTGATAAAGCGGGTGCTGGGATTCACCAGAGCACTGAAGAAGACCGCCCGCATGGAGTTCTCCGAAAGGCGTTCATTGATCTTCCGGAAGCCCCGCACCGCTTCCTCCTCGTGAGAAAAGGCTTTCACCACCTTGATATTTCCCAGCATTTCATTGATATAGGCACTGAGCTCTCCCCGCTGTTCGCTCTGTGTTTTAAAAAGATGATAGCTCCGCCTGGCGATAAAGCGGGCAAGCAGCATGGATGCCGGCGTCAGCAGCAGCACCAAAAGAGCGATCCTGAGCTCCAGGCGGGCGAGGATCAGCAGTGTTCCGGCGATGGTCATCAATCCGGTAAAAAGCTGCGTAAAGCTCATGAGAAGCCCCTGGGAGAACTGATCCACATCCGTGATGATACGGGACACGAGCTCGCCCGCCGGATGCGCATCAAGATAGGAAATCGGAAGCCTCTGGATATGACGGAAGGCTCTCGTCCGCATGTCCTCCACAACATGATAGGTAATCAGATTGTTAATGTGATTCTGCATCCATTGAAAGGCCGCCGTAAAAAAGATCAGCATTCCCATCATACGGAGCAGGGAAAAGAGCTCCGGAAAATTGACACTTTCCTTCCCGAGAAGCTGATCGACGGCTTTTCCCATCAGAAACGGCAGCAGCAGTGTCAGAACAACCGTGAGAAACGCAAGGAGCAGCGAGAAGAGCACATAGCCCCGGTAGACAGAGATATAGCGGAGAATTTTCCCGAGACTCTCCTTCTGGGAAAACGTATTCTTCTTTTGGGAAAAGCTGTTCTCCCCTCTTTCCTTCTGCTTCATTTCTCCGCCTCCTCCCGGCTTAACTGCGACAGGCAAATCTCCCGATAGACAGAGCAGCCGTGAAACAGCTCCTGATGCGTCCCGGCACCGACCAGCTTCCCCTCGTCCAGTACGAGGATCTGATCTGCCTCCCGTACCGAGGATACCCGTTGGGATACCAGAAACACTGTCGACTCTACAGCGGCACTCCGGAGCGCGTTTCGAAGACGCCGGTCCGTGGCAAAATCAAGAGCAGAGAGGGAGTCATCCAGAATCAGAATCTCCGGACGCGCCACAAGCGCCCTCGCGATGCAGAGCCTCTGCCGCTGTCCTCCGGAGAAGTTCCTGCCCTCCTGCTCTACCCTTTCCCAAAGCCTCTCTGTCTTTCCCTCCACAATCTCTCTTGCCTGTGCGATATCCAGCGCCTGCCAGAGCTCTTCCTCTGTCGCGTCCTTCTTCCCCCAGAGAAGATTCTCCCGAATGGTTCCCGCAAACAAAACGGACTTCTGCGGAACCACAGAGATTTTTTTCCGAAGCCCGGAAAGCTCCGTCTCCCGGACATCCCTGCCGTCCACCCTGACCGCCCCATGCGTCGCCTCATAAAATCTCGGTATCAGATTGACAAGGGTGGATTTTCCGGCACCGGTGCCGCCGATGATACCGATACTCTGCCCGCGCCTTACCGAGAAACTGATATTGTCGAGCGCTGCCGCCTCGCTCTCACCGGAGCCATAAGAGAAGCTGACATTCTCAAACTGTACCACCGGGATATCGCTGTCCGTGCTCGAGGCAGTGCCCCCTTCCCGCAGGAGAGCACTTTCGGAGACACTCTTTTCCGTCTTCCCTGTCTCGATGGAGGAGTGCAGCTGAAACACCGCATCCACCCGCTTCATGCTGGCAATCGCCCTTGTTATCTGAATAATCAGATTGGCAAGCTTGATCAGCTCCACCAGAATCTGGCTCATGTAATTGACAAGCGCAACCACATCTCCGTTTCGAAGCAGTCCCTGATTCACATACTGTCCGCCAAAGTATAAAAGAGCAACAATCCCGAGGTTAATGATGACATAGGTGAGTGGGTTCAGCAGCGCGGAAATCCGTCCCACCTGAATCTGCAGCAGTGTCAGAGCATCGTTCTCTCCCTGAAATTCCTGATTCTCCGCTCTTTGTCTGTCGAAGGCACGAACCACCCGGACGCCGAGCAGGTTCTCTCTCGTTGTCTTTGTGACAATCTCGAGATTCTGCTGCACCTTCCGGTACATCGGCATGGTAATCCGCATGATCCCGAACACCACCAGAGTGAGCACGGGCACCACCACGAAAAAGCTGAGACTTGCCCGCAGATTCAGACGGCACGCCATCACAACCGCACCGATCACGATAAAGGGCGAACGCAGGAAAAGGCGGAGTGTCAGATTGACACCGGACTCCACCTGATTGATATCGGAGCTCATTCTGGTAATCAGTGCCGCCGTCCCTTCCCGATCAATTTCCCGGTAGGAAAGACGCTGAAGATGAGAAAAAAGATCATTTCGAAGATCCCTCCCCACACGAGTCGCCACCCAGGCGGAAAAATACTGGGCAATGGTGGAACAGCCGAAGCCGATGACGGCAAGCCCCAGAAGAAGCAGCCCCATCCTCAGAAGATACGGAAAGTTCTTCTCCGGCACAGCGATATTGATCATGCCTGCAATCACGAGAGGCACAAAAAGCTCAAAGCTCGCTTCCAGACACTTAAACAGCGGTGCCATAATCGCTTTCCTCTTATGATGCCTGAGATATCCCATCAACCGTTTCATTGCTGTCCCCCGTACCATCTTTTCCTGCCGTGAAAACCTCCCGAAGCGTCTTCAGAAGGTCTTTCAGCTATTTCCCTCATTTTGAATTCATGGCAAAATACTCATCCAGCACGGCTCTTGCAATCGGCGCCGCTGTCCTTCCGCCGGTAGCGCCGTCTTCCACGATGACGGTGACAGCCACCTTCGGATCCTCATAGGGGGCGAAGCCCACAAACCAGGCATTGGTCTTGGTCTTTCCTTCCTCCTGATACTCGGCACTGCCGGTTTTTCCAGCAGGATGATACTCGGCGGATTTCAGGGCAGAGGCAGTGCCGTCCGTGACGACCTTCCGCATCATCTGCCGGAGTACCTCTGCTTCCTCCGCACGGAGCAGCCGCTTTTCCTCCCCTTTTCCAAATCGCTTTACAATATGGCCGTCATAGGACTGGAGAGAATTGATCAGCTCCGGCGCCCGATATGTCCCCCCGTTGGCAATCGCCTCTGTCAGAAGCAGATTGTGCAGCGGTGACATCAATGTCATCCCCTGACCGATGGAGGTCTGCATCATGCTCCAGACATCCGAGCTCTGATCTACGGAAAAACGACTCTTGTTATAGAGCAGTGCATAGGGAAGACTGTTGTTGAAATACAGCTCCTCCGCGAGTTTCCGAAGCTTCGTCTTGTCCGTCTGCGTGCCGAGATAGGCAAAGGCGGAATTGCAGGAATGCTGATATGCCTCTTCCAGATTCTCCGCCCCATGCTTCTCATCCTGATAGCAGTGCACGACGAGACTCGGGTCCGAGGGATCCTGATAGCTGCCGTGACAGTCAAAGCTGAAATTCTGCCAGTCATTGGGATGCTCCCGCATATAGGCAAGCACCATCACACTCTTGAAGGTGGAGCCCGGAGGATACAGTCCCTGCGTGGCACGGTTCAGAAGATTTCCCTCGCCGTTGTCAGGATCCGTCAGCTTTTCCCAGTTTTCAACGATAGTATTCGGATCGTAGCCCGGCTTCGAAACCATGACGAGTATCCGTCCTGTCGAAAGCTCGGAAAGCAGAACCGCACCCCTCTTCTTTCCGAGGGCATTGCTCGCCGCCATCTGCAGCTCCAGATTCAGCGAGCTGATGATATTGTCCCCCCGGCTCTTCTCCTCCATGAGCTCATTCCTAATCTTCAGGAAGGGATTGCCGTTATTCTCCATCAGATAGAAGTTCCCGTACGCCTCCAGCCCGGTCTTTCCCTTCTGGCTGTAGCCGACCGCATGAGCGAAGAGATCCCGGTAAGGGTAGACTCTTCTCTCTGTCCCATCCTCCGCGACTTCTGTTCTGGCAAGAACATTCCCTCTGCTGTCCAGAATCGACCCGCGGAGGATCTGCCGGTTAAAGAGATCCATACGGGCATTATAGGGATTTCCCATCAGCTCTGATGCCTGAAAGCCCACAAAATAAATCAGATAAAAAATCATGCCGAAGAACAGGAGGGAAAAGGCGTAGATGACATAGTAAATCCTTCTTCTGGTTTTTCTTTCACTGGGTTTTTTTACCATGTCCGTCCTCCACATACTCTACCGGAATCTCTTCGAAATCCTCAAGCTCCTCCGCTCTCCTGTTTCCCTTTTCCGCTATGCTCTTAGGTTTCTTTCTTCCTGCCCGTACCGGTGCCGAGGCGGGATACGGTGCGGAAGCCTCCTCTTCTATATCCTCCTCTTCCTTTCGATTCTCCTCTCCCTGGATGATGAAGAGCGTCTGAATGAAGGCAAAGAGAAGGAAGGAAGCCACCATGCTGCTTCCGCCGTAACTCACAAAGGGAAGTGTCACCCCGGTAGACGGGATAAACTTAATCGCACCGCCTATGGTGAGAAACACCTGCACGATGTAAGTCAGCGACAGTCCCAGCGCGGACAGCTGGAAAAAACGATCCTTCATATCCGCGGCAATCAGAAGCATTTGCATAAAGCAGGACAGACATAAAAAACAGAGACAGATCGCCACAACTGCACCCATCTCCTCGGAGATCGCCGAAAAGATGAAATCCTTCTCCACAATCGGAATTTTGTTGGGAAGTCCCTGAAACAAACCCACGCCGAAAAAGCCGCCGGTGCCGATGGCAAAGAGCGACTGTGTGATCTGATAGCCCCTGTTGTCGATATCCGCCCAGGGATTCCGCCAGGCAAAGACTCTGGTTCTAACATGAGAAAAGAGACGGTAGGCCAGTGCAGCGGCGGCAGCCATCCCCAGACATCCTCCCAGAAGCAGCTCTCTCCTCCCGCTGGCGATATAGAGCATGAACAAAAAGGCAAGGGTATAGAGAAGTGCAGTCCCGAGATCCTTACAGAGCACAAGGAGCAGGATATGGGCGGCAGCAAGCAAAACAGGGGTGAGATACTCCTTCACTCTCCTGATATGGCTCAGATAAGCCGCGCAGGAAAACACAAAGCTCATCTTGACAAATTCCGACGCCTGAAAAGATATTCCGCCAAGGGAGAGGCTCATCTTTGCGCCATAGGACACAGCTCCCATCAGAAAGACCAGAGACAGGAGCACAATCCCGAACAGGGACAGCGGCAGCCGAAGCCTCCGGATCTCCCGGTCACGAGCCATAAGCCACGGAATCGCGAATGAAAGCAGGGCGGAGGCCGTAATCACAAGTCCCTGTTTCACGGAGCGGGCAAAGGAGAGGCGCTCCAGCATAATCATCCCCAGTGCCAGAAACAGGCACATATTGTTCATCAGAAGCCGGTTCATCAAGGGATAAAGTCTTCGAAAGAGAAGCGGGTAGAACAGCAGAAAAAGAAGCTCCAGAACATACATCTCCAGGGCTGCGAGATTCCCGAGTTCCGCAATCAGTACCACATGATAAAGAAAATGCAGCAGAAGCAGAATCCGATACTGGAGTCTGCCAAACAGCCTCTCCGCCCCGACATCCCTCCGTGACAGCGCCCGGAAGTTGCTGTAGGTATAAAGAAGCATCAGAAGAATCGTGAGGTATTTGGAACTGGTCGTAAAAAGATGAATCATTTTACTCGACACCCCGATGAAAGTGCCCCCGTGTCATCCTTTCCGGAAGCGCTCCCTCTAAAATCCTGTTCACCCTGCTCTCTGATTCAACAGAGAAATCCAGCCGAAGCCGGGAGGGCGAAAGCCGCAGAATCTCTTCTCTCAAGTCCAGTATCGAGAAGGGCTCCGCATTAAAAATCTGATTATAGCAGTATTTGCAGTACATACGCACCGGCATCTGCTTGTTCCGCCGGTCCCGAAGCATCAGGATATGGTCCTCATGACAGCAATGCGCCACCGTTTTTTCGATACAATTTGCGCTGACCATCATCGGATAATACCCGTATACCAGAAGCTCCGTCGAAAGAGACAGCTCCTGATATCCCGGCTTTAACTCCAGAAGCTCACGGAGATTCAGCTCGATGGGACAGGTCACCGCCTCCGCACCAAGCCGGGAAAGCATCCACAGCGCCTCCCGGTTGTAGGCATAGATGGGATAATCAAACACCTTCTCTGTTTCTTTCGGAAGGAAATCGGAAGCCGCCAGAGAAAGAGACTCCATATTCCGGAAAAGCACGGCATCCACGCCTGTCTCCCTTTGTAGCAGAGAAATCACTTCTTTGCTACCGGGATAGCCTGACTCTTTTCTTTCGATTCTCCGAAGACGGATTCCCAGCCCCCTGCCGCTCTCTTTTATCCTCCGGGAAAAGCGCAGAAGCTCTTTCTCGGAAAACGCCGCTTCATCCAGATACACAAGGGAAACCCTCTCGGAAGACAGCACCGGAGGAAGCTGCTCCTCCCTCTCCACAGAAACCCGAAGAACCGGAAATTCCGGAGAGAAGCTCCAGCTTCCGCCTTTCCCCCTCTCTGTTTCCATGCTCCGCGCCGGCTTCTTTTCCGAAGCCCCTCTGTTTTCCGCCCCCCGGAGCCGTCGTTCTCCCTGCCGTTTTCTTTCCCCTTCCTTCTCCTTCCGTTCCCGGAGCGTTTTCCTCGGGGAAGCGCTCCGGGAAATCACTTTCCCCTGTGTCGCCTTCCCACGGGAGTATCCGGAAAAAGAAGCTTTCTCTTTTTGAGATGACTGTTTTCTCACCGGATTTTCCCTCCCCTGTGACAATCAGAAAGTAAAGCAGTCCTGCACTTTTGCAGAAGCTCCCTCCGAAGCGCATTCAGAAGAGATACGGGGAAAAAACAACCCTTCGGCACAGCAATCTCACATTCGGCAACGGAAAAGACCGTATTCCCGCTCTTCCGAAGCTGTTTCTCGATATCCTCCGGAGCCGTACCGCGATTCTCGGCGATCGCCGCCGGCTCCGGACTCCGCACCTCCGTGACAAAGCCTTCAAGGGACAGGGAAGCCTCTTTTCTGCGTGCTTCCGACTCTTCCTGTACTGCCATTCCATATGCCGTATAACGGTATGCCGGAAGAGGCATCACCTTCTCCCCTGCCCGAAGCACCAGATGCTTCTCTTCATCCAGAAAGGCCTTCAGCCGAAGCGGAATCTTTCTGTCCTGCTTCAGATATTTCTCTGTCACCTTCCTCAGCATCAGAGAGTCCGGGACACGGAACCGCTTTTCCTGTACCGCAATCATATCCCTGCCGTTATGCCTTGAGAGGTAGTCGGTAAAGCCGCCACGGTCATATACCTCCCGAAGAAGCTGAAGGTCTCTCTGCTCCGTCTTATACTCCCCTCCCGAAAGCGCCAGATCCAGATACTTTCGATAGACCGAAACCACGGCCGCCGTATAGAGCGGAGATTTCATCCTTCCTTCAATCTTAAAGGAGTAGCTCCCCGCATGCAGAAGCTCCGGCAGAAGCTCTACCGTATTCATGTCCTTCATGGAAAGGAAAAAGCCCCTTTTCCCCTGACTCTCATAACAGAGACGACAGGTTCCCGCGCATCTGCCGCGATTTCCCGATCTGCCTCCCAGCAGGGAGGACATAAAGCAGGCCCCCGAGTAAGAATAGCACATCGCCCCATGAACGAAAACCTCCAGCTCTACGGAAGAGTTCTGATGGATCTCCGCAATTTCCCGGAGACAGAGCTCTCTGGCAAGCACCGCCCTGCACATCCCGAGTTTCTCTGCCAGTTTTGCTGACCCCACCCCGCTCAGCGCCATCTGCGTACTGGCATGGATTTCCAGCTCCGGGAATGTTTTCTGTATCAGGGAAACCACCCCCAGATCCTGCACAATGACACCGTCCAGTCCCAGCGCATAGTATTTCCCGACATAGTCGCAAAGCCCCGGAAACTCCGACTCCTTGACCAGAATGTTCAAGGTCATATAAAGACGCACATGGAAAAGATGACAGTAGTCGATTGCCTCCGCCAGCATATCCTCTTCCGATGCCACAGCAGATGCCGCATAGGCACGCGCCCCGAACTGCCGTCCCCCCATATAAATAGCATCGGCACCGGCATTCACGGCAGCGATGACCGATGCCATGGATCCTGCCGGTGCCAGCAATTCCGCCTTTTTCTCCCGCTTCCGCATCCTAACCCTGGCCCCTATGCTTCTGGGAACTGTGATTCTCCTCCCGGCTCTTCATGACTGCTTCCAGTCTTGCCTTTTCCATCATCAGATCCTGATACTTCTTCTGGGTTTCCTCCAGCTGCCTGAGTGCCGCTTCCAGCTTCATCTGTGTATTCACGAGATCATGCTTGGCGCTGTAGCTCTCACTCTCCTCTTTATCCAGCTGCTTCCGAAGCTTCTGGAGCTTTTCCTGCTCCAGAAACAGATCGTCACAGATATTGATTTCCAGAAGCAGGGCCTTCAGACTGTCCTCCAGCTTATTGTAATTCTTCACCTCCCGTTTGAACTGAAGAATCTTGCTGTTGAGATATCCTGCCACCTCATGGAGATAGCTGTCCGACTCTGAACCGCTCAGAAGATAGATTTTTCCGTCGATGACAACCTCTACCGTGTTTTTCTCCATCATCCCCACTCCTACATTTCATCCATGGTGGCTTGGAAAGGAAGCCCCAGATGCTGATATGCCCTCCGGGTCGCGATACGCCCTTTCGGTGTCCTGTTAATGAGACCGTTCATCAGCAGATACGGCTCGTACACATCCTCCAGTGTACCGCTGTCCTCTCCCAGCGCAGACGCCAGTGTATCCAGCCCCACCGGACCGCCGATAAACTTCTCAATGATCGTCAGAAGATAATTCCTGTCGTTCTGGTCGAGCCCCAGCCTGTCCACATCCAGAATATCCATCGCATAATCCGCAACCTCCTTCGTGATTTTACCGTCATATTTGATCAGCGCAAAATCACGGACCCGCTTCAAAAGCCGGTTGGCAAGCCTCGGTGTTCCCCGGGAGCGAAGGGCAATGCTGGCAGCTCCCTCGTCATCAATCGGAACCTCCAGTACGGAAGCGGAACGAATCACAATCTCCCGAAGCTCCTCTGTCGTATAAAACTCCAGCTTCTGGACGATGCCGAAGCGGTCCCGGAGCGGTGCCGACAGAAGTCCCGCTCTGGTGGTGGCTCCCACCAGTGTAAACCTCGGAAGCTCCAGACGGAGAGAACGGGCGCTGGCATCCTTGCCGAGCATGATATCGATGGCAAAGTCCTCCATCGCCGGATACAGGACCTCTTCCACCTGACGGTTCAGACGGTGTATCTCGTCCACAAAGAGCACATCTCCTTCGGAAAGACTGTTCAGAATCGCTGCCATCTCTCCCGGCTTCTCGATCGCCGGTCCCGAGCTTATCTTGAGATTGACCTGAAGCTCATTGGCAATGATATTGGAAATCGTGGTTTTCCCCAGCCCCGGCGGACCATAAAAGAGACAGTGGTCCAGAGGCGCATGCCGAAGCCTGGCAGCCTCGATATACACCCTGAGCAGCTCCTTCAGCCTGCTCTGACCGATATAGTCAGAAAGAAGCTGCGGACGAATCTTCGGCTCCAGACTCCGATCTTCCTTTGTCTCCTCCGTTGCGATAATCTTTCGTTCCATTCCCACCCTTTATCTTGAATAAAGCGGTCCCTGCAGCACTTCAAAGCAGCTGCCGGAGACTCAGCTTCAGAATCTCATCTGCACTCATCTCCTCTGTCACCGCGGTCTTCCGAATCGCCCGATTCGCTTCCTGCACACTGTAGCCGAGTGCCAGAAGCGCCTCCAGCGCCTCTCTCACATTTTCCGCTCCTCCGATGGCGGCAGAGGAAGCTTCCCGGCTTACGTCTGCGTAAGCTCCGCCGCCAAGGATATCCTCCGGAGAAATCTTGTCCCGAAGCTCCAGAACCACCCGCTCTGCGGTCTTTTTCCCGATTCCGGGTGCGGATTGTATCGCCCTGCTGTCACCGGAAAAAATGGCAAGCCGAAGCGAGGAGGGCTCCAGGACAGACAAAATCGCGAGGGCTCCTTTGGGACCGACCCCGGATACCGACAAAAGCTGCACAAACATCTGTCTGTCCTCCCTTGCCAGAAAACCGAAGAGCTCCATCGCATCCTCGCGCACGGAAAAATAAGTATATAATTTGATCTCTTCCCCCACGGAAGGCAGTGCGGCAAGAACAGACAGCGGGATCCGGATGCCATATCCCAATCCCCCTGTCTCTACCACAACCAGCCCTTCCTCCACCTCCTGCAAGGTGCCTTTGACATATCGAATCATAAACTCTCCAATCCAAGAGAGTCTAACACAGAGCGGCTGTGTTATTCAAGGAAAGAATCTGCTTCCTCCTTATTCGTATCTCAGAGCGATGATAGGATCCTCCATGGCTGCCTTCCTCGCCGGGAAAATTCCGAAGAACATTCCGATCACCGTGGAGAAGCCGACCGCCATCAGAACCACAAAAGGATGTATCACAACCGAGATATGAATCACCGCGCCGATCAAAGACATGATTCCCACCGACAGCAGGATCCCGATGATTCCGCCCAGCATGGAGAGCAGCGCCGATTCTGTCAAAAACTGCACCAGAATATCTCTTGTTTTGGCGCCCAATGCCTTTCTGATGCCGATTTCTCTCGTTCTCTCTGTCACGGACACCAGCATGATATTCATGATACCGATACCGCCGACCAGAAGGGAAATCGCCGCGATCCCGCCAACCGCCATGGAAAGTCCAGACATCATGGCATCCACCCGGCTCATCTCATTCTGGACGGTTTGAATCATCAGATCGGAGTACGGGCGGTTCTGCATCCGGGCCACCATCTTCTGCAGCTTCATGTTGTTGCTGTTCGCCTGTTCCTTCGTGATACCGTTCTTCCAGTAGAAGATCAGAAACATATCCTGCCCATCGGGAAACACCGTCCACGGCAGGAAGCCCTCTCCGTTTCGGTTCGGTCCCTGCAGCAGCCTCTGCAGCGGGCTCACCTCCATCTCATAAACGCCAATCACGGTGAATTCCCGCATCTCGTTTTGAAAGCTTCCCTGATAGCTCTTCCCCACAGGGTTCTCCGTTCCGAAAAGCCGCAGCGCGGTATCCTTATTGAGAAGCACCACCATCCTGCTTTCGTCGATATCCTGCTTCGAAAGGAATCTCCCGTGAAGCAGCTTTATCGTGCTGACATCCCGGTAGTTTTCCCGGACACCGGTAAGAGAAATCTGCAGCTTTCTTCTGCCGAAGCTCGATTGACTGGTGGCCTGCGAACTGGGGGCAATGTAGCTCATCTCTCTCGAAAACGCAGTCTCGATTTTCTGGATGTCCTCTCTTGTGAAAAAATCCGTGGAGCGGGTATCCTCACTGTCGGACAGGCGCTCCATGGACGGAGAAAGCTGCCCCATGGTCACACCGAAATTTTTATAGATATCGGAAAATGCGGCACGCATCGTGTCTCCCAGTGTCACGATGGAAATCACAGAACCGATACCGATAATGATGCCCAGCATCGTCAGCAGAGAACGCAGCTTGTTGATGCGCAGCGCCCGAATCGCCATCTTCATATTTTCCAGAGTCATTGATATAAGCCCTCGTACATACTTTCATTCTGAATTGCTGTCGGATGTGAATTTCGTTCATCGGAAATCAGCTTTCCGTCCGAAAAACGGAGAATGCGGTCCGTAAACTGTGCAATCTCCTCCTCGTGGGTTACCACGACGACACTGGCTCCGGCATGGTGGAGAGAAGAGAACAGCTCCATAATTTCAACAGAGCTTTTGGTATCCAGATTTCCCGTCGGCTCATCCGCAAGAATCAGCGGCGGACGGTTGGTCAGCGCTCTGGCAATCGCCACCCTCTGCCGCTGGCCTCCGGACAGCTCCGAGGGATCATGATCCATTCTCTCCCCGAGTCCCACCTTCTCAAGCAGCATCCTGGCTCTCTCCTCCCGCTTCACTTCCGAGCGGATATGTCCGTAGACCATCGGAAGCTCGACATTCTGCAGCGCTGTCATACGGCTGATCAGATTGAAGCTCTGAAAGACAAAGCCGATCTTCTGATTCCGAATCTCTGACAGCTCGTCATCGGAAAGATCCGAGACATCCCTTCCGTCCAGAAAATACTGCCCGCTGGTCGGACGGTCCAGGCAGCCCAGGATATTCATCAGGGTCGATTTCCCCGATCCGGAATGTCCCATAATGGCGACAAACTCTCCCCTTTCAATACTGACATTGATATGGTCGAGTCCCAGCACCTGTACCACACCGGTGTCATAAATCTTCATGAGATTTTTAAGTTCAATGAGAGTCTCTGCCATATCAGCCTGCTTTCTCCGCGGAAGTGCTTTCGCCGGCAGCTTCCGTTTCTGCCGCGGAAGCTGCCCTGCCGCTTTCCGTCTTTCCGGAATCCGCCTTCTTCCCGGCGGTCTCCTCCGTTGAGGCTTCCCCGCTGTCTCCGGCAAAGATCTCGTTGACCATATCCCCTTCCATCGGCGGCGTATCTACGGTACTGATAAAGTGTGCTCCTTCCGCAAATGCCGCTTCCGAGGCATCCGCCGGGCTGACCTCTACATTGGTATCATTCTCGATTCCGGTATTCACCTTCACCAGATACACCCTGCCGTCCCTGACAATCGCGAGACTGCTGTTGCCGTCATTGTCCTGGATCAGTGCACCGATCGGCACAGAAAAAACATCCTTCTTTTCATTGACCAGAAGCTGCGCCCTGGCAGTGATTCCCGGAATCAGCCCCTTCGCGTCCCCGGTCACCTGAATCGTAATCGGAATGACACGCTCATTGCTGCTGCCTCCCTTTTCTTCTCCGGAGGGAGAGATTGCGCTGACGATGCCTTCCGTATCCTCTGTTCCCATGATATCCGCATGAATCCTTGCCTGCTGATTCATATGCACCTTGCCGATGCTGTGCTCGGAAACCGGGATCTCCAGTTTCAGGCTGTCCAGATTTTCGATGGTGAATAAAGCCTTGTTGTCCTTCAAATTATCCGCAAACTGCCCCACCTTGGTGTTGATTCTCGTGACGGTGCCTGAAATCGGCGCCACAATGGTCGCATCCTGCAGCTGCTTCTGCCGTGAGGAAAGCTCATTCTCCGCAATGGATACCTGTAAACGGTAGGAATCCGGCGGCACTGCCTTTCCGTCCTTGACCGTAAATGCCTTTAGCGTAGCGTCCGCATTCTGCCATGCCGTCCTTGCCTGCTCCATCTCCCCCGAAGAGATATCTCCGGAGGCAAAGAGAGCCGCTTTCCGGTCCAAATCCCGCTTCGCATCCGAAAGAGCCTGTGACGCCTTCTGATACTCCGCCGCAGTCTGCTTCTTCTGCTCCTCCAAATTCGCCTTTGCAAGCTCCAGCTGATCCTGTGCTGTCTTGACACTTCTTTCCGCATCTGTCGTATCCAGCTTTGCAATCAGTTGTCCCGCTTCAATATGGTCGCCTTCCTTTACATGAATCTCCAGGATCCGCGCATGCAGAGAAGACATGATATCCTGCGAATCACTGCCGGAAAGAGGACCGCTCACACTGAGCACATCCCTGATCTCCCCCTTCATAAGGGCATCCGTATAGACCGTGACTCCTGCCGCCTTCCCATGGAAGAAACAGGAGCGCAGGATCAGGATGACAAGCAATAAAATCACAGCAATAATTACCCGTTTTACGGTAATCAGCTTCTTTTTTTTACTTTTCCTTGCAGAGCCTTCTGCCTCAGCCGCCTTGTTTTCTGTCGATTTTTTTTGAAATAACATGAATTTTTCCTTCTCTGTGTTGAAAATCAAACATTTCTTCCCTACTATAAAAAAGACCAGTGAAAACCGCAAGACAGGAAATGAATTATAAATATTTTGTAAAGATTGCGAGGTGCCTTTCGGATGCAGCTCATCACACAGGACATTCCCAAAGAGAAAAACTATCCCTGGCTTTTCCCCGGATACCGGAGGGAAGACGCCGTCTTCTTCGATATCGAAACCACCGGATTCAGTCCGCGCAATGCCGGCCTCTACCTGATCGGGTACCTGAGCTTTGAGGGGGACGCATGGCGTCTCACACAGCTTTTCGCAGACTCGATGCTGGATGAAATTCCGATGCTGAACAGCTTCTTTTCCATGCTTTCACAGAAAAAGCTGCTGCTCTCCTTTAACGGCGACAGCTTTGACCTTCCGTTTTTATCTGCCCTGATCCGCCGCTACGCTCTCCCCTATCATTTTCGCAATATTGAAAGTCTCGACATCTTTAAGGAAATCCGCCCGGCAAAAAAGCTGCTGTCTCTCAAAAACTATAAATTAAAAACCATCGAGCGCTTTCTCGGGATTGCCCGGGAGGATCACTATGACGGCGGGCAGCTGATCCGGATCTATCAGAACTATCTGGAGGAAAAGGATGCGGAGCTTCGTTCCCTGCTTCTCCTCCATAATGCCGAGGATCTGATGAACCTTCCTCTCCTGCTCCCCATGCTGAACTACCCCCGCCTTCTGACAGAGGATATGCAACTCACCGGACACGAGATTCTCCCGCTTCCGTCCGGAGACGGAAGGGTTCTGGAGCTTCACTACCGCTTTGCGCTTCCCCTGCCGGCTCCCCTCCATATCGACAGGGATTCCTTCTGTCTTTCTGCCAGTGACAGGGAACTCACCCTGCGTCTCCGGCTCTTTCAGGGAGAGCTTAAATTTTTCTATGAGAACTATCAGGATTACTATTATCTCCCGGCAGAGGATATGGCGGTACATAAGTCTGTCGGCGTCTTTGTCGACAGAAATCACCGAAAAAAAGCGACGGGAAGCACCGCCTATCTTCGAAAGAAAGGCGTGTTCCTGTCGCAGCCGTCCGTGATTTTCACCCCGGCATTTCAGCACACAAGAAAAGATACGTGGAGCTTTACGGAGCTCACAGCTTCCCTCTTCCGCACTCCGGAAAAATGGGATCGGCTCTTGAAAGCGTATCTGAATTCCCTGCATTGATATAGTTCAGGAGCCCGCCGCAGTCTATCATCCTCTGCAAAAACGCCGGGAACGGCATCGCGGAAAATTCCTGATGGCTGCTCAGATTCCGGATCCTCCCGTGGATAAAATCCACCTCAAGCTCATCCCCCTCCGAGATTGAGCGCACCGCCTCCGCTGCCTCCAGAATCGGAAGCCCGATATTCAGGGCATTGCGGTAAAAGATTCTGGCAAAGCTTTCC
Organism: uncultured Oribacterium sp.; assembly: GCA_963545355.1. Classification (GTDB taxonomy): domain Bacteria; phylum Bacillota; class Clostridia; order Lachnospirales; family Lachnospiraceae; genus Oribacterium. The sequence continues at coordinate 148,167 of CAUUIW010000004.1, read as the reverse complement.
GCGATGACGCAGGACACTCCCGAGCTCTGGAGCACCTGCGGTGCATGCTCTCGCGAGGAACCGCAGCCGAAATTCCTTCCGGCAACCACGAGATCCCCCGGCTTTAATTTCTTTCGGAAGTCGGCATCAATATCCTCCATCGCATGTCTCGCCAGCTCCTCCTTGTCCTGAATCGCCAGATATCTTGCCGGAATAATGACATCGGTATCCACATTGTCCCCATACTTACAGCATCTTCCCCTTGCGTTCTGCATCCTCTGTTCCTCTTTCATTCTCCGGAAGCTGTTGACGGATACCGTCAAGCCCCTGACGGACTGCCGTTTCCGCCGGAACACGATCAGAGCGTTTCCTCAAAAACCCGCGCACTGCCGTCTCCATCTCGGCCTCCGGTTTCCGCAGCTTTACATTCCGAGTTCCGCCGGTTCCCCGATATATCCCAGCACGGCCGACGCCGCAGCCACGGCAGGAGAGGCAAGATAGACTTCGGAGCTTTTGTCTCCCATCCTTCCGACAAAATTACGATTCGTCGTGGAAACACATCTCTCCCCGTCTGCGAGTATCCCCATATAGCCGCCGAGACAGGGCCCGCAGGTCGGCGTGGAAACCACAGCGCCTGCCTGAATAAAGCTGCTGATCCATCCCCGCTCCAGCGCCTCCTGATAGATCCTCATCGTTGCCGGAATCACGATACAGCGAAGCCCCTTCGCCACCCTCCGCCCTTTCAGAATCCTTGCCGCTTCCTCGAGATCCTGTTCCCGTCCGTTGGTACAGCTTCCGATCACCACCTGGTCAATCCTGAGCTTTGCGAAGCTCCCCAGTTCATGCGTGTTCTCCGGGAGGTGCGGAAAGGCTACCGTCGGGCGAAGCTCCGAGAGATTGATTTCCACTTCCCTCTCATATTCCGCGTCCGCATCCGCGCAGAAAACTTCATATTTCTTCCGGGAATGCTCCCTGAGATACCGAAGCGTAATCTCATCCACCGGAAAGATGCCGTTCTTGGCTCCGGCTTCGATCGCCATATTGCAGATCGTAAAACGGTCATCCATGCTCAGCCTCCCGGCACCGTCCCCATAAAACTCCAGAGACGCGTATCTCGCGCCATCCACCCCGATTCTGCCAATCAGATGAAGGATGACGTCCTTGCCGGACACCCACTTTCCAGGGGTTCCGCTAAGATGCACATGAATCGCCGGCGGCACCCTGAACCAGAGTCTTCCCGTTGCCATCGCCGCCGCCATATCCGTGGAGCCCACGCCGGTGGAAAAGGCACCGAGCGCCCCGTAGGTACAGGTGTGGGAATCCGCACCGACCGACAGCTCCCCGGCAGTAATCAGACCCTTCTCCGGGATGAGTGCGTGCTCGATGCCCATCTCTCCGACATCGTAGTATTTCTCGATACCCATCTCTCCGGCAAACTCCCGGCACATCTTGGTGCACTTCGCAGAAGTGATGTCCTTATTCGGCACAAAATGGTCCATCACCAGCACCACCTTTTCCCGGTCAAAGACCCTGTCCCGCTTCAGCTTCTTCATCTCCCGGATCGCCAGCGGCGTCGTGATATCGTTGCCATGCACAAGATCCACCGCCGCCTCGATCAGCTGTCCCGGCAGCACGGACAAAAGCCCTGCGTGTTTTGCCAAAATCTTCTGACTCATTGTCATTCCCATACGGACCTCTGCTTCCTCTTCAGAAAAACACCGATGCGACCCCTTTTTCATCAGTCTAACAAAGCACTTGATATAATTCTAATATATGTTTAAAATGCCTTTCATAACAGCAGGTAATAAGATGATGTCAGGCTCAAACCGCCTTCTGCACGGTATGCCTTCCTGCGATTCATCTCAGTATATTGACGGAGGTACGATGGAACAGAATCTTTCCGCTTACAAGATCTTTTTCGAAGTCGCAAGCCTGGGCAACATTTCCCGTGCCGCAAAGAAGCTCTACATCTCCCAGCCCGCGATCTCCAAGTCCATCGTCAAGCTCGAGGACAATCTGGATACCCGGCTCTTTCATAGAAACTCCCGCGGCGTGACACTCACGGCAGAGGGAGAAGTACTCTACCGCTACATCCAGGACGCCTTCCGCTCCATCGATGCTGCCGAGCTGGAGCTTCGGAGGATGCAGGAATTGAATATCGGCCACATCAAAATCGGTGCCAGTACCACGCTCTGCCGCTTCCTCCTGCTCCCCTATCTGAAAGCCTTCGTCGAGGAGTATCCCAATATCCAGATTTCCATCGAGACCCAGGGCTCTGCCGAAAACCTGCAGCTTCTGGAGCAGAAAAAGCTGGACATCGGTCTCCTCTCCGCGCCGGGCGGCAGACTCCATCCGGATCTCCATAGTGCGATGGAATGGGAAATTCAGGATACCTTTGTAGCTACCCCGCAGTATCTCGAGAACCTGCACCAGCTCTGCGGCGAGGATTACAATGTCTTTGAGGAAGCGAATCTCATGCTTCTTGACAATCTCAATGTCAGCCGCCGCCATGTCAATGCGTATTTTAAAACCGTAGGAATTGAACCGATTCAGCTCTTGGAGGTCAGTACCATGGATCTGCTGATTGAATTTGCCAAGCTCGGCATCGGCGTGAGCTGTGTGGTCCGCCAGTTCGTGGAAAAGGAAATCGCCGAGGGCAGCCTTGTGGAGCTTCCGCTGGACATTCCGATTCCCCGCCGCCATATCAGTTTCCTTTATCATGAGCAGAATCGCAGCAAATCGCTGGATGCCTTCCTTGAGGTACTGTCCGGCATAGAAAGCCCGCAGGCAGGAAACGGAGATTGTATCGAAAATAAAGCATGATTTCCCCTCTTTTGTTTTTCTGCTATGGTACACTTTGGAACGTATGTGATCCTGAAGCTTTCAGAACCGCCTCCTCTTTTTCCGAAGCTTCAGAATACAGGAAAACAGGATGAAATATCACTCTGCAAACGCAGGGTTTGAAAGGAGTCTATATGGCAGAAAATCAAAATCCGTCCAGCTGTGACAATCATTGCAGCAGTTGCAGCAGCAACTGCCCCTCCCGTCAGGGAGACAGCGGAATACAAAAGCTTTCCCCTGCCAAAGGGTGCAGCATCAAAAAGCTGATCGCTGTCGTATCCGGCAAGGGCGGCGTCGGAAAGTCCACCGTTACCGCTCTCCTCGCTTCCCTTCTCAATAAAAGGGGGTATCATACGGCGATTCTCGATGCGGATATCACCGGACCGTCGATTCCGAAGCTTTTCGGGCTTTCCAATGACGGGGTCGCTGTCACCGCCGACGGCAAGCTCATGGTTCCGGACAAAAGTGCCAACGGTATCGACATCATTTCCACCAATCTTCTCCTGGAGAGCGAGACGGATCCTGTGATCTGGCGCGGTGCCATGATTGCCAATGCGGTCAAGCAGTTCTGGCAGGAAGTCGAGTGGAGGGATGTAGACTATATGTTCGTGGATATGCCGCCGGGAACCGGCGATGTTCCTCTCACCGTCTTTCAGTCCCTTCCGGTGGACGGCATCATCATTGTCAGCTCTCCGCAGGAGCTTGTCTCCATGATCGTGGAGAAGGCAGTCAGGATGGCGCAGAAGATGGAGATCCCCATCCTCGGCATCGTGGAGAACATGTCCTATCTCAAGTGCCCGCACTGCGGCGAAAAAATCCGGCTCTTCGGAGAAAGCCATATCGAGGAGGCCGCCGGGGAGCAAAAGCTTGCCGTTCTTGCCAGGCTTCCGATAGATCCGAAGAACACGCAGTATATGGACGCCGGTGCCGTCGAGCAGGTCGAGATGCCGGAGCTTGCCGATGCCGTCACGGCGCTGGAAGCACTGAAATAAGACGGGAGGCCTGTGCGCCGCCGGGTATCTTTAAAAAAGGGCCTCTGATCCGTGATCAGAAGCCCTCTTTTGCTGTTTTCAAAAAGCACGGATCCCGTGTTTCCTCCACCGTAATCCCCGGAGGATCCGGGAAGCAATGACTGGCATCAGGCATTTCCCTAGATTCTGTCGTCAGCGTGGTAGCTTACGCCTTCGCCGAGTCCGGATTCGATGGCAGAAACGACAGCCTCCAGCGCCTCTTCCTCGTCCGAGCCATTACACTCTACCGTCACGGTGGCACCCTTTTTCACTCCTGCAGCCATCACATTAAGAACGGACTTCCCCACAATATCCCGCTCTCCGTAATGGAGGATGATACTGCTCTTATAGCGTATGCAGGTCTGCGTGAGGACTCCTGCCGGACGCAGATGAAGCCCCGATTCATTTACTACTGTCACGTCTCTCTTAACCATGATGCCCTCCATCAATTCTTGATTTCCTGATACAAAACGGTATTTTTACTCCGGAAAGCAACGATTCTGTCCATGTTTCCCCGTCCGGGGCCGAGCTTCTCAGCCCTTCTTCCCGGTAATGGAATTATACTTCGGAATCAGGACTTCCCTGCCCCCCATGTAGGGACGGAGCGGCTCTGGAATCGTCACAGAGCCGTCTGCCTGAAGATGGTTCTCCAGAAAGGCAATCAGCATGCGGGGGGGTGCCACGCAGGTATTGTTCAGCGTATAGGCAAGATGGTTCTTTCCGTCCTCTCCCTTGATACGAATCTTCAGCCGTCTTGCCTGGGCGTCACCCAGATTCGAGCAGGAGCCTACCTCAAAGTATTTCTTCTGTCTCGGAGACCAGGCCTCGACATCGCAGGACTTCACCTTCAGATCCGCAAGATCACCGGAACAGCACTCCAGAGTGCGAACCGGAATATCCATGGAGCGGAAGAAATCCACGGTGTTCTGCCAGAGCTGCCGATACCAGTGCATCGCATCTTCCGGCTCACAGACGACAATCATCTCCTGCTTCTCAAACTGGTGGATACGATAGACGCCGCGCTCCTCGATACCGTGCGCCCCCTTCTCCTTGCGGAAGCACGGCGAATAGGAGGTCAATGTCTGCGGAAGCTGCTCCGCGGGGATGATCTGATCAATGAAGCGGCCGATCATGGAGTGCTCCGAGGTTCCGATCAGATAGAGATCCTCTCCCTCGATCTTGTACATCATGGCATCCATTTCCGCAAAGGACATCACCCCGTTCACCACACGGGAACGAATCATATAGGGCGGAATCACATAGGTAAAGCCACGGTCAATCATAAAATCTCTCGCATAGGAAAGGATCGCGGAATGAAGGCGGGCAATGTCGCCGATCAGATAATAAAAGCCGTTGCCTGCGACACGACCGGCAGCATCCATATCAATGCCGCCAAAGGACTCCATGATTTCTGTGTGGTACGGAACCTCAAACGCCGGAACCGCCGGATCCCCGAATCTCTCGTTCTCGACATTGCAGCTGTCGTCCCTGCCGATCGGTACGGAGGGATCAATGATGTTCGGGATGATCATCATGCGCTTTAAAAGCTCTTCCTGCACCTTCGGCTCCCGCTCCTCCAGCTCCTTCAGACGGCTGGAAAAGGAGGCAACCTCTGTCTTCACCTTCTCTGCCTCGTCCCTCTCTCCCTTCGCCATCAGAGCGCCGATCTGCTTGGAAGCCTGATTCTTCTTGGCACGAAGTTCATCCGCCTCCTGCTGCAGCCTGCGGGACTCTTCATCCAGCCGAATCACCTCCGCAACAAGAGGGAGCTTCTCCTCCTGGAACTTTTTCCGGATATTTTCCCTGACGAGTTCCGGGTTCTCTCTGACAAATTTGATGTCTAACATGGATAAAACCTCCTTGATCCTTTCCGAATGTCTACTACTATACTCTGAAAGCCGCTTCTTTTCAACGAGGCTCTGTCCCTTCTCCGGAATCGGCATTTTCCAGAATTGCCCGGAGCCTTCTCACATTCTCCTGAATCTCCTCCCTCCTTGAAAAAACAGAGGAGCCGGCAATGATAAAGTCTGCACCTGCCTCCAGGATCTCCGGAAGGTTTTCCGCCCTCACGCCGCCGTCGACGCCGATATGATAGGAAAGCCTTCTCTCCTCCCGGAAATGTCTCAGACTCTCCATCTTTTCAAGGCTGCAGGGAAGGAAGCTCTGTCCGCCAAAGCCGGGATTTACCGACATGATAAGAACCAGATCCACCTTATCGAGGACGCAGCGGAGCTGCTCCACAGGTGTTGCCGGATTCAGCGCCACGCCCGCCTGCATGCCGAGCTCCCGGATCTGGGACAGGGCACGATCCAGATGCCGGGTCGCCTCTGCATGAATCGTCACCATATCGGCACCGGCGTCCCTCATCATCGGAACGTAGCGCTCCGGCTGCTCCACCATCATGTGAACATCAAAAAACGCAGTGCTTTTCCTTCGAAGGCTTTTGATGACCGGCATGCCAAAGGAGATATTGGGGACGAACATCCCGTCCATCACATCAAAATGGAAGCAGCTGACACCCGCTTCCTCTGCCAGCCTCATGTCCTGATACCAGTCCGCAAAATCACAGGACAGGACAGACGGGGATAAAATATGCTTCATGAAAACCTTCTTGCCTCCTTTAATTCGAGATACAGCCGGCGATAGCTCTGATAGCGCACTCTCGGAATCTCCCCCGCCAGAACCGCCTGCTTAACCGCACAGTCTGCCGTCGCCTCTCCATAGTGCATACAGGTATGGTAACGGCAGTTCTTCCGCACCCTTTCAAACTCCGGGAAGTAGTACGCGAGCCTCTCCGGCTCCACCTCATTCACATAAAGAGAAGTGAAGCCCGGAGTATCCAGGAGGTACGTCTCCCCTTCCAGGCAGAAAAGCTCGCTGTGTCTGGTAGTGTTTTTCCCCCTCTGAATCTTTTCGGACAGCTCCCCGGTCTCCATCGAGGCATGGGGATAGAGAAAATTGGTGAGCGTGGACTTTCCGACGCCGGAGGGTCCCGAGAGCACGGAGGTCATTCCCCGGAGGCGGGACAGCAGCTCCTCCCGGTACCTTTCCGACCTCGTATCCATCAGAAGCACCGCATAGCCCGCATCTTCATAGATTCGCCGGAGCTCCGTCATCCTTTCCCTTCCTTCCTCTGTCCCGGCAAGCAGATCCTGCTTGTTGAAAAGAATCCGTGTCGGAATCCCCTCGGCTTCCATGTTGATGAGAAAACGGTCAAGAAGAGGAAGGGAAGGCTCCGGACGGGTCAGGGCAAAGATCAGCACTGCCTGATCCACATTGGCTACCTCCGGTCGAAGCAGCCGATTTTTTCTCGGCAGAATCTTCACCAGAGCTCCTACCCTCTCCTTTTCTGTGTCCTTCGTCTCCTCGAGAATCACATTGTCCCCGACCAGGGGCTTCTCCCCGTGCTTTCGGAAGATACCGCTGCCGCGGCATTCAAAGTCTCCCTCCTCGGTATGTACATAGTAGAACCCTCCGATTCCCTTATAGATTTTTCCCTGATACTGCATCCTCCCTCCTGTTATGGAGCAAAGCTGATCTCATAGGAGCTGAGCACAGAATCCTTCTCCGCGTCCACAACCTCCACGGTACCGCTCGGCACATCCCTGGCCCCCTCAATGCGGCTGAAAACGATCGGAAGCTCCGTACCGCTGCTGTAAGTTCTCGCGCTCTGTAGCGTCGTATAGCGCACCTCTCCGTTGACCTCCTGACGGAGACGGATCATGACAATCACGGAGGAGCTGACGCCCGGACCTCCTGTATTGAGTCTGTACATCTTGTTGAGACTCGCGTACCAGTGATCCTGGGACTTCTCCGGACTGCTCGGAGGCGCAGTGGGATTCGGGCTACCTGTGCCGCCGTCTGTCTCTGTCGGTTTCACGCCGTTTTCCCCCTCAGGACCGCTGGAAACCGTCACAGAAACGGCGCTTCCTTTCTTGACGACAGTGTTCTCCTTCGTCATCTGCTCCAGAACGATACCCGCCTCTTCCTGCGACTTGCTGTAGATGATATTGCCGATGCCGAGCCCCGCCTCGGCAAGAGCATTCTCCGCCTCTTCCTCCGTCATCCCGACCAGATAGGGAACAAAGGTCTCCGTCTCGCTGGAGCCGGCGCTGACCACGAAGCTTAACGGCTCCGTTCCCGAGGTATCCGGCTTGCTGGCAGAGATCAGATGCCCTGTCTCCACACTGTCCGAAAGCTCCTGTGTAAAGCTGTAACGGATCCTTCGCTTCTCCAGCTCCTTTCTGATATCGGAAAACGGCTCCAGGAATAGGGCTGTCGGCTGCGCCGGATCGTTATTCTCATAGAACACCAGTGTTTCCGGCCCGAGACTCAGTACCACCGGAACGGTGTCGCCGGTCTCATAGTCATCCTCCTTATAGCGGAGAATCGTCCCCTCCGGATAGACGTCGGAATACTCCTCGGATTCTCTCCTCAGGCGGATATCATATCCGGAAAGGTATTTTACCGCCTCATCCAGTGTCATTCCCAGGATATCCGGGAGCTTCCCCTCCAGTTCGGAAATCGTGATGGTAATCGTTTCACTTGCCGAAACGAGTTCGGTCGCATCCATGGACTCCACAATTTTCGGTCTGCGGAACAGAACGGCAAGTCTTGCAATCAGCAGGAATACCAGCACCGTTGCCAGAAGAATACAGAAAATCGCAATCAGACGGAAGAGTCTGCGGATACCGTCGTCCTCCTCTGTTCCGGCAAGCCGGGAAAGAAGTCCCTGTTTCGTCTTTCTTCTCCGAAACCATTTTCCGTCGGGATCCGCCAGAGCTCTCTCAAGGTCCGCCTCCAGCTGTGCCGCCGTCTGATAACGGCGTTCCGGCTTCTTCTGCATGCACTTAAAGATAATGAGATCCAGTGCCCGGCAGACCTCCTCATTCTCATCGGAAGCTCTCGGCACGGGACTCTCCATATGGGAAAACATGATATTGGCGGGACTCTCCCCCTCATAGGGAACCGTCCCCGTCACCATCTCATAGAGGGTGCAGCCGAAGGAATAAATATCCGATTTCTGGTCTGCCGCTCCGGTTCTTGCCTGCTCCGGAGAAATATAGTAGACGGAGCCCATGACCGTCGCATTGACGGTCTCCTGCGTTGCGGCTCTCGCGATACCGAAATCCGCGATCTTGACGGTACCGTCCTTCGACACGATGATGTTCTGCGGCTTGATATCACGATGGATGATGCCAAGCTTATGCGCCTGTCCCATACCACGCGCCATCTGCAGACCCATGTCGATGACCTCCTGATCCTCAAGTCTGCCCTTGCGGCGGATATAGCTGCGAAGCGTAATGCCCTCTACCAGCTCCATCACAATGTAGTGCAGCTTCTCCTCTTCATCATCGATGACATCGAAGGCGGAAACGACGTTCGGATGATTCAGGCGGGCTGCCGCCTTGGCCTCATTGTGAAACTTGCGGATGAATTCCTCATCCTCGCAGAACTCCCCCTTCAGCACCTTGATGGCAACCGTACGGTTCAATTTCTGATCCAGCGCACGGTAGACATAGCTCATGCCCCCCTGTCCGATCAGGGATTCTATCTGATAACGATCATGCAGCACTTGCCCTATGTTCAGCAGCATCAGTTTTTCCTCCCTTCCTGGTCAATCAGAATCACACCGATATTGTCAAAGCCTCCGTTGATATTTGCCATATCAATGAGGGCAAGCGCCCTCTCCTTGACCGGCGCCTCGTCCTGCAGCAGCTGGGAAATGCTTTCATTGTCCACCATATTGCTGAGACCGTCCGTGCAGAGCAGGACGGAATCCCCCGGCATAAGCTCCACCTCAAAGAAATCGACCTCTACCGATTCCTCCTGTCCTATTGCCCGGGTGATGATATTTTTCTGCCGGAGATATTCCCTGGAGCCCCGGATCATATATCCCTTCTGTACCATCTCCTCCACAAAGCTGTGATCCCTCGTCACCTGCCGGAGGCTGGAACCGTGGAGGTGATAAAGACGGGAATCCCCGACATTGCCTACGGTCATGCTCCTGCCGTCGATGAAGCAGCAGGTGAGGGTGGTGCCCATACCGGAAAGGTTCTCATTTCTCCTCGCCTCGGAAAAGATTCTGGCATTCTGATGCTCTATGGCAGCCTTCAGAACCTTCACCGGATTGCCCGTCTCCGTGTTCTCAATCTCTTTGCGAACGCCCTCGACAAAGCTGCGGCTTGCGTAATCTCCTGCCTTGTGACCTCCCATGCCGTCTGCCAGAAGAAAGAGATTCGGAAGCACGCCGATCCTCTCCTCTGTCGCATAGACATAGTCCTGGTTCATCCGACGCTTCTTGCCTTTATCCGTTTTCGCAAAGTAGGACATCACGCCTCCCTTCTGTCCGTGTCCGTCGTTTCCTCGAGATAGTCTCTCCGAAGCTGCCCGCACGCTCCGCTGATATCCGCCCCCATCTCACGGCGTATGGTTGCCGGAATCCCCGCCTGTTCCAGCACACGCTGAAAGCGTTTGATTTTTTCCCGTCCCGGTCTCTCAAACTCCCTCTCTTTGATGGGATTCACCGGGATCAGATTGACATGACACTGCAGTCCCCTTCTTCTTTCCCTCTGCAGCAGTCCGACCAGCGCTCCCGCCTCTTCCTCGTTGTCGTTGAGCCCCGAGACCACCGAATACTCAAAGGTGATGCGGCGCCCGGTCTTTTGGAAGTAGCGGGTAACTGCCGGCATCAGCTCGGAGAGCGGATATCGATTCGCAATCGGCATCAGGCGGCGGCGGATCTCGTCATCGGGCGCATGAAGCGAGAGTGCCAGTGTAATCTGATAGTTTTCCTCCGCCAGTCTGTCAATCTCCGGGACGAGCCCGCAGGTTGAAATCGTGATATTCCGCTGGCTCAGATGCAGTCCCCGTTCGTCAGATATCATACGGACAAAGCGGGTCACCTCTCCGAAGTTGTCAAGCGGCTCCCCGGAGCCCATGATGACCACATGGGAGACTCTTTCCCCGCTGAGCTTTTCTATCCGATAGACCTGCGCAAGCATCTCCCCGGAGCTCAGGGAACGTGCCAGACCGCCGAGGGTGGAGGCGCAGAATCTGCAGCCCATACGGCAGCCCACCTGACTGGAGATACAGACCGAAACCCCGGTCTTGTACTTCATATATACCGACTCGACGATATGCTGATCCTGCATACGAAAGATATACTTCCGGGTTGCATCAATCCGGGATTCCCGGACGGAAAGCGTCTCCGGGAGCGCAGAAAAAAAGCTCTCCCGGAGCTTCTCCCGGAGCCCTGCCGGGAGATTCCGCATCTCCTCGGCAGATTCCGCTTTTTTTTCATGAATCCACTGATAGATCTGGGATGCGCGAAACTTTTTCTCTCCCTGCCGAAGCACCCATGCTTCCCACGCCGGATATTCCCAGTCACGGATATCTCTCACTTACTGCTCCTTTATAAATTCACAGAGGTAAAATCCGTCTGACGGCTCCCCCGGCAAAAACTTTTCTTCCTTTTTCCGCGTAAGATGCAGCTCCCTCTCAATAAAATCGCGGTTCTCCTCATTCTCCTCAAAGCTCAGGGTACAGGTGGAAAAAAGCAGTCTTCCGCCCGGCTTCAGGTATCTGACTGCGGTCGTCAGGATCTCCCTCTGCAGGCACTGCAGCTCCCGTATCTTCTGCATACTCTGACGAAGCCGGATCTCCGGCTTCTTCTTGAGAACCCCAAGCCCGGAGCAGGGAACGTCACAGAGAACGAGATCAAAGCTTCCGTTTCCCTCCCCATCGAGAAGAGAGCTGTCCAGAAGCACTGCGTCATGCACTGTCGTATGGACATTGGAAAGATGCAGGCGCCGCACATTCTCCTCGATGCGCCTTACCTTCTCCCGGCTCAGGTCTCTCGCCTCCACGAGCCCGCTTCCCTCCAGAAGCTCCGCGATATGGCAGCTCTTTCCGCCGGGGGCTGCACAGAGGTCGAGAACACGCTCTCCCCTCTTCGGGGCAGCCAGCAGCCCGACCTGCTGAGAGCTGTAGTCCTGCACACTCATCTCTCCGGACAGAAACTCCGGGCGATCGGAAATCCTTCCCTCGAGCTTCTCGCTGTGGCCGTCCTGAAAGCGGACATAACGAAGATGCTCTTCGGACAGGAGGTACTCTCCGATCCTCCCAAGCTTTTCCCTTCCATAGTGAAGAAGCAGATAATGATAGAGCCACTCCGGCAGGCTGTAACAGACAAAGGGCGGATATTCCCTCCTCTTAAGCTTTCCGAGAATCTCCTCCTTTTCCCGCTGAAGTGTACGGAGAACCGCATTGACAAAGCCGGAAAGCCGGAGGAATTTTCGTTTCTTCGAAAGCTCCACCGCCTCATGAATCGCGGCATGATCCGGCACCCGGTCCAAAAAGAGAATCTGATAGGCGCTCATCCGCAAAAGGGTGCGCACCAGAGGCTTCATCTTTCCGGTCGGGATCCTGGAACAGCCGTTGATCAGATAATCCAGACACACCGTCATCTCAAGCGTCCCGTTTACGATACGGAACAGAAGCCTCCGGTCCTGCTCCCGCATCTCCGGATGCTTTTCCAGCGCGTCCCTGAGCAGAAGATGGGAAAATCCCTTCCCCTCGTAGCTGTCCGTCAGAAGAGAAAGCGCCAGGTTCCGGACGGAATCCGCCCTTTGTCCGCCGGCGGGGCGGGAGGGCTTCTTCTCCCCCCTTTCCGCCGTCTTTCCATGACGGGCATTCTTCCTTTTCCACTCTCTCATGTCAGCGCCTGCTTCTTCGATTCGAGAGCATGACGAGACGCAGAAGCTGCAGAAGCGCTGCTGCCGCTGCCGCCACATAGGTCAGCGCCGCCGCGCCGAGCACCTTCCTCACGCCGTCCAGCTCCTCCTCATCCAGCATCCCCTGAGATCTGAGAGTCTCCAGCGCTCTGCGGGAGGCATCAAACTCCACCGGCAGCGTCAGAACCTGATAGGCAATCGCTACCACAAACACCAGGATGCCGACGTTTACCAGCGAGGTCATCCCGATGACAAATCCGAAGAAAATCAGCGGCATCGAGATCCGGGAGGCGAAGGCCGAGACCGGTCCTATGGTTCTTGTCACCCGGAGCGGTGCATATCCCACCGCATCCTGAATCGCATGCCCGCACTCATGGGCAGCCACACCGATGGCAGCGATGGAACTGGAGTCCTTCGTGGACTCGGAAAGATGCAGTATTTTCCGAGAGGGTACATAGTTGTCCGTGAGATTCCCTTGAATCCCGGTGATCTCCACATTGTAGATCTCATTCTGCGAGAGGATACAGGCAGCCGCCTGCTCTCCCGTCATGCTGTTCTTTGCCCGTACCTTCTGGTATTTGTTGAAGGTATGCTTCACATTGCTGCTCGCCAAAAGCGACAGTGCCGCGCCAAGCAGCACCAGAAGATAGGTCCAGTCAAAATAATAGGAATTATACATGGTTCCCCTTCTCTGTATCACCGCCGGAAAGCTTCAGGAAACGGCATCCCCGGAGAAAGGCCTCCGTTTCCATCCGCTTCTTTCCCTCCATCTGAAGAGAAAGGATCTCCAGATAGCCGGCGCCGGTCTTGACCAGCAGTCTCCTGCCGTCACTGTAGAGTTCTCCGACATTGTCCCGGAAAAGATATGCCTCTGCCTCCTCCGCTTCCAGGCGAAGGCGGGGAAGCCCTCTTTCCTTCTCTTTCAGACGATGGATCTTTTCGATCTGTTCCTTCGCGATCCCGGCAATCGCAGCTTCATCTGCCGCTCCCGCCCGGGAAAAGCCCTCCGGCAGATCCGGCACGGCAGCCGCCTTTAAAATCCGGGCCTTCTTCCCGTCCAGCACCGTAAAGGCGCAGGGCCAGGAATACAGCCCCCGTACCATGCGCTCCAGCCTTATGCTATCCATATTCCAGTTGATCAGTCCGCTGTTTTTCTGAAATACCGTAACGAGACTGGCATGCTCCTCATCCTGTTTTCCCGCCTGCAGAGAGCCCTGCTCCAGCGCCTCTATCGTCTTCACGATCAGCTTTCCGCCGAGCGGTGCCAGCTTTTCGAACAGGCTCTCCCCTGTTTCCTCCCTGGACAATGGCAGCAGCTCCTGCAGCAGGATATCCCCGGTGTCCAGTCCCTCCGCCATCTGCATGGTGGAGACTCCGGTGACACTGTCGCCCATCAGAATCGCCCACTGGATGGGGGCGGCTCCCCGGTATTTCGGAAGCAGAGAGGCATGCACATTGATGCAGCCATATTTCGGAAGCTCCAGAATCTCTTTCGGGAGAATCTGCCCGAAGGCGGTGACGACGATAAGCTCCGGGCAGAGCTCCCGGAGTCTTTCCTTTGCCGCACTGTCCTCCCGAATCCGCTCCGGGCAAAGCACGGGGATCCCCTTCCGTATTGCCGCTTCCTTGATCGGAGACATGGCAGGCTCCCCATGCCGCCCCCTCGGGCGGTCCGGCTGTGTCACCACGAGACAGATCTCATGCCCCGCCGCCGTCAGGGCGTCCAGTGTCGCCACCGCAAAATCCGGCGTCCCCATGAATACGATACGCATCACATTTCCTCTTCTTCCTCTTCCGCTTCCAGCGGTTCGTATGTCACGTCCTCCAGCTCTCCCTCCACCCGGCTTGTATACATCACGCCGTAAAGATGATCGTTTTCATGCTGCATGGCTCTCGCCAGAAGCCCCTCCGCGTCAAATTCATAGGGATCCATCCGGATATCGTACGCCTTCACATGCACCTGCTCCGCCCTCGTGACGATCCCCTCCTTGCCGGGCACCGAAAGGCAGCCCTCTGCCCCGGTCTGGGTCTCCTCTCCGACCGGCGTCACTTCCGGGTTGATGCAGACATAGCGCCTGCCGTCTCCGATGTCGACAATAAAAATCTTCTTGAGAACCCCCACCTGCGGCGCGGCGAGTCCGACCCCGTTTGCCAGATACATCGTTTCAAACATATCCGTCACCAGCTCCTGGGTCCGTGCAGTGACCGTTTTTACCTCCTTGCACGCTTTTTCCAAAATCGGGTCTCCCGCAATACGAATGGTACGAACTGCCATAGCCTCTCCTTTAATCCTGATAATCAAAATTGCAAAGCACTCTGCCCCGCCGGTCAAGCCCGCGAAGCAGGCTTAAAAATCTATCCCTTAACTGTAGAATTATATCATGGTCTTCATGTTTCATATAGATGATTTTACGGTAGATATCTTTCAGTTTATAGACGCGTGCCGCAAAGGGGCCGAAAAGCTCACAGCCGACAGCGTCACAGTCCGGCCTGACCGCCTCCAGACTCTCCTTGGCATAGGCGCCGAGAAGCGCCTCATCCGAAGAGGAAAGCTGAATCGTCAGCATTCCCTTCAGGGGAGGATAGCCCAGCTGCTTCCGGAACTGCATCTCCTGCTCAAAAAACGCCTCATAATCCTGCGTCTTCGAAAGAAGCAGGGTAGGATGCTCCGGCTGGTAGGTCTGGAGTATGGCATACCCCTCCTTTTCCCCTCTGCCGGCACGCCCGGTCGCCTGCGTCAAAAGCTGAAAGGTTTTTTCCTCCGCCTGATACTCCGGCAGATTCATGGACAGATCCGCTGCCATCAGCCCCACCAGAGTGACATTCGGAAAGTCATGTCCCTTCACGATCATCTGCGTTCCGATCAGGATATCCGCCTTCTGCTCCCGGAAGCTTTGCAGGATCTTTTCATGCCCGTACTTTCTGCCGGTCGTATCCGCATCCATGCGGAGAATCCGTGCCTTCGGAAACAGCTCCCTGGTCATCAGCTCGAGGCGCTCCGTCCCGATCCCGAAGGGTGCCAGATACCTGCTCCCGCAGCTGGGACATTCGTGCATCACAGGGATGGTATAGCCGCAGTAGTGGCAGACCAGCGTCCCGTTTTTATGCAGTGTCAGGCTGACATCGCAGTGCGGGCAGCGTATTGCCTCTCCGCAGGAACGGCAGCTCACGAAGTTCGAGTACCCTCTCCGGTTCAGAAACAGAAGAATCTGTTCCTTTTTCTGAAGCTTCTCCTGCATCAGCTCCTGCAGGCGGCGGGAAAAGATGGAGCGGTTCCCGGCCTCCAGCTCCTGTCTCATGTCAATGATCTCGGTTTTCGGAAGAACACTTCCTCTCCTGGCTCTACGGGGGAGCCTGAGCAGCTCTATCTCTCCGGCCCTGGCTCTCTGGTACAGAGAAACGGAGGGTGTTGCAGAGCCATAGACCACCGGACAGTGACAGAGCTCCGCTCGTTTCCGGCAGAGCTTCCAGCTGTGATAGCGCGGCGCCATCTCGGACTGATAGGCACTGTCCTGCTCCTCATCCATAAAGATCATCCCGAGCCTCGGAAAGGGCACAAAGATCGCGGATCTCGGTCCGATCAGGATATCGACCTCTCCCTGCTCGCATCGGCAATACTCCCGGTACCTCTCCCCCTGGCTCATCCGGGAGTGCAGGACAGCGCATCTTCCCGGGAATCTCGTTTCCACCCGGGAAATGGTCTGCAGGGCGAGGGAAATCTCCGGAATCAGCAGAATCACCTGCTTTCCCGCACGTATCACCTCCTCCATCGCTTCCAGATACACCTCTGTCTTGCCGGAGCCGGTGACCCCGAAGAGAAGAAATTCCGGAGGAGACACGGCTTCCTCCGTGTCCGATGTCCTTCTGTGCTCCGCAGAAGTGCAGCAGCGGCGGAAGGAGGCTGTGATTCGCCGAACCGCACTTTTCTGCTCCGGATTCAGCAGCGGCGGAGTTTCCCCTGGGGCTTCTCCTGCCGAAGTCGCAGCGCTCTGCAGCACTCTGTCCTTTCCCCCGGCATCTTCGTTCTCCGCAAGCCTTCGGTAGCCTGCCATGGCGTCCTTTCCCGCCCTGGTCTTCCGAATGCTTCTCTTCACCGGCAGTACGGTTTTCAGGCACTGGTTCAGGCTGGTTCCATACTCCTTAGATAGAAAGACTGCCATCTCAATGAGCTGTTCCTTCATTGAAATGGCTTTTTCCTCCATACAGGATATCTCCCGGATACGTTCCTCAGGGTAGTCAGTAAAGTCGCTGAGACCGATCACATATCCTGTCTTCTGTTGTTTTCCAAAGGGAATCCGGACCTTATCCCCTACCTTCAGGGAAAGTCCCTCCGGAACCAGGTAAGTGTAGGCATGCTGCACCGCCTCGGAAGTAATATTGACAATAATCTGTGCGTACACCGAACTCCTTTCCCATGATGCTGCCGTTGCGCCGCCCTTCCATGATATATCCGCCGATACTTTCCCCCTCTGTCACGGAGAAAAACCCTGCCTCATCCTTCCGCCCGAGACAGGTTCCTCCTCAGGATTTCCCCTGAAGCAGCTCCTGTATCATCCTGTCCAATCCCATCGAATGAGAGCCCTGGAACAGCACGGCATCCCCCTGGCACAGCTCCTTTTGCAGCATTGCCCGCAGTGTCTCGAAGCTCCCGCAGAAGGAAAGCCTTTCCTTCTCCCGCATCGGACTGCCGATCTGCCTTGCAAGCTTCCCATAGAGATAGAAATGGTCGATGAGCAGAGGGGCCGCTGCCGCCCCGACAGAACGATGCAGTGCATCTTCCTCTTCCCCCAGCTCCTTCATATCCGCCAGAACCGCAATTCTTCTCTTCCCCTCCGTCTCCGACAATACCCGGAGATTCGCTATCATACTGGCAGGACTCGCGTTATAGGAATAATCCAGTATCGTCATTCCCCGGACCTCCCTGCTGCGTCCCCGTCCCTCGCCGTTTTCGTAACGGGACAATGCTTCCGCTGCCGAGGCCAGGGAGACCCCCAGTGCCTCACAGACGGAGAGAGCCGCTCTCGCATTCTCCTGCATATGCTGCCCCGGGACCCTGAGAGGAAGCGTCGCCTTTCCCCTCGTCGTGTAAAAGCAAAGCTCCGGCTCTCCGGGAAGATACGGCAGGATCTCTCTCAGCTTCGGCAGGGAAAGCGCCGACAGGAGATCATTCTCCTGATTTACCAGAAGCCTGCCGCCCTCCCGCATTCCGTCCAGAATATGCAGCTTTTCCGAAAGGATGTTCTCTCTGCTTTTTAAATTCATGAGATGTGCCGTTCCGATATTGGTAATCAGTGCCAGATCCGGCTTCGCCAGAGACGCGATGCGGTGCATCTCGCCAAACTCCGACATCCCGAGCTCAATCACGGCGCAGTCCGCCTTTGACCTGGAAAGCTCGAACAGGGTAATGGGCACGCCGATCTGGGAATTGGCATTTCCCTTCGTCTGAAATACCGTTTTCTCCGAGGAAAGCGCGCAGGCAATCATCTCTCTCGTGGTGGTTTTCCCGACAGAGCCGGTAACCCCGATCACCGTTCCTGTATAGCTGTCCCTTGCCGCACCGCCGATTTCCTGCAATGCCCGGACAGAATCCGTGACCGGATAAAGGCGCAGCTCCGGATACTTCTTCTGAAGCTCCGACGGATCCCGCATCGTAAGACACGCCTCTGCCCCGCTCTCCGCAGCCTGTTCCAGGAAGCGGTGCCCGTCCACGTTTTCTCCGGGTATCGGTACGAATAACGCCCCCTTCCCGACCTTCCGGGAATCCGTTTCAATCGAAGTGATTCTGTTGTTTTGTAAAATCTCCCGAACGAATCCGGGGCTTATGCTGTGTTCCATATGACTCTCCTGATGTCAGACTTTTATGATTGCCGTCCCTTCCCGTAAGGGACAGCTGCCTTGAAAGACCGTTCCGGAATCATCCGTGAGAGACAAGTCCCAGCTCCTTCGCGCACTCCTCCACCGCCTCGCGATCCAGGAAATGCGTCCGAACGCCATTCACCTCATTGTAATCCTCATGTCCTTTTCCGATGACGGCAATCATATCGCCCTTCTCATGATGTTCCATGGCATAGCGTATGGCTTCCTTCCGGTCGGGAATCTCGATATACTTCCCCCCGGCAGGAACGAGGGCGGACTTGATATCCTCAAGAATATCCTCGGTCCTTTCGAAGCGGGAATTGTCGGCAGTCAGTACGGAAAGGTCCGCCATCCTTGCCGCCGTCTCTCCCATACCGAAGCGTCTCTCCCTGGCACGGTTTCCCCCGCATCCGAACACCACCACAAGGCGCTGCGGCTTGTACTCCCGAAGCGTGGACAGCAGATTTTCCATCGCCATCGCGTTATGCGCATAATCCACAAGGACGGTCATCTCCTCATTTTTAAAGGCAATCTCCATCCGCCCGTCCACCTTGATACGGGTGAGCGCGGACAGTATTTTCTCTCTCGGCAGCTTCAGAAGCGTCGCTGCCGACATCGCCGCCAGAGCGTTTGCGACATTGTATCTGCCGGGCAGATTCAGTTTGACAAGATACCTTTCCTCTCTGGTCTTTACCGTGAAGGAAAGCCCCACATAGTCCGCTTCCCGGATATGGGCAACGTCCTCCGCCTCCATGTCCGCTTTCTCCCGCATCGAGAACGTATACATCGGACAGGCGGCACCCTGCAGAAACTCCTCCGCATAATCCGCATCCAGATTCAGAACACCCTGCCTGCTCTGCTGAAAGATCCGAGACTTGCAGGACTTGTACTCCTCAAAATCCTTATGCTCATTGGGTCCGATATGATCCGGCTCGATATTGGTCAGTATGCCGATATCGAAGAGAATGCCGTCAGTTCGGTGCAGCTTGAAGCCCTGGGAGGAGCACTCCATCACGACACTGTCCATGCCGGCATCCGCCATCTTCCGGAACACTCTGTGGAGCTCATAGGACTCCGGCGTCGTGTTCTTCGCCTCCTCCGACTGATCTCCGTAAAAGATACCTGTCGTCCCGATGATGCCGACTTTCTGCCCCGCCTCTGCCAGAATGGTCCGTATCATATGCGCTGTCGTGGTCTTGCCCTTGGTTCCGGTGATGCCGATCATGGTCATCTCCTGCGCCGGATAATTAAAACGGGCGGCAGACAGCTTCGCCAGCGCTTCTCTCGCGGAGCTGACGAGAATCACGGTGATCCCATCATAGATTTCATGCACATCAATCGGCAGCTCGGTATTGTCCTCCTCCACAACGATGGCTTCACATCTCTGCTGAATCACCTGCGGCAGAAAGGCATGGGAATCCACATTCGCCCCGCGCATCGCGACAAAGACAGTTCCCTTTTTCGCGAGTCTCGAGTCAAAGACCACTTCGGAAACCTCTATCTTCTTCGGGTCGCCATTCAGCACCTCATACTCAAACTCATCCAGCCACTCCTGAAAAATCGCCATGTCTCTCTCCTCGTCTCTTATAGTAGGGTTTCAAATTCTTCCATGCTCATCAGGATTCGGCGGGGCTTGGTCCCCTCCTCCTGTCCGACAACCTGGTAGTCCGCGAGCTGATCCATGATGCGTGCCGCACGGTTAAAGCCGATGCGGAACTTTCGCTGCAGCATCCCGATGCTTGCCTTGTCCGCCTCAATGATGAGATGTCCCGCCTCGGAAAAGAGCTCGTCCCTCTCGTCCGCACTGCCGCCGGTACCGGCGCTGTCGCTCTCCACTGTCTGATGGATACTGTCATCATAGGCGGTATCGCTGTTCTCCTTCAGGAAGTCCACCACCGCCTGTACCTCCTCATCGGAGACAAAGGCGCCCTGCACGCGAATCGGCTTCGGGATGCCCTGCGGGAAGAACAGCATGTCTCCCTTGCCGAGCAGCTTTTCCGCGCCGTTCATATCGATAATCGTACGGGAATCCACCCCGGAGGATACGGCAAAGGCGATTCTCGACGGCACATTCGCCTTGATCAGACCGGTAATGACATTGACGGAAGGTCTCTGGGTCGCAATCACGAGATGCATGCCGCAGGCCCGCGCCAGCTGGGCGATACGGCAGATCGCATCCTCCACCTCCTGCGCGGATACCATCATAAGATCCGCCAGCTCGTCGATGATGATGAGAATCTGCGGCAGCTTCTTCGGCTTCTTCTCCTCCGGAATCTCCGCCTCTTTTCCGACTGCCTCCACCTTCCTATTATAGCCCGCAAGATCCCGGCAGCCGGTCTCCGCGAACTTTTTGTATCTGTCTGTCATCTCCGCGACCGCCCAGTTCAGGGCGGCTGCCGCCTTCTTCGGCTCGGTCACCACAGGAATCAGCAGATGCGGAATCCCGTTATAGACCTGCAGCTCCACCACCTTCGGGTCCACCATAATCATCTTTACCTCCTCCGGGCTGTAGCGATAGATCATGGACATAATCAGTGTGTTGATGGACACCGATTTTCCGGAGCCTGTCGCGCCGGCAATCAGGAGATGCGGCATCCTCGCGATATCCGTCACCACGGTTTTGCCGGAGATATCCTTTCCCACCCCGAACGCCAGCTTCCGCCTCCCCTTCCGGAACTCCTCGGACTGAAGGATGTCCCCGAGATATACGGTCTGTCCTTTCTTGTTCGGAACCTCGATACCGACGGCGCTCTTTCCGGGAATCGGCGCCTCGATGCGGATGTCCGCAGCCGCCAGGCGCATCTTGATATCGTTATTCAGAGCGACGATTTTCGCCACCTTGACGCCGGCCTCCGGCTCCAGCTCATATCTCGTGACAGAGGGACCGATGGAGACATTGGTAACCGTGACATTCACACCAAAGGACTTCAGGGTCTGCTGCAGGGTCACGGCATTTCTCTTAATTTCCTCCTTGCTGTCACCGGACTGCACCCCGCCCCTCTTTAGAAGCCGAAGCGGCGGAAAACGGTAGGGACGCGGCGGTTTTTTCCGGAGAATCTCCTGTTGCATCGCCTCCTTCTCGGAATCCGTCAGCGATTCCGCCCTCTTTTTCTCTACCCTCTTCTGAATCTGCTCCACTTCCGCATCAATCACCTGTCCACTGGCTGTCACGATGCGTCTCGTGCCCCGGGCGGCATCTCCTGCCGGAATGGTGATCCTGTCCTCCTCCGTACCGGACAAAACGGCATCGGAAGGCGCGTCATGGAAAAGTGCTCCCTCTTCCTCCTCTTCCGAAAGGTCTTCCATCTCCAGGACCGTAGCGGCAGCCCCCTCCGCTTCCCGCGCCCTTTCCTCCTCTTTTGCTGCCGGGGAGGAGGAGCTGGCATAGTCCTTCTCCGCTTCCTCGGAGCCGGTCTCCCTTTCCGGAGGCAGCAGCCCCTGAATATTTCCGGTAAAGACGGCGGAAGAATCCGGCCGCTTCAGTTCCGGGATATCCTGTACGGCCGCTCCCGCACCTTCCTGTTCCGGCAGAAGACCGTCCCCGCCTGTCAGCGGCAGCCGGGACGGTCCTGTCTGCCCGGAAAAAAACTCGGACACGCGGTGATCCAGAATCTGTATCTCTCTCCCCAGCTCTCCGCGCTTCGCCGCATTTTTCCTCGCTCTCAGATTCTCCTCTGTCAAAGTTTTCGAGAGATCCAGTGCATCAAAATTCACTTTTTCTTCTCTTCTCTCCTTTGATGTTTCCTTCCGTGCCTCCTCTCTCCGGCTGCGTCGCTCCTCCCGATAGCTTCTGGCAGATGCGGAGAGCTTCTGAAGATCATCCTTCGCAATCTCCGTTGCCTTTGACGCATACTCCGAGGTGCTCCTTGCAAACATCCGCATCAGCGGCTTCTCCGTGATATATACCAGCGCGATCAGCATCAGCACCATTAAAATGACAACGGCGCCCAGCTCCCCGGAGAGGAGGTAGAGCACCATGGCGAGCGCGCCGCCCACCACACCGCCAGACAGTACATTCTCCTCCGCAAAGCGATAAAAATCGGAGAGTCCCATGGTCGCGCTGATACCGCCGATCAGCTGAAACAGGGCGGACAGAAAAATCAGGAAAAAGATGGCGGCGATCATCTTCCGAACCGCCGGAGTATTCTCCTGATTCGAAAGAAAGAAAATCACGGCAAGAAGCAGAAGAAACGGAAAAATAAAGCCTATCGTTCCAAAGATGCCGAGCTGTACCGACTTCAGCACCATCCCCACCGGTCCGAAAAGAGAGAGGTTGGACAGTAACAAAAAGAGAGAGACAGCGAAGGTCAGGATAATCATGACCTCGTCCCCCATCCTCTCCCGCTCTGTTTTCCTTCTGCCGGCAGACTTTCTCGTATTCTTGTTTTTGCTTCCCTTCGCTCTCCCCATGGCTCCTTTACTTCTCTCTGCTCCTTCCAAAGAAGAAGAGTCCCACGGTCCCGGGACCGGTATGACAACCAATCACTGTCCCGATCGGGCTGATCGTGACCTCCTTCACCTTCTTACATCTTTCCAGAATCCGGGATCGGAGATATTCCGCATCCTCCTCCCGCTCCGAATGACAAATATAACACTTTTCCGCATAATTTTCTCCCTGTTCGTTGTATTCCATCAGCAGTTCCAGCTGCCTCTCCAGGGCTCTCTTTTTCCCGCGGATCTTTTCGACCGGCTGAAGCGTACCGTCCATCGGGATATGGAGCATCGGGCAGATCCTTAGAAGGGAGCCCACAATGCCTGCCGCTCTGGAAACTCTGCCGCCGCGAATCAAAAAGGTCAGATCCGAGCTGAAGAACCAGGCGTGCACCCGCTTCCGAAGCTCCAATGCCTCCCGATACAGTTCATCAATCTCCATCCCCCTGTCCCGTTCCTCACAGAGCCGGTCCACAAGGAGCGCATACCCCGCGGAGGCCTGCAAGGAATCTACAACATAGATCTTTCTCTCCGGAAACTCCTCCTTCAGCATTTCCTGCGCGATGCAGGCGGAGTTAACGGTTCCGGAAATTCCGCTGGAGAGACTCACATGCAGGACATCCTCCCCCTCCTTCAGAATCGAGCGGAACAGCTCCTCATACTCACCGACATTGACCTGAGAGGTCCGGGTCTCTTCTCCTGCCAGCATCCTTTCGTAAAGCTCCTTCGGTGTCATGGACTGAAAGAAATCGTCCCGATACTCTGTTCCTCCGACAAAATAGTGAAAATACGCGACAGAGAGCTCATGCTCCTTCACCCATTTTTCATTCATATCCACGGTAGAGCAGCAGCTGATGCGATATGCCATACTTCCTCCCTTAATTTCCGATGACGTTTCGAATCGCCACCGGGGTACGATAATTCCAGCGATAGATACGGATCCCGGAACGGCGGCTCGCCGCATTGACCACCTGGCCGTTTCCGATATACATTCCGACATGATTGATTCTGCCGGATTTGTTGGCGTAGAAAATAAGATCTCCCGGACGCATATTTTCCGCGCTCACCCTGGTGCCGGCTCTCGCCTGATCCCTCGAGACTCTCGGAATCGAGATACCGAAGTGGCGAAGCACCGACATGGTAAAGCCGGAGCAGTCGGTGCCATGGGTCAGAGAGGTTCCGCCCCAGACATAGCGATTGCCGACAAACTGTACCGCATAGTTAACGATCTGATTCCTCCTTGCCATCGCCGCATTGGCGGCATCTACTGCCGGCTTGTAGGAAATCGCGCATTGCAGCGCATAGGTGACAGAGACATTATTGTCCCTCGTCGAAACATATGCCCCCTGCTCCTGGTCACTGTCGCCGTCATCACCGCTGTCGAGATCGAGCTGCACCCAGCCGTCCAGCTGGTTCACCACATTATATCGCTGATCCTTTGTGATTTTCGTCCAGGCGGAGCTGTCTGTCGTCGGCTCCGATCGGACGTTCAGAGCGTCGGTGTTGACCACCGCCATGACAGAAGCATGGTTCAGCGCAAGGTTCTCCGCCTCCGTGCCGGTTGCCACGAGATCCGCCCTCACATAGCCGGAAACCCCGCCGGATCGGATCTTGTACCAGCCGTTTTCCTCGGACAGGATGTCGGCGCCGGCAAAGCCCGGAAACTTTCCGACAATATTGTTGATGCCGTCCTCCTTTGGCGTGGAACGGATATTGATATAGTCCGATGCCTTGGAGACCCCCAGCTGGTCGTAGGCATTCAACACCTTCCGGCGGAGATCCATGGAGCGGGCTTCATCGAGACAGTAGCTGAGCTGTACATTCTCCGTCTTGGCAGACATATACGCGACATCGACGCCGTCGATATTGTCCGCCTTCACCTTGATCCAGTCCGTGCCTTCCCGTCCGACAACCTCATAAACCTCCCCCTCTGCCGCGGAGCCGACCGTATTGCCGGCGGCCCTTTCCGCAGAGCTTCGGATCCGGAGCTTGTCCGTGACCACGGTTGCCCTCAGCCGGAGGAGGCTCCGGCATAGCTCTCTGGCTTTCTCCCCGCTCACAAGATACTGGGAGGACACATAGCCCTCCATCCCGCCGGAGCTCACCTTCGCCCATCCGCTTTTTCCCTCCGGCGCCATCTCCAGGATCTCCACCGCTGCACCGTTGCTGAGCATCCCGATAATACCGGTGATATCATTCTGATCCGGCTTGGAGCGGAAATTGATATAGCTGCTTCCGGTCTGTACAATACCGAGATTCCGGTAACGGCTGAGGACTCCGTCGATTCTCTCCTGCCGGAGCCTCTCCTGCAAAGGGGAGACCGACGGCACGTCACTCTCTGTCGATGCAAAGCCCTGCTCCTGATCCCCGGCACTGCTCTCTCCGCTTTCCTCTAAAGAGATCGCGCTCCCCTCCAGAGAGAGCGTGCTCACGGGCGCCTCTGTCCGGCTCCGCCTTCCGCAGGAGAGCGAAAAGAACAGCATAAGAAAAAGGAACAGGCAGGTGCTGCCCTGCCTCCCCCTCTTTCGATATTGACTTACGATATCCTTTGCCTTCCTGGGTCTGGAATTTAATGCCTTCATTCCTTTCCTTCCGTTTATTTTGAAAGAATCATCCGGTCGTTTGCAAAGCTGCCGCCGGAGGCTTCCTCAAACTTTTTCAAGAGATCTTCTACCGTAAGCTTTTTCTTCTCCTCCCCTGCCACATCATAGATGATCCTTCCGTTGTCCATCATGATGAGGCGATTGCCGATGCTGATGGCATCGTGCATATTGTGCGTTACCATCATTGCCGTAAGCCGGTTCTCCCCGACGATGGTTTTCGTCAAGCTCAGCACCTTGGAAGCGGTCTTCGGATCCAGTGCTGCGGTATGCTCATCCAGCAGCAGCAGCTCCGGTCTCCTCAGGGTCGCCATCAGAAGGGTCAGTGCCTGTCTCTGTCCGCCGGACAGAAGCCCGACCTTCGAGCCGAGCCTGCCGTCCAGCCCCAGTCCCAGCTTCTTCAGGCTCGCCTTATAAAACTCTCTCTCCGACTCTGTCACCGCCCAGCGCAGTCTCCGGCGTTCTCCTCTCCGGAATGCCAGCGCCATATTCTCCTCGATCTGCATATTGGCGGCAGTTCCCTTCATCGGGTCCTGAAACACACGTCCGATAAATCTGGCTCTTTGATGCTCCGGCATCATGGTGATGTTGGTGCCGTCGATATAGATTTCTCCCGAATCCACCGGATAAGCCCCCGCAATCATGTTGAGCATCGTGGACTTGCCGGCACCGTTGCCGCCGATGATGGTGACGAAATCCCCGTCGTTCAGGGAGAGGTTGATCCCGCGAAGCGCATGCTTCTGATTGACGGTGCCCCTGAAAAAGGTCTTTCTCACATTCTGAATCGTAAGCATTATTCCCCGGCCTCCTTCAGCCCTTCCTGTTCCTCATCCGTCATGGAGACGCGGTATGCCCTCCGCTCCTTCATGCGATTCATCGCCACGGGAACGCAGAGAGCAAGACCGACGATCAGCGCAGAGAACAGCTTCATATCATTCGGCTTCATCCCGAGACGCAGGACTATCGCGCGGACCATAAAGTAGATCACACAGCCCATGCAGGCACAGAAAAGCTTCAGACCGAAATTTCTGGCACGTCCGAACAGCACCTCTCCGATGACGATTGCCGCGAGTCCGATGACAATGGCGCCGGTCCCCATGCCGACATCCGCATACTTGGTGGACTGACAGACGAGCGCACCGGAAAGCCCGACCAGCACATTCGCGATCACCAGTCCCAGAAGCTTGGTCCGCTTGGTGTCTACGCCGAGAGCGCGTATCATGTCCTCATTGCTGCCGGTTGCGCGGAGCGCAGACCCAAGCTCCGTACCGAAAAACCAGTAAAGGATAAAGATCGAGAGAATCATCCCGACAAAGCCGACAATCAGGGACGCCTGACTCTGAGTAAGACGGAATCTGTCGGTAAAGAAGGTCACAAGAGAGGCGATCTTATTCACCGACTGATTGGACTTGTCTCCCATAATCCGGAGATTGATGGACCAGAGTGAAATCTGTGTCAGGATACCGGCGAGGATCGCGGGAATTCCAAAGTAGGTATGCAAAAGCCCGGTCACAGCGCCTGCCACACCGCCTGCCGCTGCCCCGGCAAGGACCGCCAGAATCGGATTTATCCCCATCAGCATCATCACGGCACAGACACAGCCTCCCAGCGCAAAGGAGCCGTCCGTTGTCATATCCGGAATATCCAGAAGCTTAAAGGTGATATATACTCCAAGCACCATCAGGGACCAGAGAAGCCCCTGTGATACAGCGCCGAGAAGCGAAGCCAGTAATCCGTTCATGCTTATCCTTTCAGAAGCTGCTCAAGTCTCTTCATGGCTTCCTCTGTATTCTCGCGTGTGGAGAATGCAGTCAGACGGAAGAACTGCCGCCCGCTCGAACCGAAGCCCGCGCCCGGTGTGCCGACAACATAAATTTCCTTCAGAAGCTTATCAAAGAACTCCCAAGAATCCATATGATTCGGGCACTTCATCCAGATATAGGGAGAATTCTTTCCGCCGCTGTAGTAAATCCCGAGGCGGTCCATGGTGTCCGTGATGATTTTTGCATTCTCCCTGTAATAGTCGATATTCTCCTGAATCTGCTTTGCCCCCTCCCCGGAGAACACCGCCTCGGCGCCGCGCTGTACCACATAGTTCACGCCGTTGAACTTGGTGGTCTGACGGCGGAGCCAGAACTTGTTCAGCTGCACTCCTTCCCGGACAAGAGCATCTGGCACTACCGTATAACCGCAGCGGGTTCCGGTGAAGCCTGCCTTTTTCGAAAAGCTGCAAAACTCTACCGCAACTTCTTCCGCACCCTTAATTTCAAAGATAGAGTGCGGCAGGTCTCCGGTAACAAAGCACTCATAGGCAGCGTCAAAGAGGATAATGCTGTCATGCTTCTTTGCGAACTGCACCCAGGCGCTCAGCTGCTCCTTCGTGTAGACTGCGCCGGTCGGATTGTTCGGCGAGCAGAGATAGATGATGTCGGCAGCATACCTCTCCTCCGGCAACGGCAGGAAGCTGTTTTTCTCCGACGCCTCCGCATAGAGGATTTTATGCCCCGCCATAACATTGGTATCCACATATACCGGGTATACCGGATCCGTCACAAGGATGGTATTGTCGTCTCCGAGGATATCCGGGAAATTTCCGAGATCCGATTTGGCGCCGTCAGAGACAAAAATCTCATGCGCCTCGCGTTGTACTCCGAAGCTCCGATAATAGCCTCGAATCGCCTCCCGAAGAAAATCATAGCCCTGCTCCGGACCATAGCCGCGGAAGGTTTCCGCCACTCCCATCTCCTTCGACGCCTTCACCATGGCATCCACTACCCTTTCCGGGAGCGGACGGGTGACATCGCCGATTCCCATGCGGATCAGCTTCGGCGCCTTATCCGGGTTCTCTGCCTGCCATTCGCGGATACGCTTGGCAATCTCCGCAAAAAGATAGCTTTCCTTCAGTTCCTTATAATGCCGATTCACAGTTGCCATTGGGTCCTCCTCATGAAAAGACACAGGATTGCCTGTGTCCGTAAAAACAGGGAAACTCAGAATTTAAACGTCTCCCCCAGGAGCTTCCTCTGTCCTACAGGCAGACAAGGGCAGTTCCTATTCCGGGTATGTCATATGCTTCCCGTCGATCCCCTGCAGTGTGTTCTCAAGATAACGCTTCGCCACGAATTTCGCCATCGGGAGATTCATATCCAGATAGTTTCCGCAGTCCCTCGGACTCTGTCCCGGAATCTCTCCCTCATAGTCCCGGATAAAGCGAAAGCATTCGAGCAGAAGAGGAATGATCTCCTCAGACTGATGTTCTCCCACAAGAACCAGATAGAATCCCGTCCGGCATCCCATCGGACCAAAGTAGATGATGCGTTCCTTCCAGAGCGGATGATTCCTGAGAAAGCTTGCCGCCAGGTGCTCGATCGTGTGGCACTCGGCAGTATTCAGCACCGGCTCCCGGTTCGGAGAAGTCAGCCGAAGATCAAAGGTCGTGAGGATCTCCTCCCCGACTCTGTCCTGCCTCGAAACATAAACGCCCGGCTCCAGCTTCAGATGATTCACCGTAAAGCTCGCGATCTTCTCCATCATTCCTGATCCTTCGGGCTGTCATGTCCCGTATCGGGAGAAGCCTTATCTTCCTCGGAGTTCTCGACTCCCTCCGGCATCTCCTCATGGTAGAACTCCACCTCGACATCCTCGAGATCCCCGCTCTCCTTATCTCCCGTGCCCGGCGTAAACTTCTTGTCCAGCGCCTCCCTCACGGTCTTATACGCGTCCCTGGAAGCGTCCATTGCAAGAACTCCGGTATCCACGGCAAGATTCTTTGCCGCATAGCCGAGATCCCTGGCAACCGCCTTCAGATCCTCCGGGGTTCGGTTCGTTTTCAAGGTCGTATAGCTGCGCCTGGCACTCTCCGAAACCTCCCTGGCAGAATCCTTGACATCCGAAAAGTCCTGATTCACCGCCTCCGAGAACTTCTCATAACGGTACAGATAATTTACGGCAGCGGCAGCCGCTCCTGCCACAGCTGCCAGCCCCAGCAGATGCCCAAATCCTTTTCTCTTTCCCATGATAAAACCTCCTTCAAGATGTTTTACATATCCCCGTAAATGCAAGGGTTCCTCCGATCTCAGCTTCCCTCTCCCCAAAACGGAGAAAGCGCTTATCCTTTTTCTGCCTTCGGAAGCCTGAAGCTCGATTTCAGGGAAACGATACGGTTAAATACCGGCGCTCCTTCCCGACTGTCCTTCTCATCCACGCTGAAGAAACCGTTTCTGACAAACTGGAATTTCTCATGCGGCTTTGCCTCCATCAGGGACGACTCAACCAGTCCTTCCACCGTGGTAAGGGAATTCGGGTTAAAGTTCAGACTTCCATCGTCGTTGAGCTTTCCCTTCTCCTCGTCAATCAGCTGCTCATAGAGGCGAATCGTCGCCCTTTTACAGCTCTTCGCATCCACCCAGTGAATGGTTCCCTTGACCTTGCGGGCAGTGAAGCCGGATCCGGATCTGGTCTCCGGATCATAGGTACAATGCACAACCGTTACCCTGCCGTCCGGATCTGTCTCACAGCCCACACACTTTACAAAGTAGGCTCCCATCAGACGGACCTCATTATCCGGATAGAGCCTCTTATACTTTTTCGGCGGGTCAGCCATGAAGTCCTCTCTCTCGATATAGAGCTCCCGGGAGAACGGAAGCTCCCTCTCTCCCAGCGCTTCATTCTCGAGATTGTTCGGAACCGTCAGCATCTCGCTCTGTCCCTCCGGATAGTTGTCAATCACCAGCTTTACCGGATCCAGCACTGCCATCAGGCGCCTGGCCTTCAGCTTCAGATCCTCACGGATGCAGTATTCCAGCAGGGAATAATCACTGGAGGAATTGGCTTTGGAAATGCCGGAAAGCTTCACAAAGAGCTTCAGGGATTCCGGCGTATAGCCTCTCCGGCGGAGCGCCGCAATCGTGACAAGGCGCGGGTCATCCCAGCCGTCCACGGCCCTGTCCTCCACGAGCTTTTTGATATAGCGCTTTCCCGTCACAACATTGGTAAGGTAGAGCTTCGCGAACTCAATCTGTCTCGGGGGCATCGCAAACTCACAGTGTCCGACCACCCAGTCATAGAGCGGCCTGTGATCCTCAAACTCCAAGGTGCAGAGCGAGTGGGTGACGCCCTCAAACGCATCCTCCAGCGGATGCGCAAAATCGTACATCGGATAGATGCACCACTTGTCCCCGGTGTTGTGATGATGCATATGCGCCACACGATAGAGAATCGGGTCTCTCATGTTGATATTGGGGCTTGCCATATCAATCCTGGCACGGAGCGTTTTCTCTCCATCCTGAAACTTCCCGTCCCTCATCTCCTGAAAGAGCTTCAGATTCTCCTCCACCGGACGGTTCCGGCAGGGGCTCTCCTTCCCCGGTGTGGAGTAATCCCCGCGATATGCTTTGATCTCCTCCGCAGACAGATCATCTACGAAAGCAAGTCCCTTCCGAATCAGAAGCACTGCCTTCTCGTACATCTTCTCGAAGTAGTCGGAGGCAAAGAACATTCGCTCTCCGAAGTCCGCACCGAGCCATTCGACATCCCGACGGATGCTCTCCACAAACTCGGTTTTTTCCTTTGTCGGATTGGTATCGTCAAAGCGGAGATTGAACTTGCCGTTGTACTCCTGTGCGATACCGTAGTTCAAAAGAATCGACTTGGCATGTCCGATATGGAGGTAGCCGTTCGGTTCCGGCGGAAAACGGGTCTGTACATGATCATAGACCCCATTCCTCAGATCCTCATCGATCAGCTGCTCGATAAAATTCCTGGATTCCGCAGCTTCCTCTTTGCTTTCTTCTGTCTTCTTATTCTCCAGCTCTGCCATAGTCTGTCCTTTCCCGCTTCCCTGCATGACCGAGGGGCAGCTTTCCAAATAATTGCTTATTGTACCATAGGAACATCCGTTTCTTCAATGTACGGAAAGGGATTTGTGATATGATATCAGAGGCAGAAGCCTTTTCCCGCCATAGACCCATATCATAGAACAGGATTTCCACATGAATACAGACCATTTTCTCTCTACCCGAAAGCATATCCGCAGATTCAGGTTCCTGAGTGTCCTTTTCCTGCTGCTTTCCGCTCTCCTTCTGCTGCTGGGGCGCTTCCTCCCCGGCTTTGCCGACGGCTACAGAAGACAGTTTTACCTTCCGCTCTCCTCCGTTCTGATGCGCCTGAGCGGGCTTTTCCCCTTTTCCCTGGCGGAGCTGTGGATCACCTTCTCCGTCCTTCTGCTGCTCCTTACCCTCCTTTCCCTTCCCTTTCGGCTTTACCGATGGCGGAAAAGAGGCAAGCGCCGTGTTCCCCATCGGCTTCCGACCGCTCTGCTCTTCAATCTGAGTCTGCTGTTTTTTCTTTATACCCTGTTCTGCGGCGTCAATTATCACGCCGGTTCTTTCCGGCGTCTCGAAGGGTTGCAGAGGGTTTCCGAATCCGATGAGGAAAAGAAAGCGGATCTGGGCGCTCTTGTCACAAGACTCACGGAGCTTCTGAAAAGCGCGGAGGAAGACGCTGCCTCCTCTCTCAATCTCCGCCCGGGGCAGAAAAGCCGGCACGGGCTCAATCCAAGACGCTTTGACGCTCTTTCCGACGAAGCAAGGGAAAGCATGGAGCGGCTCTCGGAAAGCTATCCGAGTCTGCGCGGCAGCTACCCCAGACTGAAGCCGGTGCTTCTTTCCCGCATCCTCTCCATGGAACAGATCACCGGAGTCTATACCGGCTTTACGGTCGAAGCCAATGTGAACCGGGAGATTCCGGACTACAATCTTCCCTTTACGATGTGTCACGAGCTCTCCCATCTTCGCGGCTTTATGCAGGAAGAGGAAGCCAATTTCATTGGCTTCCTCGCGTGCTTCCATTCTGAATATGCGTATTTTCGCTACAGCGCTCTCTTAAATGCCTATGTCTATGCCGGCAATGAGCTTTACCGCATTGATCCTGCGCTGGCTTCCGGGCTCTATGAAGCCCTCCCGGAAAATGCCCGGCAGGACCTTCAATACAATTCCCGTTTCTGGGCGCAGTGGGAAGGTCCTGTTGCAAGGGTTTCCGAAAGGATGAATGATTCCTATCTGAAATTCAACGGACAGTCGGAAGGAGTCATCAGCTATGACCTCGTAACAGAGCTGCTTCTCGGCTACTACAAGGAGGGAAAGCTGTAGCCTCCCCGTGAGATACCGAGGCTTGCTTTCCGCGGGCCTGTCATCTCCGTACGGTTTGCGTCTACATCAGCTTCCTGATATTGAACTGCCGCTTCTCTCCCTTCAGGGCAGAAACAGCGGTAATTGCCGACATTCCGAAAGTAAAGAGCATCAGCAACCCCAGATTGCGGAGATAGCTTGCCATATCAATCATACCGTCCATTACCAATCTCAGATTCAGCATCTCCGGCACAACCTCAAAGACAGAAACCTGCTCCTGATACTCATTGGCAAAATAACGCACGATGGTAAAGCTCCAGTCAATGCTGTTGGCAACATGGGTCATTAAAATCACAATCCCCAGAGAAATCACAACTCCCTTGATGGTAATCTTTCCTGAAAGGAGCTTGTAGCCCATAATCGTACACAGTCCCATGATAAGACCGGCGTACATGGACACATAGCCAAGCTGTCCGACAATGACAATGGCAAGCACACCGATGAAGGAGCCGAGAAGAGCGCCGAAAATGCCCAGAAAAATATTCTCTTTTTTCTGTCCGTACTGCTGGGACTTCTCATCCAGATTCTGCACTCTCTTGTTATACTCCTCGGAAGAAAGGAAATTGACGACGTCCGCAATCACATAGCAGGACACATCCTCTGTTTCCCCGCTCACCTCACAGCAGGGCACATATTCATGTGTCGCGAGATAATAGCTTACTCCCTCAACGGTATCCGCGATATTCTGGCAGGTTTTTTTATTTGTCATTCCGCCCTTGATGAAAATTCCCAGCTTATACTGCTTGAGATCCCCGCTCTGAATCGTCTTGACATTCTGCTTCAAGTCCTTGACAAGATTCCCCTCTGCCGTCTCATATCTGTATCTGACAGAAAGAAAAAGCTCGAACTGAGCACTGACATTACGTACCGCGAACTTGAATCCGTTCTTTTCTCCATACAGAGTATTCGTCGCCTTATCGTAGGAATACCCGTATTGATCCGCCATCATGGAATAAACTGACATAACTCCCCCTTCGTCTTCTTTTCCTTTTCAATGCCCTGGACCGCACGAAGCGCCCCCCGCCGGACAGGATTGTCCCTCCTCGGAATATGTTGATTCCGTCCGCATTAAGCTAACATTTTACTGGAATATTCAGAAATTTATTTTTTAAATAGCGCTATAAATCAGTCTATAAATTCCTTCAGGCTGTATATTTTCCCTCCATCCAGCGCACTGCAGCCTTTTGCATAATACATGGACTTCAGAACCGCTTCCTCACACAGTTCTCCCATTGCCCGAAAGACCCTGTCCAGCTTTCTGTCCGGAAAAACGCAAAGGGACGAGAGCCCCTCCGCATCTGCGATGCGGTTCCCCGTCGTAAAGCCGATGACCACTTCTCCGCTGCCATGCCCGGTATAGCTGCCGGTTCTGGAAAGTCCGTTGGGGATGCGCCGGCAGATTCTTTTCAGCTGTCTATGGTCCGAGGGAAAATCCGTCGCGAGAATCATCATGATGGATCCCCGGTCCAAAGCAGCTTCCCGTGGAAGTCTTTCTGCGATTTCCTCTCCGAGCCTTCTTCCCTCCAGAAGAAAATTCCGGGTCCTTCCGAAATTCGACTGGACCAGGAGCCCGAAAGTATAATTCACTCCATCAATTTCCACGATGCGGGAGCTGGAGCCGATGCCTCCCTTTAAGCCATAGCAGATGGTTCCCGTCCCCGCGCCGACATCTCCTTCCAAAAAATCCCGGGAAGCCCTCCGAAAAGCCTCCTCCAGTTCCCTCTCTCCGAGGACACGTTCCTGAATCTCGTTAATCACGGAATCATTGCATTCCCCAACGACAGGATTCAGAGTATAAATCCTCCTGTCCCGCGCATTTTCCAGCGTAATCATGTGGGAGAGCATCGCATCCCATATCTTCCCGACATTCAGGGTATTGGTAAGCGCGATCGGCGTCTCCAGTGTTCCGAGCTCCTCCATCTGAAGCAGCCCTGTGCTCTTCCCGAAGCCGTTCTGGATATGACAGGAAGCAACGCATTTTTTCTCGTATACATTCTCCGTGCCGTCCTCCGGCACCGGTACGATCACGGTGACGCCGGTATGATGTCTTCCTGCATGTACTGTGCAGTGTCCCACGCTCACGCCCTCGACATCCGTAATCTGATTTCTCTCTCCGCATGGAAATTGTCCTATTGGAAATCTTCTCTCCCTCATCTCCCCTCCCCTGCTGTTTCTTTGTCGCCATGGTTCCCTTCAAAAGGATGTTATCCCGCTCGCCCTCGCGACAAGATCCTGAAAGAGACGGTTCATGAGGGGATTGGTTTCGATCAGTCCCTCCGGATGCCACTGCACCGCCTGAATCAATCCTTCCTCATCCTCGGCAGCCTCAATGACACCGTCCTTCGCTCTCCCGGAAATACGAAGTCCCTTCCCGAGGCTCTTTACCGCCTGATGGTGCATGGAGTTGGTTTCCACCTCCCCCTGTTCCCCGAGAATCTGATAAAGGCGGCTCTTCGGATCCAGCTCCACGTGATGCGTCAGATAGCTTCTCTCGTAACTCTGGAGATGCTTCACATGCTCCCCCCGGATGTTGCTGATGTCCTGATAGAGAGTCCCGCCGAGAATGACATTGATCAGCTGAATCCCCTTGCAGATCCCCAGCATCGGAATCCTGTTGTCAAGCGCATACCGAATGGCATTGACCCATGCCTCGTCAATCTCCGGACGGACACCGCCGCACTTCGTCTCCGGCTCCTCATGATAGAGAAAGGGATTGACATCCTCCCCGCCCGGCACCAGCAGTCCATCCACGATGGACATCACACGGGAAGGATCATCCCGGAGAATTTCCGAGGGAAGTACGACCGGCGCGCCGCCGTTCCTGTCCACTGCTTTGATATAATCCGTATTGACATATTCTCTCTCAATGCTCTGAAAGAGCTTCGGCTCCGTCTTTAAGGTATTCCCCAGAATTCCGATGATTGGTCTCATACTTCCCCCGCTTCCGAATTTATGCTCTGCCAATCATGACACAGGAACACAGCCGTTCCTGTGTCCGCCCATCATAAAGGCTTTGTAAAAAGGGCATCCTCTCAGGCAAGAATATCCCGCCGCAGGATATGGCGGAGACTCTCCTCTGTCATATCGCGAATGACGGCTGCCGCAAGCGCAATCGTCGCCCGGATATCCTCACCGCTGCAGAAATTGCCATGCGCATGCACATAGCGGCTCGGCACCCCGAGCACCAGTACCGGAACCGCCTGATGCGTCAAGCTCAGAACTGCGGCATTGGTTCCGCCCCCGCGGCGAACCGCCTCCTGAAAGCGGATATGGTGTTTTTCCGCAACAGATTCCGCAAACTCGAGGAACGCAGGATTCGAGATATGGCTCTGATCCATAATCCGTATCTGTGTCCCCTCCCTCATCCGGCACTGCGACTGTCCCGCCCCGAAAAAGAAATCATCCGAGGGAGAGCCTTCAAAGACGATGGCGAGATCCGGTCTGAGCTGCTGGGCAGTAACAGTCGCGCCTCTCTCTCCGACCTCCTCCTGCGCCGCCAGAGCAGCGACCACCTCCATCGGAAGATCTGCCTGCTCCTCCTTCAGCTTTTTCATTACTTCTGTGACCACAAAGCAGCCGACACGGTTGTCAAAGGCCTTTCCATAGCAGAGGTCCCGTTTCTCATCATAGGAAAACCGGATATCCGGCACAAAGGGATCCCCAATGTGAATCCCGAAAACCTCTTCGCTTTCCCTTCGGCTCACGGCACCCACATCCACGAGAAGCTCCTCGAGGGAGAGGCTGGGATTTGCTTTCTCCTGCTCTGTCATAAAGTGTACCGGCTTTGCGGCAATGATGCCGCGGATCTTCTCTCCCCGACGATTCCGTATCATGACGGTATGTGCCGGAAGATTGCTTATATGGATTCCTCCCAGAAGGCGTACACGGAGACTTCCATTGTCCTCGATAGACTGCACCATACCGCCGCACTCATCCAGATGGGCGTCCAGCTGAATCCGGAAAGGCTTCTCTGCCTGTCCCCTCATCCGGATATAAAGATTCAGCATGGCATCGCTCTCCAGCCGAAAATCCGGCAGCGCATCTGCCGCTGCCCTGACGACTTCCTCTTCATAGCCGCTTGGTCCAAAGGCATTGGACAGCTTCTCCAACACGGAAAACTCCATGATTCTCCCCCTTAATACACAACAAAACAATGTGCCGTAACGATCTCCGTCCAGTTCTCGCTCTCGAGACAGACGGTGAACTCGTCGAGCTGCTTCATGCCCGGATAGAAGGACATCCTGTAAGCCCTTTTCCAGTCCTTAAAATGTGCCTCGTAGCGGTAGCGTTCCGCCGGCTTCAGAATCAGTTCCTCTCTCTTCTCCGTATCCCGCCAGTTCCGTATTGCCCGCTTCGCCTTCTCCCGAAGCTCTCTGATCACCCGCTCCTTCGGTACACAGAAGCTGGCATCACCGATGCCCCGCTTGGTTTCCACGGTTTCGATGCCGGGAAGCTTTGCCCTTGCGATATCACAGATGCTTCGATCTCCGGACAGGAAGATCAGGGGCAGCCGGAAGAGAGAGGCCGTATAGGAATTTAAAAGAAATTCGCTCATTCTCTCGCCGTTTAAAAGGATGTAGCTGGTCTGCCCGGTGCTCGTGTGGCTGATCGCAAAGCCCGGGTCCCCTCCCGGAGCATGGTAGCCAAGATAGGCAACCGCGTCAAAGCTTTCATCCAGTCCGAACATCATATTGAAGGGGTGTCCGGATTTCCCGCGGATGAGAGTAACGTACTCCGGCATCCGGAGCGGATCAATGTTATCCGCCCCGCCGTGCCCGTCCTTTACCACGATTTCATCGACTCCCGCCTCATGAAACGCTCCGGAAAGTGCGATCACCTCTTCCGTCATCTCTTCGGCAAACGCCGGATAGGCTGCATCCTCTCTGTGAGTCTCTTTTACGAGACTCACTCCGGCACAGCCCTCTATATCCGCACTCAGAAAAAGCTTCATCTCTTCCTCCCTCCTCCACTGGCATGCTGTCCCGCGAGCCTGATTTTCCGTCGGCTATCCGGCTCTGCCATCATAAAGATGGCAGTAAACCTCATGTCCCGGCACCGGCGTATATTTCCCCGGCGCTTCTACGCTGCAGCACGCCATGCACCTCGGGCATCTCGTGTGGAACTTACAGCCTGAGGGCGGGTTTGTCGCACTGGGAATCGAGCCCTCCAAAAGGATACGCTCCCTTCGGGCATCCGGATCCGGCACCGGCACCGCGGAAAGCAGCGCCTCGGTATACGGATGCAGAGGATGCTCATAAAGCTCCCTCTTATCCGCGATCTCCACAAAATTTCCGAGATACATCACCCCGACCCTGTCCGAGATATGCTCCACGACGGACAGATCATGCGCCACAAAGATATACGTCAGATGCAGCTCTCTCTGAAGCTCTGAGAGGAGGTTCAGAACCTGTGCCTGAATCGAAACATCCAGTGCCGAAACCGGTTCATCCGCGATGATCAGCTCCGGCTCCACCGCGAGTGCCCTGGCGATTCCAATACGCTGCCGCTGTCCGCCGGAAAACTCATGCGGATAGCGGTTCAGGTGATAATCATCAAGTCCTACCCTTCGAAGAAGCTCCAGTACCCTCTCCTCGGTCTCCTCCGTCGTCCGGGTCAGCCCATGGACACGGAGCGGCTCCGCGATGATATTGTATATGGACATTCTGGGATTTAAGGAGGCATAGGGATCCTGAAAGACCATCTGCATCTTCTTCCGTACCGCCTGCAGATTCTTTCCGGACAGCTTCGCGATCTCCTGCCCGGAAAGCGCAATGCTTCCCTCCGTGAGGGGCTCCAGGCGGCAGATTCCCCGCCCGAGCGTGGACTTTCCGCAGCCGCTCTCTCCGACAATGCCGAAGACGCTTCCCTTCTCTACCGTGAAGCTCACACCGTCCACGGCTCTGACCAGCTGCTTCGTGCCGGAAAATATCCCCTCTGATACCGGATAATGAATTTTCAGGTCCTTGACGGACAACAGCTTAGTTTCCATGATTTCCCGCTCCGATCTCCTCCGCATAGAAGCAGCGGCTCAGATGATCCCTGCCATAGTCCTTCAGTTCCGGCTCCTCTCTCCTGCAGCGTTCTGTCGCATACTGACAGCGGGGCGCGAACTTGCATCCCTCCGGCATAAACCTGGGATTCGGCACATTTCCCGGAATCGAGAGCAGCTCCTCTCTCCCCTCTCCGATCTTCGGAATCGACCGGAGAAGACCCGTCGTGTAGGGATGCTTCGCATCATGAAAGATCTGATGCACCTCTCCCCGCTCCACGATGCGCCCGCAATACATGACGGCGACATCGTCACAGGTCTCCGCCACCACGCCAAGGTCATGCGTGATCATCAGGAGAGAGGTGCCGATCTCCTCCTGAAGCCGGTTCATGAGCGCAAGGATCTGCGCCTGAATCGTCACATCGAGTGCCGTGGTCGGCTCATCCGCAATCAGGATTTTCGGATGGCAGACCAGCGCCATCGCAATCATAATCCGCTGCCGCTGTCCGCCGGAGAGCTGGAAGGGATACTCCCTCATGATATGCTCTGCTCTCGGGACTCCGGTCTTTACGAGCATCTCCAGCGCTTCCTTTTTTGCTTCGTCCTTTCCTGCCCTGCGATGAGCAAGAATCACCTCTGTCAGCTGATCCCCGATGCGCATTACCGGATTCAGGCTCGTCATCGGCTCCTGAAAGATCATCGAGATTTCGGAACCGCGGAGCTTCCGCTTCTCCTCCTCCGTGATATGGACGATGTCTTTTCCGTCCAGATAGATGCCGCCATCCGCCACCTTCCCCCGGGTTCCCATCAGGAGGTTCATCACCGAAAGTGCGGTAACCGACTTTCCGGAGCCGGACTCTCCCACGATGCCGAGAGTGGTTCCGCGACGAAGGCAAAAGTCCACGCCATCCACTGCCTTCACGATGCCATCATCCGTATAGAACCAGGTATGCAGATTTTCGACCTTCAGAATCTCGTCCTTTTCTTCCTTCGCCATACCGCTCCTCCTTACTCCGACAGCTTCGGATCCAGCGCGTCTCTCAGACCGTCTCCCAGGATATTGAAGCTGAGAACCGTCAGAAAGATGGCGAGACCCGGAAAAAGCGTCATGTGAATGTTGGTCAGCATATAATTTCTGCCGTTGGACAAAAGCAGCCCCCATTCCGGTGTCGGTGGTACGGCGCCCATCCCGAGGAAGGACAGGGAGGATGCCGTCAGAATCGAGTTTCCGACGGACATCGTGTACTGCACGATCACATCCGGAACCGCCCCCGGAAGAATATGCCGGAACAAAATCTCCCTATCCTTCGTCCCGATCGAACGGGCTGCCATGACAAAGACCGCATTTTTCAGTGTCAGCGTGCGTCCCCGCACCAGTCTTGCAAAGGTCGGTGTCGAAAAAACCGCTACCGCAATCACCACATTGGCGAGACCGTTGCCAAGGATGGCGACAATCGCAATCGCGAGAATCAGTCCCGGGAAGGCAAAGAGGACATCGCAGATTCTCATGATCACCGTATCCATAAAGCCGCCGTAATAGCCGCTGAGAAGCCCTAGGACGGT
The DNA here is from genome assembly GCA_963545355.1 of uncultured Oribacterium sp. Taxonomy (GTDB): domain Bacteria; phylum Bacillota; class Clostridia; order Lachnospirales; family Lachnospiraceae; genus Oribacterium. Next base: position 107,976 of record CAUUIW010000004.1, on the reverse strand, counting down.
TCCCGTGACCGCACCGATGGAAACGGAAAAGAAGCCGACCAGAAGAGAGATTCTCGTTCCGATCAGAATTCTCGAGAAAAGATCCCGTCCGAATTCATCCGTACCGAAGATATGCCTTGTCCCCGGCGCCTGCAGCACGGCAGTGTAGTCGTACTCGTTCACCTGATACGGCGCGATCCGCTCTGCCAGCACTGAAATCAGCACCAGCAGAAGCAGGAATCCCAGCGCAATCAGGGAATTTTTATGTTTTTTAAACTTCCGGACCGCCTCGGAAAGAGGCGTCCGGACAGCCATTTTTTCTTCCGTATTTTCCCGTTTCAATCCGTGCCTCCTTACTTCAACTTGACCTCGGGATTCAATGCCGCATAAAGAAGATCTACCACCAGATTGATCAGGATAAACTGGAGGGAAAAGATCAGAATCAACGATTGAAGCTCCGGATAGTCACGGTAATTTACCGATTCCACTAAAAGGGAGCCGATTCCCGGATACGCAAACACCGTCTCTGTCACGACGGAACCGCCGAGAAGAAACCCGAACTGGAGTCCGACAACAGTAATCACGGAGATCATCGAATTTCGGAAGGCATGTCTCCAGACTACCAGCTTCTCCCGGATCCCCTTCGCTCTTGCGGTACGGATATAGTCCTCTTCCAGTGCCTCCACGATGGAGGAGCGCGTAAATCTCGCGATGACCGCCGCAATGGAAAGCCCGAGCGCAATGCTCGGAAGAATCAGACTTTGAAATCCCTCCGCACCTGTTGTCGGAAGCCAGTGAAGACGGACGGAAAAAAACATAATCAGCAGAAAGCCGGTCCAGAAGGACGGCATCGAAATGCCGGATACCGCGAGAGTGGTTCCCGTATAGTCCTGCCAGCGGTTCCGGTGTCTTCCGGACCAGACCCCCATCAGGACACCGGCGAGAGTGGACCAGAGGATGGCAAGCCCTGTCAGCTTCAGCGTATTCACATATCTCTCTCCGATATCCCTTGCCACCGCTCTCTTCGTTCGAAGGGAAGTGCCGAGATCTCCGTGCAGCAGCCCCATCATGTATTTCTCAAACTGCACGATGACCGGCTGATCCAGTCCCAGCTCCTGACGCACCTGCGCAACATCCTCCGCGGTTGCCTGTTCCCCTGCCACAAGCCTTGCCGGATCTCCGGGAATCATCCGGACAAAGAAGAAGACCAGAATAAGGACGATCAGAAGTGTCGGAATCATCCCCAGCAGTCTTTTCAGAATGTATTTCAGCATATCCTCTCCTTAAAGCTTCCCCGCTCCCGCCTCTCACACTTTGGCTTCCCTGTGCCCGGCTCCGTTTTGCGGTACTCGTCAGTCTCCCTCGCCGGCGCGGGATTTTCCTCGTTACCCGCGAAAAAACAAAAGCAGGGGCATCCTTCGGTGCCCCTACGGACGGAGAAGCTGTTACTTCGCCATACGGGCGTTTCTCAGATTGATGGCAGCGTCCGGATACAGCTTCACACCGCTGAGCTTCCCGGAGGTCGCGATGGTATTGTCCATATGAAACAGCGGAACCATCGGAAGCTCCTGCCATACGATATCCTGCACCTTGGCATAGTCTTCCCTTCTCTTCTCCGTGTCTGCGGTGTTCAGCGCATCCCGGATCAGCTGGTCCACTTCCGCATTCTCAAAGTAAGAGATGTTGTAGCTCATCGGCGGCTCCGACTCCCTGGTGAGGATGGGGCGAAGCGCCCAGTCGGCATCACCGGTGCTGCTGGACCAGCCGGTATAGTAGAGATTGACCTCTGCCTCCGCACCGCTGCCTGTAAAGTCCTGTACCTTCTGATTCAGCACAGCGCTCTCCATTGCCTGCAGATTCAGATTGATTCCCACCTGCGAGAGCTGCTGCTTCAAAAATTCCATCACCTTCTGATTGGTGGAGGAATTGCGATACATGAAATCCACGGAAAAGCCCTGCTCATATCCGGCTTCCTTCAGAAGCTCCTTCGCCTTTTCCGGACGATACTCGAACGGCGTATTCTCCTTGTAGAACTGGGTCTGCTTCCCCATCAGAGAGGTGGCAGGCGTTCCGAGACCGTTATAGCAGATCTGCACCATCGCATTTTTATCGATGGCATATGCCATCGCCTGACGAACCCTGATATCGTCAAACGGCTTCTTCTGGTTATTCATCATCAGGAAATAGGTAACAAGGCCTTCCTGCGTGGAGACATTGACATTGCTGTCTGCCTGCAGGGTGCTGATCGATTCGGACGGGATATCCCAGATGAACTGTGCGTCACCGGACTGGATCATCGCGGTTCTGGTTGCGCCCTCCTTGACCGGTCTGAGCGTCAGTGTCTTAAATCCGGCATCCGAAGCAACAAAGGAGCTGCCGTCTTCCTTCCTGGCACTGTAGCCCCACCAGTCCCTGTTCAGCTCAAGCTTCGTATGATCACCCTGTACCCACTCCACGAACTTATACTGACCGGTTCCGACCGGGCTCGTCGCGCACGCCTGATTCCCCTCGGCAATCACTGCCGGACTCATGATCAGAGTTGCCGGATGTGCCAGAGAATTGATGAAAGCGCCAAAGGGCTGAGAAAGACGGAACTTCACCGTAGTATCATCCACCTTCTCTGTGCCCGCCAGTACCCCGGAAAGGAAGGTGGTTCTCTTGAGCCCGCCGTTCTTGTCTGCCCAGCGGTTCGCATTTGCGATTACCGCATCCGCATTAAAGGGAGTCCCGTCACTGAAACTGACACCCTCTCGAAGCGTCACCGTAAACTCTGTAGCGTCGTCATTCGCACTGTAGCCGGTTGCCAGCAGCGGAATCACCCTCATCTCATCATCAAAGCCGAAGAGCCCGTCCATGACCAGACGCTGCACGCCGCCGGACATCGTATCACTGGCATCCAGCGGATCCATTGTGGTGATGTCAATGTAGGGCGCCGCAGTCACATCCGTCTCCTGCGAAACGGACTGTCCTTCCGGAATCTCCGCCTCTTTTTCCGCCGGCATCTCCGCGGAAGTTCCTGTCTCGGCTGCTTTTCCCGTTTCCTTTGCACTTCCTCCGCAGGCTGTCAGCGATGCTGCCACCATCAGAGCCGCGGAAAGGGCTGTGAGCGTTGTCTGCCACTTTCTTTTTTTCATAATAACCTCCTCAAACCCCTGAATATACAGGAAGCACCCGTCAAACAATACCATTATCGGATTAACGGGTGCTCCTTTCTCTTCAGATTTAGTTTTCAGCAGTTTAATATGTCAAAGCTCGGTTTGTCAATCAATTCCTCTCATCTATTACATTAAATATTTTTATGATGATGCCGGGCAGACAGCTCCCTACAAGTTCGCACAAATTCCCCCGGGATCACTCTGCCTTCTCGAAATAATTGAGAAGCTCTGTAGGATCTCCGCCGGTACTGTCGGAACCTGTGATGATTGCCTCGTAGCTTCCGCTCTTCAGGTATACCTGCTTCTGCTGAATCGGGACGCCGCTCACTGTCGCGCTGATATTCAGGCAAACCTCATCCTTTCCGCAGAAATTGAGAGTTCCCATCTCAATGCTGACATCGGCCCAGCCCATATTTTCAAACTGTGACTTCATCAGATCCTTGCTTGCCTCGACAACGGACTTGATATCGCCCACGATGCCGTACATGACACCCATGTCCTGAATCACGACATTGACATTCTTTACGCCTCTGTCGGTATAAGCCATCATGTCGAAGTAGGTCTTTCCCTCTTTCAGATTCTTGGTCACGGATGTATCGTTGATCTCCCCGGCAGTGAAGCTGCTGAGCTGCTTCAGCTGATCCGCGTCCGCAAACTCAAAGCCGCCGGCAGCACCATCCAGCTTCAGATTCAGGGAAGCATTGGTATATACATTGTTCTCCACCTTGCCGATCCGGAAATCCTCAGCGGCAGCCTCCGCCTTCCCTGCTGCCTCTGTGCTCATCTCCGTTCCCTGCACGGTCTCCGGAGCCTTCGTCGTTTCCATGTTCTGCTTCTTGCCGCAGGCAGCCATCATCAAGGCGCTGCTGACAGCGAGCGCGATAAAAATCTGTTTCCTCATCATAATACTCCTTTAAAATAAAACTGTTCCTCCTATGTCCCTTCCGGACATCGCTCTATAGAATAGCATTGAAGCCGAGAGGCATCCACTGAAAAAATTATGAAGATTCTTCTGTCTCACTCTCTTCTTCCGCAAAAGATCCGTCATCCTCCTCTTCCTCATAGACAGATTCAAAATAGCCCGATTTCCCATGTCCGTCATCCCCCGCCATCTTTTCCTCAAAGCAGCGCTTCAGCTCTGCCATGTCCGGCAGCCCCTCCGCCAAGATATCCGGCGTATACAGCATAAAGACCGTGTTGTCCTCCATCACATCCATCGCGGGGAAACGCAATGACATATTCTCCAGAATCTCCCAGAGCCGCATCGGCACATCATAGCAGAGTTTCAGATAGAGTCTGTCCTCTTCCTCCCGAAAATAGCAGTCCGCGCGGCAACCGCAGGAATCCTCCCCGAAAAGAGACATATAAAACGCGCGAATATCCGCTTCCAACAGCTCCTTCAGGGCATCCAGCTCCTCCCTCGGCTGATCCAGCACGATAAAATACTGCTCCATCGACAGATGCTTCATCTGCACAAGATCCATAAGATTCGAAAACGCCGTCAGCCTGGTAACCCGCTCTTCCCTTGCATATTCTTCCAGCATCCCCTGATAGATCTCGGGAATTTCCAGCTTTGCTTCCATTGATTTACTCCCTGCTCCTTTCTCTTGCAGCTTCGAAGGAAACGCTTCGTCTGTGTCAGATCCCCCGGGGGACTGAGAAAACGCTGCCTTGATCCGTATTTCGTTCCCCTAGAGTATCACAAAGAGGATAGACTTTTAAAGGAAAATCATTTAGTATTTTGAATCATCAAAATCAGAGCAAACGGAGGACGCCATGCAGCTGCTAGAAGAACGGATTCGCAGGAACGGACAGGTTCGCCCGGGGAATATCCTGAAGGTCGATAGCTTTCTGAATCATCAGTTGGATATAGATTTGCTTTCCGAAATCGGAAAAGCCTTTTATGAGAGATTCAGGGATGCCGGAATCACAAGGGTTCTGACGGTGGAGGCCTCCGGCATCGCCATCGCCTGTATGACGGCACAGTATTTCCACGTCCCTGTGGTATTCGCAAAAAAAGCGAAAAGTAAGAATCTGGATGGAGAGCTCTATACCAGTGTCGTTCACTCCTACACCTATGACAAGGATTTCACCGTTACTCTGTCCCGGAAATTCCTGCATAAGGAGGATACGGTCCTTCTGGTCGATGATTTCCTGGCCGTCGGGAAAGCCATGAACGGACTCCTGGAGATCTGTGAACAGGCGGGAGCCAGGGTTGCCGGTATCGGCATTGCCATCGAAAAGGGCTTTCAGAGCGGAGGGAAAAATCTTCGCGACAGGGGCTATACCCTGGAGAGTCTCGCCATCATTGACGAAATGACAGATGACGGAAAAATCGTGTTCCGCGCGCAGTAAGCCTTCCTCCTTCAGCCCGCGGAAAAGGGGGCTGTCACACTAGATCAGATTCATACAAAGGATTGTCGATGAAAGCGATCATCGTCTACCATCTCCTGTGTAAAATCAGCTTAGTGCGACAGCCCCTCTTTTTTTCGGAAGCGGATTTCTCAGCTTCTCATCCCTGTTTTTCCGTCGTCGAAGTATCCTCCGAAATCGAGGCTTGATTTCCTTCCCTGTAAGGCAGGAGCTCTGCGGGGATATTTCCGTCCGGATAATAGAAGCTGTAGGAGGAGAACTCATCCCCATCCTCCACCTGCTGTTTCAGGGTAACGGAAATTGTCGGATTTCCCTGTATCAGCTGATAATTCCAAAAATCAGAGCTGGTATCCAGCGGAGCTGCCCCCTTTAAAATCTCCGGGAACAGCGCAGGATCTTTGATCCTGATCGGCGGCGCCTCGTAATCCGTCATCTCCTCTGTCATCATCTGATACGGAATATAGGGCACATCCGGATTTACCGTGATATACGCAATTTCCTCCGGCTTGATTTCATTGGACAGATACAGCCGATGCCTCTTCAGAAAAGCCTTGGTTGCCGTATAATTTTCATACAGCGGGAAATACAGTTCATAGCTGTGCTGATAATAGTCGCCCCTCACCTCCAGTGTCTTTTCAAATTCTTCATAGCTCAGGCGGCTTCCCTCCTTCACAGCCTTCTGATACACATCCTTCACTGACTGTTCCCCCTCAATCGTGATCGTTCCGATGCTGCTGTGGGTGCTCGCAAAGCTGTAATCATACTGTTTCAGATCCTCTTGATAGGCGGCGGCAAACTCCTGAAGAAGCTCCAGATTTCCCGCCTCGGATCTATCCTGCCCGCGGAAATTTTTATAATTGACGGAGCAGAGGCGTGCATGCTCTTCGGTATAAGGATAACCCTCCAGCTGGAACATCGCCTTTTTGTATGTTTCGGAGCCGATGATGGGATCCAGAAGGCTTCCGTCCATGCTGTAGGAAAATCTTTCTCTCCTCGCAACACTGCCGTTTTTATTGCGGTAAAAGAAGATCAGCGGGAAGGTAGACTCATAGGTATCGCCGCTGTTTCCCTCCAGATTTATGCCGTTTCTATCGATAATGCACTTCTCCCTCAGGAGCCTTCGTACACCATCCACCTCCTGATAGGACATCATTTCCCGCATTCTCTCCCTCAGCGGGATCCCCTCCCCGGAACCATCGACATAATTCTGGTAATTGTCAGGGAAAATTGCCACGGATTCTGTCACCCCCTTCTTCGGAAGGTAATGATCGTATCCGGTCAGATCAAAGGCATAGGAGCTGAAGCAGAGAACGGACAACGCCATAACCAGCACGATCTCCCCGCCGTGCCGGAAAAATCCCTGGAAGCTGCTCCGGAAAATCATTTCCATGATACCCGCCAGAAGAAACGCCGCAACGACCAGAAAAATATAACAGAGCCAGAGAGAAAGCCCGTATCTTCTCTGCCCCATCACCATATAGACAAGTCCCCCGAAAAGCATCGCTCCGGGAATGCAGAGACAGAGCTTTACCGCAATCTCCACAGGACGGAAAACAACCGCTCTTCCGGCTCTCTCCACCTTTCTCCGGCAAAACGCAAGATATGCAAGCCCCAGGAAGAGAAGAAAGAGAAGGATATTTTGAAGATCATACGGAAGGAATCCTTCTCTGAGATAGCTGAAAACGGTTCCCGCCGCCTCTGCTCCCGTAACATATCTCGTCAGGGACGGCACCGACAGGGAGCCGCGCAGATAGTTCTCCACGGGAGAACTCCAGTTCTGGGTAAGCACGGAAGTCGGCGGATAAAAATCATAACAGCCTGTTCTGTAAAAAAAGTCGCCGAAAATGTCCATGATTCCCCGAATCAGAAATTCATACAGGAAGAGGGTCAGCACGGCAAGCAGTGCGACCACTCCGGTTCCCGTGAGGTTTACTGCCAGAATCACAAGAGCATTGCAGGCAAGATAAAAGACAAGGTCCCGAAGGATCTGAATCACCATCTCCAGAAAAAGAGTGCCGGAAACCGCGCCGAGTCCTGCCGCAAGAAGAAATCCGAGCATCCGCGTCACAATCATGGAGAAGGCATAGATGAGAAAATACTGCAGGACGGCACGGAAGAAAAGGCTTCTTCTCTTCACAGGCAGGCTTTCCATGAGATCCACCGTCTGCTGCTTCTGGAGATAGGAAAATGCCCGGATTCCAAAGAGGACCGAAAGCACAAGCGTAAGCATCGGACCGGGACCTCTGGCTCCCAGCACCAGCTCTGCGGCAAGGAGCTTCTCGGAATGAAGCGATTCCCCGAGAAAAAGCTCCGCTTCATTCCCGCTGATAACGGAGCCGACACAGAGCAGTACTCCCATCACATGATACAGGAACAGAATCACAAAGCTTCCCAGGATCACCGGCAGGCTCTGTCTTATCACATTTTTACACTGATCAGAGAATGAGCTTTTTGATGTCATAACCCACCACCTCCGTTTCATGGATAAACATCTCTTCGAGACTCAAGGGTAAGATTTCTGCAAATACCGGCTGATACTTCTCTATCTTCGCGAGAACCTCCTCTCTGCTTCCGCGTATCGTCAGAAGATGGAGTCGTCCGCTGGTCTGCTCCCTGAGTGGCTGAAGCTCCTGTTTTAAGGCTTCATAATCCACCTCCTCCGGGAATACCACCTGCAGCTTCTGCCGTCCGGTCTTCATCTCAAGAAGATCCTCGGAGAGAAGCACTCCGCCCTGATGCAAAAGCCCCACATGGTCGCAGATATCCTCCAGCTCTCTCAGGTTATGAGAGGCAATGACAGGGGTAAGTCCCCGCTCCAGCATCTCCTTGGCAAACAGGCTCTTTACCGCCTGACGCATCATCGGGTCGAGCCCGTCAAAGGTTTCATCGCAGATCAGATATTTACAGGAGCTGCAAAGTCCCAGAAGCAGGGAGAGCTGCTTCTTCATCCCCTTCGAATACTGGAGGATCTTCCGTCTCGGATCCAGATGAAACTCCTGAAGCAGTTTCTGAAATTTCTCCGTGTCAAATCCGGGATAAAAGTTCCGATAAAACTGCATGCTTGAGACTGCCGTACTGTTTCTCCCAAACGCGGGATCGTCCGCGATAAAGAAGATTTTCGACTTTGCTGCAGGATTGTCATACACCCTTTCGCCGTCAATCAGGATTTCCCCCTCCTCCGCCCGGTACACTCCGGCAATCATGCGAAGCAGCGTGCTTTTTCCGGCGCCGTTCGTCCCGATTAGCCCGAAGACCTGCTTCTCTGCAATCTCCAGAGAGACATCACTGACCGCGGCAAATTCTTCAAAATGTTTGGATACCTGTTGGATGGATATCATTGTCTCTCCCTCCTTACCGCAAGCTCCTTCAGAAGTTCCCGGGAATCAATTCCCATCTGCTCCGCTTCCTCCAGAAGCTCCCAAAGCTTTTTCAAAAGCTCTTCTCTTTTCGCTGAGATTCTGTGATCCCCCGGCCGTACAAAGCTTCCCTTTCCCTTCACGGAGTAGAGATATCCCTCTCTCTCCAGCTCCTGATAGGCACGCTGTACCGTATTCGGGTTCGTGGACAGCTCCATCGAGAGCTGACGAACTGAAGGCATCTGTTCATCATTCTCCATGACGCCACGCAGAATCAGCTTCTGATAATATTCGACGATCTGTTCATAGATCGGTCGAGCATCCAGATAATCAATGATCATAAGCCTTCCCTCCTTTCTGCGAATGATATTCTGGTTCCCTGTTTCACTTCTCTAACTGTATTAGTTGTACCAGAACGGTTATAATAATACAAGAGCTGGCTGAAACTTTTCCAAAAGAAAAAGGACCCGCACTCAGGGCAGATCCCTTTCTTTATTCCCGGGGGAAGTCTCTTCGGGGGAGACTTTTCCGGCACCCGCTTCCCCGGAAGAAGCAGAAGCTCCGCTCTTTTTCTCTTCCTCTTTCTTCGCCCCGTCCAATATCCCCTGCAGCCGCTTCATCATGAGATGATACAGCAGTGCCGTCAAAAGCACGAGAAACAGAAAGGACAGAAGTAGGAAGGGAAGCAGAACCCTTAAGCCGGTCATCTCAGATCTCCCAGCAGCATATGGAACTCGATAACGACACCGTTCTTGTCAGTCTTTACCTTCTGCATATAGAGATCCGGCAGGAACTTGACCGCATCCTTCATCTGGATGCTGATAATGTTTTTATCGAGATAATGAAGCCAGGCATCTCTCGAAACCGTCACCGTAATATCCTCTCCCTTGCCGGACGGACGGCCGGATTTATTCTCATGATACAGCTTTCCCGTGAGAATCAGATTGTTTCCGGAGGCCTTTCTCGACTTGCTCTTCAGATGAAGAAGCGCGTTCGGATACTGTTGAAATACTGAAGACAGAGACACAGCGCCCTCACCGGAAACTGCGGCGCTGCCGGAGCCCTCCTTTTTCCCGTCGGCTCCCACCCTGCTTCCGTCGGGTGCCGTCGTATTCGTCAGCATGGCGCCGTCCTCTCCCACATAGTACAGCTTGTCAATCCATACATTGGTCAGAAGACTGCCCTCCTGAGAGAAGAAGTACCTTTTATCCCCGATGCTGACCCAGCCCGTCTGCATCTCCCCGCTCTCCGGATTCAGATAATAGCTGTTCCTGTCGATCGTCTGAAGCCCGGTCTGCATACTGCCGTCCTCTGCGAAATAGTAATACTTTTCGCGGATCTTCTGCCAGCCTGTCGCGCGGCTTCCGTCGGCATTGATATAGTAGGTCACTCCGTCCACCGTTTCAAAATCATTGAGGTGATATTTTTCCGGGTCCAGATCCACCGTAATGTTTACTGTCGTTTTTTCTCCCGCTCTGCCGTCAGAAGCGATGCCATAGGCGGAAATCATGTAGTTTCCGCTGGTGGAAAGAGAGATCGGTGCAGAGTAGCGAAGCCCCTGCTGCTCCGGGTCCTCTCCCTTCTTCTGATCGTAGTTGATCTCCACATCGGACGGAGAGGCAAGCACCTCCAGAAGCACCGGATCGGTATAAGTACCGGAAGCAACAGAAATCGCCACTCTGGGTGTCAACCTCAGAAGCTTCTCCTTCAGCTCAGAGTCCTCCGGATACTGCTCCAGCAGACTCTCCAGTGTCGCGACGGCATTCTCATGCATTCCGGCGCCGATGTAGGCGTCGCTTAAAAGAAGTAGGATTCCCTTATCTCCTTTGAATCTTTCACTGTTCTCCTGTAGCAGCTTAACCGCTTCCGGATACGCCTTCTGCTCCATGAGCCCGTTGGCTTTTCTCAGCACCCTGCCTTCCTGAAGCTGCGGGTTCCAGTAATAGATACCGCCGGCAACGGCAAGCAGCACCAGCACCGTCACTGCCGTCGGCGCTGTCTTTTGGTGTTTCTTCCTTTCCTCATTCCGAAACGGATCCAGCACCTTCTCCGCGCTCTCCCGTTCCCTTTCCCTCGCCGCTGCCGCAAGGGAGATGATCTTATTCTCTGAACCGTCACCGCTGTCGGAAAGCGCTTCCCCTGTTCCCGCTTCCGGCTCCTTATCTTCCGTCTCTTCGCTTTCCGGTTCTTCGTCTTCCGGCTTTTCACTTTCCGGCTCTTCGTCTTCCGGTCCTTCGTCTTCCGGATCTCCGTTTTCCGGCTCCTTATCTTCCGTCTCTTCTCCTGTCGGAGCCTCTTCCTCATTGCCGCGCCCGGAATCAGATCCCGCAGTACCGGAGATCGCTTCTTCCTCCGGGATCACTGCACTTTCGTCCGCCTCCTCCGGCTCGTCCTCATCCTCATCTTCATCGGACGCAAACATCGCCTTTAATTCCTCTGCGAGCTTTTTCTTGGCGGCTTCCTCCTCCGTTTCCAGGATAACAGCCTCTTCCGGCGCGGGGACTTCCTCCCGCTCCCCGCTCTCCGTCTCTTCTTCCGCAGTATCTCCCTCCTCCGTCTCATCCGTTCCGACAGAGGCAGGCACGGACGGCAGCGTTTCCCGCTCCTCCTCTTTCCACGGCAGTACCGTCTCCGCTGTCAGCGAAGCCTCGTTCTCTCCCGGCGCGTTTTCTTCGGAGACCTCGGTTTCCGTCTCTTCGCCCCCGGATTCCTGTCTCTCCGTCTCCCCGGCCTCCTGCTCCTCCACCGGCACGGCTTCCCCCGCAGGCTCTGTATTTTCCTCCGGAGAGCCGTACTGCACTTCCATGGCTCCGAAAGCTTCTGCGGCGCCGGCATCCGGAGAAATCCCCTTCTCCGCTGCGGCTTTCTGCTTCTCCCGCTCCGCTTCGATGCGGGCGATGGTATCGAGAAGCCGCTTCTCAATGGCGTCAGCCTCCTCCTCTGTCAGCTCGACCTTCTCTTCCGAAATCTCCGGATACTCCGCCGTCCCTGCAGCGCCGTCCTGTTCCGGCGTCTCCGCTTCCTCCTCTGCCTTCTCCGGCTCTTTTATGTTCTCCCTTGTAAATTCCGGCAAAGTGCGATCCCGTTCCGGAATGGCAAAGCTGGTATCCGCATTCAGAATCAGCCCGCAGTTCGGACATACTCTCTGCTGATCGTCTACTTCTTTTCCACAATTTTTACAGATCATAGTTTTTCCTAACTCCCGAAAATTGAGTTCCCAACTCCGAAAATACTGCATCACCGAGAAAATGACTGCTGTAAAGGCAAGCAGCTGTTTCTATCATACTACAGAATCCCTCATTCGCGAAATCACTGATCCTCCCGAAGCTTTCCTTCCTTAAAATGTCTCCGGCAGAGAGATACATAGCTTTCATTGGCGCCGAGAAGCACCTGCTCTCCCTCTCTCACGATCCTGTCTCCCGTAAAGCGGGCATTGCACTGGGCGCGATGACCGCACCAGCATATCGTCGGCACCTCCTCAATGATATCCGCAATCTCCATGAGACGCTTCGAGCCCGGGAAAAAGTTCAGCTGAAAATCTGTCCGGAGCCCGTAGCAAAGGACAGGAATCTGATAAAAATCCACAATATCCGAGAAGAAATCCACTTCCGATGCCTTGAGAAACTGGGCTTCATCCACAAGAATCGCTGAAATCTTTTTTCGGCTGTCTTTCCGTTTTCCGGCAGATGCAGAATCTCATGCTGTTCCTCATTCCATTCCTTTTGAACCAGTGCGATAAATTGAGACACCAGCATCCCCTCCGCGGAAAGTCCCATTCTGGACCGGATCCTGGTGACCCCGTCGCGCTGATCCGTCTCCGGCTTCAGCAGCACCGCATACTGACCGCGCTCCTCATAGTTATAGCGCACCATCAGAAGATTCGCCGATTTGCTGGAGCCCATCGCCCCGTAACGAAAATATAGCTTTGCCATAGAACCTGTTTTTCTTCCCTCCCGACAACCGAGTCCGTAAGATTTTTTCTATTGTAGAGGAAGAATCGAAACTTGGAAAGTACCTAAAAACAGCCCCGGATTTTTTCGCCGGAGCCGTTCTACTGCCTTTCTATAATATTAGCTAAGTATCAAAAGAGGATATCCGGGGCGGGTCATAAAGTTTTTCTCCCGGCAGAAAACGGGTTTGCGGCGGCAGAAGACTTCCGCCCCTGAGATCCTCTGTATCTTTTATTTCAAAACAAGTATCCTGGAGCTTACGATCTCTGTTTCCCTGGTTTTCGCACTTGCCTCCATATCGATATAGGCGAAGCACTTCTGTCCGACCTGAAGCTCAGAAAACCTGACCGTTCTGCCGTCCAGTGTTCTGATCGGGGTATCTGCCTTCACATCCCAAGTGAATTCCGAGTCATCCTGAATCCGGATGCCGTTATCTGCCGGGGAAATCCGGTGGATACAGATCAGCTCCGGCATCTTATCCGGCTGCTCATTGCCCTTCACGTTTCGGAATACCGCATAGCCGTCGACAGCGGCATTGTCTGCGTCTGCATTGTCGGACGCGCTCACCCAGACGGAGATATACTCCCCTTCCTTCAGCTCCCTCTTCTCGAAGGTCTTTTCTGTCGCAAGGTCGTAGTAAATGGCATCCTTGCCAAATTCGGCAGTGATATCAAATTTCTGTCCGGAAGTATCATCGACCGCCATAAGCACCAGCTCTCCCTTGTCGGTATCGATACTCTTAATCTGCCCCGAGGTTCTCATGTGAGTGATATTGAGCGACATGGTCTCCATCCCCTGCGCACTGCCATCCCCGATATCCTTATAATCCGCGGTGCCCTTCGGTGTCAATGCGTAGACGATGGAGCCGGAAAGAAGTCCGGTGGAAAGGACTGCCGCAATTACAGTCATCACCGCTCTCCCGGTGATCCTTCTCTTATCGGTCCTGTCCTTCACAAGAATGAGAAGCATCGGGACGATCATGAGCAGCAGAAGCAGATCCACCATACCGGAGAGAAAGCTGCTTTCGATTTCCGAAATCCCTGCCGACAGAAGATTGTTGATGATATGAATAGCAATGGTAAGATCCAGTCTTCTGGTTCTCCGGTAAACCAGTCCGGCAACCAGTCCCATAAGGGAAGTATAAATCACCTGAACCGCTTCCCCATGAAACAGTCCGAAAAGTACCGCAGAACCAATCACGGAAAGCCAGCCGGATCCTGCTCTCTCCAGTGCATTGAATACCAGTCCCCGAAACAGAAGCTCCTCTACCACCGGTCCCAGCAGCACCAGAGAGAGCATCATGAAGACGAAATTGCCGGGGCCGAGAGGCGGAAAGATGCTGTTAAAGCGTTCTGTACTCTGTGCCCAGAACGAGAAATTCATCAGAACCCTGTCCACAAAGACAAACCAGAGCGTAGAGCTGCCCGAAACACCCAGGGCAAGAATCAGACACTTCGCCAGCTCCTCCCCTGTAGGGAAGCGTAATCTTTCTTTTTTCGAAAGCTTTCCCTCCTGCTTCCCGGGAGCTGCCGGAACAAATTTCCAAAACAGAGCGCCGTAGAGAAAGAGCAGCGGCAGTGTCAGGATGCAGTCATACAGCAGAGGATTCTTCCGCATCACATCAATGAGATCCGGCATTGCGGCAAAGAGCGTAAGTCTCAGAATCAGATCCTCCAGATTTTGCAGAAAAGAGTAGCTCAACGTCAGCACAATCGCCGGAACGATGGCTGTTACCCACTTCCTTAACATATTTTTTCTCCTCGCAGGATAAGTCCATCGTCCCTTGAAGCAGGGGGCAGGGCTTATCTTTTTCATGATATTTGATTTCCATCCTCTCCCCCACGGCACAGAGCCGTATTCCCTTGACGCTGCGCGGATTTCCACTAAAATAGGGAACAGAGCGCCGGTACGCCCGGCACAGGCATAGAAGAGAGGGAAAACACAATGAAAATGGCAAAAATCAAATGCCCGAACTGCGGGGGAGCACTGAAAATGGCGTCGGGAGATAAGATGGCAAGCTGTCCGTACTGCGGCAGCACCTTCTATCTGGATGATGAGATGAGAAATCCCTCCGTTGTGAACATTAACATCGAGCATTATAATGCAGCACCGGTCGCGCAGAAGGCCTCAGCCTCCGAAATTCCGCCGCTGCTGGCAGCCGTAGTTGCACTGACTGTCCTGGCTTTTCTCGCAGTTTTAGCTATTCCCCTTTTCCTGCACATGAACCATATGAAGCCGCAATCTCTTTATCGATACCGGACGATCCCCGAAAGCGAGCCGATACGGCAGTTTGCGGAAGCCGTATTTGAAAAGAGACCGGAGGAGATCACTGCGGAGGAATATGCCTCCCTGCAATATCTGCGCCCCTACAAGGAGGCAAAAGAAGACTCCTCCACGGATACCGACACCATTCCCTGGAGCTTCTCCTACGCCATGCAGGTGGATTCCACGGGAAATCCCGTCGATGCCCGGACTCTGACCGTGCAATGCACAGAGAAATCTGTGTTGGAGAGAGATCTGCAGGCGTTTCCGGGACTGGTGCGGATAGACCTTGACGGCGACGGGAGCTTTGAATGGGATACGCACTCCTATGAGCCGAATCTGAAAAATCTGACGGCGCTCCGCTACCTGAATCTCCCTTCGGGAAGCAGCTTCCGCCTCTCACAAGTAACAGCCGCACTCTCCGATCCCTCCGCTCTGCTCGGACTTCAGGTGGCGTATCTTGCCGATGCGGAGGATCTGGAAGCACTGTCAGGCTTCACCGGTCTGAAATCACTCTGGATCTCCTACATGAATTCGTTTGCAGACAACGATCTGAGTGCCCTCTCCGGGCTGACTCAGGTGGAAAAGCTCGCCATATGCTTCGACTCAAACGACGCCTTTGATCTCGCATTCCTGTCCTCCATGACAAAGCTGCGGGAACTCAGTCTGTCGGACGGCGGAACGCTGAAAAGCACCTCGGTCCTCTACGGCATGCCGCAGCTGGAGTCACTGTCGCTGGAAAGGATCGACGCGATCAAGGATCTCTCCTTTGTCTCCAATATGCCGCAGCTTCACCGGCTGCTGCTCAACAGCTGCCCTGTTCTGAGTCTGGAGCCCCTGCGGGACAATCTGACCATCTATGATCTCTCCCTCTGTGACATAGATGAATTGACGGATCTCTCCCCCGTGGCAAGCATGACAAGCCTCAAATCGCTGCAGCTTTATAAGCTCCGCGCGGATACGCTTCCGTCCCTGTCCGCTCTGTCCGCCCTGTCCGATGCAGTGATCTATCCGGGCTATCTTCCGGCGCTCCGGGATATGACACAGCTCAAAAAGCTGACCATTTATGAATATAATGCCGCCGATTACAGTCTGGAGCCTCTGACTACGCTCTCCGGACTGGAATCTCTGCGCTTTATCGACAATACATCTGAGATATGCGACTGTGACCCCGCCCGGATCATCGGATCGCTCCCCGCACTCAGAGAGCTGAGCGGCGTCTCCTCTGTGCTTTATTACGGTTCCTATCTGGACAATTCGCCTCTTTTTTCCTCGTCCAGCCTGAAAAGGATCGATTTCCGTTCCTCTGACTCCTTCCGCTCTCCCATGATGATCCTAGAACCGTCCAGGCTCCCGGAGAATACGGTTCTGACGGAACTGATCCTGGATGGCTGCACGATCTCCGACCTGAGCAGTGAGGATCGCTTTGCCTCGCACCCTCTCGGAGAATACGCAGACCGGCTTCTGCCCCATATGAAGGGGCTCGAGGTGCTGTCGCTCCGGAATGTCCAGCTGAAGGATCTCTCCTTTGTCTCCAATCTGCCGGAGCTCCGCAGCATCGACATCTCTGACAATTATGTCACCGACCTTTCCCCGCTCCTTGCCTGCCCGAAGCTTGAGCAGGTCACATGCGGGGGCAATCCCGTGAAGAATCCGGACATTCTTCCGGAGACGGTCACCGTCTCC
Source organism: uncultured Oribacterium sp. (assembly GCA_963545355.1). Lineage (GTDB taxonomy): Bacteria > Bacillota > Clostridia > Lachnospirales > Lachnospiraceae > Oribacterium. The sequence continues at coordinate 91,215 of CAUUIW010000004.1, read as the reverse complement.
GGAAGCTGAGAGAAGGATAGCGGTACAGGAGAATCTTTGCTTCAGTTGTCAATCAGTACAAGCTTCTCTGTCATGATTCCGGCATCCATTTTCTCGCTCACGGGCTCTATCGACGGCCAGATCAGGCATCTCGCGCCTTTCTTCAGCTCCTCCTCCTTCAGCTGTCCGCCATCGCTTAGGCGTCTCAGCTCCGTGTCCGCGGAGACGATCCAGCTGAGTCGTGAGGAATCCGTCAGGATCACCTGCTCTCCGACCCACCTTGCTTCGGTAAGCTCTGCGTACTCCGGAATGAACTGATCCCCCACATTCAGAAAAACCGCATAGGCGAAGGTCTGCGGCGGCAGACTGGCGGTAAAGGCTGTCGATACCATGGCATGGACCTCATCTCCGACCTTCAGCATAGAGAGCTCCGTCTTCTTGTCTGCGGCAATATCATAGAATGCTGTCTTTGCATCCGTATTCAGAACCAGCTCTTCCTCCTTTTCGCTTCCTTCCATCATGCCCTTGATACTGATTGCCCCGCTCTTTTCATCGATTGCCGTGACCACACCGGACTGTGCCGTACAAAGGCCCGGAGTCTCGTCCGGCAGCCCTGCGGTATCTTCCGCGCCCTCCATATCCTTCATATTCTCCGTGGCTGCCGCAGTCTCCGGAGCAGCCTGCTTCTGCGTGCAGCCGCTCATCAGGGGAATCGCCGTTGCCAGCAGCAGTGCATAGTACATCTTTCTCATAACTTTTCCTCCTTATATGATAAATTGTAGGATAAGCGATACCTCCGCAGCCCCCGGAAGAGGGGCCGGAGCTTATCCTTTTTATGGGACTCAAAGAATGTCAGAAAATTACTTCCCGTTTTACTTCATCCAATTTCCACTTGCATCAACCTTATATCCGTCGGAGGTCGTCTCATTGACAGCCATGCTGCCATCCTCCTTCAGGAAATACCACTTATCCTCCTGATAGAGCCAGCCGGTCTGCATCGCGCCGGAAGCCGGGTGGAAGTAATACCATTTGTTATTGAGTCTGACCCAGCCGGTCTGCATCGCACCGGAGGCGTCAAAGTAATAATTTGCATTGTTTACCTTGACCATCCCCGTGCACATATACCCGTCCTGTCCGATAAGATACCACCCCGAATCAAGCTTTGCCCACTGACCGGAGGCAAAATCTGCCTTGGCATCGGCAGCTGCACTGATTTCCAGCTTCCATCTGCCATTTTCATTGACCCATTTTCCCCTATCCAGAGAAGGCCTGTTGATGACAACAGTTTGCATGGGAGCAGCGTTTCCGTTTCCGGGCCCGGGTTTTACCGTAAAGCCCGCGACTTTTCTGCCGGAGTTTTTTCTGCCGGAACCTTTTCTGGAGCTTCCGCCTCTTCTGCCGGAACCTCTTCTCTTCTTGGAAGCGCCGCCGTTATTCTCCGGTCTCTTTCCGCTGCCGGCACCCTTGTTTGCACCGTCACCCTGCTTTTTAGGATTGTCTGCAGTGCCTCCGCTCTGCCCGTTTTCGGGTTTTGCGGCATTATCGCTGCTTCCTCCTTTTTCCTTTTCTTTATTCCTGCCGTTTTCCGGCTCCTCCGCCTTTCCCCGCTGATCGGGATTTTCAAGTTCTGACAGCTTTTTTTTCAGGCCCTTTATGCTCCTCTCTACATCCTCGTCGGATGCCCAGCGATTGGGATCATACACTTTTTGTGCTTCCAATAATGCCTCTTTATATGCCTGCTGAAAGCCTGCATCGGCATTTTTGAATTTCTCGCCATCTATTGCCGCCACTGCTTTATCGATGAACTCGCTCAGCTCGGCTCCTCTTTCCGCTTTTCCGTGCAGAGCCTCCTTTGCCCCCCTGAGCGCAGTGAGACACTCCTCGAATCTCTGCGGCTGCTGCGGATCTGAGCTTCGAATCGCTTCCTTCGCGTGATCCAGCGCATCATCATAGCTCTTTTTTTCCTGCTCCTCTGCATGCAGATACCGAAAGCTCTTTTTGATGATCTCCTCCAGTTCAATTTCTCTTCTCAGCTTCAGCTCTTTTGCTTCCGTGCCGTTCAGTCTGCTCTCTGCCTTCTTCAGGTCCTCGATCGCCCGGTTTACATCCTCCTCCGTAGTATCTCCGTCATTCTTCTCTTTCAAGGACAGATACAGTTTTCCTGCCATACTCAGGGCCGTTTCATACGCATCCTGCCGCTCCGGATCCGCCTCCTGATAAATCGGTTCCTTCTGAAGCTTCTCCGCATCATCTATCGCCTGCTTCAACTCCTGCAGCTTTTCCTGCGACACGGGCGTCCCTGTTCCTTCGAGGATCTCCTGCGGCAGAACTGCATTCCGGGCTTCTGTCAGAGCCTCCTTCGGCAAAGATTCCGCTTCCGCCGCGGAAAGCTCCTCTGTATTTCCCTTTGCAGGCACACCCTCCGAAGCCTTCTCCCGCAAAGCTGCAGCGTCCACGGTTTCCGGCTGCTCTCCCGCGTTCTCTTTCTTCTCCGCCTTCTGCTCCGGAGCCTTATCCCCTGCATCCTCCGCCGCCTTCTGCTTCGGGATTTCCATATCCTCCGGCTGCAGATCCCCGGTCTCTGTCTCCTTCGAAGACTCCGATATATCCTGCTGTAAATCCAGCAGCTCAGCAGCTTCTCCCGCCGTATTTCCCGCATATACACTGATCGGCAGAACTGTACTGTTCGCCAGTGCAGTACTCAACAAGCCCGCCATAAAAACCATTCTTTTCCTCATATACATCACCTTTTCTTTCCTTTGGTATTGGCTAGACACTATCATAGCCCATGTTAAATTTGTGTTAAGAATACGATCCTCCCATGGAAAGGGGATCAGTCCCCTGCCCTCCGGCGGCTTCCGACAGTCGTTATCTATACTCTATTGTCTGCCGGAAACCGCCGGAATCGCAGTAAGTGGTCTTGCTTGTTATGCTGATCTTAGCGTCCGTATATGAAACCAATATGAAACGGAAAAATTTTGCGGCACTTTCGAAGAGGCTGAGGAGGCACTGGCAAAACCGCTGCTTCCTTAGTACAATAGGAAAAAAGATACAGGAGGAACCGTGATTAATATCCTAATCATAGAAGACGACCGCATTATCCGGGAGGGAACGGCGGAGTTTCTGAAAGAATGCGGCTGCAGCGTTCTTTCCGCCAAAAACGGCAGAGAAGGGCTCGAGCTGTTTCAAAAAGGGCTGTTCGATCTCATCCTTTTGGATCTTATGATGCCGGAGCCGGACGGCTTCGGCGTCCTCTCCGCCATACGAAAGGAAAGCAGCACCCCGGTTTTGGTGATGACTGCCCTCTCCGATGAAGAAACGCAGATAAAAACCTTCGACAATCTGGCGGATGACTATATCTCCAAGCCCTTTTCTCTGATCGTCCTGAAAAAAAGAATCGATGCCCTGCTGAGAAGAAGCCTCGGGCTGAGCGACGGCCGGAACTGGATTTATCAGGATGCCCGTGTGGATTTTTCCGCCTTTTCCGCCAGCTTTCAGGGAAAGGACGCCGATTTGAAGCCAAAGGAATTTCTTCTTCTGAAGCTGCTGCTGCAGCACAAGGGCATCACTCTCACGAGGGAACAGATTCTGAACCACCTCTGGGCAGAGGAGGAAGCTCCCTTCGACAGAGTCATTGATGTCTATATTAAAAATCTCAGGAAAAAACTGGGACTGGAATGTATTGTCACCGTAAAAGGAGTGGGTTATAAAATTGATCTCTCATCCGAATCCAAGTAAAGCACGAATCTTCCTGAAGACCTTCCTCTGCACGGTTCTCCTCTTTTCCGTCCTGACGATCTTCGTGACCTACTCCTTTTCCACTCTTTTTACGGATCTCTCTGTAAAACGGGCGAAGGAGGAGATGTCCCGGGCGGAAGCTACCGTCATAAAAATTCTGGAAAGGGGCAGTCTGGAGCAGACCGCTTCCTTTCTGCAAACCTATGCCTCCACCTCGGAAACGGACATTACCGTATTTCTGAAAAATGCGAGAATCAAATACAGCTACAGGGGGATTGTCGAGGCTCCGGCAATGGAGTTCTCTCAGGAAGCCATGGATGACAGCGCCCTCATGGTCCGGGAAAAGGAGATCGAGGGAAAGGACGGTCCCGTCCGTCTCTATCTGATGAAAAACATGGCGCCGATTCATGAGGCAAAGCAGGCGATGAAAGAATTAAAGCCGCTGATCCTCATGACAGCGGCGATTGCTTCCGTGCTTTTTGCCTTTATTTCCTCTTACTTTCTGACCAACCCGGTCTATCAGCTGCTGCTGGAGTTACGGCATGAAACCGACAGGAGAATCTCTCTCGAAACCAACCGTTCCCATTTTTTCCGCTCTGCTGCGCATGAATTGAAAACTCCCCTGGCAAGGCTCCGCATCATGATTGAAAGTATGCATTACGGCATCGGCAAATATAAAGACCGGGAAAAATATTTTCCTGTCTGTGAGGAAATCATCGATGAAATGACGCTTCTCGTGGAGCAGACCCTGAAAAACTCCGCAGAAATCGATCCGGAAGAAAAAAACGAGCTGAGGCAGCTGATTGAAAATATCGCCGCGAAATACAGGGATTTCCTTCTTCGGAGAAGGCTCAGGCTGCAGATTTCCGCTCCGGAAAAAGTCATTGTCGCCATCGGAAAGAACGATTTTGAAATGCTCTTCTCGAACCTTCTGGCAAATGCCGTCAACTACTCCGATGAGGGCGGAGAGATCACTGTCTCTCTCCTGCCGGAAACTCTGTCCATTGAAAACAGCTGCGTGCCGCTCTCCGATGAGGAGGCGGCAAGAGTCATGCAGCTTTTTGAGCGGGGAGCGAATACGGATACCGCGATCAGGGGTACCGGCACAGGGCTCTACCTGAGCGAGCAGATCCTGAAAAAATATCAGGTAGAGTACAGCTTCAGAGGACTTGCGCATTCCATGCTGTTTACGATTCGATGGAAGAGATAAACTACATATGCTAATTTGTCCGGTGAGCTGTCTCTGATATTGATCTCAAAAAAAGCTCCGCTTTCACATCAGCAGGAATTGAAGATTCCCTCAGCTCCTTTGTCCTGTCCTGTGTTCCGGCGATCACGGATGCTTTACAGCTCCGCGATCGCCTCGATCTCACAGAGCACGCCCTTCGGAAGCGCCTTGACCGCAACGCAGGAACGTGCCGGCTTTCCGGTGAAATACCTGGCATAAACCTCATTGAACACGGCAAAGTCAGCCATATCTGCAAGGAAGCAGCTGGTCTTCAGGACCTTGTCCATGGAAGACCCCCCCTCTTCCACAACGGCCTTGACATTCTTACAGCTCTGCTCTGCCTGAGAAGCAATATCCGGTCCTGCCACCTCTCCGGTATTTGGGTCTACCGGAATCTGTCCGGAGCAAAACAGTAAACTACCGGAAACAAAGCCCTGAGAATAGGGTCCGATCGCTGCCGGTGCCTTTGTTGTCTGAATCTCTTTCATGATCTCTCTCCTTTACACTGTATCCTGGGGTTCCCGGGTTACATGTCTGTCGAAAAAGGGGAACCGCAATGAGAACAGTATACTACACTCTTTCCCGGATTTCACCTTCGGATATGGTCTTTACCGCTTTCCCATCAGTCATTGATCCGCAGCGAATGGGATTCGCAGGGATAGCCCTGCAGCTTCCTCAGAAGAAACTCTCTGATCTCCTCCGCTTCGGAAAGCCCGCCCTCGGGAAGAGCCTTCAGGAGGGTATCCAGTACGGGCTCTGCCTCTGCATAAACGCAGTAGTCTGACAGGCGGAAAATCCGGGCTTTTCGATCCGGATTCACAGAAAGGACAAACTCCGCACGATACATCCCCATCGTATGGAAGTTTGCCCCGGAAACACCAAAGGAAAGACAGAGCCTGGGGCTGAGCCGAAGGCCGCTGAGCCCGACCTCACGCGACGGCGGAATCCAGCCGAGATCCACGGCAGCTCTTGTGCCCACGGCCTGTCCGGAGAGAGCATCCGCGAGATGGAGCATTTTGTCAAAGCAGAGGGCAGTTTTCAGCCCCCTGCCGGCGGACAGAATCAGGGACGCCGCACGCGGATCTCCCGAGAGGCAGGGATGCTCCTTCTTATCCAAAGATCGCGCCGCTGATAATCAGCCTCTGGATTTCATTGGTTCCCTCATAGATCTGGGTGATCTTGGCATCACGGAACATGCGTTCCAGATGGTTCTCACGCATATATCCTGCACCTCCCATATTCTGAACGCACTCGCTTGTCACCTTCATCGCAAGATTCGAGCAGGCGAGCTTTGCCTTGCAGGCAGATATGGAGAAGTCCCTGCCCTGCTGCTGCTCCCAGGCTCCCTTATAGAGCAAAAGGCGGCACATATCCATCTCTGTCCGCATATCTGCCATCTTGAAGGCAAGATACTGATTCTTGTAGATGGGCCTGCCGAACTGCATTCTCTCCATCATATAATCCCTGCAGATACGGAATGCCCCCTCGGCGAGTCCGAGGCCCTGTGCGGCAACACCGAGTCTTCCCGCATTCAGTGCGCTTAGTGCGTAGCGGAAGCCCTTTCCCTCCGTTCCGATCCTACGGCTCGCAGGAATCACCGCATTTTCAATATTGATTTCCGCCACCTTGGCAGAACGGATGCCGCACTTGTTTTCGATATGTCCGATACTGATGCCGGGAGTCTCCTTGAGATCTACCAGAAAGGCAGTCAGCCCCCTGGAGCCCTTGGAGAGATCCGTATTCGCAATCAGCATGCAGTAATCCGCTACGGCACTGTTGGTGATATAATGCTTCTTACCATTCAGGATAAAATTGTCGCCGTCACGGACTGCCTCTGTCCTGGCGGATCCGGCATCGGAACCGGCATCAGGCTCCGTCAGTGCAAAGCAGCCGATGGCGTCTCCGGAGAACAGGCGCGGCATGCAGTGCATCTTCTGTTCCTCATTTCCGAAGGAGTCGATGCCTGTCGTAAAGGTGGAAGAAATGGCATAGGAAATCCCGAAAGCGGAATCCACCTTACTCAGCTCCTCCACTACCAACAGAAACGCCAGATAATCCTTGCCATGTCCGCCGTACTTCGGGTCAAACTGGAGTCCGATCAGTCCGGCGTCTCCCAGCTTCCTGAGCAGCTTCATGTCATACTCCTCCGACCGGTCCCGCTCCACCACGCCGGAAAGCAGCTCTTCCTCCGCAAACTTTCTCGCGCGCTGCTGGATTTCCTTCTGATACTCCGTGAGTTCAAAATTGTACATTCTTTCCTCCTTGTTTTTCTGTCTCTTTCCTTCTCGGTTTTTCAGGGGACTGCTGTATCACAGGGATACCGCAGTGATATCACAGATCGTCTCGGTTTTACCGGCGTTCCCCGGCAGCTGCGCCGGAGGCAAGATAGGCATCAATCTGCTCCTCGGAATAACCGTACTCCTTCAGAATCTCTACGGTGTGCATGCCGATCCTCGGAGCGATGCGCTCTATGGTCGGCGCAATGTCCTGCACCGTCTTCGGCTCGGTTCGGGTAAAGCGAACCGGTGTCATTGCCAGCTTCGTTTCACTTCCGTCCCTCTCCTTGACCGGAGCAACAAAGAGATTGGCTTCCGCCTGCGGATCCGCGGCAATATCTTTGAAGCCCTGCACTCTTTCATGAGCGATATCCTCCCCGGTCAGCATTCTGTCGATCTCGGCATAGCTGTATTTTGCAAATTCCTCGGAGAGCAGTTTCGTCATTTCCTCAGCATTCTCCTTGCAGGCGGAAGTCGCATATGCGGGATTTTCCAGCAGATCCTCCCGGGAAAGCCCCTTCAGGAGCACCGGATTATATCTGTCCGGCTCAAGAATGCTCATATAGAACCAGATATCATCCGCACTCCTGTAGGTGTTCATCACCGGAGTGCCGGGCACGAGTCTGGTCTTCGGATACAGGTCTCCGTACTGCGTCGAGGCAACACCGGCACTCCCGCTCCAGATGGCCTGTCCGAACAGGGATACCATGACCTTGCAGCCTTCCCCCGTCTTTGCCTTATGGTACTACAGTGCGCCGCAGATGCCTCCCGCGAGAGAGCAGGAGGTCGTCGCATCCCCGAATCCAATCAGCGGATTAACCGGGGAGGATCCCTTCTCAATCAGGTCCATCATGGCACCGCTCCTCGCCCAGAACGCAACGGTATCAAAGCCCGGATTATCCTTAATCGGGCCAAAGTCCCCATATCCGTTGATCTGTCCCCAGACAATATGCGGATGCCTCTCATGCAGCGACTCATAGTCCAGCCCAAGGCGCTTCAGGGCAGCAGTTCGATAGCTGGTAACAAAGACGTCCGCCGTCTCCAAAATCTTTTCCAGAACCGCCTTCCCGTCCGCCGACTTCAGGTTCAGAGAAAGCCCTCTCTTGTTTCCGTTGTAGATGTTGTAGAGAACATTGCAGTCCTCTTCCGTGCGCATACACATCGTCTTTCCTGTCGTACGTCCCGGGTCCCCGAATGCCGGCTCGACCTTGATGACATCCACCCCCCAGTCCGCAAGAATCTTGGCAGCTCCGGGCCCCGCGATAAAATACGTCAAATCGATAACCTTCACGCCTTGCAATGGTTGAAACATATCTGTTCCTCCTTATTCAAATCTATTTTTACGTTCCCAAATCCTAAGGAAGGTTTGGGAACAGCGTAAACAACAGTACCCCGAGCAGAGAACCAAGAAAGGGGACGATGACCGTCAGCCGGAAGGTCAGACCGTAGGAGTCCTTGTGAGTCTCACGGCAGAGGCCGTTCGTCACAGTCACGATATACCCGTTATGCGGCAGAGAATCCAGTGCCGAGGACGCCAGCGCCATCACACGGTGCACCGATGCCGCAGGCACGCCCAGTCCTGTGTATACCGGTCCCAGAATCGGTACTGCCATACCCAGTCCGCCGGAAGCACTTCCTCAGATTCCCGCAATCACCGTCGTCCCGATCAGAAGCGACAGGAGCTTGGGCCCCGGGATATTAATCATTGCATTGGTGATCATCGGAAACTGTGCGGAATGAGAAACCACGGCGCCGAAGCCGACCACGGCACTGGTGGCAGTCACCGCGGAAAGACACATCTCTACACCGTCTGTAAAGGTTTTTCCGAGGCTCCCCTTCTTCACAAAGGGGAACATGACAGCTACCGCAAAAACCGTACCGGTAAATACGGCAAACTCCACCGGAATCAGGGCTGAGCCCTCTCCGTTCTTGACATTGACAAGCACGATTGTCACGATGAGGGGAAGAAGCGCACGCAACGGATGCGGAAGCCTTTCCTCCGCCCCGTTCGAAATATCATCTCCCTCGATCGGCACAAAATGCTCCCCGTTTGCCTTAACCTTTTTGATATAGGCATGAAGCCAGAACAGCCCCACCGCCAGAGTGAACAGGCAGGAGATCCATCCGTTGACAAAGCCGGCAGAATACGGGGTTCCCAGAATACTGGAGGGAACCGCATTATGGATCTGCACCGCACCGGGAGAGATCATCGCAAAGGTGGAGCAGCCGAAGCAAAGCGCACCCGGGATACATCTTCTCGGGATATCCGCCTCGTGGAAGACCTGAAGTGCGATGGAGAATACACAGAAGGCGCAGACATGGGCAGTAACACCGCCATAAGCCAGTACACCGCAGGCGATAGGTACCGAGATGAACGCCAGATCCGTCCCCATGACCCTGATGATCGCCTTCGCAATGGATTTTGCCGCACCGGTGATGTCCATCGCCTTCGCCAGGAGTGTTCCTGTCAGGAACAAAAGAAAATAATTCTGGAAGAAGCCGCTGAAGCCGCTCATGAAATTGGTCTTATACGCTTCATAGATCGGCATCCGTGTGGTCAGCGCAACCACCAGAGTGCAGGCAAATACCGTTAAAAAGATATTGAGTCCCTTCATAATCAGGACTGTCAGCAGCACAAACGCCGCTAAAATTCCGATGATTCCTATGATGTCCATTGATTCTCTCCTTTTCCCTCCGCCCGCCATCGGGGCGGATGCTCCTTCATCAATACTCATTTGGGAACTGCGGGGCACGCTTCTCCAAAAAGACACGGATGCCCTCTCTGCTGTCTTTACTTCCGAAAACAACTGCCCAGCACTCCTTTTCGATCTCCAGCCCGTTTCCTAGGTCGGTATCCGTTCCGCGGTTGATGGCGGTCTTGCAGTAAGCGATGGCCAGCGGAGAATTCGCCAGAATTTTCTCTGTCACGGCCCTCGCCTCCGGCATCAGCTCCTCTGCGGGAACCACCCTGTTGACAAGCCCGATCTCCTTCGCCTCCTGTGCCTTTACCTGACGGCAGGTATAGATCAGCTCCTTGGCAATGCCTGTTCCCACCAGCCGGGGCAGTCTCTGCGTTCCGCCGAAGCAGGGAATCAGTCCCAGCTTCGCCTCCGGCTGTCCGAACACGGCATTCTCGGAAGCGATGCGGATGTCACAGCTCATCGAAAGCTCACAGCCGCCGCCGAGAGCGAAGCCGTTGACAGCGGCAATCACGGGCTTCTCCAAAATCTCAATCTGGTGAAACAGCCGCTGCGCTCTCTCGGAATACAGCCTGCCCTCCTCTACGCCGTAGCCGGACATCTGAGAGATATCCGCCCCTGCGGCAAAGGCCCTGCCCTCTCCGGTCAGGATGACAGCGAGCACCTCTTTATCCTCCCTGATGGATGTAAACAGGCGTTCCAGTTCATTCAGTGTCTGATCGTTCAGTGCATTCAGTGCCTTCGGACGGTTCATGGTCAGAATCGCGGTTCTTCCCTCCAGCTCTCCCTTCACAAATTCTGTTGTCTTTGCTGTTTCTGTGAATTTCATATTTTCCCTCCATTCCAGCTTTTTCTGTTCCGACCTTTTCTATCCTTCAGTTAAAGCAAAGCTCATGCCAAAACTGCTGCACACAGACGGCAGAGCCGAAAAACAGAAGAAACACAGGGATTCCGGGGAAAGCGGATGCCGTCGGCCCTCTCTCCGGACAGAAGAAAGGCAGGATTTTATACATAAAAACAGCTCCGTTTTCGGAGCGCTCCATTTCTGAGCGCTCCGAAAACGGAGCAAAGAGTTCCTCCTCTGCTTTTTTCTGTATCAGCTCTCCTTCAGATAGAGCTTCCTCTTTCTGACATAGGTCGACATGCTCATCCCCAGATATGCCGACGCCTTCCGAACCGTATGAAAACGCTCGTAAGAGCTCAGAATCATCTCCTTCTCCACTCTCTTCAGATATTCCTTCAGGGAGCCTGTGTTCTCCAGCTCTTTCCGTGTTTCGCCGGAGATCGGCACTGCAGATGCCTCCGCTACCTCCAAAGCCCCTCTCCTTCCTCCCGGTACCTCCTGCATCGCAAACTTTGCCGGTAGATCCGAGGGCTGGATCTCCAGACCGTCACAGACCGCATACGCTCCCTTAATCACATTTTCCAGCTCTCTCACATTGCCGTGCCAGGCATGATGACGAAAGGCGGAAATGACCCGCTTGGAGATTTCAACATTCCCTTTGTATTCACTGTTCAGGCGGTTCATGAAATGCTGTGCCAGAAGCGGGATATCCTCTGTTCTGCTGCGAAGCGGCGGCAGACAGAGATTGATGACATTCAGTCGATAGTACAGATCCTCCCGGAAGCTTCCCTCGAGAACCATCTGCTCCAGATTTTTCCTGGTTGCAGAGATGACACGGACATCCACGGAGATCGGCCTGCTTCCTCCGATCGTGTCCACCTCCTTCTCCTGCAGCACGCGCAGAATCTTCGCCTGCATCATCAGAGGCATATCTCCGATCTCATCGAGAAAAATCGTCCCTCCGTCTGCCTGGATGAATTTCCCCTTGCGCCCTCCCCTCTTCGCTCCCGTAAATGCCCCCTCCTCATAGCCGAAAAGCTCGGACTCCAGGAGCTCTCCCGGGATCGCGGCACAGTTCACGCACACAAAAGGACGATGCCGGCGGTTGCCGGAATAATGGATGGTCTTGGCAAAGACCTCCTTTCCGGTACCGCTCTCTCCGGTAATCAGTACGGGGAAATTGGTCTTGGATGCCTGCACCGCCTCTCTTTTCTTGCACTGGATAATGTCGCTGTTCCCGATGATATCGCTGAATCCCGGCTGATTGCCGCTGAACTGCGCGTACTGTTCTCTGAGAAACTCCAGCTCATTGTATTCCTTCAGCATACGGCGCGCGGTTCTGACTGCCTGCTCCCGGAAATGAACCTGCGCCACACCGCCGATGGTTTTCCCGGCGGAATCCTTGACATAGCTCCGGCTGACCAGGACGAAATCTTTCGACGCATCTCTGACATAGCCGGGCAGATACTTGTGCAGGGCAAGCGCCTCGCGGTACTCATGCCGCATGATATCCTCCATCCTGCTGTTGGGAATCACATCCGTAATCGGCCTTCCCACGATCTCTTCCTTGCTTTTCCCGAGAAAAGCGCAGTAGGCGTCATTGATATCCGTCACCACGGCCTGCTGATCCACGACAATGAAGCCGTCATTGGAAAGACGAAGCACCTCCTCAAAAATCCGAGCATAAAACTCCCCTTCTATCATCATTTCCTCCATCTGTCATTTCACACTTTTTCATGGTCTGTATTTTAGCATATTTCCGATGGCTCTCCCACGGAAAAGCCCCTCCGTTCCGGCTTCTCCCCGTATTTCTTCCATGCTATAGTAAGGTGAGGAAAGCTCATGAAGCGCCATCTCAAAAAACATAAGATATCACGATACCGGACATCTCGATACATTAGATATCTTTCCTGCATAAGCTGAAGGAGATACCATGAATCTTGACTTACACCAGCGCCCCCGCCAAGGTCTGCAGCTTTCCCAGACACAGCTTCAGTCCCTCGAGCTGCTCCAGCTCAGCGGCATAGAGCTAAAGCAGGCCGTAAAAAAGGAGTACCTGGAAAACCCCATGATAGAGTGTCTCAATCCGGACGGTACGGACGTCTCTGTGAGTCTGAGCTACGGAAAAAGCTATCGGGAGCATGTCGATCTCCGCTGCTATCAGGAGATCCCGGCTCCCGCAGCACAGAGCATCCGGGATTTCATCCTGGAACAGCTTCCGCAGAGCCTGAAGGAAGAGGACAGAAGCCTCGCGGAATATATGATCGGCTGTCTGGAGCCTAACGGTTTCTTCACGATGCGTCTCTCCGAGCTCTGTGAGGAGTACGGCTGTTCCATGGAATGTGCCGTCCGTACCCTTCGGCTTCTGAAGGGGCTGGAGCCCTGCGGCATTTTTTCGGAAAATCTGCGGGAATGTCTGCTGCGGCAATATGAAAAGAAGGGAAGCGGGCTTCCGCTGGATCGTGAAATCCTGGCGCATCATCTCGAGCAGCTGCTTCAGGGAAAAATCAGCTCCATTTCCAGAGAATGTGCCGTTTCGACTTCGCAGGTTCGTCAGGCACTCGAACGTATCTCCGAGCTGGAGCCGAATCCCCTGCACCTGTTTTCCGAGAAAGAATCCGAATATATCGAACCGGATATTCTTCTTCAAAATACGGAATGCGGCTGGGAGCTTCGCCTCAATGACGGCTGGATCGAAAACTACTGTCTGAACGATTATTATCTTCGCATGATGAAGCAGACAGAGGATCCCGAGCTTCGTAGCTACTTTCAGGAGAAGCTCCGGCATGCCAGACTCCTGTTCCGGAACATCCGTCAGCGGAGAAGCACACTGCTTCAGATCGGACATGCCGTTTTAAAAAGACAGAGGGCATTTCTGTGCGGCACGGGAGAGCTGTCTGCCCTGACTATGACAGAGCTTGCGGAGGAACTGGACATCCATGTGTCCACCGTAAGCCGTGCGCTGAAAAACAAATACCTGAGCTGTCCCCGTGGGACGATTCTCCTGAAAACGCTCTTTTCCTCCGGGTTCCGGCACGGAGAAGATGATGCCGCTGTCTCTCCGGCTGCCGTCAAAGAAAAAATCCGTTCACTGATTGCCGCAGAGGATAAGCAGAGGCCCCTCAGCGATCAGGCGGTTCTCCGTCTGCTGCAGGACAGCGGCATAGCTCTGTCCCGCCGCGCGGTCGCAAAGTACCGGGCAGAGCTGGGCATCCCCGGCTCCTCCGAGCGGAGAGAACGGAACCTGTGAGAGCCCGGCGCTTGAATCCCGGATGGCGTGTTCAGGGTCGGAGTACCTTGTCTCCCGCGGAACCGCTCTTCGCCGCATGGTGCTCCTCCGGGTTCCGCGATGCACGGCGCCGCGGGTTCTCCCTCTCCCTTCTGGAGAATTCGCAGCCGCAGTAGTCCTGACGGTAGAGTCCGTACTCCCTGGACAGCTCCGTCGAACGGAGATAGCCGCCCCGCTTCTTAAAGTCGGAAGGCAGAAAGCGAAGCCTGTACTGCGCCTCCAGCTGCTGCCCGAGGCGGTTCAGAAGCTGCGCGTCCTTCAAGGGAGAAATCGTCAGTGTGGTACAGAAATAATCGAAGGGCTTTTCCGGATGCTCCCGCGCATACTCCCCGGCAAATACGGCGGTATCCTGAAGTCTCTGATGAAAGCAGACCGCACATCTTTTTCCCCGTTCCGGCTCCTCCTCCAGCCCCCGGACGGCACGGAGAAAGCGCTGATGATCGTAGGGGGCAATCACAACGGAGAGATCCGGTACATGGATCTCACGCACAAGCCGCTTCAGCTCCTCCGCTCTTCTCAGAAACTCCTCCTCCGTTTCAATATTGGGGTTATCAAAATACAGAGTGATTTCAAAATATCCGCCGAGATACTCCAGCACCGCACTCGAACAGGGCGCACAGCAGGAGTGGAGAAGCAGACGCGGACGGGTCCCCTGCTGCTCCTCGAGGATTTTGTCCAGCAGCAGCTGATAATTCACCTTTTGATTCTGCATAGACGCAAATATCTCCCATAAACAAAGCAGGACTTCAGCGAAGCAGATCGTGACCGCTGAAGTCCGTAAGTCCGTATTTCCGGGGATAGCCGGAGAAAAGCCGCATGAGATGCCGAAGCGCTGTCCTGTGACAGCCGCGGAAGCGGCGGGGAAGACAGTGCCTCCGTGTTTTCCTGATTTACTGCAGGAAATCCCTGATCCTCTTGGAACGGACCGGATTTCTCAGCTTCCGGAGCGCCTTGGCCTCGATCTGGCGGATACGCTCACGGGTGACGTTAAATTCACGCCCCACCTCCTCCAGCGTACGGGGATGACCGTCCTCCAGCCCGAAGCGGAGAACGATCACCTGCCGCTCTCTCTCCTTCAGATCATCCAGCAGGGTTTCGATATGCTCCCGGAGCATCACGGATTCCACATTGCCCTCCGGCGATACCACATTGGCATCTGCCACAAAATCGCCGAGATTGGAATCGTCCTCTTCTCCGATCGGGGTCTCCAGGGATGCCGGCTCACGGGCGATCTGCATGATCTCCTGCACCTTCTCCTCGGTCATGTCAAGATGCTCCGCCAGCTCCTTCACCGAGGGCTCATATCCGAGCTCCAGCGTCAGCTTCCTCTGCATCTTTGACATCTTATTGATGGTCTCCACCATATGCACCGGCACCCGTATCGTTCTTGCCTGATCCGCAAGGGCACGGGTGACGGACTGACGAATCCACCAGGTTGCATAGGTCGAGAGCTTGAAGCCCTTCTCCGGGTCAAACTTCTCCACCCCCTTAATCAGCCCGAGATTCCCCTCCTGCACGAGATCCAGGAAGCTCATGCCGCGTCCGGTATATCGCTTCGCAATGGATACCACCAGACGAAGGTTCGCTTCGATGAGCCTCTGCTTGGCGGCCTCGTCTCCCTGCTGCTTCCGCATCGCGAGATTGTATTCCTCCTCCGCCGTCAGAAGCGGCACCGTACCGATCTCCTTCAGGTACATGCGAACCGGATCCTCGGTTCCGATCCCCTCCAGAAGATCGACGGCATCCAGATCAATCTCCTCTGCCTCCTCTTCCTTCGCGAACCCCTCGTCATCGAGTGTCTCCAGGTCGTCATCCGTCTTGCCGCCCTTTTCCAGATTCTCCAGAGTTCCCTCGTCCACAACCGGGTTCACGTCGATGCCGCGATTTTCCAGAATATGGGAGACATTGTCGAGCTGCTCCTCATTGAGAGAAAACTCCGCGAAGGCCTCCTTGATCTCGGTCTGATCAATGGAGTTTTTGTTTTTCTCCGCCTTCTCACACAGCTCCTCGATTCTTTTTAACAGTTCTTCTCTATTCAACAGGATCCCCCTCCTAAGCTTGCCAAATCGTCATGGCAGACATCAGTGCCAAAATCAAAATCAAAATCCCCACTGTCAGCTCAAATACCGCCTTTTTCTTTTTCTTCTTTTCATGCGAAATCTTCCGGAACAGAAAAAATGCGTCCAGCAGCCGGAGCACCGCGGCAAGAAAAAAAATCAGCGGAAACAGCATCATATTTTCACTGGGCTTCAGAAAGGCCAGCACCGCCATAACCAGGATAATGATGCAGAAGATGATGTGGATCAGATCCAGCGTCCTGCTCTCGCTCTGACTGCCTCCTCTTCTCTGGTACATCACTGTCCTCCCAGAGAAGCATACATCAGAGCCTTCGCTGCCGGCACCTGGTTCTCCGCTTCCCGAAGTATCATCTCCCGGAAACGACGGGATACCTCCCTGCTGACCTCCAGCGCGCCGATCCCGTAATCCCGCAGCAGCTTCTCCTCCATCGGCTTGCTTCTGCGGTAGAAGGTGCGCTTCGTGGAGAGGAGAATCGCATCGCCGGAGGCCCTGGCAAAGGCACCTTCGTTAATCTGGTAGGGAGAAAGCTCATAGATCTTCTTCTGCCAGATCTCCTCCGGATCCTCCTCGGAAAGCCAGGCGTCGGTACAGAGGACGCTGGCATCCTTCAGCGCATCATCTCTCCTCTCCGTCATGCGGACGGAGCCTCCGTTTTCCTCCGCAATCTCCAGGGCAATCTTCTGCAGCTCGACGGAGGGGAAATACTCCTCCGGCGCAGCCAGGGTAAAGTGCATCCCCATCTTGGCTGCCGCCATCATATAGGAGCCGGCGGTATTGTGTCTGCCGTCTCCAAGAAAGGCAAGCTTCTTCCCCCTCAGCTCTCCGAGTGCTTCCTCCATCGTCAGGAGATCCGCGATCATCTGCATCGGATGATAGGAATTCGTGGAAGCATTCCAGACCGGGACCTCCGAGCTTCTGGCGAAATCCTCCGCTTCCTCCTGATCCTCCGCAAGATAGACGATCCCGTCATACATCCGCGAAAGAATCGCCGCCGTGTTCTCCTTCTGCTCCGCCTCGATCTCCGAGCGCTCATTCGGTGCAAAATAGTCACTTCCCATCAGGAGATCCGACGCAGCCACAGAAAAGGCGGCCCGGCTCACGGAGGATTCTTTTTCAAAAATCAGGGCAATGTTCTTTCCCGGAAACGAGCTGTTGTGAACACAGCTTCCGTGAAGAATCCCCTGCCGCTTCTCTGCTTTCAGCCGTCCGGCAAGCCCGGTCAGTTCCCGGACCTCTTCCTTGCTAAAATCGATCAGTTTAAGACAATCTCTTCCACGAAGATCCATAGCGTCCTCCTTTATCCTGCGGACATTCCCCTGTTCCCGGAGTCCGTGCACACAGCTGCCGGAGCTCCCTGCAGCTGTCCCCTCATCCTCTGGCGAAGTGCCTCGTACATGAGAACCGTCGCGGCGGCAGAGGCATTGAGAGATTCTGTCGAACCCCGCATCGGAATCCGAAGGGTATGCGTACAGGCACGGGTGAGCTCCTCTGTCAGGCCGTTTCCTTCATTGCCAATCAGAAAGGCGCTCGGTTCCCGATAGGAAAAGTCAAAATACGGCTTTTCTCCGTGAAGATGCGCTGCATAGCTCCGAATCCCCTGGCATTCCAGCGACAGAACCGTTTCCTTCAGATCCGGCACCACGAGAAAGGGCATACGGAACAGAGCTCCCATGGTGGCTCTTACCACCTTCGGGGCATAGATATCCGCACAGTCCCGATCCATGAAAATGCCGCTGACTCCGGCTGCCTCTGCGGTTCGGAAAATGGTGCCGAGATTCCCGGGATCCTGCATATGCTCAAGACATAAAAACAGGTCTCCCGTGAGCGCTCTCTCCGGCAGCATCTCCACCACCGCCAGAATCCCCTGGCTGGTTTTCGTATCGCTCATCATCTCCATCAGGCTGTCCGGAACACGAAAAACACGGCTGTCGTTTTCCTGGCAGGAAAACCCCTCCGGCAGTCTACCCCGATAGGAGTTTGCCAGAAACAGCCGTTTCAGACAGCGCTTCGGAATCTCCCCGCAGAGCCGTTCCCCCTCTGCGATAAACAGGCGCTTTTCTTTCCTTGCCCTGCGGCGTCTCGAAAGCTCCCGAACCTCTTTAATATATGAATTCGCTGCGGATGAAAGATATGGCATAATCCCTCTCTGTTCTTACCACGAACCAATATTATACAGGATGGCAATTTGTTCGACAAGGGGTTCTCCCTGTCACAGCTCCTCCAGCTCTCTGATCCAGGCACGCACCGAGGCGTCACTTGGCATGCGGAGGTCTCCCCGCGGAGAAACGGAGACAGATCCCACCTTGGGACCGTCCGGCAGGCAGGAACGCTTGAACTGCTGACGGAAGAATCTGTAGTAGAACTTTTTCAGCCATTTCAGGAGAGTCGCATCGTCATATTCGCTCCCGGCAAAGGCTCTCCTTGCCATCTGATAGATCTTTTTCGGACTCTCCGAGAAGCGGAGTACCTGATAGAGGTAAAAATCATGCAGCTCGTAGGGGCCCACCAGATCTTCCGTTTTCTGCGAGATGCTTCCGTCCCCGCCCGGCGGCAGCAGCTCCGGAGACACCGGCGTATCCAGTACGTCGAGAAGCACCTTCTCCACCTCTCCCGAAAAAGCCTCCGCCTCATACCGGACAAGATGACGAATCAGTGTCTTGGGAACCCCCGCATTGACCCCATACATCGACATATGATCCCCGTTGTAGGTCGCCCAGCCCAGCGCCAGCTCCGACAGATCCCCGGTTCCGATGACAATCCCGTCCAGCTCATTCGCAAGATCCATCAGCACCTGGGTACGCTCCCGCGCCTGCCCGTTTTCATAGGTCACATCATGCAGCGCCGGATCATGTCCGATATCGGAAAAATGCTGCATCACCGCCTTTTTGATATCGATCTCCCGAAGCGTTGCTCCCAGCTCCGATGTCAGCCGGCAGGCATTCCGATAGGTACGGTCTGTCGTGCCGAAAGCGGGCATGGTGACGGAAAGGATATTTTTTCTCGGTATCTCCAGAAGATCAAAGGCTCTGACCGTAACCAGAAGTGCCAGAGTGGAGTCCAGTCCCCCGCTGATGCCGATCACGGCAGAACGGCATCCGATGTGCTCCAGCCGCTTTTTGAGCCCCATCGCCTGAATGGACAGGATCTCCTCACAGCGCTCCGCCCGTTCCTCTTGCTTCCCGGGCACAAAGGGATGCGGATTTATCTCTCGGAAGCGGTAGTCATTAAAGCCGCTTTCCTCCGAAAGAGAAGCGGTATATAAACCCTGTGTCTGTTTTTTTCTTCCGGCAAAACGGAAGGGAACGATTTGAACCAGTCCTTCCTCCTCTGCCGCGCTCTCGCTCCCGTAGGTGTTTTTCTTCCGGCGCTCGCTCTGAAGCCGGCTGACATCAATCTCCGTAAACTGAATCCCCGGCATAAATCTCCGGCTCTCGCAGAGAACCGTTCCGTTCTCACAGATCAGATTCTGTCCCCCGAAAACGAGGTCCTGGCTGGACTCTCCCTCTCCCGCATTGGCATAGAGATATGCCGCTACGAGCCTCGCACTGGTCTGAGAGATCAGACTGCGGCGGTAGCCGCTCTTCCCGACCGTCTCCGTGGACGCGGAGCTGTTCGCGAGAACCGTCGCACCGGAAAGCGCAAGCCGGGTTGAGGGAGTCTCCGCCACCCACACATCCTCACAGATTTCGACACCCAGGCGGAACATCGGCATATCCTCCGCCGTAAAAAGAAGCCAGGAGCCGAAGGGAACTCTATGCTTTCGCTCGATCCCGTCCGGATAGTCCGTCACATGCACCATCATTGCCGTCTCCGGCGCTTCGCTGAACCATCTTTTCTCATAGAACTCCCCATAGTTCGGCAGATTTCTCTTCGGCACGATGCCGAGAACCTCCCCGCGGCAGATCACGGCGGCGGCATTGTAGAGCTTGTCCCCGGCATAAAAGGGCAGCCCGACAACCGTCAGTACCGGAAGATCGCGGCTCTCCCACAGAAGCCTTCGGAAGGCTTCCCTGCTTTCTCTCCGCAGCGCCTCCTGAAAAAAGAGATCCTGACAGGTGTACGCCGTAAGCGCAAGCTCCGGCAGCACCAGAAGTCTCGCCTCCTCCTCTGCCGCCTCCTTCATGAGCGCAAGTATGTTTTCCGCATTGGAAAACGGATCTGCTACCGTCACCCTGGGTGTCGCAGTTGCGACACGTACTAAACCTTCTACCATATCCTCACCCTGAAGGGATATCCTATCCCCTCCGTCTGTACCATCGTGCTCCTCCGTTCCTCTTACGGCACAGAGGAGGAACCGCGGCAACTCGGCTCCGGAAACGACAGGAAGCCTTCGGAAAGCGCCGGCTGCCGCAGCTGCCATATTTTCTTAACCTGTATATTTTAGCTGTTTTTCTGTTTTTTCGAAAGTCCGAAGCGATGACCTCCATGTAAAAATATCTTCTTTTTTTATCTGCAAAATCATCAGATTCTCCTTCCTTTTCCCGGAGAAAAGCACTATAATCTCCACAAATTCAGCACACAGTAAAGGGAGGTAGTATGGCACAAATCATTTCCGACGGCATCACCTTTGACGATGTCCTTCTGGTTCCCCAGTACAGCGAAGTCATTCCCAACGAGGTCGACCTGTCCACGAGACTCACGAAAAAGATTCGTTTGAATGTTCCCTTCCTTTCCGCAGGGATGGATACCGTCACCGAGCACCAGATGGCGATCGCAATGGCGCGATGCGGGGGCATCGGCATCATCCACAAAAACATGTCCATAGAGCAGCAGGCAGAAGAGGTCGATATGGTAAAGCGTTCCGAGAACGGCGTTATCACAGACCCCTTTTTCTTATCCGCGGATCACAGTCTGAAGGATGCCAATGACCTCATGGCGAAGTACCGGATCTCCGGCGTTCCCATCGTGGAGGGACGGAAGCTGATCGGAATCATCACCAACCGGGACCTTGTGTTCGAGGAAGATTTCGAAAAATCCATCCGGGAGTGTATGACGAGTGAAAATCTCATCACGGCAAGGGAGGGCACCACGCTTGAGGAAGCCAAAAAGATTCTTGCCCGCGCCAAGGTGGAGAAGCTTCCGATTGTCGATGACGAGGGGAACCTGAAGGGTCTCATCACCATGAAGGATATCGAGAAGCAGATGAAGTATCCGAATGCGGCGAAGGACTCACAGGGACGTCTCCTCTGCGGCGCGGCACTCGGCATCACCAGGGATGTGGTGGAGCGCGCCCGGGAACTGGTACGGGCGCACGTCGATGTCGTCGTGCTGGATTCCGCCCACGGGCACTCCAGGAATGTGCTTGACTGCATCCGCATGCTGAAGCGTGAGATTCCGGAGCTGGAGATTATTGCCGGCAATGTCGCGACCGGCGAAGCAACCGAAGCGCTCATCCGGGCAGGCGCCGACTGTGTCAAGATCGGTATCGGCCCCGGCTCCATCTGTACCACCCGTGTCGTTGCCGGTATCGGTGTCCCCCAGATCTCCGCGGTCATGGATGCCTATGCGGCTGCCAGGGGCTACGACGTCCCGATCATCGCCGACGGCGGAATCCAGTATTCCGGAGACGTGGTCAAAGCCATTGCTGCCGGAGGCTCCACAGTCATGATGGGCTCCGTCTTTGCGGGCTGTGACGAGGCTCCCGGAGAATTCGAGCTCTTCCAGGGAAGAAAGTACAAGGTCTATCGCGGCATGGGCTCCATAGGCGCCATGAAGCAGAAGAACGGCTCCTCCGACCGCTACTTCCAGGCAGGAGCCAAGAAGCTCGTCCCGGAGGGAGTTGAGGGAAGAGTCGCCTATAAGGGGAAGGTGGAGGATACCATCTTCCAGTTTATCGGCGGCTTACGCGCCGGCATGGGCTACTGCGGCGCGAAGGATATCCCGACCTTGCAGGAGAGCTCCAAGTTCATCAAGATCTCTGCCGCTTCCCTGAAGGAATCCCACCCGCACGACATCCAGATCACGAAGGAAGCCCCGAACTATTCCTCCGATGGTGTGTGAGAGCTTCAGGCTTCTCTTCGAAACGCCTGTAAGCAGCTCCGGCGGGGCTGTCGCATTAAATCAGATTCACACAAAGAATTGTCGATGAAAGCGATCATCGTCTACAATATCCTGTGCAAAATCAGCTTAGTGCGACAGCTCCGCTTCAAAAAGACGACGGCTCATCACGGCTGTCGTCTTTTTCTTTCCTCCTGCGGCTCCTCCAGCGTTTCCATCCATCGGAGGGCACGTTCATTTCCCTTTTTCGCGGCATAGCCGCACCACTTCACGGCTTTCCCGACATCCTTTTCCCCGTAGCTCCCGAGATAATATCCCTTCGCCAAATCCACCATGGCATCCAGATCCCCCCGGGCAGCCCGGTCAACAAGCTCCACCCATTCCGGATCATCCAGATGACCCCGTTTCGAAAATTTCTGATTCATACCGCTCTCCCTTATCCCTCTGTATCCGTCGGAAGCACAGCCTCACATGATGCGGATACTGTCTTGTCTTACGGTTCCGATGCCATATCATTTTTTCTCGGGAATCCGTATTTTTATTCTTGCCCCGTCAAACAGCCCTTCCGCATCGGCCTCCCTTACTACCCTGTCACCCTCCGAAAGTCCGGACTGGATGACCGCGGTTCCGCTTCCCTGGTACTGAAGTCCGACCTCCGTCCGGACCGCTTTCCCATTCTTGATACAATACACATAATTCCGATGCTCCTCACTGTAGACCGCGGTCGAAGGAATCGAGAGTACCCCCTGTCCTTCATATAACAGAAGCTCCAGAGTCGCTCCATAGCCGTTTCTTTTCCGAAGCTTCCCCTCCTGATCCTCAGAGAGCGAGACCCGGATTTTTACCCGGTACTCCTCCGTCCCCAGGGCAGAGCTGCTTTTTTCCGCAGTATCATAAATCTCTGAAATCCTTCCTTCATAAACCTCATCCTGATTCGAAAGGCTGATTCTGACCGAAACCGGATCTCCCGTTTTCAAAAGCGGCGCCACGGAGCTGAGTACCTCCGCCTCTGCCTGCACCTCTCCGTCAGGGCTGATCGTCAGAAGCGGCTGTCCGACGGCGGCGAACGACTGCCCCTGAATGGGAAGATCCGTTATCGTGCCGTCCGTACTGCTGACCAGCCTGCATTTTTCCACTTCCTCCGACAGATGCTCGATCTCTGCCCGGACAGCATCCATCTGTGAGCTCAGCTGCTTTCGGTCCGCACTGTAAAATGCGTCGTTTAACTCCTTTCGGCTGATCCCCTCTTCCCTCTCCAAACGCTCCAGTGCCTTCCGGCTCTCTGCCGCTCTGGTTCCGGCTTTTTTGCTGGCAGCCGCGGCGGCCTCGTAGGCAGCCTTTCTGGACTCATATTCCGCTCTGGAGATGTCTCCGTTCTGATAGAGCTGCTCTGCCGCAGAAAAATCCGTCTGACTCGCACGAAATGCCGCTTCCAGAGATGCCGCTTCCCGATCCAGCGCGCTGAGATACTCCTCCGGAGAATCCGCCATCACTTCGCTGACAGAAATTTTCTGCAGCTGCGCCTTCAGCCTCTCCAGCTGCGCTTCCTGTACGCTTTTCTGGTATGAGTATGCCGCATCATCCAGAGTCAGCAGCGGCTGCCCCGCACGGACCCTTTCGTTCTCCTTCACCAGCAGCTCCTTCACCGTGCCGCCGACCTCCGAAAGAACGGTCACCGGCTGTCCGAAGGTGATCCTTCCCTCCTGCTTCCAGGTGCTTCTCACATCCTGTCTTGTCACCTCCGCGACCTCGACAGAAAACCCTGAGCCTCTTCTAAGAAAAGCACAGGCGGCAGCAAGAAGCAACAGTGCTGCCGGAAACAGGATCCTGTGCTTCCGGCAATACCCCGAAATCAACCCCCAAAGCTCGCGGATGTTTTTCATTTCTTCACCTCTCTTTTCTTTATAAAATTCCGCCTTGTGAAGCTCTCTGCTCCGGCAGGGCTCTCCCTCGGTGTTCGGAGGAAACACTGCCGGAAGCATCGCAAATCCCGGAGAGGGACCCGACACCGGCGGGAGGAGGTTCTACTGATCCCTTGCCTTCAATGCGTCTGTCAGCTGAACCTGTTCCACCATCCTGCACCCTCTCCACCACGCACAGCAGCTCATCAGCAGGCAGAACAGAGCCGCCAGAACACAGCTGCCCGGGTAGAGCGGAAGACGGATATGATAGGACTCCGTCATCATCACTCTCTCCAGCACATAGCGAAGTCCGGCATTTGCCGGAAAGCCCAGCAGAATCCCGGCAAGGCACAGAAGCAGCAGCTCCCAGAGAAGCATCTCCCGGATCTCCCTGCGGCTCGCCCCCATGACCTCCAGGGTCACGATTTCATTCATCCGTTCCCGGAGACTGACTGCCGAGATATTCAGAATCAGAATCACGCCTGCCGCAAATGACATCAGTGCAAAACCGTCCATCATGATATACATGGAGCCGAACATGGCATTATAGCTTTCCCTCGTCTTCTGCATGTCAATGATCCAGCTGACCCGGCTTCCCTTTTCCTCCATCTCCCGGATCAGCACGGATTTTTCCCCCTTCCGGGTGCGAAGCAGCAGCTTGTTTGCCGTCGCGGGAATCCCAAAAAGTCTCGGAAATTCCGCCAGGGACACGTACTCACCATTTCCAAAGGGCTCTGTCAGAACATCTGCCACCATCAGTCTTCTCTCCTCCGTCGAGAAGGCAGGCAGGATAACACGAATCACGTCTCCCTTTTTTGCCCCCAGCTTCTCCGCGGTGTTTATCCCGAGAAAGATGCCGTTTCCCGGCGGCAGATAGTATCTTCTGTTCTGATCCATGATACGCCAAAGCTCGGAGCCGGCATTCAGGCCTGTCAGCATGCTGTACTCTGTGTGAGCTTCCTTTTTGAGAAGCAGCGCGGTCTGACAGACTGCCTCCGACGTCTCCGTTCCCGGAAGGGTCTCCCCGAGGTTCCGGAGTGTCCATGGATTCTCATAATGATCCAGCTCCAGCTGAAAGTCATAGTTCTCTGTTCTCTGAAACTCATCCTCCAGCATCTCCCGTACAATGCCGCGGAAGGAAAAAATCACAGATGTCATCGCAAAGGGAAAGCAGACCGCCAGAAGGATCAGAAACGCACGGAAGGGATTCCGAAGCATGTTCCGTACCGCAATGCCGTGGAAAAAGGAAAGTCTCCTGTCAAGCCACAGCGGCAGCTTCCATTCCCTTCCCTGTCTCGGATTGATCTGCCGCATCGCCATCGACGGAGTAATGGAAAGAATATCCCTGACACCGATCAGAACCGCTGCCACGTCGGTAAAATCCGAAAGAATCAGTCCGACGGCTCTCCAGTACAGGGTATCCTGATAAGAGGTGTCCGGGAGATTGAAATAGGCACAGTAGATCCCGAACATATGCCGTCCGAAGAAGCCGGCAAAAAGGGCTCCCAGAACCGCCCCGAGACTGCCGATCAGCAGTCCCTCCAGAAGATATGCGGAGAGAAGCTCCCCATCTCTCATTCCCATTGCCTTCATGGTTCCGATCAGCGGCTGATCCTGGTGGATCATCTTTTTCAGAACGACATACAGCATAAAAACAGAAATGGAGAGGAAAATCAACGGTATAACCGTCCCGCTTCCCGTCAGCTCCCCGTATTCTCCCTCCACCTGTTTGCAGCTCGGCTGATCCGCCCGCCGGAGAAGGCTTTTCAGTCCGTAGGGCTCCAGCGCTTCCTGAAGCTCCTTCCGGACATCCTCATAGCGGTAGCCCTCCTGCAGGCGGAATCCTAGCTCCTGCAGGCTGCTGCTGCCTGTCAGAGCCTCCATCCGGCTTTTTTGAATCATGGCAATATCGTATACCGAGCCGTCCGGAACCAGTGATCCTCCCGGAGGCACGGTATAGATGTAATCCGGCTGCTTCACCGTCCCCGCTGCCTGAAACTCCGTGCTGACCCCGGAGATCAGAAGGCGGAGCCTCTGCCCTCGGGAAAAGCGATAATGCTCTGACATCCGCACGCCGAGAAAAAGATCCTCCTTCTCCTTCGGCGGTACGGAAAACAACGCCTGATTCAGGCTTTCCTTCCCGTCATAGGACAGCAGATGTACGGAAACGATGCCTTCGATCCCCTCCCCGCTGATCCGGGCATCCATCGCCATCCTTCCGGAGGCTTCCCGGATGCCCCTGATTTCCCGGAGCTGCTGCAGCTCTGCCTCGGAAATGCCGGAAACCTCCGCAAAAATATCCGCCAGATTCTGCTCCCGGTAAAACGCAGAAATCCGGCTTTCCAGGTTCCAGAGCGTATCCATCATGGCAATCATGATAAAAACGCCGAGAGCTATAATGAGAATGGCACCGATCACGGATCCCTTGTTCCGAAGCGCCATTCTGTATACATTCCGTCGGAAGTATCTCATCTACCACTCCAGTTGATCCGGATGCACAGGAGCGGGATTCTCCACGGATCGCTCCATCCGTCCATCCTTAAAATACAGTACCCGATCCGCAATCCGGGCAATGTCGGCATTGTGCGTAATCAGCACCACCGGCTTGCCGTATTCCCGGGAAAAACGGTGAATCAGGCGAAGGACCTGAATGCCGGTCGCAGAATCCAGTGCCCCGGTCGGCTCATCGCAGAG
Source organism: uncultured Oribacterium sp. (assembly GCA_963545355.1). Lineage (GTDB taxonomy): Bacteria > Bacillota > Clostridia > Lachnospirales > Lachnospiraceae > Oribacterium. The sequence continues at coordinate 64,491 of CAUUIW010000004.1, read as the reverse complement.
GAGGAGGTCCGGATTCTTGCAAAGTGCTCTCGCAATCGCGATTCTCTGCTGCTCCCCGCCGGACAGACGGCTGGGAAAATGATCCCCTCTCTCCCAGAGTCCGACCTCCCGAAGCAGCTGCTCCGCATCCATCGGGGAGGAGGAAAGCGCCGAGGCAAGCCGGATATTCTCAAGTGCCGTAAGGCCCGGCAGAAGATTATAAAACTGGAACACAAAGCCGATATGCTGCCGCCGGTACCTTGTGAGCTCGGAGCGCTTCTCCCAATGCAGCTCTTCCCCGCCATACAGGAGCTTCCCGCTCGTCGGCGCCTCGATCCCGCCCAGAATATTCATCATCGTGCTTTTCCCCGAGCCGGACGGACCCAGAATCACGATCAGCTCCCTTTCATGGATCGAAAGACTGACTCCCTTCAGGGCATGAACCGTCACTTCTCCCATCTGATAGTCCTTGATGATATTTTCCCCCTGCAGAACCACATCCATACCTTCCTCCCCAAAGCCTCTTCCCAAATACCTCGCTTTCTCCGGGAGCACACAGCTTCACCGGGCGCCGCCTTACGGCTCCGGCGGGAAAACACGGAAGCGGTGTCTCTCAAAAAAAAGCAGTGCCGGAATTGTTAGTCTTGTTTAACCAATTCTAGCACTGCTGATTTCCTGTGACAAGCTTCCCAAAGCTCCCTGCCGGAAAAACACCAGTTCCGCACTTCCCTCACAGAAGAACAATATTGTTTTCCGCACAGCTCCTCCGCATTTCCTCGGGCCAGATGGATGCCTGTACCTCACCGATATGCGCTCTTCCGAGAAGCAGCATGCAGAGACGGCTCTGCCCGATACCGCCGCCGATGGTATACGGCAGCCTGCCCTCGAGGAGCGCTTTGTGGAAGGGAAGCGCTGCCCTCTCCTCGCAGCCTGCCTTCTTCAGCTGTTCCCGGAGGGAATCCTCACTCACACGGATTCCCATGGAGGAAATCTCAAAGGCACAGTCCAGTACGTCGTCCCAGAACAGGATATCTCCGTTCAATGCCCAGTCGTCATAGTCCGGTGCCCTGCCGTCATGCGGTTCTCCGTTGGAGAGCTTATCCCCGATTCTTTTGATAAACACACAGCCGTGAAGCCTGGCGATGGCATTCTCCCTCTCCTTCGGGCTCTTGTCCGGATACTGCCGAAGCAGCTCTTCGGAATCGATGAAAAAGATATCCTCCGGAAGCTTTTTGACTGCCCGGGGGTACCTGTACCAGACCTGATGCTCCATGTGCTTGATGATGCGGAAGATCATGCGGACGGTTCCCTCCAGGGTGGTCTCGTTCCTCTCTTCCCTGGTGATTACCTTCTCCCAGTCCCACTGGTCCACATAGCAGCTGTGAAGATTGTCCGGCTCCTCGTCGCGGCGAATCGCGTTCATATTGGTATAGAGTCCCTCTCCCGGCTGAAAGCCATATCTGGCAAGCGCCATTCTCTTCCACTTTGCCAGAGAATGCACAACCTCAATGCTTTCCCCCGGATTCCAGGGGACATCGAAGCTGACCGGTCTTTCCACACCATTCAAATCATCATTCAGTCCGGAGCTTTTCTCCACAAACAGCGGCGCCGAGATCCGGGAAAGATTCATTTCCTTGCCGAACTCGTACTGAAAGGTGTCGCGGATATACTTGATCGCCTCCTGTGTTTCTCTCACGGAGAGCTTCGGATCATACTGCCTGGGAATAATGAATGCCATTTTCTGCCTCCTTCTATGATTCTTCGAATGGAATAAGCGCTATTATAATTATTTTTGCCGGAGCCGCAAGTTTTAATTTGCGTTTTTCCCTTCGACGATTTCCAGAAAACCCGCGTGATTCCCGTGCTTTCCCCTCGTGTAGCGATGGGAAAAGAAAAGCTCCGGGAAAAGGTAGGTGTCGTACTGGGTGATGTCGATATTCTCCTCGGGAACACCGGCTTCCCTCAGCACCATTTTATTGGCTTCCCAAAGATCCAGATGCGCATGCCATCTGCCCTCCCGGTCCGAAGAAAAATCACGGAAAATACGCTGCCTCTTCTCCTCCGTATCCAGCCGGAAGCTCTCCCGGAAGATCTCTATCACCTCCTCCGAAACCTCATAATTCCTCTGTCCGATGCTGGGGCCGATGGCGATGCGGAGCTCCTCCGGAGAAGAACCATAATTCCTCCCTAACGCCTCCACCGTCTTCCGGCAGATCTTCTGTGCGCTCCCCCTCCATCCAGCATGGGCGACCCCGATCGCCCTGTGCACCGGATCCGCAAAGAACACCGGCACACAGTCCGCATAGATCATCGTCAGGATGATTCCCGGAACATCCGTGATGAGCGCATCCACATCCTGATAGTCCCGCTCCCGGGTGATTCCCTTCCCCCTGTCCTCTTCTGTCACTACCCGGACATTCCCGGAGTGCGTCTGATGCCCGGTGACAAAGTGCTCCGGAGAGCTGTGAAACAGCTCCGCCACCCTTTCATAATTCCTTTCTACGTTTTCCCGGGCTTCCCCTCTCGAAAAGCTCAGGTTCATGCTTTCGTAAATCCCCGTGCCGACACCGCCCATCCTTGTCATGAAGGCATGGTTCAGAAAGGGGAGCGCCCGAAGCCTCCGGCTCCGGAGCACCGGCAGATCCGATCCGTCCCTGTTCTTTTCGATCTCCAGAGAAAAATCCCCGGGGAGCCGCAGATGGTCATACTTATCCATACTGTCCTTTCCATGGTGCCGGGATATCCTGTGATATCCGGAGCAGGATACAAGAAAGGACCTGAGCACTTGCTCAGGTCCCGAGTGACAGATCCGGGAATCGAACCCGGGATTCAGCCGTGAGAGGGCTGCGTCTTAACCGCTTGACCAATCTGCCATGTCCTTGTCGCCTCCGACGACTTAGACACTATAGCAAAGAGCCAAAATCCTGTCAACTGATTTTTTCAAAATCCGCATAAAAATCCGGGTAGGAGATGGCGATACAGTCCGCGTCCAAAATCTCACAGCTCTCCCCCTCCGGACAGCTCATCGCGAGCACGGAAAAGCTCATCGCAATCCGATGATCCTTCCTCGTGTCGATCTCCGCCCCGCGGAGAGTCCCCGTCATTCCGATCCCCTCAATCACCATGCCGTCCTCTGTCTCCTCACAGCGGACACCCATGCGCCGAAGCCCCTCGGCCACCGCCTCGATCCGGTTGCTTTCCTTCAGCTTCAGCTCCCGTGCATCTCGGATCACCGAGCTCCCCTCGGCTCTCGCCATGAGCATCGCGATCACCGGCAGCTCGTCGATCAGTCTCGGGATGATCGCCCCGGAAAGCTCTGCCGCACGTAGATGAGGCGTATAACGGACACGGATGTCCGCGACCGGCTCTACCCCGGACATGCTCTGATGAACCAGCTCCACTTCCGCCCCCATTTCCCGGAGAAGCTCCAGGATGCCGTCCCGTGTCGGATTGACACCGACATTCCGAAGCAGGAGCTCCGAGCCCGGGAGCATCACGGCTGCCGCCATAAAGTAGGCTGCCGAGGAGATATCCGAAGGAATCGTAAACGGCGGCAGGGCATGCAGCGCCTTCGGCGGCGTCAGCGTAACGCCGGCTCTTCCGTCCGGAGCCGTCACCGTCTCAACGCCTGCCCCGAGCGCCCTCAGCATCCTTTCCGAGTGGTCTCTGGAGAGTGACGGCTCCCATACCCTTGTCTGCCCCGAGGCATAGAGCCCGGCAAACAGAATTGAGGACTTGACCTGTGCGGAGGCAACAGGAGAAGAGTAGTCGATGCCGTGGAGGTTTCCGCCCCGGATCTCCAGCGGGACACAGCCGTTTCCCGGAAGGGAATGAAGTACGGCTCCCATCCTCGCAAGCGGCGTCATGATCCGCTGCATCGGGCGCCGCCGGATACTCTCATCCCCCGTTACCACAGAGCGAAAGGGCTGCGCCGCGAGAATCCCGCTTAAAAGTCTCGCGGTCGTCCCGGAGTTGCCGCAGTCAAGCACGCCCCCCGGCTCTCTCAGCCCGTAAAGCCCCTTTCCCCTGAGCTCTACCCTTCTTCCGTCCGGAGACAGGGCGATTTCGATTCCCATCCTGCGAAAACAGGAAATCGTCGAGAGACAGTCCGCGCCCGGCAGGAAATTGTCCGCCCGCGTCACTCCTTCGGCAAGAGCTCCCAGCATGACGGTTCTGTGGGAGATGCTCTTGTCTCCCGGTACGAGAAGAGACCCGCGAAGCGCAGGTCTCCTTTGCATTCTCCTTCTCATTCCTCGATAAATCCCTTCATCCCGAGATAGTTTCTCATCAGCACTTCCATCTCATCATAGTCGATACGGGAAGCATTGATCATCAGATCATAGTTGTCACTCTTCATCCAGTCTTCCCCGGTATAGTAGCGGTGGTACTCCCTTCTCTGCTTATCCGTCCTTCGGATGCGCCGAAGGGCCTCCTCCTCATCCACATGGAAGTAATCAATGACACGGCGAAGGCGGGTCTCCATATCGGCATAGACAAAGAAATCGACCCGGTTCTCCACGCCCGCCTGCCGGAGGATATAGTTGCTGCATCGTCCGGCAATGATGCAGGTCTCCTGCTGTGCCAGCTCCCGGATCACCTCCGCCTGAAAGCGGAAGAGATTCTCCGGCGTCACGATATCCTCCCTGGTATTCGGCTTGCCGAGGTCCGGCTTCAGGTTCTGTACGATTTTATAAAGGAGGTTGTTGCCCGCCTTTTCATCCTTCAGGCGGAAATACTGCTCTCCGATCGCCGTTTTCTCCGAAGTCAGCTTCAGAAGCTCACTGTCATAGAAGTGGATTCCCAGATTCTCCGCCAGTCTCTTGCCGACCAGCCGCCCGCCGGAGCCGAACTGCCGCCCGATGGTAATGACGAATTGCTTTTTTAACATACCGCTCCCTTCTCCATGACGGAAGAGTGTCAATCCCTCTTACCCTCAGATTATAGAAAAAAAGGACTGTCTTCGCAAGCTTACGACAGCAGAATCCTGTCATTGTCCAGTGCCGTCCCGGCGCCTTCCTTAAACTTCTGCAGAAGATCCTCCACTGTCGTACGTCTTCTTTCCTCCCCCTTCACCTCGAGAACAATATGCCCCTCGTTCATCATGAGCGTCCGGTTTCCGAGCTCCAGCGCCTGACGCATGTTATGCGTCACCATCAGGCAGCTGATCTTTCTCTCCTGTACGATATTCCGGGTCAGATCCAGCACCTTCTCCGCAGTTCCCGGATCCAGCGCCGCGGTATGCTCATCCAGAAGCAGAAGCTTCGGGGTTACCATCGTCGCCATCAGGAGGGTCAATGCCTGGCGCTGCCCGCCGGAGAGAAGCCCTACCGGCTGTTTCATCCTGTCCTCCAGCCCCATGGAAAGGAGGGAGAGCTGCTCCCGGAAGGCTTCTCTCTCCTTCCTTCCGACTCTCTTGAAGAACTCATTCCTCCCGGAGGAGGCGCGGAGATAGGCGACGGACAGGTTTTCCTCGATCGTCATATGCGGCGCCGTCCCCATCAGAGGGTCCTGAAACAGGCGTCCGATGCTCCGGGATCTCTGATGCTCCGGCATATACGTGATATCCTCCCCGTCCAGACGGATCTCCCCCTCATCCACAAGAAAGGAACCGGAGATTGCACCGAACATGGTGGATTTGCCGGCGCCGTTCGAACCGATCACCGTCGCAAAATCACCGTCGGAAAGGCGGAGGGAAAGATCCTGGAGTGCCCGCTTCTCATGCACGGTTCCGGGATAAAAGGTTTTATACAGATGAGACAGAACTAGCACGAGCCCTCCTTCCGTTTCCGCATCGCACTTCTCCGCCGGGACTGCAGGACAAGTCCCTCCTTCATCCGCGGGAGAATGATGGCGATGGCAACAATCAACGCAGAAACCAGCTTGAAAGCCTCTGTCGGCACCTTCAGCCGAAGTGCCAGGGAGATCACGACGCGATACAGGATCGAGCCGAAGACCACGCCGAAGATTCTCAGCTGCAGGCTGTACCTGCGGAAAAAGCTCTCCCCGATCACCAGGGACGCGAGGGCAATGGTGACCATGCCGGTTCCCAGATTGATGTCCGAGGTTTTATTGTACTGGGCGATGAGAGAGCCGCTCAAGCCGGTAAAGGCATTGGCAATGCAGAGCCCCACGATAATCATCACTGCCGGATTGATGGAGCTGGCTCTCACCATCGCCGGACTGTCTCCCGTCGCACGGATGGAAAGCCCCATCCTTGTCCCCAGAAAGCGATGGAGAAGGACTCCGAGGCAAAGCAGCAGCAGAAGCAGAAATACCGTGGAGCTCCAGTCCTGCCAGAGGGGTGATACGCTCAGGGACCTCACGAGAGAAAAGACCGTATCCGTTCCGAAAATCGAGAGATTCGAGGAGAAGCCCATCACCGCCAGATTGATGGTGTAGAGTGCCGTGTTGACGATAATCCCCGCGAGAATCGACTCCACCTGAAAACGGGTCTGCAGCTCTGCCGTGATGAAACCGGAACAGATTCCTGCCAGCATCGCCAGAAATACCGCGAGAACCGGATGTCCCGCAATCGTGACGACGGCTCCTACGGCAGAGCCCAGGGTATAGCAGCCGTCCGTGGAGAGATCACAGATATTCAGGATGGAATAGCTGACAAAAAGTGACATCGCGACCAGCCCGTAAATCAGTCCGACATCCAGTGCGGTTTTGATCATTCCCGCAGTGATAAATGTGCCCACATTGCCTCCTTTATGTATGACCGATATGGCTTAGTTCGAGAACTCCTGCCGGGTCCCGGTCTCTTCCACCCTGGTTGCCAGCGGCGCGAAGGTCTTCCTGAGCTCTTCCATATTGTAGCCCAGCTTCTCTGCGGTATCCGTATTCACGGTCACAATGCCGTTGTCAAAGGTCTGCACCGGAAGCTCCGCCGGCTTCTTTCCGTTCCGAAGCACCTCATCGATCATCTCCGCTGTTTTTCTCCCGAGATTCTCATAATCCACGCCGTAGCCGACAAAGGCACCGTTCAGCGCAAAGGAATCCGCGCCGGTATAATGCGGCACGCCTGCATTTTCCAGCTTCTCATAGATGGCAAGCTCTGCCTTCTGAATCGTATTGTCCGTCGGAGTAAATACCGCATCCACCTTCTCCGCAATGAGGGCATCCACTGCCTGGGAAACCTCGTCTGTGGTCGTTCCTGTCTTCTCGATGTACCTGATTCCCTTTCCCTCAAGATATTTCTTCGCATCCTCGATGGCGCTCTTGGAGCTGTCCTCACTCTTGCTGTAAAGGAGGCCGACATAGCCGGTATCGGGCTTCTGCGCCAGCATCAGATCCATGATCGCATTCGTGTTCAATGCGTCAGAGGTTCCGCTGATGTTTTTGCCCGGCTTCTCCATGGATGTCACAAGCTTTGCCGTGATCGGATCCGACACCGCGGAAAAAATCACCGGAATCTCCTGATCCTCCGTCGCCGCCTGTACGATCTGCGCTGCCGGTGTCGCGATCGGGACGATCACATCCACCTGATCGGAAAGCAGCTGTGCCGTCATCTGGTTGAGAACGGAGGCATCTCCCTGTCCGTTCAGATCCTCGATCTCATAGCTGACACCATCCCCGGACAATGTCTCCAGCCCCTCCTTCACCGAGGCTTCAATCTGATTTAAGGACGGGTGATCCATGAATTTCAGGATACCGACCTTGTATACCCTTTCCCCGTTCTCTGCCGCGGCTGTACCGCTCTCTGCACGGCTGCCCTGACTGCTATCCGCCGCCTTTTCCGTGGTCCTGGTTCCGGAAGCACCGCAGGCTGCCAGAGACAGTGCCAGGCCTGCTGCCATAAGCGTGACAAATAACTGTTTTTTCATTGTGATTTCCTCCTCGCAGACAAAATGGGGTTTGCCGGGATTCCTGAGCGGCTCCCGTGATGCGGCATAACACCGTCTCCCGGTTCCGCAGGCTCCCGGGTACGAAAAAAGTCCCATACCCGGACGCTTGCTGTCCGGGTATGAGACGAATATAATCCGCGGTGCCACTCATATTGTCGATTGCTCGACCTCTCTTCACACACCAGCATGTGTGCTGCCTGATAACGGTGCAGAACCCGTCACGCCATACTTGATTCCGGCGTGCCCTCCGAAGTCCATTCCTCTGTCTCTTCCCTGCTGCACTTCCACCCCCGGCAGCTCTCTGTAAGTTCCGAAACAGGCTACTCCTCTTCGTCAATGGTTTATATGCGTGTATCTAAGCACTTTCCCGCAATAAAGTCAAGCCGAAATTTCATTTTCATGAAAATCACCCGGATTCCCGGCACAACAGGATCCATCCTCCTGCTCTTTTTCCCTCTTCGTCATCCCTCTTCCGTTCTTGCGCTTCCTCCGCGGAAACAGTATAATACTCGGGAATTTGTAAACGCTTACAGCCGTCTGTCACGGCAATCCCCTTAGGAGATGCTCCGTGCCATAGCTTCAAGTCCTTTCGGGATTCCTTCCGCCTTACAGCAGGGTTCCGGCACAGAAAACCTAGAACAGAAAGGAAGCTTTATGAATATCTACGATATTTCAGAAGCAGCCGGCGTCTCCATCGCTTCCGTCAGCCGTGTATTAAACGGCGCCGCAAACGTCAGTGAGGAAACGCGAAAAAAAATACAGGATGTCATTGACAAAATGGGATACACTCCCAATCTCTATGCCAGAGGACTCGGCAGGACCAGCCTGAAAACCATAGGAATCCTCTGCTCCGACTCCTCCGATATCTATCTGGCAAACGCCGTCTATTATCTGGAGACCTTCCTCAGAAAGCATGGCTATCATACCCTTCTATGCTGTACGGGATACCGTCTCAGGGACAGGCAGGAGGCCCTGCAGGAGCTGCAAAGCCGTCAGGTGGATGCCATCGTCATGGTAGGTTCCCAATATGTCTATGCGGACAAGCAGAACAACAAATATATTGAGGCCGCTTCGGAAGCACTTCCTGTCTTTTTGATCAACGGAGAGTTCTCCTGTCCGAATGTCTACTCCTTTCTCTGTGACGAAGAAGGAAGCATGAGGGAAGCGGTTTCTATCCTGCGTCAAAAGGGGAAACAGAGCTTTGTCTATCTTTATTCCTCCGACAGCACCTCCGGAAAACGAAAAATGCTCGGTTTTGAAGCAGGCTGCAGGGCTCTGGGAATCCCGGAAGCATGCCGGCGGATCCTGAAGGCGCCGAAGGAGTTTTATGCCATTCGGGATAGGCTCAGACAAAGCTATGAAGCGCAGCCCTTCGACGCCGTGATTACCAGCTCGGATACCGGCGGAATCGGTGCCGTGAAATTTGCCAATGCCCTGGGGCTCCGGATTCCGGAGGAGCTCTCCATCCTAAGCTTCAACAATTCCGCCCTTGCCCTTGCCTCGAATCCCGAGCTGTCTTCCATGGACTCCCGTCTTGAGACGCTCTGTGACATGGCGGTATCCGGGATTCTGCACGTACTGAAGGATACGAAAGAGGCGGAGGAAAAACCGGCTCCTCTTCCGCCGCTGCAAAAGCTTCCCTGTATTTTTATCGAAAGAGGGACCAGCTAGGGAAATGCGGCAGCCGGTACCCCTGATTGTGTTTTCCAGGCAAAGCCTGAAAAAATAACCCTGTGTCATGTAGAAAAGGAGAAAAAAATGAGAGCATTCATGGATAAGGATTTCCTCTTAACGACAGAGCTTTCCCGGGAGCTCTACCACAGCTATGCAGAGACCATGCCCATCCTCGACTATCACTGCCATATCAATCCGCAGGAAATCGCAGAGGACCGGCAGTTTGACAATATCTATCAGCTATGGCTCGGCGGAGATCACTATAAATGGCGTCAGATGCGCACCAACGGCGTTGCGGAGGAGTACATCACCGGCGATAAGCCGGACCGCGAGAAATTTCAGAAATGGGCGGAAACCCTGCCGCTGCTGATCGGCAATCCCCTCTATCACTGGTCTCATCTGGAGCTTCGCAGATACTTCGGCTATGAGGGATACCTGAACGGAGAAAGCGCGGAAGAGGTATGGAACCTCTGCAACGAGAAGCTGCGGCAGCCCGAAATGTCCGTTCGGAATCTGATCCGGAGGTCCAATGTCAGACTGATCTGCACCACGGATGACCCGGCGGATACGCTCGAGTGGCATAAAAAGATCCGGGAGGATTCCGGCTTTGAGGTCCAGGTTCTCCCCGCCTGGCGTCCGGATAAGGTGACAAATATTGAAAAGCCGGAATATCCCGAATACATGGAGAAGCTGTCCCGGATTTCCGGGACGGAAATCCGGGATTTTGACAGTCTGAAGGAGGCGCTGAAAATCCGGCTGGACTATTTTCAGCAAAACGGCTGTATCGTCACCGACCACGCCCTCCGCTATGTGATGTTCCAGCCGGTAACGGAGAAGGAGGTCAATGCCATCGTACGGAAGCGTCTGCAGGGGGAGAGGCTGAGCGAGACGGAGTGCCGGCAGTACCGCACCGCAGAGATGAGCTTCCTTGCAAGGGAGTATCACCGGAGAAATATGGTCTTTCAGATCCACTTCGGCTGTCTCCGTGACAACAACGCGGATATGTATGAGAAGCTCGGTCCGGATACCGGCTTTGATGCTGTCGACGGTCCCGCACCGGCGGAGCAGCTCGCCGCTTTTCTGAACCATCTTTCCAGGACGGAGGAAATCCCGAAAACCATCCTCTACTCTCTGAATCCGGCAGACAATGCCACGATCAACACCCTGATCGGCTGCTTCTGCAGGGGACCGGTGAAAAACCGCGTGACACAGGGCTCTGCCTGGTGGTTCAACGATCACAGGGCAGGCATGAGCGAGCAGCTCATCAGCTATGCGAATCTCTCCGTACTGGGGAACCATATCGGTATGCTGACAGACTCCCGTTCCTTCCTTTCCTATACCAGACATGAGTATTTTCGCCGTATCGTCTGTGAGCTCCTCGGAGGCTGGGTGGAGAACGGAGAATATCCGTATGACAGGAAAGCCCTCGAGCAGATCATCCGCGGCATCAGCTATAACAATGCGGTTCGTTTCTTTGGCTTTGACCTGGAGACAGTGGAATAATCATGGCAAAAAAACAGAGCCGAAGCAGGCTCTGTTTTTTTTTATGATTCAGTGCCGCGATAAGCCGGGTTATGTCTTGTGCAGTCATCTATCTAGGGCGTATGTCACCATACGTCTCAAGCAACCTACCCGAGAGCGGACGAGCAGCCCTGTGCTCTCTGTTTGGTCTTGCTTCGGATGGGGTTTACATGGCATTCCCTGTTACCAGAGAACCGGTGGTCTCTTACACCGCCTTTTCACCCTTACCGATTTCTCGGCGGTTTATCTCTGTTGCACTTTCCTGTGAGTCACCTCAACCTGACGTTATCAGGCATCCTGCTCTGTGAAGCCCGGACTTTCCTCTCCCGAAGGGTCTCCCGCATTCGGCAGCGACTGCATACAGCACTGAAGAATATTGTACTATTTCCCGGAGGACGGGTCAAATTCTATTTCGGCTCCGCGGGGGCGCTTCCGTGAGAATTTCCGTTTCAGCTCCGCAGGGATTTCTGCCCCGCGAGAAACTCCTCCGCGAAATGACAGGCTGCCTGATGCCCTGTCTCGACGCTCTTCAGCTCCGGCTTCTCCGTTCTGCACCGCGCCTCACAATGGGGGCATCTCGTATGGAAGAGGCAGCCGGAGGGCGGATTCCACGGACTCGGGATATCTCCCTGCAAAAGTATCCTCTGCCGTTTTCTGCTCGGATCCGGAACCGGCACCGCCGAAAGAAGCGCTCTGGTATAGGGATGCAGCGGCCTTTGGTAAAGGCTTGTCCTGTCCGCGGTCTCCACGATCGTTCCGAGATACATCACGGCGATACGGTCGGAGATCATCTCTACCACACTGAGATCATGGCTGATGAACAGATAGCTCAGATGCAGCTTTTCCTGCAATTCCCGCATGAGGTTCAAAACCTGCGCCTGAATCGAAACATCCAGAGCGGATACCGGTTCATCTGCGATGATCAGCCTGGGATGCACGGAAATCGCTCTGGCGATGCCAATTCTCTGAAGCTGGCCTCCGGAAAACTCATGCGGATACCTCTCCCCGTGACCCGGGCTGAGCCCCACCTGCCGGAGCAGATCTCCCACCTGCTCCAGACGCTCCTCCCCGGACAGATCCGTATGCAGGAGCAGCGGCTCTGCCACCTGATCCCGGATCCGGATCCTCGGATTCAGAGAGCCGTAGGGATCCTGAAAGATCATCTGGGCATCCTTTCGAAAAGCGCGGAGTTCCTTTTCCGAAAGAGCAGCAAGATCCCTCCCTCCGAAAGAAATCGTGCCGGAATCCGGCCGTATCATCTGATTGATGAGACGGCCTGTGGTGGATTTTCCGCAGCCGGATTCTCCCACCAGAGAAAAGGTCTCTCCGGGGCGGATTTCAAAGGAAACATCGTTGACCGCATGTACCCGCCTTTTCCGGCTGCCGAAGCCCCTGCTGCTTTCAAAGCTTTTGCTGACATGCGACACCTTGACGATGCTGTCCGGCATGTTCTACCTCCTTTCGGAGCTCATGACATCTCACAAGATGTCCGGGGGTGATTTCCAGAAGCTCCGGCTCCTCTCTCCTGCACCGCTCCGTACCGTAGCGGCATCTCGGCGCAAATTTACAGCCCTCCGGCATCAGGGAAAGATCCGGCACAGAGCCGGGGATGCTCGGAAGGGATCTCACGCCGCTCCCCAGCTTCGGTACGGAGGCAATCAGGCCTCGCGTGTACGGATGCCGCGGAGACCGGAACAGCGCCTCGACAGGCGCCGATTCCACGATCCTTCCCGCGTACATCACCATTGCCCTGCTGCACATCTCCGCCACCACCCCGAGATCATGGGTGATAAGAAGAATTGCCGTGTTTTTCTTTCTTTCCAGCTCCTGCATCAGCTCCAGGATCTGTGCCTGAATCGTGACATCCAGCGCCGTCGTCGGCTCATCCGCAATCAGAAGCTCCGGCTCGCAGGACATCGCCATCGCGATCATGACACGCTGGCTCATCCCTCCGGAGAGCTGGTGCGGATAGCTCCTCAGGATCTGCTCCGGATCCGGAATCCCCACCTGCGACAGAAGCTCTGCCGCTTTCCTTCCGGCTTCCGCTCTCCCGATCTCCTTATGCAGACGTATCGCCTCGATCAGCTGCGTATCAATCCGCATCATCGGATTCAGAGAGCTCATGGGATTCTGAAAAATCATGGAAATCTTTTTCCCGCGTATCGTCCGTATCTCCCGTCTGGAAAGCTTCGTCAGGTCGCTTCCCTCAAAGAGGATCTCTCCCTGATCCACGAATCCCGTACTTCCCTCAAAGAGTCCCATGAGGGAGAGAGAGGTCACGGATTTTCCGCAGCCGGACTCTCCCACCAGTCCCAGGATCTCCCCCCTGTTGATATGAAAGGACAGATGGTCCACCGCCGTCACCGCGCTGTGTTTCCCGGTGCGGAACTTCGTGACCAGATTTTTCACTTCCAAAATTCGTTCTGCCATCACACGCCTCACTTCAGCTTCGGATCCAGGGTGTCTCTCAGTCCGTCTCCCAGCAGATTAAACGCCAGCACGGTAAGGAAAATCGTGATCCCCGGCACATAGACAAGATGCGGCGCCGTCGTCATATAATTCCTCGCCGTAGACAGCATGGCTCCCCATTCCGGCACCGTAACATCGGCGCCAAAGCCGAGAAAGCTGAGCGACGCTCCCGCAAGAATCGCCGTTCCGATACGCATCGTAAAATTGACGATCATCGACTGAACGGTTCCCGGAAAAATATGTGTCCAGAGGATGCGGCGGTCCGGATTCCCCAGAGATCTGGCAACCTCGACATAGAGACAGGACTTTACCTGTATCGTAGCGCTCCGCATGATTCTCGCGAAGCTCGGAACCGTAAATACCGTGACGGCAATGACCACATTGACCGTACCGGAGCCTATGATCGCCACGATCGCGATGGCCAGAAGGATATCCGGAAACGCGAAAAGAATATCGCACAGGCGCATCACCACAGCGTCTATGATACCGCCGTAGTAGCCCGCCAGAAGCCCGAGAACCGTACCGACAGCCGTACCGAGTGTCACCGCCAGCAGCGCGCAGCTTAAGGACAGTCTTGTCCCGACCAGGAGCCGACTGAAAACATCTCTTCCGAACTCATCCGTTCCCATCAGATGCCCGGGAGCCGGTCCCTTCATGATGGCGGTATAGTCCGGCACGGAGGGGTCATAGGGCGCCGCCCGGGGACCGAAAATGGCAACAAAAATCAGAAAAAGGATAAACGCCAGAGAAATCACGGCAGTCTTTCTCTTCATAAACTTGGAGAGAAGCGCCCGCCAGTTCTTCTGCTGCGGAGGCATTGCCTCCGGCGGAAGGCTCTCCTCCTTCTCTCTTTCCTTTCTGAGGTACTCCTCCATCGGCTGATTCATCTCCCACCTCACTCATATCGAATCTTCGGATTCAGCACACCATAGAGCAGATCCACCATCAGATTGATCAGGATATACTCCAGGGAGAAAAACAGAAGCAGAATCTGAACCACCTTGTAATCCCGGGCGCCGATGGAAGCCACCAGCAGTCTCCCGAGACCATTGATCGCAAAGACGGTTTCGGTCAGAACCGAGCCTGTGAGCAGTCCTCCAATCTGGAGCCCCACGACGGTCACAACCTGAATCAGGGAATTCTTAAAGGCATGGCGGATCACCACCAGAAATTCGACGAGCCCCTTGGCTCTTGCGGTCCGGATGTAGTCCTCCTTCAGATTTTCCAGCATGGAGGATCTGGTAAAGCGGGCAATCACAGCCATCCCGCCGCAGCCCATCGTGAAGGAAGGCAGGATATAGCTCCTCCAGCCGCTCAGTCCTGCGACAGGGAACCAGCCCAGCTTCACTGAAAACAGCTGGATCAGCATGAGGCCCAGCCAGAAGCTCGGCGCGGAGATCCCGGAAATCGCAATCACCATCGCGCCGTAGTCGATTAGCTTCCCCCGATTGACTGCCGCCAGGATGCCGAGGACGGTCCCGAAAATCACGGACCAGCCGATGGCGAACAGGGTCAGCTGTATGGTCGGCAGAAACCGCGGCGCAATCGTATCCCATACACTTGCGTTGTTCTTGATGGAATTGCCCAGATCCAGGGTGAAAAGCCCCTTCATATAGATCAGATACTGCTCTGTCAGGGGCTGATCCAGTCCGAGCTGATGGCGAATGATATCCACCTCATCGCCGGTTGCCTCCTTTCCGGCGACGAGACGTGCTGCATCGCCGGGAATCAGATGAATAAACATAAACACGAGAAAGGAGATCACCAGAAGAAGCGGAATCGCAGCGAGTATCCTTTTTAACGCATAACGGAGCATGCAGCTTTCCTTTCTGTTCCGGATTTTAAAGATTTCTGTCAGTTCAGCTTTGCCCTGTCAAACACGATGCGTCCGTCCGGATTGACGGAAACACCGGAAACATAGGGGCGGGAAGCCGAAAGCACATTGTCCACGGCAAGGAAGATCCACGGGCAGTCGTTCCACGCGATCTTCTGACACTCCCCGTAAAGCTGCTTCTGCTGCTCCGTATCCGCCGTCTTCAGCGCTTCATCCAGCTTCGTATCGAAGTCCTGATTCTCATAATAGGCGGTATTGGCACTGGTCGGCGGCTCCATCGTGCTGTAGAGAAGCGCGCGGACCGTGGAATCCGCGGAGAAGTTGGAAGCGGACCAGTTGACATACCACATCTGAACCTTTGCCTCGTCCCTCTCCACATAGATATCCGCGTCCATGGTACCCGCATCATACGGAACCACCGTGACATTGATATTGATCTGCTTCAGCTGCTGCTGGATAAAGGTCGCCCCTTTGATCTCCTGTGTGGTGTTATCACACCAGATGGTGAGATCAAAGCCGTTCTCATAGCCCGCCTCCTTCATCAGAGACTTTGCCTTCTCAAGGTCAAAGCGATACACCTGCTGCGGCTGATAGTAGGAGATCGTAGACGGGAATACCGAATCCGCAATCGTCGCGTATCCTCCGTACATCACCTGTACATAGGCGTCCTTATCCACGGCATAGTTGATGGCCTGCCGCACGCGAAGGTCGGACAGCTCCTTCACGTCGAGATTCAGGGTGACATAGCGCATGATATTGGACGGAACCGAGCTGATCGAGATATCGGGATCGCTCGTCACTGCCTGGATCTGATCGCTGGTCATCGGATAAACCACGTCATATTCTCCGGTCTGAAGCCCCGCGGTCCTGGTTCCCGCCTCCGGCACGGTCTGGATCGTCACCGAATCCACGGAGGGCACCGTCCCCCAGTACTCCTTGTTGGGGGTGAGAACCACCTTGTCGCCTTCCTTCCACTCCTTCAGCACATAAGGACCGGTGCCGCAGGGATGGTACATCACATCCTTGCCATACTGCCGGATGGATGCCGGGCTGATATACACAAAAAGCGTCAGCACATTCAGGAAGGAGGACCAGCCCTCCAGAAGCTGGAACTGCACTGTCTTCTCATCCACGGCATTGACAGTCACTCTCGGAACGGAGCTGCCGTCATCCATCTTCCGGTACCATCTTCCGGTCTGCTTCAGTCCGTTGTCCTTATCCATGACACGGGCAAAGTTTGCCTTGACGGCTTCCGCATCAAAGTCGGATCCGTCCTGAAACTTCACTCCCTCCTTCAGATGGAAGGTGTAGGTCAGACCATCCTCGGAGATCTCCCAGGATTCCGCAAGCAGCGGCACAATATTTCTCTGCCCGTCAAAGCTGACGAGAGACTCATAGATCCCGCCCGCCGCCGTAATCGAGTTGGTATCCATCGCGTTCTGCGGATCCAGAGAACCTACACCTCCCTCGATCGCGATCACCAGATCATTGTCCGGCGAGCTCGCAGCGGAGTCCGCCTGCTTGAGAACTCCGTCCTTCTGTGTCTCTGCCGCCCCGGAGCTGCTTTCGCTGCTCCTGCCGGCAGCCCCTCCGCATCCCATGAGAGAGACTGCCATGGAAGCTGCGAGCAAAAGTGCGAGTGTCCTGTTTCGTTTCTTCATACTTCCTCCCTTACTACGCCGTTCGGCAAATTGACAGCTTGCGCTGCGATATCACATGATAGATTCCGCAAAAAAATAAAGCCGTTTTATTTTTTTGGACAAAATAACGGATAAATCGCTCTTTTTCATCGAATAACTATCAATAGTTTAGATAAACTCAGGAAGCATGTCAATTCATTTTTTGTATCTCCTTATCCCACGTCCAGGCAGCTGCCGCCGACAAACTCCCGGAGGATGGAGTTCGAGGGAATCAGCTCCGGACTGATCGGAAGCACATAGTCCAGGAACTTCAGAAGCCGCTTTGCCTCCTGATACGCCGGACTTGTCTTTTCAATCTGGAACAGCAGAGGCTGTGCGAAGATCTTCAGTACCGGCAGCTCATAGATCATGGCGGAATTCACGATAACATCCGCGCTCTCCTGGAAGGGGAAGATATTTTTATCCTCTCCCCGGCGGACATTCTTCCAGGTAAGGATGGTTTCCTCGGCGCTGTAGCCGCGGGTCCTGTTGTCCCGGACCATACGGCGGAGGAGTCTGCCGTCCGTGGTCGGGATACGGTTATGCTCATCGACATTCATCTGGGTAAGGGCGGAGATATAGATACGGTATCTCTGCTCCACCGGGAGATGCTCCGACATCCTGTCATTCAGGCAGTGGATTCCCTCCACCACCAGCACATCGTTCTGCGAGAGCCGGATCCTATCCCCCTGATACTCCCTCATCCCGGTGAAGAAGTTGTAGCGGGGCAGTTCCACCTCCTTCCCGTCCAGAAGGGCCTGCATGTCCTTTTGAAACTGCGGGAGATCCACGCATTCGATGGACTCGAAGTCATAGTTCCCCTCGGCATCCCTCGGCGCCTCCGCCCGGTTCCGGAAGTAATTGTCGACGGAAATCGTATGCGGCATAAAGCCAAGTGCACGAAGCTGGATCGAAAGCCGCTTGCTGAAGCTGGTCTTTCCGGAGCTGGAGGGACCCGCGATCAGCACCAGCTTCTTCCGGTTTTTCGCAATCTTCATCGCAATATTTCCGATGGTCTTTTCAAAGATCGCCTCCTGCATGAGGATAAGCTCGTCCGTCTGCCCTTTGACGATCTGGTCATTCAGCATGCCGATATTGGGGACGCCGATCCGCTCTGCCCATTCCGAGGAGCTCTTCTGCGCCGCATAAAGCTTATCCATCGGATGAAATTCCGGCAGATGGTCCGGATCCGCCTGTGTCGGGAGCAGAAGAATAAAGCCGTCCCCGTACTTCCGAAGGTCAAAAAGACGGATATAGCCGGTATCCATCACCATATAGCCGTAAAAATAGTCCTCAAAGTTTCCGAGGCTGTAGATATTGACACGGCTGGTCAGCCGGAAATGAAACAGCTTTTCCTTCGAGCGCATCCCGACCCTGCGGAAGATCGCCGTCGCTTCGTCCGTCGGTACCGAGCGCTTCATAATCGGCAGGCTCTTCTCCGAATACTCCTGCATCTTCGCCTTGACCCTCTGAAGGAGCTCGTCCGTCAGCTCTGTTTCTCCCCGAAGATAGCAGTAGAATCCGCCGCCGAGCGTATAGTCCACGATGACCTCAAATCCCTCTGTCCCGCTGCATATCCCGTAGAATGCCTTCAGCATCATAAAAATCGCGGAGCGCTGATAGGTCATGCTGCCGATCTTATCCTCCGCCGTGATAAATTCCGCCTCCAGCTCTCTCTCCGGGCATTTCTTATGCAGCTCGTAGAGTCTGCCGCCGCTCCGGGCAAGTAAAATCTGATGATGATAGAGATCCTGAAATTTCTGTGCGGCCTCCTGCCAGATACAGCCGTCCCGAAATTCCAGAGTTCTTCCCTGACATGTAATCTTCATAAAAATCCTTTCTGACCTCCCTGTCTCATGACACGCGTGTCAAGCCCCGGGCTCCGGACCCCTCACCCGCACTGCCCCCTGATCTCACAGGATTCTCGACGGAAAATCAATCTTCTCCCGGAAAATCCGAAGCTCCGGAAAGTGCCCCCGAAGATAGCTCTCCAGATCCTCCATGAAAATATGCTCCAGTCCGTAGTGCCCGGCATTCAGGACGGAGATTCCCCTTTCCCGGTAATCGATCCCCTCATGATGCCCAATATCTCCCGTAAGGTAAGTGTCTGCTCCCGCCCGAAGCACCGCCTCCATCTCCGATCTCCCGGAGCCCGGACAGCAGGCGATTCGCTTCACCCTCTCTTTTCCGGGATAAATCTCGAGAAAGGGAAGGGCAAACTTCTTCTTCACGAGCGCCGCAAACGCCACCGTTTCCATCTCCTCCGGAAGCTCCGTGAGAAATCCGATGCCGAGCCCGTTTCCCTTCGTTCCTCTCTCCTTCCCCTCTGCCCCCTGCGTTTCTCCCCCGCTCTCTCCTGCTCCCTCTGCCATGGACGGCTGTCCCTCCCTCGGCAGCAGGACGCCCAGCTTTTTCAGTCCGAGACGCCGGCAGACCTGGTCTCCCATCCCGTTTTTACAGCTGTCATAGTTGGTGTGCATCGAATATACGAGGATATGGTGCTCTGCCAAGGTCAGAAGCTTCTCTCCCGGCACATCCTCGGAGCTGACATGAGAAAGGGGCTTGAAAATCAACGGATGATGGCTCACGATCGCGGATGCCCCCTTCTGTACCGCGTCCCGGATCACCTCCTGCGTCACATCCAGACAGAGGTACAGCGATGAAATCTCCTGCTTCCTCCGCCCGAGCATCAGCCCCGGATTGTCCCATGGCTCCGCCAGTGCTTCCGGCGCAAGCTCCTCTAATTTCTCAATAATTTTCTGAAATTCCATCCTGTCCTCGCTTCCCGGTACCCGTTCGTCCGTATTTTCTCCTGCGGCTTCCCTGCCGGCGTTTCCTCTGCCGGTCTTTCCTTTCCGTTATCTTTAACTATACCATAACTGCGGCATCCGGGAATCGGAGCGTCAGGAAAGGAAATAGCGATGATTCCCGCAGATCGCAGAAAAGCAGCGAGTGTCCTCGCTGCTTTTCCATCCATCTCCGGCAGAAGCAGTTCCTTCGAACCGCTCTGTCATCCTGTTTTACGGTCTGTCCTGCGTCCAGCTTCCGTCGACACCGACAATATGTCCGTCCGGCGTCTGCTCATTGACATACATGGAGCCATAGGGTCTTACATCGTCCCCGTGGTACTCCCAGGTTCTGGTCGCATCGTTATAGAACCAGCTCTGCTTCGAAGCCTGCTCCGTGAAGTAGTACCAGAGGCCGTCAATCTTCTTCCAGCCCTTGACCATGTTGAACTGGATCGGATTCAGGTAGTACCAGCGCTGATCCTGCGGATCATGGTGCCAGCCGGTCATCATGTGTCCGAAGAAGCCGTCATGCGTGCTGGAGAGGTAATACCACTCATCGCCGCGCTTCATCCAGCCGTTGTCCATGATGTCGTCGGAAGCGAAGTGATAGGTATCTCTCCGCATGACGCCGTTGTAGCTGTAGCGAAGCACTGCCCAGGTATCATGCAGCCTGACCCCGTTGTTCAGCTCAAAGACCCACTTATGGTTAGCTTCATCCACAAGAATCCACTTTCCGTCCACTCCTACCTCATAGCTCGGATCGGAGAAGATATTGGTGTTGCTGACCGAAACCTTCGACGGCTGTGTCGTCCCGCCGGAAATGCTGCCGGAACCGGAACCGCCACCGCCGGTTCCGCCGCCGCCTCCGCCTCCACCGCCGGAGCCTCCGCCGCCCCGCAGAGAGTCCAGCATGTTGCGAAGCTGCAGCGTCATATTGTCCATATCTGCAATGCTTGCCGACGGAACCTGGTTAAAGAGGTTGACTGCATCGTTTACCAAGGGCTGCAGAGCCGCAATCTGATCCGGTCTCAGGCTGGAACCGCCGAGAAGCGCATTCGCGTCGTTGATCGCAGCTCCGAGATTGTTGTGAGACTGCGTCCAGCTCGGGTTCTCCTCATACCATACATAGACTGTCGTGCTGGTACGGATCGGTCTGGCATCATTAAATGCAAGATAGTGAGCCGTATCGCTGGAAAGTCCCTTCTTCAGGTAGCGCTCTCCGTCCAGGTTGTCCGGACAAGCCGCATAGGTCGTCAGGTAGCCTCCCACACTGTTCAGCGGGTCCCCTCTGGAAATCTGGTAGCTCTGCGGAAGCGACGCGGATGCCGGAGCATCAGTGGCGTCACCGCTCGCATTTTGGAGAGTTACCTGATACCTTCTCTTATAGGTAAGCACATATTGATCCCCGATATAGGCATCACTGCCTAACTGAAGCTCCGTGCTGTCTGCCGTGATTCCCGGAGGAGTCACTTCGCTGGCGGCACCGTTTCTGATCCTCCAGAGCTGAAGGTCAGAGATGTCCGCGCTTCTCAGGGCTGCCGGGATCTTGGCATAGGCTTCGATGCCGTGCACATCGGTATACGCAGCCGTGACATCGGCGCTTGCCCCCGGTGTCTGGCTTCTCTTGAGTCGGATCCGGACCTCCCAGGCATACTCTGTATCATCCGCGTTAAATCCGGAAGCCGCCTCAAGCAGTGCCTTGTCCGCCGCAGCTACCCCGGCACGCTTCTCAAAGTTGACTCTGTAGCTGATTTTCACGCCGTTATTAAGCGCAGTGATATCCGAGCTTGTGGCAAAACCCGTCGGCTGCATCTCTCTCAGAGTGTCCAGCGTAACGGAGGGGATGCCGAAATCTCCGTTCTTCGGACCGAAGTCGACCGTCAGGTCGTCCGCATTGCCGGAAAGTCCCGGATATGCCGGAGCCAAAGTCGCATAGCTCGGTTCAAAGTAAAGGCTGTCTGCCGGCATGATAAAGCTTACCGTACGGGAATCCGGACTGCTGAGAACATTGATTCCCAGGATCTGGTTCCAGCGCTTGAAGTTCTTACCGGCATCCACGGAAGGAGCATTGATCGTCACCTGATCGTCCTTGTTGAGCTTCATATGATGCTCATCCGTGACTGTGACAGGAGTACCGTTTCTCGTCACCCCGGAAATCTTACCGGGGAGGATCACGTTGAGATCATAGCCCTCCGTGACGCTGCCGCCGCTGCCCTCGCCGGTATTCAGGCTGGTTCCGTTCGGAAGGGCCTCCTGCGGGGTTGTGCTGCCGCCGATCGGTCTGGCAACTACCGTGTAGTTGGTGTTCGGATCGAGATTGTCAAAAACCACCTGTCCGCCGGTCGGCGTGACAAAGCCGTCCGCAGAGCCTTCCGGCATCACTACCGTGCCGCTCTCATCGACAAGCGCATACTGCGTATTCGGCGCCGCCGGGTTTACGACAATCCTTCTCAGGTTATCCGTCCCCGGCGCCGTCTGATAGTTTGCTCCCAGTGCCGGTACGGAAACGGCTGCCGGCTGGCTGATCGGGGAAATCGCACTGACATTGCTGCCGGGAGCCGCCGGATGATTCTTAGGAATCTCATATACCTGATATCCCTGCCCCGGCGTCAGACCCGTGAAGTCTCCGGCTCTTAAATCCGCACCGCTCTTTCTAGCAATAATATTTCCGTTTTCGTCGGTTACAACATAGTCACGGAAGGTACTTGGCGCATTGACATGAATCTGTCCGCTTCCATCGCCTGCCACGGAGCCTCTGGCATCCGGGATCCGATACATGCCGTCATCATTGATCTGCTCCGCAAAGTTAAAGGTAAAGACATCGGAGGCATCCAGCTCATTCGCGTATACATGAAGGTTCCCGCCGCTGTCATAGTCGGCAACGATAGCCCCCGCACCGTTTCTCCAGCTTGCGCCGTACTGGCTGAGATGGCTCCACGGAGCCGTTGCCGCCACTGCCGGAACGAGATCCTGGAAGGTCTTTGTCCCCCTCTTGATCTCAGTTACCCCGGTATAATGCAGGGAAGCTCCGGCAGCCGGTGTCAGAGTACCAAGACCGGTCCCCTTTTTAAACTCGATATCCAGCCAGCCTGACGGATCCTTTTTAAAGTAAGCGACCAGGGACAGCGGTGCGCCGCTCAGCGTGATGGGGTCCTCCATGTTCAACGCATTCCCGCTCTTCTGTCCGGAGCCGTCTGCCCTGTACCAGTTCTCAAACTGATAGAAGCCTGCCTCTCCCGGTGCCACCTTCGCAAAATTCTCGACTGCCGGATTGCCGTAAAGCTGGGTCAGGATCTGGCGAAGCGTCACCGCACCGTTATGGAAATAACCGCTGGAGAGTCCCCCGTCCAGCACTCCGCCGGTGCTGGCAGAGAGATTCACCTGTGTAAAGGCAGTTGGGTCATTGACATTTGCCTGATAAATCACCTGAATGGCTCCGCCTGCCGCACTGTTGACAGTATAGTCCACCTGCGTCTGGGCAGCATTGACATCCAGCGTATCAAACTTACTCATATCCGGTGAGGTCGCCGATACAGTATAGCCTGACGGAACCGACGGAAGCGTAAGATGCTGCACTGTGCCCGGCTGTGCCGGAACGGATTGATCCGGAATCGGTACTCCGGAAGCATCCTTCATCTGCTCATCCGGCTGTCCATATGTCTTTTTGATATACGACACGGTAACCATCGAGGTAAATGCCGGATTGATCTTGTACTTAAAGGTCACGGTCACATCCCGGTTTCCGATCACCCCCTTCATATGAAGGTCCGGAGACTGTGAGATATTCCTGGCAGAAATCTCTCCCTCTCCGCTCTCCGTGATCGCCGTATCAACGCTGTCCAGGATATACTGCGGGTCTCCCTCTGCATCCTGGACGAAGTTTGCCGCTGTCAGTGGGGAAGCGACGTCCATCTCGGAAAGTGCCGGATACTGTACCTCATCGTTATGCGAGCCGATGGGATTGATCGGGTTTCCGCCCATATCCGCATACCTGAGATGCACCTTGAACTTCTTGTTCGGATCCACCTCATAGCGGAAGGCGGCAACCGCGTCCTGGTTCGGCATGACGCCCTTCACGATCTTCTTATCCGGAGGAACCAGCTGCAGACCGGAGCCGCTGACCGACTGTGCCGGCGTATCTCCGTTCAGAATCGTATTCTTATCCAGTGTCACCGGATCCGTATCCGCAAGCTTAAAGCCGGGGATCGGCTTCGATGTTCTCTCCACGCTCGCGGTGGCTGTCAGCTCCACATTCTCTGCCCCCAGCTTCTCGAGGACTCCCGGAATCGGAGACGCCAGCTTTGTTTCGACATTTGCCGCCGTCACGGGATCTGCTGCCTGGTTCTTGTTGTAGAAGTAGAAAAGCTTCAGATGCTTCTTGTGGAGACTGTCTCCTGCCCATACGGCACGGTACACGCGGTAGCTCTCATACGGAAAGGCTACCGGAAGAACCTGTACCGCCTGCTCGGTTTTCAGATTGATCCAGTTCTGGAAGACAAAACCGTCCCAGGTCGGTGTCGCTCCGGAGCCGGTTCCTCCCCAGGGAAGTGCCGGCTTTTGCGTGACACCTGCCGTATTGGTCGCGACGGTATGTCCGCCGGGCATCACATTGATCAAGGGCTGTCCGGCGGTTCCCTTGAATACCCAGCCGTAGACCTTATAATTGCCGCTCAGGGTAACATTATCCAGCTTCCAGTTTGCGGATGCCCCGCCGGCAGAATTGGCAGCATTCAAATTTTTATAGAAATCATCATTGGCGCTCTTCACTCCCGGTCCGTATCCGGTATCGAATACGAGGTGGGAGGGATGCCCGTAGTCCGCATCCTTCGGTTCTCCGCTGGCGCCGACATCCGCCCCGGCGATATGCGGACCGTATTCATTCTGCTTCGGCAGCTCCGCCGCCAGAGCGGATATCCCGGCAGCCGTGATACACTGCGCGAATACCATGGACGCAGCCAGAAAACGGGCAAAGCCCCTTTTCAGACTGTTTCGTTTCTTTTGTTTCATCTTTCCTCCTATACCGGGCGCTTGCGCGCCCGGTCAGAAATCCTTTACTGGATCCACGCTCCGTCTGCGCCAACCCTGTAGCCGTCCGGTGTAGTTTCATTCACATACATCGCGCCAAAGGGTCTGACGCTCAGGTTATTACGGTAGATCCATTCTCCGGTCTTCTCATTCTGCACATAGGTGTAGTCTGAGGGACTCGGATTCAGGTAGTACCACTTCTCGTTGATCTGCTGCCAGCCGGTCAGCATCTTTCCATCATGGATGTCCAGATAGTACCAGTGCTTGTCAGTCTCGTCGTAGTACCAGCCGATTCTCATCTTTCCAAACCAGCCGTCATGCTCCGTGTTGCAGTAGAACCAGTTCAGTCCCTCGTCGCGGAACCAGCCGTAGTCCATCTCCGCCTTGCCGTTGAAGTGGTACCAGCCGGTTCTGGAGCTGTCGCCGCTCGTGTACTGAAGCATGCCCCAGGTAGAGCGAAGCGGGATACCGCCGTTCAGAACGAACTGCCAGGTCCTGTCGCCGTTCTGGCGCCATTCCCCGTTATTGCCGACGACGTAGTTCCTCTCCTCCGGGAGACGGAACGGATTCTTCGTAAATCCTGCGCCTCTTCCGCCGCCGCCGCCGCTGGAGCCGCCGCTGGAGCCGCCGGAGCGTCTGTCGCCGTAGTCATTGTAGCGCGGAGCGAGCGTATTGTTCTCCATATCGTCGACGAATCTTCTGAGCGTCCGGAGTGCCTGCCGAAGCTGTGCCAGATTCGGTGCCGGGATGATTCCGGTCACCGGATCCGGAGCCGGGTGAAGCACTGCCTGTGCCGCCGCGATCGCATCTCTGACCGCCTGTGTCTCCTGACGGCGCAGGAAGGAATCATTAGCGAGACGAAGTGCGTCATTGATGGTATTGGTCAGATCGTCGTTGGTCTGCTGGCGCTCTGCCGCGTCATTCTTGTAGTACGCATAAGCGATGGTTCTCT
This sequence comes from uncultured Oribacterium sp., assembly GCA_963545355.1. Classification (GTDB taxonomy): domain Bacteria; phylum Bacillota; class Clostridia; order Lachnospirales; family Lachnospiraceae; genus Oribacterium. The sequence goes on along the minus strand of CAUUIW010000004.1, from coordinate 38,722 downwards.
TTCGAATCGGACGATCCGGGAAGAACTCCTGCAGATGCGGCCATTCCTTTCTTGACCACTTGTTCAGGTAGGTATGGGTGACGCCGGTTGCCGGATCCGTGTATTCCGGATTCGGTGTCGGAACATTGCCGAACTCCGGATAATCCGCCGGGGCTTCGCCCTTTCTCACCTTGTACTCCACTCTGCTCTTCGGGTCCACATTGTTGACAAAGGTCATACGGAACGCCTTGCTGTAGGTCAGCACATAACGGTGGTTCACCTTCGTGGTAAAGTGGAAGAGTCCGCCGTCCTGCTCGATGTCTCCCGTGAGGCTCGGCGCCGTAAGCTCTACTGCGCTTGCCACGCCCGTCGCAGGATCAATCTCCCAGAGCTTGTAATCCAGCTGATCCACATCATCACGGTTCAGCTGAATATAGGTCTCGAACGGTGTGAGATTCGACATGGAAGCGACAGACGTATCGTTGACCCTTCTGCCGTTCACATAACGGTCCACACTCACATCCAGTCCCCATGCGCCGGTAAATGCCTGCGGATGGCTCGGATACGGGTTCTCATTCTTGAAGTGATTCTTCTCCGCGTTCTTCACACGGTTCTTGTTGTATTTCACACGATACTCCACCTTAGCGTGGTTGATCGTGATCAGATCGCTGTCGGATGCCGTCGTCAGCTGCGGCCTCATCGTCGGAATCGCAGCAGGATCGAGAGCGATCTCGCCGGTTCCGCCGCCGTTCACCTCCTCCGTCACTTTGGCAAGTCCGAAGGAAGCAGGATCATCCGCATAGTAGGCGGTGATGGTGATGTTGTTTCTCGGCATCGTGAACTGATAATCGCGTGCATGGATCTCGCCGGTCACGCCCTCAAGCTGTCCGGTGGTAACCCTCCAGTAGAGGAAGTTCTGTCCGGCAGAATCCGTTGCCGCTGCGGTAATCGAAACCGTCTCTCCGGCATGGGCATTCTCGAAGCGGGTCGTACCGACACTTGCGCCGTTCACGGTATCGATCGTGCCGCCGCCCAGCGTCTCTACAATGAACTTCGGAATCTCCAGCTCTCCTGCCGGAATCATCTGAAGATCCGTTCCGTCATTATAACGGCTTGCCGGTGTCATCGAAGGATTGTTTCTCGGACGAGCCACAACCCGGTACTCCTCGTTCATGGTCAGTCCGGAGAAGTGGACCGTTGCCGGCGCCGTCCCCGCCGGCGTCTGCCATCCGTCGCTGCCGCACTCCGGCGTCGTAACGAGGTTTCCGTCCTTGTCAAAGATGGCATAGTCGGAATCCGGATCCGCGGGGTTAATGGTGAGGACAACCTTTCCGTCATCCGCATCATCATCATAGCTTACCTGATAGTTCGTCTCCACTGCCGGGATCAGAACGTCCTTCGGGCCTGCCTTGCTCGAAGCAGGAACCACGCTGATGTTCTGCCCCACAGCCGGCGTAATCGGAGCGCCGTTCGGGTCATTTCTGCCCACCTCATAGACATGGTAGCGGGTCTCCGGCTCCAGGTCATCGAAGTAGTTGGTATTGGTCGGGCTTCCCGGCTGTACCGCAACGATATTGCCTGCCGTATCCGTCACGACGTACTGGTAATTCGGATCGGTATGGAAGACTGTAATCTGTCCCTTGCCGCGGTTGCCGTTATTGATGTGGCCGACCGCCTCCACCTCTCTTGTCGGGATGCCGAAGACATCCGGATCCGGACGGAAGCTTGCGGTATAGGTCCTGCCGGGCACGACCACGCTTGTCGGCTGCATCAGTGTGTTATCCAACTTCCAGCCTGCCGGAGCCGTAAAGAGGTAGTTCACCTCCGGGGTTGCCGCCGGCGTCGCTACGGTGCTCCACTGCTGCTCATCATTCACATGTGCCGATGCCGGTGTCGAGGCAATCGTTCCGTGCTCTCCGGCAGTGAAGTAGATGTCGCCCCAGTGTGCCGGGTCCTCTCCGAACTCCGCAATCAGAGTGATCGGATGGCTCGGTCCAGGATTCTCAAACTGGAAATCGTCCTGCAGCAGGTGGGTCGGGTCCGCATCGTCCGGAACGCCGTCATTGTTGGCATCCAGCCGCCAGCCCCTGAACTGATAGAGGTGATCCGCAGCAGCCTTGGGAACCAGTCCCTTCGCCTTCATCACCTGCAGCGTATAGCCTGCTGCATTTCCCTCTGCCGTGCCGTCCGTTGCGAGAACGTTTGTCTCAAAGCTTCCTGCCCCGGCAGGATGAACATCCGAGGAGACATAGCCCTCGGTACCGAAGGCGCCTGTGGAAGTATTGTTCAGGCTTCCGTGCGCGCCTGCCCTGAAAGTAACCTTCTTCCAGAGATTCATATCTCTGTTGTAGCTCCAGGTCAGGTCCAGCTCTCCGTTCGGCATCGTTCCGCTGAAGGCTCCGGCTGTAAATGCACCTGCCGATGCCGGATCCGCTGTCGCATGATTGGCATAATTGTAGCCGTAGAAATTGATCAGGGGCTCATTGACCGGAGAATTGAATGCCGGATTGCTCCTCTCCGCATCCCTGATCTTTCTCAGATTCTCATCCGTGGTACCCTCGTCTCTCCAGTTCTTTACGAGCGGATTCGAGGATCCGTCGGAATGGTAGACAAAGGTGATTGCCGCCTTACGGTTGCCCATCACGCCGCTGAAGAGATTTGCCGCGGCATGTGTATCCGTGGTGTCGCGATAAAGCTCGTTCGGATTCAGGGAGATACTGCCGTCCAGACCGTCATGCAGTCCGTCCGTGGATCTGGTGAATCCGTATTTCTGCTGTACATCCTGAAGCACAAAGCCGTTGATTGCCGGAGCCGGAATCGAAAGCTGCGTCTCCGAGGCAAACTGCATCGTATCCGCCGTCCTGATCGTATTGCCGTGATCATCCTGATAGAAAACCTTGAATTCCGTGGTCTCTGCGTTGTTGACGCGATAGACATAGCGAATTCCGACATTGGTCGCCGGCATCGTACCGGAGAAGTTTCCGGCGGTATTGAATCCGTTGACTCTTCCTGATTCTACCTTGGCTGCGCTTGCCGGCGTCACTGTCGAGTCATCCCGGCTCCAGCTGTAGCCGTACGCATGCTTCATCTCTGTGGAAATCGCAGCGCCGAACGGGGTCTGGCTGTTGATTGCCTTGAAGCGGTAGCCGTCCAGGGCATCATAGTATACGTTCTGGTCGAAGCCCGCCCCGGTGGACTGGAAGAGCGCATAGTAATCCTTGTCCCCGTTCGGGAAATTTGTCGGCTGCGGAGACGCCAGCGCACCGCCGTTGGTCTCGCTCCAGCCGGTGAAGTTGAAGCCCAGCTTGATCGGATGCGGGATTCCCGGAATCGCTGCTCCCGGAGTGCCCTCACGTATCTGATCCGCCTCACCGTTGTTGAGGTGGAAGGTAACGCGCATCTTTTTCAGCTGATATACATAGGTAATCGTTACGTTGCCGTCCGGCATCGTGACTCTGGCTGCATTGCTGCCGATCGCACCGTCTGCCGCCGGCGTCCAGGGAGTGCCGTCCATGGAGACCTCGGCCCTCTTGAACTCATACGCCTGCGTTGCCGCGCCGGGAGCCGTGGTATCCTTCGTTGCCTGGATCAGGCTCTGCGGTGCCAGCACCCAGAGCTGCGTGTTCTGCAGCGCACCAATCTGCATGGTATAGGCGCCCGTTGTCTGCAGCGCCGCCTGCGGGGTCGCCGTATTGGTCGAGAAAAAGGTACCCGGTGCCGGGAGCGCTGTTATGGCGCCGGAAGCCCGTGTCGTCAGAAGGTTCCCTGACTCATCCGTATACTTATAGACAATATTGTGTCCGATTCTGTGGAAAACGACATCCTTATCCGTGATTCCCGGTACATTGGTGGAGCCGTTCTCCACGACAAGCCCGTTGGCTTCATCATCCGACTTGAACACCGCCGGAGGCAGCTGTACCGAGCCTGTCGTCGGCGCTTTCGCGATCCTCCGCTCCTGAGGCGCCTGATAGGCTCCGCCGGTATATACCGCAGGAATATCCGCAATCGTCACGCCGATATCCCCTGTCAGAGTCCCGGAGGTTTTGATGGATACTCCCTGCGGAAGATAGATATTCCTTTTGACGGTCGTTGCCGCATCCACCTTGTACTTTCCGCCCTTTACCTCGACATTGCCGCCAAGCTCCAGCCCGCCGTCCTGTACGACATTGACAAGACCCCGGTCGGAGCTGCCGTTTCCGCTGATCTTCACCGGATGCGTGTCATCGGTGGTGACGGAAACCTTGCCGCCGTCGATGTTCAGTGCCGTGCCCATCCCGTTCTGTCCGGATGCGGTCACTGCCTGATCCGTGCCGGAACCGACGACGCTTACGCCGGAGCCGAGGCTCAGCTTGCCGCCTATGACATCGAAGGCGGTATGCTGTGCCGATGCACCGTTAATCTTAATGGACTGGACGGTCAGAGAGCCCCCTGTTACCTTGAAGGCCTCCGTCGCATTCGGCGCCGTGATGGTGCTCGGATTTGCAAAGCCGTCGTGCGGAATCGGCTGTACGTTTCCGCCTGTCCCGCCCTTGTCATAGTCCGTGGTCTGGATCGTGATATTCTGGCTTGCGTTGATCGTGATCGGTGCAGACATCGTATAGTCCCCCTGCACATAGACATAGCCGAGCTTGTTGCCGATCTTCTGGATCGCATGCTCCAGCGTCTTGAAGGGCTCATCATAGGTGCCGTGATTGCTGTTACTTCCCGTTGCCTGATTTACATAGTAGCCGGCGCCCTGTGCGGAGAAGGCGACTCTCCTGGTCACCTGCTCATAGGGACGGAGATAGACATTCCAGGAATATGCCATACCGGTATCCTTCACACCGGTGTATTGGATGGGGTGCTCCGGATCCTGATTAAAACGGTGATTTCTTCTGTTGCTATATACGCCTACCCAGAGAGAGTCCACCGAGGTGATGCCCTGATTCAGGCCGGAATTGTTCGCGATGAAGTCAAAGCTCTCGTAGGTTGCCGGATCCGTTCCGTCGGCAGATCCGTTATTCACCATGTGGAGGTTCCCGCCGCCGGTAGAGTAGATGGCGGCACAGTCTGCAGAACTGCCTCCTGCGGATCTTTGCAGATTCCCGGAGCCGATCATGATGTCGGCATCAGAGCCGAAGCGGACTCCCTTGAACTGAGCGTCCAGGTTCTGAACGGTATAGTCCACAAAGACCATACTTCCGTCCGGGCTCGGATGCACCCAGGTACGGAACTGAATCCCGTCGCCGCTGTTTGTCATCACCTTACCATTGTTCGAGGCAGAGGGGGATGAGCCGCCGCTGCTGCCGAAGCCCGCCCAGAAGGAGTCGCCGTGGGCAAAGGCACTATTGTCCTTCTTTACCACCTGCAGGAAGTTATACCATTTCGCGTCATGATAGGAGGTGATGGACTGGTGCCCGTTTGTTGTCCCTCCCGAAAAACCCGTGAAAGGATAAGGCTTAAAGGCGCCGGGGTTTCCCGAGTTTACATCGTAGCCGTCTGTGCCGAAATCCTCTCCGAAGAGGATGCCATGGAGATCAAAAGATTCCCCGTTCGCCACATATGCGGTTCTTCTGCTTGCGCCGTTGTCAAGAGCCGGCGTCGCATCGGGCAGCTCCGACTCCGCATGCGCGGTCATCGCCGGAAGCGCCGGCTGCACCGCACCCGCGACCATTGCCACAGTAAGGACAGCGGACAGAGCTTTTCTGCATTTCCGCAGAAATCCCGGCAGGCCTCCTGTGTGTTCAAATTTTTGTTTCATGTTACTCCTTCCCATCCTTACTCCCCCTCGGAAAATACGAAAAACGTAAAAGCCCCTTTTCGCTCGGGCTTCCTTCCCCTTCTCTTTTCTCCGGGACAGCAGGATGCAGAAAAATAAGGAAAAGCGATGCTATCAGTCGAAGTTAATCTTCATCTCCTCCGGCATCGCGGAGATGTTGTAGCCGTCCTGCGCCGCAGTACAGAAGAGATTCGTGCCATAGTGATTGGAGCTGTCCTCATCATAGAGATAGAAGCCTGCCCCGCCGGCGCCGCTGGCGTTCCATCTCGGCGCCTTGTCCGTGTCCTCGACATAGCCGCAGACCCGGTTCGCGGCAATCAGCAGATAGCCGTCTCCCGCCTTCAGGACACGGTGTGCTCCGTTCAGGACGCTGCCGGAGGTGTTGACCGCCCTGTAGGAAACGTGATTGTTGTTGCGGTCCTTCACGTCGACGACGCCGGAGCCGAACTCCGGCTCCGCCTCCAGGCGAAGTCCGTTGATATAGTAGCGTCCGTCCACCTTCTCCATCCGGTTTCGGTTGCCGTAGGCAGTCCCGTTGTCCCGGAAGCCGAAGGTATGGATGCCGTCCGCCAGCGTCATCTTCAGCTCTTTCCCGGTCTGCATGGAGCCGTCATTGAACTCGTCCGGAGAAAAGAAATAAAGATCCGCCTTCTCGATGCCGTAGAGGTCCCCGTTCTTAAAGCTCCTGGAATCCCACTCATCCACGTCATAATTTGCGACAAAGCCGCGGTCCTCCGCTTCCTGGGTCACCGGGTTGGCGGGGCCTGACGGACGGGTATCATCCAGGGCATGCTCGCGATCCGGCTTATTGTTGAAGAGCACAAAGCCCACCTTCATCCTGCCGATCCCGTCAAAGGCATACTTTCTGCCGTTGATCTCCCGGATCCGGTTCTTCACCACCCTGCCGTCCTCTCTGGAACGGAACCAGCTGCACTCTACGTTCTTGTAGTCGGTCTCGTCGATATTCTCGGACGGATACATCCAGAGCCACTGGTTCTTCAGGAGCTTGCCGCCGTCATACTCCGAGAAGAGCTTGCCTGACGGGTCGCTGACCGGGTTGGAGCGGCTCACATTATTGGTCGTTGCCACGGGAGACCACCACGGATCCATGACACCGTTCTCATCGAAGCCGTAGGTTTTGTCCTTGATGGTCCTTTCCAGGAGCTTCGTGTTGTCATTGGAGTGGATCTTCTTCCCGTTTTCATCAAAATAGAGCCACAGCTCCTTATATTCGTGGTAGTCCCTCTCGGTCAGGCGGCTCTTCTCCTGAGAATCCCCGTGGAAGGGCTTCAGTGTGCTCCCGTAGAGATACCAGCCGTTCTTTCTGACGCTGCCGTCATCCTCTGCGAGATAGATGCCGTCCATAAAGGGCTCATCCGTATCCGTTACCTTGACGCCGTCCCCGTCGAGCCAGCCGGTCAGCATGACACCGTTCTCGTTGAACGCATAGCTCTTCCCGTTGATGTCATAGAGAAACTTGTGGTCCTTCCGGCGCGCGGCACTGCCGTCCTCCTGGAAGTAGTACCAGCCGAGCCTCTCCTCGTTGTCCGTGTTGTCCCTGGTGACCTCGACCCACTGGTTCCTGACCATCACACCGTCGGCGCCCAGGAAATAGCTCTTGTCGCCATCCTGAAGCAAACGGTTCTTCATGATATAGCCGTCTGTGCCAAGATAGAACCAGCGGTTGTTGTACGAGCGGCGCCAGCCCTGCATGGTGGGCACACCCTGCTCGTCATAGTAGCGCCATTCTCCGTCCGACTTATCCCATCCGGGCAGCGCAAACGCAGAGATTGCTCCCGCGCCTGAAAGCCCGAGGAAAACAGCGGCAGCGAATATCGCTCCCTTGGCATTAGAAATGCACCATTTTCTCTTCATTTGTCCTCCCTTTGATTTTCATGTTTCCACTGCGCCTTCCGTATCATGTACAAAGGCACAATGTTATATATCCATTGATACTGTCTTTTTACCCTTGTCACGAGTGTGTCGCTGAAATATGCCCCCAGGGGCATATTATAATGCGCTTTTCGCAGCTTGCTCTGCGAATCACTTCAGTAAAAAGACCTGCTTCTTCTGGAGGCCGAAGGCATCGGTCTCCTCGTGCGTATCAAAATAGATATCGATCCTCTTTCCCTTGATTTTTCCGCCGGTATCCTCTGCGGTATACACCACACCGTCGATCATGACCCTGGATCCAAGGGGAATCACTGCCGGGTCAATGGCAATCGTGTGTCCGGCGCGGGGCTTGACTCCGCTGAAGGTATCCTGCAGATTCCCGTCCGCGTCAAGAGACTCGGTATAATCATAGGCAGTGATCGTAAACTCCCCCAGATCCCTGTCGATGACCTCCTTCTTCCCTGTCTTTCCCTTGTTCCCGCTCGCAGAAAGGAGCGTCTTGCCGGGATCCGCCGCTTCGATGGCATTGCCCGCATAGGCGGGACTGCCCCCCTCCGGAGGCGGGGCGCTGTATGGCGCCGCTGCCGTCAGAACCGCGGAAAAGCTTCGGAGCGGGAAAGGAAGTACCCCCATGGACAACGCAAAAAAGCAGGAGCAGAAACGAATTCTTCTCCGTCCCATAATCCGCTTATATTTTTTGCTATTTCGTTGTTGGCAATCAGTTCTTCCCATATCCTCCCTCTTGGTTCGGATTCATAAACTCTCCTTTTATAATCTACAAAAAAACTTCACATTTAATTCTATTTTTTTTTCATATTTTGTCAAGGAAGTTTATTTCCGATTGTCAACAAATGATTTACGGATTTCTGACGATCCGACAGAAATTGTTTCCTTTCGGGAACGACAGCTGAAATCTCCTCCGGCTCAGCCGCCGGCAGACGCCTCCTGCATCCCGTAGCGCGCAAGAATCTCCTGGTACTCGCCGCGTTCTCTGAGCTTCTCAAGGCCCTCATTAAACAGGAGAAGCAGCTGCCGGTTCTGGCCGTGGTTGACGGCCAGTGCCACCGCTGCCTCCGACTCCGGCAGAATCGACAGCTTCAGCGCGCTGTCAGGATGCACCAGCGCCTCATAGTAAAGGCCGGAGGCATCGGTCAGACAGGCAAGTGCCTGTTCCCCCGTGACAGCCCCGTAAAGGTCCTCCGTACTCTGGACGGTCAGGATCGAATAGCGGTAATGCGCTCTCTCCCGCTCCAGAAGATCTGCGGAGACCGAGCCCTCCCGTACCGCGACTACCTGGTCTGTCAGATCGGAAAGTGCCGTGATCTCCCGCTCCCTCTGCATCCCGAAGGCAAGAGAGGCCCTCAGATAGGGCAGGGAAAAATCCAGCTTCTCCTGCCGCTCTACGGTGATCCGCATCCCGCCCATCGTAGCGTCCGAGGTTCCGGTAATCACGGAGGGAATCATGCCGGAAAAATCCATGGGGCGGTACTCCACCGTGATTCCCTCCACTCTTGCGACAGCATCCATCAGATCAATATCCAGTCCCGTATATTCCTCTCCGCTCCTCATGGAAAACGGCGGTGCATCCCGGTCAACGGCGATACGGTAAAGGGTTTTTTCTCCGGAGGCTCCGCCGCTCTCTGCCCTGCTCCCCTCCGCTCCCCGGGAGGCCTTCGTCTCTGTACTCTGCAAAGCCCCCGTGCAGGCACTCAGCAAAAGCAACAGAAAAAGTGCCATCCCCGGGAATGACACTTGACGGATTCCTTTTTTTCTGATGAATTTCTCCTGCCGTTTCATGGGGCCTTCCTCACAGCTTCTCCGCGCGGTTCCAGAGACGGCCCTCCGCCTCTCTCCGCCCGGCTGCCGCCGTCTCTCCCCGCAGCTCCTCCTCCATCCAGAGAAGCAGCTGCAGCACGCTCTGAAACGAAAAGCGCTGCCCGCTTTCCCTGTGCAGGCAGGTCCCCTGCCAGCTCGCCCTCTGACGATATTTGGTCCGGAGAAAAAAGCTCCCGAGCTCTCCCCGTTTCTCCTCCAGCTCTCTCCGCCTCTCCACGGACTCCAGCATAAGGAGAGTTTTCTCCGGCTCTGCCTTCGAAGCCTCCGTCCCGTCTCTTTTGAAGCTTCTGATCCTCCATGCGCTCTCCGGAAAAGCCCAGCCGTCATAGAGAGCCTCCAGCTTCATGAGCATCTCCAGCAGTGTGGCAAAGGGAAGCCCCTCATCACTGAAATGATGATGGATCTCCCCGGAAAAGTCTTCCTGCTCTGCCGCATTGACGGCAATGCAGACCATATTCGCGTAGTAGCGTTCCTGCCTCTGCTCCATCCTGCCCCCGTTCCCTTCGCTCTGTCCCCGCGGCTGTCATGATTTTGCCGGAAGCTCCGTCTCTTCCTGTTCCGGCTGCTCCACCGCCTGATGGATCAGACGGAAAAGCTCCAGGGCGGAACGGAAATACTTCTTTCTTCTGGCATCCGCCCAGATCACGCTGCCCTGCCAGCTCGCATTTTCCCTTTCCTCGATCTGAACGATAAAGGTATTCTTCTGTTTATGTTTCTCTGCCATCGTCATCCTTTTTCTTCTCTGCCGCTGCGGTTTCCAGCCTGCTCACGAGGAGCACGGCAGCGTCTCTTCCTTCTGCCCTGCGGCGCAGCTCTCAGGGGGAACCTGCTGTGCCACCATTAAATCACTTTCCTCTCTGATAAGCAATTTCAAATATCTTACTTTATTATTTGTATATTATGATCGCCGTATCGGACGCTCCTATCGTATCATCAAAAACGGAGAGCTGCCTGCCGCCTCTCTCCGTGCCCTGTCCGGAAACTCTCCCGGAGCATTTATTTTCCGTCTGTGCTTTTTCATGACAACGGAGGAGCCTCCGGGCGTCATTGCCCGCCGTCCACCTCTTCAATCACTTTTTTCAGCGCCTGCCCGCTCTCGCGAAGGGCTTCCATCTCCGCAGCATTCAGCTGGATGGTCAGGACATTCTCGATTCCCCTTGCGCCGAGGATCGCCGGGATGGAAAGATGCACGGCGCTGAGACCATATTCCCCATGCAGCGCAACAGAGACCGGCAGCACGGAATGCTCATCCTTGACAATCGCGGTGCAGATCCTGGTCACCGCCATGGCAATCCCGTAGTAGGTGGCGCCCTTCTTCTCAATAATATGGTAGGCACTGTCCCGCACATTCTCATACAGCCGCTGCATCGCCCCCTCATGATCTCCGCGATGCCCGCGGATCTCGCAGAACTCATTGAGCCCTACCCCGGCGATATTGGTAATGCTCCAGAGCGGCACCTCACTGTCGCCGTGCTCCCCGACAATCATGGTATGCACAGAACGGCCGTCCACTGCCAGATGCTTCGAAATCTCGTCCTTCAGTCTCGCACTGTCCAGAACCGTGCCGGAGCCGATGACTCTCTCCTCCGGATAGCCGGAGAGTCTCTGCGCCTCGTGCGTCAGGATGTCCACCGGATTCGCCACAATCAAAAGGATCCCTTCAAATTCGGTCTTTTTGACTTCCGTAATCACGGACTCCATAATCCTCGTGTTTTTCTTCACGAGGTCCAGTCTGGTTTCTCCCGGCTTCTGCGCCGCGCCGGCAGTGATGATGATGATGCTTGCGTCTCCCACCTCCTCATAGGAACCGGCGTGGATATTGATGGAGCCGACATAGGGAAGCCCGTCGGAAAGGTCCATCGCCTCCCCCTCCGCCTTGTCCCGGTTATAATCGATCAGCACCAGCTCGCTGTAAAGATTCTCCTGCATCAACGCAAAGGCAATGGATGCGCCGACGTTTCCGAGACCGACAATCGCTGCTTTTCTTGGATTGATCATGATATATCCTCCTGTACTGTCATCATGAAACGAGAGATGCCGGCGGGAGTGCAGAGCCTCCGCCGCTCCTGCCGTCTCCTCCTCTTCGATTTCATGTATACATGATACATTCTTGCGATGGGAATATCTGTGATATATGTCACAAATCGCGTACCGATTTTGGCTCCCTTGTGCAGCTCCGCTGCCGTGAGACAGAGGTCCGGGGAAGCCGGAGGCTACGATCTCATGTCCCGGGGCAGCAAGAAGATCGGCAGGATGCCGCCGGTAAAGCGCTCCGATACCGTATCCCGGGGGAGGCGGCACAGGGTGCAGCCCCGAAGATTTTTCCGTATCTCAAAAAAACGGCGCAGCAGTTTTGCCACTGCTGCGCCTGTACTATCCTGACTCCCGGGAAACGAGGATATCCCCGGCATTCCTCAGTTCGTAATCGTCTTCTCCGTCTCCCTGTCAAAGACATGAATCTTGTTTTCGTCGAGAGCAAATTTCACCGTGCTGCCGGTCCTGGCTGCGGTTTTCGGGTTGACCCTGGCGGTCCAGGAGGCATCTCCGAGATCAAAGTAAAGGAGAGTCTCCGCGCCGAGCATCTCATAGACGCGGATCTCCGAGGAGATCACCGACTTCCGATGTGCCGCGAGAGATTCCTCATCGTCATGCAGATCCTCCGGGCGGATGCCGAGCGTTACGGTCTTTCCGAGATAGCCCTGCTCTTTTAATGCCTTTGCCTTCTTCTCGTTCAGGGCGATTCTGTGCCCCGCAAAGGAAAGCAGCAGCTCCCCGTTCTCCTCAAGGCATTCCGCATCGATCATGTTCATCTGCGGAGAGCCGATAAAGCCTGCGACAAACTTGTTGCAGGGGGTATCATACAGATTTTCCGGGCTGTCTACCTGCTGCACCACACCGTCCTTCATGACAACAATACGGGTTCCCAGTGTCATCGCCTCGGTCTGATCGTGCGTCACATAGATGATGGTGGTTTCCAGGGACTTGTGGAGCTTCGCAATCTCCACACGCATCTGTGCGCGGAGCTTGGCGTCCAGATTGGACAGCGGCTCATCCATCAGGAAAACCTTGGGTCTTCTGACAATGGCACGTCCCATCGCCACCCTCTGTCTCTGTCCGCCGGAAAGAGCCTTCGGCTTCCTGTCCAGAAGATGCTCCAGATCCAGGATACGGGCTGCCTCATGTACCTTCCTGTCAATCTCCTCCTTCGGTGTTTTCCGAAGCTTCAGTCCGAATGCCATGTTGTCATAGACGGACATGTGCGGATACAGTGCATAATTCTGGAAAACCATCGCAATATCACGGTCCTTCGGCTCGACCTCGTTCATCTTCCTGCCGTCAATGTAAAGCTCACCGCCGCTGATATCCTCCAGTCCCGCCACCATCCTGAGGGTGGTGGACTTTCCGCAGCCGGAGGGTCCGACAAAAATGATAAACTCCTTGTCCTTGATGTCCAGATTAAAGTCCTTTACTGCCACAAAGCCGTTCGGATACTTCTTCTCCACATTCTTCAGTTGTACGCTTGCCATGATTTCTCTCTCCTTTGGGTTACTTCCAGTACCACAATGATGTTTTCTGCTATTTTAACAAGATTGACGGAGCGCGGCTACGGAGCATCTGACAAAAAAGCAACGGCTTTTTCGACATTTTTAACGACGAAAATTTCCGTTCCTGTCAATATACACAAAATATAGAGCTCTTTGTTATTTTAATGCGGCCGTCCTTCAGCAATTTGCCGATTGCCCGCTTGAACGCCGCTTTGGACATCCCGAAGTCCTCCGAGGTTTGTTCAGGTTGTACAGTTTTATCGGTATACGGCACATGCCCGTCGAACTTTTCCTGTAATATTTTCAGAAGCCGTTCGGCATTCTCCTCGTAATGATACTGCTTCACTTCCCTCTGATCCAGGCACTTCGCCTCCTCATGCTTTCTGGTATAGCTGGTACAGCAGAGCCTCTCGGATTTATCGACGTAGAGATAGACCTCGATCTCCTGCCCCTTTTTCAGCGTATAGCGCATCTCCCGGTGCGGAAGCAGAACCTCCTTTTCCAGGCCGATATCCACGAAAGCGCCGATCTCCGAGACATCCGACACCCTGACTCTGCCGATTTCCCCCGCCAGAAGCAGCGGGCGGCGGGTCGTCGCGATCCAGCGGTCCTCGGAATCCTTGTACAGGAATACATTGACCGTATCTCCTGTCTTCTTTCCCTCCGGCACATATTTTCTCGGCAGAAGTACGGATCTTCCCTCTCCGTCGGAGAGATATACCCCGAACTCCTTCTCTCTTTCCATTACGAGATCCTGCATCTCACCCAATTTCAACATTGCAATATACCTCTCCCTCTCTGGACCTGAAGCTCACGACATCCCCCTCCTCCGACACGCCCACATGGGGCACCAGAATATCGGAAAGCACTGCCGCCTTCTGATACTCCGCCCGGATCCTCCGTATGCCGTTCATGCCCATGCTGCAAATCCCCCTCTCCCGAAGGACATCCGCCGCCATCTGCACATACTGTGCGTTGTTGACATGTCTGTTGCCGTCAATGTAATGCGGCAGAATCCGGATCTCCGGAGAAGGCTCCCGCAGCTCCCGCAGATGTATCCTGCGTTCCCCCCGCGGAAGCCCCAGCACATCCTTTCTCTCACCGAAGGGGGTTAAATCCTTCTCCGTGATACGGGTCGGCTTCCTCTTCCCGGTATCATAGAGGAACCAGACGGAATCCGCCTTCACAAGGAAGCTTCCCTCTTCATCCTGAATCCAGAAGTTTCGATAGGCGATGACCCCATGGCAGAAATGCGGGCTGGTGCCGATACGGATGCTCTCATAGAGCTCCGGCATACGCACAATATACACATCCCAGAAGGACAGAAGCCATGCTCTGTTCTCCTCTTCCAGCACTCTGGTGGAGAGTCCCACATCATTGGAGTGAAAGGTGCTGCAATCCTGAAGATAGTTAAACAGCGCCGTCACACTCAGCTTCCCCTCACAGTCTGTTTCCGAGTATCTGACCCGGGAACGCATCTCGTAGCTCATATTTCCTTCTTTCCTTTCTCCCCTGCTTTTCCTGCCTCCGTCCCGCAGCGGCCCTCCATCTCCCATGCCCTCCTGAGCCCCTGTTTTCTCGCGCTTCTGACCGCCTCCTCCGAGGAAAAGGAAAGATAGGGGTGCTCGGTATGGATCAGGAAGCGAAGCGACGGGAATCTCTGTTGAAGACGGTTCTGTATCCGCTCCTTCATCCGCTCCTCTTCCGCTCCGTGCAGTCTCCATGGGACGCAGAGGTCGAAATGCAGGGTCTCCTGCCCTGTCCCGCTCAGCTCATGATGCAGGTCATGAAAGCTGAGCCACTCGAACCTCCCCCGCTCCGTAAGAAGCTTTTTCTCTTCCTGCACAAGCTGTTTCAGATACGCCTTAACCCTTTGAATCTCCGGGCCATTCTCTACCGGATCCGGATGGACAACCATCTCCACATGCAGATGATTGAAAATCTCCTCCTCTATCCTGTCAAGAAGAGGGTGCAGCTCCCGGAGTGTGCTGCTTCCGTCCACCTCCACATGGATGGATCCCATACAGCGGTCCCGTCCATAGCTATGGAGCATCAGGTCATGGCTCCCGAGTACGCCCTCCATGCTGTCGACATAGCTTCGAATCGTGTAATAAAGCCCGGGATCCATCTGCTGCCCGAGCAGAGGCTCCAGCATTTCCCGAAAAATGCCGATGCCGTTACGGAGAACGACCAGAGAGACGAGGATGCCGAGGATGCCGTCGAGATTCAGGCGGCAGAACAGAGAGAGGAACAGCCCGAGGAGCGTCGCAGCGGTGACAAGCACGTCCTGAAAGGAATCGGTCATGGAGGCCCGGTAGATCTCGGAACGGCTCTTCTCTGCCACGAGGCGGTAGAACAGTCCCATCAGAACCTTCAGCCCTATGGAAAAGAGCAGAATCCAGACCGCAAAGCCCGGATAGCTCGGATCTCCCCCGCAAAGCAGCTTTCCGATACTCTCCCGGAGCATCTGCATCCCCACCTGGAGAATCAGCATGGAGAGAATCATCGTCATAATGTACTCCATCCGTCCATGCCCGAAGGGATGCTCCTCATCCGCTTCCTTTCTCGCATACAGCGCCGCGAACAGTGACAGCGCCGAGGTCAGGGCGTCGGAGAGATTGTTGGTGGCATCTGCCTGAATCGAAACGGAGCGGGAGAGATGCCCCAGAAAAAACTTCAGCGCAAAAAGAAGCAGATTGCATGAGATCCCCATGCAACCTGCCCGCAAGGTCCATTTCTTTTCTGTGTTTCCGTTCATCAAAGCTCCTCCGGCAGTCCGTCTGCCCTCTCGCCGACTTCTCCGTCTTGCTGTCTCAGGATATCTTCCCATCTTCGGCAGGTCTCCCCGGGATTTGCTTCAAGTCAGACCGCGATTCCTCCGGATTATGGTAGCCCGAAAGGAGGGAAGTACAGTGAGGGCAGCGTGTTGCGTGGATGTCGATCCTGGTCCTGCAGTACGGGCACGCCTTCTCTGTTTCCACTGCCGGCAGCTCCTCTTTCCTCCGCGCATGGTTCATGAGCTTCACAAAGAGGAATACGACCAGTGCCATCACCAGGAAATTGATGACGGCGGTGACGAAGGCCCCGTAGGCCAGAACAGAGCCCTGCTCCTGTGCCTCCGCCAGTACCTTTGTCGTCTGTCCTGCCATCGGGAAGAACATATTTTCAAAATCCATCCTCCCCGTCGCCAGAGACAGTACCGGCATCGCGATATCCTTGATCAGATCGTTGACCAGCGCAGTGAACGCGGAGCCGACAATCATACCGACTGCCAGATCAATCATGTTCCCTTTAAATGCAAACTCTTTGAATTCCTTAAGAAATCCCATATTCTCCCCTTTTTCCCGAGGACAGCGTGTCCCGTACCCCCGACTCCCGGCCGGGGAGAGCCATGCCGAAAGCGGCAATCCCCAGAAAGTGCCGGATGAGCATCCTTTATTTTACAGACTCCGGCAACTATATCGTCTGCAATGGTATTTGGCAAGTGTTTTATGAAACATCGATGTTTTTTCCTCGTTTCCACAGCCTTTTCAGTGTGAAATCCGGCCGGATCAGGAGAAGGTCCGCCTGCTTCCCGGGGGCGATGCTGCCGAGACGGTCGGATACGGCGAGACAGTCCGCAGGGTTTTTCGTCACTGCCCGGATGGCAGATTCGAAGGGAATCCCCATGCGCAGCACCGCTGTTTTTACACAGTCGTAGAGGTTTGAAACGGAGCCCGCGATATTGCCCCCCTCCTTCAGCCGGCAGAGCTCTCCCTGCTTCACCACAGTCTGTCCTCCGAGCTCATACTCTCCGTCCGGCATCCCCGTCGCACGCAGACTGTCGCTGATAATCACGGCTCTCTTTTCCGTAAGCTCCCGGAACGCCAGCCGCACCATTGCCGGATGGACATGAATTCCGTCCGTAATCAGCTCGGCATAGCCCTCAAGCTTCTCGAAGACTGCGGCGACCACACCGGGTTCCCGGTGGCCCGCTCCTGTCATCGCATTGTAGAGATGTACGGCATGGCTTGCCCCGTTCCTGAGTGCCGTGCAGGCAGTATCGTAATCCGCATTGGTATGTGCCAGGGACACTCGAACCAGTTTTCTGGCTTCCTCCAGGTAGGGCAGGTACTCCGGATTCTCCTCCGGGGCGAGTCCCACGATCTTGACGAGCCCTTCTCCCGCCGCAAGGAATCTCTTCAGCAAGGAAAGATCCGTATTCCGGATATAATTTTCGTTCTGCGCTCCCTTTTTTACAGGACTGATGAAGGGTCCCTCCATATTGATGCCGATCAGCTCCGCGCGGCCTGCTTTCTTCTCCCTCCGGTACTCCGCCATGATCCGAAGCACCCGGCACAGCTGCTCCTCCGGAAGCGTCAGTGTCGCCGGACAGATGGAGGTAACGCCATGCCTGAGCTCATAAGAGGCAATCGCATCTATCGCTTCTCTGCTTCCGTCACAGACGTCCTTTCCCATCGCACCATGAAAATGAAGGTCAATCAGCCCCGGCAGCAGGATGTCCGCCTGCGCCGGAAGCCCGCTGAAGGGGACCGCCTCCGCCGCTGTCCTGAGTCCGGAGATCCTCTCCCCCTCTGTCCCGAGGCTCCCCGGGTGAAGTCTCCCGTCAGCGGTATAGATATAGCAGTTGTTGATTTCCATACTTTCCCTCATCAAATACTCTGTCCGGATCCCAGCTTTCGATCCCTCTGTCCTCCTATAATATATAGGATATCTCTCCCGGGCGGAAAAGAAAACAGGGAAAAGCTGCGGATGCCGGCGCCCTTTCTTGCATTCGGGGCAGATCTTGTTATACTGAAATCCGGAATATAGCGTGAATGTTATGATATTTTCCCGAAAGCAGAGCTCCGGCAGCAGCGGGATATTTTAGCCGGAGAGACGCAGGGAGAGAGGAACGGATGGTGAAAATTTATCGCAGCAGGAATTATCGGGAAATGAGTGAAACGGCGGCAGGACTATTCCTCGCGCAGATACGGAAAAAGCCGGACAGCGTCCTCGGACTTGCTACCGGCGGGACGCCTGTCGGGCTCTATCAGAATCTGGTTCAGGCGTATCAGAGGGGAGAGGCGGATTTCTCCCGGCTCAGCACGCTGAATCTTGATGAGTATCAGGGGCTTTCCGGGGAAGACCCTCACAGCTACCGTTACTTTATGAACACTCAGCTCTTTGATCATGTCAATATCGAAAAGACCCGCACCCACGTTCCGGACGGCACGGAGCTCCATCCGGAAAAAGCCTGCCGGGACTACGACAGGCTGATCGCGCGTCTGGGACCCGTGGATTTGCAGCTTCTGGGACTCGGCCCGAACGGACATATCGCCTTCAATGAGCCGGACGATATTTTTCCGTCGGGCACCCATTGCGTCACTCTGGATTCCTCCACGATCGAAGCCAACCGGCGCTTTTTCCGAAGTCTCGGGGAGGTCCCGAAAAGGGCCTATACCATGGGAATCGGCAGCATTTTCTCTGCAAGGCAGATTCTGCTGCTCGTTTCCGGCACAGGAAAGGCGGAGATTCTGAAGCAGGCGCTCTCCGGTCCGGTCACGCCGCGTCTCCCTGCCTCCATCCTCCAGTTTCACCCGGATGTCACGCTGATCGCAGACGAGGATGCACTTAGTTCTTTGCCGCGCTAACGATCAGACCGACATAATTGGCAGTGTCCTTCAGGGTCGCGCCGGAAACGGCATCGACGGCATCGTCCCGCTGCGACAGCTTTTCTGCTTCCTCAATGCTCATGCCCTGTACCGCTTCCTGGATCGCGTCATAGCCGCCGTCAATGGTGGAGGTCGCGCCTGCCTTCTCCTGCATCAGTCTGGAGTACGCTCTAGCATTGACTCTCTTCGATGCCAGAACCATGCCCTCCTTGACATCCTCGCCAAGCTTTTTGTCACTGTTCGGCACTCCGATGCTGCCGTCCTTCTGTAAGAACAGGAACTCGTCCAGATAGGAAAGAACGATCCTGTCTCCGTCTGTGAGAACCGCAGCGGTACTGAAGCACTTCGTACCGTGTGCGGCGCCTGTGGCAAAATGGAGCCGAAGCCCGGAGAGATCTCCGTCAAATGCCACTGCCTGATTGTTCTGCGCCGCTTTTGCCGCAGAAACGATCGCCCTCAGATAGTTTGCCGTATCCTTCAGAGTGGCACCGGAAACGGCATCGACGGCATCGTCCATGGCAGCCGTCTTCTCCAGCTCTTCAATCGTCTTTCCTGCGGCGAAGTTCTGAATCGCATCATAGCCGCTGTCGATGGTGGAGGTCGCGCCTGCCTTCTCCTGCATCAGCCCGCTGTAGTAGGCACTGTTGCTTCTCTTGGATGCCAGAACCGCAGAGCCCGCATAGTCCTGTCCGAATTCCTGATCACTGTTCGGGACCGCCGTCACGCTGTCCTTCGGCATGAACTGATACTCATCGATGTAAGCCGCAACGACCTTATCCCCCTGAACAACCGCTGCCACCTGGGCAAAGGACTTCTCTCCATGCGCTACCTCCAGAGCCTCTCCGATCGAAAGTCCTCCCGGAACCTCTCTGAGCTCCCTTTTCTCTGTCTCTGCTGTCTCCGTCTCCGTTGCCGACTCAGCTCCAGCTTCCTCCGGAAGCTCTTCCCCGAGCGCCTGCGCAACCGCCTTCCTCACCGCATTGCTGGTAAAGGTCGCTCCGCTCACACCGTCGATCCCCGCGCTCTGTGCGCTCAGAACCTGCACCTTCAGTTCCTGAAACGCTGCCTGTCCGACCTCCGGCGTTTCGTCCTTGCCGACAATCTCCACCCCCTCAATCTTTCCCTCTTTTCTGGCAAGATTGACTGTGACTGCTCCGCCGAAGCCCTCTGCCGTGCCGCTCAGCGCTTCCGCACCGTTTCCCAGCTTCAGCTTTCCGAGATTTCTTCCCTGAAATCCCAGATAGCCTCCGGCAATCACGCCGACAGCCAGAATTCCATAAGCGATACCTGCAGTTGATTTTTTCATGACTATCCTCCTCTTGTTATTTTTCTGCCGCAAGAGGGTATCATAACAAAAACAGGCGGAAATTGTCTACCGGAACAGAAGGGATGCCTCATTCTCCGAGTCCGAAAAGATTACAGCAGCTCGGAAACACGCTCCCACTCCTCCGCAGAGAGGATTCTGTCGACAATCTGGTTTTCCAGATACCATTCCATATCCTTTCCCGGCTCCTGCATAAGAAGGATACGGCGAATCGAGGGATTCCTGTTCTTTACCATCTCCAAAAGCTCGATTCCGTTCATCCCTTCCAGAAGGTAGGAGGAGATGACACTGTCACAGAGCCTTGGATTTCGCTCCAGCTCATGCAGAAAGGCAGTGGGATTCCTCCATTTCCTGAGCTTGTATTTCCCCTCTGCCCTTCCGGGAAGTCCTGCCGTCTGCCCCACCAGTGCGATGTTCCGGATATGAATCCGCAGAAGCTCCTTCTCCCGCTCCTTCAGGATCGGAAAATACAGCTGAAACTCTGTCCCCTCTCCCGGCTCACTCCTCACTTCGATTCTTCCCTGAACGGAGTGAATCACATTCCTTACGACAGAAAGCCCGAGTCCGGTTCCTCTCTGACTTCCCTTCGTCGTATAGAAGGGCTCAAAGATTCGCTCCATCGCTTCCCTGCTGATTCCGCAGCCGCTGTCTCTGACCAGAAGCCTTGCCTCCTCCCCGACCCTCCTCAGGGAGATCCGAAGCTCCTTTCTGGGACTCTCCTCCATGGCGAGGGAAGAAGCCTCGTCTTATACCGGAATCAAACCGATGATTACGCCGATGACCATCATAATGACGCTGATGAGATAATAGGGCGGAATCGAAAACTTCATATGGTCCTTCAGCTCTGTATTGGTCAGACCGATCGCGAGATAGGTGGCGGGCACCAGAGGGCTCACCATCAGGGCAAGATTTTTCCCGATGATCATGGTCAGAGCCGTGGACAGGGAAGCTACGCCATAGGTCTCTCCTACCTGCATGACCAGAGGCATGATGCCGTAGAAGTAAGCGTCGGTTCCGATGCAAAGCCCCAGCGGCAAGGCAAGCAGTCCGAAAATGATATGAATGAATCTGCCGAGAGACGCCGGAATCACTGCCATGATCGCATTCGCCATCGCCTCCAGCATGCCGGTTCCGTCAAAGATCCCGACCATGGCTCCCGCGGCAAACAGTGTCGCGGAAATCGCAAGGGCTGCCGGAGCGTGCTTCTTGATCAGCTGATCCTGCAGCTTCTGATCCGGATAGTTGACTGCCAGAAGGATACAGAGTCCCACCATAAAGACGACATAGCTGCTTGCAACCCCCATCGATAAAATCACAATCAGCCCTGCGGTCAGAAGAAGGTCAAAGACCAGGAACGCACTCTTCTTCCGGAGCCGGCTGTCCTCCTCCTTCTGCTTTTCCACGATCCCGGAGGATGCTTCCTCTCCCCCGGCTGCCCCCTTCTTCACTGCCAGCATGCCGAGCAGCACTGCCAGAACAAGATTAAAAATCAAGCCAAAGATCTGAATGGGAATCAGCATGTGCCAGAGCGCATTGGCATCCATCTGAAGCACGGTGGCAGCACGCGCCGTAGGCCCGCCCCAGGGCAGAAGATTCATGACTCCCATGCAGGCGCCGGTGATGCAGAGCAGAATCCTGGTATCGATACGCATCCGCCGATAGACCGGATACAGTGCCGGAATCGTGATCAGAACGGTCGTTGCCGTCGTGCCGTCCAGATGGGCAATGGTTGCCACAATCGCCGTCGCCACCGTCACCGCAATCACATTATTGCCCGCCTTCTTCACCAGCCACCGGACGATAATATCGAAGAGTCCCGTGTCGGACAGCACCCCGAAGTAAATCACGGAAAAGATGAAAAGAATCCCGTTGCTGGTGGTGGTTCCGACTCCCTTCTTGATAAATTCCGAAATCGCAACCGGACTGTAGCCGAGTATCAGGGCTGCGATAAAGGGGATGACCGCCAGAACCACGATGGGAGACATCTTCCCCTTCAGAAGCAGGGTCACGATACTGATAATCATGAGAAAACCGACCAATGCTACCATTCTTAGCTCCTCCTTCTACTGCTTTTCTCTGTTTCGGAAAAATCTCCGTACCGTGTTTCCCCGAGGATCCTCTTAGGAGAACGGAAAGCTCCGTTCGGAGTTTCCGGCGCACCGTCGTGCAGAGCTCCCCGGGGAAACCATGGACCGGGAAACCATGGATTCCGTGTCTCTTTAAGATTCAGTATAGAAAGCAAGGGTGGCGTTATCATGACAGGATTATGACAGATTTGTCATAATCGGGCGGAGCGGGCCTTTAGATGCGGTCCTCCTTCGGGAGCTTCCGAAAGTAGGGAAGGAGAAAGAAGCTTGTCGGAAATACCGTCAGGAGGCAGGAAAGGGGCTGCGCCTCCTGAATCCCTGCGATTCCCCGGAACTCCGCCAGAATCAGAAGGGAGGGGAGGAAGAAAAGCCCCGAACGCAGAATCGAAAGCACGGACGCCTCGAAGGTTTTTCCCGTCGTCTGAAACAGCATCTCCGCTGTCATGGAATACGGCATCACGAAAAGCGCGATGCTTTGCAGCCGAAGTGCCCTCGTCCCGATGCCTATGACCTCCGGATCATTTCGAAGAAAGGCAACCAGCTCCGGCGCCCGGAGAAACGCCACTGTCCCCAGAAGGAGAATCAGCAGCTCCGAAAGGGCAAGCGTAAAGCGATAGCCCCTGCGGAGTCTCCGAAACAGCCCGCCTCCGTAGCTAAAGCCGCTCACCGGCTGAAAGCCCTGTCCGATGCCGACGGCAACGGCAAAGATAAAGAAGCTGATCCTGCTGACAACGGACATCGCGGCAACCCCTGCGTCTCCGTAAGCCATCACGGTACGGTTCAGCACAATGGTCGCGACGGAATTCAGTGCCTGCCGGAACAGGGAGGGGAGGCCCGTGGTACAGATCAGAGAAACCTTCGACAGCCGAATCCGGGAGATGCCGAGTCTGGACTGCGTGATTCCCCGGAGGAAGGGAAGCAGCAGGAAGCTTGTGGAAATCAGCTGTGAAGCTGCGGTTGCGATGCCGGCGCCGAGAACGCCGAGATGCAGCTCCATGATCAGATACCAGTCTCCGAGGATATTGAGAAACGCGCCGGAAACCAGCGCAATCATCGCATAGAACGCCTTCCCCTCATAGCGGAGCAGATTATTCAGCGTATAGCTGATGGTGGTAATCGGTGCCACCAGAAGGATGCAGCCCACATACTGCTTCGCATAGGGGGCAATGGTCTCCGTGGAGCCGAGAGCGAACACCAGCGGCGTCAGAAAGCAGAAGCCGAGAACCCCGATGATCAACCCAAGCACAAAGGAGGTAAACAGTCCTGTCGATGCGAAATACGAAGCCCCCTTCACATCCCTGGCACCCAGCCGCCGTGAGACATAGGCGCCGCTGCCCTGTCCGCACATGAAGCCGACCGCCTGAAGAACCGCCATAAAGCCGAAGACGACTCCGACGGCACCGCTCTGGCTGTTGCCGAGGGTCCCGACAAAGGCAGTGTCCGCCAGATTGTAAAAATTTGTCACCAGCATGCTGATGATGGTCGGTACGGAAAGCGATAGAATCAGCCTTTCCACCGGCGTCGACGCCATCTTTTGAAAATGATTTTCCTGTGCTTCATTCCTATCCATTTCATCCGCCCGAAATCAACACTGTCATCGCCGATCCCCCTTCCTTTTCCTGCCAGATTCAGCTCCGATGCATTTCCCCGCAGGATAGGGGCTGTATCGCTTTTCAGGTTTTACGTAATCCAGTTTATCATCATTTCACGAATTTGCCAGCTTTAGAAGATCCTTAGGCTGAAAGCAGGAGAAAGCCATACCCCATGCACAGGAAGCTGCGGCTCTTCTGTTACATTGGTGCCCGGAAAACCCACGGTCGGCGGCAGAAAAAAGGCGGCACAGGAAAAGAAGCTTACGTAAAGCAGCAGAAGCGCCACAAATCATGTGACGCTCCTGCTGTCTTTCTGTACCGTTATTTCAGAGCCTCCTGAGCCCCGACCCGGATATCTCCTTTTTATGAAAAGTGACTTTTACTTGTTCTGGAGATGAAGAAGGTTGGGGTTGCCGGCATCCTTGCCCTCGTTGAACTGATCCCAAAGGAAGTCGATACCTACGGTAACGCCCTTGTTCTGGCTCAGAGCATCGTTGTTATCCTTCAGATCCTTGGTGGAACCGGTGGTGTATCTGCCGTTTGCATCCGGATCCATTGCAATGCCGAGGAAAAGATCCATTCTGTTGTCGGTTGCCGGGCTGCAAAGGATGTTTGCATTCTCCACAGCGACACGAACCACCGCCGGATCCAGTTTCTTCAGAGCAGACAGTCTGACAAAGTCCACGCCGCCTACCGTGAAGTAGTCCTCAGCGGAAAGTCCCAGCTCTTTCACCAGCCTGAAGACAACCTGGTCGTCAAATGCCATATCCTTCGGGCTGTACAGCTCGCCCTGTACCAGCATTGCCACGCCGAGCATATCCTCTGCAACGCCGTCCTTTTCTCCCTCTATCGTGAACTTCAGGCCGCTGAGTCTCGCTGCGATGCTTCCCACATTCAGGATATCCGAACGGAATGCCTGAGCATATCCGGGATACATCTCGTTGATCTTGATCTCAATCTTGTCACTGCCCTTGGTGTTGGCATGATTGTAGGTGGCGCCGTCTCTCTTAACCCAGTCCGCATCCACCAGCTTTGCGTCAAAGTCAGTGGCAGCGTAGCCGCGCTGACGCTTCTTGTACTCCTCGATACTGCCGGGCTTCGCGATGATATTGTAATTCGAGCTTCCTCTCATGAAGAAGGAGTCGTCCACATATCCGCTCTCGCCGATACCGTCCACAATACTCCATCCGCCCTTCAGCGTCTCATTGCCGTACTGTGCATACAGTCCGAGATCCGCAAAGGTAACATCCAGGTCGCCTGTGCTTGCCTTTGTCGTGACATTCAGGGTATCCGTCCAGTACGCATATCCCGTACCTGTCAGGACCAGCGACAGCGCCAGAAGTCCGCCGATCAAAGATTTCTTTCCTGCTCTTCTCATGTGTTTCCTTCCTTTCTTGACTATGCTTCGTTCTTAAAATCCACTGTCTGTAGGATAGCCGCAAAGCCGGAAATCCGCATCCGGCGAAAGCCTACTTTTCTCTGCGTCCTTCCTCTACTCTTTTCTACCACTAAAGTGGTAACTCCTTGGGAATCCGCAGCAGAAAGCTTCTCCCCCTCATCTGTATCAAAAATTCGCCGTTCATCGGCAGCCCCTCCGCATCCAGACAGCAGAGCACCGGCTCTCTCAGCTCCTCGGAAATCAGAAGCAGGCTTTCCATATCCTGAAGAAGCACGCTGTCTCCGGAAGCGGACTGAGGGGAGGCGGTGTAAACCAGTCTGCTTCCGTAGCGCCTGAGCAGTCTCCGCATCCTGAGCTTCCAGAATGCTTCCGCGCCGGGCTTTCCTGCCAGAAGCCAGGTAAAAACAAGGAGGGCGATTCCGGCAGCAGCCAGAAGGACCCCTCCGGCAGGCTGCTGCCATGAGCGAAGGATCCGTGCCCCCGTTTCCCGCCGGATCTCTCCCGTCTCCCGTACCTCCTCCGGAAGCAGCACAGTGAAGAAGCCGCTGTCTGTGCTGCTCGGAAGCGGGATACTCTGGGAAAATTCTTTTTCCTGTCTCCCCTCCTCTGTCTCTATACGGAAAACACCATGGAAAAGGAGATAACACTCCCTCTCTGTCCCTCCTCCGATCTCCTCCTCGATACCCGCAAACTTCTCTGCGTATTCTGAAGGGGAAAGAGAAAGCCTGGTTTCCAGCTCTCTTCGATTCCCGGAAACCGCCGGGATCTCTCCGGACTCCAGTAACTCGGTTTTTTCAAATACTGTCTTTTTCTCTGCTTCCCGGCTGTAATATCCCCGCATCACCACAGAGAGCTCATAGCTTCCCTGCGTTCTTGCCCGGACACTGCCGTCTCCCTGCAGCTCCGCATGAAAAGAAAGCATCATCCCTTCGGTCAGACGGGCAGGATAGATGTCTCTGCCAGAAAGCCACTCCTCCGGATAGACTTGGTTCGGATAAAGATGCACATGGCAGTCGGAGGATGCCGTCAGCTCATACTGATAGACCGCTTCCGTGATTTTCTCCGCCCGCTGTACTCCGGAGGACAGTACCATCGCAATCCCTCCGAGAAGAAGCACCGCTCCGCCGACGGAGAAAAAAACTCTTTGCCTCCCGTCCAGTACGATCCCCCGAAATCTCTGCCGTCCCTTCTGCAGCAGAGCGTGGATCCGTGCCGTTCCTTTTTTCTCTGTAGCCATATTTCCCCCTGTCGTTTTCGTCCTCTATCGGGCTTTCTGCTCCCGGATCTCCTCCGGGGTCTCCTCTCCGCTGTGCAGGAAGAGGACGGGCAGTCCCGCCTTTGGCAGAACCCTGACCACCTGTCCGCGAATATCGTTCGGCAGAACCGGCTCCGTGTCCTCCGAGACATTATTGTCCCCCTTGGTGATAAAGCTGAGGTTCCCCGCTTCATCCTCCTCCTTTTTCAGAATCCGGTGCGTAATGGTGATATCCTCTCTTTTAAAATGAATGATATCTCCTGGTACGAGACTCCGGATCTCTGTCTCTGACACAATCCTCCGTACCAGTACGATATCTCCCGGATCGATCCCGGGCTCCATGCTTCCCGTCAGAATCACGGAAGGATAGACCGGAAAGACGCCGACACAAAACCAGTAAAACAGCACCGCCAGAAACAGCTCGATCAGGTAAGCCGTCGAAAAGCCCTGCTGCGCCCTCTCGCTTTCATATTCCGCCATCTGACGGTACTGCCCCAGCAGAAACATAAGATACAAAAGCGGAAAGGAAAGACCGATTGCACTGTCTCCGAGCCACGGAAGCTCCGGAAGATAGGGAAACAGGTGAAGAAAAAGGCTGAGTGCCCCTGCATAGAGAATCGCCGCTGTGCTGCCGCCGCAATACACAAAACAGCTGAGAAGCGCACTCTCGGAAACGGCGGGGAACAGCTCCTTCGCTACAAAAACAAAACGCCCCTCCACCCCGTCCGCCAAAAGGAAACGGCTGAAATTCACGGAGCAGAGCGCAAAAAAAAGGGTCAGGAGGACAAGACGGCTGCGTCTCCACCGCAGATGATGCCGTATCGTCCCGATGCCGTAGGAACGAATACTCTCCCTGACAGCGATCAGAAGCAGAAGCTCCAGTATATTCTTAAGTATTCCCTGCAGGGAGTGATCATAGGGGCTCAGCTTCAGACTCTTCAGAATCACGCCGGTCACGAAGCGGAGGGCAATGAAGATCCCGGCTCCCGAAATCGCATACATCCGCATACTTCTTCGCAACAGCCCCCGCACCGAAACAGAAGTCCGCGGCAGCAGCGCATAGAGAAAAAAAAGAAGCAGGGCGTACCAGCCGAGCCTCAGGGACAGCTGATTCAGAAAGCTCTCTCTGAGAAGCGGCAGCAGAGGGAAAAGATAAAGAAACAGCAGCAGAAAAAGGAAGCAGCCTTCCCTTTTCCGCTGCCTCTTTCCCGGACAGGGCATCATGAGCTCTCCTCCGCCGCCGTCCCTTCGCTGTCCTGAAGCTGAGAACTGTCTTCCGCCCTCAGCTCAGCCTTTTCTGCCGTCTCTTTCTCTGATTCGGCCTTTCCGCCGTCTTTCCGTTCCGCTTCTGCCGAAGCCTTCTCCCGCTCAGGGAGGACTTCCTCCGAGGCTTTCTGCTCCTCCTGCTTCCGGCTTTCCACCGTCTCTTCCCCGGAGACCGTTCCCTGCATACCCTCCTCCGTGCCCTGCGGCACGGCGGAAGCCGCGTTCTCCTGCATGCCCCCGGGACTCTCCTCCGTCTTCGCATTCTCCTCCAGAAGCACGATCTCTACCGGATAACGCAGGAGTGCATGCGTTTTCATCTTCAGCTGCTCTGTCCAATAGGCAGCTGCCGAAATGGTAAACACAAGAGAAAAAGCCAGCGTGAGCACGACCACTTTCCGTTTCATCCTATGCCTCCTCTTCCTCTTCTTCCGTCACTGCCTGATCCAGCAGGAAATCTGTCTCAAACGAATAGCTGATAAAAACACCGTCCTCCGTAAATCCCGACGGCTCCTGCCGACACTGCGAAAGCTCCTTTTCCGAAATCTCCAGCTGCGCCGGGAACTCCGTCAGAAGTCCTTCCTCCTCCGGCACCAGTGTCAGTACCGCAAGGAACTCTTCCCCCTCCCGCTTCGTTTCCGGAAAGCCCCGGAAGGAAAGCTTCTTCCGAAACGGAGCCTTTACGGAAGGCAGGCGGTACAGTTCTCCGTTGACGGAAAGATACATCTGTTCCGGATACAGAAAAATCCGTTCTCCCTCTTCGGAAAAATCCGCATCCGCAGGAAGAGCCTCCGCAGACTTTTCCTCGACAGGACAGCTGATCCTGAGTCGATAGCCTTCCTGAAGCAGCTCTGCCGGAATGCCTTCCGTCAGCCTGATTTCCGTACTTTTCCCATTTTTCCCCGTCAAAATCTCTGCGGAAAGCTCCTGCACCGCCTCTCCCTCCGGGTCGAGCAGCTCTGTGACAGCATTTTCCTCCCGGAAACGATTGTCGAAGCTTCCCGTCCTTTCCTTCAGCGTCACCCGCCCCGTACTGCTCCAGTAGGCATAGCTCTGTCCCATCAGTCCGAGACAGAGAAGCAGGATCAGGCAGGGAATCGTCTGCCAGGTCATTCTCCGAGCTCTCATTTAAACTTCCCTCCCCGCTTCACGGTATGCAGCCCGAACATGATTTCATCAATGAAGGCGTCCTTCAGAATATAGGCATCCACACCCATCCTTCTGGCATGAAGAAAATCACTCTCCTGAGAGGAGGAGGAGATAAAAATCGTTCTCACCTCCCCGTGCTTCTTCTTCAGCCACGTGAAAAAGTCAAAGCCGCTTTCCTTGCCCAGATTGACATCGATAAAGGCGATATCCACAGTGTTCCCGCCTCCCATACAGGAGACTGCCTCCTGTACCGTTCCCGCCTCCAGCACCTCTTCCTCCGGACTGTAGCTGTGCAGAATCTCCGCCAGCCCCTTTCTCGCGATCGGATGATCGTCAAGTACCAGATACATACTTTTCCCCCTGTCCTCTCGGCAGACTCAGGGTCAGCTCCGTCCCCTGTCCCTGCACGCTCTTTACTGTCAGCCTTCCCTGCATCAACGCCGCCATGCGGCGCATATTTCCTATCCCCTTGCCCTCGTCGGGAGAAGCTTTTCCTTTTCCTCCCGAAAAGCCGCAGCCGTCATCCCGGACTGTCACGGTCAGTGCCGTTTCTCTCACGCGGACATGCAGCTCGATATGCTTCGCTTTCCCGTGTCTCACCGCATTGTTGACCGCCTCACAGCTGACACGGTACATCACGATCTTCTGTGCCGCGCTCAGATCCTCCGTCCCGGGATCCAGCTCCACTGCGATCTCCACCTTATACTGTCGTTCTGCCTCCGAGAGATAGCTGTTCAGGCGGTATACAAAGCTCTGCTCCCCGCTCCGTTCGAATTTTCTGCCGTAAATGGCTTCCCGGAGCTCCCGCATCGTCATAAGCACTGCCTGTTCCATCTCGGACAGCCGGTGCTGAAGCCCCTTTTCCGAAAGGGCCCCGAGCCCTGTTTCCAGCTGCCGGAGATCACAGCTCAGACCGAAGAGCTTCTGGATCACCGTGTCATGAATCTCATCCGCAAGCCTGTTTTTTTCTTCCGCGGAGATATACTCCTCCAGCTGACTCTGCATCTCGAGAGCACGGAAAATGATCCCGGAAAGCCGGATATAAAAATTCCTTTCCTCCTGCCAGCCGGGGCGGCTCTGAAGCTGCACGGACGGCAGCTCCAGAACCAGAAGCCCTCCGGAGAAATCCTCCTCCCCCGGAGCCAGCAACTCATATTCCCTGCCTTCTCCCAAAAGAAGCTTCCCTGTCCTCCCCGGAGGAGCATCCCCGCCGCTCTCCGGAGCATTGCCCGCGGAAGCCGAGTCCGTGTCTTCTTCCTTCAGAAGCTCCAGAAGCTGCCGCAGCAGATGGCTTCCCTGCTCTTCCGCCATCCCGCTGACCACCGCCTTTCGTATGCTCCGGTCCGCATTTCTCCAGACCAGAAGACAGCCTCCCGCTGAGACCTCTGTCACGATGATTGCCCCCAGCTCTCTGAGGATCCGCTCCGAATCCGTCATCGCCATCAGCCCGAAGCTCTCATACATGCCGGAGATCTGAGAGAGCGCCGTTTCACTGCGCTGATTCTCCTCCCGAAGCTCCCGGTTCAGCTCTAAAAGCTCCTTCTGGCGTCCTGCGAGCACAGATACATATCTTCTCAGGACATAAAAGTCTCCTATCAGGATAATAATGCCCACAAGGATATTCACACTGAGAAGCCGGATATCCGGCAGACTTTGCAGCTGTCTGAATTCCCGTCCGCCGCTCATATTCCAGCCGGCTGCCGCGCAGATGATACACCACAGCGCCAGAAGAAGGGTGATCCCCATACTGAGACCGCCGTTCATGCTGATCAGAATACAGCTGAAGCTGTACCAGAGATAGGAGCTGGCAAATCCGCCGCTCAGAATGATGAAGATCCCGTATCCGAACAGCTCGAGAACCAGAATCGCCTCTGTGGCACTCTGATTCTCAAGAAAGGAGCGGTACAGATGATTCCCCAAGAGACAGCACAGCAGCATCCCCGTAACGATGCCGAAGCTTGCCAGATTCAGCCTGTGCCGGAGTCCGATTCCGAAAAGATACACCACTGTCGAAAATGCCAGAGACAGAAAACGATAGCGGATACATAAATCCAGATAATGATGTCTTTCCTCATTCCCCGGAATTGATGCATTTTCGTCTGCTTCCATCCTCCACCCCCTGCCACAATGACAGCTCTGTCTCGGCTTTGTTTTCTATTTTAGCGGATCCTTCCTGAAATACAGTATCAAAATCGATACCTGTGAACAAAATATTTTATTTTTATGACAATTTTCTTCCTCTCCGATATCTGCTCCGAAAAACCTCCTCATCCATAAAATCCGGAAGAATGAGCTTCTCCTTCTCCACCATTCTGAGCAGCTCTCCGGTATCATAAATCCCGGTGAGGTCCTTGATTTCCGAGATATGCTTTCTGATCCCCGCTTCACTGCATTTCATCTTTTCCGCCACTGCACTCACCTTCTTGACCTTAATCAGATAGTACAGTGTCTGCAGCTGACGCAGGGACAGCTCCCGACAGCTGCAGCAGCCGATCATCACATCCTGCATCTCGCTCAGATAGACATGCTCTCCTGCCATCGTCCTGTCCATCACCTCCAGAAAATACTCTTCGCTGACCTCCTTATGCCAGAAGCTTTCGATTCCTGCCGCCTTGGCTTCCTCCAGAGAAAACAGCATAAAGGTAGAGGTCACGATGATGATTTTTGTTTCCGGATACTTCTGCTTCAGCTTCTTGGAAACCTCCAGACCGCTGGAGTCCATGGTACAGATATCCATAATAATGAGGTCAATCTTTTCCTTCAGCAGCACCAGCTCCGCATCCACAGCATTCCGGATCACCCGGACGATCCTGTATCTCTCCGGCGCACTGAGGATATAGGCTTTAAACGCATCCGCTGTCAGTCTTTCATCCTCTACGATAAGAACATTCGTCATTTCCCGCTCCTCCTGTATTCCGGACTCTTTCTCACTCTTCCCTCACATTCTGCGGCAGAAGGATATCCATCCGGAACTGCGGGAAACTCTGAATCCGCATCGTTCCGCCGCAGCGCGTGATTTTTTCCCGGAGAGAGGAAAGCCCTCCCCCCTCGGTAATCTTCTGCTCCGGTGCTCTGCCGTTATTCCAGAACACGCAGCAAAGCAACTCTCCCTGCCGGGAGCTTTTCACGTAAACGGTATCGCCCTCTGCATGGCGTATCGTATTGGTCAGACACTCCCGGAGCGCATAGGAGAGGATCCGCTCGGCCTCCACGCTCCATCCTCTGTCCCCCTCTATCACGATTTTCATTCCCATCCCCTCTGCGACATGGTAGAGCTCCTTCAGCGGGTCATCGTTTTCTCTGGCATGAGACTCGTGAGAAAGGATCTGCAGCATATCCTTCTGCCGGGTGATGAACTCTGCCTTATCCCCGAGAGGGCAGCCGCTGTTCAGGTAGTATCTGGCAAAATTGAGTGCGACGCCCAGATCATTATGAATCTTCATTTTCAGCCAGAGCGTCTCTTCATTCCGGGTGATGACGGCAAGATTGTGGGAAATGTTCTCTATGCTCTTCAGCATTTCCCTCTGCTTTCTGATCTTGTCCTCCAGCTGCAGCTTCTTTTGATACAGCTCACTGACATCCGAGGCAATCGCCTGGATATATTCCTCGCCCTCCGGCTCCCTGACAGAATGCAGTTCCATACGCCATGCACTGCCGTCAGAGAGCAGAAAGACATTGCCGTCCTTCCGGGCGGTCCCGCCCTCCGGCAGTCGCTCAAGCCATAACTCCAGCTCCTGCCTCGTTTGCAGATCATGCCCGGAAATCGCATGCGCCAGCTGATACATACGGCGGTTGCAGAGAAGAACAATGCCGTTTCTGTCAAAGAAGCAGACCGCCGCCGGCAGATTGTCAAATGCTTCCTTAATCGACGGTTTTCTGCCCCATGGCTTCATCGCAGCCTCCCTTCTCCATGACTGTCAGTTCCCACTCCCGTCCATGACCGGATACCCGGATCTCCGGACAGGCAAGCCCGGAAAGATCCCTGTCGCAGACCAGGCGGAGAAAAAGCGCCGGGACGTTCCCCTCCTGATCGAAGCGGATATCTATAAGCTCCAGACTGTCCAGCGCCTCCATCGTAATGACATGAAACGCCCGGTACAGCGTCATGGCTGTCTGAATCGCGATCATACCGTGAAATACGGAAGAATATCCTGCCGTCGCTCCGCACTGGCAGATACACGGCAGGGAATCCTTGCAGATGCAGAGATTCAGAAGCTCCGAGGAAACCGTACCGTTTTCCTTCGCGTGAAAAATCAGACTGATCCGCCTTTTGATATAGGCACAGATAACGGTGATGCGGAGGACAATGCGGCGAATCTCCTCCGGATCCGTCTCCTCCTCCAGAGACTGTACCAGCGACATATACTGTCCGACGGTCTCCTCGGTCTGCTGCATCACGCTGTTATACAGCCTTTTCTTTTCAATCCCCCTCTGTCTTCTCCGTCTGCTCCGGTACTCCTTTTCCACCATAGCCCTTCGGGATTGAAGAAAGCTGTCAATCTCTGTCAGCCTGTGAACGGTCTCGTTCAGCTCCGACATATCCTCCGTCCAGAAAACGCGCCCGTTCTGAATCGGCACGGAGCAGAGGCGGATATTGCTTCCCAGCATCAAGGGAGACTCTACCGCCGCATGCAGAATTTCTCTCGAGTAGATTTTGGTAAGGTCAGAGGAAATCAGAAGATGCTCCTCCCGATCCGTAATATACATCGCACTCACGGAAAGATGCAGAAGCTCTTCATAGCGGGTATTGGTCGGGATCAGATGCGTACTGAGACAGCTCTCCATTGTTGCCAGAGAAAGAAGGCAGAAGTAGGTCGCGATATCCTCCGAAAAAATCCACAGAGCTTCCGGGCGGAGGAGGAAAAGAAGGAGATAAATTCCCGTGGCGGTAATCGGCAGCAGCGGATACAGGATCCGCTTTCCGTTATCCGGGATGCGCGAATTACGGAACAGAGCCAGCATCATGATCAGCGTACAGATCCCGATCCAAAGCAGCACCGCATAATAGCCCGGCCCGTGGGTGTATTGATGAATCTCTAAATGATGGAGATCGATAAGAAAGCGAAAGACCAGCTGATGGAAATCGTTGCTCAGAACCAAAAGGACAAGCCCCAGGGGCGGCAGATACAGCCAGCATATCCAGCGCGGCAGACTGTAGTTCTCCGACTTCCCGAGAGAGAAAGCTGTCAGCATACCGAAAAACGGGATAAACAGTATGGGAATCCCGTACAGATACCAAAGATACCTCTCGAATGTCACAGAAACCGCCGCCTCAAATTTCATGGTCCTTATGAGCATCCAGAATACGGTAAGCCCTGCGAAGGTAATCATATACCTCCGAACCTGCTTTTGCAGGATACGGCGATATACGGAAATCCCCCAGAGAACGAAAAATCCGATGTAAAGAATCGGTCGGAGAAGAGAAAAGCAAAGGCGCAGCCCTGGAGAGATTCCCTCCAGGAGAGCTGCCCAGTTGAGAAGGCACTCCACCATCAGGAACAGGCTGATGCCGGCCAGAGCTGCGATATGCTTTGTTCTATATCTCACCGTACAGCTCCTCCTTCCCGCCTGTATTCTTCTGTCTGTTTTTTGCTTATATTGTTCCGCTCATTTTTTAATCGTATTTTTAACTGTAATTGTAGTATACCACAATATAATTTATATGATGCCGAATCAAATAACTTCCTCCATACCACAGCCGCCCGAGTGTGAGGACAGCGATGCTGCCCCGGCATCAGCTATGATTCCCAAATCGGAAAACAGCCGTATCCGAAGAAAAAAGCTGCGATCCCGAAAGATCGCAGCTGAAGAAGAGGAAAAAGCGAGGAATAGGGAAGTATCCTCCTAGCTCTTTCTCTGTATTTCCATGCCGACCCGAATCAGGCGGAACATCCGTATCGCCCCCTGATAATAAAGCTCCTCGGCTCTTGCCAGCGCCTCCGAGAGTGTCATCGGTGCATCCACCGTCGTGACCAGAGATGCAATCCCGTGCTCATACATCTGCTCTGCCCTCTCTCCGAGAGAAGCCGACAACCCCACCACGGGAATCTGCCGCAGACTCCCATGCTCACCGACCCCCATCATGACCTTGCCGAAGGCACTCTGCCAGTCGGTTCTGCCCTCCCCGGTAATGATGAGATCCGCGTCCCGGCATTTCTCATCGAATTGAACCAGCTTTAAGACGGCTTCAATGCCGGAAACCATCTCGCCATGCAGGAAAACCAGAAGCGCTGCGCCCAGTCCTCCGGCAGCACCGGTTCCCGAAATCGCATTGCAGTCCACGTCATACTTCTCCTGCAGCAGCGCACGGTAATGCTCCATCCCCGCCTCCAGCTGCTTCTGTATCTCCGGCGTCGCTCCCTTCTGCTTCGAAAAGGTATAGGTCGCACCATCCTCTCCTGTCAGAGGATTTGTCACGTCACAGAGGACCGTGATTCTGCTGTCGCGAAGCCGCGGATCCAGCCCCGTATCGTCAATGAGATGAATCTTTTCCAGATCCTCCCCCTTTCCGGAAAGCCTGCGTCCCTCCGCATCTAAAAAGCGGACTCCGAGCGCTGACAGTGCTCCCATGCCGCCGTCATTGGTTGCGGAACCGCCGATGGCAATACTGATCTCCCGGATTCCCCGATCCAGTGCATCCCGGATCAGCTCTCCTGTCCCGTAGCTGGAGGTATGCAGAGGGTTCCGCTTCTCCTCCGGCACCATGACAAGCCCGGAGGCAGCCGCCATCTCGATGATCGCCTGCTTCCCGGAAAAGATGCCGTACTCTGCCTCTGTACTCTCCAGAAGAGGTCCGTGCACCGGCACGCGCAGCATACTGCCGGCATTGGCAGACACAACCGCTTCGACAGTTCCCTCTCCTCCGTCAGCCAGCGGCACAAAATCCGTCTCCGCTTCCGGAAAAATCTCATAAGCCGCCTGCTTTAAAAGCTCTGCCGTCTTCTGGCTGGACAGGCTTCCCTTAAACGAATCCGATGCAAATAAAAATTTCATGCAGACTCCTTCCCCGAAACATCAAATACCGCCATTCTCAAAAAAACCAGCCTCTCGGCTGGTTTCCATCGCAGGGCTACAAGGATTCGAACCTTGAAATGACGGAGTCAGAGTCCGTTGCCTTACCGTTTGGCGATAGCCCTAAAGTCATCTGTCTCGAGACGACTTTGATATACTATCGGATTTGCCGGAATTTGTCAACACGAAAATATGCTTATATCTCCAATAAAAACAGATTTATAAATAATGTAATGTACTGTTTTCCGTCAGCGTGAAGGCAATTCCGCAGAGTTCCGGTCGTCTTCTGCATCTCCTGCCTGTAAAAAGCCGTCTGTATAGATTTTCTGACCGTCAGCCTCTACCCACATCGCTTCCGGCTTTTCCTCCGGGTTACGCTCGTGCAATGCCTGAAGCAGTCCCCTGCCCTCCTCCGCACTCATCATGAAAAGCGCTGTCGAAAGACCGTCCGCAAGGGAGGAATCCCTCATAAGAACCGACACACTGCGATGTCTGTCCGGCGGGTACATCGTATCCGGATCGATGATATGGCAGTATCTCTTTCCCTCGACGGTATAGTATCTCTCATAGTCCCCGCTGGTCACAAGCGACAGGTCCTTCAGTCTTGTCTCCACCGCATAGGGCTCTCCTGTCTGCGTATCCACATAGCTCGGATCCTGTACGGGGCAGAGCCACTTCTGCCCGTCTCCCCTCTCTCCGATCGCCTTTAAATTGCCGCCGATATTGAGAAGCAGGCTGGCAGCGCCTTCCTCCTCCAGCTTCTCCCCTGTCTTTTCCACGGCATAGCCCTTTGCGATCCCGCCGACATCCAGCTTCAGCGCCGGATCCCGGAAGAAAACGGTCATATTCTCTGTATCCAATATCACATCGTCAATGTCAGTATGCCTTGAAGCCTCCGTGAGCTCCTCCGCTCCGGGAAGAAGCGCATGATCCGGATCCGCTGTCCCGGCTTCCCTCTTCTCATGCCATAGGCGGAGCACAGAGCCGTAGGCAATATTCAGCTTTCCGCCGCTGAGCTCATACATCTGTTTTCCGAACTGCAGCAGCTCCATGATCTCCGGACCGACCCGAACCGGACCCCCGGCAGCATTCTCATTCACCGTTTTGAGGTTCGTCAGCCCGTCATAGTCATGATAAATATCAAAAAGCTGATGATAATGCCGGAGTGTTTCATGTGCAAGCTCCGCTGCCTCCTGAAACTCCTCCTCTGTCTCGCTGTAAGCCGTCAGCACAGACACCGTATCAAAAACATCTGAAAAGCTGCTGCTGTAGCGCTTTGTACGGGACTTCATAAGATACCGGGAAGCAAGGCTTCCCAGGATCACGAGCACTGCCAATGCAGCTATGCTGATCTTCAGGTATTTCCGCGTAAATAATCTGTCCAAAAGACCTTTCCCCACCTCAACGATTTATTTCCGGACCCTTCCTCATCCCCGCTCTTCTCTCTGCTCTTCCGAACACGACAGAAAATCATGCTCCGGCCCGGGAGAGCTTCCCCAGTATCCTGCGGAGAATCGAAAGCAGCAGCCCGCCGACGGACAGATTCCGGATGATGGCTCCGCCGCCGGTAATGCTGCCCGCCAGCAGGCAGGGCAGAGGATGGATCTCCTCCTTGTCCCGGAGAACAAAAAGCACAAAATATCCGGCATACAGGTAAAGTAAAAGCAGAAGGAACACGGTGATGCCCCTCCCGCTGTCTACCCTCTCCTTCGCCCGGAATTTCTCAAAGCAGTATCTCCTGCGGCTGATCACCCAGAAAATGGAAAGCAGCAGATACAGCAGGATCCCGCCGGAGAACAGCAGGAAAAGACGAGAGACCTCTCCCCGTATCCCCGGCGTACCTCGAAGCTGTTCCACGGAAAGGTAGGCGAAGCACGCCGCAGCCATTGCCAGCAGAAAGGCACAGAAAAACTGTAAAACACGAGCGGCAAAGGAAAGAACGGAACGCCTCACGCTCCTCCTCAAAAGAGGATCCTCACAGATGTCATCCTCTTCCGCATCCTCCAGCTCGAACTGCATATCGGCCTCGGGATAATCTTCCTCCTCGTCAATGAAATCCTCCTCCGGCTCTTCCCTCGCAGGACGGATTACAGACTGTTTTTTTTTTCGTTTTCGTCAGGAAGCAGCACATCCTGCTCCTCCGGATGCTCCGAGAACCAGCGCTCCGCATAGGAGCAGGAAAGCAGGGCTCTGTCGTTTCTCCGGCGAAGCTCCCGGGTCAGCTGCTCCATCAGCTTTGCGGCAATCCCCTGTCCTCGCAGGCTGTCGTCCACAAAGGTATGCGTCACCGTAACAACATGGTCTACCACCTGAGAACTCTCAAAATCCACCTCTGCAAGCGCATAGCCTTCCTCATCTATCAATACGATTTTATCCGGATAGATTTGATATTTCATGGCTCTCCTATCTCAAATCTCAAATCAGACTATGGATATTATACTATATCGGCAGGGATTCTCCAAATGCTTCTCCCGAGGCAGTCACAGCGCTCTTTTGCATATATTCCCGGAAGGCAGAAGAAAGATAAGCTGCGAAGCAGAAACCTCCCCAAATCGGCAGAAATTTCAAAGCTTCCCAGCTTATCCTCTGTAGTGGAACCGCGGGGACTTGAACCCTGGACCGATCGGTTATGAGCCGACTGCTCTGACCAACTGAGCTACGGTTCCTGAATCAAAAAGCCCTGCATCCCGGATGCAGAGCTGAGAGCCGATATTCGGACTTGAACCGAAAACCTACTGATTACAAATCAGTTGCTCTGCCAATTGAGCTATATCGGCATATCAAAGCTCCTCCAGTTGGACTCGAACCAACGACACCGCGGTTAACAGCCGCGTGCTCTACCGACTGAGCTATAGAGGAATACCGCAGCTACCAAAGAGCTGTGTGATATAAGAAATAAGAAAAACGAAGCCCCTGAGAGACTTCTTCTTCCCTTCCCCTGATTAAACCGCATACCACATCTCGTAAGGAAGCCGTA
>CAUUIW010000003.1:0-198231 GCA_963545355.1 uncultured Oribacterium sp. | reverse complement strand
CGGAGAAAGGCCCTTCTTTCTTCTCTGCCCTGCAGTTGCCGGTATTCTTCCAGATAGCGCAGCTCATGATTCCCCAGTGCATAATATACCGGATACTTTGCACAGAGCGCCCGCAGGAGGCGGGCAGTCACAGCGGCTTGAAGACGGTGCATCGGGTTCTTTCGGCTCTTCCGCATCACGATGCTGTCTCCCCCGATCAGGACTATCTCCGGTCTCACTCTCTCGATCTGCCGAAGCAGTTCCTCATTGTGAAATCCGAATTCCTTTTCATGAAGATCCGACAGAAAAACAAGCCGCAACGGAGCTTGCAGCTTCTTTACGGGAATCCGGTAAGTTTCCGTATGCAGTGTGTTTCTTTCCCTGTCAGAAATTTTTTTGATGATTCCGGCAGAAAACAGCAAAATGATTGGCAAGAATATCGCAGAAAATTTACTTTTCTTTTTTACCATGATGCAGTATTATTGATTTGACTTTTTATCAAAGCGGCGTTTGCCATCCTCACTTCATTTTTAAAGGAAAGAAAGAATCATGATCAGTTATGAACCTTTCTGGCAGATGATCTCCGAGCGTAAAATCTCTCAATATCACTTAATTCACTACAAACATTTTTCTGCCAGTCAGCTCCACCGTTTAAAAAAGAATGAACCCGTCTCCACAGAAACGATACGTCAGATCTGCTGTACGCTGGATTGTACCGTCCCTGATGTGATGTGCTATGTCCCGGACAGTGAGAGCGATTATGCTCTCCGCTAGAAGAGAGCATTTCTCTCTTACGACAAAAGCACTTCTATTCTTCCTCTCCCTCAATATATGCCTTTCTGGCTTCCTCAAAGGATTTTTTCTCTTTCGCTTCTGCCCCGGGAGGATTTTTCCGAGCTTTCTCCGCGGGATCGGAGACTGAACCCGTTTTTTTCGAAGATACGGCAAAACCTTGCTTTCCTTCGCTTTCCTCCGGAATAACCACCAGAACCCCCGCACCGGTCGGATGCTCACTCTCTGTATCCCGGAAGATGCGCATGAATTCCTTTCCGGTGATCGTTTCCCTTTCAATCAGGAATACGGCGATGGTGTCCAGCGCAGGTCTGTGCGCCATTAAAATTCCCTTTGCTTCCTGATAGGCATCCTTCAGGATCCGCATCACCTCATGATCCACCTCTGTCGCAGTTTCATCTCCGCAGTTCATGATGGTTTTGCCGGAAAGGTATCTGCTTTCTCTTGTCTCGAGTCCCATCAGGCCGAACTTATCGGACATTCCGTACTGGGTCACCATCGCTCTTGCAATCTTGGTCGCCTCCTCGATATCGTTGGAAGCACCGGTGGTCACAGTGTCAAAAATGATTTCCTCCGCAGCTCTGCCGGCAAGCTTGGTCACCAGCATCGCATGCAGTTCTGCCTTGGTGTTCAGATACTTTTCTTCTTCCGGCACCTGCATCACATAGCCTAAGGCTCCCATGGTCCTCGGGACAATCGTGATCTTCTGTACCGGTTCGGAATGCTTCTGTACCGCGGAAACCAGTGCATGCCCCACTTCATGATAGGAAACGATGCGGCGCTCCTTCTGAGAAAGGATTCTGTCCTTCTTTTCCTTTCCGACAAGAACTACTTCCACAGCCTCAAAAAGATCCCGCTGCGAGACTCTCTCGCGTCCTGCCTTGACGGCAGTGATCGCTGCCTCGTTCATCATATTGGCAAGATCCGCCCCGAC
Source organism: uncultured Oribacterium sp. (assembly GCA_963545355.1). GTDB lineage: Bacteria > Bacillota > Clostridia > Lachnospirales > Lachnospiraceae > Oribacterium. The sequence goes on along the minus strand of CAUUIW010000003.1, from coordinate 196,526 downwards.
AGCACCGCTGGTCGCCAGTGCGATATCGTCAAAGTTGACGGTTTCGTCAAGCTGTATCCCCGCGGCATGCACCTTCAGGATATTGACTCTTCCCTTCAGGTCCGGTTTCTCCACGATGATGCGGCGGTCAAAACGTCCCGGGCGGAGCAGAGCCGGATCCAGAATCTCCGGACGGTTTGTCGCCCCCATCACCATAATTCCCTTGGAAGCGTCAAAGCCGTCCATCTCCGACAGAAGCTGGTTCAGAGTCTGCTCTCGCTCATCATTGCCCCCGTAATGGCTGTCTCTTGTCTTTCCGATGGCATCAATCTCATCGATAAAAATAATGCAGGGAGCTGTCTGAGATGCATTTTTAAAAAGATCACGGACACGGCTTGCACCAACACCGACGAACATCTCCACAAAATCGGAACCGGACAGAGAGTAAAACGGAACCTCTGCCTCTCCTGCAACCGCCTTGGCAAGAAGTGTCTTTCCGGTACCGGGAGGTCCTACGAGAAGAGCTCCCTTCGGCAGCTTCGCGCCGATGGCGGTATACTTGGCAGGATTATGCAGAAAATCCACAATCTCCACCAGGCTTTCCTTGGCTTCATCCTCCCCCGCGACATCTTTAAAGCTGACACCGGTTTCCCTCTGCATATACATTTTGGCGGTGCTTTTTCCTACGCCCATCATGCCGGAGCCGCCTCCCATGCGCCGCATCATGGTATTCATGATGATGAACAGAAGCGCAAAGGGAAGCACCAGCCCGAGAAGAGTCTCTATGATCACGCCGGTGTTATCCGGCTTTCTTCGATTGATAACGACTCCGTGCCGGTAAAGCCGGTCTACCAGCGCTTCTGCATCCGCATTCACGGGGACTACGGTAAAGCTCGGAGCATTCTGTTCTGTCAGAGAATTTTTGTTCTCCCCCGCCGAGGGATTTTTTCCCGTATCGGGTTCCGCTCCCTGGCTTTCGCCTGGATTGCTGCCCGGATCGGAGGCGGCAGAGTCATTTAAAACCGATTTTTTCTTGGGATAAATTGCAATAGAATAATCGCTCCAGTCTACCCTTTGAACCTGTCCGTTATCCACCATTGTCAAAAACTCACTGTAGCTGATCTCCCTGACAGCCGGCGGCGCAAAGAGCTGCCGTACCATCATATAGATAAAAAAGGTAACGACTGCCGCAATAATCAATATCAAAAAAGTCTGACCGGAATTTTGAAACTTCCCGCCATCCCCTCCGTGATGCTCGTTGTTATTATTCTCCATGAGTCTCTCCTTTACGTGGAAGGATAGTCAGTTTATTATATAAAATTCCCCTGTTATGGTCAAATCCTATCGAGCAGGAGGGCTTCAAATCATCCCCGGACTTTCACCCGTCAGAGCGCGCCCATGGCGTGCGAACCAAAAAAAGCATTCCCTCCTTCCGGATGGAAATGCTTTTTTCTCATAAAGTCTGTTCCCGCATCGGCTCTGCTCGCCGTCGGCCTCTGCGATGCAGGGATCCCTGAGCCGCGCGAAGCAGCCTTCCGCTGATCATAATACGTCGCAGCCTCCGTCTATACCGTCAGGACGAAGGCTCCCTCCCTGGTCCTGAGCATCTTCAATTCCACACCGTAGAGCCGACGGATCAGCGCTTCGTTCATGACGCTGTCCGCATTCCCCATGTCCAGAAGTGTCCCTCGGGGAGACAGGGCGATGATTTCATCACTGTATCGAATCGCCTGGTTGATATCGTGCAGCACCATGACGATGGTGATCCCGAAGGCTCTGTTGATCCGGCGGATCAGCCGGAGGATTTCCAGCTGATAGCGGATATCCAGATAGGTCGTGGGCTCATCCAGCAAGAGGATATCCGTGTCCTGCGCCAGCGCCATCGCGAGAAATGCTCTCTGCTTCTGTCCGCCGGACAGCTGTTCCACAAGCCGCTCCCGAAGCGGATAGACCCCCGTGATTTTCATGGCGTTCGCCACCCTTTTCTCTTCCCTCTCTCTTTCCTCGCGGTTCTTCAGCAGATCCCTGTATGGCGTCCTCCCGTATCTCACCAGCTGGTATACGCTCATGTCCGGCGGAGCAACGTTATGCTGATGGACAATCGCGACATTCCTCGCGAACTCCCGAAGCGGAATGTCCTCGAGGTTCCTGCCCTTGCAGAAAATGCTTCCCAGCACCGGCTTTAAGTTCTTCGTCATCAGATGGAACAGTGTGGATTTCCCGCAGCCGTTCGCCCCCATCAGCGTCGTGATCTTTCCCTCCCGAATCCGAAAGTTCAGATCCCGAAGTACGGCCTCAGACGTATCGTAAGCGAAGGACAGATGCTCCGCCAGAAAGGCGATACCCTTCCCCTCGTCTTTTCTGTTTTCTCTCCTATTTTCCACTTAATGCCTCGCTTCTTCTCAGCAGCAGAATGAAGACCGGTCCGCCCGCCAGGGACATCATCACCGCGGGGCTGATCTCATAGGGATAGGCAAGCATCCGCCCCGCGGTATCCGCGAGCAGGAAGAGAAACGCGCCCAGCAGGATCGTGAAAGGAATCAGCACCCTGTGCCCGTTTCCCACGAGCAGCCTCCCGATGTGCGGCACCAGCAGCCCCAGAAATCCGATCACACCCACAACCGCACTGACACTCGCTGCCAGCAGTACCGCCACGAGACTGATCAGAAATCGCAGCCGGTTCACCTCGATGCCGAGCCCGCGCACGGTTTTGTCCTGAAATGCCAATAGATCGCAGTAGGGGGACGCGAGCAGCGCCAGAAGCAGCCCCGGAATCAGATACAGCAAAAGACAATTCACGTCATCCCATGTCTTCATGCTGATGTTTCCGTTGATAATGGATGCCGCACCGCTCTGCGATGCGCCGGTCATGCTGTTCAGACTTTGCGAAAGCGCCATAAATACGGACTGCACCGCGATTCCCACCAGAAGAATCCGGAGCGGAGAGAGCCCGTGCTTCCACGAAAGACTGTACACCAGAAAGAAACACAGCTCTCCGGCGAGAAAGCAGAAGAATGGAACGTAGGAGAACAGAAGCGGAAAGAATTGAATCACCGCCGTCGCCGTAAATGCCGCCGCGCTGGAGATCCCGATCAGCCCCGGATCCGCCAGCGGGTTTTTCAGTACCGCCTGAAACAGCACGCCCGATACCGCCATGGCGCTTCCCGCCAGAATCGCTACCAGAATTCGCGGGAATCTCAGATCCCATACTGTATTAAACTGCTCGTCTCCGGAAGAAAACAGCCCCCGCAGCAACGTCCCCGCATCGATGCGGATACTCCCCATCTGGACGGAGAGCAGCAGCATGACAAATAGCCCGACTCCTACCGTCAGAAACGCCAGTATTATTTTTAGCCGCTTTTTATGACCTTCTCTGCTCATATTCTCTCAGTTTCCTCTCATCCTCCCTCTGCAAAAGCCGAGGGATTCATTCCCCTCCGTAAAAAATGGTATCGAGGTATTCCACACCCTCCCGGTAGTTGAATTTCGCACTCATACCGAAGCACTCGCTCGGCAGATCGTATACCCGCCCCTCCTTTACGGCGCGGAAATGCTGCCAGATGTCGTTTTCCCTGAACTCCGTATCAAACATCTGCATGACCTCCTCCGGCAGCGCATGCGCCGTACGCAGGATGACATCCGGATCCATTTTCAGCATATCCTCCGTATTGACATTCAGAAAATCCTTGTTTGTACCGCCGTAAACATTTTTTCCTCCCGCAAGCGCCACCAGACTGCCGCAGTAGGAATTCTCCGTTGCGATCACATAGGAGCCGGGAAGCCCCATCAGAATCAGAACCCTGGGACCCTCCTTCCCTGCATGCTCCTGCTGAAAGCCCTGATAAAACACACGGAACTCCGTAAGAAGCGCCTGCGCCTCCTCCTCCCTGTGAAACAATGTTCCCAGCTGTGCAATCGATTTGTACATTGCCGGAACGCTTTTCAGATTCAGGAAGATATAGTTCGCTCCGATCTTCTCATACTTTTCCTGCAAATCCTGCCGAAGCGTCACGGGACTCAGCACATAATCCGGCGCAATGTCCGCGAGAATCTCCGGATCCGGTGACATCGGAGCGCCCACCTTCCGGACCTCCTGATAGCGCTCCGGCAACGTAAACTGATTGCTCTTCGGCACACCGACAAGGGGCAGATCCAGCTTGTCGCAGATCTCCACGATCGATACACTGGTGGCGACCAATCGGGGCTCTCCGCCGCCGTTTCCTTCCGAAGCGGCTCCCTCTCCTCCAACCCCTGCGCGGCCGCTGCGCCGCGCACTGCAGGAAAGGAGCAGAAGCCCCAGCAAAAGAATCGCTGCCACCATGGAAAACCGCCGCATCCCTCTTCCTTTGTTCTCTTTCCCCTCGTTTGTCCGCATCCCGCTATTCCTTCCTCACCGTTTCCGGCTCGGTGCCCCATTTTCGGCGCCGCCTTCCTCCGCGTCCGACAGGAACGCCTCCGTGTCCTTCCTGTCCCGCAGCTCGTCCAGATCCTCGAACCCGTCTTCCTCCTCCATCCCGAACTCCTCCGCATACGCTCCGTCCAGATCCAGAATGGAATCTCTTTTCAGGCTTTCCTCCAGCCTTCTTTTCTTCTCATTTCTGCTGTCATACAGGAAGCGGACGGAAAAATAAAACGCAATCAGAAGGAGACCCGAGAGAAGATTCGCCGCCAGCACGAATAAGAAAACGGTTCCCAGAAACCCGTCCTCCGGTGTGATACGGGATCCGCTCTTCGCTCCGTCCCCCTGCGTTCCGACAGAACCGTCCTGCGTCTGTGCGCTCCCCGATCCCATGATGATCCCCTCCGCCGTCTCCAGCAGCGCATCTGCCGAATCCGGAAGAAAGGGCGTTACCGCCTGCGATGAAAACGTTTCCGCCGGGTTCGGAAGCGAAGTTCCGGCGGGCGCCGCGGCGCCCGTCTCCGCGTAAGCTTCTCCAAGAGACGCCGTCTCCGAAGCCGCAGGCGGAGCAGCGGGCTGCTGCGCCTGCGGCGGCTCCTCCGTATGGCTGGTCAGGGAAGGAAAGGATGTGCCGTTCCCCGGAACAAAGTCTGTCCCATAAAGATAAAACACGACGTTTCTGCCCATGGGCTCCACAAAGAATCTGGCTCTGAGCACCGTTTCCTTGGAGAGCGTCCGGATTCGGTAGCCTGCGATATTGTCGCCGTCAAAGAAGCGTTCGCAGCTTGTTTCCGCAAAGCCATTGCCTGTTTCCACATCGAACTGAAAGCTTGAGATGCTGTTGCTCAAACCGAACGTGACGCTCAGGAAATGATCCTCTCCCACCTCCTCATAATATGCCTTTTCCCCCATGATCCTCTGCACCATGGACTGCCCCAGCGCTTCGCTCGCCTCTCCTCCGGAGTCCTCGATCACGCCGGTGCGGGGATGCCGGTAGCTCCCATGGATGTTCATGGTGTAATCGGCGGCGAATGCCGTGAGTCCGAAAACCATGCCGAACAGGCAGATCAGCATCGCGATAACCGGTATTTTTCGTTTCCCGCCTTCAAAGCGCAGCGCCCGTATCAACCGCTCCCTCATTTTCCCTTCCTCTTCCAGCCTTTGTCCTCGTGCAGTACTCCGCGTCGGACACGTCTGTCTCTTTCACAGAAATTTTCTTTTTAGCCCATAGCCTACACCGGAGCTGATACACAGGAGGCTGAAGCTGATAATCTTCATCAGGAGCGACCTCTCCTTCTTCATGCCGGGAAGATGCAGCCCCTCCGTGTTCTGCTCTTCCTTCGCGGGCGCACTGTAGCGAAGCATCTCTCCCATCCCCGCTGTGGCCGTCCCGCCTGCCGCAGGCGGAACGATCGCAGGCGAGCCCGACGCCTTCCCCGCTGTTTTTAAAGCCAACTTCCCCGCGTTCATGCTCCGAACTGCCGGGGCCGTGCTTCCGGCGGTCTGCCCCGCCGGGATTGCGGCGTTTCCGCCTCCCGCTTCTTCCGTCTTCTTGCCGCCTGCCGTCATTGCCGAATTTTTAGTGCTGCCGCTCTTCAGATTCTCCAGAAATACCGTAACTGTCATTTCCTTTTCATAGCCTGCCTTGACCTGCATCCGGAGGCGCAGCTTTCCGGACTTGGAGTCATTCACCGCCGCAACCGGAAGCTCCGCCTGCATTTTCCCGCTTTTATAGTCCCCCGTCTCCGTGATCTTCCCTTCCGTCTTCTGATACTTTCGGATCAGGGCCGGGTCAGAGGTATCCACGGAAGCCTCATATTCCTTCCCGTCGTACAGGAAGCTCGCCGAAGAAAACGCGGTTCCCTCCTCCGGGAATGCAGGAACCGGATCAATGAAATACAATGTCAGGGCCGCCGTCTCTCCATCCGGCAGGATGTCCGCCTTATGTGAAAACAGCGCGTCAAGCTTGCTTTTCTTTTTTTTGTTTTTTCCCTCCGCCAGAATAAGGTCAGAAATATACGCCTTGTTCTCCAGTACAATCGAACTGTTCTTCTTCGTCTCGGAGCGTCCCTTTTCGATGTTGTCCAGCACCACACGGAATTTCTGTGTGGATTTCATCACGGTATTGACATACGCCTCGCACTGCAGCTCTCCGTTTACAGAGTCCCGTACCGCCGCATTGGGAACCGTCACCGTCACGGCGCTGGTCTCATAATCTCCCTCCGCGTCAATGAAGCCCTCCGCCTGCGCGAAATGCTTGATGATCTTCTTGCCGCTTCCGACCTTTGCATTGTAGCTCTTTCCCTGATACAGAAAACGAACGTTCTTCAGCGGTGTGCCGTATTCCGGATAGTTTGGTACCGGGTCGATGATATACAGGGTCAGTTTCGTATTTTCCGTCCCCACATCAAGGTCTGCCTTCTCAAAAAAAAGCGGATCGCACATGCTCTTCTCCTCGAAGTCATCATTCCTTCTCAGGGACAGACTGGCATAATATTTTCCGGTCTCCTCCAGCTTCTCTCCCTTCTGCTCCTGCTTCTCCGGTTTTTTTTCAGGCGTCGGAGGCTTTTTGTTTCCGCCGTTCTCATTCTTTCCCGGATTATCTTTTTCCTTCTCTGAAATATATTCGATTTCAAACAGAACGGTTCCGGTATAGTCTCCGCTCTTCGCCTTCTGTACATCCCCTCCTCGGATCCGCAGGCTGGAATCCACCACGACTCTGGAATCCAGCCCTGTTTTTCTCAGCTTCTTCACTCCGAACTGATTTTCAAAGGGAATGCGAAACGCCCTGTCCTCATCGTGATACAGCCATCCCTCTTTCTCCGCACTGATTTTCAGATAGCCGGTCTCCCCGTCCGCCATTTCCGCCTCGATGGAATACCGGAGTTCCGTATCCTGATCCGTCCGGAGGGTTCCGACATAAATTTCCGAGGGTATGGTTACCGTGAAATCCGATGCGCCCTGCGGAAGCGTTGCGGAAATATCCATGGATTCCAGTGCCCCGCTGTCTGTCAGGACGGAGTCGGTGGCGATGTCCTCTTCCGCTTCGCTTCCTTCGGCAGGTTCCGGCTTCTTTCCGGCTTCGTCTGCCGTTCCGTTTTCGTCCGGTTTTACGGTTCCCCCCTCCTTTGCGGCTTCCTCTGTCTCTGCCGTCTCGACCGTCCTTCCGCTCTCCTCCGGCTTTGCCGTTTTGCCCGTCTGATCCGCACCGTTCTCTTCGGATTTCTCCTCCGCTGCGGCTCCCCTCTCTTCCGTGCTCTCGCCGGATTTCTCCGGGACCTCCTCTCTGGACTGCTTTTTCCTCCCGGACTCTCCGCTCTCTGCTGCCGGGATCGCTTCTTGCGTCTCCGTCTCCTCCCGCCGCACCGATGCAGCATGCTCCTGTGAGACGCCCTCCTCCGCTAGCGCAGCCGTCGGCATGGCAAAGAAGCAGAACTGCATGGCTGCAGTCAGGGCGGCAATGGTGCGAACTCCTCTTTTCATCCTTTCCTCCTCTACTCCTGCAAACGCCGTCTCCGAATCCGAAAAAACAGGCATTCGCGATCCGCCCTTTCGGGCCTCCCGCTCCTGCCTGTTGTCCGCTTGATCCCACAAACAAATGCTTCTGCGACGAAATCCGCATCGCATTTGCCTTTACGCCCGGGGGCTTATGCAGTCAGGTACTCGATGTGGAATACCGTGGTTCCGGTATAGTCGCCCGGCTTCTTATTCTTGAGGTCCTTCGCCAGTACGGAAAGGGTCGCAGATTCTGTCCCGGACTGCCTGAACTCCTTGGTTCCGAAATTATTGCGGAATGCGATGCTGCTGCCGCCCGCCTTCAGCTCTCCTTGATCTGCCGCGCTGATCTTCACATAGCCCGCGTCATTTCCTGCCTCGATATCTACCTTCACATCGTAGTTCTTTTCATTATCCTGCTTCAGCTTAAGCTCTCCCATGGAGATCGCCTCAGGGATGGTAACCGTATAGGTTGACTGGGTTGCCGCTACCGTCGCCTTCACGGTAAGGCTTCTGTCGTTCTTCCCCGGCTTATCCTCTCCGCCTTCCGCAGCCTTAACCAACTTGATATTTTCCAGCTTCAAATCAAATTTTACGTTCGAATGCATCACGACGCCCACATAAGCGGATACGGTGAGAACCTCCTCGTCCAGCGCCGCCTTCGGTACCGTAAAGCTCACGATCTCCGTCGAAATCTCCTTGCCCTCTGTCGTCCCGAAGAGTGGCACGGTTTTCTTCATGGGCTTCAGAGGCTTTGTCTCCAGATCCAGCACCGCATCATAGTTCTGTCCCTGGTAGCTCAGGCTCACATTCTGAACGGTTCCCTCTTTACCGTCTTCCGGAAATGCCGGAACCGGAAATGCCACATAGCTTTTAATTACCGCATTGTCTCCGGATATTGTGATATCCGCCGTCTCTACAAACAACGGATCGCACATGCTAAGCGTTGTTTTCCCCTGTGCAAGCATGGTGGACTTTGCCGTATAGGTTCCGTCCACGCGGCCCGTCTGCTCCGCAAATGTCGGAATCGTCATGTTTCCCATCAGCAGCGCCGCTGCCACTACAGTTGTCAGCATCTTCTTCAGCTTCATTTTTACCTCCCTATGCTGCTCTTAATGTACAGTTTAGTTTTGCACCGTTCTTTCCGCTGTAGTTTCCGTCCATAGAAAGTGTTTCGTACTCCAGCTGCAGATTATAATCTCCGGCCTCCAGCGCTCTGTTCAGCTCGATCTCATAGAGATGCTGCCCGGGCTTTATCAGCTTGGATTCGTAGAGTTCTTCCCCGGTATCGCTGAGAAGCAGCTTCACCTTGAAGTACACCTCATTCTCTTCCGGATTGTAGAGATCCACGGATACCTCCCTCGTCCCTGCCGGAACCAGAATGACAGAGTAACCCGGTATTCGGATCCCCCTGTCCGCAGCTGCCTCGGCGCTAGCCTTCGTCTGCTCTTCCTCGAACTCCGGGACTGTCGTCTCCGACTCTGTATTCCAGCCTCTTCTGCCTCCGGACATACTGTATACGCCGGTGGCCAGCAGCAGAAGCACCAGCAGCAGAATGATTCCGTTCTGCAACGTCAGCTTCTTTCGAAGGCTGTCTGGTGTTTTTTTACTCAAATCTGCCATTAATGCACTCGCTTTCCTTGGTTAGATTTAACTAACTGCGTGATTAGCATTATAAAAGCTCTCTGCCGCATCCGTCAATCGTATAGTTGTTGCGGCTCCGCAACCATTTCTGCGGATGCTCCTGTATTTCCCGCCGAATCACTATGATCTTTGTTCAAAAAAAGGAATTCCGCATACGGTAATACGGCCTTTCTCGGCTTTGCGTGCCCGCAACGGTTCACAGAATCAGCAGCAACGATACCCTGCTCTCCGGCATGTGTTTCTCTCCCACGGTGCTCCTGATATAAAGCTCCGCTACGGCATGACAGCTGCAATGCGAGATGCTGATCAGATGAAATATCTCGAACGGAATGACAAATTCATTGCCTGTCCTGACGGCATCATACGAAATTCCCTCCTTTACATAACGCAGGCTTCTGGCTTCTCCCGTCATATATCCTCCCGTTTCCCGACTTCTGCACTGGATGGACAGCGCGTTCAAAATCGCGGCTCCGTCACTCCCGTGCACCCTCAGGCGGAGCGGATGCACGAAGCCCTCGTTTGCCATGGATACATGAAATCCGGGGTTCCCCTCGTACTTATAGAATACAAAATCCAGCTGATATTCTCCATCCGGCAGGGCTCTACAGAACTGATAGCTGCTGGGATAGGGATTTTTGTGCAGCTGCTGCTTGGCACGGTGCAGCACGGTCTGCGCAGAGAGCTTCTCCAGAAGCTCCTCGGAGCAGCCCAGATACAGCAGCTCCGCATCCTCCTCTGCATTCTGCGCAGAAAGGGAATGCAGTCTGCACCATTCATCCGCAATCCTTTTCCCCTTCGCGAGCCGTTCTGCGATTCGCTTCCCATACTCCGTCAGATACATACGCTTATCCCGATCCTTGCGCAGCAGCCCCTGCTCTTCGCACCAGTCCGCTGCTCTGCTGATGGTGGACTTCGCCACATTGTGCTGTGCCGCCATATAGGTAATGCTGCGGCAGCGGTCATCGATCTCCACCAGACTCATCAAAAGTCTCGCCTTAATCGGCGTTAATTTTTCCATTCTTATCTCTCCAAAGCCTCCAAAGTCCTGATAATCCTTCTACTTTTAATTAGTTTATACTAACTCAATTTCGCTTGCAAGTCATCCGCTTCTCCGAGCCGAAAACAAAAGCGCCCGCCCATGGCACGTAAATCAAAAAAGCATGCCTCACGGCATGCTTCGCTTTTCATACAGGGCATCCTCCCATCTCCGACGGATCCCCTCTCACGGTATAGAGTGAGGCACGCGGGAATCGAACCCGCGACAACTTGATTAAAAGTCAAGTGCTCTACCTACTGAGCTAGTGCCTCTTAAATCCAGGGCCAGTTGGATTCGAACCAACGAATGCAGGCGTCAAAGGCCTGTGCCTTACCGCTTGGCGATAGCCCTATATAACATGGTATAAAAAATGCCGGTCTCCCGGCTTCGGGTGGATACTGGGACTCGAACCCAGGGTCTCCAGAACCACAATCTGGCGCGATAACCAACTACGCTATATCCACCATATCTAAGGTCTTCTGAAATTCCCTTCAGAAATGAGCCAGAAGGGATTCGAACCCCCGACCCACGGCTTAGAAGGCCGTTGCTCTATCCAGCTGAGCTACTGACTCACAGTCCCCTACTCGGAACGACTTTGTCATTTTAACGAATGTCAGAACAGCTGTCAAGAAAAATCTTCTCGGCTGAGCGCGGAATCTCTGCGCTTCCCTCCGGCTCTGTCTGAGGAAATGCCGAAGCACAGACCTATCCCTCTCAGGGCGTATGCCGGACACAGGAGATATCTCCTCTCCGCAGCGTACTCGACACGCTGCGGAGATTCAGCCGGCCCCATTTTCGTCTTCAGCGTCTTTAATGCGTCAGATCATAGGCTTCCCGGCAGAGCTTTGTGACGCCTGCCCAATCCTTCTTTGCCACAAGTTCTTTCTTGCATACCCAGGTACCGCCCACGCAGATGATCCTGTCAAAGCCCAGATACGCATTGACATTCTCCGGCTTTACCCCTCCGGTCGGCATAAACTTCAGTCCCGGAAAAACAGAAGCCAGAGCCTTAATCGTGGAAAGTCCTCCGTAAGCCTCTGCCGGGAAGAACTTCACCATCGGCAGATTATAGCGGAGCGCGTTCGTGATATCCGTCGGAGTGCAGGTGCCCGGGCAGTAGGGGATGCCATGACCGATCGCATACTGTGCGACTTCATCGGAGAAGGACGGACTGACAATAAACTGTGCTCCTGCCTCGATTGCTCTGGCACACTGCCCGCGGTCCAGAACGGTACCGGCACCGACGCAAACCTCCGGGCATTCCTTTGCAATCCGGGCAATGGACTCTGCCGCCGCATCGGTTCGGAAGGTGACCTCTGCCATCGGAAGCTTTCCCGCCGCAAGAGCTGCGGCAAGAGGAACGGCGTCAGCAGCATCATCCAGAACGACCACCGGGCACACCTTGATCTCTGCTAATTTCTTCATAAAATCCGTCATATATTTTCTCCTTTTTGAACGTCTTCGGAATACAGCTTATTGTAGCACCTTATCACAGAGAAGCAAGACAAAGCATAATGTTTGGCTGAGATTTCGTCAGCATCCCGCATCAAAGATATTTCTGCTCGACACTCATCTCTCCCTCTTCATCCACCGTCAGAATCATATAGGACCGATGATGGCCTTCCTGCCGCGGATAGCTGATGGAACCCGGGTTCAGACAGAGAACCCCCTCCACATTTTTCCGATAAGGCTTATGGGTATGCCCGAACATTGCGATTTGACAGCCGCGGATATGCGCCTCCTCTGCCAGAACGATGGGGTTGGCATTGACAAAGTAGCTGTGACCATGTGTCAGGAAGCACTTTGTCTTTCCGATGCGAAGTGTCAGCTCCATCGGAAGATCCTCTCCGTAATCATTGTTTCCCCGCAGAAAAACACAGGCACAGTTCTCTCCGGCAGCCTGACGAAACTTGTCCGCCGAGCCTTCTCCGTCTCCCAGATGAATCATCATATCCCATTTTCCCTCCTTCAGAAGTGTCAGGGTGCCCTCATCTGCTCTGTGGGTATCGCTCACCACAAGAATCCTTTTTTTGCATTCCTCTGTATTCCCGCGTTCTCCGGACTCAATCTCTTCCCTTCGCTCCAGCAGGATACGGCGCATTTCCCTGAGGGCCTTCCCCCGGTGGGAAATACTGTTTTTAAAGGCAAGATCCATCTCCGCGGCAGTCTTATCATATTCTTCCACATAGAAAATCGGATCATAGCCGAAGCCATGCTCTCCGCGCGGCGCATAGGCAAGAGCACCGTGGAAATACGCTTCTGTATGGATAAGTTCTCCGTCAAAAAGAGCCGCACAGATATGACAGGTATAATGCGCACTTCTTTCCTTCCCCTCCGCATGCTTCAGCCGTTCCAGAAGAGCCGCATTTTTTTCGGAATAAGGAGTATCCTCCCCCATAAAGCGGGAGCTGTAAATTCCGGGAGCCCCGTGAAGATAATCCACACAGAAGCCGGAATCATCCGCGAGAATCACATCCCCGATACGGAGCAGCTCTTTTTTCTTCATTTCCCTCCAGGTTGCTGCTGCCTTGATCTCGGCATTTTCCTGAAAGCTTCTGCCGTTTTCCTCCGGCTCCTCCGTCAGTCCGAAATCGGACTTCATCAGAACCTCCGAGGTCATATCCGACATGATTTCGCGGATTTCCTCCATCTTATCCGGATTGTGGGTTGCGAAGATGATTCTCACGACTTTTCCTCTCTTCTTCTGAAACTGCCCGTTTTCCCGATGCTCCTTCCCTTCGAGGCTCTCTCCGGCTTCGGCGGAGCCGCTCCTCTCTCTCTGTGATCTGCCCTCTCGGAACTCCCCTTTCGCTCCTTCTTCGACAGCGGATGCTCCCTTCCGCCGAGGTAGGAATAAAGATAGGTTTTCATCATTCCGTTATAGATCTTCCGATTTTTATCCGATATTCCAAGATATTTTTCCGCCGATTCCCAGGCGGTAATAAGATGCATGTCCCAATGCTCCAGCTCCAGATACAGCTCCCGGAGCATAGTATAAATCAGCGGAAGGTTCCTCTTATCCTCGATTCTTTCCCCATAGGGGGGATTCGAAAGCAGGGTTCCATGGACACCGCGGTGGGATGCCTCCGCGATATCCCGTGCCTGAAAATGAATCAAAGCGCCGACACCGGCACGCTCCGCATTTTCGCGGCAGATCGGAATCATCTCCGGGTTGATATCATAGCCCTGGATATCAATTTTCTTTCCGTAACGGTTGATTCCGCTCTCCAGCGCATTTCGGTCCAGCCTTTCCTCCGCCTCTTCCACCGCATTATACCAGTATTTTTTCTCGATAATGTTGGTCCATGCCTCGGAAAGAAACGCTCTTTCCATCCCCGGCGCCATATTGACAGCAATCATTGCCGCCTCGATCGGGAAGGTTCCGGAGCCGCACATCGGATCCAGAAAGGGATGATCCTCCCTCCAGTGGCTCAGGAGAATAAGAGCTGCCGCCAGCGTCTCGGTAATGGGTGCCTTTCCCATCTTCAGCCGGTATCCCCTCTTATGAAGAGAATCTCCCGAGCTGTCAAGACAGACGGTCACCCTGTCCTTCAGAATCGTCACTCTCACCGGATACCTGGCGCCATGCTCGGAAAACCATTCCTTATGGTAATGCGCCTTCATCCGCTCCACCATCGCTTTTTTCATGACGGACTGAATATCTCTCGTGGAAAAAAGCTGGGAATTGATGGAGCTTGCCTTGGTCACCCAGAAGCCTCCGTCCTCCGGAACGAATTCCTCCCAGGGAAGATTCTTCGTTCCCTGAAAGAGCTCTTCAAAGGACCTGGCCTCAAACTCTCCGATCTTTAATAGTACCCTCTCCGCCGTCCTCAGGAAAATATTGGCACGGGCAAGAGCATCCGCGTCTCCCAGAAAACTGACACGTCCGTTGCTTACCTCCGAGATCTCATATCCGAGATCCATCACTTCCTTTTTGGTTACGGTTTCCAGACCGAAATGACAGGGAAGAACGATTTCAAATCTTTTCATAGGCCTCCTAGCGGTCCATAATGCCCTTCATGATCCACAGAAGCACCAGCACGACAAGCATCGGCAGAAGAACCGGAGAAAGGAGGGCAAATACGCCGCCGATCAGCATGCCGATCAGGCAAAGAACCGCAAGAAAGATCAGGCTGATAAGAAAACATCCCGCGCCGCCGACAGGATAGATATGGATGTCTTTGTTCCGATAGCCCTGTGGTCCCTCTTCCTGCCCCGGCATATACGCTCCGCTCTCTTCTTCCGTAGGATGCTTCGTTTCAAACTGTCCCTCTCTCTCCCGGAAAAAGCCGCCCCTGACTTCCTCTGCTGCTGCTCCCTGGTAGCGGAGATCCTCTTCATCCGAATTATAATTGATATCCGAGCTCTCATAACGAAAGGGAGTTTCCCTTGCCACCCTGTCTCCGCCTGCCTCCGCTGCGTCCGAAATGGTGCGGGCAAGCAGTCTCGGATCTCCAAGCGCAGAAATAACTGTTTCCTCCGCTTTACCGGAGGAAACCTCATTGTCAATATAGCTCTGATAATAGCTGATCTGCTCCCGGATGACAGTTTCCGAAACCATGCCGGCCAGTTCGCTTTGTAATAATTTCAGGAACTCTTCTCTGTTCACGCGTTATCCTCATTCTCCTCCGCTTCCATAACGGCAATGCCGAGGTCGGAAAGCTGGGAATCATCAAATACCGGAGCCGGAGCCTCCATCATCGGATCGGAGCCGTCCTTGATCTTCGGAAAGGCAATGACATCACGGATATTGTCGGCACCGACCATCCACATCGCGAGACGGTCCAGACCATAGGCAAGTCCGGCGTGCGGCGGGACCCCGTACCTGAATGCCTGCATCAGGAAGCCGAACTGCTCCCTGGCGCTCTTCGCGGAAAAGCCCAGCAGCTCCAGCATCTTCGCCTGTATCTCTGCCTGATGAATGCGGACTGAGCCGCCGCCAAGCTCCGTGCCGTTCAGGACGATATCATACGCTTTGGCACGAACGGCGCCCTGATCCCTTTCGAGCAGCGAAAGGTCTTCCTCCATCGGCATCGTGAAGGGATGGTGCATCGCCTGATAACGTCCCAGCTCCTCACTCCACTCAAACATCGGGAACTCCGTCACCCAGAGGAACTTCCATGCTTCCCTGTCAATCAGCTCGAGCTTTCTGCCAAGCTCCAGGCGGAGCGCACCGAGGCTGTCCCAAACCGGCTGCTTCTTCAGATCGGAAACAAAGAAAAGCAGGTCCCCCTTCTCCGCCTGCATTGCTGCAAGAAGCCGCTGCCTCTCCTTCTCGGACAGGAACTTCGCGAAGCTGGACTTCACGCTGCCGTCCTCCTGAAAAGAGAGATACGCAAGTCCTTTGGCCCCGTACTCTTTCACCAATTCCGTGCAGGCATCAATCTGCTTTCTGGGCATCGCCGCCTGCCCCCTGACATTGATGCCCTTGACCATACCGCCGCCCCTGACGCAATCCGCAAAGACCGAGAAGCCGCACTCTCTGACCGCCTCCGTCACATCCTGGAGCTCCAGCGCAAAGCGAAGATCCGGCTTGTCCGAGCCATAGCGGTTCATGGCATCTATCCATGTCATGCGTGGAATCGGCAGCTGCACCTCAACTCCGACAACCTCCCTGAAGAGATACTTCAGGAGCTGCTCGTTCACTGCCAGAACATCCTCCACCTCCGCGAAGCTCAGCTCCATGTCGAGCTGGGTGAACTCCGGCTGTCGATCCGCGCGGAGATCCTCGTCACGGTAGCAACGCGCCAGCTGGAAATAGCGGTCCATTCCGGAAACCATGAGAAGCTGCTTCAGCAGCTGCGGAGACTGCGGCAGCGCGTAAAAGGAGCCGTGATGAAGACGGGAAGGCACAAGAAAATCTCTGGCTCCCTCCGGCGTAGACTTGATCAGCGTCGGTGTCTCGATCTCAAGAAAGCCCTGCTCCGTCATAAACTGACGAATCAGAAAAGCGATTCTGGCTCTTGTCATGATCTTCCTCTGCAGCTCCGGACGGCGAAGGTCCAGATAACGGTATCTGAGACGGAGTTCCTCCTTGGTTTTGATGCCGTCCTCAATCGGGAACGGCGGAACCTCGGATTCTGAAAGAATGCGGAGTGCCCGTACCGAAAGCTCCAGGCTTCCGGTAGCCAGCTCTGCATTGCTGTCCTTGCCGCGGGAACGGAGAATTCCCGTAGCGGCAATAACAAACTCCGCACGAAGCCCCTGCGCCTTCCGAAAAACCTCGCCTCCGCAGTCCGCTTCTTCAAAAATCAACTGTACAATACCGGAACGGTCCCGAAGATCGGTAAAAATCAATCCCCCCTTATTTCTGGACTTCTGTACCCAGCCCATCATGGTGACTTCCTTTCCCGCCATCTCCTCTGTGATCTCCGTGCATCGGCATGTTCTGTGCAGGCCCTTCATTGATTCTGCTGCCATATTCCAACTCCTCTGATCTCTTAATATACATGCTGCCTCCGGTGAAATCCCCCGGAGGGGGCTGAGGAAGCGCCGGTTTCCCCCGGCATTTCCTCAGTGATTATAGAACTCCCGGAACTCTGTATAGCCATCCTGGGACAGCTGTTCCTTCTGGAACTTTTTGTTTTTGTTCATCAGGGAAATGAGAACCTGATGTCCCATGTCACGAAGCTCCTGCGCCTGGGAAAAGGCCTCCCGAATCTTCTCCTCAGAGCTTTCCTTCTCTACAAGAAAGGCGATTCTGTCCTTTCCTCCCGGCACCCTTTCCTCCGCATCCATCATAATGGTGATAATGCGTTCAAAGCCGATGGAGAAGCCGACCGCAGGCACCTCCTGCCCGATAAACCTTCCTATCATCCTGTCATATCTTCCGCCGCCGCCGACAGAGCCGCCGAAGCCCTCAGCGCGGATCTCAAAGATCGGTCCGGTATAATAGCCCATTCCCCGAACGAGGGTAGGATCAAAAACCAGCGGAATCGGCAGCCTGGCGACCGCCTTCACGACATCAAAGATCTGCGCTAGATTCTCTGTCACCTTCGGATCCATCACCTCTTTCAGCTTCTCTCCGAGCACGCGGATATCTCCGGCTTCCCTGCCGACCGTCTTTAAAAGCTCCTGATACTTATCAATTACCGCTTCCTTATAGCCAAAGGACAGAAGCTCCTCCTTGACACCCTCATGTCCGATCTTATCCGCCTTGTCGAGGGAAATGCAGATCTTCGCAAAATCCTCCTCCGGGAAGCCGGCATACTTCTGCATCCCGCGCAGAATCTCTCTGTCATTCACAACGATGTGGAAGTGGTATTTTTCTCCAAAGCCGATACGATTCAAGAGCGTTCCGACTGCCAGCATCAGATCTATCTCGGAAAGGCTGGTGCCGTCCCCGAAAACATCGAGATCACACTGGAAAAACTCCCGGTATCTTCCCTTCTGCGGACGATCCGCACGGAAAACCGGTCCGATCTGCAATGCCTTAAAGGGAGTCGGCAGATTCGCCTGATTCTCCGAATAAAAGCGGGCAAGAGGAATCGTCAGATCATAACGAAGTCCGGCGTCGCTAAGCTCCTCCGCGTCTCCGCTGCGGATGGCTTTCTCCAGCTTTTCTCCCCGCTTCAGCACCTTGAAGATCAGCTTCTCATTGTCCCCTCCCTGCTTGCTCTGCAGGTTCTCGAGATGCTCGACAATCGGGGTCTCAATTTCCGTGAATCCAAATTCCCGGTAGGTCTTCCGAATCTCCGAAAGCACATACTGGCGTAGCTCCATCTCCCTTGGCAGGATATCCTTCATGCCGGTAACCGGCTTTTTCTTCAGCGCCATACTTCCCCTTTCACGTTGATGATACAATTTCGAGGACCGGAACCCCGAATCCTCATATGATCTCAAAGGAAACGCCGATTTCATCCTCGTTTCCTCAGCTCCTTCAAAGAAGGCTGTTTCAGTGCATCCCCCCGGTGTCATAATTGCGGATATCCGGATCGATATCCAGTGTCGCAAAGTAATCCGCAATCGTCTCCGCACGACGGATCAGCCTGACACTGCCGTCTTCCCGAAGCAGCAGCTCTGCGCTCCAAAGCTTGCCGTTGTAATTATACCCCATGGCAAAGCCATGCGCACCTGCATCATGGATAAAAAGGTAATCCCCCTTCTCAATCCTGGGAAGCTTTCTGTCCTTGGCAAACTTGTCATTGTTCTCACAGAGAGAGCCTGTGATATCGTAGATCTCCGTCTCCGGCGCATTTTCCTTGCCCAGCACGGTAATGTGATGATAAGCGTCATACATCGCCGGTCTCATCAGATTCGAGGCACAGGCATCTACGCCGATATATTCCTTATAGGTGTGCTTTTCATGGATGGCCTGCGTCACAAGTGCCCCATGCGGACCGGTCATAAAGCGTCCCAGCTCCGTGTAGATGCGCACATGAGAAAGCCCGTTTTTCCCAAGCACCTCCTGATATACCTTTTCCACCCCGGCACCGATCGCAAGGATGTCATTGCCCTCCTGCTCCGGTCGGTACGAGATCCCGATGCCGCCGGAAAGATCGACGAAATCCATCTCGATGTCGGTCTTTTCCTTCACTTCCACAATCAGCTCAAAGAGCTGTCTGGCCAGAGTCGGATAATACTCGTTCGACAAGGTATTAGAGGCAAGAAAAGCATGAATGCCAAAATGCCTGACACCATTCTCCCTCAGGATCCGATAGCCCTCCAGAATCTGCTGACGGGTCATGCCGTACTTGGCATCCTGCGGGTTGTCCATGATCTGATTTGCAATCCTGAAGTATCCTCCCGGGTTATAGCGGAGACACATGGTTTCCGGAAAGCTGCCGAGAAGCTCCTTTGTTTCCGCGATATTGGTAAAGTCATCGAGATTGATGATGGCACCGAGCTTCCGTGCAAAGAGGTATTCGGCATCCGGAGTATCGTTGGAGCTGAAGATCATCTCCTCCCCCCGAAAGCCGCAGGCATCACTCATCATCAGCTCCGCCATGGAGGAGCAGTCGGTACCGCAGCCCTCCTCTTTCAGGATGCGGAGAATCTCAGGATTCGGTGTTGCCTTCACCGCAAAGTATTCCTTAAAGCCCTCGTTCCATGCAAATGCCTGCTTCAGCTTACGTGCCGTCTCCCGGATACCTTTTTCATTATAGATATGAAAGGGCGTCGGATAGCTCTTTACGATCTCTTCGATTTGCGCCTTCGTAACAAATGGCTGCTTCATATTCCGCTGCTTCTCCTTTGCTGTACTTCTTCCGATGATCCTGAGCTTTTCGACCCTCCCGGGCCAGACACTATGCCTGCATTATCCTCATGATATTGGTGGTGGTGACAGGCTGATGTCGATTGAGGCGGGAAAGTACACCGGCAGTCATCACGCAGAGCTCTCCCTCTTTAATGTACCCGAGGTTTTTGGTTTCCTCCAGAGATGTCTCAAAAAGTTCATCTGTTGTATCCGCGCGCTTTGCCCAGACCGGGATGACTCCCCAGTACAGCATCATCTGGCGTGCCGTCTGCTGTGACGGAGACAACGCCACAATCTCTGCCTTCGGACGGTACTTCGAGATCATCATCGCCGTATTGCCGGAGAGGGTCGGACAGACGATTGCCTTAGCCTCGATTTCGTGCGCGGTATTCACGGAAGCCGCACAAACCGCATTGGAGACGCTCTGGTACAAACTCTTCTCCACTTTTCTGGTCTTGAACTGCTTATAGTCGATGAACCGCTCCGTGTAGCTCACAATGCTTGCCATCATCTCTACCGCCTCCAGCGGGTACTTCCCGTTCGCGGACTCTCCGGAGAGCATCACGGCATCGGAACCGAGGTAAACCGCGTTGGCGACATCCGTTACCTCCGCTCTGGTGGGGCGCGGGTTCCGTATCATGGAATCCAGCATCTGTGTTGCCGTGATAACAATCTTCCCTTCGTAATTACACTTCGAAATCATCTCTCTCTGAAGCTGCGGCAGGCGCTTCGCCTCAACCTCCACACCGAGATCTCCGCGGGCAACCATGATACCGTCTGCCGCCTCGATAATCTCATCCAGGTTGTCAAGCCCCTCCTGGGACTCGATCTTCGCGATAATCTTCATCTGGGAGCCTGCCTCATCAATCAGCTTTCGAATCTCCCGGATTGCCTGCGCGCTGCGGATGAAAGAAGCTGCAACGAAGTCAAATCCCATATCAATGCCGAAGCGGATATCCTGCACGTCCTTTTCCGTCAGGGATGGAAGACGGATCGGCACATTCGGCACATTGACTCCCTTCTTCTCTCCGAGCTCTCCTCCGTTGACCACCTTACAGCTGATTTCCCTGCCCTCTACTTTCTCCACTGTCAGACCGATCAGTCCGTCATCGATCAGAATGGTATTGCCCGGTCTGACATCTTCATGCAGAAGCTCATAATTGATATAAAGCCTTTCCCCGGTGCCGACACACGGCTCCGTCGTAAGGACAATAACATCTCCCTCATTCAGGTTAATTTTCTGGTGGTCCTTCAGCTCTCCGGTACGGATCTCCGGTCCCTTGGTATCGAGAAGCGCCGCGATCGGACGGCCTGTTTCCTTCCGCACTCTCTTCAGAAGCTCCAGTCTCTCTCCATGCTCCTCGTAATCGCCGTGGGAAAAATTGAAACGTGCCACATCCATATTTTTCGCAATCTTCTTCAGAAGCTCGTAATCATTCTCGTTCGGGCCTAAGGTACATACTATTTTTGTTCTTCTCATCATCTGTTCCTCCTAACTCCATAAATATCTCCGAAGGAAAATCCTGCGTTCCTCCGTATTTTCCAACATCAGCTCAGCTATCACTCTGCTTCCGGCAGCCGGGACTCCTGTTTCTCCGCCCTGAGGGCCCTCCCCCGGCTCCTCTGCGGGATATGCCCGGACAGGACTCCCCTTCCGCCTCCTCCCGTATCTCCTTCACGGAAATCCCTTCCTCAACGGAAATCCTTCATCCGGAAAATGTTGGAATCTCTCCGCCTCCGGGTTGTCAGGAAATAGAAAAGCACCACATTCAAAAAGGCAAGCAGTATTGCCGTCTTCGTTCCCGGATCACCGGATATCAGAAAGAGAAAGAGGTATATCACGGCTTCCGCCAATGCCAGGTACTTTGCTTGCACCGGTATAATGAAGAAAAGCAGAAATACGGTGTCCGGGAAGGTTAGGGCGTAAGCCAGAAAAATACTGAAGGTCATATAGGTCGGATACAGCTGCAGTGGAAATCCGGTCAGAATATAGACCAGAAGGCTCGTTGCCAGCATGAGGAAGGCTCCCATAAAGAAAAAGAAATTATACTTGAAGCTTCCCCAGACCTGTTCCAGCACGCTTCCCAGACTATAGTAGATATAGATTCCGAGAATCGCCCAGACTATGTCTCTCGATGGATAAAAGAACAGGAAGGTGAAGATGCGCCAGATATGCCCATGCAGAATCGCCTCCGGGTCCAGATCCAGATAAAAATAGTAAAGTGTCGGCTGAAAGAGCTGAATCAAAAAGCCCACCACATACATTGCGGTGATATACTTCATGAGACCTGTAATGGCATAGCGCCCCCATCTCCGCTCCAGTTTCTCATAAAATGTCATAGTATCTCCTTATAAAAAAGTCTAAACTCTCCCATTTAGACTGAAAAGAGTATAAGTGTTCGTCCCTGTTATTTCAATGGGAAATACGAAGCGGCACAGCAGAAAGCAGCTCTGTCCGGGAAATCCATTGCAAAAAATATTTTCCGCTTTAAGCCCGTAATAAGGATATTTTATGCTCCCTTCTTTTTATTTTTTTTTAAGAAGTGGGGGTATTGTGACTGCTTTTCTTCTATGCTAGATTGTAGGCTTAAAGATGTGGCGGTTATTGTTAACGCTGATATTTCCTTTTCAGCCTCCCTGTTCTTCCCGGCTACGGGAAAGTCCACCGGGAAAAGCGCTGTGACACGTCCGGCATCCGAAAAAAGAATACAAAGCAATGAGGTTCATCATGCAAGAATACAGATTAGGAATCGATATCGGTTCCACCACAGTGAAGGTCGCCATTCTGAATCCGAAGGGAGATCTCCTATTCTCCGACTATCGGAGACATTTTGCCAATATCCAGGAAACCCTCGCGGACCTGCTTGAGGAAGCCAAGGAACGGCTCGGAGAAATCCCGCTCTCTCCCGTCATCACAGGCTCCGGCGGACTGACCCTCGCCACGCATATGGGGGCACCCTTTTGTCAGGAGGTTGTTGCCGTAGCCGGTGCCCTGAAATCCTGCCGCCCGGATACCGATGTCGCCATCGAGCTTGGCGGAGAGGACGCGAAAATCATCTATTTCAAAGGAGGAATCGATCAGAGAATGAACGGAATCTGTGCCGGCGGCACAGGTTCTTTTATCGATCAGATGGCAGCGCTTCTGCATACCGATGCCTCCGGGCTCAACGAGCTCGCGAAGGATTATCACATGATCTACCCTATCGCCGCCCGCTGCGGAGTATTCGCCAAAACGGATATCCAGCCGCTGATCAACGAGGGTGCCGCCAGGGAGGACCTCGCTGCCTCCATCTTTCAGGCAGTGGTAAACCAGACGATCTCCGGTCTCGCACAGGGAAAGCCCATCCGCGGTCATGTTGCCTTTCTCGGCGGACCTCTTCATTTTATGCCGGAGCTTCGCAATGCTTTTATCCGCACCTTGAATCTCCACTCCGATGAAATCATCGACCCGGAGAACTCCCACCTCTTCGCCGCGATAGGTTCCGCTCAGAACTGCCCGGAGGAAGGGAAGGAAACAGCGATCTCCGATCTGATTCATCAGCTTCGGAACGGCATCCGGATGGATGCGGAGATCAAGCGTATGCCGCCGCTTTTCACCTCAGAAGAGGAATATCGGGGCTTCCATGAACGGCATTTAAAATCCAAGGTCAAAACCAGAGACCTTTCCGCCTATCACGGAAAGGTTTTCCTCGGTATCGACGCCGGCTCCACCACGACCAAGCTGGCACTGATCTCCGAGGACGGAGAGCTTCTCTATAAATTCTATTCCAACAATGAAGGATCTCCGATTAAAACTGCCATCCGGGCAATGTCGGAAATCAGGGAACGGCTCCCCGAGGACGCGGAGATCGTCTATTCCTGCTCCACCGGCTACGGTGAAGCTCTCTTAAAGTCCGCCTTCCGGCTGGATGAAGGCGAGGTCGAGACCATCGCCCATTTCTATGCGGCAGCCTTCTTTGACCCCTCCGTGGACTGTATTCTCGATATCGGCGGGCAGGACATGAAGTGTATCCGCATCAAGGACGGTACGGTCGATTCCGTCCAGCTGAACGAAGCCTGCTCCAGCGGCTGCGGCTCCTTCATCGAGACCTTTGCGAAATCTCTCGGCTACTCCGTGATTGATTTTGCACATGAGGCACTCTATGCCGAAAATCCGACCGACCTCGGTTCCCGCTGTACGGTCTTTATGAACTCCAATGTCAAGCAGGCGCAGAAGGAGGGAGCAGCGGTTGCCGATATTTCCGCCGGACTTGCCTACTCCGTCGTCAAAAACGCACTTTTCAAGGTCATCAATGTCACCGATGCAAAGGACCTCGGCAATCATATCGTGGTGCAGGGCGGCACCTTCTACAATGATGCTGTTCTCCGTGCTCTGGAGCTGATCCTGAAGGACCAAGTCACCCGCCCGGACATCGCGGGAATCATGGGTGCCTTCGGCGCTGCCCTCATTGCCCGGGAACGCTACGAGCTGAACAGTCAGCGCTGCCGTGAAAATCCGGAGAACTATCCGGATCTCACACTGGATGAAAACGGCTTCGTCAGGACCTCCCTCCTTTCGATGGACCACATCATTCATCTGCAGTTCAAGACCAACATGACCCGCTGCAAGGGCTGCAACAATTCCTGTGTCCTGACCGTCAACCAGTTCGGCGCCGGCAGAAATTTCATCTCCGGAAACCGCTGTGAGCGGGGACTCGGCAAGACGAAGAAGAAGTCGGATGTTCCGAATCTGATGGACTATAAGCTGCACCGTCTCTTCGACTACGAACCACTGTCCATGGCGGAGGCTGTCCGCGGTGAGATCGGGCTTCCGAGAGTCCTTAACATGTACGAGAACTACCCCTTCTGGGCTGCTTTCTTTAGGCAGCTGAAGTTCCGCACCACCCTCTCTCCAGCTTCCACCAAGAAGCTCTACGAGCTCGGAATCGAGTCCATCCCTTCGGAGTCGGAGTGCTATCCTGCCAAGATCGTCCACGGGCATATCGAGTGGCTGATTCAAAACGGCATCAAATATATCTTCTATCCCTGCATTCCCTACGAAAGAAATGAGACAAGGGACGCGGAAAATCACTATAACTGCCCGATGGTCACCTCCTATCCGGAAAACATCAAAAATAACGTCGAGAGTCTTGAGAATAACTCCATCTTCTTCATGAAGCCTTTCCTTGCCTTTACGAACGAAAAAATCCTTACAAATCAGCTGGTAAAGACCTTCGTACATCCGAAAAGGGTGGAGGATATCGTAAAGCCGGTCGGAGAACTCAGCAGGGAAAAGATCGAGCAGCAGTTCCGTGACTGGAACTTCAGCGAGGGAGAAATTCGCGCCGCTGCTCATATGGCATGGGAGGAGCTGATGCAGTCCCGGGAGGATATCCAGAAAAAGGGAGAGGAAACTCTCCTCTGGATGGAGCAGACCGGGCACAGAGGCATCGTTCTTGCCGGCAGGCCCTACCATGATGATCCGGAAATCAATCACGGGATCCCGGAGCTGATCAGCTCCTACGGCTTTGCGGTTCTGACCGAGGATTCCGTCTCTCAGCTGGGGGAGGCGGAGCGCCCGATTATTGTCACCGACCAATGGATGTATCATTCCCGTCTCTACCGTGCCGCCGAATTTGTCAAGACACAGGAAAACGTGGATCTGATTCAGTTAAATTCCTTCGGCTGCGGACTTGACGCTGTCACCATCGACCAGACCAGGGATATCCTGACCGGCTCTGACAAAATCTACACCGTTCTGAAGATTGACGAGGTCAACAATCTGGGGGCCGCCCGTATCCGTGTGCGTTCTCTTCTTGCGGCGATCCGTGTGCGCGAGGACAAGAAGTACGTCCGTACGCTTCGCCCTGCCTCCTATCAGAGGCGGCTCTTCACAAAGGATATGAAGAAGGAGGGCTATACCATCCTCTGCCCGCAGATGTCTCCGATTCATTTTGCGCTGATCGAGCCCGCCATCCGTTCGGAGGGCTATAATCTGGTGGTCCTTAACAACACAAACCGCACTGCGATTGACACCGGGCTGAAGTACGTCAACAACGACGCCTGCTACCCGTCCATCATTGTTATCGGGCAGATCATGGATGCTCTCAACTCCGGTAAATATGATCTTCAGAAAACCGCCGTAATCATGTCACAGACTGGCGGCGGCTGCCGTGCTTCCAACTATATCGGCTTTATCCGCCGTGCTCTCGAGCGTGCCGGGATGGCTCAGATCCCCGTGATCTCCCTGAATGCCAACGGCATGGAGAAAACACCGGGCTTCAGGATCACGCTTCCGCTTCTCAGTAAGGCAATGCAGGGGGTTATCTACGGAGATCTCTTCATGCGCATGCTCTATGCAACCCGCCCCTATGAAAAGGAAAAGGGAAGCGCCGATCGTCTGCATGAGCAGTGGGAAAAGAGGGTGATTCAGGAGCTCTCCCGCCCGGGTGTCCATATGAAGACCTTTGAGCAGAATGTCCGTGCCATTGTCCGTGCCTTTGATACGCTCCCGATTCATGAGAGACTCAGAAAGGCGAAGGTCGGTATCGTCGGAGAGATCCTCGTCAAATTCTCGCCGCTTGCCAACAACAATATCGTCGAGCTTCTGGAACGCGAGGGAGCGGAAGCGGTGATGCCGGATCTGATGGATTTCCTGCTCTACTGCTTCTACAATCAGAATTTTAAATACGAGAATCTCGGCGCTTCCTGGACTGGCAAGGCGTTCTGCAATGCCGCCATCAAGCTCCTGGAGTATTTCCGTAGCATGGCAAAGAAAGAGCTGGAAAAATCGAAGCACTTCACTGCTCCCGGCAACATCCAGGAGCTGGCAGAGATGGCCCGCTCCTATGTTTCTCTCGGAAATCAGACCGGAGAAGGATGGTTCCTGACCGGAGAGATGCTGGAGCTTATCTCAGAGGGTGTCGACAATATCGTATGTACCCAGCCCTTCGGCTGTCTTCCGAACCATATCGTCGGAAAGGGCGTCATCAAGGAGCTGAAGCGTCATCATCCGGAGGCAAATATCATTGCCGTCGATTATGATGCCGGCGCCTCCGAGGTCAACCAGTTAAACCGTATCAAGCTGATGCTGACCGTGGCACAGAATAAGGTGAAGGAAAGCACTGAGATGATGGCATAGGCCATTCAGCTCAGATTGCAGGCAAAGCGTTCCGGTACAAAAGTAGCGGAACGCTTTTGTTTCTCAAGCAAAATTGTAATCCCGGATTCGCAGCTGTATCGTTCTTTTCCCGTTGTAGTCGTTGAACTCCGGGGAATAGAGAATGTGCATCCTCTGTGACATCCCCTTCTCCCTTGTAAACTGATCCCCGTCCGTAAAAAGCACCGCCTCCACGCTGCTGCCGCCCTCTCCCTGCAGCAGCAGCTTCACCACATTGCGCTGTTTTCCAAAGATACGTATCTCACGGATCAGCACATCCTTTTCCGCAAACATCGGCGGACAGTTTGCATTGCCGAAGGGCTTCAGGAGATCCAGCTCAGACACCAGAGATTCACTGACAAGTCCTATCGGAAGCGGGACATCGATCCAGAGCTTCTCGATCAGATCCTTCGGGGCAATATCGGCTTTTTTATTCAAGGCCTCTTCCCATGCAGGAAAATCCGACTTTTTCAGAGAAAAGCCGGCCGCCATCGGATGTCCTCCGAACTTCAGGAGCAGCTCTTGGATCTCTCCGAGCTTTTCTGCCATGGAATAGCCTTCTATCGATCTTCCGGAGCCTTTCAGAACCTCTGTACCGTCCTCCATCGGTGCGGCATCCGTCAGAACAAAAGTCGGACGGTAGTAGCGTTCCCTCACCCGTCCTGCCACGATTCCGCACAGACTCTCATGCAGTCCCGGAAGATACAACGCCAGCACCTCTTTCCCCCGACAGTGCTCCTCCACCATACAGTAAGCCGCTTCACAGGCATCTCCGGTCATGTCCTTCCGGGACTCATTCAGCTCCTTCAGCTCCAGTGCATATTTCTCCGCTGTTCCGGGATCACCGGCAAGGAAGAGACGCATCGCGATCTCCGCGCTCTCGAGACGCCCTCCGGCATTGATGCAGGGTCCCAGAATAAACCCGATGGCGTAGACATCCACCCCCCTTTCCCGAAGCCCGGTAAGGGCAAGCAGTGCCCGGAGTCCCAGATTCTTTGAGGACATAATCGCGGGAATTCCCTCTTTTACGATAATGCGGTTTTCCGAAAGAAGCGGCATGACATCGCATACCGTGGCAATGGCGGCAAAGGGAAGCAGATCCAGCCACTCTTCCTCTGCAATTCCCTGATTCTGATAAAGAAGCTCCACCAGCTTCCATGCCACTACGGCACCGCAGATATTGGGATAGGGGTATCTGCTGCCCTTTCGCTTTGGATTGACGACCGCATCTCCCTCCGGCAGCATCTCTTCCCCGGATACCGGGTCCTGCGGGATATCATGATGGTCTGTGACCAGCATTTCCATCCCAAGCCTTTTCCCGAGCCGGATCTCCTCCCGCGCGGAAATCCCGTTGTCACAGGTAACGATGCAGTCTGTGCCCTCCTCCTTTGCCCTCTTCACCAGATGCTCATTGAGACCATACCCATCCTTCCTCCGATCCGGGATCACGTAGTCCACATTGGCGCCGAGACGGCGAAAGCCCCGATAGAGAATCGTCGTGGCACACACGCCATCCACATCATAGTCACCGATAATGCGTATCTTCTTTCCTTCCTTCAGATAGGGGAGAAGACGGTTCATAAATTTGATGGCATCCGGCAGCAGCAGTCCGGACGGAATATCCTTCCATGTTCCATGGAGATAATTTTCAAGCTCCTCCTGCGTCGTCAGACCGCGGTTCCTAAGAATCCGTGCCATAACCGGGGAGATATGAAGCACCTCTGCCATTTTCTGAAAGTTCGCCTTTTTGGTCTGTATCATCCACTGCTTCTTACGATTCATAGTCTACCTCTTCCGAAATTTCCGAACATTTATTATACTACAAATCTGTCTGTGTTTTAATTTCCCGATAGAAAGCTGATGATAATGATGAATAAGGAAGCTAAACGCTATCTCCATAAACAGTTTCACCTCCTGCTGATTGCGCTCCTGCTCTACGAACTGATCTTTCAGAGCATCGCCGCATCACTTGTGCTCTACGGCTCTGATGTCCTTCAAAACGGAGCCATGGCAGTGAGCATCAGTGCTCCCTTTGCGCTCCTTTCCGCCTTTATGATTCTCGGCTACAGCTCCGGAAAACCGATACATCAAAAAATGAAGCTTCGCAGCTTCATTTTCCTGCTTTTCTTCATCTTCGGTGTACAGCTGATCAGCGGTACCATCATGGAGCCTCTGGAAGCCTTTCTGAACTCTCTCGGCTTCCCCTTAAGCTATACCAGGGAGGCTGCCGGCGGCGGCGCCATCACGGACTGGCCGACCGTTCTCTATACCGTATGTCTCGCCCCTCTTTACGAGGAGTTCTTTTTCCGTGGAATCATCTTCGGCTATCTTCGAAGATTCGGAAAGGTTTTTGCCATCTTCCTGAGCACCTTTCTCTTCGGGCTCCTGCACATCAATATCCTGCAGTTTCTGCCTGCCTTTCTCCTGGGGATGCTTCTTGCCTACATCCGGGAAGTCTACGGACTTAGATGGTCCTTTGCCCTTCATGCAGGCAACAATCTTCTGGTGCTGATCTTTAATAATCTCGGCGAGAGCTTTATCGCGGTCTCCCTGCTTTATGCCATTTTCCTCTATGGAGGCCTTCTTTGCGTGATCGTTTTTTTCATCCGGAATTACAGACGCGTCCTGAACTATATCAGGGAAGAGCCTTCCTTCCCCGAGGTCAGCCGCGTATTCTTTCTGAGCATATGGACTGTCCTTTTCCTGCTCTTTATCTTCCTCATGATCCTGCTGAATCTGCAATAGCCCCGAGCTTATCTCCGGATTTCTGCGAAACAGGGGCGAATTTTTGCAACACAGGGATGGCAGAAACTCAGATGAGCCTCACCAGATAGCAGTACATAAAGATGAAATGGCAAAGGCTTCCCAGAAGAACAAAGCAGTGAAAAATCTCATGATTCCCGAAGGAGGGATTTTTCAGGAGTCTCAGCTTCAGGGCATAGATTACCGCTCCCACGGAATAGAAAATACCTCCGGCTACCAGCCAGCTCAGAGCCTCCCGGGAGAAAATCCGGGCAAAGCTCGGAAAATAGGCAGCGCACACC
The DNA here is from genome assembly GCA_963545355.1 of uncultured Oribacterium sp. GTDB lineage: Bacteria > Bacillota > Clostridia > Lachnospirales > Lachnospiraceae > Oribacterium. The sequence continues at coordinate 166,595 of CAUUIW010000003.1, read as the reverse complement.
CATCCCATCCCGACATAAATCACGGAGGAAAGCCATCTCGGGCAGCTTACCCAGAAGATCTTAAAAATCATCCCCGTCAGAGCGATCGCCCAGATCACAGCCAGAAGCAGCATGCCTCCTTCGTTCTTCAGCGCCATGACACAAACCGGTGTATAACTCCCGGCAATCAGTAAAAAGATGGAGAGATGATCCACTCTTTTCAAGAGCATATCCGCCTTCGCACTGATATGAATGCTGTGGTAGGCGGTTGAAGCACCGTAAAGCAGTATCATGCTCAGCATAAAAACGCTGAGACTGAGCAGAGACCTCGTTCCCGCTCCCAGCCTTGCGGCACGAATCAGCAGAATCGGCATGCCAAGAATACTAAGAATAAAGCCCCAGAAATGCGTGACAGCACTCCAGAAATCCTTGATGCGAAAAACATATTCCTTTTGATTTTCATTCTGTATCAATAACATGGCATTCTCCAATGGCTTCCTCCTATCCGTTATCTTGATTTTTATACCATGTTATCGGTTTTTCAATAACTTGTAAAGCATTTTTTATAATATCATTGACGAAAGTGCATGACTTTTATAAGATAACTGTTGTTTCCAAAGGTCATCACATCACTACGGTCAGGCTATGAAAGCACAGAACGAACAAAACACAAAACTAAATTTCAAACTCCCGGTTTATTCCGAGATTCCGGATATCGGTCTGTATCTGGAACAGGTCGCCAGATTCATCAACTCCTATCTCACAGGTTTCCCGGAGATGCAGGTAACGACATCCATGATCTCCAACTATGCAAAACAGAAACTCATTGACCGGGTAAACCGGAAAACCTATTCCCGAAGACAGATTGCCTGCCTCCTCTTTATCGTCTGTGCCAAAACCGTGCTCTCCATTGACCATATCAAAAAAGCTCTGCAAAAGCTGGAAGCAGAAAAGCTGGAGATCGAGGAAATGTACAGTATCTTTGCCGATTCTCTGGAGAAAGTCGTGAAGCTTCTGTTCTCAGGGCAGGAGGTATCTCTCACGGATCCCAGGATGGAGGAAAGGGAAAAACTGCTGCGCCGTATCTCCCTGGTCATCGGACATAAAATGTATCTGGAGCACTACTTCTATGTACGAATGAATCCCCAAAAAACGTCTCCGGCCACCAGAGCTATCCTCTGACGACGGAGACAGCTTCTCTTTTTCCCGTTTAAAACCCGCACTGACGACACTCCAAAGCTGCTCTTGCTCTCTCAGAGGTACTTCAAAAGGTATTCGGATGAATCTTTAAACCAAACAAAGAGCCCGCAGGTCCCAGCTATGTAAACCCGCGGGCTTAAGATAATTAATTTCACTGCAGGAAATCACAGCAGAGAAGGCAGCAACTCAGAGATACAGACATTGCCGACAACATCGTGGGTTGCCGGGGATACCTCTCTTCCGGGTGGATCCGTCTTTTCCGGCTGCCCTTCAGGAATCTCTCCGCGGGCGGGGAGCCAGGATCGTACGGCACAGCCAGCCGATGAAGGCCAGAACGGCGAAGAGAGCGATAAACCTCGCGACATCGATCTTTTCGTTCATCGCGCGGCAGTCCGTGGGATTGTCCGGATTGTAGGCGATCGTAATCATCTCCCCCTCCTCGATGAGAGTATCCGTCTTATAGGTAAGCAGTCCCTTCACCTTCTCCCCATTGACGGTGTACTCAAGATAAAGCTCGCTCCCGTACTCTATATCCTCACCATCGCTCCGCCTCTGATAATTCCGGACCTTGACAACGCGCGCCTCTGTTTTCGGATAGGAGTAATACGGCAGCGTCTTCCCGAAGGCGAGGAGCAGAGCGGACGCTCCCAGGAGGATAAAAACCACCACAATAATGATCCTGATCAGCTTCGCCGCAAAATTCTTCATCATTACCCTCTTTCTGATCCCAGGAAAAGCTGCGCCTCCTCCGGCGCCCGCCTTTCTTCCTCTTCGTTTCTTCGGGAACAGTATAGTATAATTCCGCTCTTCCGAAATTTACGAGACCTTTACGATTTCCGCCCGGGTTCTCACTCCGCTGCCCCTCCGACGGTCCGGACTCCACCTTCTTCTATCTGTCACTGCTTCTCATCCTTCTCTCCAGGACTCCCAGTATCCTTGTCAGTACAAATGTCAATGTCAGGTAGATAAAGCCGGATATGACGATGGAGGGGATTGCCAGAAAGGTGGCAGCCTGCACGGTTTTATACGAGGTGGTCAGCTCTGCGATAAAGAAGATGGATGCCAGAGAGGTTTCCTTAATCATGATGATAAATTCATTGCCCAGCGCGGGAAGGATATTCTTCACTGCCTGAGGCAGGATGACCTTCGTCATGGTATGCACGGGTGACAGCCCCAGAGAAAGTGCCGCCTCTGTCTGTCCCGGATCTACCCCTTCAATGCCGGCACGAATGATCTCCGCCACATAGGCGCTTGCGTTGACAATCAACGCCACGATGACGCACTGCGCGTCACTCAGTTTGACGGGAGTCAGCTTCGGTAAAAATATCCAGAAAAAATAGATCTGCAGCAATGCGGGCGTACCGCGGATAATCTCTACAAACAAACCGACAAACCATTGTGCCGGCTTGATATGGGAAAGCTTCATGAAAGCCAGCAGCGTACCAAGCACTGTACCGGCAAGCACCGTCACGGCTGACAGCCACAGGGTACCTATGGTTCCGTTGAGATATACATAAGAATACTTCTCCCAGATTTTCACAATACTTTCCACAGCGGTCTCTCCTGTTTTCTTCGATCTACCTCCGGCGACTCAGACTCTCCGGACGATGTCGCTTTACCTCCCTCATGGTAAACATGGTATTCCCCTTTCCTGCTTACTTCACCCCAAGGCTTCTCGCATAATCCTTGGCTTCCTCTGTCCATCGATCCATGCTTCCGTCTTCTCTCAGCTCATCAATACAGCTGTTGACCAGCTCCAAAAGCTCCTTCTGCCCCTTCTGTACCCCGATTCTGTTGCCATCGTACTCCTCCGGTACGTTAAAACGATAATCCGGAAGGATATACAGTCCGGAGGAGGGATTTGCCTCGATATACAAAGAAGCGCTGGAAATGGATACTGCCGCACAGTCTGCCTTCCCTTCCTGTACCGCCATATAGGCGTCATTGGAGGAGGAAACCTTCTTCCTCTGCCCCGCCCTGATGCCGGCATCCGTCACCAGCGCCTCCTGTAAAGAACCTGCCTGGAAAACGATCGTTTTATCGGAAAGATCCTCCGGACCTTTGATATCATCCTTGTCCTTCTCCCGAATCATAAGACCATGTCCGTCATTATCATCGGAAAAGTAATAGCCACCGGATAAATCCACCGCCTCCGCTCTTGCCGGCGTATAGGCAAGACCGGAGATCGCCAGATCTGTCTTCCCTTCTACCACGCTGGAAATCACCGCAGTAAACTCCAGCGGGACGATCTCCAGCTTTACCCCGATTTTATCGGCAATATACTGCGCCAGCCGGATATCCGATCCGACATACTGCTCCTGTCCCTTCTTGCTGGAATCGATAAATTCATACGGGGCAAAATAGGGCTCTGTTGCCACAGTCAGCTTTCCGGCAGCTTTAATCTGCTGAAGACGGTCTCCTGTCGACGGTTCCGCAGTTGACGCGCTTCCGGAGGACCTGCTGTCCCCGGTATCGGCGCTCTCTGTCCCGCTTGCACTGCCGCTGTCCTTCGGGAGAGATTTCATAGTCCCCGGACCGCAGGCTGTCAGAAGCAGCATCATAGCTGCTGTCATAAGCGCTGTCATCCTCATCACGTTTCCCGGATTTTTCTCCGCTGTTCTCATCTCTCTGCTTCCTCCCTTTTTCTTTTCCGCCTTCCTTCTCAAAAAAGATATGACGCAATCTTACTCCCCTCTCTTTTATTTGTCAATGTGCTGATTTGATATCATGATAAAGTATGAAAGCGGATAAAAAAAGAAAAGGTCTTACTCCGCGATCAGAATAAGACCTTTTCCGCCATTTCCCCTATACGAAAATCATCGAAAGGATCACCACCAGAAGGATCGTCGTGATGCCCATCACTCCCGTCATACCGGTCTGGCATTTATATGCCTGAGAAGTATTCATATCGGAGAACTGAGAGACAACCCAGAAATAAGAATCATTGGCATGAGAAACCGTCATGGAACCGGCACCGATTGCCATAATCACCAGCACTCTCGCTATCGGAGAGATGAAGCCCAGCGAAGCCATCAGCGGCGCCATCATTGCCGAAGTCGTAATCATGGCAACCGTGGAAGCCCCCATCGCACATTTTAAAAGCGCTGCTATCACGAAGGGAATCAGGACACCGGCACCGATGCCGAGAAGAGAAGCGCTGAGCGCATCCGCAATCGGAAGCTTCTGAATGATCGCACCGAAGGAACCTCCGGCTCCGGTAATCGCCAGAATCCCGGCGGAATTTGTCACACCTTCCGTCACCCATTTCAGAGCATTCTTTGTCTCCTGCTTCGGAATCAGGGTCATCGCGATAAATACCCCGAGAATCAGGGCAATGACCGGGTTTCCGATAAAGGAGAAGAAAATCTTTGCCGCACCATTGCCGAAAGGAGCGCTGGGGAAATCACCGACAGACTTGAGTGCAATCAGAAGAATCGGCAGAAGAATCGGGGAAAAGCTGTGCAGAACAGACGGCAGTTTTCCGTACTTTTCCAGCAGCTCTTCTATCGTATATTCCGGATTCGCCGGTATCTCTACTTTAGCCGAAACATGTCTTGCATAAAAATAGGCAGAAATTGTCGCAGGGATGGAAACCAGAAGCCCGATCAGAATCGTCAGTCCCAGATCCGCTTCCAGCGTGCCCGCCATGGCAATGGGTCCCGGTGTCGGCGGCACCAGACAGTGTGTCGCGTACAGACCGCCGGAAAGTGCTGTCGCCATCACGGCGAGAGAAACATTGGACTGCGAGGCAAGTGCTCTGGAAATCGGGCTCAGGATAACAAAGCCGGAATCACAGAACACCGGGATTCCCGTGATATACCCGGTAATTGCCATGGTCAGTACGCTTCTTTTTTTGCCGACAAGCTTCAGGATCGAGTTTGCCATGGTCAGAGCCGCCCCTGTTTTCTCCAGTATCGTTCCGATGATGGTTCCGCACAGGATGACAATCCCGATATTGCCCATGATATTGCCAAACCCGGATTTCACCGTGGCAATCACCTCCTCCGTGGGAATACCGCAGACAAGCCCCACCAGTACGGAAATCACCGTCATGACAAGGAACGGATGCAGATTGAATTTCTGTATGGCAAGAATCATCAGCACCACTGCCGCCAGTATTACAGCAAAATAGAACATACTCATCCTCCTTTTTTCCCTTACCCATAAAGCTTTATTCTGCTCCGACCTATTCCGGTATCTGAAGCGTATCTCCTGCCGCCAGATATACGGCATTGATCTCTCTGTCCTCCTGAAGAATCCGACATACTTTATCCCCGGAGCAGTGATTAAAGCCGATCAGTCCCACTCCCAGCTCCTGCATCCTCCGGACGGTTTCATGAATCTGTGCCTCTCCTGCCTCCATCAGATGAGTGCCTCCGATCACTGCATGGACAGGCTCATGAAAACGAGCTACGGCGCTGTCCAGAATATTCAGAATCCCCGGATGGCTGCATCCCACAATCACCACCAGTCCCTTCTTCGTCTTCACGACAAGACAGACCTCATCCTGAAACATATCCTTCCGGAGAGATGACGCAGTCTTTATCACAAAGCGATCCGGAATCATCTCAAATTCATTTTTTCTCTGAAAATTTCCCATCACAAAGCACTGTTCCGAAAGGGGAAGCAGTTCCGCACAGCGCTTCCGCTTGATCCCCTGTTTTGTCAAATAATCCCGGTCAAACCCCGTCCCAAGGTAAGTGAGCTTGCTGTTCTCTCTGGCATATTTCGGCTGAAAGAAGCCTTCTCCCGTCACCAGAGGGCAATGCACGCCTGCCCGGACAAAGTAGGGATATCCGCCGGCATGATCATAATGCCCGTGGCTGCAGACGGCATACTGCAGCTCCCGCAGCGGAATATTCAGCTTTCCCGCATTTCGCAGCGTATTTTTTCCTGCCCCGAAATCAAACAGAAGCCTGCATCCTGCGCTCTCCACAAAGAAGGACAGGCCATGCTCATTCACGAGTCCTCTGTGTTCGCTCGCTTTATTGTCCATCACCGTTACAATCTGCAAAGTATATCCTCCTTTCATCCCCTGATCCGAAGCTCATTCCCGGGGTTCAGCGCAGCTCCTTGAGATGCTCCATATTTTGACGGACATCATCGCAGCAGTGGGCAAACTCAGCCTTTTCCTCCGGAGACATCGGGATTTCCACCACCCTCTCAACCCCATTTCTGCCGATCACAGCGGGAACACCGACAAAAATATCATTCTGACCGTATTCACCCCGTAATTCGGTGCTGACAGGCAAAATCTGTTTTTCGTCCGTGAAAATGATATGAACGAGACGTGCCAGCGTGGAACTGATCCCGTATTCCGTGCAGAACTTGCCGGAGAAGGTGACCCAGCCTGCGTTGATAACCTCTTTTTTCATCGCCTCATGGTCAAAGCGGAACCTCTGCTCCTCCCGACTCCACTCACTGAGCGGACGTCCGCCCAGACTGACCGAAGACCACGGCACCATCTGTGCCGCACCATGCTCTCCCATCATATAGGCACAGATCGATTTATGATCTATCCCGGTCTGCCTTGCCAGTGCGGAACGAAGCCGGGAACTGTCCAGCCCGGTACCGGTACCGAATACCCTCCCCCGGGGCAGACCGGAGAGCTGCGCAATCTCCCTTGTCACGATATCACAGGGATTGGTAATGTTGACAATAATGCCGTCAAAGCCGGAAGCCATAATCTTTTTCACATAGCCGTCTACCGCCGGAATCGTAAAATCCATCTCCGTCAGTCGGTCATGGGTACCGCGCAGCAGTTGGATATTCCCCACGCTGTTGACCAGTACATCGCATTCTCCGGCATCAGAAAAATCCCCCACCCGTACGGCAATACGGTGCGGCAGATATGCTACAGAATCAAACAAATCCTGACACTCACTGACGGCCTTTTCATGATTCTTATCCATCAGGAGAATCTCATCAGCAATACCCTGTACCGCCAGACTGTAGGCGCAGTGCGCACCCACATGACCTGCACCGATAATGCCAACGATACGTTTCTTGCTTCTCATACGCCTTCCCCTCTCTTTTGTCCCCTGTAATTGCGCGTTCAAAGCAGATGCATGACAGGCGCATCCCCAGGATACCGGCTCGTCACACAACAATATGATTATGAATACCTTACTCCCTGCCATATTCATCGTCAAGCTGTCTCAAAGCGGAACATGAAAACAAGTGGGTGGCTTTTCAAATCTCTCCATGCTTGAAGCGACGGACAGCGTCAACACGCACAAGGGCGCTATTTTCACAATGGGAAATGCACGCCTTGAATCAAGCGTGCATTCAAAAAAATTTCTGTGATATGCTCCAAGTCCTTTACGCAGAGAGACGCTCCTTTGTGGAAACCACCACCGCGCACGCGGCGTCTCCCGTAATATTCACTGTGGTGCGTCCCATATCAAAAATACGATCCACACCGGCGACCAGTGCGATTCCTTCCACTGGAAGCCCGACAGATTCCAGAACCATCGCCAGCATCACCATTCCCGCTCCCGGAACGCCTGCCGTTCCGATGGATGCCAGCGTCGCTGTCAGGACGATCGTCACCATCTGTGACAGGCTCAGATCAATGCCATAGCAGGTCGCAATAAACACGGCACAGACACCCTGGTAGATCGCAGTCCCGTCCATATTGATCGTCGCCCCAAGCGGAAGCACAAAGGAATAAATATCCTTCGGCACGCCCAGCTTATCCGTACACTCCATGTTCATGGGCAGAGTGCCCACGGAGGAGGCGGAGGAAAAAGCAAAAATAATTGCCGGAAACATACCCTTAAAGAAGCGAAGCGGACTCATCTTCCCCAGAAGCTGCACGAACAGAGAATAGATGCAGAGTGCGTGAACTACATAGCAGATATAAGCGACCAGCAGCACCTTTGCCAGCGCGCCGATAATCGCCGGACCGTTTTCTGCCACAACCGGACAAAGCAGGCAGAACACTCCGATCGGAGAAAGCTTCAGAATCATTTCCATCGTCTTCAGACAAATCTCATTCACCGCGGAAACCGCATCGACACTGCGCCCCGATTTCTCTCCCGCAAGAATGATCGCAAAGCCGATCAGGAGCGATGCCACAATGACCTGCAGCATGTTGGAATCCACAAACGGCTTCACAAAGTTATTCGGAAAAATACCGACCAGCGTATCCATAAAGCTGACCAAGGAATTGGCTTCATAGCTCAAATCCGTTGTCTGCAGCACCGGAAACATGCCCCTGAAAAAATTTGCAAAGCCCAGTCCTATGGTGACGGCAAAGGCAGTCGTGCAGAGATAAAACACCACAGTTTTTCCGCCGATTACTCCCAGACGCCGGACATCCCGCATGGAGATAACACCCGCCATGATCGAAAAGAATACCAGAGGCGCAACGATCCATTTGATCAAATTCAGAAAAATGGTTCCGAAGGGCTTGATAAATTTCGTCGCGATCTCAGGATTTCCCGTGAACGCAATTCCAGCCGCAATTGCCAGTATCAAAGCGATAAAAATCTGTGTGGACAGCGCCATTTTTTTTGTTTTCATTCGGTTCCCTCTTCTCTTTCCGATTCTCTTCGCAATGAGCAGTAGTTTTTATTATAGCAATACAGCACAGTTCATTCAATTTTTTCTTTATTTTTTATTAACAAGTTCTAACCCTGAATGATTCATGACGACAGATGCCATTCCCCGGACGGGAAACACAGTCTCCGTAGCGCTCCGCTTTTGCTTTTACTCTTTCCATACTCCATTCTCATCCACAGCATAGCTGTCATCAATCGTTGTGCTCTTTGCCATGGAGCCGCAGTAATTCGTCCCGATGCTTCTCGGATAAAGCTAATACCAGTGCCCGTTGTTCAGAAGCCAGCCGGTTCTCATATACCCGGCTTCATCAAAATAATACCAATCCCATTTTCCTGCATACTGCGCATACATCCAGGCATGTGCAGCATAAGTTCCGTCTTCGAACCTGTACCACCAGCCGATCTCATCCTTCATCCACGCTCCATTATCATAACCCCCGCCGCGCAGCGCCCTGGAGCCTTCCTCTGCACCACTTTGATTCGGATGAGATGCACTCTGTGACAACACAGCACCGGAAGTTCTCCGGCTTATTACAGAGGGACCAGTAGCACCAGCTGATATTTTTCTCCTTCAGATATTCGGAAAATGCTCTTGCTGCACTAAAGTCAAGTGTATTTTCATTCTGGTAGCTGCCCCCCCACTCCGAAACAAAAATCGGAAGTTCTCTTTCTGAAATCTTCTCCATATAGCTTTTGTTGAATTATCCGGAAGAATTTAACTCAAAGTACTTGTGCATCACATACATGATATTTTCAAAGGCAAGCGGTGATTCCATGGGGCCTTCAAACCTTGAACTGAACTTTTGTGTTCCTACCAGAATCAAAGCCTTGGGGGAATGGTTCCTGATGATAGGAATGATCTCATTGGCGTATTCACGGATATCCTCCCAACTGGTATCTCCGTTCGGCTCATTGCAGATTTCATAAATTACCGCAGGATTTCCCGCATATTCTGAGGAAAGTCTTTCAAAAAAAGCCTTTGCTTCCTCTTTATATAGAAGCGGATTCTTATCTCGAAGCACATGCCAGTCAGCAATCACATACATTCCGGGGCTTGAAGCATCCTCGATAATTCGATACATCCTTTCTTCATTTTCTTCCTGAAAGTATATGAATCCTTTATCCTGAGCCACATACATAGCCACCCTGAAAACATTTGCTCCCCAGTCTTTCGTAGAACGTGTCGCATCATAGCCGGTATACTGCGGGTACCATGTGATGCCATGGCTGCTGACCCCCCTGAGCTGCAGCTTTTCCCCGTTTTCAGAAACAATGGATGTGCCGGATACCCTGAGCCATCCATATTTCGCGACAAAATTCTCCTCTTCGGCAAATGCATTTATCCGAAACAAAAGCAGAACCGTAATACACAAAAACAGAAAAAACGTTTTTTCTTTTGCTCTGTTCCTTCACCAATATATCTCTTCCTGTATATTATACAAATATTTTATATTATATATTAAATTTATGTAAATTCAATATCTTTTTAACAATGAATTCATGGACTATCCGGGAATCCCGGGAAAGTCCTGAAGCATCGCATAGACACCGGAAAACAAAAGACCCGCGCATTTGCGTGAGCCTTTTAAGTGCAGGGGATGAGGGATTCGAACCCCCATCGGCGGTTTTGGAGACCGTTGCTCTACCATTGAACTAATCCCCTGAATTTTACTGTCACGTTCCAGAACGGCGTAACAGCAGTATAGTATTCTATTTTTTCAGTAATGTCAATGCCTCCCGTATATTTTTTACCGGGAGGAACTCGATCTCTTCCGGAAACCGTTTTTTCCGCCGGGAGAAATGATATACCGGGAGCATAATTTTGCGAAAGCCGAGGCGGATTGCCTCCTCGACCCTCTGTTCCCATGCACTGACCGCGCGCACCTCGCCGGAGAGCCCTACCTCACCAAAGACCATGGCGTCCTCCGGAATCAGGAGATTTCTTGCACTGGAAATGAGAGAGAGCACAATCGCAAGATCCAGACTCGGTTCATTGATGCGCAGCCCTCCCGCAAGATTTAAATAGGCATCAAAGCGGGACATCTCAAGACCGAGACGCCTCTCAATAATCGCAAGCAGGAGATTCAGTCTGTTATAGTCAATACCGTTGGAGGTGCGTCTCGGAAGTCCGAAGCTCGTCGGCACTACCAGCCCCTGTATCTCCATCAGAAGCGGACGAGTCCCTTCCATGCCGCAGCTGACCACAGAGCCGGGGCTTCCTGTCGGGCGCCCGGAAAGAAGCATCTCCGAAGGGTTCCGTACTTCGCTGAGTCCCTCTCCGCTCATGGAAAATACTGCGATTTCATTGGTGGAGCCAAAACGGTTTTTCTGTCCGTGGAGGATACGGAGATCTCCGCTGTCCTCTCCTTCCAGATAGAGCACCGCATCCACCATGTGCTCCAGTATCTTAGGACCTGCAACATTGCCGTCCTTGGTGACGTGTCCCACCAGAAAAACGGCAATCCCGTTCTCCTTCGCGATCCGCAGAAGCAGAGAGGTACATTCCCTGACCTGGGAAACCGAGCCCGCCTGCTGCGGCACCGCCTCCGACTGCATGGTCTGGATGGAATCGATGACAAGAAGCTCCGGTGCCAGCTCCTCCACCATCCTCAGGATACTCTCTATTTTCGTCTCCGAGAGAAAATAGACCTCCCCCTGAATCTCTCCGATACGGTTCGCACGGAGCTTGATCTGATGGAGGCTTTCCTCTCCGGAAACATACAGAACCTTATGCCCGCTTTTCCCCAGATTTCTGGCGGTTTCCAGAAGTATCGTGGATTTCCCGATACCGGGATCTCCGCCCAGAAGCAAAAGAGAGCCGACAACGATACCGCCGCCGAGCACTCTGTCAAATTCCCGAAAGCCGCTTCCGATACGGTCCTCCGCTTCCGCGCTGATCTCCTGGATCTTCCTGGGTCTCTCTGCAGAAAGAGGAGACGCCGTCCGTCCGCTTCCCCTCCTCTCCTCCGGTGCCTCCACAAAGCTGTTCCAGGCACGGCACATGGGGCACTGCCCCATCCACTTAGCGGATTCATAGCCGCACTCTCTGCAGAAAAAATGTTCCTTACTCTTTGCCATCCGGCTTCTTCCTCCGTACATGGAAACGAAGTTCTGTCCCATCTCTGACGCAGCTGATGCGAAGCTGATCTCCTGCCTGCACCCTGCCCTCCAGAATCTCCTCTGCAAGTCTGTCCTCCAGATAGCTCTGGATCGTGCGGCGCAGCGGTCTCGCTCCATATTTCGGGTCAAAGCCCTTCTGGCAGAGGAAATTTTTTGCCTTGTCATCCAGACTGAGCCGAAGGCCCATCTCCCGTTTCGCCCTGCTCTTAAGCTCCTGAAACATGACATCGAGGATTGCTCCCATATCATTTCTCGTGATGCTGTGGAACACGAGAACCTCGTCGATACGGTTCAGGAACTCCGGCTTGAACATCCGCCGGACTTCCTCCATAACACGGGACTTCAAGAACTCATACTCCCTTTCCTCCGAACCGTCGGAGCTGTCGAAGCCGAGCCGTTTCGGCGCCATGATCTGCTCTGCACCGGCATTGCTGGTCATGATGATAATCGTGTTCTTAAAGGACACCTTCCGTCCCTGCGCATCTGTGATATGCCCGTCATCCAGTACCTGCAGGAGAATGTTCAGAACATCCGGATGCGCCTTCTCAATCTCGTCAAAGAGAATCACAGAATAGGGCTTTCTGCGAACCTTCTCCGAGAGCTGTCCTCCTTCATCATATCCCACGTATCCGGGAGGAGAGCCAATCATCTTGGAGACCGAATATTTCTCCATATACTCGGACATGTCCACACGGATCAGATTGCTATCCGAGCCGAACACTGCTTCCGCCAGTGCCTTGGAAAGCTCCGTCTTGCCGACACCGGTAGGCCCCAGAAACATAAAGGAGCCGATCGGACGCCGGGGATCCTTCAGACCCACACGGCCACGTTTGATTGCGAGAGCAACGGCTCTGACCGCTTCCTCCTGTCCGATAACTCTCCTGTGCAGCGTCTCCTCCAGATGCCGGAGCCGCTCGCTCTCCTCTTCCTTCAATTTCTCCACCGGAATTTTTGTCCAGTCGCAGACCACCTCTGCGATATCATCCTCTGTCACATGGAGCCGATTTTCCTCCTGCTCCATCTTCCACGCTTCCATTTCCTTTTCGAGTCTCTGCTTCTTCTGCTTCTGCTGCTTCTTGATCTGAGATGCCTGCTCGAAATCCTCCCGGCGGATGCAGTCTTCCTTGGCTGTCTCCAGCGCTTCGATCTGCTGCTTCAGTTTTTTCAGTTTCTCCGGTTCTCCGATATGAAGGATACGCACCTTGGAAGCCGCTTCGTCAATGAGGTCGATTGCCTTGTCCGGAAGATAACGGTCATTGATATAGCGAACCGAAAGCTTCACAGCGGACTCAAGTGCGAAATCATCGATTCGGACGTGATGGTGCTCCTCATAGCGGGAATTCAAACCTCTGAGAATCGCCAGTGTCTCCTCTTCGCTCGGCTCCTCCAGTGTCACGGACTGGAAACGGCGTTCCAGCGCCGCGTCCTTCTCGATATGCTTTCGGTATTCATCGAGCGTCGTCGCACCGATAATCTGCAGTTCTCCGCGTGCCAGCGCCGGCTTTAGGATATTGGCGGCATCCAGTGCACCCTCCGCGCCGCCGGCACCGATGATGGTATGAATTTCATCAATGAAGAGAAGCACCTCTCCGTCAGCCTGCGCTTCCGCGATCACCTTTTTGATTCTTTCCTCAAATTCTCCGCGGTACTTGGAGCCGGCAACCATCCCGGAAAGGTCGAGAGACAGAACTCTCTTCCCCTTGATGGTATCCGGCACGCTGCCCTCCACGATTTTCTCCGCAAGTCCCTCAATGACCGCGGTCTTGCCGACTCCCGGCTCTCCGATCAGACAGGGATTGTTCTTGGTACGCCGGGACAGGATCTGTACCACTCTTAAAATCTCCCGTTCTCTTCCGATAATCGGATCGAGATGCCCCTTACCGGCAAGCTCCGTGAGATCTCTGGAATACTGATCCAGAGTCGGAGTATTGCTCTTTTGCTTCGCCGCTTCCTTCTGCTCCTCCGGAAGCGCCGCATCCTCCCCCATGGCATTCAGTATCTGCTGGTATATCCTCTGGACACTGCCGCCGAGCGTTGTCATGATCCGGGAGGCGACACAGTTCGGGTCTCGGAGTATTCCGATCAGAATATGCTCTGTCCCGACCAGGCGGGAACCGCTTTTCTCCGCCTCCTGCATGGAAAGCTCCATCACCTTTCTCGCGCTCGGGGTATAGCCGGAGCGGTCAATGATGGTAATCGGTGCGTCAGGTGCAACAAATTTCGCGATCATATCGAGAATCTTCTGCTGCTCGATGCCGTTCTCATGAAGCACCCTGGAAGCGACAGAAGCGGTCTCCCTCTCCAGTCCCAGAAGAAGATGCTCCGTACCGACATAATTATGGTGCAGCTTTTCCGAAGCTTCAATTGCATATTGCAAGGCTTGCTGCGCCTGATTGGTAAATTGATTCATAGCTTTTTCCTTATCCTTCATGGGATGGCTGTATCGAAAACCGTTCCGTATCAGCCCATCTCATTTTCATCTTTGTATCCCAGTACAAATACATTGTACACGATATAGTTCACTGCCGCAATCGTACCATCTAAACATTTTCTAAAAAAGACGGGAAATAGCTTCCCGTCTCCTTTAAAGCATATCCATGCAGCATTTCCTTAAAGATCTTCGAACTCGATATCCGTCCCGGCATCCTCAGCCGCAACGGAGGAATCCTCTTTCGTCCTGCTCTCCCTCTCCGGACCCTGTTTCGCCTCGTCCTTGAGCTTCGTGATATCCTTCCGCGACAGAACCACCGTTTTGCCGAGTTCCTGTTTCGGATCGGCATCCTTTGCCCTTACCTTCTCCCGAAGCTTCTTCCGCTCCGGCGCAGGAATCTCCGAAGTCCTTTTCAGCTCGTCCTCGAGATTCAGATCCTCGAGCTCCAGCTGCTCCGCCTCCTTCCTGTCGATGACTCTGGTGACTCCCAGCTCATCCACGGAGACATCCTCTACATTGTCGGCATGCTCTGTCTGCTCCATACCGGACTCCTCCGGCAGATCCAGAGACTTCTCCGAAGCTGCCTTTCGTCTTGCCGTTTTGTTTTTTCCGGATTTCGTCTTTCTGGTCTCATTATAGAAAAGAAAGCCGAAAGCAATCATCAGTACCCCGAAGATGCAGCTCAGAATCAGCTGTACATTATAACGGTTGACGAGAGTGTCATATTTTCTGGCAAGTGTCGGATAGTTCTCCGCGTTTGTGCGCAGATTGGACTCCAGCGGGTCCTCAAAATATCGCTGTAAGGTCTTTTCCTTCAGGTCATAACGATAGAACTGCGGTGAAGCATCTCCCTCACTCATACCGTAAAAAATGCAGTACTCATGCTCACTCTCTGCCTTCCATACCCAGCCGCGGACCTGATGTCCGTCGATTCCGATCGTGCTTTCCGCAAAGCCGTCCGGAATCGTGACATCCGAACCCGGATTCATGATGGAAATGATCTTTTCCTTCGAGGAAAGCTTCACCCCTTCATTGGTTGTCGGCTGCGTTTCCTCACTTCCGGCGCTCTCTCCGCCCTCGCCCTTCTGGACCGTAATTGTATAGCTCTGCCGCTTCGCACCATCGGCACTCGTCACCGTGATCGCAATATGGTTTTCTCCCATATTCAGACTGTCATTGCCGAAAATCTCCACCTGCGCGGAAGAATCCGCCGGAACCGCATCCAGCTTCAGCTGATTGACATCCGTTCCGACAGAAAGGGTATATTCTGTTGTTGTTTCCGAAAACTCCGGACTCAGACTGCCGGGAGAAACCGTCAGACTTTTTAAGGTCGGACCTGTGACAGCAGCCTTCGGCTGTATCGTCACAGTACTGCTGCCCTGATGCTGGATATCCACCACGGCATCCCCGCTGTCATAGACCTTCTGGTCTGTGACTTTGATCTGGGTACTGCCTTCACTGC
Organism: uncultured Oribacterium sp.; assembly: GCA_963545355.1. Classification (GTDB taxonomy): domain Bacteria; phylum Bacillota; class Clostridia; order Lachnospirales; family Lachnospiraceae; genus Oribacterium. The sequence continues at coordinate 150,838 of CAUUIW010000003.1, read as the reverse complement.
CGGTCTTGAATTTTAAATTATATTCCAGTACACCGGTCCCCGCACCGCTTCCGGCACCGTTGATACGGATCGTTCCGTCTCTGCCATCACTGTCTGTACCGCTTTCAAAGCTGAGTTTGGAAGCATCATAGGATACCGTGATTTCCGAGCGGGAGAGAGTTCCGTCCCCGCTCTTGACCTTCATGGTGACATTCACCTCAGATCCGACGGTGACTGTCGGGTCAGAAAATGAAATCTGTCCTGTTGTGGCGTAAGCGGAAAATGGGATCAGAACAGATCCCAGTAAAACTGCAGCTATATATCGAAGACGCATCTATGTCCTCCATTTCTTTTGATATGTGGTGCTTTATTTTAGCATAGCTGAGAGCTTTCGAAAAGATGCTATACAGAAAATGACCGCCAGCCGACATCTCAGCTGACGGTACATGAAAATTGGTTCTGCTTCAAAACAAATCCCAAGGAGGGACCCGTCAAAGACGGGAGGATGCCTTGGGATACCGGCAGACGCCGCCGAACGAAGTTCGGACCGGAATGCGTCTGCTTCAAAATAAATCCCAAGGAGGGGCCTGTCCTTAATATGCGCTTCCCGTTGCCATCGCATAGAGGAAGAACAGCGCAAAGCCGAAGAGATAGACAAGTCCGGCGATGGACAGAATATTGAGTCCCTTCGAAAGCTTATGCTCTCTGTTGTTGACCAGCGTATAATTCAGGTAAGCGAAAAACGGCGTGGTCAGGAAGGAGGCAATCATCGCAAAGCGAAGCAGCAGGGCAACATTTCCGGACAGGAAGATAACCATAAGGATACCGATGACCGCATCGACCGTTGTCCAGATGTTCAGTGCCCTACGGGAAGCCTTCTCCTGCCCCAGAAGAAGACGGAGTGCCTCGTTGTTCGCGCGGGAATATCCGTCGATCACGGTAATGACCGTCCCGAAGATACAGAGGAAGGCGATAAAGGCGATCAGGAGTCTGGACCAGTCCCCAAAGGACTGTGCATACATACCGATGAACTGCTTGATATAAGCAGCACTGGCGCCCTGCACCTGCTCCCCGGAGCCAAACTGAATCAAAGCACCGAGCGCCAGGAAGATAAAGGCAAGAACTGCCGTGCCGATAAATCCCACATTAAAGTCAAAGATGGCATCCGAAAGAGAAATATTCTTCACTTCCTTCCGTTTCTCCTCAGACCAGAGAGAATTCAGCGTGGAAATTTCGATCGGCGCCGGCATCCAGCCCATCAGAGAGACAATGAACGGAAGTGCCGCCATGCGCCACGGAGTCGGCGCCACAAAGTCCGGCGCATACTCGCGGTACTTGAACAGTGCGACAATCACTGCCAGTGTGGTCGCAACGGTCAATGCCGTCATCACCCACTTGGAGAGACCGTCCAGGAAACGGTAGCCGCCGATCAAAAGCATTGCCCAGGTGATGAGGATGATGATGGTGGTCAGCTGAGAGATGCCCAAACCGAAGCCGTCCGGGAATACATTGAAGAGGATGGCTGCGGCAAGGATGGACACCGCTGCGGTATTGACAAAGGCGGAGAAAACATTCAGAACAAAATATACCCAGAGATACAGCTTTCCCTTCCTGGCATATCCGGCAATCAGGCTCTCTCCCTTCTCATAGGTATACATCGTTCCGAAGCGGAAAAACGGATACTTGAAAAAGTTGATAAGAAGTATGATAATCGCAAGCTGCCATCCGTAAATGGCACCTGCCTGTGTGGAGGATACGATATGCGATCCACCGACGGCGGCACTTGCCATCAGGATTCCGGGGCCGAGGGCAGCGAGCCGGCTTTTCCATGTAGATCCCTGATTCTCTGCGGCAATGCTTTTTGTCCGCACTTTCTCCGCTGTGTTCATGATATTTCTCCCTTCCCATTCTGCACTTCCGCCCGGAAGCTTTCCATAACGACTGAAAGGTCTTTCTGCCTTTTATGGAGAAACACTCCATCAATGTTTTTCTCACCGGATTTACGATGCGAAGCATCGGAAATCCCTGGATTAGGAGCTAGTGTAGCCATTTCCTTATTACCGTCAAGAATAGTGCAAGGCATAATCCATAATAAATTCGAATATCTCTTATCCGTTTCTGTTACATGGGAACGAATTTCTTCCACAGCTTCCCGGATCATTCAGCTGAAGTTTCAAAGCCTCGGCTTCAAAGCGCTTCCTGAAGGCGCCGCTATCTTATGCGGTATGGAAGCTTGCAAGTATCGCATCACTGGTATCGGTGAAATCCCTTCTCCCCTCTACGCAGACATAGTAATAATGACCATCTTTTCCGAGCACCGTGACCACCGTGCGGGTATTATCGTCATAATCCGTGGTAACGGTAAACGCACGAAAATCATTAATGGTACTCTCCTTCTGCTCCACAACCTCATATTTCCCCTGATAGGAAACCAGGATCATTTTCGTCATGAGGAGCGCGCCGGACCTTTCATCGAAGGACTCCGGCAGCTGCTGCCCGTCAAAAGTGTCCAAGGTGATAATATTCGTGCCGCTCAGATCGGAGTACTGAATATTTTCCGCCTCCTGATGATCCACATCATTGAAGGGGACAAATCCCAGGGGAATGGACAGGTATCCATAGCTGTCATCGCCGATCTCCTGTGTCTCGGCAAGTTCCTTTGCCGCTTTTTCGTCCTCTTTTGCGCCCGTCGTCTCCTCCCTCGGGGAATTTTCCCCTGTGTCTTCCGTGCTTTCTGCAGTTTTACTGCTTTCCGCTGCAGTCTGTGCACTCGTCTCTGTCCTGCTTTTTCTCACTGCCGGATTGGCACAGGCAGCACAAAGAATTACACAGAGGAAAAAAGTCGCAACTGAATTCCATCGTTTCATCATTATCCTCCATCAGTTTGCCAACAGCTCTTCTATTTCTCGTCCCGGGAAACTCTTTATCCGTGTTTCCCTAAAAAAAGATGCTTCCCGTTATTTTCAGGAAGCATCTGCTAAGTTTATCACAGGGTGCAATTTCAAGCAATATCTGCATCTTACGCAGGATAGGACTTATTCTGCCGATCTGCGGCATTCAGAGCGATACCGCTCTTCTGCGCCTCACGGTACTGGAAAAAATCCTTTGCCACCGTCGGGAACAGAGCATAGGAAAGAACATCCTCCGGCTGCTGTATCCACTGCTTGCACTCCTCCCGGAATTGAGGAAGCTGCGGCGCGATATGATCCGCCGGACGATCCGTCATCTGCGGTTCTCCCTTCAGAATCTTCTCAACGACCTCCGGATTCATCGGCTTCACTGTACGTCCGAACTCTCCAGCAACCAGCTTCTTACTCTCCTTCGGAACCATCTTATAGCGCTCTCCCATCAGCACATTCATCACTGCCTGCGTCCCGACGATCTGGGAAGACGGAGTGACGAGAGGCGGCTCACCGAAATCCTTACGGACTCTCGGAACCTCCTCAAGAACCTCCGTCAGCTTATCGTCCTTTCCTGCCTGATGCAGCTGAGAAATCAGGTTGGACAGCATTCCTCCCGGTACCTGATAGCGAAGTGTATTGATATTGACGCCCAGCACCTTAGTGGACATAAGACCGTCCTCAAGGCACTGCTCACGGTACGGTTCAAAATACTTCGAAACCTCGATCAGCTTGTTCAGCTCAATTCCCGTATCATACTCGGTTCCCTCGAGAGCCTTGACCATAACCTCGGTCGAGGGCTGGGAGGTTCCCATGGAGAAGGGGGTCGATGCCGTGTCGATGATCTCCGCACCTGCCTCGATGGACTTCAGGTAAGCCATGGAAGCCATACCGGAGGTATAATGTGTGTGCATCTCAATCGGGAGACTGCTGCCCTTCTTCAGCGCCGTCACCAGTTTCTCCGCCTCCGCCGGAAGCAGCAGTCCCGCCATATCCTTGATGCAGAGACTGTCCGCACCGAGGGATTCCACCTCACTCGCCAGCTTCTCCCAGTATTCCAGCGTATAGGCATCTCCCAAGGTATAGGAAAGCGCAACCTGTGCATGTCCGCCCTCCCTCTTGGTCGCCCGCACCGCAGTCTCCAGATTCCGGATATCGTTTAAGCAGTCGAAGATACGGATGACATCGATACCGTTGGCGATTGACTTTTCCACAAAATATTCTACGACGTCATCCGCATAGTGGTTATATCCGAGGATATTCTGTCCGCGGAACAGCATCTGCAGCTTCGTCTTTTTGAAATGACGCTTCAGCATACGCAGTCTCTCCCACGGATCCTCCTTCAGGAAGCGAAGGCAGGCGTCAAAGGTGGCACCGCCCCAGCACTCTACTGCGTGATAGCCAACCTGATCCATGGTATCCAGAATCGGCTCCATCTCCTCGGACGGCATACGTGTTGCAATCAGAGACTGATGCGCATCTCTCAAGATGGTCTCCGTAATTTTAACTTTAGCCATGTTTTCTCCTTTACTTCACCCCGAATACGGCCATGAAGGTACCGGCTGCAACTGCAGTACCGATGACTCCGGCGACGTTCGGACCCATTGCGTGCATCAGAAGGAAGTTGGTCGGATCAGCCTCGGAACCCACCTTCTGAGAAACTCTTGCTGCCATCGGCACCGCGGAAACACCGGCGGAGCCAATCAGCGGATTGATCTTCTTTCCGGAGGCATAATACATGATTTTGCCCAGGATAACCCCTGCGGCTGTTCCGAAGGCAAAGGCAATCAGTCCCAGAAGAACGATCTTTAAGGTATCCAGATTCAGGAATGCCCTGGCGGAGGTGGATGCCCCCACCGAGGTGCCCAGCATGATAACCACAATATACATCAAAGCATTGGATGCGGTTTCTGTCAGCTGCTTTACCACGCCGGACTCCTTAAAGAGATTGCCCAGCATCAGCATGCCGACAAGCGGTGCCGTGGTCGGAAGCAGAAGGCAGACCACAATGGTCACGATAATCGGGAAGAGGATACGCTCGAGCTTGCTCACCGGACGAAGCTGTGCCATCTTGCACTTTCTCTCCTCCTCTGTCGTCAGCAGCTTCATAATCGGCGGCTGGATGATCGGCACCAGAGACATGTAGCTGTAGGCGGCAACGGCAATCGGTCCGAGAAGAGCGGTCTGTCCCAGCTTGTTGCTGAGGAAGATGGATGTCGGTCCGTCCGCTCCGCCGATGATGGAAATCGCCGCTGCGGCAGCCCCGTTGAAGCCCATAAAAATCGCCAGGAAATAGGCGGCATAGATTCCAAACTGTGCCGCGGCACCCAGCAGAAAACTGATGGGATTCGCGATTAAGGGAGAGAAGTCTGTCTGCGCACCGACTCCCATAAAGATCAGGGACGGCAAAATCGTCCACTCATCCAGACGGAAGAAGTACCAGAGCAGCCCTCCGGTTTCATTCATGGAGTCCTTTGGATTCATCATGATTTCCGGATAGATATTGACCAGCAGCATGCCGAACGCAATCGGAACCATCAGAAGAGGCTCAAAGCCCTTGGCGATTCCGAGATACAGGAACCCGAGAGCAATGCAGATCATCAGATAGTTTCCCCATTCCAAATGCAAGAATGCTGTCTGTTGCAGTAGATTTTGAAAGGTCTCTGCGATATTCATTCTATATAACCTCCAGAGAAAACGAACTTAGTTCATGGTTGCGAGAGTTACGCCTGCCTCAACGGAATCGCCGACAGCGACATCGACAGATGCGATTACCCCGTCCGCCGGAGCTACAATATCGTTTTCCATCTTCATCGCCTCAAGAACGAGGATGGGATCACCGGCACTGACAGAATCCCCGACGTTCTTCTTGATCGCAAGGATCTTGCCCGGCATCGGTGCGGTCACCGGCGTGCCGCCCTGAGGAGCAGCCGGAGCAGCGGCAGGAACCGGGGAAGCGGCAGGAGCCGTGGGTGCCGGGGAAGCGACCGCAGAAACCGGAGCAGCGGTGGGTGTCGGAGCAGCGGTCGCCGTTCCTCTGCCCTCTTCTACAGTGACATCATATGCAACGCCATTTACGGTAATGGTATAATTCTTCATTTGAAAACCTTCCTTATCTTTTTCTGATGGAACGAACCACAAGTCCGTTCTGTAATGCCGGTCCCTTCACAAAGCCCGGAGCCGCCTCTGCCGTACTGTTCTCTCTCTCCGCTTCATATGCCATAAGCGCCGCGGCAATCACTGCCTGAAGCTCATTTCCGCCGACCCCCATCTTTTGTACCTGCTCCTTTACCGCCGGAGCAACCAGAACCGGTGTCACTTTCTTCTGCACCTGTGTCGGCTTCGGAACTGCGTCTGCCTTCCTCTCCTGCTCTCTTGTTTTATCCCTTTCTTTTCTTCTCTGATCCAAGAGATTGACATACCTAAGCAGGCTGATAATCCACGCAATGAATATCAGCACCACAAATACCGTGCCCATGCCGACAATCAGATTGCCGCCGGCATCCTTCATCTCCTCTGCCGTAGTATAGTGCGGTGCAAAGCTCATCTCCGTGAAATTCTGAAGATCCTCATCAAGGCCCAGAGTAACCTTCATCTCCCTCAGCTCATACTTCGCTTCCACCACAACCTCATAGCCGTCCTCGGTCTTTACCGCAGTGGTGCTCTCCACCTCCTGAAACGCGCCGAGGCGCCGGAGAGAGTTCTTATAATTCGTGAGACCGTTAAAAACGATAGCATTTTTCTGTTTCTCTGCCTGGGCAATGGAACGATCCAGCTCCTCCTCACTCAGGTTTCCGAGACTTTCGATATACTGCTTTGTGGATGCCTCCAGAGACTGCTTCTGTGCCGGTTCGATCTCTGCTGTCGTTTGGCTGAAAGCAGCAAACGCGCTCAGGATCGAAACGCTCATTACAAGACACAGTCCTGTCAGGATCCGTTTGAACCCAAATTCCATTCCTTCACCCCTCATCTGGTACTGTGCTTCTTATCCGGACGATATACACTCTTGGTATACAGCATCTCAAGGGCTGCGATAATCTTCTGTCTGGTCTCCTCCGGAGAGATAATCGCATCGACATATCCTCTCTTCGCCATCATAAGCGCAGAGCTCTGCTCCTTCAGCACTTTGCTGCACTCTGCCTGCCGGGATACATCCTCGCAGAGAATCTCTGCCGCCTTTCTCTCATCCATAACGCCAAACTTCGCATCCGGATAAGCATAAACCATATCGATGCCAAGTCCCTTGGAGGCAAAGGCAATTCCGGCGGAGCCGACAGCATTCCTCACAACGCTCACTAACGGTGTGGACGCCTCCGCATAAGCTCTCGAGAGCCTGCCGGCAGCGCGTGCCATCTTCTTTTCTCCGCACTCACAGTTGTGATAGCCGAGAATATCCACAAGCGAAAGCAGCGGAATTTCGAAGGCATCACAGAAGTTCACAAACTCTGCTGCCTGCTCCGCATCCTTCCAGCGAAGCTTTTCATCCTCTGCGGAGGAACAAACCACACCGACAGTCTGCCCGTTCATCAGGATAAAGCCGGTCAGAACCCCCGGTGCAAAGCCTCTTTTGGTCTGGATGAAAATTCCCTGATCGGAAAGCTGCCTGAGATCGGAAAGTGCATCTCCCGTCAGACTGACCGCGCGGTTCAGATCATCGCTGCACTCTGCCACCTCTCCGTAGTCCTCATTGTTCCCCGGAAGGACAGAAAGCAGACGGCGCATCTCGGAGAAAATCTCTTCCTCCGAGCCCGCAAAGTCAATATTGCCGTTCTCGAGCTGTGCCTGCGCCTTTGCGATCAGATCCTCCTTGTTTCCCAGGACCGCATCCGGTGCGCTGACAAAGAGTCTTGCCTCTTCTTTTTCCATAAAGACAAAATCGGAAAGCTGGGAAATCACTGCCATGCCGCCGCCGGATCTGCCGAAGATTGCCGTAAGCTGCGGGACGACACCGGATGCCAGTGTCTGCTTCTGATAGATTCTGCCCATGCCATAGAGTGCATCCACACCCTCTGTCAGGCGGAGTCCGGAACAGTCCACAAGAGCCACCACCGGAGCACCCATCTTCATTGCCATATCATAGAGATTGGCAATCTTTCTTGCGTGCATCTCTCCCATGGAACCGCCGAGTACAGACGGCTCCTGTGCATAGACATACACAAGCGCGCCGTCTACCGTACCGTATCCGGTCACGACTCCATCGGAGGCCTGCTTCACATCATCCTTTGTCAGCTCTGTGGATCTGGCTTCTACCAGCTGCCCCAGCTCGACAAAGCTGCTTTCATCCAAAAGAGATGTGATTCTCTCTAAAGCTTTGGATGTCGACTGATTATCCATATTTTGTCCTCCATTTTCTATTTAAACAGGCATTCTCGCCCATTTTCAACCATTCTATTGTATCCAAATCACAGCGCTAATTCAAGACAGCCTTTCGCTACAGTGAAGCCCTTCGCCCTCGGATTCAAGACAGCCTTACTCCTTCCGGCGCAGCCCCCTCGGATAACGGTTTTTGATTCTTCCCTTCACAAGCCCTGCCATACCGAGAGAGATTCCGTCACAAAGAATCAGAACAGGGGCACGCGCCGGCAGCTCCTCCGGCTTCGCTTCCTCTGTGAAAGAGGCAGTATCCATCCCGGGCTGATCTTCTGTCTCCATCCGCTTTCCCGAAGGAGAAAGGAAGGAGGAAAGGGGAATCAGTCTGCCCGGCTCTGCTGAAAGCTCTTCTCCCCGCAGATACTTTTTTAGCTCTATGGAATCGCTCGCCAGGGGATAGCAGAGGATCTCCTTCGGAGTTTCAATGCCGTGCCACGGCTCTCCTCTCCGTCCCCCCCTCTTTCCTCTCGCGCCACGAAAGCTCTTCCCGTTCTTCTCCTTCTCCGGCTTAAACGTTTTCCCCGCCTCCACATTCCGCTGCTTCGGCACTTGATCCATCGCTGCAAGAATTTCTCCGCCGCTTTCTTCTGTCAGGAAGTGACTGAAAGCATGGCTGAGCAGCAGCTCTCCTTTTCCCTTTTCGTCCTCATGGCTCAGCAGTCCCTTTCGCAGGATATGGATGCCGCTGTCCTCCGGAAATTCGGACATAAAAAAGTAGAGCCTTCCGCCTTTTTCCTCCCATCCTGCCGCCATACGTTTTCTGCTTTCCCGACTCTCTTCCTCACAGAGATCCTCCCCTTCCTTCTGAAAGATACAAAGATAATGTCCCTCTCCCCTTTCCCGGTGCGGCCAGACACGTTTTTCTCTGCAGAGCCGAACTGTCCTGTCCTGCCGCAGAATAAAATCACGCATCTCTTCATTTTCCATGGTCTCAAAGGTACAGGTCGAGTAGCTCAGCTTCCCGCCCGGACGGAGCATGGGAAGCGCGTTCCTGAGAATCTCCCGCTGCCTCTCCCGGCATCTCTCCACATTTTCCGGACTCCACTCGGCAATCGCCGTTTCATCCTTCCGGAACATCCCTTCCCCGGAGCAGGGAGCATCGATGATAATCCGGGAAAAACTCTCCGGATAATGCGAAGCCAGTACCGCGCTGTCCTCGCTCACCACCATCGCATTTCCCGCTCCCAGTCTCTCGAGATTGGAGGAAAGGATTCTCGCCCGGCTCTTCACATACTCATTGGCAATGAGATACCCGCCGCGGGAGGCTTCCAGACGATCCAGTGCCTGACCGGATTTTCCCCCCGGGCTTGCACAGAGGTCGAGCACATGGTCAAAGGGGCGAATCGAAAGGAACGGCACCACCTGCATTGCACTTGGCTCCTGAAGATAGTAGAGCCCCGCTTCATGGTAAGGATGCTTCCCGGGGCGGAGGGGAAGCTGCTCCATATATTTCTGGTCCAGATAGAACTCCCGGAAGTATCGCAGTCCCTCCTGTTCCCGGAAATCGATCTCCGGAAGCGGCACGAGGTGCCATTCACGGACAAGCCGCTCGTAGCTGATACGGGAAGCACAGGGAAAGCTGTAAAGGAGTCTCTTGAGCTGCAGGCGAATCCCTTTTTCCGGCGGATTTTCATAGGATGCAAGAAATGTCGGAAATTCGGAGGAACCAAGCAGCGCTTCCATCCGACAAAGAAATTCCTCCGGTAATTTTTTCTCCATGTCGATTCTCTCCCCCCCTGTATCAGATATCTCTCTATACTGCCGGAAATCCGGTTAAATTTCACCGGCTCCTCCCCCAAAAGCATGTGAGCGGAGGAACATTTCCCTATCGCAGCAGCTTTTTGCCATCATAGCATATCCAGACGTCTCCCGGCAAAGCCGGGCAGCTCCCTTCGGAGGTCGCCCGGTCCCTGTTCGAACTTCCGCTTCGCTGCCCGCGAAAAAAAAAGAGAAACACTGATGAAGTGTTCCTCTCGTCGAATCCTCCAGACATCACAACCAAAGTCCCCCGGTAAATCCGCGTCACCCCCTCCGGAAAGGGTCATAAAATCCTAATCCATGTTTCCCTACAGCTCGATGCGGTAATCATCCTTGCCCTCACCGTCAATCACATAGTAAGCAGCATTCTGATTTGCAACGACATAAACCTCTACCGACTTCAAATCCTTTTTCTTCTTTTTTGCCGCTGCCACAGCCTTCTTCTCTACTGCTGCAACATCGATCTGACGGCCGTTAAACTCGAAAACAAGCTTGGAAACCGGTTCTGTCTTTTCCGTACTCTTTTTCGGAGCCGCTGCCTTCTTCGCCGTCTTTACCGCAGCCTTTCCCTCTGCCTTTGCAGCCGCCTTCTTCGGGGCTGCCTTCGTGTTCTTCCCGGATTCGGCTGTTTTGCTTTCTGCTGCTGCTTTTTTGATGACAGCAAAGGACTCCTCCAGAGCCTTGTCCTTCTTCTCAACTTCATTCTTCTTAGAAACCATCGAAAGCCTCCCTTTCTAACTTGGTTTTATCCTTCTATAAAAAATTATAGTGAAGCAGAAAATGAAAGTCAACGAAAAAGCACGCTATTCCTCCGCTTTTCCGCCTTCTCTCCCTCTTTTTCATACCGGAATGCCAGAACCCCGCTGACACCCAGATAAAACCAGCTGGCGGGATTGCTGAACCAGGTCGTAAAAAAGGAAAAAAGCAGGTAAAAGGAAAATTGCGCATAAATAAGAGTCAGAAAAGGGTTCTGATGCGTTTCCATCTCTGCATGCAGAATCCCGGTTCCGCCGCCAAGCAGCAGAGAAAAGAGCAGGATTCCGTACAGCCCGAAATCATAGTAGGCATCATAGAGAAGCGTGAGCGTTGTCAGCTCTTCCTTAGTAATGTACACAGGATAGGAGAGCGGCAGATCCACAAAATACTTGAGTCCGGACAGTGTCACAAAGGGATAAAGCTCCTTCCAGCCGAAGCTGTTATGGCGGTTCAGGAAAAGTGCCGGCACATGCTCTGTCAAAAGATTCAGATTGTCATAGTTATTGGAGATATAGATATAGGGCTGGGTAATAAAGATCGGCATCTTTCTGTTCTTCATCGCAAAGATTCCGTTTAAATAGCTGACAGAATGTGCCCTCTCTATGGTGAGAAGCACATAGAGAGAAAGCAGGGCAAGGAAGATCAGGAAAAGCTGACGCCTGCGTATCCGAAACCCGCAGGCAAAGCCTGTCATCAGAAGAAGCAGCACAGAAAATATCAGCTGAAAGCGTGAGACCAGAAGCACGGCAAGCGTCAGAGGCAGCAGCAGTCCGAGAAGCACCGGAAGAGTGATTTTCTTTCCCTCCTTCCGGAAAAGCAGATATGAAACCGCCGGGACAAGCACAAATAATGTCGTAAAATAATGCAGACCGGGAAGATGGAAGTAGCTGTAGGCGTGCGGCGTATGGCTCGTAAACAGAGGAATATATCGAAGCCGGAGGCCTTCAATACAAAAGCAGAGAATAGAAATTCCGAGAAGGAGGAAAATCGCGCGGCGCAGAAAAACGATTTCCTTCTCCCTGCATTTCTGTCCGGAAGCTGTATTCTTCCCCCTCTGCGCTGAAGTCGCTCTTTGTCTGCGTTCGAAAATCCTGTGGGAGAGATCATAAGCCACGGTAAACATTGTCACGCTCAGCCAGAGAAGCACATAGCAGGTCCATGTCCATACCGTGCTGTGATAGGAAAGCCGCAGGGAAGAGACAGAGGCGCCACCCAGTATCCCGAGGAGGTAAAGCATCGGGAGGTCTGTTCTTCCGATACTCCCGAAACGGAGAAGCAGAAAGCAAAGCCCCGAAGCAGCAAGCAGCGCGACAGACAGAAGCTCTGCTCCCGTCTTTTCTGTCATCCCGAAGAAAGCCCCTGGGACAAACAGCAGTGTAAATCCCAGAAGCGGGAGCAGGCTGGTTTTCTTGAACTGCGTCATTCCACTCTCCTGTAAAAGACAACTCTCCCGTCTCCGGGAGTGTGCATCCATCCTCTGCATTCCCCTATGGATTGCTTCCCTGGTTTCTGCTCGTCTCTGCGGTCGTTGCTGTCGTCGTTTCCTCTCCGCTCGTGCTTTCTGACTCCTCGGATTTCGAACCCGGACCTGTCCTGCCCGCTCTGGTACTCTCTGATTCTTCCGTGCTCTCCGTGCTTGTATGATGATTCTCCGCGCTCTCTGTGGCTTCCGTCTGCGGCGCGACAAGGTTCGGTGCCTTCTCAATCCGGACTGTTACAGTAACCTGCTGGTTCGGTGTCGCAAGACTGACTCCCAGCGGCAGGTAAGCAGTAAGATCAAAGCTTTTCTTGAAGCTGTCACTTACGCCGTCGAGATTCAGATCCGGCAGCTGAATCGACCTCAGCGCGTCAATGGCGGCATTGTCGCCGGTGACTGTCACCTTGTTCGGAGACAGGGTCATGCTGCTGTATAGATAGCCGAGTGCAGGATTCCCGGTCACGCTCGCCAGAATCGGAACCATCTTCTTTTTTCCTACCGTGACGGAATAATAAATCTCCTTCTCCGAAAGAATCACATTGTTCAGATTCGACAGTACATTTCCGTTCGCATCATAGAAAACTGGAGCGCTGGTATCCTCCTTGCTGGCGTTTAGTCCCGTAATATCTACCACATAGCCGATGGAGGAAATCTTTTTGATCACGGAGGCGGGACCGGTTGCCGTGATGGTGTCCGGCATTGCCTGAATTGATGTCACCTGATAGTTTTCCGCAGCCTCTCCCTTCTGATGCGCCTGCAGGGGGAAACGCTTCTCCTGCATATCCTCAATGGAGACATGGATCACGGAGGGCTTGGAGCTGATATCGCTGACCAGTGACTGCACATTTTCCGATACCTCCACATAGACAGGAACGGCGCCGGTGACAGAGTAGTTCTTCAGATCCACATAGGCATGAAAATCCGCGGCAGTAATCTTGGAACGCTGGTCGGTCCTCACATGATAGGAAACAGCAACCGTATTTCTGTCGATTTCCCACGCCTTTCTCCGGCTCGTGAAGGCATCCTCATTACGGATCTCCAGCGTCACGGTACGGGAATCCGTGATCTCCGGCTTCGAAACATTGATCACAATCAGCCAAGTCAGAACCGCCAGTACAACACTCAGGAACTTTAAGAAAGTATTGTCTCGTAAAAATTGATTCATTCACCCTTTCCTTTCCATAAAAACGGAAGATGTCTGGGAAAGCCGTCATTCCCTTCCTCCTTCTTTTTCGGAAGGGCATTTCGGAGTTCCTCCGCATTATGAATCGTCGAAAGCTTTCCCTCCTTTGCGATGGATACCTTGCCTGTCTCCTCCGAAACAACGATGGTAATGGCGTCGGAAACCTCAGAGACGCCGAGTGCCGCACGATGTCTCGTTCCGTAATCCTTTGAGATATCTGTCGCCTCCGACAGGGGAAGATAGCAGGTCGCCGACTCCACTCTGTTATTGGCGATAATCACTGCGCCGTCATGAAGCGGTGTGTTTTTTTCAAAGATATTGATGAGAAGCGCGGACGAGATCACACCGTCCACCGGGATACCGGTATGGGAGATCTCCCGAAGAGACTGCTCCTCCTCCATCACAATCAGCGCACCGGTCTTTTTCTTCGCCATGGAAAAGGTTGCCTTGACGATTTCCTCGATGCTGTCAAAATCACTTCCCGCGTCGGAAACGCGGGGAAAGAACACCGCAAAAATCGGTTTCGATCCCAGCTGCTCCAGCGCCTTTCTGAGCTCCGGCTGAAAAATAATTACCGCTGCGATGATGGCAACGGCGGAAACGCGCTCCAGAATCCATACGATCGTCGTCAGCTGAAGCACGATGGCAAAGATCGTGAACGCGATAATCACCAGGATCCCCTTTAGCAGCTGCCACGCATGCGTATTTTTAATCCAGACGAGACAGGCATAGAAAAAAATCGCCAGAATCACAACCTCAATCAGGTTGCTTAAGGTAAAGGGCGGCAGAAGACTCACCCAGCTTTTAGATTTTTCAAAGATTTCGACCAAGCTATCCTCCTTACTGCATCAGCGCCGCTTCTTGGGAACCGCTTTGACAAAGTACAGATAATCCTCATCCTCAAACTTCAGCTCCTCCGCTCTGGAAAAATCCAGCTGCCGGAACACATCCGCACAGAGATAGCCGATTCCTGCGGTCAGCACCGTCGTCAGAACCAGCACTATGCCGATTCCCTCCGCTTTCAGCAGAAGTCCGGCAAAAATTGAAGCCAGCGCGGCAATGGAGCCGCTCAGAACCGCAAGCTGCCAGGCTCCTCTCTTTTCCGTATGCCGGATCCAGAATACCAGCAGAAAGCAGAGGGACATGGAGAACAGGAACAGCAGCATGGTCTTACCGGAAGCATAGCTTACAGCCAGATCCGAGAGCCTTTTGGCGGCTTCCGAAACCTCCGGTTTTCCCTTCCAGAGCTCGCTCGTCGGCAATACCCCCGCAAGATAAAAATACAAAAGAGTTCCCAGCGCAATCGGAATCACCGCTGTCCACGCGCAAAACAATCCGGCGATAAGCGGAAGGAGAAAGGGGATCTGAAACAGGAAGGCTGCGATGGTAAGTGCAATCAGAACAGCATATCCCGCCTGCAGGGCACCCTGCAGCAGAAGGACACAGAACATCGCCATAAAGACCAGCCCGAAAAGCAGCAGAGAGCCGCTGTGAAGCTGATACAGGATGAGGATTCCCGTCAGAAAGGAAATCACGCTGGAGGGAAGTACCGCGCAGAGAAGTATGCCGGCCGAAAACAGCAGCAGTCCCTTGCTGTCATACCCTCTCCCCGTAAGAAGAGGGATGGAAATGCCCAGCAGCAAAAACAAAAGCGCTTTTCCTGCAGAGGAAGATATAGCGCTGTGGGCACGGTAAAAATCCTCGATTTTCTCTTTCACATTGATGAGCTCTTTCATCTATTCCCTGCCCTTCCTGTCTCCATCCATAATGACGATGCTCTCCTCCTCTTCCGAATCCAGCCAGATATCCTCATCCGACGCAGACTCGTCAAGCCATTGTCCCTTCCCGGATTCCTTCGCTGCCGCCACTCTGGTTTCTTCTCCGGCAGCATCCGCTTCCCCGTCCTCTTCGTTCCAAAATTCGGAATCCTCTTCCGGAAGCCAGTCCTTCCTCGAAGCTCTCCCGGCGGACGCTATCCCTTCTGTCCTGGGCTCGTCCTCCTCTTCCGGCAGGGAGGGAGGCAGCTCTCCGGTGAGTTCCGTATATAGCTGATCCAGCTTTTCCCGATACACATCCTCCGCCTCTCTGGCATCATCGTATCTCTTCCCGAATCTTCCGATCATAACAAGGGAGAGAAAAAAGAGAAACAAAAAATAGAGGACGGCAGAAAAAAGAAAAAGCTGCTTCAGATCATTCAGACGAAAGGAGGTAAGGGAGAGGGAAATCTTCATTGCCGTTACCAGCAGCAGCACAGCTGAAAACAGGATGGTATAACGTACCACCACCTTCAGAAGCTCTTTCTCAATATAGTCTCCGCGGAAATAGCTCCCGGCTATCGTCAGTGCCTTCCTCTCCTTTTTCTCATAGAGGGAAAGCCTCGTCATCATATAGATCTTTTTGGGATCCAGCTTTTCCATCATCTCCCCTTTAATCCTAATACCCTCTGGCTGCCCTCGCCCTTTCTGCGTATGCCGACTCCGGATGCTCCCCGACGATCCTGTCATAGATCGCATTGGCATTCTGCGTGTCGCCGGTCAGCTGATAAAGACGCGCCATCATATAGTCATTGCCCGGGTCATCATGCAGCTGTGTGCTCACCTGGTAGTAGCGGAGCGCCTGCGTGAGATTTCCGCTGTTCCAGGCGGAGGTTCCGAGACTTGCGAGTGTCTGGTAAATCCTCCCCTCCATCTGCGCCTTGATGCCATTATAGCTTGCCAAGAGACTCTGGTCCGTGATGCTCGCGCCGTCCAGCGCCAGGTACTGCGAAGCGGCTGTCATGAGATCCCCTCCGCCGAGTGCCGCCTGAATCTGCTGAAGTGTCTGATACTGATTCATGAAAGAAGCATTCTGATTCTCGTAGGAACTCAGCTTCTGATTCGCGTCATCCAGCTGCTCCTGCAGGGTCTGTGTGTCCTGACTGAGTGCCGTAATCTGGGAGTTCGCCTGATCCAGCTTCTCCGTATAGAAAATCAGCTCCTGATTGTTCTGTACATTGACTGCCTTGATTCTCGCGGGAATAATCAGCAGATAGAAGACAACGATGCCGAATACCGTTCCGCCAAGAATATACATCAGAAGCACCCACGGGCTCATCCTCTTGACCTCCTGCGGAAGCAGCACATCATCATCCGTCATCTGACGGTGGGAAAAGGCATTTCGCAGACGGCTCTGCTCCACCTCGGCACGGCCGGTATTCTTCTTGACTTCATCCATCAGAACCAGCGCCTTCGGATTGTTTCTGTCAATCTTCAGCACCTTATAAAGGGAACGTCCCGCCTTGACCCAGTTCCCGTTCTTCATATACAGGAGCGCCAGCAGGATATGCGCCTTGATATAATTCGGGCTGTCGGAAATCACCTGGTTCAGCTGCATCGTCGCCAGATCCTCATTGTTATGCTGCGCATAGTCAAGCGCCTGGTTATAGCGCTTGACATTGTCTGAGCATATCCTGAGGATCGCCGGCTTTCTCTGAATCTCATCCAGATAATAATCCGCGATATTGTTATCCGGCAGCAGATTCATGCTGATGACCCACTGTACCAGAGCATCCGCGGTCTCTCCGCACTCAAAATAGATGAGCCCCAGGAGATTTCTCGCGTCCTTCTGATACCTGTCAAACAGAAGTGCCTTCTTCAACAGCTCCGCCGCACCGTTTAAGTCACGGAGCCTCGCTCTCTCCAATCCCAGATTATAGTAGCAGTTTGCGATTCTTTCGAGTGCTACATCATACTTCATCTCAGGATTTCCCCTTCGTCGCGTCCTCAATCAGACGAAGCATGATATCGTTCATATCGGTCAGATCCATCTTGACAATGGCATCCTCGATCTCATCGACATCAAGACTCGGCTTGAATCTCTGAATTTCTTCTTCAAAATTAATCATACATCTATCCTTGACGGGGACGTACCTCCCCTATACAATGCTACCAGATTCTGTCTTACACAGAACTTTCCTATACATTAACCGAACATAAAGTTTAGCATACAAAGAAAGCACCATCAAGGCGGGCAGAGGAGAATAAATGAACGCTTTTATTACATTTTTCACGAGTTTTCTGGCAGAGCATGTGAGCCGGGACTGGGTTCCCGCCATCATTTCTCTCCTTCCGATTCTGGAGCTTCGCGGCGGGCTCCTTGCCGCCTCCCTCTTACAGGTATCCTTCCGTTACGCTGTCTTATCCTGTATCGCCGCCAATCTCCTGCCCATCCCCTTTGTACTGCTCTTCATGGAAAAAATCCTTCTTCTCCTGGAACGGAATGCGGCAACAAAGGGAATCGCCGGCTTCTTCCGGAGCAAGGTCGATAAAAACCGTGCAGGCATCGACAAATACGGCACGCTCGGACTTATCCTCTTTGTCGGCATCCCTCTCCCCGGTACCGGCGCGTGGACCGGTGCCGTCGTCGCCTCTCTCCTTCATTTAAACCGGAGGAATGCCTTTCTCTGCATCCTTCTGGGGGTACTCCTTGCCGCAGTCATCATGTCCGTCGTAAGCTACGGAATGCTGGGAAGCATCCTGCACTAAGGCTTCACGGCCGGACAGCAAAAATCGGAAGAAATAAAGAAAAAGAGAACCGGTTTTCCGGTTCTCTTTTTATGCAGAAGAAGGGAGTTGAACCCTCATGAGATTGCTCTCACACGGACCTGAACCGTGCGCGTCTGCCATTCCGCCACTTCTGCGAACTGCTATAATCTATCATGTATCTTTGGCTCCGTCAAGACTTTTTCCGAAGATATCAGATTTTCTCCCTGCGCTTCCATACTCAGCACCAAAAAAGCTGCCCCGCAGGTGAGGCAGCTTAAATCGTATCTGTCCTACCGGGAAGATGCGGCTTTTCCGTTCACCGCATCCGATACACGATGCGTACGTAACCTGTCTCACTTCACAAGCTTCTCTTTTGCCTTCTCACAGAGAGTGGTGAATCCCTCCGGATCTGCGATGGCAACCTCAGAGAGCATCTTGCGGTTCATATCAATACCGGCATTCTTGAGGCCGAACATCAGCTTGCTGTAGGAAAGACCGTTCAGACGAGCTGCCGCATTGATTCTGGTGATCCAGAGTTGACGGAACTGTCTCTTTTTCTCCTTACGGCCGCGGAAGGACTCCGTGAGTGCTCTCATGACACTCTGCTTTGCGATGCGATACTGCTTGGAACGAGCTCCTCTGTATCCCTTTGCCAGCTTCAATACTCTGTTATGCTTCTTCTTTGCGTTTAAACCGCCCTTGATTCTCATTTATCTTACCTCCTCATTCGATCCCGACAACATTAAAGATACGGAAGAATCTTCTTCATGTTTTTAACATTGCTCTGATCAGTAACAACATCCTTACGAAGACCTCTCTTACGCTTTGTGGACTTTTTGGTAAGAATATGAGACTTATTTGCCTTATTACGAACCAGCTTGCCGGTTGCGGTTACCTTAAAACGCTTTGCAGCAGCTTTCTTTGTCTTCAGCTTGTACTTTGCCATATTTGCCTCCTGTGCGATTACTTCTTCGGGCTGATGACCACAGCCATGTTTCTACCTTCTACCTTGGCAGGTTTATCGAGGACAGCGATGTCAGACAGCTTTTCCGCGAACTCATCCAGGATATACTTGAACTGGTTCATGCGGGACATCTCTCTTCCGCGGAAGCGAAGCGCAACCTTGACCTTGTTGCCCTTCTCGAGGAACTTTCTTGCGGCGGACAGTTTCGTATTCAGATCATTGGTGTCAATGTTCGGCGTCATACGAATTTCCTTAAGCTCAGTGATGCGCTGATTCTTCTTCGCTTCCTTTGCCTTGCGAAGCATCTCATAACGATACTTGCCATAATCAGCAATACGAACAACCGGCGGCGCTGCATTCACAGCGATCTTGATGAGATCTAGGTCCTGATCTCTCGCCAGATTCAACGCATCTCTGCCGGACATGACGCCCAGCTGCTCTCCGGCGGCACCGATCACACGTACCTCTTTGTCTCTGATTTGTTCGTTAATTTCAGCTTCTGCTTTTTTGTTCGCCATAATCTCCTCTCTGCTCGATAAACAATAAAAAATGGTGGATCGCAGCCAATCCACCATTGAAAAAACGCTAAGGAATCATCAATATAAACCCGGGTCAGTGTTCTGCCGAGGTGAGGTGGATACCTACTTTCCTGTCTAAAAGACCTGTCAAGGATATCATTCCAAAGCTTCCGTGTCAAGCATCCTGTCTATGATTTCATAGATTTCCGGCAGCCCCAACTTCGTCTCTGCCGAAAAGGGAATCAGGGTACATTCCGGAGAGGCGTTCAGTCCCTTCCGGATATTTTCTCTTGCCTTTTGAATCTGACTTCTCTTCAGCTTATCCGCCTTTGTGAGAACCACCAGAGGCTCATAGCCTGTGCTTTCCAGAAGGTAACGGAACATCTGGATATCCAGCCTTGTCGGATCATGACGGATATCGACAAGCAGCACCACCTCTTCGATGTTCCTTCCCCTGTCAAAGTATCTCCGTATCATGCGGTCCCATTTTTCCTGCTCTGCCGCTCCTGTGCTGGCATAGCCGTAGCCCGGGAGATCCACAAGATAAAAAGCATCATTGACATGATAAAAATTGATGGTTCTGGTTTTCCCAGGTGTCTGCGAGGTTCTCGCATAGCTCTTCCGATGGATGAAAGCGTTGATAAAGGAGGACTTTCCCACGTTGGAGCGCCCTGCCAGCACCAGCTCCATCTTCCCGGTATCCGGAATCTCAGAGGAAACTCCCAGCACCCTTTCCAGCTCAACCTTTCGAATCACCATCAGGAAGCACTCTCCTCACGATGCCGCGTCTTGGGAACGATCTTCTTCTCTGCGATGGATTCTCTCGTCTCCGCGCTTCCGGTCCCCTCCGCCTGGCTTCGGAAAAGGATGGGGGCGCCGCCTGCATTGACCACATCCTCTGTGATCTGTACCTCTCTGATCGTCGGATCCGACGGAATCTCATACATGATGTCGGTCATCATGTCCTCCATGATGGAACGAAGTCCTCTGGCACCCGTCTTTCTCTCCACCGCCTTTTCCGCGATGGCATGAATTGCCGGCTTGGTAAAGCTGAGCTTCACATCATCCAGTTCAAACAGCTTCTGATACTGCTTCACCAGCGCATTCTTCGGCTTGGTAAGAATCTGCTCCAGCACAGAGGCATCATGGCTCTGAAGTTCCACATCCACCGGAACACGGCCGATAAACTCCGGAATCAGGCCGAACTTGACAAGATCCTCCGGCTGTACCAGCTTCAGCAGTTCATCGAAGTTATCCTCATTTTTCTCGACAATCTCCGCCCCGAATCCCATGGAACCGGAAGCGACACGCCTCTCGATGATCTGCTCCAGTCCGTCAAAGGCGCCGCCGCAGATAAAGAGGATATTGGTGGTATCAATCTGAATCAGCTCCTGCTGCGGATGCTTCCGCCCGCCCTGCGGCGGCACAGAGGCAACCGTCCCCTCCAGAATCTTCAGGAGTGCCTGCTGTACGCCCTCTCCGGAGACATCCCGGGTAATGGAGACATTCTCCGATTTTTTCGTGATCTTGTCGATCTCATCAATGTAAACGATGCCTATCTCTGCCCTCTTGATATCATAATCCGCTGCCTGAATCAGCTTTAAAAGGATGTTCTCGACATCCTCTCCCACATATCCCGCCTCGGTCAGGGCCGTGGCGTCCGCTATCGCAAAGGGAACACCGAGAATCTTCGCCAGGGTCTGTGCGAGATAGGTCTTTCCGGTTCCTGTCGGACCGATCATCAGGATGTTTGACTTCTGCACCTCGATATCCTTGATCTTGGAGGTGATTCTCTTGTAATGGTTGTATACCGCGACAGAAAGCACCTTCTTGGCTTCTTCCTGTCCGATGACATACTCATCCAGAAAATCCTTGATCTCCTTCGGCTTCAGCAGCCGGATATCCGCATCCGTCCCTGCCTCTGTCGTCTGTCTGCCCATCTCCTCCGCGAAGATTTCCTGACAGAGCTCCACACATTCGTCACAGATATAGGTATTGTTTAATCCAGCGATGAGCTTATGCACCTGCTTTGCGGACTTGCCGCAGAAGGAGCATCTTACCTTATCGTCCTTTGCCATCATTGATCCTTTCTGCTTCTGTGCTTACTTTTCCTCCCGCACCAGCGGCTTCTCGTCTCTCTTCCGGAAAATCTGATCCACGATGCCGTACTCGAGTGCCTGCTCCGCAGTCATCCAATGGTCTCTCTCGGTATCTGCCATCACCTTCTCAAAGGGCTGACCGCAGTTTTCTGCCAGAATCTCTGCCATGTGCTTCTTGGTCCGGAGAATCCACTCCGCCGTGATCTGAATCTCTGTTGCCTGCCCCTGTGCTCCGCCGGACGGCTGGTGAATCATGACCTCCGCATTCGGAAGTATCCTTCTCTTTCCCTTCGCACCGCCCGCCAGAAGAAAGGCGCCCATGGACGCCGCCATACCGACACAGATTGTGGATACATCACACTTGATATACTGCATGGTATCATAGATCGCCATACCGGCGGTGATCACACCTCCCGGAGAGTTGATGTAAAAGCTGATATCCTTGCCCGGGTCCTCCGACTCCAGATACAGGAGCTGCGCCACCACAAGGCTTGCCGTATCATTATTCACCTCATCTCCCAGAAAAACGATTCTCTCGTTCAAAAGACGGGAGAAGATATCATAGGAACGCTCCCCGCGGGAAGTGGACTGGATCACATAGGGAATGGTTGAAATATCTCTTGGAAACATCTGATTCATAGCTCCTCCAAATTTTTTATATTCTATATATTTCCGATCTGTTACTCCGCCGGAGAATACTGCCGTTTTCCTCGATGCAAAGCGTCAAAGGGAAACACCCCGGCGTCCGAGATCGTAAAAACAGCACTCCGGATTTAAGGCAGAAATGAGCGATGCAGACATTGCCCACACCGCTCAATTCCCTATCTGTTCTGCCAAAGGGGCATTACTGCTCTCTCTCCTCCTCCGCAGCTTCATCCTTCTTGGACTTCTTCTCCGGCTTCACAAGCTTTGCTTCTGCCACGAGCATATCGATGGTCTCCTGCACTGCCAGTTCCTGCTTCACAGACCCCCTCTGGGATTCTGTCACCGTCTTCATAAGATCCTCGGGCTTCATCTTGTACTGCTCTGCAATCCTGTTGAACTCTTCCTCCACACGCTCGTCAGCCACAGTGATGTTTTCCTTCTTCTGAATCGCCTCCAGAACGAGAGACGTCTTGATCTGCTCCTCTGCCTGAGAGCGCATCTGCTCCTTGATATCCTGCTCGTTCTGTCCTGTGATCTGCATGTACTGATCCATCGGGATTCCCTGCTGCTGCAGTCTCGCCGTATAGTCATAGAACATCTGATCCAGCTGCATATCCACCATCGGCTTCGGAAGCTCCACAGATGCGTTCGCAACAACAGCACGAACGACATTGTTCTCATTCTGCGTTGTTGCCTGCTTGTCTTTCTGCTCCTTCAGCTGCTTCTTCAGATCCTTCTTATACTCCTCGAGAGTTTCAAACTCGGAGACCTCGGAAGCGAACTCATCGTCCGCCTTCGGAATCTGCTTTTCCTTTACGGACTTAATCGTGCACTGGAATACAGCCGCCTTGCCGGCAAGCTCCTTTGCCCCGTAATCCTCCGGGAAGCTGACATTCACTTCCACAGCCTCTCCGGTCTTGTGTCCGATCAGCTGATCCTCAAAGCCCGGGATAAAGGTGCCGGAACCGATTTCCAGCGGGTAGTCCTCACCCTTGCCTCCGGCGAACTCCGCCCCGTCGATGGTGCCGACAAAATCAATCAGGGCGGTGTCCCCGGTCTTGATAGAGCGCTCTACCTCCACGATACGCGCATTCTTCTCAAGCTCTCTGTTCAGACGTTCTGTCACCTCCTTGGCGGAAACCGTAGTCTCTGCCTTCTCTGCGGTCACACCCTTATACTCCCCGAGGGTCACCTCCGGCTTTACGGCAACGCTTGCGGTATAAATCAGATCCTGTCCTTTGCCGATCTGTTCAATGCTGATCTCCGGGCGGGAAACGATAGCAAGCCCGGACTCCCTGGAAGCGTCCGGATAGGAAGCATCGAGTGCAAAGTTCAGGGCATCATCATACAGCGCCGACTCTCCGAACATCTTCTCCACCATCTGTCTCGTTGCCTTTCCCTTACGGAAGCCGGGCACATTAAATCTATTCTTGTTCTTCCTGAAGGACTGCTCCAGTGCCTTCTCGAACTCAACTGCCGAAACTGTGACGGTCAGCTTTGCCATGCTTTTTTCTAAATTCTCAACCTTAACGCTCATTGACTACATCCTCCAAAAATCTATCGTGATACGGCACATGCGTCTACACATCCTACTCACGGTAGACATGTCCAGTTCCAGAGTATATCATGGCACGCAATCGAAATCAACCGACGAATCCCTGCCTTGCCAGCGCCGCGTTGCTGTACCCTTCTTTTTCTGTGAGCTCCTCCGAAAACCATGAAGGCGCCTGAAACTTCTTCGCCTCCGCGAGAGACGGAAATTCCACCTCGACATAAAAAAGTCCCTGTAAATCTCCCTGAAATACATCCAGCTCCAGGGTATACCCCTCATAGGGAATGCAGTACCTCTTCTTCCGAAGGATATGCCCCTCTGATTTTTTCAGCAGATTTCGAAAGCTGTCTTCATCCAGGGGCAGATTTTCTTCTCTCCGGGAAAGAGCTCCGCTCCCCTTATACGTAAGCTCGTAGCTGTCCTCCCCCTTCTCGGGATGATTTCTCCGGATGCGGATCACCGGCGCAAAATTCAGATATGCCTGTGTGATCTCCCGCTGCGGATAATGTTCAATCTCTTCCGGCAGCTTCCGGACCCTCCATTTTCTCTCGATTTCCTGTCCCATCTATACTCCTGTGCCTCTTTTTCGCTATCCCCGGCATTCCTTCTCAGAGAGAACACTGACGACAGCCCCTCCGCAGGATTTGCCGCTGTGTCCCGAATCAAAAAGAACCAAGTGCTGCCACCTGGTTCTCTGTATTCTGTCCCGAAAGGCAAATACGGGCAATTATTCCTCGCCGGCCTTGGCAGCCTCCGAAGCTGCAACAGCCGCGATATCTACATCTGAGACATCCTCATCCTTCTTCTCGGCTTCCGGAAGAAGTGCCTTCATGGAAAGGGAAATCTTTCTGTTATCTACATCCAAATCCACCACCTTGGCTTCAACCTCCTGACCTGTCTCAAGCACATCCGACGGCTTGTTGACATGGTCACGGGAAATCTGCGAAACATGGAGAAGCGCATCAATTCCCTTATCCAGCTCGATGAAAGCACCGAAGTCTGTCATGCGGGCAACCTTCCCCTTTACCACTTCACCGATGGCGTACTTTACGTCAGCATCCTTCCACGGATTCTCATCCGGGAACTTTCTGGTCAGAGCGATTCTCTCACCGTCAATCTTCTTGACGAGAACCTCGATCTCCTGACCGGACTTAAAGAGCTTCTTCGGATTCTCGATTCTGCCCCAGCTCATCTCGGAGATATGGAGAAGCCCGTCTGCGCCGCCGAGATCGATGAAAGCGCCGAAATCCGTCAGATTCTTCACAACACCGGTACGGATATCGCCTTCCTCCAGCTCTGCGAAGAGCTTGTCGTGAAGTTCCTTCTTGGAAGCCAGCAGAATCTGCTTACGGTCACCGATGATTCTTCTCTTCTGTGGGTTGAACTCTGTGATCACGAACTGGATGTCCTGTCCCTGATACTTGGTAAGATCTCTCTCAAAGCTGTCGGATACCAGAGATGCCGGCACAAAAACGCGGGCACCATTGACCTCGACATTAAGTCCGCCCTTTACCACCTGTACTACCTTTCCGGTAAGTACCTCGTTCGCCTCGAAAGCCTGGCGAAGCGCCTCGGATGCCTTGGACTGCAGCGCATCTCTGTGAGAAAGAATAACCTGTCCCTCACCGTCATTGACCTTCTTCACCTTACACTCAATCTCATCTCCGACATTGACCACAGTGGTCAGATCCAGAGAGTTATCGGAGCTGTAGTCGCTTCTGGTAACAATACCATCCGACTTGTATCCGATGTTCAGTGCAATCTCATCCGGCTTTACGCTGATGACTTTTCCAGTAACGATCTCCCCCGTATGAATTGATTTCAGTGAATCTTCAAGCATTTGTTCAAAACTCATTTCTGACATAAGTTAGAACCTCCTCTATAATTTCTTTTGGGGTGCTTGCCCCTGCCGTAATACCTACATTGCGTATCGCTTCGTCCGAGGGAAATTGAAGATCTTTCACTGTTTGGATCAGTTGGGTATTCCGACATTCCGCACGGCAAATCTCAAATAGCTTTCTGGTGTTCGAAGAGCTGCTTCCGCCGATGACAATCATCGCATCGTTTTCCGCAGCCATCGTCCTCGCTTCCGTCTGCCTTTCGAAGGTAGCGTTGCAAATCGTATTTATGACAGAAACATGATACCCCCTTTCCTTTAAAATATCAACAATTAGTTTAAATTTCTTAATATTAAAGGTGGTCTGCTCCAAGACAAGAAGCTCCTGTCCCCTCCCCTCCGGAAGTCTCTCGATATCCTCAATCTCCGGAAGCGCACGGATGTCCCCGTCGGCCCAGCCCAGAATCCCCCGGATCTCCGGATGGGACGGTGTCCCCAGAACCAGTACCTTCTCCCCCTTTTTCGTATGCGCCCTGGCAAGACGCTGAATCTTCTGCACATAGGGGCAGGAGGCATCCACGATTTCCACCCGATGCTCCCGAAGGATGTCGTAGATATGCTTGCCTACGCCGTGAGCACGGATAATGACAATGCCCTTACGCAGTGCCCGAAGCTCCGCTTCCTCATGAAGCACTCCGACCCCTCGTTCCTTCAGCTTCGTTACCACAGTCTCATTATGGACGATCTCTCCGAAGGTATAGATCGGAAGGCGCTCCTTTTCCGCCTTCTTTTCCTCCCTCTCGAGGATTTTATACACGGTATCGACCGCGCGCTGCACGCCGAAGCAGAATCCTGCCGATTCTGCAAGATGTACCTTGACCAATTTCTGTCTCTCCTTAGCTTTAGAGTCGGAAAACCATATCTCCCTTTCAGTCTCAGGCGCCGGACAGGCCCCCTCCGATGCTTCACCTCAAGAGTCACAAGGCAAGCTTCAGTATGGCATCGACAGTCTCCTCCAGGCTAAGCCCGGAGCTGTCCACAAGAACGGCATCCTCCGCCTGCACGAGAGGGGACTCGGTGCGATGCATATCCCGGTAATCCCGCATCCTGACATCCTCCTCAATTTTCGGAAGCTCGACCTTCTCCCCCTTTTCCAGAAGTTCCAAATATCTTCTTCTGGCACGGACTTCCACCGACGCGGTGAGATAGATCTTCAAATTCGCTCCGGGAAGAACCTTGGTACCGATATCTCTGCCATCCATAACCACAGAATTCTCTGCCGCAATCTCCCGCTGCATCCTGACGAGTCCCTCCCGGACCCTGGGATACTGGGAGACGACGGAAGCAGCCTCACTGATTTCCGGGGTACGAATCAGATCCGTGACGTTTTCCTCATTGCAAAACAGCTGTTGAAGCCCTTCCTCATTATAGCTTAAACGAATATGACAGTCCGGAAGCTTCTCCGTGACAAGAGCCTCCTCCCGCAAAGAAATCCCCTTCCGCAACATAAAAAGCCCCACGGTCCGATACATGGCGCCTGTATCCACATAGAGATACCCGAGTTCCCTTGCTACCGCCTTCGCAACGGTGGACTTCCCTGCCCCGGCAGGTCCGTCAATAGCAATACTGTATGGCATTTATTCCCCCCTTCCCGGCAGCGGATCTTCCCGCCAGAGCACCTGTTGAAAAGGCGGCCTGCATATTATAGCCGCCGGTATCCGCATCGATGTCCAGCAGTTCTCCGGCAAAGTAAAGCCCCTGCACAAGCTTCGACTCCATGGTCTTGGGGCTGACCTCTCTGACGGAAACCCCTCCCTGGGTCACGATGGCTTCCGAAAAGCTGCCGCTCCCCCGAATCGTAAAGCAAAAGTCCTTCAGAAGCGTCGTCAGAGCCTCTCTCTCCTGCCTGGAAAGCTCAGAGCTTTTCTTCGCAAGCTTTACCCCCTGCCGTTCCAGCCTTCCGGAAAAAACAGACTGAAGCGGCCTCGGCAGAAGTCCCGGAAGCATCCTATGGACAGGCTCCCCCTTCAGCTCTTCACATGCTCTCTGGATCCGTTTTGAAAGCTCTGCATGCTCCAACGCAGGCTTTAAATCGATATGCAGCGTATAGATCCTTCTGTCCCGCAGATCTGCGGCATTCAGCGAGGCAGACAATACGGCACTCACCTTAAGCCCCAGCGGACCGCCGATCCCCTTCTCGGTAAAATGCAGCTCTCCGAAGGCGGAAAAAACCTCTTTCCCACCTTCCTCTGTTACCCTCAGGGAAACATTTTTGCATTTCAGCCCCCGAAGCGGAAAGAAATCCTCTTCCTCCAGAGAAAGATAAGTGAGGCTCGGAACACAGGGAACGATATGATGCCCCAGACGTGCCGCAAAGCGATAGCCGTCTCCTGTAGATCCGGTGCTGGGATATGCAAGTCCTCCGGTGCATATAATCACCCGCTCTGCCCGATAGCTCTCACGCTCGGTTTTGACGCCGCACACTCGAAGAAGCTTCCCCTTGCCCCTGCTCCTTTTTTTCTCTTTTATCTCCGCCTTCCGGGAGGTCCTTTCCCGCATCTCACACGCAGCCTCCGCCCTCTGTCCTGTTCCGCTGCCGATAGCCGAAGACTCCGTGTCATATATCCTCTCTGTTTCAATCGAGCGCACTGTCGTATTGTAGGCGATATGGACGCCCGCCTTCCTCAGGGCATGCTTCAGAGCATCCGTAATGCTGTAGGCATGATCCGAGACCGGAAAAACCCGGTTCCCTCTCTCCACCTTCAGCCTGCACCCATTCTCCTCAAGAAGTCGTATCAAATCTTCGTTGGAAAAGCACTGAAACGCACTGTAAAGAAAGCGGGGATTATGATGAAACATCTCCGGGAATGCCGAAATCGGCTTTTTGTTCGTACAGTTGCCTCTCCCCTTTCCCGAGATAAAAATCTTCTTTCCGAGCTTCTCGTTCTTCTCCAGAAGAAAGACATTGGCATCACGGTTTTCTGTTTTAGCAGAAAGAGCTGCCAGCATTCCGGCAGCTCCCCCTCCGATCACTACGATATTCATATCACTCCACGGGAAGAACAAACATATTGTAAATGGCGCGGATCGCCGGTTCGAAATCCTCATTGCGAACCCCGATGATAATATTATACTCGCTGGAGCCCTGATCAATCATCTTGACATTGATATAATTATGGGCAAGCGCACTGAAGATTCGTCCCGCGACGCCTCTTGCGGACTTCATTCCGCGGCCGACCACAGCGATTAAGGCAAGATCCGCCTCCAGCTCGATCAGATCCGGGCTCACTGCACGTTGAATCCCCTGCAGTACCTTCTGCTCGTTATGCTCAAGCTCCTCCTGATGAATAAAAATCGTGAGCGTGTCAATGCCGGAAGGGGTATGCTCCACATTCATCCCATTCTCCTCCAGCACGGACAGAACCTTTCGGATAAAGCCGACCTCCGCATTCATCATCGCTTTTTCAATGTTGATCGAGCAGAAATCCTTCTTTCCGGCGATCCCGGTAATGATGAAGCGCGGCTTCTTCAGCGTATTTGCCACAATCATGGTGCCATGATCCGCCGGACGGTTCGTGTTTTTGATCTGGATCGGAATCCCCTCTTTCCTGACCGGGAAGATGGCATCCTCATGGAGAACACCGGCACCCATATAGGAGAGCTCCCTCAGCTCCCGGTAGGTAATATAGTCAATCACCTCCGGTCCCTTAACAATCCTCGGGTCTGTCACTAAAAAGCCGGAAACATCCGTCCAATTCTCATAAAGGTCTGCATGAATCCCCGCCGCAAGAAGCGAGCCGGTGACATCAGAGCCTCCCCGGGAAAAGGTGACAATCCTGCCGCCATGATCCTCCCCGTAGAAGCCGGGGACCACTGCCGTCGGAATCCCCGAAAGTATCTTCCCGACTCTCTCCTCTGTTTCCCGGAAATCACAGCTGTGATCCTCATGAAAGCATACCAGCTCCCCGGCGTCCACAAAGCTGTATCCCAGATACGCCGCCATCAGCTTTGCATTCAGATACTCTCCGCGGCTCGCCGCATAATCCCGGTTATGGTTCTCATGAAGCTCCCCGTCAATGATGCGGAAGTCTTCACTGAGATCGTAGTCCAGAGACAGACCGTTCACGATCTCCTGAAAGCGGTTTCTGATCGTTTGCAGAATTGACTGAAACTCCGCCTCTCTCTCTGCCTCCAGTGCATCAAAGAGCTGATACAGCAGATCCGTGACCTTGACATCCCCGGAGTCGCGTTTTCCCGGTGCGGAAACAACGATATACCTTCTTGTCTCATCGGAGCTTACGATGGACTTCACCTTTTCAAACTGTGCACTGCTGGCACAGGAGCTCCCTCCAAATTTTGCAACCTTCAGCATATTGGCCTCTCTTCCCGTCAAATGCAGTAACGGCAGAGCAGGGAAACGATGATGACAGCATCACCGTTCCCCTGACAAAATTCTTCCTTCAAAAATCAGTCTTCAATCTCTGTATTCTTCAGAATCCAGTTCATCCAGCGTACCTGTCCCCAGCTTCCATAGATCCCGCAGGTGATGAGTGTCAGCGCCCAGATGATCAGGAAGGTCCCGAAAAAGCTTCCGGCAGTTCCGGTAAAGCGCAGGCGGTGTCCCTTCAGCACGGTACTCTTGGCATTCCACTTCTCCAGCATCACTGCCGCGAAGGGGAAGGCGATACCGCAGGTTACCGAAGTCAGAATAGAGGTGAGTATCTGATAACCGATAAACTCAAAGCTGTTCCCGTCAAAATAAGTATTTCTGTTGTCAAGATTCAGTTCCGGAACTTCTCCGTACAGGAAGGTATGGCGGAGCTCCCACTTCCGAAGATCCACATAGACAAAGAACCCATAGATACCACAGGTAATCATGGTCAGAAGCAGCCACTTGATATAGAGACCGAACATCTGCATTCCTGTACCATCAAAATCCAAACGATTTCCCTCTATAACGGTGTGCTGCATTTTCCATTTCTGATACCAGCAGCGAAGCCACGGAAAAGCAAGTCCGCAGCTGATGAAGCTGCCTATGCCCATGAGGACCGTATAGCCGAGATTCTCAAGTCCCGTCCCGTCAAAATAGGAGTCTCCCTTGTCTCTCTTTAATTCCATATTCCTGCCCTCCAGAGCGGTGGATGCGGAGCCGGCACTGCTGTTTTCGGCGCCGTTGCCGCTCTCATCCGCCTTCGTTGCGCCGTCCTCCCTGCTCTTTTTCAGAAAATCCCGAACTTCCTTCATATCAGCATCCGGCTTAATCTCGGAATCGATCTCCTTCTTCTGAACCATCACTCTCGAGAAAAGATCCACGGCAAGAAAGGCACAGCCGAGACTCAGGATCCAGACAAAGAAACGTCCGAGACCGTGGGTTCCGAAGCCTAGACAGCAAAGGAAGGCAAGAACAGTTCCTCCGAGAAGAATGAAGCCATTCATATTCTGCTTCCTCTGGTCCTTCAGAAGCATGAAAAGAACCGCAGCAATACCGCCGAGTGTGATCAGGAAGCAGGCTGCCCTCACAACAGTATAAAGAAGATTAAATATGTTTCCGATCAAAAATCCAAACCCGGAAAGCGCAAATGCAATCCCGAAAATCCCGAAGAAAATCCCAAAAATAAAATTCAGGATAAACAGCAGCACATAGCTGAGCGCCGGCATCACCAGAGCCGCCATCACCAGAAGCTTCAGATTTTTATCTGTCAAGAGTCCCTTCACCTTCTCTGATGCCTCCTCGGCATTGAAAGAAAACTGCGGAGAAGCTCCTCCTGCCTGTTGTCCGCCTCCCTGACTCTCCTGCTGCCGAGAAGCACTGTCTTCCTGTCCAAAGGCAGACTGTTCCGTCTTGGCTTCGGAAGCCGACTGCCGGTGCACAGCATCGGAAGAGGTCTCCGCTGTCGTATCCTTATGTTCCGAAGAATCGGAAACGAATGTCTCTCTGCCTTCCTCGGAACCCTGTGAAGAGGCAGAATCCGTATTATCCGCTGTCCCTCCCACCGGCTTTCCGCAATGATTGCAGAATTTTGCATCATCGGGCAATGAATTTCCACAGTGCTGGCAGTATTTCATACAAACCCCTTTCTGGCTGGTGCCCCCAATTTCGGTAAACCATAAAAACAATACAAATCACAACTCCCAGACCGAGAAACACCAGCTCCCAGGGAGCAAAGTGATCATCCTTTTTCGTCTTCCGATAAAGCAGATAAAAAAGCAGAAGCGGAAACAGGGTGACGGAAAGCGGATTCTCCATAAAGGCACCGCGAAAATCCAGATGCAGCAAATGAATCATCGCGTGTGTCATCCCGCAGCCGGGACAAAGATACCCCGTCGTCAGTCGGAATACGCAGGGGACGCCTATCCCCGTCCTTTCCACAAACAGAAGGTAGAGAGGAGACACAATCAGCACAACCAGCAGTGCTCTCCGGGTCTTCGGCCTTTGAATCCAAGTGAAAAAAATTTTCTTCCATCTCTCTGCCATGTACTGTCGCTTCCTGCCTGTCCTTCTCTCCCTTTAGTTAAAACACCAACTCTGGAAGTCATAAATAAAATAAAGGCTGACAGGAAGCCCTGTCAACCTTTTTTACTAAGAAAAACATGACAAAACACGCATTTTTTCTCTTAATTCTGTCATTTCCGGGATAAATCCGGCGCTGTTCTCCCCGAAAAGCCCTATTCGTTTCGAATCGCTGCCAGCGGGCTCAGCTTCATCGCGCGAACCGCCGGAAAATATCCGCTGAACGTGCCGACGAGAACGGCGAAGAAGATAGAGACTCCTCCCAGCCAGATCGGAATCACAGAGAGACTTCCCTTCGAAACAAACATTCCCATCATCCCGGAGCCCCCGGATCTGTTGACCAGAAAATTGATAATGGCAGAAATCAGAAGACTCAGAAGAAGTCCGAAGATGCCTCCGAGAAAGCCGATCATGGCTGACTCGGACAGAAACATATTCCGTATATCTCCCATATCACAGCCGAGCACCTTCATGACACCGATTTCCTTGGTTCTCTCGTAGATCGACATCATCATGGTATTCATGATTCCGATTGCCGCCACCAAAAGCGAGACTGCACCGATGCCGCCCAGTACCATCTGAATCACATTGGTCTGCTTCTGCACCTGCTGCAGACCCTCAAGATTGGAGTAGCAGGTATATCCCTCATCCGCGATCGCCTTCTGGACAGCTTCGACATTCTTCATCTTGTCCACATAGACATAGCCCTCCTCATACACATAGTAGGGATAGGGCTTTCCCAGCTTATTGGTCATCGGGTTCGGCACCAGCGCCTTCTTGTAAATTTTCCGGAGAAAGGATTTCAGGGTGTCGATGTCAGCATAGCAGTACATGGAATACTCACTGTAGTCCTGCTCTCCGCCCTCCATGATACCCGCTGTTTTAATCATGTATTTCTTCCGCGGCTTCTGCTGTCCCCCGGAGCTGTCGGGGTCGGACGGTACCGCACTGTCCGCCCCCGTATTCCGGCTGCCTTCGCCGGCCGGTTCCGGAAACATGAAAAAGATGCTGTCCCGATCCGGATCGATTTTTGCCGGGTTATCCCAGTCATAATTTTTATAGAAGGAATTTCCGAGGACAGTATTTCCATAGACAATGGAAAGCTCTTTCTGGTTCGGCTCCGGTACAGAGCCCTCCTTCAGCTTCAGCTGCTGCAGGAATGCCTGAGAAACACCGACAATATTGAAGTTTGCCTCATAGGCACCGCTCTTTGCTTCAACATTGACGGAAAGTTCCGGGGAAGTTCCCGTCACATGCTCCAGGCTTGCAAAGTGACTCAGCGCATCATCGGTCAGCTGAAGCTCCTTGCCGTTTTTCTGTCCTCCGCCTCCGCCGCTGCCATAGGTATTGACATGGATTGTCGTGAGACTGCCGGACTCCGCATAGGACTGATACATCATCTCCTTCATCCCGAGTCCGAGCGAGATCATCACCACGATGGACGCAGTGCCGATGACCACACCCAGAATCGTCAGGACAGAACGCGTCTTTCTCCGTTTTAAATTACTGAAAGACAGACGCAGTAAATCAATTCCTCTCATCGTTTTCGGTCTCCGCCGCTGCCTTTTTCTCAGAAGCCTTTTTCCTCCTGCGAAGGAACAGTGCTCCCCCAAGTATGAAGAGTACTCCGGCAGTCATCGGAATCCACGGCAGAGAAATCCCGCCGCCGGGCTTTCCCTCTCCGTTCATGCCGTCCATCTCTCCGCTGCCATCTCCCATGCCGTCCTCTGACGCAGCGCCTTCCGTAACCGGAAGGGTAATGCTGGTGCTGTCCTCAGAGACATTGCCGTTCACATCCTCGTACTGGATTTTCACCGGAATCGTGCCGTCATCCTCCGTCGCCTTGACGCCCTGCAGCATGATATCCACATTGCCTGTCTCCCCCGGCTTGATATTGCCGAGATAAAGCGAATTTTTCTGGATACTGTCCGCCTCGAAGAACGCCTGGACATTGTAGAGAGTGACCTTACCGGTATTGTTGATGCCAAACATCACATCCGCTTCCTGACCGACCGTGATCGTCTCCGGAAGCACCTGGAAATTGGCATAGCCGATTCTCGGATGCTGATTGACCGGCACATCAATCTCAACCTTCTCCTCCGCATTCTTAAACTCCGGAGAATCGTATTTTTCGTTGACTGTCACAGTATAGGATTTCGGCGTCGTCCCGGCGCCTGCCACCATCGGCATCCGGAGCTCCGTGGTCTGTCCGGAGGCAAGCGCGGAAACCACGACGGAATTTGCGCCGCCGTTCATGGTAAACACCACACTTTCCCCATCCTTTGCGGAAGTGAGGGAAAAAAGAATATTGCTGGCATTGATAGCGGAGGAAGCGTTCTTCATGGAGAGCACCAGAGTAAAGGGCTCCCCGGCAAAGACCACTGCCGGCTCGGTATGATAGCTGTCCACGACAAGACGCGCCTTGGTTCTGTCATTCTCCTTGAAATCACCCCGATTCGATTCCGTATCAATCTGGGTCGTATTCCGGATATTGACAAAGAGGGTATACTCCTCGGTTTTACTGACGGAGGACGCAGGAGCCGTCTTATAGCTCACCACATAGTGAAGCGGATAATAGCCGGAGGCCGCATTCGACTTGATCGCCATCGAGTAATCCGGCGAAATCACTGCGCCGTTCTCCACCGACTGATAGACCCTGTCATAGTTGGCTTCATTGATCTCAAAGGGAAAATCCTTCGACGCCGTCGACTTTGCCGCTTCCGTCAACTGCACTGTCGCCTTCTCCGCAAGAGTGGACTGCAACTTTACCTGAACATCATAGAGAGTGTGCCCGGAGCGGTTCCGAAGATCCACCCTATAGTTCATTACAGCACCGTAGGTACCGCTCGGCGTCTCCTGTCCCTCACCCATCACAAACGCCTGGTCTCTCGTCTGGGTTGAAGGGTTCGCGACATCCCCCTGTTCCTGGATAAAGACATTGATAAATTCTGTCTTTCTCTGTGTCGGAAGACCGGAGCCCGGGATGTCATACCAGATTGTGAAGGGTACACCAAAGTACCCATCCGAGGTATTCCCCGCCTTGTCCTTCACCTTCAGGGCATCGGAACGGACATTGACACGGAATACCAGCTCCTGATACTCCCCCTTCTTTAAGCTGCGGATATCCTGCTGCTGGGTAAAAAGCGACTGGTTTACCTCAAAGGGATACACGCCTCCGTCCACGGGAAAGACATAATCCAGCTTATTCTTATAGGCATTGTCCTTTCCGGAACGGTAGCCTTCTTCCCAGGCATCCGCATTGGCACTGTCGCCATCACTGCTGCCGTCGGAGGGAGCATAGGGATTTTCCTTCTTATATTTTATATCCGGCTGATTGATATTCAGATAGCTCTGATCGTTGGAGAGACGGATCTGGACGTTGATAATCTCGTCGGAGTTGGGATTATTCAGTCCATTGACACCGTTATAGCCGACTCGGACACGAAGCTCCATCTCCTGTCCCGGATAGCCGATCGCCACATCCTTCGGATCATGGATAAAGGTGTTCATATTGGTATTGACATAGGCGGCATAGGCAGTCTTTTCCGGCTGAAAAACCGGTCCCGTCATAACAATTGCCAGTGTCAGGATTCCCGAAACAATTTTTGAAAGCTTCCTCATAGCTACAGCTCCTTTGACAGATCTACAAAAGCGTAAGGAGGTCTGCCATTTTCCTTTCTGATTTCTTCTTCGATTTCCGAGTCTTCCTTATACTCTACCGCAACGATACGCCCGTCCAAAACACGAATCCGACGATCCGCGAAGGAAGCGATGTAGGGGTCATGGGTAACCATGATAAGGGTTTTCTTCTTTTCCTGCACCAGTTTCTGCATCAGCCGGAGCACTTCCTCTGTTGTCTTTGAATCCAGGTTTCCGGTAGGCTCATCCGCAAAGATAATTTCCGGATCAATCACCATCGCCCGCGCAATACCGACTCTCTGCTGCTGTCCGCCGGACATCTGACTCGGCAGGTGATCCTTCTGCGTGAGAATCCCTATCTCCTCCATATACTGCTCCGCAAGACATATTCTTTCCTCCTCCGGAATTCCCCGGAACATGAGAGGCATCGCGACATTCTCCACTGCCGTCATGGAAGCTATCAGATTATAACTTTGAAAGATAAATCCGACATGCTCCCGTCGGAACCTGACCAGCTCCCTCTCATTCATCCTGTCAATGCGGGCACCGGCGATTGCGATCTGCCCGCCATCCGGTTTTTCCAGTCCTGCCAGCATATTAAGGCAGGTCGACTTTCCGGAGCCGGAGGTACCGACAATGGCGAGAAACTCTCCCTCATAGACGTCAAAGCCGATGGAACGGAGAGCATAGACCTTATTGTCCCCGATTTCAAATATCTTCAGCAGATTTCTCACGGAAATCAGAGGCTTCCTCATCCCGATCCTCCTTTCCTCTCCGGTGTTTCGGGAGAGAAGCGTAACCCATAATATTCTGCGGTAATTCCTCTGGGAAACAGTGATTCCGTATCTCCTCAAAGTCAAAATCCAGTGCTGAGTATACTATATCCAATGTTCCCCTATGCTTCAATTTCCTTATTATTAAATTTTCACTAAGGTGCCATTCTGTCTTTCGTAATATTGTCTTTCTTTATAGATAGCTCTCTTTGATTCAAAACACGAAATACTCCTGCAGCTTCCCCGAAGGATCTCATTCATTCTCTCCTCTTTGCCCCTTAGTTCTTGTCTCCATGTCCATACTTTCCCATAATGCTTCCTCTCGCAAGGACTCCGCAGCGGTCCAGCTCCGCCTCAAGACGGCGGAAATTACAGGGGGCATCCATGTGGATTTTGACGCCGGTCGGGTCCCTTTCCAGTGCATAGATATAGATCATATATGCATGCTCTCCTGTTCCGGGAGGAGGATAGGGTCCCACGTAAGCCTCCTCCCCAAGGGAAGCCTCCGCGAGCTCCGTGGTCCACACACCACTCGTAAACATGTGGAGCCAGTTCCGGGCGGATTGATCCACCATGATCACGGCATAATACTCCGCAGCCGGGATATCCTCCCACTCCAGCCCGGGATTCCTGTTCTCTCCCGGCGGACGATTCGGGCTGTGGGCCGCCGCGCAGACAGTCTTCAGCCTTCCATCGACGATGGACTCCGATCTCAGATCCATCTCCGGGAAGATATGCTCCTCTATCTCTTCCCTCTTTCCCATGGAAAATACGATCAAGAGTGCCCAGAGAAGGCAGGCTGCCGGCACCAAGATCCGAAATTTCCATTTTCGCGTTTTATGGCGAAACACAAGCATTCCGGCCAGAGCTCCGGCAGCCCCGCCCAGAAGGGCCGAAAGAAGGAGAATTTTCTCCGGGATTCTCCTTCTGTTATGGACTACCCTATACTTGTCAATCCCATACAAAGTAAAGCTGACCAGGCTCATAAACACCGCGAAAGCCAGAAATCCCTTCGTCAGATTCCCATCCCGGATCGCGGGAAAGGCCGACGCAAAGACAAGAGCTCCCCTGCTGCATAATGCCTCCATAAATCCCCTCCTATGTCACTCCCTGCTCCCATCCTCCATTGCCCTGCAGGGCGCGGAAATCCGCTTGATGTATTCCGGGAGCTTTTCCATATACTGCGACGTGATTCTGTACTCCGGACGGATCTACGTCAGATATAAAAGGCGGCAAAGATCCATCCAAGCGGCTTCATAAGGAAGTGGACGAAGTCGGCTGCCCATTTACTCCGGATCCGCCTGGCAACCGGGAAGCCGTTTGGTTTTACCACCCTCCGATGTCCGCCTGCCGCCACAGTACAAAGATAATGCTCATCATAATAGATATTTTGCGGTGCCTCTTTCGCTGGCAATGCCCATTCACCGGTCTCCGTCCATGCCTTTACGACGGAATCCGGCGCCTGCCCGAACAGCATCAGAACCGCAATTAAATGCCATGCGGCTTCCACATGATATTTTTTGTCTCCAGGAACAGCAATGGGTAAGATTTCCGATCAGTGTAAAAAAATATCCCCAGCGTCCCCAGCAGTTCTGTCAGAACGATACTGGCCGCCAGGGGATATTGAGATAAAATTTTTTTCATGGCAAGTCCACTTCTCTGCTTTTGCAAGACACCGGGCTTCTCTATGGGATTACGTCTGCGATATCGGAAAAGTCTTCTGTCATTTTCGCATTGCCTTCTGCAGGAAAATACTGTTAAAACTATAGCATAGGCCGGTGCTCGCTGCAACAATTGCCGGCTAAGGGACCCTGGTCAGGGGCAGCACGCCCGTATTCTCCCATAGGCCGTATTCACCGGCGCACCGACGCCGGATGCGGCAGCGTTTCCCCCGTTCCCGGATCGGGGATAGAAAAAACACGAATGTAGCTTTGCGCACTAAATGCAAAAAATTTGCGCACTAAATCCGAAAAATGCCGTTCTGAACATCAAAAAAGGCGTTTTAAAAGTCATTTATCGACTCTTAAAACGCCTTCTCTGCTACTCATCTTTAGCTTTCTTTTTTCGATTTCCGTGTTCCTCCAGAATCAGAAATTTTCCCGTTATCTTCTGCTTGTTTGGGATATATTCAAGCAAATCAGAAATATCACAGTTCAGTACTTCACATATCCTGTCAAGATGATCCACACTGATTCTGCCAGCAAACTCATTATATATCTCATTGATTGTAGACGGTCGGATTCCTGTTTTTTCTGAAAGTTCTTTCTGTGTCATTCTCCTTTCCCCAAGAAGCCGAGATAAGTGTATCTTTACCATATTCCATGCCCCTTTGCCATGAAATATAGCATGAGGAAAGTGAAATTACTTGATTTCGTTATTTTATAACGGCATGCGTTATTTTATAACGAAATACGTTTTTTTCAGTAATTCCGGATGATAAGCTCCTTGAAATCTCCTGCTGTGCCTTTATTTGTAAGGCTGCTGTTTCTGCTGATCTCCTCGACATGATAATCTTTATAAAGCTCTCTCACATACGGATCATCATTATAGGAAAGAAGGAACCTTCCTCTTATCTCTGAAAGCGTCTTTGCAAGGCGTTCGTGATCTTCCTCACTGAATCCTCCCTCGTAGTATTTCTCCGTCCCATGATACGGTGGATCAATATAAAAGAGCGCCTTTTCCCTGTCATAGACATGGATCAATGTTTCAAAATCCCGGTTTTCGATCACCACATTTTTAAGGCGATCCCGGATCTCCGGTAAATAGTCAATTGCATTTATCAGATTCTTACGGTTTGTTCCGAAGGTCTTTCTGTCCGCACCGAAGCTTATTTTAATAAGGTAGAAATACCTTGCAGCCCTCTGAATATCTGTCAATCCCCCAGCTTCCAGCTGCGCTTTTCCAGAGAAAAATTCCTCCCTGGAGATAAGAGAGCAACCAAGTTCTCTTTGAAGCTCTCCGCAATGGTATTTTATACAGCGGTAAAGATTGATGAGATTGCCGTCAATGTCATTGAATATTTCCAGCTCTGTCCCTTGTTGTTTCTCGAACAGAACCCACCCTGCACCGCCAAACACCTCTATATACCGGCTGAAGCCATCTTCCGGAAAGCGTTTAATAATTTCCTTCCGGAGGAGCCTCTTGCCACCGATCCATGCAATAAAACTGTTCATGATAATGCCTCCTGATTTGATGTTAAGGGGCATGAAATCAGGATATTTACACTTCTCAACTAATGTCGGAACGGCTCACCCATCCGTAAACGCTACTTCCTCCGCCCTTTACTGCAACAAGATGGTATGGATGCAGCGCTCTTTCCGGCTGATAGATCCTTGTGACCCTCGCTTTTCCCGGCCTGCAGGAGCTTCCGGTCTTCGCATTTGCGCTTGAGTAATGCTTCTTGCCATTGAAATTCACAATGCTCCCGACTTCCAATGAATTTATCTGTAACCGTGCAGGGATTTTAAGTTTCTGCCCTGTATAAATCCTGTTGGGATCCGCAATGCCATTGAGTGCTGCGATTTCCTCAACCGTCACGCCGTATTTCTTTACGATCTTGTTCAGTGTATCGCCTTTTTGTACGATATAGGTTTCTTCATTGGTTTCTTCCGCTGATTCAGCCGGACAACTATTGGCATGCTTGTCATACTTTGGACAGACATATCCTCGAATGTAGCGCCCATTTACAGGAACTTCACGATATCCGACTGCATCCCGCTTATTCCCTTCAATGACCGTAATGATGTTATCCTTCACCTTCGTAACATAGCCAATGTGATCCGGCCAGCCTGTATTGTCCGTGCCGTGATAATTTCCTCCGTCCTGCCAGTCATACAGAATGATATCCATAACATCCGGCACATAACCATCGTTCTCCACCCAGATGCCCATCTTTCTGGCCAGTTCCACAAACTGCCCGCAGCCGCATTCAAGGGGGACGATATCCTCACATCCTCCCTGAATTGCTACCGCGGACACGAAAGTTGCACACCACGAATCCGTTCTCTTTACCGTATACCCTCTGGCAAGCGGCTTATGCGCATTATAAATGTCCAGTATCTTTCCGTGGCTTCCATCACTTTCCTTGCATCCAAAGAAGCTTTCTGCCACATGAAGAAGATTCTTTCTTACATCACTTTCTGTCATTTTTCTGCCTTTCTCGCTTCCGTATAGGGAAAGAAACTGTTCCCCATATGCCGTTCTTTTCTGTTTTACAGCCTCGCTCTGATCTGCCGGTCTCTCGTACTGAAGGAGTACTGCATCCGATGCGGCGCGGACATCTTCTGCTGTGTCAAGTATCGAGCAAAGTGTTTTTCTTTCCTTCAGTTCTCGAATCAGAAAGAGGCACTGCATCGTAAGGTCTCCAATTGAAGTATTTTTTCTCTTTGCAAATTGAAGAAGTTTTTCTTTCAAAGACCAGTAAGTCCATTGCGCAAGCCCATATCCCGCCTTGTCGTGAACAAAGTTCTGATACGTTCCCCTGTCCACGGCCTCTGTGTAGCTGTCATCCGTGAATCCAAGCCTCTTTTCTGCGCTCTGTTGAAGATTTTTGGAGTTAAGAGCACTTTCCGCATAAAGATTTCCCATGATTCCAGCAGAGGCGTAATCATTAAATCCTGCGCTTTTCAAACGTCCCCAGATTTCAGAAGATACGCTGCATTTTTCAATCTTCATTTTTGCTATCTTTCTCCTTGAACAAAGTTTCATGGCTGTCAAGTGAACTATCGGCTACGTTTCCATCCCCCTCCACATTCAGGTAATTCCTGCTGTCCCGGAGCTTGGAAAATAGTTCGTGAACGCCGGTAGAGCCGGATGAAATGATTAATCCCGTGATAATCTTTGACAGCATCGGTATCACTGACGGGTGTCCGATTATCCGGAAGAAATCAAGGTCAAACATAAAGGAAAACAGGATTCCAAACACGGCAGCCCAGAGAGGCGCCTTTACATAGTGCATAATCTTTTCTCCTGCAATCTCCTTTACCCGATCCACGCAAAACTGAATCAGTACCGCAAACATGATAATGACAACAACTGCTCCATTGATACTTTCCATGATTTTTCTCCTTCTTTTAACTGTTAAAATGGTTTTAATGAAGTTCACTGCACGAAAAAAAGAGCCTTTTAAGCTCTTTTCGTCAAATGATTTTTCTTTGTCTGTGCTCTGCGCTATCAAGATCCCTGTTAATCTCATCAAGCCGGCATCGATAGTGACTTTTTACCTCCTCAGATATCTGCCGATCATGCTACAGTTCTGTGACAAGTTCTCTGAGAAGTACCGTCTCCTTGCCCGTGATGTCATAGAGCAGATCTATGACCTCAAGCAAACTCATTTTGCACCTCTTTTTTTCTGGCTCTCTTTTTGT
The DNA here is from genome assembly GCA_963545355.1 of uncultured Oribacterium sp. Classification (GTDB taxonomy): domain Bacteria; phylum Bacillota; class Clostridia; order Lachnospirales; family Lachnospiraceae; genus Oribacterium. The sequence continues at coordinate 108,988 of CAUUIW010000003.1, read as the reverse complement.
TCAGCTTCAATAGCTGCACTTACCGCCTCCCTGAATCTCTCAGGAACACTCTCCAAAGTTCGTCTGCCTGCTTTTACAAGCTTGATATAAAGTTCCAGCATTATGCGCCCTCCTTTCCATCATAGATATCTGCAATTGCCTGCATAATTGTCATCTGATTATCCTCTGTCGAAGCCAGTTTCTCATAGATGTCTGCCTGTGCCTCCATACAGGCCATGATGTCATCGCCTACCTTCTCCGCCATGGTCAGCTGGTAATATTCGCCCTTTGTAAGCATGCGACACTCGCAGCGGTAGCCTGTTTCTTTGTTTCCGCTTCCATCTGCCACATCTTTCTCGTATTTTTCGATGTTTCTCCGCTCGATGACCATGTCCTGATTAAGCACAGTTAATTTTTCCGGTCGCGTTAAAAGTAATTCTTTCTTCCATTGCTGCATCTTCTCTCTCCTTCCTGTCCGTTTTTGATATAATCTGTTTGATCATTTTTACTTTGATGATGGGTTTTATGTACATGAGATACCATTCATAACTGTCTGAATGGGTGATCCATCCAAGGAGTGACACAAAACCTCTGCACCACGATATAGGCACTGCCTTCTTCTCTGCGCGCTTTTTATGAATTTTATCAGAAAGCCTTCGTGCGTGAAGCAAGATATTCTTTCAAAGGATCGTCCGGTTCCGAAAAAATACCCAATCTTACGATGCAGCAGGTGCCGGAAGAAGTTTGGACACCCCGCAGTCCCACAACGCACGCGACGTAGGAGAGGCCAGCGCCCGCGCAAACAGCCCGTCACAGAGACCCTCACGGCAACTACCGAAACGCAGCGAAGCCGCCGTGATTGATGCGTCAACCCAGGTGCGGTCACAATATCCCGTGGCCGTCGATCCGGTCACCTCGTCCGTCGGAACCATTCCAAAATCCTTAATAACCTGTGTCGTGGCATATTCCCCGGTTGCCGCAAGATCCACACCCGTATCCACATAAGATGCTCCGGTCAGATCATAACTGTAATCCGGCGAAACTCGGATTCTGCCGTTTACCATGACCATGTAGGGGTCTCTCTGCCAAAGCATGTGGCTCCCCAGCACGCAGCTGTGGAAGATCTTATTGAAGGACTTCTGATCATCTGACCCATAAAATTGACCTCCTCCGATCACGGCATTGATCTGCGTTCCATAGTATTTTGATTTGTCATTTACATAGGTGTTGCACATGCCATATCCGAAGCTTTCCATGGAATTCGTGCTTTTTGTCAGCATCGTACAGATATCAGCCAGTGTGTTAGTCAGTGCGCCGCCAAAGAACAGTGTGTTTGCCGATGCCGCTTTCAATGCTGTATTCTGTGCGGCGGTATCAATGTTCTTCCCTCCAGCATTATCATCTGTATTTCCCGATGCGGACAGACAGCTCCACTGTCCGGAAAGGCTCCTGAGTTTTCCGGCAGAATCAAAAAAGCCATAAAACATCGGAATCAGCATATAGTCGCGTTCCTTTCCGAGGACATTAAAGCCAACGGCACGGAAGTCGTCATCCACCTTTCTTTCACAGAAATATACATATCGATCCTGCCCGATCTTGTATTCTTTCTTGTAAATTTTCCGGATGACTGCCATAGCGTCACCCTTATAATCCACATTGGCAACGTCAGATTCCGTTCCATCCATTTTCTTTGTATAGTCATCGGGGTTCAGATAATAGTCGATACCTCCGTCAAAGCTTGCCATAACCGGCACATTGGCTTTCAGCCAGCTCCAGTCCGCCCAGGAACCATAGTTCATAGCGTGAGTGGACATGTTCATGGACATCGGGGTGAAATCTTTGTTTGCACCGAGATACTCCACCCTTGTCTTCGGATTCAGATCCGATGCTTCATGAATCACCATTCCATAGATCGGCGTGTCGTCGGGGAGAAGATTCCTTACCAACTTGTCGGTCTGGCTCTTTACCTCTTCCAGCGTCTCCTGCTCTGCAATAAACACTTTTTTTGTCATTTTTTACCTCATTTCCGGTATAATGTAGCACTTTACGGTTTTATTTAACTCGTTTTATCATAAAATAACGAAGCACATTATTTTATGACGGATTCCGTTATTTCATTCCAGCTCCTGATAGTAGAGATGCCCGTTTTCCATTCCAAGGCGAATCCGGGAGCCGTTCGCATCATCCTCATAGATCTTTGCGTCTCTTCGGTTCGCTTTTTCATTATTTAAAAGCTGTGTAAAACGGGCATTAAACTGGTCCGCATGCGCCGGTGTCTGCGGCGTCAGTGCTTCCATCTGCTCCGTGTATTCCGGTTTCTCATGAATTGTCAGTTTTGCCATATTGCCTCCTTAAAAGGTATCGTTAATCCAGAAAGTCATCGAAAGATCAGAATCCTTTCCCTTCTTGGAAAAGCGCTTGATGACGAGGATATCTCCGTCCTTGTCATAGAGCCCGATCTCGCTGATCTCTGCGCCGGGAATCTCCTCTTCCGCGATGGTGCACTCATAGTGGCACACCGTATCACTCAGCATGGTATAGGAATCATAAGGTTTTCTCAGAATTTCATGTTTCAGGACTTTCTCGTTTTCGATCGGGGCAATGATGCTGCCGTCTTCTGTAATTCCCCCGTCTCCGAAAACAAACCCTGAAATTTTCGGAAGCTGTATCTCTCCCGCTCTTGCCCGCAGCATCTTTTTTCTTGCTGCCACGGTAATGATCTGATTCTGTGTCATTTAAAGCTCCTCTCTTGTTATTTTGGCATCCAGTATTCTGGTGCCGTTGAGTTTGATGTCTCCATCCAGAAGCCAGAGATCCTTTCGGAAAATGCCTCCCATGGATATGTTCTCCAAGAGGTCCAGATTTCCCAACCCAAAAACCTGCCCGAAATCCATCGGCTGCCAGATTTCTGTAAGATTGGTTTCTCCGTCAAGAAGCCATGTGCCGTTCAGCGTTTTTGCTTTCCAGAAGAAGGATTCTATCCCAAGTCCCGTTTTCTCAAGCTGATATCCTTCCTCTGTCCTGACTCCGGTTTTTAACCGCATGGAATGAGCAAATTCTTCTGTGTTCTCTGCCACTCCGGCTTCGTAGGTGATTCCTACAGGGTTCTCCTGCCGGACCGATCCAAGCGAAAATTCCCCATCGAGAATCCATGTCCCGTCCAGTGTTCTGGTCTTCCAGAACAGGGAATAAACGCCCAGACTCATGCGATCTATAAAGAACTCTTCCGGTATTTCCGAAAGAAAGTGCTGCAGAAGGTTTAACTTGTACTGAAGGTGCGCCGGAAGCCATTTATCAAGGAATCTTCTTACATCTTCCGCATCAATATCCTGAATGTCTGTGATTTCCAGAACAACACGTACCAGAAGGTCTTCTGCATACGCCGTTACGTTTGCTGTCGCTCCTGTCCGTTCTTTCAGTTTTTGTTCCAGCCATGGTTCGTTAACCAGCTCTTCGTGCAGCATAGATGCCCGGAGATAAATTTCGTCTATGATCTTCTCGATTTCCTGAAGAATAAGATCCTCCGCGTCAAGCAGATCATTCATCTGCCGCATTTTTCGCACATGAGTCGGGAGCATGTGAATATCATTAAGTGACATGAATTTCCGCTCCTTCCAGAATGAAATACCGGTTATACTCCGTTTCCAGTGATTCCTGTGCGCCGTTTACCTGCAAAAGCTCCAGTTCCTTCACCCCGTCGGATGCCAGGATCAGATTTGTGATGGTGTAATAATTGAGAACCGCTTTTCCGCTCTGGAATGCAATCTGAGAAAAATAGGACTGCAGTCTTTTCTCCACAGTCTGCTTAACGATTTCCTCTGATGCAGCATCAAGAATCCGGATATCCGCCCGTATGCTGACTTTTACGCCCTCTGCGGCAACTACTGAAGGCTCTGCTCCGACCGGTCTCTTCGTGTCAATGTAAGCCTGTACCAGCCGTATCTGTTCTTCCGTCGGGGGCTTGGCATCCACCGTCAGAATCGCCACAGACACAAGACCTGTTCCATCCCTTGGCGAATTCACCTTGGCATTTCCAACAATGATTTTTCCATCGGCATCCTTTGCTTCTTTTGCCCAGCGGATGTAATGCCGTTCATTCCCGCTGGTACCCATGTCGTCTTCCTTTTCTTCCAGCGATTCCATGAGCGGCATGATCCGCATGGCATTAAACCTTGCAAGCTCTTCGGAAACCGCCTGAAGATTGTCCATGGAAAAGCTTCCCTCGATCCTTGTATCACCGTTCTTCAGGTCATCCTTCATTCTTGAAAGAATTGCATCCGCGCTGAATTCCATCAGATCCTCACCTCCTTCGCCGGGAGTGTAATGGTTTCTGTTCCATAGATGCTTGTCACATCAAAGGACACTTTCATCCCAGCATTTTCTGTCTCAAAGGTAAAATTATCCAATGCCTCAATATAGGGATTCACCATCAGTGCTTCCGTGATATAGCGTTCCATCTCAAGCTCCACAATGTCCTCATCCATGGAGTGCCCGATCAGCTGATCGGAGAATTCCTCGCCATAAGCATTTGTATGAGCCGTGTAGTGAAACCGCTCCGTGATCAGTGATTTGAAAATCCAGATCCGGAGCGCCTCGTTTTTCTCTACAAGATAGGTCTTTCCATCCTTATCAAGGAGCAGTTCATTGTTTTCAAAGTCATAAGCATATTCCTTCAGAATCGGAAGCTCGGATACTGTATCTGTGTTCTTCGTCGTATCAATAAACGGAAAGATACTCATGCCGGAACCTCCCGGGAAAGGATATAAAAGCGGTCTCCGGATATGAAAACCGCAACGGTATCACCGGCCTTCATGGCATATTCCGGAAGACGGAGCAGCGGATTCAGGTAAATGCCGGACGAAAAGACCGTTCCGAATACTCTGATGGAAACAGGTGATATTGAAACAAGCTCTGCCAGAATCAATCCTTCTTTATTGCCTTCCCCCGGCGGGCTTTCACCCCTTAACTTCTCTACCATTTCCACGATTCCCCTGTTTGTTGCCATATCATCCTCCTTTTTTAGTGCCCTCCGTGCTCTCCATCTCCTGCTCATCCATCAGATTCTCAAAAGAGAGTGTCAGGTCCATCTGCGACTTCCCATTGCTGAAAGAGTGTGTATCACTCTCGATATAGAACTGTCCCACAAGTCCTGTATCCGAGTCCTTCACAATCAGGGAATATCCGGATACAGCCCTTGGATCTTCAGGAATTCCGGACGCGCTGGCGGACTGTTCGGAAACAACAAGGAGCTTCTTTGCTTCCTCCGTCTTGTCTTCGCCGTCCGCCTGCTTCAATGTCTTCACTACAAGACCATACTTTGTTATTGACTCCGCATTCTCCACGGTCTTCACAGGATTGCTATTCTTGTCAAGAATCACCACCCTGCTTACGAGCTTTTGCATGGAACTCTTATAGGTCGATGCTGTGAGGTTTGCTCCGCTTTCCAGTACCGCTCCGGATAAGGTTCCCTTTTCAATGACGCTTACTTTATTGATCTCCGTCATAAGCGGAATGTACTTCTTTCCATTCTGCCTTGCTGCCGCCGTATAAGCCATCATAATCGCCTGATAGGCTTTCTTCCCGATGCAGGGCATCTTTACTTGTATTCCGGTCGGAGCCATAATGCCGGGCGTAATTCCAAGCTCTGCGCAGATCGCAGGGACTATCGTCTCCGGAGTTCCATCAAAATCCTTTGTCACCTCAGAGTTATTGATATAGAACATGAGATCATACGCGAGATAACTCACTATATGGCTTCCTGAATTTTTGTCTATATCAAAGACAATTCCTCCAAAAAGATTCTTCCCGCTGTCATCCTGCAGAATCACCTCATCGCCCTCTGATATGATCACCTTCGGCATGGATGGATCGTCTGCATTTTTTGCGATGGTAAAACTCAGTGTCCTCGCTACCTGTTTTGTATCACCTACCCATTTCACCTCCTGCACTAACTGACTCACGTCCTTTCCGCCTGTGAGAATTCTCATTTATCCCCCCTAAGACGGCATCGTGAGCACCGTCCCCGGATAGATCCAGTGTCCGTTATCGGAACTTGACCTTCCGTGTGCTTTTGCCGCCGCCTCAATTGCTTCTTTGTTAGCCTCGTAAATCTTTGTATAGGAGGCGCCGTTCCCATACTGTGCCTTGGCAATCGCCCAGAGCGTATCTCCTCTGGCAATCGTCTTTGACGAAGCTGCCGCAGTGGTGTTTGGTCTCTCCTGAAGACCATTGGAGCGAACCTGAAGCGGCATCTGAACATTCGGAACATTCAGCTTCCGGTATTCAGAGAGGGAAATGCTGTAATGCACATCCTTATCCCCTTCCTTCACGGAATAACTGAACTCATTGATCAGCATCACAAGATTGATCCGGAGATCTGTCACGATCACCCGGACCTTACTGCTCGCTCTCTTCCACTGTTCAATCGTCTTGATATACTGTTTTGGCTGCTTCTTTGCATACCTGTAAAAGGGAGAGCTCTTATCCGGAAAGAAGCTCTTAAACTTTACCGTCTTAAGTCCCCTGTTTCCGGCAAGGTTTGCTTCTCCCACATTAAGGAGAGTGATCGTCTCATTCAGCTGCTTCTCCGTGAATTCAATGTTCTCCGGGTTCACCGGGAGTCGAATCCTTGTTCTTCCTTTGCTTAATTCTATGGTCCTTGTCTTCATCTCTTACCCCATATTGACCGCCACTTCCATAACTTTCTTTGCCACGCGGTTTGCAAGTTCGTCGATGTCTTCATCACTCCGGATCGTGACGGAATCTGCGATCTTTCTGATTTCCACGGTAATGCTTCCAAGAAATCCCCGTTTATTTGTTTCCTTTTCGCCGGAAGTTTCTTTTCTTTTTGTCTCATTCTGTCCGGTTATTCTTTCTGCAAGAAGAGTAAGACCATTGTCAATGCGCGCAAGGAAAGAGAGAACCGGCTGAAGGTCTTCTGTCCCTCCGGATACCACCGTGGTTTCCGTCACATTTTTCGTGCGGTTTTCCACCACACTCTTTCCGGATGAAACTGCCACGCTCTCTTTATGTGGCAGAATCCTTGATCCTCTCGGAAGATCTACGAGCTCTGCACCCTGTTCTCCAACCCAGGTAAGACCGCCTCGCCAGTTATTATCCCCCTCTGCATTCTTTCCGGGCGCCCCTCCTGTTCCTTTTCCGCCGCCGGAAACGGCATTTGCCGCAGAATTGATCATATCTGCAACATTGCCTATGGCTTTGCCGACTCCTTCGACCAGGGGCTTGACAGCTCCCCATACGGATTCAATGATCGACTGAATGCCAGGGAAGACCCGCTCTACCGTGCTGTAAATCAGTTTAAACACACTGATACAGAGATCCATAATCGGAGAAATCACATTCCATGCAGTGCTTAAAATATCCGCAATCACCGGAGCTGCCCTTTCGAAAATTCCCTGCAGTGTTCCCATGTGTTCCCCGATAAAGGAGAGTACGCTGCTCACCTTCTCGCTGATTCCGGAAAACACGGTACTGAACACCGGAGCTAGATTGGTTACTGCAATGCTGATCATGCCGATCAGACCGGAAATGACAGGCGCGGCTGCGGAAAAGATTCCGGAGACTGAACCGATCACCGTGGAAATCACAGGAAGAATCGCCGGTAACATGGTCTGCACGCCGGAAATTACGCTGGAGAGCACCGGAAGAAAGGCAGATGCTGCTTCTCCCACGCTTTCCATGACACTGCTTCCAAAGGTTTTTAAATCCGGCAGCATACTTTGAAAACCATCTCCAATCGAACCAATGCTGTCAAAGATCTTTACAGCAACTCCGCTCATAGAAGACGGAATTGCGGACAGAATGCCGGAACGGATATTTTTAAGAAGCGCTGCGCCATTTGCCTTGAGCTCCGGCGCTGCACTCTTTAATCCGTTTTTAAGCGCTTTTGGAAGAGACTTTAAAACCCGCCCGACCATGGGAACCGCATTCTTGAAAAGAAAGGTGGACGCCGTTTTTACAACGGACTCCATGGCATTCTCCACGTCGCCTCCGGTGGCAAGATTTCCAAGAAGGTTCTTGACCGATGCTTTCATGGCTGCAAACGAGCCGCTGAAGGTCTTGCCGGCTTCCTTTGCCGTGGTTCCCGTCACGCCTAAATGTTCCTGTACGGCATGGATCGCGTTATAGACATCCGACAGATTCGAGATGTCATACTTCTGCCCGGTGAGCTTCTGCGCGTCCGTAAGCAGGCGCTGCATCTCTTCCTTTGTTCCGCCATACCCGAGCTTCAAGTTATCAAGCATCGTGTAATTCTGCTTGGCAAATCCCTGATAGGCCGTCTGGATGGATCCCATGTCGGTGCCGAACTTGTTGGCATTATCCGCCATATCGGTCATTGCCATGTCTGCAACCTTCGCGGCTTTACCAGTATCTCCCGCTACGCTGGAGAGGAGCGATGCGGAAAATCCGGTCACGTTCTCCATGTATTCATTTGCAGAGAGCCCCGCCGTTTCAAAAGCACTGGCAGCATTTTTCTTTACAATGTCAGCGGAGCCCTTAAAGAGTGTCTCCACACCGCCGATACTCTGCTCCAGCTTTGCGCCCTCACTGACGGCTCCTGCAACCGTTGCGGTCAGAGCTGCGCCGCCTGCAACAGCAATCGGAATAACAACAGCCTTCGCAAGACTTTTCAGTTTCCCGCCAATATCTGAAATTGCTTTTCCTGCAGCATTTTTTACCCGGATAACCGGTTCTGCCACGGTCTTTCCCAGCACTTTCAGCCGATTCGTAACATTTTTTACTTTATCGGCTGCCATATCCTTCAAGGCAACAGCTGTCACAACCTTCTTCCGGAGCGGTTCTATCCGGCTTTTCAGATTCTTCATGGCAGATGCTGCAGCTGTTGCGTCAAGCTTTGCCTGATATTTCTTGTCCCATGTCTCCTTCAGAGCACTCTTTGTCTTTTCAACATCCCTCCGAAAGGCGCTCTGCTCGGAACGGATCCCTCTCAGCACTGCACTTGCATTATCCTTGATGCTGATGCTGCCTATCACGCTCATGTCTTTCCTCCATCAGAAAAAAGCTGTTTTCTCTCTTCCATAGCTTTCTCCATGGAAGCAAAGAAAAACAGCTTTTCAAGGGCCGAAAGCCCCAAAAGATACTCTGGCCGGAACCCTTTCTGAAGATAGTAGTGAAGAAAATAGGCTTCTCCGTCCCGGCTGATCAGTTTTTTAGTTCATCAACGACCGTCACCTTTCTGGAACCGATCACGCCGGAGAGCTTCATGATCTCGGTTGCAATCTCCGTGATTTCACTCATCTCAAAGATCTCTGTAACCTCCGGATATTCGTGGATTAGCCCTTTGTCCTTCAGTTCCATTGCCGTCTTTTTGAGATCCGGCTCCACAACGGAAAGGTAAATGCAGTATTTGTCTGCCTTGTTTGGATCATTTTCATCCTCCACTACGGTGCATTCCGCAATCTCCGCAGCGTTCAGTTCCCGAATCCGGATATTTTCATCGATAGACGGAATATGCAGAGTCTCATACTTCGTTTTTCTCTTTTCTTCCAGACGCTTCATTGCCTTTTCGGCAAAGCTCTGGAATGCATCCTTCGTACTCTTCTCCATGCTCTCTCCTTATGCCGTAATCTCATCCAGGCACTGAAGATCCGACGGTGTAAAGCCAATGGTCGTCTCTTCCTCGACGATGCCTCCCTTTTCCCAGTTCACCACAGGGAGCTCGTTATGCCATACATTGTCGCAGGACCAGCGCTCCACCTTGCCTCCGACTGTATCTGGGTCTCCCAGCTTTGCGATAATTTCTGTTCTTACATCTTTCCCCTTCTTCCAGTTGTCAAGGATCTCCCTTGCCCTTGTATAGACTTTTTTGACCGTATAAGATCCCTCGCCCTTAAGCCCTGTGATCTTGGAGTCCACATCAATCCCGATCTGGACATCTTCACGGTTCGCCGTAACCTTCAGCTCGACCTTGGAAAGCTCGAAGATCCTTTCTCCGTTGACCCAGAGTTCTCCCCACGTTCCTGAGAGCGTCCTGTTTCCTTTTACCTGATCACTCATCTCCGCCTCCTTACATGTTGACCTTCATGGTGAGATCTTCCATGGTGTTTACAAACTTCACATTGCTCTTGATAAACACCTTTGTTCCGGTGTTTGCCATAGCAACGGCAATATCATCCATATCTGTTGTATCCGTCCCCTTCCCTTCAAGGAAAGTCCTCTGGGCATCCACATCAATGGAGGCGGTGTTGTCAAAAGAGCGATCCAACACATTTCCAAGGAGTCCCTTGTGATATGCGCCTATTGCAGACACAAACATCTGCTTGCCGTCATAGTCGTTGATGATCTTTCCGACATAGTAATCATCAAACGTCTCGTGGATGTCGTCCTGATAGAGGTCCATACCTTCCACGATCTTGATGAAACGGACGTCCTCCGTCTTTTCCGCTGTGAATGAAGTGAGGCTGTTTACGCCTCGCCCGATCTTGTACTGCTTTCCATCAAAGATGATGATAAGCTCGCCATTATTGATTCTCTCGTCCGGATCTTCCGGTGTCTCCGCAGAGGAAATGTCATTCAGTACAAAGTATGTACTCGACCTTGCAAGGGAAAGTCCGGCGAGCACTCCGGCGATTCTCGCACAGTACTCCGCCGCGCTGTTCTTTTTTCTGTTGATGGTAGAGGTGATATTCTCCGTTGTCAGGTTAATGATACCCTCGTGATCCGCCTTGCAGTTGGCCAGAACCGCCTTGAATGTCTTTTTCTCGTCCTGCCGGCACTGCTTGATCCATGCGGAAATGGTGGTCACATCTTTCGCCGGAAGTGATGGGATGGTCAGATAGTTCCATTTCATATCCTTAAGCTTCAAAAGTGCCGGAAGGAAACTCTCCGCATTGGAGGAAATTCGGACCGCGATAACGGTGGACGGCGCTCCGTCAAAAATCAGCTTAAGATATCCGTAATTTTCTTCTGTCCAGTGTTCAAAATCCACCGCATCCACTTTGCGGTATGTGCTAATGTCCTTGCCGCCTTCTGTGTCATCTTTCAGCACCACGGCGACGATTCCCCTTGCACTCCGCTCAATGGCGGAGACGGCTTTCCCCTGAAAAATCATGGAAAAGCTGGGAAGTCCAAGTTTGCTCATGTATGTTCCTCCTGTGTAAATCCTGCCTGAAGCTCTCCCATCGGTCCGAATTCCGGTTCTGTTTCTTCCGAGCTCCGGAAGCGAAGGGAAAAGCTGTAATGCAGCGTATGATCTGTGATGGTTTCTGATGCTTCCGGAATCGTTACTTTCCGGTCTTCGAAAGAAAATACCGGGCGGAACAGATGATCCAGTCCGGCAGCTTTCATGAGATATTGAATATTGCTCTCGCTCTTTTCGTGATAAGCAATATCTACGAGAAATGACATATCTGTATAGTACCGGTCAACGGTTGTGTTTCCCACGGGGATAAGGCTTACAAAGTACCATGTGTCTCCCATCGTAAGCCCGTGTTCCTCGTCGGTCCTTTTGATTTCCTCAAAAAATACATCTTTCTCCGGATCGAGCGTGTGGAGTTCTGCAGCAATGGCTTCCTTTATTTTTTTAATCAGGTTTTCCATCTACACCTCCTTAAAGCACATGCGTATTTAGAAATTCGTCGAGCCATTGCCTTAAATGCCCCGGAAGACGCTCGGAAACCTCTACCAGAGAAAGCTCCATCATGTGAGCACCCTCCTTGAAGTTTCCTCCCTTTGTCCGGTGTCCGTACTCCACGGGCTCCGCATAGTCCACATTGTTGGAGACCTCGATATAATACTCGTCCCCTTGTTTTTTTACTTTTCCGACCCTCCACTGATTCCGGAAGCGTCCGGTTTTGACCGGGGTCTTTTCCTTTGCCTTTCCTTCGAGCTGCACGGCAATGTCAACGACCATCCGCTCAAACTCTTCCGGATAGGCTTTATTGATGGCTTCTGAAAGTCTCTGCTCCCACTTGTCCAGTCCCTGAAAGCTGTAATCCGTATTAGACAAAGTCTTTCTCCTTTCGGAGCGGGATCTCATTATGGGACAACATCCGGGAAGGATCCCCGGCAATCATCCGGTATTCCTTGCCACGGTGAAGAATCAGAAGAAAATCGTTTGCTTCGATTTCTGTCTCTGGCCTCGTAAAAAGGCTGTACTCTGTCTCCGCCGATGCCGTTGACACACTCTGCAGGAGTTTTCCGCCGGTATGAGTGGAAAGCGCACAAGGGGCTCCTTCATAGACCTTGAGTCCGTCCTGCCCGTTCCGGAATATGCTTTCTCCGTCTTCCAGTCTCTTCTTAAGCGGTCTGTAGACCGTGACCTCATCCTCATAAGTGAGTGCCAGTATATCTGCTTCTGTCATGTTTTCTCATCCTTTGGAAGATTCATTTTTCGGAATCGGTTCAGGACATGCTCGTATCCCTTCACGAAATCCACCGTGAGTTCCCGATCACCACTTCTGTCCCGGTACGTGATCGATGTGTCTCCTCGTGTGATGCTCGCGGCATCTTTTTCCTCTTCCGCCGTGCCATCCGCTTTCAGCATGTCCGTCGTCATCTGGGAAATGGTGGAAAGAAGCCGCTCCGGAAGATCTTCCCTGTTACAGTAGATCAGAACCCTGTCCGCAATACGCCTTACCTGTCTTTCCACCTGCCCCTTTGCCGTCTCCGGAAGCTTCAGTTCCTTCATCACATCCTTTACGATGCGCTCTTCCTGCTCCGGCGTCATCCCTTACTCCTTTTTGCTGTTCTTCTTTCCCCTGCTGTTATCATCTGTAGAAGTCTTTGCGGGCTCCTCCGCCACCGGTTCAGGAGCCGCCGCTGTCGAAGTCTCTCGCGACACGTCTTCCTCCAGCGTTTTCTCTCTAGCTCCGTCAAGACGCTCAAAGCCCTGCGCCTCCAGTACCTTTGCCCTGTCCTCGGAATCCGTTATGCGGATCACATTCTCCCGCTTCAGTGTGATATTCATTTAATCCTCCTCTCAGCCGAGTGCTTCCTCAATGTTTGCGTAGCACTGTTCAACCTTTCTGTCCGTGATCCAGAGATCATGGAACTTCCGATAATCCATTGCCCATGCCCTCGCCTTCTGGTTGGTCTCCGGATCAAAAATACGCATCTTGTCCGTCTTGGAAACGGCAATCGGCGCCGTCCTCGGGGTGATCAGCCAGTTGATCTTTTTGCTGCTCTCTGTTGCTGCGAAGCCGCCGGACTCCTGCGAAGAAGTCTTACCATCCTTGAAGAGATAGGCGGTCTTCATGCGGTCAGATCCAACCGCAATGAGCGGGTAGATGCCGTCCAGACTGTTCACACGGAGTGTGATGTCTCCCTGCTTGAAATCCGTCACATCCAGCCTTTTCTGGATGTCCTTCGACATGGCGAGCATCATCTTTACCGGTGTGCGGATAGTGATCACGAGCGGAGTATTCTCGCCGACAATATCCTGCACGGCAGCGATGTCATACATGAGCTTTTCAAGAACAGTATCCGAGGATGCCGTATAGCCTCCCACTGCACGGTGCTTATTGATGCATTCCGTCGCGATCTTCGAGTAGCGGTAAGCGTCAATCTCCGGCACCACCCGTGTCCTCTGGAACTCTCCCATGACAGTGGATGCGGTCAGCGCAAAGTTTGTCTCATCCACGTCATTCTCGTCAAAGCTGAAAGAACGTCCTCTGTCCATCTTCATGGTCTTCGTCTGGTACTTGAAGTTCACATTTCCCGCGGTAAAGCCGTTGTTCCTGTCATAGTCTGCAAGGCCGTCCATGGAAAGATCCGGGATCTTCACTTCTGCGCCGCCGTTGTATTTCACAAGGCTCTGGTTCAGTTCCATCCATCCGGATGTCGCCTGTTCCACGGCTGCCTTATCAAGTTCCGTCTGGATCAGACTTGCGGTCTCAATCGTATTTGCCATCTTGTTTTCCTCCTGTTTTTATAAGCCTCTTACATTCTTTGCGATCTGTGCACGGAGAAGATTCTCCCCGCCTCCGGCATTACCAAGTCCCTCCGGCGTCTTTCCACGGAGTTTTTCCTTTACGCCTGCTTCAATAGCTTCGCGGTAGATCGGGATCAGGCTGTCAAGCCCCTTGGTCATCTTTTCCTCGCTTGTGTAGTCAAGGAGATCAAGGAGACCATTCGGGAGCTTTTCTTTAAGCAGGACGCCCTCTGCTTTCTTACGGAGATCCGTTTCAAGGACCTTTGCGCGAAGCTCCGTAAGTTCGGCGTCCTTCTTCTTTGCGTCCTCCTCTGCCCTTTCTTCCGGAGAGAGCTTCTTGAGGCGCTCCGCCTCGGCAGCCTCATTCCTCCATTTTTCCTCGGCAGACTTTACAGCGGCATCGATATCCGCCTGTGTGAAGGTCTTTCCTGCGTCATCCGTCACCTCCGGCGTTCCGCCTTTTCCCTCCGGAGCTGGCTCTGCTCCGACCTTTTCTCCTTTCCCTCCGAAAAGACCGTTCATCAGTTTCTGAAGTGCGGAAATCTGTTCCTCATTCCCGCTTCCCTCCGTTCCAGCACTTCCTCCTGCTTCGATTCCGGAGGTCTGCTCCTGCGCCTTCAAAGTTTCGTCCTTATCCATCGTTTCCTCCTTGTTCTCTGATTTTTGGTATTATAAAAACGCCCTTTAACTGCTTGTTAAAGGACGCTTTCATCACTGTTTCATGCAATTAAAAAGCACCCCGCAGGGTGCATTCTGTCAGCCGAATCCGACCAGTTCAGGCTGCTCTTGTCTCATCTTCTGCAGACGCTTGTAAGCCTTTTTCACTTCCTCCGGTGCCTCCGGGTCGAGATACATTTCAATATCACCATTAACCATCTTTGCCCTGGTCCATGGGGCTGTCGTATCGTGAAGTGCCCGTTCTTCTTTTGTGCAAAACCTCATCATTTTAGACATCCTCCCACCAAACGAGCAAGTTCCGGATCGTGGAGCCTGCCCCGAGAAATCAAAACCTCTGCGTCTGCAATCAATTCGTTCAGCTCAGCGTTGTCCTCAAAAGCATCTCCGGCATTCTCGCTTATCGCATGGTAGATATAGAGCGGGTCCGAAGACTTCTGCTCAATAACATAACTTCGAAGTTCCTGCTCCATTGCTTTCTTTGCTGATTTAACAGTATCATACTTTCCGGGATTTGTCCTGTAGAATCTTTCTGCGGCATCCCAGTGGTCCTTGTGCGTCAGCTCATGCAAAAGAATGTCTGCCGTCGTCTCGGCGGGAAAACGCCCGCTCTCCGTGAGTTCTTTCAGAAAATCCTCATTGGTGATCTTCTCGCTGACAAAGAGACGGCCGCTTGCGTGGTCATATCCGGCGATCCCCGGAAAACTCTCCGGTTTCGAGATGATGATCTCTTTTACAGAGGAAAGCTTCTTCCCGATGTCTCCGATCTGTCCCTTCAGGCAATGGATCGTTTGCCGGGCATCTTTCGAGTTTGTCTCGGTAAAGATGTTTTCTGTCCCATCCACCTTGTACGCTTTGATCCGGACCGGAACCTGTTTTGTTCCAAACAGCCCCTTCTTTGTAAAGGTGAACTTCTCCGGCTTTCCCATAAGGTCCGCCGGTGCTGCATCCCGGAGATACCGCTTTTTCCAGTCCTGGAACTTCTCATTGCCTTTCAGGATGTCTGCATTCCTCCGGTTTTCAAAGAGGTTCTTTTCCGGTTCCGCGACAATCGTGCACTTGCAGTTCGGGTGCATCGGCGGCATGTTAACGCCGGGCTCTCCCTCGGAAAGCAGAAACACCCGTCCGTTCAGCCGTTCACAGATCTCACATCCGCCGCCAAGATAACGATACTTTTTAACGCCCAGCTCCTGATAGGACCGGAGCTCTCCCTGATTGGCAAAGTAGCTGCTCTCGGTCCTGACAAGGCGCATGGCGGCATGCCGTCCTTTTCCCATGACATCGTTAATCTCCTTTGCCATGGACTGGGCACTTGCCCCGGACATGAATCCGAGCGTAAGCTCCCGTCTTGCAAGTGCCGCCAGTTTGTCCGTGTTTTCCCAGATGTGCGCGGAATAGTTTTCTCCGGACCACGGATGCCGAAGGATCGCCATCAGTTCCTCTGTCCGGATATCCGAGACCGCAAAACCCGCATGCAGTACGGACTGGAGATCATAGCAGCCTCTCTGATAATTCGTCTTATAGATGTCAGAGAGCAGAGTCGTGAGCTTTGTTTCCGTGTCCCCGACAAGATCTGCCATTGCCCGGTAGATATTGGTGAGCATCGCCTCCTTCCGGCTGATCCGGGACCTCGTAGAGAGCGTATTCAGCTCTCGGAGAATCCCGGCATCTGTTTTACCCTCCCGGACATAAGATGCGATGCTTTTTCTCCATTTTGTGTATTCGTCATCCGTCAACAGCCGGGAGGCCTCGGCATCTGTGAGAGCGTTGTCCTTTGCGTATTTCTGAAACATCGCATTGATCTCATTCTCAATCCCGTTTGCCGCCTCATCGAACAGGAACATGATGTCCGATATGCAGTCATCTGTTTTTCCGGCATTTTCAAGAACCCGCTCCTTCTTCCGCTCGATCCACTCGTTCCTCTCCTGAATCCCCATCATTCACCTCCGGACTTTTTTCAAAGGCCTTGGCGAAGTTCTGGTAGACTCCGAAGTCCTCGTCCTCCTGATTTTTCTCTTCCTTTAGCTTTTTCAACTCTGCCTGCACATCCTCTACCTGCGGAATCATCTGCAGCCTTGTTTCTCTTGACAGGTCATTTGCCAGCATGGTGACAATCTGGGCTGTTTCAAGATCGTTTTCCGGCTTGTTCCTCCGGAATTTCGGAGTGATGTCACGATAGTCAAACTCATGTCCAAGGACGTTTAACATGTTGGTGATGAGCTCGATCCGCCTCTGGAGCGCCTTCTTGAATTTCCTCTGCTTGATGGCGCACATCTGCTCCAGTCCCCAGAGCTTATAGGAGATCGCAACGCCGGACAGGTTTCCTCCAAAGGAGTCGTCTGTCATGTTCGGGACATTCGCCATGGTGTGGATGTCCTCCCGGAGGCGGTCCTTATAGTTCTCCAGTGCCGTATCGTCGATGCTTTTCAGCATCCAATCCACATCACCTCCATCCTCCAGAATGATGGCTCCCTTTTCCTTCATGTCTCGGATGTCCTGACTGGAGACATCGCCAAGCTTCATGACCTTTAGAATGGCATCGTCGTTATACTGGAAATAGTTTGCCGTATTGCTCTCCGCCTTGTTGTAGGCGTCGATCATGCTGATCACGCCCTCAAAATCGCCGGTCCGCTCTTCATTGTTGATGTATTCCACAAAGGGGATGTCCTGCCAGTAATGCTCCTGAACACCGGTCATCTCGAGATACCCTCCGTTCACAGAACGGAAGTGCATCACCAGATGACTATTCCAGAACTCCACCTTCCGGATCAGGTTGTCATACTTGTCCCGGGAGAGAACAGTCCGGATAAAAGCGAGCGGCTGGGAAAATCCGCTGTCCGTCTCGCAGATCATGATTCCGTTCTCCGGAGGGACTCTTGCAAAGCGAATCTTCAAATCCTCGTCCATGTAGAGCATCTCGAAGCAGTCGCCGCTGATGCTCATTTCCTTCGCGACCTCGGTATTCTCGTCCTGCTCATCGTTGTAATCAAAGATGTCCTGTAAAATAGACAGATACCCGTCATTGTCAGAGGAATACACCACCGGCTGACCCACGAAGTAGGCCGTCGCCGTGTCCGTGATGTACTTTGCCATGTTGGTGACAAGATGATTGTTTGGTGCCGTCGAATCCTTTTTCCAGTCGGATAATATCCGGTGCTTCCCGAGATAATAGTCATGGAGCTTCCGGTAGCGAATTTTCGGAATGTTTTTATCAAGAATGTCCCGGATATCCCGTTCTGTCAGGCTGTCGATGGACGCCCGGTCAAGATAGAGTACTGCCATTTTTATTCCTTTCTCATCTCACAGCCCGAAGGACTCTTTCCCGAGGATCCGGAACCGTTTGGTCTTCTTTGCGATCGTGCGGCACCCCTCCAGTGCGTCCGGTCCGTCGTCGTGGGCTCCCATCGGGAAATGCTCCATCTGTTCAAGGAGGAGCTTATGGCGGCGGTTAAACTTGATGTAATGATTCTTTACATCCGGCTGCAGCGTCTGTACACGCATGGTTTTGTCCGATGTCTGCGGCACCTCCTCGATCGGGAGATACAGCCCGGCTCTTGCGGATGCTTTGGCAAGCTCTTCTTTTAAAAACCACTGGAACTGCACCGTCTCCGCGCCGAACTTTTTATATCCCTTTCCAAAATCCCTCCGGAGCCATCGCTCCTTTTCCAGGATATCGGAGATGATCCGGTCCGGATGGCGCCGCTCGATGTCCGCGTCCATCACATACATGTAGCCGGACACCTTGTGCTTTGCGAGGGTTATGATCGCTGAGTAATCGCTGTGCTTTGTTTTCCCAAGAGACGGATCCACAAAGCCGAAGAAGTAATACTCCTTCGCGTTGAACACGATCTCCGCCTCGTTATAAAATTCAAACCACTCCGGATTGAAAATGCAGTCCTCCGGATTGATCGGCTCATTCTGCTCCTCGGAGTTGAAAGAAGCCTCGCCTTCGGTAAGGCGCATCTTCATGAGGTCATAGTAGGAGAGCTTCTCCGGCCAGAGGACTTCCGTCCCCTCCAGCATTTCATCCTTATGTGCCAGAAAGAATGCTTCGGCCGTCCTCTCGTGGTCCGGATCGGAGAGATCGTTAAAGAGATCTTCCCAGCTCTTCCAGAGATCATCTGCTGAAGACCAGCGGAGAACCGCCTGATATTTGATCGCCTGATAGCCCGGATTCTTCAGCGTATTGGCAAGCAGAGAGTCATAGTGAAGAAGTGTTCCGATATACACGATGTCCGTATAGCGGTCGCCCGCCTTGGAAACCGCCTTTTTAAACCAGCTGTCCAGCTTCTTCCTCTGCTCCGGTGTCCGGACATTCTCATCGTTTTCGATATCGTCAAGGATCAGGAGGTCAGGTCTCCAGTTTCGGTGCTTTCTGCCTCGGATCTTCTTTCCGGATCCGATGGCCTCCACCTTGATCCCGTTCTTTGTGACAATGACATCATTTCTCCAAACTTTCCCGACAAGATCGCCGAAGTCCTCCCGGATCGCTTCGTTTTCCTCAAATTCTGCGCGGATGTTGTCAAGGAACCCTTCCGCCTGATCGGAGCTGTCGGAAATGATGATGGGATAGTGCTTGTACTGATACAGGACCGCATGCATCGTCCCTTTAAAGGTAAGGTTTGTGGACTTTGCGTGCCCTCTCGGAGCTGCTACAACTCTTTTGCAGCCCTCCAGTGTATCGATCTCCCGCGCATCTCTTGCTGTCAGAGGGAAATGGCCTTTCAAAACGCCTTCCTGCCAGATCCTGTCAAGGTCCTTATGAAATGCCGGTGACGGCTTTTTGAAATAGTGCGGAAAGTACGCTCTTCCGAAGAACTCAAGGTCAATGGCTCCGAGTTTCTTCCGTATGCCGTTCTCGCCGGTTGTAGGAAGCCCGGCCTCATATTCTTCCTTTAATCTCTTCCTCTCCGGGATGTCGTCTCTTAAAAGATAGGTTTTAAAAAGCCCGGAAAGCTCGTTTAAATCATCTTCCGTGCGAATGTCTCTGCCCTGACTTTCCGCTTCCTTCAGGGCTCCGTAGAGGAGACCGATGCTTTCCTTTTTTGTATTTCTCATTTCCGGGCTCCTCCCTTTCAAAAACATCCCGCCTGCGTGCCGTTTTAAGGCATTTGTTTCCTTTTCCGGTTCGTTCTCCGATCATCTGTTTTTAAA
Source organism: uncultured Oribacterium sp. (assembly GCA_963545355.1). Classification (GTDB taxonomy): domain Bacteria; phylum Bacillota; class Clostridia; order Lachnospirales; family Lachnospiraceae; genus Oribacterium. Next base: position 89,268 of record CAUUIW010000003.1, on the reverse strand, counting down.
CGCTTTAAAGGGCATTTCCGACGTTTTTAAACGGGGTATGGACGGATACAAAGAAGAAGGAAACAGGAAAAGTGAAAATGGGCTGGCTTCGCCGCCCGGAAAGATCACTCTCTCTGGTTCCTTCTTCTCTTTGTCCGCTCCGTTTCGTGCCGGGACGAATCAACCGTCCACGATCAGGTAGCTTCCTGTAAAACATCTTCCGCTGCAGTATCCGGTGCATCCATGTCACTTTCTGCAGCCTTTTCATCGCTTTCCAGCGTAATGCTCAGCGTTACTTCCTTTTCCTCTCCGAGGAGCGTTATGGTAAATGCCGCTCTCCGGCTTCTCTTGTCCATCTTTGTGATTCTGCCCTCAAAAGGAACAAGGGGACCTGAAAGGATCTCTGTCGTCCCATCCTTCCGGATCCGGACGAGCGTCGGAGAAACCGGCGCATTGTCCTTTCCGGTCAGAACCCCGATCCACTCTGCTTCCAGATAAGAAAGACCGGAAGGGTTCCCGGGATCTCCGAGGAGTTTCACAACCCCTGGCAGCCTTTTGACTCTGTAATAGTTTTCTGCTGTGTACGTCATCTCCACGAAGACATATCCCGGGATGAGGCAGTAGTCTTTATAGGTCCAGCTGCCTCTGGTGCGGATCAGGCGGTGTTCCCTCGGGACAAGGCTTTTCAGCCCCTCCTCTCGGAGCTTTTCCGCCACTTCGATTTCTTTCCCTGTCAGGACCTGCAGTACATAGATCATTTATTTCAGTCCTTCCTGTTTCTTCTTGTTTAAGTAGTCGCTCACTTCCCTGTAAAGCTCCGGTTTTTCCTTCGCCATCGCTTCAAATACAAGGCTCTTCACCGCTTCCAATCCGGACTCGTAATTCTCACGGTTCTGTACCTCGATCCGCTTCTTATAAGCCGCGGCACGGATGAGACCATTTGTCTCCCGGATGAGTTTCTCTACCGGAACATCCTTCATGCCTTCCTCATCGACATTGGAGAGGGCGTTCAGCACGTGGTGGCTTGCCAGCCGGATCAGCGCCTCGGAGGTGTCGAGATCCGGATAGCGGTTCATCTCATCCATCAGCATCGAAAAGTTCGACTGCGCCACGTTGATCATCTCCACCGTCGCAAGATATTTTCTTGCGTAGGTGCAGACCGCCATCTGGGACATCTCCTGTCCGTTCTCTCGAAGGAACTGGACGATCTCCTTATAGGTCGCTCCGGTCAGAAGCATCTGCTCCACGGTGTCCTTCAGCTCCGGCGGAAGCCGGTCCACCTTGCCGGTACTTCTTCTCCTCTTTTCTTCCACCTCAGTCTCCGATATCAATCATGTTGTCCGAGATCCCGCCGCCGAGGAGCCGGATGCCTTTGCCCGTCACTTTCGCTTCCAGAGTTTGATATTCATAGTCAGAGAGGGAGGCGTCCATGTGGGTGTCCTTCTCACGCAGATGGATATACCCCTCTTCGGAGAGAAAGTTCACGCTGTCAATAAAGCTCTGCCGGTCGATTCCCTCGTAACTCAGCGCTTTTTCCACACTCCGGAGATCGTTATATTTCTCCCGGAGAAGATTAATGGTATACATGACTCTTCCGTTATTGAGCCGGAAGTTTCCGGCACGGAGTCTTCTCTTGTCTTCTTCCCTTCCCATCGTTATTCATTCCCCCTTGTGCCGATCATGATCTCCAGCATCCGGTCCAGTTTCCGGTCCATCTTGGTGATCTCGCGGATAAAGTCGTCCTTCGTGATATAGTCCGCCTTGATCTGCTTGATGTCCTGGCGGCATTCATCGAATGCTTTCTCATGCATATCCTTTGGCGTATAGTCCTCACGGATCTTTCGGATGTCTGTCTTCAGCTCTTCCGTGCTCTCCTTCAGATCGTCCTTGGTAATCGCATTGCTCTCGATCTTCCGGATCTCCTCTCCGTGCTTATCCACTTCATTCATAGTCCTTTTCAGGAAATAGCTGATCACGCCGATTCCAAGCGTGATTGCCGTCGTCACGATCCATTCATTCATCAAATCTGTTCCCCAGTCAAAAAAAGAAAGCTAAGCTGCATCTGTTGATGCAATCCTAGCTTTCCTCAAAGGAAGATGAAAAAGAAGCAGTTCACTATTTTTCTTCTTCAATATTCATGCCAAAAATGGACATCTGACCGGGAATATCTTCGTCATCGTCTCCGGAAACGATCTCTCTTACCCACTTGTCCGTTATTCCGTATTTCAGTGCAAGCTCATGGATGTTCCCACCGGTAAACTCCTTTCGGATCTGCTCATCCCTTACGCCTTTCACCACACTGTCGATCTTTGGCACATAGAAGCTTGCCCCGCTGTAGGTCTTCACGATCTTCTTGAAGTTCTCAAGCCCGATGAGCTCAGCAATCTCCCGGCTTTCTCCACTCAAATGCTCCATCGTTACCTTGTCAAGAAGTCCCATCCCGTTCCCTCGCCTTCGTTTCCGCATTCTTCACATACTTTTTCAGGATCTCGATCAGCCGGAAGGCGGTCCTGTAATCAATCCAGATGAGAGGCTCTTTTTCCGGGCAGTCCCGGTGCAGTTCTTTCCGGATGATCGCTGTGAGCCGCTTCCCGAGAGAGCAGCTGCTCTCTGACTGGTCAAAGCTCCGGAGTGCATACATGAGTGCCCATATTTTATCCGTCTGCCCCGGCGTGATACCGTCCGGATAAACCTTTTCCCGCTTCTTTTCCGGATCTGTTTTCTTTCTGGGAGTGTGCCGGCCCTGGCGCTTTTCAAGTTCTCGGATCACCATCTCCGCTTCTTCTGTGTCCAGTTTCTTCACAGAGTCCTTGCCGGTTATGACGGAAATCAGATCGTGCAGGCTGTCATTATGGAGGCCTCCATCTCTGGAATCTTTCCGTTCCGTAATGCCAAGCTCATTTCCTATGGCGTAGATCTTCCGAATCTGCCTGAGATCGATACTCTTTTTCATGCCATGCACTCCTCCCTTTGACTTCACTCTTCCTTCTGCTCCACTGTGACCTTGATCCCTTCATCTACGATCACAGCTGCTCGGATCACATCCACCGCATCCTGCACCGTCCCGCACCATCCGGCAGCTTTCAGTACCTGAATAAGCCACTCAAAGTTCAGAACCTCGGAAGCAAGGTAAGCCCAGTCACTTGCCTCCTGCGCGGGAAGCCTCGCAATTTTCATGAGCGTTTCCGTGTCCTTCTGGTACTTCCCTTTCAGCTTTTTCCGGAGCGTATTCTGAAGCTTTGGATCTTCTGTGATCGCCCGTATGGTTTGATCAATGCTGCCTTCGGTATAGTCCCCGAGAAATGCCATGGCAAAAAGTCTCTTGCATGGCTCCGTCATCTTGTAGGTGACCTCTTCCTTTACAAAGTCCGGGAATGCCGGACCCAGAAGATTCTTTACCATCGTCATGGAAACCGGCTTTACGGTATCGCTGCTTCCTACTGTAATGCGGACATTTCCATGCCCCCAGTATTCCTTCATTTTTTCCTTGCTGTCTTTAAGGTCCTGCACTGCAAGCGTCTCAAACCATCCCTTCAGGACATCCATCCGATTCTTCGTGAGGGCCTGCGTCATGGAGAGCCTTGCCAGCTCATCTGCGTTCCGGGCGATTTCTTCCTCGGTCGGACGCTCTCTTACCGCTTCACTCATGGAATACCTCCTGCAGCTTCTCCGCACACTTCCTGCAGATTTCGATATCGGACACGATCTTTACGTCATCCACGGATCCGCAGAAGCGGCAGGATACGGTATGCTTCCGGATGTGAAGCCCCTTTTCATCCGCTTCAATGTCCACCGGGACGCCCGGCAGGAGCCCGGTATCTACCCGCATATCCCTCGGGAGTGTCAACCCGCCTCCCCTTGTAATCTTCTTTGCCCTTGTCATCTTTGCCTTTCCCTTCTCTGCAAGGTCTTGGAAATTGCCCGAAATACAAGCTCTTTTCGGTATGGTTCCCGCACCAGCAGTCCTTCTGATGGGAAGCGATGCAGTACGCCTCATGCATGCAGCTTCCGCACATTTCCTCTGTTCCCATCTGTCCTCTTTCCCACTCTGCATTCTCCGGGCTTGTGACCGGCCATGGCTGCATTAGGAGAGGGATCCCCCTCTCAGCTGTTCAGCATGATTCCCCCGACCGCTGATCCAATCCATGCAATCAGTCCTCCTACTAAGCCTGCAGACAGGCATTTGAGTACCGTGATTCCTACAAGCGTTGCCGTCAATGTCCCCATGTCAAATGCCTTGCAGGCTGCTAAGATCGGTTGAATAAACAAAAGCCATCCACCCACATAGATGCCGCCGATCCAGCCGTTCAGAATGATTGCTCCTCCGATAATGTTTTTCATTTTTTCTCTGTCCCTTTCGTTTTGAACTCATTTTTCGAATATCTTTCCTGCTTTATTTCATCATGGCATGTTATGCTTTCCGTAGGCTCCCCAGCCAATCCAGAGAAAGGAGGTTACACGCCATGAAAAATACTTATGTTTCTGAAAGACAGTTTATGGAGAACTGCCCCTATGCTTCCGCCATGACCGGATATGTATATGCTGTCATGCCATCTGGTTCAAGCGTTTCTTTCTGTAAAGGCGAAAAGAAAACCGGAAGCGATTCTTACCGTGCTGAGTTTGATGTTTACCTGAGAAATGGAGTCACCGGATCAATCGTTCTTCTTTGTACGCCTGCCAAAGATACTTATACAATCAAGGAGCTCAGCAGAAGCGAAACTCTTCAATCAGAACATCGCCCCACTCCGTAGTCCGGCATTCCATAACAGCCGCTTTTCTTCGGAGAACGTTGTCGAAGATAACGGCTTCGAATCTTCCTTCAGGTGTCTTCCTGACAATCATGTGAAGTCTTTCTGTAAGGATACCGGAGAGAAATGTCGAGAAATCATAGCGGCAGGTTTCTTCCATAAGCTCATAACGTCGGTTTTCCGCATGGACCAGCTTGGCGATGGTTGTCAGCTGGTCATGTTCTGTTCTCTCCTGTTCCGTCCCATCTATGTCCCTCTTCTGAAGGAGCCTTTCCAGCAGCTTTAATTCGTCTTTAAATCCTACTTGCATGTATCCTCCTATATGCCATTACTGCCGCCTTGATAAATCCATCCGCATAGCAGCTTCTGGCAAGTCGTGCGGCATCCGCTGTCACGGCGGGGTCCCATGCATCCCGCCATCCTTCGCACTTTTGGGCTGCTTCTTCACCGATCAGCCAGCAAAGGGCGTTTCGTTCTTCGGCGGTCATGACGCCGTTTCTTTCTCAGTGCTTTGCTTGATAAGTGGTCCGCCCATGATCGGCGCATACACCTTCTCGTAAAATTCGCCGTAGGAGTATGTTTTTCTGTTTTCTCTTCGCAGCTCTTCATGAAAACGCTTTATCGCCGCGGAAAGCTTCAGCATCCGGAGCACACCCATCTCTTCGTCTGAGACCTGCTTCATTTCGTCAGAAACCATCATACCGATGGCTTGGCGGATATAGATGTCATCTGAATAGTTTTCCAGTGTCCGGTAGTCTGCCATGGCTTCCTTTGCAAATCGTTTCCGATTCAACCTTGGCTTGTCCGGCGGAAGAATGCCCTCTTTTTGAAGCTGCTTCTTAATCGAAGCTCTTCTCTTTCGTTCCCGCTCTGTCACTTTTCCTCCTTTCCAGCCTGTCTTCATCAGATGCAGTAGGCCATCTCTGCATGACGGGGTTTCCCCCGTTTCGACTTATCGGTATAATCTGTGAAATCCAAAGGACATCTTCGTGTCCGGGTTCGGCAGGATGGTGATTCCGGCATCTCGCTGCCCTGCTTCATAGCCCTTTTCATAGGCCTTCCGCCCCGCTTCTCGGCTCCGGTTCTGATATCCCAGCATCCATCCGCCTGCGCCGGATACAATGATTAGAAGGATCATGAGAAGCATCCCCGGTATCCCTGCGCCGTACCGCATGATCACGGCTAAAAATAGTCCCATGAGCGCTGCCCCTGCAGCGGCTCCTGCCACAATGGCTCTTTCCTTGTTTCCGGGTCTCATCTTCTTCCCTTTCCGCCTCCGATGAAGGCTAAAACGATGATCGTAATACAGATTACGGTGACGATGTACATCCTTTCCATGGCTCTCTCCTTTAGAACACACCGCTGATGGCAACCATCTTTTCCAGTGTTTTCAGCGATATGTCCTTGTTTCCGACCGCATTGTCCACCACATTGATGGCTCCGCGGATCCCCTGATCTCCATGGCTTACCGCAGACAGGAAATCCAGTTCCTTTTCTTTTCCGCTTTCCTTAAACGCCGGGAACAGCTGCTCAATGTCACTCTTTTTGATGTCCCTCGTCAGGAAGCGGATGTGATACTTCGTTCTGCCCTTGTGCCGCGAGTAGCGTTTCTTCTCATCCGTCTGCATTCGATCGTAAAGTTCATCGTTTCCGATGAGTACCACCGCAAACCCGCTCTTTCCTTCCAGCCGGTCCGGATCCGACCACTCCCGGATCTCCTCCAGCGCACTGAATTTTAAGTTCTGCGCTTCATCAATGATCAGGACCATGTCGGTCTGCTGGAGCCGCTCCATAACTCTCTGGGAGAGTTCTGAAATATGCATCCTTGTGGAGATGCCGAGTTTTGCCGCGATCTGCCGCACCACCCCGGCAACCGAGCCGGAGCTCGGGTAGGCCCGGAGATATACGGTCGTGGTCGGATTGTCCTGCACGTACTTGACGGCGGCCATCGTCTTGCCCACCCCGGTATCGCCGTCCACGATCAGCATGCTGCCCCGGAGCTGGATGTTCCGGATCGCCTTGTAGATCGTCTCGGAAGTGGAGATCGGCGCGTATTCATAGACCGCCTTGAAGCCGTCCACGTCCGTCTGATTCTCCTTTTTCTCATCCTGAATCTTAAAGTACGCCCGGATGGATTCCTCTGTCTTCTGGATATTTCCGGGATAGGTGCTGTTCCGCCATTGGCTCAGCTTTGTTCCGGATATTCCGAACAGGGCAGCCGCTTCCGTCTGATTGGGCCGTTTGTCATTCGGATCATTGGGATCACCGATAAATTCCGCCACCCTCTTCTGGAGCTCCGCGTCATACACCTTTTCCTGCGCTCCGCTCATCTGTCCTCCTCCTTCTTTCTCTGTTCCTCCGCCGTCTGATTCATGAGGTCAAAGTCAAACCTGTCTCCGGCTACCCGCTTAAGCAGCGGTTCCTCGATGACTCTCTGCATTTCAATGACTTTCGGCGCAGCCTTTCCCTTGTAATTTGCTTTGTTCCTCTCCGCCTGCAGGAGCACAAGCTCCATGGCGGTCTTCCGGTCGGTCTGGAGGATCATGCTGTTCCCAAGCTCTTTCGTGATCTTCTCGACCTTTCCGATCTTCGACATGGCGGTTCCTATCTTTTCCTTGCTTGCTCCGTAAGCGGCAACTGCCTCGCTGTCGGCCTTTACTTCGCAGAGGAAGCGGTCCTCAAGGTCATAGATCCGGACGCTTGAAAGATCATCCGGGTTATACCGGTAGTAGACCTTCTTTCCGAGCATCTTGGCCACAAACTCCGGATCCCAGTAGTCGATCCGTCCGCCCCGGATGTCCAAGTGCACGCCTCTTCTTCCTACGGTCTGCGCCCGGCTGCTCCGCATCATGAGGAGCGTCAGGTCGTCTTCATGGACGATCCGTCTCTGCGTCTTCAGATTCTCATTAAACACGTCCATCTTGATCTTCCCTGCGTCCTCCTCGACTTTCCCGTTGTAGGGTTCCATGTTGAAGTAGTAGTCGATGAGGCTGCCGCAGATGGATTCGAACTCCTCGTCCGTATAAATGTTTCCCTTCTTCAGCACATATTTCAGACGGTCCGGCTTCTCCACCACGGTTCCTCCGGTAAAGGTCTCGAAAAGCCTTGAAAGTCCGTCCTTAACGTCCCGGAAGCGCCGCTCGATGATCTTGGCTCTCGCGTTCTTCACGATGGCGTTCGTCATCTGGATCCCGAGCCTTGCGAAGACTCCCGGCGGGAGGAAGTTCTCTTCCTTGTCCCCGCCCTTCTTCTTTTTCTGTCGGTGTCCGAGACCTCCGACATCATAGGTCAGGAATTCCCGCCCGTTATCCACGTAGATGTTCTTCGGAACCCCGTATTTCAGGATTCCTCTCCGGAGGGCGATCAGCGTCGCATCCGAGCTTGGCGAGTAGGTAATGTACCAGCCGGTAAAGATCCCGCTCCGGGCATCCAGAAATGCCGTGAGATACGGTCTGTGCTGCTTTCCGTTTTTATCCACTACGATGACATCAAAGGTGTGGTTGTCGGCGATCCAGTACTCATTGCTCTCCAGATCGTCGTATTCTCTCGCAATATATGCCCTGCAGTAGTCGTAGAATGCTTTCTTCCCGTCCCGGAACTCGATCAACACCGTCTTCGGAATGGATGTTTCTATTCTCCGCCGGAAAGAGTAATGGCTTGGCAGCTCCGCCACCAGCTCGGGATGCACCTCCTGCAGCCAGAGCTTCGTGTACTGCCAGCACTTCGTGATGGGATGCTTTGATTCATCAAGGAAGTAATAGAGGAAACACTGCCATGTGACTTCATGGATGGTGCTCTTCCCTCTCCTCCACTTGCCCCTCCGGTCGATCATCCCGTCGAGGTCTCCCTCTCGAACGGACTTCCACCTCCGGTAGAGGATGTCCACCGAGATGTTCATCTGCGGATATTTCAGGGCGAGGAATTTTGCGAAGCTCTCATCCGCCTCCGCCTTGGAGGGGATATCCGGGTTTCCCCGGTACACGAGCCACTCGCTGATCACCTGCTTCCAGAAATCAATCTCACTCCGCTCTTTATCGGTATAGAGGTCAAGCTGCCGCTCTTCCTTCTTCGTCTGATCCTTTGGCTTTATGGATTCCGGTTTCTTTCCCATCTGCTGCCGGTAGTACTTCTTCTGAAGCTCTTCATCCAGCGCGTCCAGCGGGATCAGATAGGTCTTCCGATTGTTTCGGTTCCGCGTCTCCTCCGCAGGAATCTTCCCGTCTTTGACTATCTTCTTAATATATCTTGCGCTGCATTCTTTCAGATTGGATACTTCCACGACAGTCAGCATCTGTCCCATCCTGTTCCCTCCTCTCTGGCCTGTCATCTTCAGATGCAGTAGGCCGTCTCTGCATGACGGGGATTCCTCCCCGTTTCAACTTATGGTATGATAAAAAGAAAAGGAGTCCATTATGCGTTTTCATGAAAACTACTACCCGGATTACATTCTTCCATTGAAAACGGATATTCCGTGCCTGGAATACGATCTTTCCTGCCATTGCGAGATTTTGAAAAATCTGCTGCCGGATAAATTTCCATCAGACCTGCATACGTTTCAGAAGTATCTGAACTATTGGGCTTCTCGGAAAAAGGAACTGTCGTCAGGTCCTTTCCCCGGACCCTATCGTATTTACATCATCGACAACCGGTTAAATATTCTCTTCGCCACGGTCACTGCCGAAGGTGAAATCCCTACTTTTTTCTCTAAATATGGCAAGTTCGGTACACAGCCGGAAGCAGATGAATACTATGGTGATGGCCGTGCCGTCGGCGATGCTGTAATCAATAGAAATTTTCCGGAAACCTCTTATAATAAGCACAGCCTTTCTGTATTTGCAGAAAAATACGGCTTCATCCCTGTTGAAGACCTTGCGATGTCAACAATGCTTATCTTTGAAAATGAGGAGGTTGCTGACCGTAGACTTCTGACTCAATTTCAAACCGCCCTGCTGATGGAAAAGTTCCATGCGAAAAATCTCGTAAACTGGAAGAAACTGATCAGGAATGTCCAAGAGGACAACCTCCTTTTACCTCAGTAAGTCTCCGGATCCTTTTCCGTGCTCCTTCGGGAACAATCGTCGGAAACTCTTTGCCATCATCAAGATACAGTGAAAGCGGAATACCGTACTCCTGTATCTTGGCTTTCAGCGCTTCCTTTTCTTCTTCGGAGGCGCTCATTTTTCTTTCATACTCTCCGATCATGAGGGCGGCGGCGGAAGGGAGCAGTTGCTTTAGTCTCAAACGGTACGCATCGCTGCTTTTTCTTGCTAGACGTATGAAAGATTCATCTCCCAGAATCTTCTCGGCTACTTCTGTAACTGCGTCCATCATAATTTCTTTATCCATGCTCATTTCCTTTCTCCTTAAATGGCTTTTAACAGTTCTTTAAAGTCATCCGGATCTCCGTCCAGTGCCTTAATGATCGGGAGGATGTATTTCTTTCCTCCGTTCTTCCCTTTCGTAGCTTCGCTGATCCTCGGATTGCTGGTTCCCAGCCTTTCCGCCAGCTCCACCTGGGTCAGCTCCTTGTCGATCAGACGGTGCTTTACCCATTGACGGAACTCGGTGAAATCCCGTATTCTGTTATTTCTTAACGCCATTCCGCTCTCCTCTCCCGAATTACGGTATAAAATAACGTAATCCGTTACAAAATAACCTATCCTGTTATCCGGTTTTGCGATATAATCGTCTCGTAACTAATTACAGCCTTATCATAATGCGTAATTTTCGCATTGTCAATATAATAGTGCGATATTTTCGCATGTATAGAAGGAGATAAATGTCAACCATCTATGATCGAGTTGTCGACCTAATAAAGAAGAAAGGGATGAATGGAAAGCAGCTTAGTCTTGCTCTCGGCTTAAAGAAAAGCCCGCTGACAGATTGGAAAAACGGAAAATCTAGTCCCACTGTAGATCAGGTGATTAGGATATGCGAAATTTTCGCAATTTCTTCCGACTATTTAATATTTGGTTCGGAATTGAGATTGGATCAAGATCAATCAGAACTTTTGACTAATTATAATCAGCTTGATCATCGAGGTAAGTATCGAGTTCACACTATTATTTATGAGGAATTAGATAGGATTAACAACGCTGTCAGAAGATAAAAATTGGTTCCCATTAACTGGTTCCCATTGATTGCCATTCAGTTATTGACTTGCCTAAAACGTTACCAACAAGTTCCGATGTTTTTTTAAAATCATAAAAGACTTTTAAAACCTTGAAGATACGCCGCTTTTCATGCATATCTAACAGATTTTAAAAGCCTTAAAACGTTTTAATTTAAAGTTTTCTATTGCGAAACGGAACCCATTTATTTCATCAAAAATCTATCGTTTTTCCTTTGCAAGTTCCCATTCAAAGTTCCCATTGATTTCTAATGTCTTATAAGCCCTTATAACGATAAAAAAGCCCCGTTTCAAGCCATTTCTTGACCTGTAAGGGACTTTAAGGGTTTCTAAGGGTTCGCCTTTTTCGGTTTTCTTATTCTATACGCCAATTTACAACGAAGGAGAGTGAATGGCTCACTCCCCTTCGTGCTCTCGCTATCCTGTCCTGCTGCCTGTATCTCCCGGCGCGTTCATCCGCTACCCCGAAAATGCAGCTCTGCCAATTAATTGTTCCTTATATTAGTGGCTGGCGCTTTTGTCAAGGACAATCGTTTTTTCGCTGTCCCCGCTTTTCAACGTATAGCTCTCTCCCTCTGTAAGCTCCGGCAGGCTGACCAGCACACAGGAGTACGCCTTCTCTGCCGTCCAGTGCAGAAGCTCCCTGCCCTCGCTGTCATAGAGTGAAAGCTCCGTTCCCGCCGGACTCGCCTCCGTCTCCGTCAGGATGCTCTTCTGTACAGAGCTCTCGCTGAAGCCCTGCGCCATTCCGGAGGAGCCGGCCGCCACCAGCACGCCGCCGCTGATCTTTCTCTCTCCGTTATAGTCGAGACTGCCGTTGCCGTCGTTCTCCGGGCCGCTGATATAGACCTCTCCGCCGGAGATATAGAGATCCCCATTGGAATCTATCCCGTCTCCGGATGCGGCGATCCGGATCGTGCCGCCGGCAATCGAGATATATACTCCCTCCTCTGCCTCAGAAAAGTGACCCTGCGGCGCCTTCCCGCCCATTTCGGGCATTCCGCCTCTCTCCTTCCGGTCGAAGGTCTGCGTGCCCGTCGCATCCGTCCCGCCTTCCGGCGATGCTGCGGCACCGTTCTCTGTTTTGCCCTTCTGCGGCATTTCCCCCTTCCGGGGCGGGTTCCTGTCCTGTCCGTTCGTCGAGCTGTCCGAGGACTCCCCGGCAAACGCCGTGCCGTCTCGCTTCTGCGGGCATTCTCCCTGTCCCAGCGCACCGGCATTTTCCGTCTTGCTCGTCCCGTTCGTCGCGTTCATGCCGTCGTCCCTCGAGGCAATACTGATCTCCCCGTCTATGACGTCGATCGTCATTCCCTCGATACCCTCCTCGCTTTCCGTGATATCGATCGTACCGCCGAGGATATACACCGCGCCGTCGGAGTGGATGCCGTCGTCTCCCGCGGAGATCGAGATTGTGCCTCCGGCGATGCCAACGCCGTCCTTTCCGGAAAGTCCGTCCTCCGCCGCCGTGATGCTGTATTCCCCGGAGCAAAGCGCCAGACTGTCCTTCGATACGACACCGTGTCCCGCCGCAGCCTGTACCGTAAGCTTCCCTTCCCCATTCAACGTCAAATCCTCCTTGGAGAAGATCACCGCATCGATATGGTTCTCGTCTGTCGCGGCATAGCTCCCGCCGTTCGAAAGGGTATTTTCCGTGCCCTTCGCTGTCGTGACAAATACCTTGTCCGCCTGCTTTACATAGATCGCTGCGGAGCTCTCCGAATGGATCGTTACGCCGTTCAGCACAAGCTGTATCTTATCGCTCTTTTCCGCGTCGATGATGATCTGCCCCGTGAATGTTCCGGAAAGGATGTAGCAACCCTCGTCCTGTATCGTCACCGTATCTCCGGAAACGGCCGCCGCCTTCTCATCGCTGCTCTTCACGCCGTCTCCCTCGAAGGAAATCCTTACCGCGGAGGACACGTCGTAGTCCGTCCGATAGTCCCGTTCGCTGAAAAACTCCTCTGCAAGGCTTGCGCCGTCCGACGAGCCGTTCTTCTCTGTCTGCGTCTCCGAAGCCTTTCCGCCCTTCGCTTCCTGCTCCGTCTGCGTCTCCGAAGTGCTTGTTTCTATTTTCCCCTTTGCGCTCTGTCCGCACGCGCTGACGAGAAGGGTCGCGGAGAGTACCAACGAAACCAGTATTCTGTTCTTCTTTACCCTGCTCTTCTTCATTTTACTCTTCCTCCTACAGTTCTGCAATTCCGCTTTCCTGCATCGTGATGCTTAACTCCAGATTGCCGTTCCGGCAGCGAAGCGCATCAAGCATTTCCTTTTCTTTCCCCGCGTTCTTCATTCGAATCTGATAGCTAAGCCGGAACAGGCTTCCCATATTTGTGGTTTTCACGAGCTGCAGCTCCGCGCTGTCCGTGTATTCCGTGAAAATATCCGTAAACGCCTCACTGTAGTTCAGCTCCTCCGGGATGGTGATATGCAGCTGCCGGTACCGTTCCCTGCTCCTCCTCTGTCCGAAGTCCAGCCGGTTATACAGCATGCTGACCAATCCGAAGAGCAGCGAGATCAGAAGGGCATAGCCAAGATACCCCATACCGCAGACGAGCCCTACTGCCATCGCGAGAAAGATCGCGGCGATCTCCCTCGCGGAGCCCGGCGCCGACCGGAAGCGTACCAGGCTGAACGCGCCCGCTACCGCGACGCCGGTTCCGACGTTTCCGTTCACCATCATAATCACCACGCAGACCACCGCGGGCAGCAAGGCAAGCGCCGCCGAAAAGCTCCGTGTGCTGCGGGCGCCGAAGCTCACGCAGTAGGTCAGCAGCAGCCCCAGCGCGAGCGCCGTACCGACGCAGAGCAAAAATTCCCCGGGCGCGATCACGCCGTCTGCGTCGTATCGAAAAGTCCTCTAAAAAATGAATTAAGCATAGCGCCGTCCTCCTTCCCTGCCCTGTTCCCTGCAGTATGCCTGCCCGTACTTCGAAAACGATGTCCTGTAGATTCCCGCCTCATTCAATGCCCTGCACATCCAGAGCGGGATGCCGCCGGCGCATTTGATTTCCAGAAGGCTCTGCCCCGGGGACAGCAGAGAATCCCCATACGCCGGACTCCGCAAGCTGAGATCCTCCGTCCGGTAGAGGATATTTTCATCCAGCGTCACCCGAAAATCCCCGCCGTCCCGCATGAAAAACGCTTCTCTCTCATAGCTCAGGAACATCACCGGACGAAGCGTCCCGTAAAACTGCCGAAAATACTCGATCTCCCTGCCAATCTGCGAATCCGCCGGCAGCGCCGTCCCCTTTCGGAAGCTCTCCATCACCGCGACCTCCGGAAGCACAATCCGTCTTTTGTAGACCACCGACCTGTATTTCTTCTTGAGCTCTACAAATACCGGATCCTCCGCTCCTGCCTGCCGGTAACTGCGGACGCGGAGCTTCTCCTTATAGACCGGCTTTTCCAGCGAACGCCGTATCAGCCGAAAATCCTCCGTATCGAAGTAAATGTTCCAGATGGTTGTCCTGCCGTAGCTGTCGAGCCTCATATAAGGCTCCATCCCGCGGAGCAGCACCCTCTTCTGTCTTGCATCCAAAAGGTACTTTAACTCATATCTCTGAAAGCTCATCTGTGCAGCCATCGTTCTCCTCTCCTTTCCTCTTTCTGCGGCAAGTATATCCCCGCAGCCTTAAATGAGGCTTAAAGAAGCTGTGGATTTTCTGTGAAATTCCATCCAAGCTTTGGATTTGTCACGGCGATGGACGGCATCGGAATCCCCTCCAGCTTCAGTGTCCTGAGCAGATTACGCTCTGAAAGGTTATGAACCGCGATAAAGCGCTTCGACTCCTCCACAGCTGTGCTGACATCCAGCTTGTTCTTAACTTCCGGAATGTCGAACTGGTTCTTATCACTTGAATTATTATTCTGTGTTTGATTTCCTTGATTTCCCATATTGACGTCCCGAACATACTGAGCTATACTTTTTTTAACGCTAGTCGACTCAAAATCGCTAGGAAATTGGATCCTAGGGAGGTTGGTCTTCTGGCTTTTTTTATTTATATAAAGAACTCTTCCGTCATTCACGGCTTTTTGTATGTAATTTGTCGTTTTCTTTGCATACAAGCTCTTGGTTATATTACTTCTAATCTCAACTCCATTGATCATTCCTTTTCCGTTCGGATGAATAACTGCAAAAATCAAATTTCCTTTTTGATCTTTTTTATCTGTAACAATTAATAAGTCTAATGTATTCTCTGCTTTTATAACCATCACTGGGGCATCGATAGACTGAATAGCTTCAATAAATTTCTGCTTTCCAAGGTCATGATAATGATCATGTTTTGTATCTTTACCGTTTAATATGGTTGTTTTTACATGCTTATTAGTAATCATCATGGGAAGGGCCTGCAAATTAAATTCATCTATCAGGAATTTCGGTGTTTCTCCCAAGTATACGTGGGCACCCACTCCACCACCGGTTAATGCTTCATCAATTCTTTCTTCAATACTTTTCCTTTTCTGATCTTCAATGATTCTTTGGAATTTTACAAAATCTTCATTCACATTACCCTGTTCGTTCTCATATGTCCTTTCGCTTCGCTTCATAAGATCCGAAGTCATATCCAGAACACTAAGCCATGTTTCCCGCGCAGACTCATAACGAGAAAGATCCTCCCGGAGGGCTTCATTCGCCTGCCTGAGTCCTCTTCTGGAAATCAATTCTTTTAAGGCATCACGAACAGAAGTGATCCAGTCAAGAATCTTCTGTCCCATGGATCTGTCATTCCGAATTACCTTTTCCGCGAACTCTGCATCGTTCAGGAAATCCCCCGTGGAATCAGCAACGATTTCGTCCATCACTTCATCCACGGACAAATTCTGGCCATGCTTCTCATAGGTATCCCGGTAAACGTCTGCCAAACGATCCAGTTCTATGTCCTTTGATCGTGCTATCGCCTGAATCGCTTCCTCTTTAAAAAACTGATAAGCTTCCGGATTGTAGTCCTGCATCCAGTGTGTCATCTCATGGGATACTGTTGCCAGAGGATTCGGAGAGCTTAAGTCAATCGTCACAACCCCTCTGCCCTTCTGATATCCTCCGAGGGCACTGTTATCCCCGATATTACTGTCATACCTGCTGCTGTCCGTGACACGGAACAGAAGCCCGGTGCGCTTTCCCAGTCCTTCCAGTACCGTTTTCAAAGCCGGAGACGTTTCAGGCACAGCTTCCATCACGCCACCGGTTCTCAGTTCCTGTCTCTCTTTGTAATTCTGGTTCAGTGCCTGAATTTCCTGTTTATTCAGCGCACGATCATCCACTCCCGCCTTGAAGATATTCTGGAACTGCTCTGTCCCAAGAAGCGCCGTCTGTGCCGTCTTGGCGTCTTCTATCTTCGCCCCATACCGTCCAAGATTGTAAGCCGTATTATATGCCTGCATATACACAGGCATCGGCAGATTTCCGTCATAGTTCTCTCGGAAGGCCTGCTGCCCATGTTCTCCGTATGGCTTAGCAAACTCCTCCATTGCACGGCTCTCCGCCTTCTTTAGTGTATCCTCCTTTAGTTCCTTCCGAATCGCAGCATTTCTCCTGCTGCCGATTCCCTGATCAGACAGCACGTTATAGGGAGCCTTTATTTCGATATCTTCCCCTTCCGTGTTCTTGGTTTCTGCAAGAGCTTCCAGGACGCTATCAGCATCCTTTAATGTCCTTGCAGCTTCTTTTCTTTCCTTCCGGTCAATTTCATATGCATGTTCTTCCATCGCATTTTGGAGATATCCATTCTGGAGATTATTTATCCTCTGGCCGTTCTCCTGCATGGTCTGCAGCTTCCCTGCCATCTCCTTGACTCTTTTCCCGCTTTCCGTGGAATCATCCACAGAATCAATGATTGCCTGATAATCCGTCTTTCCATCCTTCTGATAGTCCCGGAAGAACTCTGCTCCGGTTCCATATGTTCCCATGGCTCCGGCTATCCCTGTTGTAACTCCTCCGGAGATTGCACCACCAAGGAAAGACATGCCGGCAGACTTCAGCCGATCCTCAATCGCTCCAACCACTGCATCATGCTCCGAGAATCCTGCTTCCTTTCTCTGGTTATAGTCCTCCCAGGCATCGGATTTTTCCCTCTTGATCAGAATATCCGTGACATCATTTGCCACGTCTGTCATAAATTCCTCAGATCCCTCGACGAAAGAACTTTTCAGATAGTTCTTTACCAGCTGTCTCGCACTGGTAACGGGTGTTTCCGACAAAGCCTTGAAGTTTCCAAGAGACAGTTTTTCGAACGCCCCCTCGGCTATGCCATGCGCCAGTGCGGAAAGATATCTCTGCTTCCCCGTAAGATCAGATCCTTCTGTTTCCATGAGCTCATTGTTGGCGGCATTTCCCCCAGCAACCGCAAGAGATCCTCCTCCCAGTAACACTGCGTTAGTCGTGGATGATGCAGCATCCAGCATAGTTCCTGAAATGAAATCCGCAACCTTTTCTCCCTTGGAATAATATCCGTCATATTTCATTCCAAGATCATCACGAATACTTCTCTGTGTTCCCTGCCTCCATGCATTGGCAATCCGTGCGGCGTTTGAATCCGCATGATTTACTCCTACAAATGGAGAGATTGCCATATTCCCAAGCCCCTCAATTCCGGACACTATATTGCCAGCTGCATAATTTGCTGTCCCGATCACCGGCGCGGCGATCCTTCCCACAGGTCCTGACTGGTTCAGATTCTTGATGTACTGATATTCTCTCGTATTCTCTGCGGAATCTCTGTGCAGTGGAATAAAGCTTTGCTTCTCTTCCGCTGTCGTCGGTCTAAGCTCCTAGCCTGCAAATGGAGAGCGATTCGGCACAATCTTCCCCTGCATTTTGTCCATCTCGTCTCTCTGGATTACTCCGAACGGTCGAACCGGACGCATTGCCTGCTGCATATTTCTCATTCTTGATTCTTTTGATTCCATCGGAGAGCCGATGATTGATGTATGAACCACACCATCCATATTTCGAACGTTTGCTACAGGCGTTTTCTTCGCTGGCATGGTATATGATCCCGTAGCCACCGGGACAGATAAAGCACGTGGCACACTGCTCCGTTCCTGATACTGTGCCTGTTCTTTCCACTGTCTGTATGCCTGTGATTCCTCCGAAGCTGTTGCCTGCGGAGCTCTGCTAAATCCTGCCTGCTTCTCTTTCCACTGTCTGTATGCCTGTGAATGATTCATTCGTCCTCCTTAGTCAAATGATTTCAATTCATGCCCCTCTGCGAGGGGCAACACATTGGATCCCACGTAATCTATCATCTCCTTATTTCAATTCATGCCCCTCTGCGAGGGGCAACGAACTGCTTCGAGGGGCTTTCAACGGATTCTTAATTTCAATTCATGCCCCTCTGCGAGGGGCAACAGCAATATTGCACATAAAGATCATGTGAAACGCTGCAAATGATAAACAAAAACAGGCAATCTGTATAATCAAATTCTTTTTTATTTGAAAACTATCTGATTTTATACATCATTACCATAAAAATATAGGGAGAACCTCTCCGTAGAACTATGTCTATATAAGGTTCTCTAAAGAATAAAAACGTTTTCTGTCATAGTTTCTGTTCTGCTTGATTTTCCGAGAATTTTGATATCGCTTTGAGATTTTCTGATCTTATAAAGTCGAACCGAATCCAGATCATTTTGAATCGTATCCTCCAGTTCATGCTCCATTAACCATATTTGAGAAAAATCAACTTCAACTTCAAACACAGAATCCTGAACTCTGTTCCCATATTTCTCACATATCTTGGCGACTTTGTTTAATCGTTTAGTTCCGCCATTTTCTTCATTGATATCATAAACTACGAGAACCTTCACCTTTACCTCCAAAGATATGGTGGATAATCGTCTATATCCCCCCTAATATATTGAGCCATCAATTGTGCCTGCAAATAAGGAACCACCTTGCGTTCAACTTTGGATTTACTTAACGGGTATTCCGTAATTCCGCTCTTATTTTCCTCCCACAAAGCTAAAACCTTTTTAAGAGAAGATGGCTTAAGTTGAATCCCCTCTTGCTTATCTACAAAATCATCTGATACAACTTGTTTTCGGTTAAGAAGGGTAATAATAAACTTATCAACAAAGGAAGCCCGAAATTCCTCAATCAGATCACAAGCCAAAGATGCCCGTCCTGGTCGCAAGGCATGTAAAAAACCATAATAAGAATCCAGACCGCAGTTTTCTAATGCTGCCTCACAATCAATGGTAAATAATGTATAGAACAATGACATCAATGCATTACATGGATTTTCTGCCGGACGTCTGCTTCTTCTGCGAAAAAGCATGGTCTGATCCTTCACCTTAAGCATATGATCAAAAGCAGAGAAATAAGTGGTTGCAGCAGCACCTTCCAAGCCACGAAGTGATTCCATATCCGACAAATCTCTTAAATTTCCGATCTGCCGCTGTATGTTTTCTGACGCCCTATATAAAACTTCTGCATCTTCATCCGCAGCATCTTTCGCACATCGCATTAAGACAGATCGTTCATTCGCAAGCTTTCCCAGCAAAATATCTCTAACAAAAATAATTTTTCTATTTTCCTCCAGATCATACTGCTTCTTTCGTAAGATTACACTACCATAATTTTCTCCTATAATTCTGCCATACATTCTGCCATGAGGAGAAATAATACTCAGCGTAATAGAATGATCATTACAAAACTTCACCATATAGCTTGAAATCGTACAATTAGTCATTAGAACAATTTGTTCTAATGAAGCAGCTGATATTCGAGTCAGTTCTTTGTCCTTTTGTCTGACGATAATTGAACCTCCGTCGCAATGAATATACTGATTCTCACGTAAAATATAAAGTGTTTTTTGGATCTGTCTCACTAAATATCTCCTCAAATATCAAAATACTTTACCCTTCAATTCCAGCTCCCATATTCGCTTCATGTATCTTTGAATCATTTCCCTTTTAGGATTGCAAATTTCGAAAACAGAGCACTTTCGGCACCTCTGCTTATATACTGGTTCAATATTGATTTGTGTATCCAGCTCCTTTCGAATCCCCTTTAACAGCTCCTCAAGGTATTCTCTTTTTTCTTCAGAAAAATCCACTGATACATGTTCCTTGGCATCATAGTAGTAAATGTAGCCTGATTCAATGGTTGTATTGAACATCTCTTCTAAGCAAATCGACTGAGCTGATAACTGCGCTTCATACTCTCGGGATTGCCTTACTTTTCCATGCTTATATTCAATAGGAGTAAGTTTATACTTTCCTTGTAGAAAAGGAAGTTCTGCCCCATACCGAGATTTTTCACATACCAGCAAATCACAAATCCCTAATATTTGATATTGATGACTGAAAACTGACATCCCGCTTACCTTCACCTTATCCCGGCGTCGTTCAATCTTAGGCTCATGAACGCTCTCATGCTCAATTTCGCCTTCTATCATATAAATATTCCGGGCTTTTTGCCCCTCAATCACCCTCAAATAAAAGCGTCTGGGGCAATAGGCAAATTCACTGATCCACGATATCAGTATTTTATGGCTATCCTGTTGTGAAGAATCCGTCCTCATCTCTCATCTCCCAGTCGATTTCATCAAAAATTTCATATTTAAACCCGCAGATTACCCCTGCCGGAATCCCATCTCTATAAAAAGATATCTTATAATCTTCTACGCTCCTCGGATACTCCACATCGGGTTTTTTGACGACCTGAAGAAGACGGAACAGCTTATCTGCACGGGCACATCCCAGTCTGGCTTCACGAATGTTCTGGATACTGTTTTTATCTGCCTGTGTACCTACATGCTTAAAGACAATAATTGGACCAGCCAAACTCATCCCCATTTTAGAAGATGAAATGTCATCCTGATACATGGCACCAATTCCTTGCAGCAACACCTTGAAATCTTCTTCATCAAAACCAGTCTGTTGTGCAAGATTTGTACTGACAGACATTTTCAAAATATATAAACCAAAGGGAATAAATTTTTTATTCCCCATGGTACGTTTCTTGTCTGCCGGTTTCTTCTCATCCTCCTGATCATATTCCGCTATTGTTCCATAATTGCCTTCTGCATAGCTGTTTCTCGTAATGGTTACAGATTGAATATCTATAGGATCTACAGAAGACGCCATCGCAACCTGAACCGCTCCCCGAACCTGGCCTGCATTCAGTCCCGTGGATAGAACCCCGCCAAAGGTACGTACATCCCAGAATGTCTCTTCCATGATTTTTTTTGTCTCTTCAACTTTGTTGTTGGATCTCAGACTATCAGTCCCGTTAGCTTTCAATGCAGCACGGGCAATTTCACGATTAAGTGAATTACTGTCATGGAAAAGCATTTGAAAATGTGCATCCTCTCCGCGGATCTTCTCCACTGCCCGCCTGATTCTGGCTTTAAATGCCACATCCGTAATCAATCCCTTTCCCGTTTCCATGTCCATTCTGGGACGGTTGTCCATATCAGGATCTCCATTTGGATTGCAATTAGCAGCCGCCACTAATGCCATAATTTCGTATCTGTTATTCAACATGGTTAATCCTCCTTATATGTACCTTCTTCTGTCTCGAATTTCTCTTTGTTCTTTTTTGTCTTATATTCGAGATACTGCGCATAATACCCGAGTATAAACTGCCCTCTCTCCTCATCATCCATTTGTTTAGGAAAGCTCTCTCCAATCTCAGAGGCAATTTCAGCAATTTGATTTTTCAAAAAGAAATATGTTCTTTCTCCTGTTTTGTTGGAATTCTTTATCTTATTCAAATGTGCCATAGATAGATTCGCTAATTCTCCCAAAATAAGACCCGGCTGTTTCTGTACCGCCGAAAAATATCTCACGGATAAACCAGTTCCTGGTTCCTTCCATTCATTTGCCGCTAACTGGACTCGCTCGTAGGCAGCAAAAAGCCTGCCGCAAGCATATGCCTTGCTTTGTCCTGAATGTAATTCTTTATCCATTCCGCCTCCGTTTCTTTTTTGAAATACAGAAATAATCTGAAGTGCTATATAGTTGATCTTAGGTCTTTTTTTCTCATCCGGCCCCTCCTTCGCTCCGATCACTCTGTCTTTGGTAAATCTCTCCAAAGCCTTGCGAAAATAAATCTTCGGAAGCTGTCTTCCAAAATAAATCGAATCCAGCAGGGCGGTTTTTGCATCCCCATATTCATGATCAATCGCCTTCCACTGATCGGAAACAGGCATCTCTCGTATACGATCCAGACTTTTATCTAAAAGTCCCAGATAAACCTGATATATTTTTTTGATATTGCTGTCAACTATAATATATTCCTTCTTCTCCTTATCATATTTAGGGCAAGAAATCCTTGTGTCTCTATACCATTGAATCAAATTTTTCCTAAGCTCATCATACAAACCCATTCTTTTATGGCAAAGATACATCCTTCCTTTTGTCGGAACATGAAAGTCGAAAAGAAAATATTTTGCATGGTTTAATTTTTTATTATTTACTCCTTGTCCTGTCTCCATCATATGCAAGATTCCTTCCAGAAGTTCATCCTTTTCAGAATCTATGGACGCCGCAATAAGGTCTACAGGAACCTCACAATCATACCAATGAATCAATCCAAAATTACGATTGAAATTTCGACCATCTTTCAAAAGATATTGCAGGCCTGTTGCTACAACTTCGTCCTCATAATATCCTACACGTGCCCCAATATTCTTTGACATCCCATAGGACTCAAATGCCGGCTCTCCGATTGCTATAGGGTATGCACCTGTACCTGTTACAGCTGCACTGACCATGGGGGCTCCTTTTTCCGGAATGGATGCAACGCGATGTCCGGTTATAGATGAAATAAGGTATATTTCATCCTCCTTCTTACTATAATGCTCGTCTACATAATCATGAAACCACTGTTTCCATGACTCATCCTCCAGAAGATATCGATTCCCGATTTTAAAGGAGATAAATTCCGTATCTTTAATTTTTTCCTCCGATAATTCTGCACGTACTTTATCTCTCAAACCATCGTCTTCTTCAAGTTTAGAGAGAAACAAATATACCGTCTGAAGAATCGGGACATGTTTTGCTCCATCAGACATAATCGACAGCCATGCCAGATGTTTTTGTGATACCCCGGATTCCTTTTTCTCCTCTGCATCTCCGCCGCTATGCTGTTTCCTTTGGGGAGAATCCGGAAAAATAAATCCCTTCTTTTCAGCTATGGGTTGACAATACTTTGCCTGTGAACCATAGGTCCCTATATCCGGACAGGATACTTCACGGATTTCTTTTTTCTCAAAGATCTCAAGACCTCGATAGCTTCCTTCCGAGCTTAAGCAGACATAGGCTGCAATTTTCCGATCTTTTCGATTTCTCTGTGGCTCAAGATGATTGGCCGTCGCAAAATCATAAATATCCCTCAGCATTATCCCTCCCTGTAAATTTCATCGCTTTCGATCAAAGGAACATCAATAATCCCCTTCTTCACCTGTGCATGATAAAATGTAACATTAATTGCACCAGATAAATTCTTCGGATTGGTGTTTAACGGTGTGTGGGTTCGAAAGTCAAAGACATCATACAGCATCGTTCCCAGATCTTCTGTCCACATGCCGTTAGCCGTTTTCCGTAAATCCGGCTCTGAAAAAAAACACATACATTCCCTGGTTCCTAAATATGGCTGATAAAAACATTTCCCTGATCTGAGACGCTGATAAAACTGTGCTTTCAGACTTTTCACAGAAACTCTTGCTTCCAATCCCTCATACATACATATATCTGCAGTCACACGATAGTAGACATCTTTCAGATAGATATTGTTGCGCTGAACTAAGCCTTTATCTCCCTTCGCCGCGATCTGAACAATGATATCCGGTTTATTAGGATTAAATTTCTCTTTCGTTTCATTTTTCCTGATAGAAATTGTCTTAATCGGATTCATAATCTCTATGCGCTTAATCTGATAATAAAATTCCTCCGGTTTTCCATAGATAGCGCTGAGGATATTTCTGCAGGATGAGGGTGTTGGCACGCGATAGGACACACGCTCCACCTTATTCTCCGGAGGAGTAAACATCGCATAGTCCCCCCATATATCTGCGACAATTTCTGTTCTCTCTATAACTTTTTGCAAGTCCTTCCTCCTTTAACGCATTGTTATTATAAATATAATAACTCTTTTATCTCATCATAGTCAAGCCTGATAACAAAAAAGAAACCGCCATATAGGAGCATGGATCTCTCCCATACAGCGGCTTCTCATGCTCGTCTGCATTATATAAAAACAAATTTCAATTCACGCCTTATTTTGTAGCAAGCAAGGCCCTTATCATTATAGCACTGTAATCTCCTGAAGACAGCTGCTATAATTCTCTTCTCTGCCCCTTCCGACGATCAATAAAAAAATCCATTCTTTTTCTGAACTACCACCCCCTGTTCCTGATAACATTCTGCTTCTGTCATGATCCACCAATTCGTTTCCTTTCTTTCTTTATAATTCTTCAAAAATAATTGTTCACAACAGTCCCGTAATCCCTCCATAGTTCTCACTGTCACTGTAATACCACGACATATTTTCATCATCTTCGATGTAAGAACCATATGATTGCTTTTTAGCTCCTCCAAAATAGTCCAATAGGTCCTGTCATTGTCGTTTTTAGTATAAGGTACAATAATATTATAATTTTTTTCATTCCTAATAAACTGATACTCTTCTTCCGTTCCTCTATAATCTTCTTTTTGTATTGCTTTCGTCAGTTCTCTATCATCCGTATCAAAATTATGTGTATGATATAGCGCCTCATAATATTTATCTAAATACTTCCGACTGTAAAAATCAATCTCTGATGTTTGCGCCTGGACAAATGTTTTTTCACTGGCATTTCGGTAATCTGTACTCGGATAATCATGTTCCCCATGATTTTTGTGGCGAAAAATAAGCAGCTTCCCTTCACCTCTGCCATTTCTGTTAATGCGTCCTGCCGTTTGAATAATGGAGCTCAACGGAGCAAACTCTCTCGCTCCTACCGGCATATCAATATCCACTCCCGCTTCAATGCACTGTGTCGATATAATATAAAGTTCTTCGCCCTCTTGACTTTTTCTCTTAATATCTTCGATAATCCTCAACTTATGAGCACTGCACATTCTGGAAGTCAGCAAAATACAGCAGCGCCTGTCCTTAAAGTCACAAAGAGTATTATACATCTGCTCTGCCTTCTTGACAGTATTAAATACCCAAAGAACTTGTCGTTCCTTCTCAAAGTAGGATATCAGCTCTTCCGGTGTGAATGTCTGATCCGTCACCCATTCAACTTTGGTTCTCTTAATCTTTCTGTAGTCATCAAATATTTGTGTTGTGTCATTTATGATTTCCGTCGGATTCCAGCTCTTCAGATTTTTTCTGTATTGAAATACGGGAAGAGTGGCTGTTGAAAACAAAATTGTAGATCTATATTTTGGCAAAGTCGAAACAGCCTCTAATGTCGCATCCAGCAGTTTCTCCGGCAAGGTCTGACATTCATCATACACAATAACTGCATTGGCTAATTGATGAAGCTTCCTTAAGCTAACACTTTTAGCAGAAAACATAGTCTCAAAAAAGGTCACTGCCGTTGTAATGATAATCGGACTATTCCATCGATCGGATAATTCTTTCACCTGTTCATCATACTCTGTTTGACTGTCGCATTCCAGCACTGCATCCTCCCCAAATATCTCCTTATAAACCTTTGCATTCTGTGCAATAATAGATAAAAAAGGAAGTATTACAATAATTCTCTTCTGATGATTCCTCTTAGCCTGCTCTAACGCAAATCGCATTAATGCCAGTGTTTTTGCAGTGCCGGTCGGAGCCGTCAACGTATATATTCCAGGCTCCATCCGGATGCCTTTTTGGGCACAATCCCGGTAAACCTGATTGCGCAGAGCGTTTATACTATGACCTTTTACTTCTTTTCCGTCAAACCGGCTATGATATAGTGCTAGTTTTTTCAGCATTTCCTCTGCATTAGCCGTTTGCTCTACGTTTCTATCGAAATAGCTCGAATCATGTACAGAAGCCGTTGCGGAGTAATCCGCATCAACAAGGCAGGAAAACAGAAATTTTACTATGAGCATCTTCTCGACACCGTCAGTCATTGCTCGGCAAAACTGTACCTCCTCTTCTCTCACCTTATGCAAAAATCCATGATCCTTAGCATACTGTAAAATCTCCCGATATTCATTTTCACTGGATAATGCGCATCTTTTTCGGTCATCATTGGGATCCGTATGAATCTCCAGGTTATTTTCATCATCCGTATAGTCCTCAATTTTGGCAAAATAGTCTTCATCACAAACTAATTTTGAATGATGCGCGGCAACAATTCCCGCTATATGCCTTCGAAAATCTTTGTCCTGAAACAGAGTATCAGAATGAAAAAGAAGAATAGCTGCTACAGCAGCGTGATCGATTTTGCTCTCTTCTCCGTCCAGTATCTTTTGAAATCTTTCTGTATGTTTTCCCAGATCATGAGTTCCGCCAAGCAAGTCCCCCAATGTTTCACAACCAAATTCAGAAGCAAATACTTTACATAAATCTCCGGTTTTCTTCAAATGATCTTCGAGAGGTTCTTTTCCGCCCGAATAGGTATGAGCATAATATCTCTTGTTTGTTTCCATCAACACCGGCCCCTTCTGATTCACTTTTTATATATTGTCAGTTAAACGATTTCCTGGATTTTATAGTAATCCAAACCCTTATCGGCGTCAAAATCTTATTTCCCATATAAATTCTCACATCAAAAACAGGCTCTCAAAAAATGCCATTTTCATTGTCCTGAACCGTTTTCACCATATATTCCTATCATGATTCTGGCAGTTTCATGTAACAGAAAAACAGGATCGCCTCAGCGATCCTGTTCCTCCGGCAATCTCCATAAGCACTGATAAAATCAGTATTCCCTGAAAATGCGACTGTTTTACAGCGCTGCTTTCCAAAGACCATGAAGATTGCAAAGCTCATATACAGCAACTGCCTTATCTCCGTCTGCCACATAGAACACTGCCTTCGGCTCGTCTCCCGGATTCAGATGCTTGATCTGATATCCCTGTGCCGTCTCGAGAAGAATGAACTGGATATAGTGCTTCTCCTCCATCGGATGAATCACCGAGCCAACCTGTGCCGTTACCTTATTTCCCTCACACTTTACCTCCGGTACGTGCTTCTCCTTGGCACCATCTGTTTCATTGGCCTTGAGCTCCGCCATCACCTCTCCGCAGCACTTGGTCGGGCATTCACAGTCCTTCTCCACAATCACAATCTTACCGCATTCCTGACACTTTAAAATCTTCATATAGCCTCCTTGTCTCTGACTCTCCCGGGCCATTGATGACGGCGGCAGGAATTCTGCCGCCAAATCACTCCTTGAAGCAGCTTAAATCTCCACACAGAAGCCAGGCTGCAGGCATCCAAAGCTATCTTCCCGCCCGTGACGGGTCCCTCCTTGAAATTTAACACGAAATTGCCAATAAAGTCTGATCGACCCCATATAAATCCGGCGGAAAAACTAAATCAGTAATTCTCCGCGTGCAGCTCAAAATAAGCCTGCGGATGTGCACATACCGGGCAGATCTCCGGTGCCTTGGTGCCCACCACGATATGCCCGCAGTTGCGGCACTCCCATACCTTTACCTCGGACTTGGCAAATACCTCCTGCGCCTCGACATTGTGGAGCAGTGCACGATATCTCTCCTCATGCCGCTTCTCAATCTCCGCTACCATACGGAACTTCTTTGCCAAATCATGGAAGCCCTCTTCCTCTGCCGTTTTTGCAAAGCCCTCATACATGTCCGTCCACTCATAATTCTCACCGGCAGCAGCGGCAGCAAGGTTTTCCGCAGTATCTCCGATACCGTTCAGCTCCTTAAACCAGAGCTTTGCATGCTCCTTCTCATTGTCCGCCGTCTTTAAGAACAGCGCGGAAATCTGCTCGAAGCCCTCCTTCTTTGCCTTGCTGGCAAAATAGGTATATTTGTTTCTTGCCTGAGACTCTCCGGCAAAGGCTGCCTCAAGATTTTTCTCTGTCTGTGTTCCCTGATAACGATTCTCCTGACCCATGTTATCTCCTTTCACCTTCTGAAGTTCATAAAATCGCTTTCAAAAAATTTGCTTGAACGCAATCTTTTTGTGACCATATAGAGTATATCAGCTCTATCGGAGAAAACCATGAAAAGTTTGCAAAAATACAAGGAAAATACAAAGAGTTGCACGGAAGGAAAAACTCCCGTACAATGAATCCCATCATAACGAGGAGGAATCTGAATGAAATACGAAGGTGATGTTTACCGTCCGCCGTCCGAAGCAAGATCTCTGATCATTCAGGTGACGATCGGCTGCTCTCATAACCGCTGTACCTTCTGCCACATGTACACGGACAAGCAATTCCGAATCCGTAGGGAATCGGAAATCATGGAAGACCTGAGGGAATGCCGGGAACTGTATCGCCCCTATGTAAAACGCATCTTTTTTGCGGATGGGGACGCATTGATTGTCCCGACAGAGCTTCTGCTTCGGCTTTTAAATTATGTCAAAGAAAACTTCCCTCTGGCAGAGCGTATCTCCAGCTACGGAACCGCCAAAGATGTTCTTCAAAAATCCGAGGATGAACTTTATGCGCTCCGGGAAGCCGGCCTCGAGATGGTATACCTCGGAGGCGAATCCGGCGATAACGCGGTTCTCACCGCCATCCAGAAACAGGAAAGCGCGGAGGAGATCATTGCTGCCGGGCAGAAGCTTCGCCGTACCGGGATCAGAACCTCCGTCACTCTCATCTCCGGACTCGGCGGAAAGGCAGGGCTTAAGCGTCATGCCGTCAAATCTGCGGAAATGATCAACCAAATGCAGCCGGATTACTGTTCTCTTCTGGCGCTGCATCTCGACCCCTCCTCTCCCATGAGCAGGGAAATTGAGCGCGGGGAGCGGGAGCTTCTGGGACCGGATGACATTGTCACGGAAACCGAAATCTTCCTCAGGCACATCGACAGTCCGGATACAGTCTTTCGCTCCAATCATGCCAGCAACTATGTTGCTCTGAAAGGAAATTTCAATCAGGATATCCCCAGACTCCTCCGAGAGCTTCGGCAGGCAAAAGAGCAGCAGAAATACCGCACAGAGGAATGGAGACGTCGTCTGTAAAAGCCCATATCCGGTCCGTTCACAGATGGCTCACCATCTCCTCCGGCGCCTTGAGGCACCCTCATTTGCCGCAGCAGGCTACAGATTTTTGCTTTATCCCCGTCTTTTTACCGGATTCTCCCGCCAGCCCTCCATCAGCTGATCATTTTCCATCAGAAAGGGAGTACTGCCTGGCTGATTCCACTCGATATCATAGCTCTCCATCAGATAATCACTCAAACTTCTGCGGTCCTTCAGCTCCACCAGACGATAGGGTTCCTGAAATGCCAGCTTCTCGAGAAAATACAGCTTTCCGTCCTCCGCAGAGAGTAAAAGACCGGTATGCCCGATGAACAGCCGGCTGTCATCGTCGCCAAACTGGTCAAAAAATACCACAGAGATATCCGAGATGCGGGGATTTCCCCGAAATCTTACCCCTCTCTCCTTCCAGACGTTTTGCAGTGTCTGCACCTGCTCCGAGATATCCCTGCTAATCTTTGTCGGTACCGTGGCAAAGACTGCATCAAAAACCGCTTTGTCCTTTTCCATCAGAGCAGAGGGATCCATATGCAGAGTCTCATGGTCCAGATAAAGTGCCGTATCCTCTTTTCCTGTCATTTCCGGCGCATCTACATTGTCCCCAAAAATTCCCATGACAGTGAGACGGCAGTTGTAGCCGGGAAACTCTCCCTGCTTTGCCGTCCACTGATCCTGCAAATCATAGGGATCATACCGCTTCTCCGTTGCAGGGATCTCTTCCCAGCCCTCCGCCAGTGCAGACGGGTCTACGCTGCTGTTAAACTGATATACATGCTGAAATAAAAGAGTAATCCTCTCCTCACTCACACCGGCGCCCCGGAGTAAATCAGCAGCGAGCTTTCGTGAATTCTCATCTGCCAGATTGCTGTAGCGAATCGTTCTCAGCGGAGAACTCATGTCTGCTTCTGCTTTATCACTTTTTTCATCGCTGTTCTCAGAGCCTGTCTCCGTTGTTTCCGCTGACACTGCCTCCATCTTAGCGGAAGGACTGTGTTCCGCTCTCTGCTCCCCTGTCCTCCCGCAACCTGCTGCCATTGTCAGCATCAGTATTATCAAAGCATATCCTGCTCCCGGCTTCATATCGTTCGTTTCCCGCCTTTCTGTGATATCCGCCTGTCCCTTTCCCCGGACCATATCACAGCATACGCCGATACCAAAATCAGCTTTTATTTCTCAAAATGCTCCTTGGCAAAGCCCATCCTCTGTACACACTCCAGCGTCCCCACATAGCTGCCCTCTTTATCCCTGACTGCCATATAGCGGACAAGAACAGGTTCTCCCTTCATGTTATGCCAGATTTCGACGCTGTCTCTCTTTCCCTCCCGGAAATCGGAAATGATCTGCCGCACAATCGCCTCTACCTTCGGAGGATGGCAGCTGAAGACATCCCTCCCGATGGCATTCTTAGGACGCTTAAAGAGCTTTTCCCCATCATTGAAGAAACTGTTCTTATTATTTTCATCCACAAACGTAAGCTCCATGGGAATGGTATCGAGCACTGCTTCCAGCTGACGTCCGGTAAAGTGGCCGCCGGAAAGCTCTATCCGCCCGCGGCTTCCGTCCGCATCTTCCTGCACCGCCTTTTCCTGTGCAGCTGCCGCCTGCATTGAAGTATTCTTCCACTCCTCTGCTTTCTTCCATGCCGGATAATGTACCATAAGGCAGGGATCATAATTCAGAATCTCGGAGCTCATCTGCAGCCATTCCTGCGGCTCAAAGAACTGAACGCAGATCGGAAAGAGGATATGGTTCTCCTTATAAATCATCTCCTCCGCTCTCGTGAGAACCGCAGAAACTCTCTGCTTCCAGTCTTCATTGCTCCTGGGATCATTGCAGAGCACACGGATTTCATCCCGAATCTCGTCATCAACAGACCACATGACATCCGAGGGACCGGTTACCTCATATCTGGTCTTCAATAGCGGGTAGATCAGATCCCCCTTTTTCGCATAATGACCGGAAATACTGCGAAGCTTCCGGAGATTCTGCAGCGTCAGCTCATGACTTCCGGCATCCATTGCCTCCCGGACAGATTGAATCGCCGCCGCAATCGCCTCATTTTCCTTTGTCAGAATCTGAAGAGGATGCCCCTCTTCCCGAATCATTTCCTGAAGCCGCAGCCCGGCCTGCTCTCTGGTATTGCTGCCGCCGGGAACCGCTCCCTTCTTCTCTGCAATCTCCCTGGCACGCTGCGCCTGACGCTGATAGGAAGCAGAGACCTCCTTCTCCGCATTGGCAATCTGCTCTTCCCTCGTCGCACCATGGAAGAGTGCAGAATGGACATCGCAGAGTCTCTGCACCTCCGGAATCGGCATCCCCTCCCGGATCAGTGCCTGCTCTGCCCTCGTGATCTCAAGTGCATCCACATCCTGAAAGTTTGCCAGGAAATCTTTCCGCACGGACTCGAGCTCCTCTCCCTGACTGAGGCGGGCAATATAGCTCTTTAATAGGCGGAAACGCTGCTCCTGCTCCTCCGTCCCGGTGACGGGAGAGCTCTTCCCCGGGTTCTGCTTTGTGCTGTTCCCTGCTTCACTGCCATAGCGGACGGCAAATCCTGCCGCCTCCAGCTTTTTTATAATGTCACTAAGCTCCAGCCCTTTTATCGAAGCTCCCTTGGGAATCGTCATGATGCGCCCCACAGTATTCAGCGCCGTCGGCTTGGCAATATCCGGAAATCCGATGGATGCCATCACTTCCTTTAACTCCGGATACTCCCCGCAAAGGTCATGCACACTCTTGTTGAAATCCAATATTTTCGTCATCCCGATTCTCACTTTCTCCTTCCAGCAGAAATTTCTTTTACCGCTTTATCCTATGACGTGAATGTCAAAAACCGATATCATCATAATAAAAATCGAAAAAATCTCTTGTTGCAAATGCAACATATTCTATATCCTTTGAATTTTCCTCTCCCAAAGCTCCACGGCATAATTCCATAAGGGAATCAGATAGAGATAAAAGCTGAACAGCAGACTGCTGACCGGGGAACCGATATTGGACAGCGGAACAGCTCCGGCAATCGACCATGGAATCAGGGGGGCAATCACCACCACGGTGTTTTCCAGCATCATCGCAAGCTTTTCCCTGTCCTTCTCCGTCTCTTCGCAAAGCTGTTTTGTGAGCATGATCGCGAGGGTCTGATTGCAGGCAACCGCTCCTGTCAGAAACGAGCTCAGTATCATTGCCCCAAAAGGGCTTGTTCTTCTGCTGATCTCCGCCATCCCATGGCAGATTCCCTGCAGCAGTCCCGTCTCCCGGAAGATACCGGAATACGCCGAGGAAATGCAGATAATCACAGAGACTCTCAGCATGGAAATAATGCCGCCACCATTCAGCATCGAAGCAAGCTCCGGATCAAGCGTTCGATAGCCGAATCCCATAAACCAAAACAGCCGCATCAGAGGAATTTTCTGCAAAAACAGACAGATCGGAATCGCGGACAGAATACTCAGCAGCATGGTTTTTCGGACGGAAACACGAAAGGCAGAAAGCACCAGAATCACAAGCATCGGAATCAGGGTGAGAGCATGAATCCTGAACTCCCTGCCGAAGATCGAAAACAGATCGAAACAAACAGGCCGAAACTCTGCAAACTGCCCCAGAAAAAGATACAGCAGAGCAGTCAGCAGGAAAGGGATGACAGCCGTTTTTATCATCCGCCTGAGATTGTCAAAAATATTGGTTTTCGTCAGCTCCGAAACCAGCAGAGCGCTGGAAGATACCGGAGAACATCGATCTCCGATGAAGCAGCCGGATACAACAGCACCTCCCGTCAGCACAGGGGAAAAATTCATTGCCTCTCCGATGGTGGCACAGATCACTCCCATGGTGGCAGAGGTTCCAAAAGCCGTTCCCGTCAGACTTGATACGATGCCGTTTAAAAGAAAACTCATAACAAGAAAAGCAGAGGGCTGTATCAATGTCCCGGCATAACACACGACCGACGGAATCGTCCCGGCAGCTCTCCAGAGGGCTGTCAGGATACCAATCAAAAGAAAGGAAATCAGTACATTTTTGCCGCTCATAATCCCTTCGGCACACATGTGCAGAACTTCTCCCGGGGAGAACTCCTTCTTCATGGCATAGAAAATAAAAATCAAAAGCCCCATCCCAAGGGCAATCAGAAGTGAGATATGGCACAGAATACAAAGCAGAAGGACAAGGCAAAATAAACCGAGTATCACGATTTCCATCACGAAATCTCCCATGGTAATTTGATAACGATGCCAAGGTCAGAAGTGCTGACTCTCTCACAGGTTCCCGCACAGAAAATCTTTCACGATGCCGAAGGACTCCCGGAGCATATTATTGGGGAGATATAAAGGATTGGACGGCGCTGCAATCCCGTACACATTCCGATATCCCTGTTTTCGGGCGATGGAAACTGCGCGGAAGATATGAAAGTTATTTGTGACGATGCCGATGCTGTCCTCCGACGGATCCAGCATCCCTGCAGAGAAGCGGATGTTTTCCTCCGTATTGCGCGACTGCTCCTCTGTCAGGACACCTGCTTCCGGGATTCCGTGGGAAACAAGATACTCCTTCATCACCACTGCCTCCGGCGCCGGTTCATTCCATCCCTGTCCCCCGGACACAATCACTTTCGTATCCGGATTCTCCGAAAGGTACTGCATCGCCTTCTCCAGTCGATACCTGGTGACTACCGTAGGACCGCTGCTTCTCACCTGTGCCCCAAGGACAATCACATAGGAAAGCTCCGGCACTCCCCTGGCGTCCATCCCGGAAATCACGAGAGCCTGTGTCACGAGAAGCAGCAGGAGGCAAAGCCCGGCGCCGACTGCCATCATCCCCTTCAGCAGCACGGGAAGACGGGAAAAAAGATGAAAGCGAAGCATCACTGCCAGACCGCAGAACAGAAAACCGAACAGAATCCACAGCACAAAAAAGGGACTGCCGGAATGCGCCCGACTTACGATAAGGGCATAAAGAAAATTCAGGACAGCAAGCAGCAGCAATAGGATAAGAATAAATGTCAGCAATATCTTTTTTCTCCCGGGAGCAGTTTTCATAATTTCCATAAAATACACTCCTTGTAAAAGAAGCACAAATAAATCGTTTCCTCAGCGCAGATATTCTTTTCCTGCCTTGTCCGTGCTGTCCCGCGGAAGTAGCAGACAGAGCGCCGCCGTAATCAGCATATCCGGGAGAGTGACTCCCGGTGCCAGATCCAGCTTCATCAGCAGACGATAGACGATAAGTCCTGCGAGCCATATCCCGAGATTTCGCAGATTAAAGCTCTCTCCGTCTGTCTTTCTCTTCAAAAGGAAGAAATCTGCAATCTGAATGGCAATCATCGGGGCAAATACAGATCCTATGAAATACAGGAAAGCAGTAATATCGTATATCGGAAAGAGAATCGCTGCAACTGTTCCTGCCGCCGTAATCAGGACAGCGGCATATTTCCCCCTGATTTTTTTATGCAGCGACTCTGCGGAAACACCCGCGGAGAAGGCATCCAGAAAGGTCGTCGTTACTGTCGAAAGAACAACAATCAGGAGCCCCGCGATACCCAGACCAGCTTTCAAAAGGATCTGCGCGATATCCCCTTCTCCCGTCATAATGGCAGCTCCCATGCCAATCATATACATCCAGCTGCTGACGAGTCCATAGACGATGGCGCTGACTGCCGTTGCCCGAACCGGCTTCTCTGCCTCTCTGGTGTAGTCGCTGATTAAGGGAAGCCACGACAGAGGCATCGCCACAGACAGCTCCACTGCCGCGCCAAAGCTGAGCGGCTTTGTCTCCATCATAGAGGCAGCTCCCCCTCCTTCACCGAAAAAAATCACCTTGCAGAGAATCAGGCTCAGAAGAAGCAGCGCTGCCATTGCGAAACTGTTGATTTTTCCGAGATTGGTAATCCCGATCATGATCCAGAGGATAATGAGAGCTCCGATCACGAGACACCAGAACCAGTTTCCCACAGCAATCACCTCATTTGCCGCAAGAGCACCATCAAACACCATGATTCCGGTCCAGCCGGCCAGCTGGAGAATGTTGAGAAAAGCAAAGAAAAGCCCTCCCTTCTGTCCGAAGCTTGCCTTGACCGTCTCCATGGCACTCTTTTTTGTCAGTCCGCCAAGCAGACCGGCAAAGAAAAGCAGCAGACAGCCGATCCCGTGTCCCAGCAAAACTGCGAGGATCCCCCGTGTAAAGCCCAGCGGGGCAAGGCAGGCGCCTGTCAGTATCTCGGCAATGGAAGCCGCTGCACCAAACCAGATCAGCCCGTTGTCAAAGACAGAGGTTCCCTTTTCATCCGCCGTATTCATCCGTAAATTCTCCCTTCAATGAAAAACCATGGTCTATCGGTCCGCTTCCCTGCCCCAGATCCAGCATCGCCATCAGCGCAGTGGAAAGGTATGCCTTGGCTCTTTCCACTGCGATATCCGTCGGAAAGCCCTTGGCAAGATTGGAAGCGATTGCACTGGACAGGGTGCAGCCA
Organism: uncultured Oribacterium sp.; assembly: GCA_963545355.1. Classification (GTDB taxonomy): domain Bacteria; phylum Bacillota; class Clostridia; order Lachnospirales; family Lachnospiraceae; genus Oribacterium. Next base: position 53,836 of record CAUUIW010000003.1, on the reverse strand, counting down.
GTTCCGTGAGTGTTAGCTGTAGCGATTCTCTTTCCATAGAACCACCGATAAGAGCCGTTTCGATACAAAAGATCATTGGCATCATTCAGCGCATGACCTCCCTTGACCAGTACGGCGCAGGAATAGCGCACGTAAATCCGCTCGGCTGCCTGAACCATATCCTCGCCGCTTTGGATTTTCATCTCCGCAAGTACCTCTGCCTCCGGGATATTCGGCGTCACGATATCTGCCATCGGAAGCAGGCGCCGCTTCAGTGTTTCGACGGCTTCCTCACTGATCAGTTTCGCTCCGCTGGTGGCAACCATCACCGGATCTGCCACAATATTTTTCAGGCGGTATTCCCTGAGCTTCTCCGCAATCTTCTCAATCAGAGAAGAGGAAGAAACCATCCCGATCTTAACTGCATCCGGACGGATATCCGTGATGACCGCATCCAGCTGCTGCCCCAGAAACTCCGGACTCAGCTCTATCACTGCACTGACACCCTTTGTATTCTGCGCTGTCAGAGCTGTAATTGCAGAACTCGCATATACACCGTTACTGATCATGGTCTTGATATCTGCCTGAATCCCGGCGCCTCCGCTGGAATCGCTTCCTGCGATAGTCAATGCTGTTTTCATATTGTCCTCCCCTGCCTTTCATTGTATCTCCGGCGAAGCAAAAAACTGCGCCAGTGTTTTCCTCAGCTCTCCTGCCGCCTTTTCGATATCCTTCTCCGCAAAAATCGCACTGATGACAGCGGCTCCGCATATCCCGGTTCCGGAAAGCTCAGAGATATTCCCTGCATTGATTCCTCCGATGGCAATGACCGGGATCGAAACCGCCGCACAGATCTCTTTCAGCGTCTCACGGCTCACTTCCACCGCATCCTCCTTGGATCCGGTGGAAAATACTGCGCCGACGCCCAGATAATCTGCGCCGTGCTCCTCCGCGCAAAGCGCCTGTTCTACGGTCTGAGCGGACACGCCGATAATTTTTTCGGGACCAAGGATTTCCCTGACATTCCCTGCTTCCATATCACTCTGTCCGACATGCACTCCGTCGGCGTCAGCCTGCATCGCGATATCCACCCTGTCATTGATCACAAAGGGAACCCGGTATCCGGCGCAGAGCTCCTTGATTTCCTTCGCCTCTTTTAAAAAGCTCTCTCCGCAAAGATACTTTTCCCGAAGCTGTATGAATCCGGCACCTCCCCGGATCGCCCTCTCCACCTGCTGTGCCAGCGTCTCTCCCCGCAGCCAGCGTCTGTCTGTTACCGCATAAAGCAGAAGATTCTTTTTATCGAACTTCATATTTTGCCCCGCTCTCCAGCGTTTCCTGATCCATGTTATAGATCGCGTCAATGATGCGGTTTCGATAGCTGGCATTGCCCTCTCCCTCCTGCATCCTGGAAAATCCGATTTCTCCCGCCAAGCCCATGGCGCACACGGCGGCAGCGGCAGCCTCCAGTCTGTTTTCCGGATTTGCCGTAATAAATGCCGTCATCATCCCGGAAAGCTGACATCCTGTCCCGGTAATTCTGCCCATCTCCGCCCTTCCGTTTCGAATCACGAAGCAGTTTTCCCCATCGGAGACAAGATCAATCGCCCCTGTGACCGCAATGATGCTCCCCGTCTCTCCCGCAAAGCTGCGGACAAAAGAAAGCGCCTGAGGCAGCGTCTCCTCTGTCACGTTTTCCGTGACATCTGCATCTACTCCCCTGGTCTTCCCGCTTCCGAGCGCAAGTGTTTTGATCTCGGAAATATTCCCGCGGATCACGTCAAAGCGGAGCTCCCGCATCAGCTTCTCCGCCGTTTCGGTGCGAAACGTGCTCGCGCCGGCTCCCACAGGATCAAGAAGCAGACAGTGCTTCAGCGTATTGGCCTTCTTCCCCGCGAGAAGCATAGCCTCTATGCTTCTCTCATGCAGAGTTCCGATGTTAATGTTCAGGCCGCCGCAGATTGCCGTGATTTCCTCGACATCCTTCGGCTCATCCGACATAATCGGACTCCCGCCGCAGGCGAGTATCACATTCGCCACATCATTGACCGTAACATAGTTTGTGATGCTGTGTACCAGCGGCGCAGACTCCCGCAGTCTTTCCAGACAGTTTCCCAGCATATTCCCTTCCTTTCCGAATAAAACGACTTCGTTACCCACAAAAAAACGCACAGCCCCTGATTTAGAGACCATACGTTTCCTTATCCTCTCATCCCTACGTTGGCATTATCCAAATCAGGTCTTCGGTCGGGACAGCTGCAGTCCCCTCTCAGCCCATTGCTATGAGCTCCCGTTTTTTCGTTCAAAGTATAACTCTTTTACACAAAAATACAAAGCGAAATCATCCGACCTCGTTTTTTATGCAAGTCATTTACAGCACCATCAGCAGTGTTCCTGCTCCGATCAGCAAACAGCCGGCCAGGCTCTTTCCCCGTAAACCCCTCATGCAGGAAGATAAAAGCCAGCACCAGCGTGATGATCACACTCAGCTTATCGATCGGCACGACTTTTGAAGCATCTCCTATCTGCAGAGCCTTGTAATAGCAAAGCCATGATGCGCCTGTTGCAAGTCCCGACAATATCAGGAATATCCAGCTTTTTCGGCTGATATCCTTAATGCCTCCCTGCGTGTTCGTCAGGAATATCATGCCCCAGGCCATGATTACCGCTACCATGGTGCGGATAGCAGTTGCCAGATTGGAATTCACACCCTCGATGCCGATTTTCGCCAGTATGGAAGTTAATGCGGCAAACACCGCCGATCCCCATGCAAACCAGAACCACATTCTATTTCTCCTTTCTCAGCCGGATACTGCTCCTGATCATCCGTAAAGCTCTTATCCATCGATAAAATCACCTACAGACCCGTTTTCCGTCATCGCAGATATTTCCAGCTGCCTGATATTTTTTAGGCGGGCTGCGATAATGGCAAGCACAAAGAAACACAGACCCGCCATCTTCACAAGCAAAGCCGCTCCTCTTCCGACTCCGGCTCCCGTCATTACTCCAAGCTTGTCCGCCGCTATCCCTGATACGGCATAGGCTATGACATACCCTGTCTGGGAAAGAACTCCGATCATTCCCCATGCCCTTCCCTGTACTTCATCCGCAATATTGGTTCTCACAAGATAATCCAGACAGTTGTTTGCAAAAGGAAGTGCGAAAAAGAATCCGAATCCGAATATACCGATCGGGATCATATTTTCCGTCAGTCCGAATCCTGCCATACACAGACCCGCCAGAGCAAGAGATAGCCCCAATCCTCTTACATAATTTCCCTGAATACCATGAACTCCGAGCGCCAGTCCTGATACAAGCATTCCAAGGGCACATATTGTTTCCGCAATTCCCAGCGTCCCTGCATCCCTGAATGCCAGTATCAAGGGCTCCGCAAATATCTGAAACATTCCCATGAAGAGGGTGATTCCGGAGGAAACCATAACCAGCGTCAGCACACCCGGATTAGCTCGTACAACGTTCCAGCCCTCCCTCATGCTTTCAAAGAATGGCTCCCGTTTACTTTCGGATTTTATGGCGATACTCTTTCTTACAAGCGCCGCACCGGTCACCGTCAGGAAGAAGGTGCATATATCAATGATCAGAAGCAGTTTTACGTCACTCACGCCAAGCAGAACGCCTGCAATAACGGGTGAGAACAGATATCTTGCACTTCCTGCAAGAGATACAAGACCGCTTGCCCTGGAATATTCTTCTTTCGTCAGCAGATCCGTGATGGTTGCCCGAAACGACGGCTCAAGCAGTGCGGAGAAGCCTGCGCTTACAGATACCCCGAGACATATCTGCCAGAGGGCAGCTCCTCCTCCGATCATACATATCAGAATATATAGGATTCCGAAGGCAGAACAGCCGTCTCCGATCATCATAAGAAGCCGCCTGTCATACCGGTCGGCAAGCACACCGGCGGGTACAGAGAAAAGCAATGTCGGCAAAAAGCCCGACAGCGTCACCATTGCCATACCTGCGGCACTTCCCGTTGTCTTAAAAATATATACGCCAAGGCCAAAGCTGGTAAGACCTCCACCGATCGAGGAGACCAGTTCCCCCAGCCATAATACCATGAATTTGTCAAAGCTTGATTTACCATTCATCTTTTCTTCTCTTCTTCCTGCTGGATCTCAAGCAGCCTGCCCACATGCCTTGTTTCAAAGAACATTTTCTTATTTGTCAGGACTACTATGGCGGCGGCGATCGCAACAAAGATTGTCTCTATGCATTTCGTCTCCGCGGTCATGGCTATCTTCTCCTGCATCACGTTCAAAAACAGATGGAAGATGATCGTCGCCAGCATGCTCCTGTTATTCTTCACATACACCCATGTCTGAAGAAAATCGACCGGAACGGTACTTGCCAGGAAGTTGAGCATATATAATGCACCCGTTTCTCTCAGCCCGTAATGGTATGTTCCCGGTACCCAGAAGAGCGGAAGGTGCCAGCACGCCCATATACATCCGAATATGAGGGATTCCCTGAACCAGTTATGATAATAGCCCACAGCGTCCTCGCCGTAGCCTCTCCAGCCGACTTCCTCTATAACCGAAGCAATGAGTATGGTGAGCAGTGCCGAAGTTCCTCCGATTGAAAACGAAAATCCTTCGGTAAACGAAAACTGCCCGGGAGATCCTCCGAAAAGCATCGATATAGCGATGGAGCAGGCAACTACGATCCCAAAGCTTATCGCAGGAATGATGATGTATAACGGTTTTATCCTGTAAAATCCTATGATCTTCCTTTTCAGATCATCCTTGAGCATTTTGTTCCTCGAGGTCAATACAGTGACCACTGCCGTTACCGCCGGCATCATGGCGCCGAGAAACATCAGGGGAAACAGCAGAGAATCGTAATCCTTCAACAAAATGGCAGGTATCCAGAATCCCCATGTCAGGGCAAATACTGTCAGATAAAATCTTTTCGGTTTATAGACATAGTGTTCCATTTTCTCCTCCTACTTTATCAGTTCTCTGATCCATCCCATAGTTCCGGGCTTTGCTCCCAGAAGTTTTTCAACCAGATCAATAAAGACTATCACATCATTTTTCGTATAATCGCCTCTGTCAAACAGGCTTTCCCCTGTGATCAGAAGGATACGTATACGCTCAGGGATGTTATCACAGTAAAATAACCCTTCCTTTATCCCGTCTTCGATCACAGAATTTAAAAGTGGAACGACCCTTTCCGTGAGTTCCTTCATGATTTTCTCATGCATAAGCAGATTCTCCGGCCTGTTCAGTACATCGCCGATTGTCTGTTCATCCTGAGTGGGACGAAATGCAGCTATGATGCCTGCCATCTTCTGCGGTATGGGAATATCGGCGTCAAGAATCAGCTTCGCCCTTTCAGCCTCCTTCTCTATCATCATCCCAATCACCTCCTCCAGCATCTGTTCCTTACTGGAAAAATGGTAGTAGTAGGTTCCCTTCGCTATACCTGCCTCCTCGATGATCTCATCCACACTGGTATTCTCATATCCCCCGGTAAGAAACATCCTGTAGGCTATCCTGAGAAGCTCTTGTTTTCTTTTTTCGCCTTTCCTCATCTTCATCTCCCATAATACCGACTGCTAGTCGAATTATATTATGAGCTCTTTTTTATTCCTGTCAACAGTTTTTTAGACTTTTAGTCGGTTTATGATGATGTCCGGATACTCCTGCCCCATATGCTTTTCCTTTCCCTGCTTTCCTGAGCTTCCCTCATAAAAAAAGAGCCATACCTCCTCAGATTGCTCTGAATCGGTATAGCCCTCTCAGTATGTCAGCTCCGGAACGGAAGAAGATCCTCGATCTCCTGATCAAGAAAGGCTCCATCCGGCAGAATGGTCTCGTATCGTTATAAAATCCCGATATACGCCCGGCTGTTTCATAAGCTCGTCATGCGTTCCCTGCTGGCTGATTTTTCCGTCGGCAATTACCAAAATCTGATCTGCCGCTCGAATGGATCGATTTCCCCTTCCGGAAGGCTTCCGCCCGTGAATTCCCGTACAGATTATGATGTGGGAATCAATCCCCGGTAAAACCTCACTGCGGCGGCAATCTCCTCCTCCGTGGGATGCCCCTTGGCAACACCGCCGATCAATTTCAGAGGTCCGAAGGTATCAAAACCGGGGCAGCTGTACTCTCCCTTCACACGGCATCCATGGGACTTCAGCATCTTTCTGACGGAATTCGCATAGCTGCTGTTCCTGCGGCCATAGGTATACAGCAGAAAAACATCTTTGTTTTCCGGAAATTTGTCTCTGACAAACGCTTCTATTCTTTTATAAAACTTCCCATAGGCAATACCGGAAGCAATGCCGATCAGATCATATTGAGAAAAATCAATCTCCTCTGTCTTCTCCCCGGTAATGTCACAGCAATCTGCACCGCAGCTCTCCGCAATCGCGTTCACCAGCTTTAGCGTATTCCCGTGATGCGTAGATTCATAAATCATCAGTGTCTTCATTTTTCCTCCTGTCTCGTCTCTTTCACCGGCTCAATAGCCTCGATAATATCCTCATTATCCTTTACCATCGGCAGTTTCCGGCCGATCTTCAGATACGCAGCCGGTAGCTTACCCTGGTAATTTCCTGCTCTCTCGTTAATTCTACACCATATCCCCTGCCGCAGAGAAGCTTAATTCTCTGATCGACATTTTTCATGCCGATGCCGCCCAGCCTGTTCTTGATGCGATTTGCGCTGTCCTGCTCCGGTGCCACGCCGTTGTTTTCCACGAAAAGAAGCAGAACGCCGTCCTCAATCCGGGAGCTGATGCAGATATAGGAAGGACTCCTCTTTGGCTTAATGCCATGATAAATCGCATTCTCCACAATCGGCTGCAGGATAAGCTTCGGCACCGGAAGATCCTCTGTATTCTTCGCGATCTTGAATTGATACTCGAACTTATCGTCATAGCGTATCTTCTGAATATCCATATAGTTTCTGACATGCTCCAGCTCCTGAGAGAGAGGAATGAAATCCTCGTTGATGTTCAGAGTATTGTGCAGTATCCTGCCGAGCGCCTTTGTCACCTGCACGGATTTCTGATTTTCCCGAAGCTCGGTCAGCCAGATAATGGTTTCCAGCGTATTGTAGATGAAATGCGGATTAATCTGGCTCTGCAATGCCTTCAGCTCATAGATTCTCCGCGTATTTTCCTTCTCCTCGATGCTTTTCGTCAGACGGCGTATCCTCTCCAGCAGTGAATTGTACTCCTGCGTCAGAATCTGAATTTCCCGGGAAGCATGCCTGTCAATCTCCACCGGTCGAAAGTCGGACTCTACTTTCTTCATTTCCCTGACGACATTGACAATGGGACCTGTGATCCTCCGGGAAAGAAAATAAGAAAGCACCACACTCAGCAGTAAAATCAGCATTGCCCAGAAAAAGCTGCTTTCGATAATCTGCCTCCGAAGCTCCCGAATCTGTCCGGTGGACACCACCCCCACCAGCTGCCATTCCGTATTCGGAATACAGGTCTTGGCACTGATAAAGTCCTCTCCGATCATTTTCTTTCTGTCATGAAGAATCTTCAGATACTTTTCATTCTCCGTCCTCTGCCCGCTGTCACAGGATCCCAGGTCAAAGAGTCTGCTCTCCTCCCTGCTTGTAATAAAGGCATATCCCGGATCCCTGAAATTCATGGAGGAGACATAGTCCTCAATAAAAGCATAGGACAAATCGATAAGAACAAGTCCCACATGGTTCTGGTTCTTATCGACAATTTCATGGCTGATGGAAATGACCCTGTCGCTGTTCTCCGCACTTTCTTCATGATTTCCGTCACTGATATATGCCATATTCTGCTCTTGCAGAGCTTTTTGATACCATTCCACCTGCTGCATGTCCGGGGACAGAGGAAAGGAAGGAGAGGGGGAAGTGCTCAGAAGCCTGCCGTCTCTGGAGATAATGGAAATTGTCCGGATCAGAGGATCGTTTTTCTTGGTAATGTCGATGATGTTCTGAAAGGACTCATCCTTCATCATATCCGAGCCGGAGATTTTGTCGATGTCCTTGGTCATGGCGATCATCTCGCTCAGTGCCTTCATCTTGTCCAGATAGGAGGAAATATACCCGCTGGCACTCTCGATCTCCTGGTTCACCTGATTCCGCTTGCTCGTCATCAGGACAGATACCGAAAAGCGGTAGTTGGTATAGGACAGTATCGCGACAATCAACATGGAAATCACAAAGAAATAAATGCCGATTCTGCTGTCCAGTCTTTTGAAAAAGTCCCTCATCTACACGCCTTTTCTGTACTGCTTCGGGGTCACACCTGCAAACTTCTTGAATTTGGTAATGAAATAATTCACATCTTCCATTCCGACTGCTTCCGCGATTTCATGATTTTTCAGCTCTGTGGAAAGCAGAAGCAGCTTTGCCCTCTCCATACGCCTCCGGTTGATATAATCCTGAAAAGGCATCGCATGCCTCTGCTTGATCAGCTGGCTCAGATAATTGCTGCTGTAGCCGATCTCCTCCGACATCCCGGCAAGCGAAAGCTCACTGTCATAGATATGATTCTCTATATACTCCTGGATCGCCGCAAAGCTGTCGTTTAAGGAGAAGCTGTCCCCTCCTCCGCTCAGGGAGGAGAGCTCTCTCTGCTTTTTCAGCTTTCCGAGCTTATCCACGGTACTCTTCAGAATATGTGCGATGTCCTCCCGGGACACCGGCTTCAGGATATAATCATCCACCTTTGCACGGATCGCCTTCTGGGTATATTCAAAGTAGTCATATCCCGTCAGCATGATGATGAACACATTCTCCTGTTCCTGCTTAATCCGCGATGCTGCGGTCAGACCGTCCAGCTCCGGCATGTTGATGTCCATAAGGACGATGTCAGGATGATGTGCGGAGGCAAGCCTGACCGCCTCCTGCCCGTCCTCCGCTTCCAGCACCTCCGTGATTTTCAGCTCCGACAGATTCAGCAGCGCCTTAATCCCCTTTCTGATGATGGACTCGTCATCCGCAATCAGTAATTTATACATAGTTTATCTCCAAGGCATCTCCTTTCGAAGGAAACCGCTCTTTCCCGGCATCTCCTTAAAAGAGATAGCACAAAGAGCCGTAGCCCTCCTTTTCCATCTCCGCGACAGGAATGAAGCGAATCGAGGCGCTGTTGATGCAGTAACGCAGTCCTCCCAGCTCCCTGGGACCGTCTTCAAACACATGTCCGAGATGTGAATCTCCCACTCTGCTTCTCACCTCCGTTCGAAGCATATTATAGCTGTGATCCTCTGTATACGTTACGACTTCTCTGGAAATGGGTTTTGCAAAGGCAGGCCAGCCGCAACCGGAATCAAACTTGTCCTTCGAGCTGAACAGAGGCTCTCCGGTCACGATATCCACATAGATGCCTGCCTCATGATGATCAAAGTATTCGTTGGAGAAAGCATGTTCCGTGCTGGCATTCTGTGTCACCTCATACTGCTGCCGGCTCAGTTTCTGCCGGAGCTCCGCGTCAGAGGGCTTAGGATAGTCTGCCGCGTCAATCATCGGCTCCTCCGCCTTATGAAGATCAATGTGGCAGTATCCCTGTGGGTTCTTCTTCAGATAATCCTGATGGTATTCCTCCGCTTCATAGAAGTTTTTCAGCGGCAAAAGTTCCACCACAATCGGCGCACTGTATCTCTCCTGCTCCTGCCGGAGCCTCTCCTCGACGGGCTGTCTGTCCGCCTCATCTGTATAATAAATACCGGTGCGGTACTGCTCCCCGCGATCATTTCCCTGCCTGTTGACACTGGTGGGATCCACCACTCTCAGATAATAAGAGATGAGTGTCCTCAGATCCAGTCTTGCCGGATCATAGTCCACTTTCACGGTCTCCGCAAACCCCGTGGTATGTGTCAGCACCTGCTCATAGCTCGGATTCTCCGTGGTGCCGTTGGCGTAGCCGCTGACCGCGTCGGCGACTCCGTAGATCTTCTCCATGTACGCCTCCATTCCCCAAAAGCATCCGCCCGCCAGATAGATGGTCTTCAGCTTCGTACCGGAATAATCCACCCCCTCATTCGGATTTCCCTTCTGCTCTCTTTCCGCCGCCGTTTTCAAAAGCGCGTCAATGCGCTGTGATGACTCGTTCCTTCTCTCCGTCTGTTCCATAGCCTCCGCTCCTTTCTGCGTCTTTGCACACGCAAGCATGGATACACTCATCAGCAGTACCACCATCAGAAGCTTTGTCTTCATTGTACACTACTCCTTACATAACTTCCTTAAAAATATCGTCCACAAGCTCCTTCGGCAGCTGTCCCGGAATCACTTTAACCACTTCTCCTGTGGAATCCACAATGATATTGGTCGGCATGGAGCGGATTCCATAGTCCCGGATCAGCTGCCCCTCCTCATCCAGAAGCACCTTCATGTTCTTATAGTCCAGACCCTTGAACCACTTGATAAAATCCTCTTTATTCTTCTCTCCGATCATCCCGGGAGACACCACGGTGATGACCTCATAGTCCTTTTTCTCTGCAGAAAGCTTATCGATATCGGAAAGTCCGTCCAGGCAGACCGGGCACCACGATGCCCATACCTTGATATAGGTCTTCCTGTCGCTTCGCTCGTAACTTTCTCCGTTGATATCCTGAAAGCTGAGGCTCAGCTTTTTCGCACCGTCCTTCATCATCTCGCCTTTCCTCATGCCATCCTCGGACATTTCTTCTTTCCTCATGCCGTCTTTCGACATGCTTTCATGCCCCATCCCCTCATTCTTCTCCGTATCCGTCTTTTCTTCTGCCATCCTGCCTTCCATTGCCATAGCAGACGTCCCCGGCTTCTCCATCTTATCCTGCCTTGCCATACATCCGGTGGCTGCAACTCCGAGCATCATCGCAATCAAAAGTAACTTTCTCATTTTCTTTCTCCTTTTCATATGCAGTAAAATTGTTTCGGGAAATGCTGATTTACGCAGTAACTTCTTAATGAAATGCATTGTTGAAAAATGCTGTCAGCTTTGGCAGCTGGTTGCTCATCAGCAGAACGCCCATCAGAGTGACCAGAAAGCCTCCGACTCTCTTGATGAGAAGCAGATGTTTCTTGATAAAGCTGATCTGCTGCACCAGCATCTTGGCAAATATCGTCATCAGCAGGAAGGGGACCATCAGCCCCAGGGAATAGATCAGCATCAGAAGTGCACCGTACAGCTGCTGTCCGCTGCTCGCCGAGGTAAGCAGCACGGCGGCAAGAACGGGACCTACACAGGGTGTCCAGCCAAGGCTGAAGGATACTCCCATGATATAGGCTCCAAGTGCCTTCTTCTTGTTGCTTCGGATTTCCACTCCCTTGAGATAATCTATCCTTTTGATGTGGATGATATCCATCTGATGAATGCCCAGTACCAGTACCAGAAGGCCGGCAAGGGTAATCATCCACGGATGGCTGAAAAACCTCCCCAGTACTCCCGCACTGAATCCCAGAAGTACAAAGCTCGTGGAAATCCCGAGGACAAAGGCAATCGTCGTGAACACGGCTCCCGTATTGATTTCCAGTGAGCCTATCTTCAGCTTCCTGTACCCCTCCGACTCGTTGGTCAGCATTCCTATGTACACCGGCATCAGCGGAAAAGTACAGGGAGAAAAAAACGAAGCCACTCCTGCGGCAAATACCGAGCCGGCTACAATATTTTGTGTAATCATCAGAACCTCCTCTTTTCTTGATGTCTCCATTATAATTTTCCAAGGATTGAGCACAATTAAATATCATTTGAGAAAACTTGAATTTGGTTGAATCTAAAGCTTCGGTTTTGCCTCCTATCCTTTTTGAGATGCTCGTCAAAAAGCTCCCTGCACCATTGGCAGGGAGCTTCACTCCTCCGATTTACCCGGAAATTTTCTGTTTTTACTCTGTAAAGCGTTTATCCGTTCATTTTATTGATATAAAGCCCTTCCGCCTCATCTGAAATATCTTCCGGCAATCGCCCGGATATTCTCCGGGCGGGTACGGCAGCTGCACTGTCAGACCTCGTAGACTGCGGCCGCAAAAATCAAACTGCCATCATTTCCTTTCACAAAAACTAAAAACGGCCGGTCCAGAACAAAATCCATCTCTTCCTCCGGAGGCATGGCGGCTCCTGCGAAACCAAGGTCTGTATAGGCTGCTCCGGTAATTCCTTCCTCATCGGCTTCCAGGATCGCTGCATGCTCTGCCTTATTTAAAAAAACATCGGTATCCGTGGTAAGAGGGGAAAAATCTCCGCCATGAAAAACTTTTTCGATGCCAAATGTTTTCAATGCCTCCGTTAAATCTGTCTTTGACGAAACGCTAAATTTTGGTACAGAAGCATGAACCTTCAGAAACTTTCTCTTTTCATAGGAGTCGTCGTTGAGACACTGATACAATTCTTCCTCCTGCAAAAGATCTTTCGGCGCCGTACCTTCCTCCGGGAGTATCAGAAAAACCGTCCCACCTTCGGATAATGTCTGTGTAATCGCCCCGAACTTCTCTCCCCAGTAATAGCTTCTGCTTTCGGACATATGCATCATGGCACATTCCTGTTCCCCATGGATTCCGTGAAAACTCTCCCGTTTGGTCTGCGTCTTGTCAAATGGAACCATCCATATAGCTTTCATATAGATGGTTGAAACCATTTTCAATACGGTATCCTCTTCCGTCCTCATATCTTTTACAGATTCCGCCAGAAGCTTTCCCGTATTGTCATTTGTCCAGTTCTGCAGTGCACGGTTCATCTCCGGAGATCCCATCTTCCCGCAGAAAAAAGAAGCATGATACTTCTCTGCCAGTATATGCAGGCTCTTGTCCCGATAGCTGATGTCATTCCTGAGCCAAAGAGAGGACGCCATTTTTTCCGTAAGAAGGGGATTGTCCGAATAATGCGCCATATATATCGCATCGATCCGATCGCGCACGGTTTCCGTACTGTCCGCGTTCAAAAGTTTCAGAATCTCACCACGGGTATCTCCGTCCGTAATCTCCGCCATCATACTGAGTGCCATATAGATATTCACGGGAGAAATAACGGTATTCTCCTCTTTTGTCAGCAGCTCTGTCAGCACGGCCCGATAAAAATCCTGGATCTCCGGCTGGACAGCAGATGAAGCATCCTGATATGCGCGATTCCCCTCCTTCCACTTTTCATAGCCACCTCCCATAGTAAATGCTTCTGCCGTTTCGTAAGCCTCCGAAGGAGGAATCACTGCGCTGACTGTCTTTATATTCCCTGCTCCTGACTTATCTGTGCAGGCAGACAGCAGCAAAAAAACGCTGCATAACAAAACAAATCCTCTGACGCAACTTTTTCGTTTCATTTCACCCTCCTATCTTTCCTGTATTTTCTTCCGCCGGAGGCTGCCTTCTCTGCCTCCTTCCGGCTGTTTTATGATTCCATCATCATAATAAGAAAGCCCCCGTTCCACCCTCCTCCGTTTTTCTTCCAGCTCCTTTGTCGGATGATGTTGAAAAAGAGTATTGAGGCGCCGCTCTTCCTTCAGAAGATAGCTTCGAAGTGTCGGATCCTGCCGTTTCAAAAGAAGTCCGCCGTAATACAGCGCTTCCTCGGAAAGCTCCGCATCCTTTGCAGCTTTTTCTTCCGACTCTGCGGCTTCCGGCTTTCTATCATTCATACCCCTGTCTTTACGGTTCCTCCTTTGCGCACGAAGGATAGGATAATAATGTCCGTCCTCCTCTGCCATTTCCTCCTGCTCTATCGTAAAAGCCGAGGCCAGCAGCAGCCTTCTCAGCTTTTCCGGATGCGAATGCGGGCTCAGCACATAACAGGGAAATTCCCGTATCCTGTCTTCCAGAATACGGGAGATCAGCTCCCCTCCCATCCCGGCAAGAATCACCACGGAGGCCTCTCCTGCCTCCAGCTTCTGAAGTCCATCGGAAAGTCTCGTTTCAATGCTCCGGGAAAGCCCCGCTTCCATGATATGCTCTCTGGCTCTCTGCAGCGGTCCCTGCCGGAGGTCACAGGCAATCGCCCGTTTTACGATGCCCCGCCTTACCAGCTCCATCGCGGTATAGCCGTGATCGCAGCCGATATCCGCAACACAGTCGGAGGAAGGAACCATGGCAATGATTGCCTCCAGTCTCTTTGCTAACTCCACCTCTGCCTCCTAATTTTCTGCTGTTCTTCCCGTACAGAAAAATCCCCCATTTTCCCGTGTCCGGAAATCAAATCTCTTTCCCTCAAAAGATTTTGTCCGTCTTCAGCTTTTCCTCCTGAAGGAAAAGCTCCGAAAGTCTGCCAGCATCCACCGTGTTTTCAATCTCCTCTTTAATTTTCTGTATCCGGATATTTTTCACGAGGTCCTCCAGCATCTGCCGGATACTGTCTCTCTCCTCCGGGGGAATTTCTGCCCCCTGAAAGAGTCCGACGACCTTCTCATACTCCCGTTCCCTGTCCCGGTACTGATCCAGAATCTGATGCGCATTTCTGCCCTCATAGAATGCCCGCAGAATTTCCTGTCCCACGGGATCCGAAAGCTCCTCCGGAGAAAGCCGCTCCTTCAGCTTTACAGCAAGCTCCCGATGCTCCGCCAGAATACTCAGAATCTGCTTTTCCGTCTTTGCCATCGGCGTCTCCCTTGCCTCTCCCGACAGCTTTTCCCGGGAATGAAGATACAGCTTCCGGGGCATCTCCCGCGTCTCGCCGCTGTGCTCTACCAGGCTCTGAAGCCCCTCCTTCTCCATCAGCTGCTCCCGGGCAACCGCCCTGATATAGTTCTCTCTTTCCAGCGGCTCCCGGAATTTATTCGCAATCCTCCTTGCCACCTCTCTCATGTACTCTGTCTGTCCCGCCGGATCCTGAAGATCATAGTCCTGCTTAAGCACATCCACCAGCCAGAGAAAGGCATTTCTCGCCCGCTCGATACGCTCCTGAAACGCCTCCGGAGATTCCGCCTGCAAAAACTCATCCGGGTCCTTATAGGGACGAAGATCCATGATTTTCGGAACCAGCCCCGCCCCCTCCAGAATCGGAATCGCGCGCTTCGCCGCATTCACCCCGGCACGATCCGAATCATAGGTAAGGAGAATGTCAGAGACATAGCGCTTCAGCAGCCTTGCCTGCGGCTCTGTAAGAGCCGTTCCGAGGGATGCCACCGCATTGGTAAAGCCGGACTGATGCAGGGTAATGACATCCATATAGCCCTCACAGAGAATCATCGCATCCTTCCGGCTCCTCTTTGCAAAGTTCAGCGCGAACAGATTTCTCGACTTGTCAAAAAGCCTGGTTTCCGGCGAGTTCAGATACTTCGGCTCTCCCTTCCCCATCACTCTGCCGCCAAAGCCGATAACATGCCCGTTCTGATCCATGATGGGATAGATGACACGATTGAAAAATTTATCGTAAACGCCTCTCTCCGTGAAGCTGAAAAGCCCGGACTCCCTGAGTATATCATCCTGAAAGCCTTTTCCCCTCAAATAGCGGTAAAGGCTGTCCCTTCCCTGATCCGCATAGCCAAGCCCAAAGCTTCGGATGGTCAGCTCCGTCAGCCTTCTGTCCAGAAGATAGCGGTGCCCCGGTTCTCCCCCCCTCCCCTTGAGAGAAGCATAAAAAAAGTAGGCAGCCTGCTTGTTGATTTCTCTAAGCGTATCCTTCTCGCTTTTTACCTTTTTTTCCTCTGCGGAAAGCTCTCCCTCTTCCGGCAGCTGATAGCCGACACGGGCGGCAAGCTCCTGAAGCGCATCCTGAAAGGAGATATTTTCATACTCCATCAGATACTTCACTACATCTCCGCCCTTATGGCAGCCGAAGCAATAGAACATCTGCTTTCCTTCCGACACCGAGAAGGACGCCGTTTTCTCCCCATGAAAAGGACAGAGTCCAAAATAGTTGGCCCCCTTCTTTTTAAGGGTAATAGTGCCGCCGATGACATCCACGATATTGTTCCGTGAACGCACCTCCTCTACAATATGATCCGGATAATACAAGCTCAATCCTTTCTCTCTGTGCCAAATCCCAGGAAGAAACCTCTCAAAGACGGGAGGATGCTTTGAGACATGCCATAAGGGGGAATCCGCTTTTAGCAGGAGCAGAGAAGCTAAGCGAACGGTAATTAAATCTGTGTTCCCTCAGTATTTCTGCCAGCCTACCGGCACAAAATATTCTCTGAATTTCATTGTGCAGTATTCATCGGTCATCCCCGCGATATAATCACAGACGATGCGTTCCTTGGCCCGTCTTTCTTCTGCTGCCCTGTCGCTCTGCTCCGGAATACTCAGGAGCAGTTTCTTCCTCATAGACTGATACTCTGCGGGAAGCTCCTCCGGATGCCCCATATAAAAGCGGAAAAGAAGCTCTATCATGCTCTTGACCTTCCATTCTTCCTTTTTGGCTTCTCCCCCGGTATACACATGCTGAAACATCCACTTTCGGAGCTTCTGCATATTCTCCTCAATCTCCTGGTCCATCGTGATTTCAGGCTTTTCCACAGAGGTAAAAATCACTGCGCGAATCAGGGTATTCAGCCTCTCCTTGACACTATGTCCCAGCACGTGCCGGAATTCCTCCGGGAGATCCTCCTCGATAAAAAGTCCTGCCCGGATCGCATCATCAATGTCATGGTTCAGATACGCGATTTTATCTGAAAAGCGCACCACCTGCCCCTCCAGGGTATGCGGATGCCCGGAGCTTCTGTGGTTCAAAATTCCGTCTCTCACTTCCTTGGTCAGATTCAGTCCTTGTCCGTTCTTCTCCAGAATCTCCACCACTCTTACACTCTGCTCGACATGAGAAAAGCCGTCCTCACAGAGCTCGTTCAGCACCCTCTCTCCGGCATGGCCGAAGGGAGTATGCCCGAGGTCATGTCCCAGGGCGATGGCATCTGTCAAATCCTGATTCAGGCGAAGTGCCTTCGCGATTGTTCTCGCAATCTGATTCACCTCCAGTGTATGTGTAAGCCTCGTCCGGTAATGATCCCCCTCCGGTGCGATAAACACCTGTGTCTTGTGCATCAGTCTTCGAAAGGATTTGCAGTGAAGGATACGGTCCCGATCCCGCTGGTATACGGTACGAATATCATCCTGCTCCTCATCGCGATCCCGTCCCATAGAGTCCCGGCTCTGAGCCGCATACGGAGAAAGTGTCGTCTGTTCCAGCTCCTCCGAGATCTCACGAAGATTCATTCCTGCTCCTTTCTGTCCTTTTTGAAAGTATAAATATAGATAAAGTCCTTCTCCCGCCGGCAGGCAAACCTGAGCGGCCGAAGGCTTTTTTGCCCTGATCTCATCATATCAGTCCGGAAATCAGCAGTATCACAATCAATACCGGAAGGACAAACTGAAGATATGGCTTCATTGCTCTCGGAAGCTTCGGTCCCTGCCCCCGGTTACACTCTTTCAGATAATGATCAAAGCCCCAGCCCCACCTGCTCACACAGAAAAGAAGGTATACGAGGGAACCGATTGGAAGCAGCAGATTCGAAACAATGAAATCCTCAGAGTCCAGAATATCCCTCCCACCGATGAGATGCACGGTGCTCCACAGATTATAGCCCAGAATACAGGGAATGCTGAGGATAAGGATGAGGGCACAGTTCAGCAGTACTGCATATGCCCTGGGAAAATGGAAGTTTTCCAGTGTGCCGGCGATGAGATTTTCAAAGACGGCAAGCACCGTACTGAAGCTTGCGAAGGTCATAAACAGGAAAAACAAGGTGCCCCAGATTCGTCCGAAGTGCATATCCAGAAAAACCTTCGGCAGCGTCATAAAAATCAGGCTCGGGCCGGCATCCGGCTCGACATGAAAGCTGAAGCAGGCGGGAAAGATAATCAGTCCCGATACCACAGCCACAAAGGTATCGAGAACACAGATCTTTACTGCTTCTCCGGGAAGCGTATGATCCTCTGACATATAGCTGCCGAAAATCTCCATGGCAGCGATACCGAGGCTCAGGGTGAAAAACGCCTGATTCATAGCCGACATGATCACCTTCCAGAGTCCCAGCTCTTTTACCTTTGCCAGACTCGGAAACAGATAGAATCTGAGCCCTTCTCCCGCACCGGGAAGCATAAGGCTGTGCCCCGCCAACACAAGGATGAGAAACAGCAGTGCACTCATCATCAGTGTCGATACCTTTTCCAGTCCCTTTTGGAGCCCCAGAGAGCAGATCATGAAACCGGTGAGGACAATGGCTGCCATGCAGAGCGTCTGCTCCACAGGATCTGCCAGAACCCCCGTAAATACCTGATCAATCTGTTCCATCGGAACGGTGTCAAATTTTCCGAACAGAAAACGAAGAAAGTAGGAAAGCATCCAGCCGGAAACATTTGTGTAGTACATCATGAGAAGATAACAACCGAGGATACAGAACCAGCCGTGGATATGCCATTTACTTCCTTTCGGCTCCAGCCTTTGATAGGAGCCGACCGCTCCCCGCTTCGAGGCACGTCCGACAGCAAGCTCCATGGTGAGTACCGGAATCCCCATCAGAAGCAGGAAGAGGAGATAGAAAAGGACAAAAAAACCTCCGCCGTTCTGCCCTGTCAGATAGGGGAATTTCCAGACATTACCGATTCCGATTGCACATCCCGCGCTGACGAGAATAAAGCCGATTCGTGATTTAAACTGTTCTCTGTCCATACAGCACCTCGATAAAAGAATATTCTCTATATTTTATCAAAAAAAGACAGAAAAAGAAACGCCATCCGCTTTCACGGATGGCGCCCGCTCGTCCCGCAGCTTTCCTCAAGGAAACGGAAACTGCCCATTCTCGATGCGACTGGATTCGAACCAGCGACCTCTGCGTCCCGAACGCAGCGCTCTACCAAGCTGAGCCACGCATCGCTCTGTTTGTTGTCATTACGGAAATGCAACAAACGAGATGATACACTATCAGAAGTCATCTGTCAACAATTTATTCCTGATTTTCACCCTCGGAATCTTCATACTGCGGCATGCTCTCCGAATCCGCCTCCTGCGGCATCTGTGAAACCGGCGGTTCCTGCTTGGGCGGCGATACCGGTCTCGAGCCCGGAGTGAATGCCTTGGCAAGCTCCTTCCGGTTTGCCATCACGATATCCTGAGAGTTCTGCAAAGATGCCATCAGACTGTCAAAACGATTTCTGGCGCCATCCATCGTATTGCTTACAATCGTATCCAGACTTGCCAGCATATCATCCGTGTACTGCACCGCATTGGTACGGATGGTATTGGCATCAGAAACCGCAGAGTTCAGAATCCCGTCCGCCTGTCCCTGTGCCTGCTTCAGAAGCTCATTCGCCTTCTCATACGCCTGCTGCATAATCTGATCCTGCGAGACCAGCTCATTTGCCTGACTCCGCGCCTCTGCGATGATATTGTTCGCCTGAGCCTGTGCATCATTCAGGATGGCATCCTGCTGGGAAATAATCTTCTGATACTTCTTGATTTCCTCAGGAACACGAAGGCGAAGCTCTACCAGAAACTCCTCCATCTCTTCCTTATTCACGATAATCTTCGAATTGGAAGCCAGTTGATATTTACAGCTGTCAATATAATCCTCAATCTCACCAATCAGTTGTTCTATTCTGCTCATGCTACCCTCTATCCTAAAATGGAAATTCAGCCTAAGGCATCCGGCTGCTTTTCTAACTTCATTTTCATCATTGATTGTACCAGTTCCGGGACAAACATATGAATGTCCCCGCCATAGCGGAAGACCTCCTTGACCGTGCTGGAACTCAGATAAGAATATTTCAGATTTGTCGCCAAAAACATCGTATCCACGTCCGGCGCCATCACCTTATTGGTCTGCGCCAGCTGAAGCTCATAATCAAAATCCGTGACTGCGCGAAGCCCGCGCACGATGATACCGGCATTGATTTCTCTTGCAAAATCCACTGTGAGTCCCTCAAAAGCAGCAACCTCCACATTGGCATAATGTCTTGTTAAATCCGATATCATTCTAACACGCTCATCCATGGAAAACAACGGACATTTCGAGCTGTTCACAAGAACACCCACCACCAGCCTGTCCACCATTTTCGCACTTCTCTCAATAATATCCAGATGCCCGTTGGTGACCGGATCAAAGGATCCCGGATATAACGCGATTCTCATTTTTTCGCCCCTTACTGCTTCCTCAGAAACACATGCTTATTGCTTTTATAGATCTTTTCCCTCAGTATCTCATAGCCATCCTGCTCCAGAAGGGAAAAATCCTCCGACTTCTCCGCTTCGATAATAAAGAGCGTATCTTCGGAAACAATGGGGCTCTCCCTCATGAGCTGCATCGCTCTCACAGCCATCCCCTGCTGATACGGCGGATCCATAAAAACGATATCATACTGCCTTCCCCTCGATTTCAGCTTCTGAAGGCAGATCTGATAATCTCCCCGGAGAATCTCGGACTGCTCCTGAAACCGGGTACGCGCGATATTTCTTTCCAGCACAGCCGCTGCTTTTTTATTGAGCTCGCAGAAGGTGCAGAACCTGGCATCTCTGGAGAGTGCCTCAATGCCGATACCCCCGGAGCCGGCGAAGAGATCCAGAAAGCGCGTTCCTGGCACATCGAATTGCAGCATATTAAACAGGGTCTCTTTGATCCGATCTGTTGTCGGTCTGGTCTCCTCCGAGTCCAGTGTCTCGAGAGACAGTCGGCGTCTCGTTCCCGCAATCACACGCATATCTGCTCCTTCACAGTCCCCCTTCATTCCCGTTCAAAGACGTTTTCTACGGAATGCCTTCTATCCCTAGTATCGTACTCATAATACAGATAAATTCCCGTACTTGTAAAGTTCTTCCGGGAAATCCTTGGAATCTTGTAAACATTGTAAGATTTCCCCTGCCGGATTTGCTGCGGGCTGTCTATCAAAACAGCTTAGTGGCTCCGTGTCAAATCCCGGGGGAACGGGAAATGCGGATTCCATCCGTGCTTTCTCAGATGCTTCTGCTCTTCTCCAGATATCTCTTCAGAGGCAGCTGAAGAACACGGTTTTCCGGACTCTTTAATTCCGGATCCGTCGAAAGAAGGTAGGCGGCATCCTCCATCGCCTGCTGAAGAAGCCCGGGATTATCATACAGATTCGCCACAGAAAAGTGCAGCTCTCCGGACTGCATCACGCCAAACAGCTCGCCGGGACCTCGGAGACGCAGGTCCTCCTCCGCAATAAAAAAACCATCGTTCGATTGAGCGAGCACGGACAGCCGCTCCCGGGAGAGCTTCGACTGCTTGTGATCCACAAAGATACAGTAGGACTGTGCCGTGCCTCTCCCGACTCTGCCTCTCAGCTGGTGGAGCTGCGACAGGCCGAAACGCTCCGCATTCTCAATCATCATGACAGTCGCGTTCGGTACATCAACTCCCACCTCGACCACGGTCGTGGAAATCAGAAGATCAATCCTTTTCCCGAGAAATGCTTCCATCACCGCTTCCTTCTCCTCCGCCTTCATCCTGCCGTGGAGGATACCGAGACGAAGCTGCCTCGGAAAAAGCTGTCGAAGCTCATGATAGCTGTCACAGACATTTTCCAGCTCCGATTCCTCATTCTTCATAATCATCGGACAGATCAGATACGCCTGATGTCCTTTCCCGACCTCCCTCAGGATATGACGGTACGCCTTTCTCCTGTCCCCTGCCGGGATCACGGCATTTTTAATCGGCAGTCTCGCTGCCGGACGGTCCTGCATTCTCGACACCTTCAGCCCTGCATAAAGAAGGAGCGCCAGTGTCCTCGGAATCGGAGTCGCCGACATGATGAGCACATGCGGCTCCTCTCCCTTTTCCGAAAGTCCCTGCCGCTGCATGACCCCGAAGCGATGCTGCTCATCCGTAATTACAAGTGCAAGCTTACGGTACGCCGTCTTCTCCTGAAAGAGTGCGTGTGTCCCGATAATGAGTTTTGCCTCTCCTCGAAGAATCCGTTCCCGGATCTCCCGTTTTTCCCTTTCTCTCGTGGAGCCGGTCAGAAGCACCGCAGAAAAGGGAAAATGCCGCTCCGAAATCATCCTCTGCATCTTTTCATAATGCTGCCTCGCAAGAATCTCTGTCGGCGCCATCAAAGCCGCCTGAAAGCCGGAAAATGCCGTCAGAAACATCGCATAAAAGGCAAGAATCGTTTTGCCCGATCCGACATCTCCCTGTAAGAGGCGGTGCATCCTGATGCCGGAGCAGAGGTCCTCCCGGATCTCGGAAATCGCAAGTCTCTGTCCCTCTGTAAGTTCAAATGGAAGACAGGAAAAGGCAGTTTCCAGCTCTTCTCTCTTCTCCATCCTGTAGCTGCTCTTCTCTTCCCTATCCCGCCTTGTTCGTTGGATGGCAAGAGAAAACAGCAGCAGCTCCTCATAGGAAAGACTGGCTCTGGCAAGCCGCATCTCCGCCTCGTCCTTCGGGAAATGCACTTTGGCAAGCGCCTCTTTTCGGGAAAGCAGATTTCTGTTATAGAGGAATCTCTCCGGCACCTGGCTCGCCGGCGGGCAGAGCAAAAGTGCCTGCGCCATGGCTTTCCTCAGAGAAGCATTGCGAAGTCCTTTGGTAAGACCATAAATCGGTTCCAGCTTCCCCGTCTTTTTTTGATATTCCTCATAGGAGTAGAGCTTCGGCTGCTGCATCGCAAAGCTCGACTGATATCGGCTGAGCTTTCCCAGAAACACATAATGCCCGCCCTTATGTAACTGCTGCTTCATAAAGGGAGCATGAAAATAACTGATTCTCACAGCGCGCCCGTTTATCGTCCTTCCATAGCAGCTGACAATCGGAACCCCCTTCAGGTGCAGCAGGCTCGCTTCCTTTTCAAGCACACAGGAAAAGGCGACTCTTGTATCCAGTTCCTCCTCTGTCAGCTCCTCCGTCGCTTCCGGATAAAACAGATAATCACTCGGAAGATATTCTACAAGATCCTCCACCGAGCGGAGATTCAGCTTTTGAAGAAGAAGCTCGGTTTTTTCTCCGATTCCCTTTAATTTCGTGAGTTCCATAAGCTCTGCTGTCCCCCGGGCAGCATTTGACACATTTCTCTTTTCACCGCCGCTTCCCGCTTCCTCCGGTTTCTCTGTCATTTCCTATTATATCAAAGCTAAGCTTCACGGGAAATTCCTCTCATAGAAAACGGATGCCCCCGAAATTCAGGAAAGCATCCTTGTGTGAAATGATATGAATATTGCCCTTTACTCCACCGAGAGCATATAGTAATACACCGGCTGTCCGCCGTACTGCAGCTCAAACTCCTGCTTCGGGAATTTTTCCTGAAGAGCCTTGGTAAGCGCCTCCGCCTCCTCTGCTTTCACATCCTCTCCGTAATAAAGCGTCACAATCTCCGAATTCTCTGTGAGCATCTCAGAAAGCCCCTTCTCCACTGCAGCAGCACTGTCCTTTTCCACTGCCAGAAGCCCTCTGTCCGAGAGGCACATCACATCTCCCTTTCGGATCTCCTTTCCCTCGATCGTCGTATCACGAACCGCATAGGTGACCTCTGCGGAAAATACAGACGAAAGCATCTCTTCCATGGCTTTCGCATTCTCCGCAGCGCTCCGGTCGGGATTGAAGGAAATCATTGCAGTGACTCCCTGCGGGATGGTACTGGTCGGAATCACATGGATATCCCTCTTTTCCAGCAGCGCCTTCGCCTGATTTGCCGCGAGGATGATGTTCCTGTTATTGGGAAGGATATAGATATGGTCGGCATCCAGTGCCTCCACTGCCTTCAGGATATCCTCGGTGCTTGGGTTCATCGTCTGTCCGCCGGAAATCACGGTATCGACACCAAGTCCCTCAAAGATCTTCTTCAGTCCCTCCCCGGCACAGACAGAAACAAAGCCAAATTCCTTATGCTCCTTCGGCACGGAAATCTCTTCCGACTTCTTCTGCTTTCTCTTCTCCGCTTCTGCCTCTTCCCTCTGCATACCGGCGATACGGCTTGCATCCTTAATCAGCACCTCATGATGCTCAAGACGCATATTGTCCACCTTCATGCGGGACAGATAGCCCAGCGACAGCCCCTTTTCAAACGCATTTCCCGGATGATTGGTGTGTACATGCACCTTTATCATCTCTTCATCCGAGAAGCAGACAATGGAGTCTCCGACGCCGCTCAGCCACTCACGGAGCTGCCCCACCTCTTCCTCCGTAAAGGAGTGGTCTCCATGCACCATAAACTCGGTGCAATAGCCGAACTTGATCTCCGAGGTACTGATCTCTCCTCGGCGCGGTACTTCCCCGCCGGACATCTCTCCGGCACCCTCCTGAAATACGCCGGAAAGCTCTAAAAACTTCGGATCATACATCTCCCCCCGCAGCCCGTCAAGCGCACCGTGAATCATGGTCATGAGTCCCTGCCCGCCGGAATCCACAACACCGGCTTCCTTCAGTACCGGAAGCATCTCCGGCGTTCTCAGAAGAGTGGCGTCCCCCTCCTCCACGACAGCCGCCAGAAGAGTCTCGATGTCCTCGGTATAGACCGCCTGCTCCTCGATCTTATCCGCCATCGCCTTCGCGACCGTCAGAATCGTGCCCTCCTTCGGCTTCATTACCGCCTTATAGGCAGTATCCACCGCCCTTCGGAACCCGGCAGCCAGTACTACCGTATCCAGATGTTCATTTTCTCGGATTTCCTTGGTAAAGCCGCGAATCAGCTGCGAAAGAATGACACCGGAATTCCCCCGTGCGCCTCGAAGCGAGCCTCTTGCCATCGCCTTTAACACATTGTCCAGAGTAATCTCCGGGACATCCGCCACCGCGCGGGCAGCTGACAGTATCGTCATGGTCATATTGGTTCCGGTATCGCCGTCCGGCACCGGAAACACATTCAGCTCATTGATATACTCTTTATTTTGATTGAGACGGGTTGCACCCAGCAGAAATGCATCGCGCAGCTGTCTTGCATCTATTTCTTTCATGCTACTCCTTAAGAATCAATTCAGTCATCAATACGGCGGATGCCTTCGACATAAACACGTACCTGCTGTACCTTCATCCCGGTAAACTCCTGTACCGCATAACGTACATTTTCCATCAGGTTGTCCGTAACCGCCGGAATATTCACACCATAGGAAACGATCACATGGAACTCGAGCCGGATTCCGTCTTCCTCGATCTCCACGGAAATTCCCTTCGTGAGACTTTCCGGACGCAGAAGATGTACCAGACCATCCCGCATCGAAACCTTTGCCATGCCGACGATACCAAAGCACTCTACCGCGGTAGTTCCTGCATAGGTCTTGATAACCTCCGGAGAAATCTGCACTTCCCCGAGCTTCTGGGAAAATTTCGCTTTCATATCTCGTCCTTTCCTCGTATCACTACGAAATCTATCAAAATCCAAAGAAATGCTGCATCAGTATTTCCCTAAAGCAGAATGCTTCAGCTTCCGCCTGTTCATAATCTACCATAGATTAACATATCTACGGAAAATAAAAAAGTTAAGGAAATAAAAATACCGGCACCTCCACCGTCAAATTTCGTTTTTTTCTCCCGCACAAAAAAAGAAGCCGCATCTCTGCGGCTCCCCTCCCACGAACAATTATGCTTCCTTCGGCACGCGGATTGCTCTTACCACAAATCCGGATCTCAAGCAGGAAGTACATACATTCATCTTCTTCGTACCGCCCTCTGTCTGAACGCGTACGGACTTTACATTTGCCTTCCATACCTTATTGGATCTTCTATGTGAATGGCTGACCTGATTACCGAAGTGAACTGCCTTTCCACAAATTTCACACTTAGCCATGGCTGCACCTCCTTCTTAAAATAGTTCGCCGTGAAAATGCGACTAAAGTATGATAGCAAAGATTCAGAGATAACGCAAGAACTAATTTGCTGCCTGTTTTTCATTAAAAGATAAAAAACAAGAGGTCTTTTTATTTCCCCTATCCTTCCCTATAATAGACAAGGCACTGAAAATCATCGCAGTCAAAATCGGAGTCTTCCATGGATCTTTCCTATTACACAAAACTAAACTACCGCTGTCTGATTCTGGATCATGACGACACCACTGTCGACAGTACGAGAACCATTCACCATCCGTCCTTTCTCGATACCATGCGGAGGATGCGTCCGGAGCTTGCCACAGTCACTCTGGAGGGCTACTTTCAGCTGAACTGCTCTCCGGGCATCTATCAGTATTATCGCAACGTTGCCAGGCTCTCGGAGGAAGAGATCCGACAGGAACATAAAAACTGGCTCAGCTTCGCGAAGCAGCATACCCCCTCTCCCTACCCCGGCATCCGGGAAATCATGCGGAAGCAAAAGGAACTCGGCGGCTATCTCTGTGTCATATCTCACAATGAAAAGGGAAATATCCTGAGAGACTATCAGAAAAATGATCTTCCTGTCCCGGATCTGATTTTTGGCTCCGAGCTCCCGGAGGAGGAGCAGAAGCCATTTCCCTACCCAATCGAGAAAATCTGCCGGCACTTCTCACTTGAGAAAACAGATCTCATCATGCTGGACGATCTGATTCCCGGGGCGAAAATGTGTGAACGTGCCGGCATTTTCCTCGCCTGCGCGGCATGGGGGCACCAGACTGCGGAGGTGCTCAGCTATATGAAGAAACACCACCATCCGGTCTACAGGACAACGGAGGAAATCGCAAAGCTGCTGTTCTCCTGATTTTGCATTCCAAAACATTACTGCGTTTTTCTCCGGTTATACCAGTAGCTCAGGAGAGATGCCAGAATCACCAGCATTCCGCCGAGAAACGAGTACAAACGAATCCCTTCTCCCAGAAAGAGGAACCCGAGAATCAGACTGAAGATAATGCCTGTATAGTCATAGATACTGATCTCCGAAGCCGGCGCATAGCGATAAGCGTATGTCACAAAGGTCTGCCCGAGAGATCCGGAAACACCGATCAGCAGGAGCAGAAGCAGCTCTGTCAAAGTGGGCAGGATAAATCCCATGCCCGCAAAAGGAAGACTTGCCAGTACGGAAAAAGCGGAGAATGCAAAAATAACGCTCATACCGTCCACTCTGCCTTTAAAGTAACTCAGAAAAGTATATGCCACTCCTGTACAGGCAGCTTCAAATACCACAACAAAAAGAGGAAAGGGATTGGAATGGAAGCTCGGTCGAAATACCAGAGCAGCCCCCGCAATCGAAAGCAGTAATGCCGGAATCTGGATTTTGGAAAGCTTTTCGTGCAAAAAAAGTGCGGAAAAGAAGGTCACAAAAACCGGCGCCAGCTTAGCAAGGATGGCGACATCCCCCTGCGCGGCATGGCTTGCAGCATAAAACAATGAAATCAGTCCGAGAAAGCCGAAAAAACAGCGGCCGAACAAGGGCTTCCAGTATTTACGATCTCCGAGCAGCGGCAGCTGTCTCCTCCGAAGGCTCAGATAGGAAACAAAAAGCACAAACATATTTCGAAAGAAGACCTGTTCCATGGTCGGGATTCGTTTACTCGCACTGACAATCATCTGCATGAGAGCAAAACTCAGACTGGACAGCACCATAAACAGAATGCCGATTTTTTTCCTCGCAGCCGCATTTTCCCCTGTCTTTTCCACTTCTTCTCCCCTTTATGTCATTCGCACTTCCGATGCCGGCTTCGACTTCACTTCGTTCGTCTCTGTTTTGCGGTGCTCGTCAAATCCTCAGGCAAGCCTGGAGCCCCCTCGCTACTCGCGCTTCGACTTCTCTTCGTTCGCCTCTGTTTCGCGGTGCTCGTCAAATCCTCAGGCAAGCCTGGGATTTTCCTCGCTACTCGCGAAAATTAAAAAAGGCTCCGCAGCTCGTACCCTGCAGAACCTTTCCAATCACGGAAAATGCACTGTCCCTTTACGTTCCTTACTATAGCTTTCGTTTATAGATAAATTATGGATAGATTCTTAAGAAAGCTTAAGAAAGGAAGTGCCGCCGAAATACCTCTTTAAATTTCCTGCTTGTTCTGAAGGGTAAGCCCCATGTGTTCCAGCTTCAGAAGAATCTCATCCAGAGATTTCTTACCCATATTACGTACCTTCATGAGATCATCCATCGTTCTGGAGCAGAGATCCTCCACCGTATTGATTCCGGCACGCTTCAGGCAGTTATAGGAACGAACGGAAAGCTCCAGCTCATCGATGCTCTTCTGCATCTCTGACTGATTGCTCTCCTGACCGGAGGACAGATGCACTGCCTCCTCCTTCACACTCTCATCCATATGACTGAAAAGATGCAGATGAGTCTGCATGATACGGGCCGCCAGAGAAACCGCATCCTCCGGTCTGACTGTGCCGTTGGTGGTGACATCCAGCGTCAGCTTTCCTACCCCATTCTCCTCGTCCACAATGACATTAACCTTCTGTACCGGGCTGTAAATGGCATCCACAGCGATGACTCCGATGGAAAGATCACTGTGATCCCGGGTATTTGCTCCATCATAGCCGCGCCCCTTGGTAATCTTCAGCTCCATATAGAGCTTTGCGTCCTTCCCGGACAATGTCGCAATCAGCTGATCCTGATTGATGATTTCCACCTCGGAGCTGACCTTAATGTCGGATGCTCTTACTATACCTTCTCCGACAAAATCCACATATGCCATCACGGGCTCATCAGAGCTCGAGCTGTTTCTGATGGCAAGCCTCTTCAGATTCATGATGATCTCGGTGACATCCTCCTTCACACCGGCAATGGAGGAAAACTCGTGATAAACACTGTCAATCTTTGCCTCACTGACGGCAGCTCCCGGCATGGAGGATAAAAGAATACGGCGAAGAGAGTTTCCCAATACCGTAGCCTCTCCCGGGATCAGCGGTGTACAGACAAAACGCGCGAAAGTTCCATCCTCGGAACTTTCTGCGACAACCAGTTCCGGCTTTAAATATTTTTCCATGTAAACTCCTATCGAATCCTTGATGATTTTGCGGTCGTCAGACGCCGACATTTAGCGAAGCTATTATATCTGAGTTTATTCGATATTTCGATATCCCAAAGCTCCGGAGAGCGGGTCTGCACCCTGAATTTTTGTTCTTTTTTCAATACAATATTTATATTGTAAGATTTTGTTCTGTTATTCTCTTTTTCCCAGAACGAGATCTTACTTCAAAACGGAATCGGCCGATATCCCGGACAGACAGAAGTCACGTGATATCTTCACTCTCGACATTTCTATTTCTGCTCACTGCCTGTAAAAAGACGGAAGTCCTAGAGAGGGCTTCCGTCTCAGCTTGTCAAAATAGATTGGCTTCCCCATGATGCCATTTTACATCAAACAGGAGACCCCGTCGCATGACGGAGCCTCCTATTCGATGTGAGCCTGTTTTGAGGAGGATCGGCTCAGTACAGCTCTTTGTAGATCTTGCGCAGCCTGTCGGCGTCCAGAGGCACAAAGTTGTTGGCCATCAGGCGGCCCTGCGTGGTGAGCACCGCCTGGGTGAAGATCTCGATGTCGTCCTGCGTCACGCCGTACTCGTGCAAAGCCTTCTTGGGGAGCATCTGGTTCAATAGCTCTTCCAGCTTGTCGTACACGTCCCGGACCTCACATCCCAGCAGATCGGCCAGGTAGCGGTTCAGCGCGGCGATCTCCCCGTCGCTTCTGATTTCCATGTAGTTCTTCAGAACGCCCGTGAACATGGCGTAGTTGCTCTCGCCGTGGGCCACATGGTAGGTGCCGCCCAGCGGGTAGCTCATGGCGTGCACGGCTGCACAGCCCGCCGTGCCAAAGGCGAGACCCGCATAGTTGCTGGCGATCAAAAAATCTTCCAGCAGGTCGGGAAGCCTGCCGCGTCCCTCGCGGACCAGGGTCTGATAGCCCCGGATGATCATCTCGATAGCCTTGTAGCCAAACAGCTTGGTGTAGGGCGTGGCCTTGGGAGACAGGCTGGACTCCACGGCGTGCACCAGCGCGTCAATGGAGCTGGTGGCGAACACGGGGAAGGGAAGCTTCTGCAAAAGCTCGGGAATCAGCACCGCATAGTCGGCAAACATCGCGTCGGACGCAAGTCCCATCTTGGTGCCGATGCGCGTGCGGTTGATGATGGAAATGCTGGTGACCTCGCTGCCCGTCCCGCAGGTGGTGGGCAGGAGGATCAGCTCGTATCTCTTCTGCAGGCCCGGCACGTTGTCGTACAAAGCGTCCACAGGACCGCCGTCCGTCACGGCCAGGATCTTGGCGATATCAATGATGGTGCCGCCGCCGATGGCGATCACGCGCTTGTAGCCGGTTTTGACGGCGTCGGCAATGATGGCGTCCACCATCACGTCGGTGGGCTCTCCGGTCCCGTATTGTTCCTGATAGATGGCGGCGACATCCAGCCCCAGCGCACTGAAGAACGGCTCGTAAATGTACTGGTTGGTCAGGATCAGGTCGCCCTTGCCAAGCCGGAACTCCTTGGCAAATGCAGCACAGGTATCAAATTTGTGCAGCTCCGGCTTAAAAACGATTTGCTTCATTAAAACAGCCTCCTGAAAATCAAAACCACCGGCTAAGCTGGTGATTTGTTCCGCCCTGTAAGGGCATACTACCGGCATTTGGGTCTAAAGACCTATCGAAAGGCTCACCGGCTGCAAAATATTTACCTGCTAAGCCTCTTGGCTTTATCTTCTGCTTTGCTTTCCGGCTCACCTGTAAACGGATCAATATACTTTTTTCCGTTAAAAAGCTCCGCCTGGAAACAGGATATCCCACTCTACAAGCAGAGCCCCGGTCCGTCCCAGAGGGCAGGACCGGGACAAGTATGTTGGAAAGATCAGGCGGCAGCCTGCGCCTTCTCCTTGAAGAAGAGCTCACTGCCCTCCACAACGGCCCACACGATGATGCCCACCAGCAGGGCCCAGCCCGGCGTATAGAAGGCGAGAGCGGCCGCAATCACGCAGGCGATGCCGCGGTCGTTGGCAGACTGGCACATCCGCATGCCGATGTTGCCGCAGGCGAAGCACTGCACGCCCATCGTGATGCCAAAGAAGATGGCGAATGCGGGGCGGATTAGCGTGACCAAAGGCAGGATCAGCACGGAGATTACCGTGGCGGCGCGGAAGGTGCAGACACCGTCCCAGTAGCTGTGCATGGTTTTGTAGCCGCGCTTGTAGCGCTCGGTAATCGTCAGAAGACCGGAAGCCCACAGGGGGCCGCACATGGGCACCCAGGGGGCAAACAGTGACATGATGCCGTTGCGCAGGAAGCTCACCAAATTGGAGCGGCCGGCATCAAAAATCACGATTTCATCCGGACGGGTGGCGGTGGCTTCCGAGACAAGCTCCTTGGCCAGCACGAAGTCCGAGAAGGCGATGATGTAGGTGGTGAGGGCGCTGGGGATAGCCGCCAGGAAGAACGAGGCGGCCGGCATGCCCAGACCAAAAATCGTGAAGTGCTCCAGCACGAAGCCGAAGCTCAGGGGAGTGAGCCCCCACTGCAGAGCGGGCACCGCAATCTCGCGGATCAGAAAGGGCGCCACCACAATGGCGAACAGCTGAGCGGGCACAACACCCTGGTTGCGCAGGAAGTTCAGGGTGGAGTTCTTCTTGGCGGCCCGGGCAAAGCTGGGATTGAACAGAAAGAAATAGGACATCAGGATCGCAACGACGACCGTGATGGGGGCCTTGGGCATACGGGAACTGAACACGTTGATGCCTGCCGTGATGCCGGCGCCCAGCACGATACCCGCCTTGATCGAGATGGGCACCGAGTCGACCAGCTTGCGGCCGAGACCTGTCGCGCCCATGATCAGGAAGCACAGCGCCACCAGCATCTGCAGGGCGATCATAGCATAAATGCGGTCGACCTGACCGGCAGCGTAGTCCGGCATGGCCCACTGATCCAGATATTTCAGCGTTAGGGGCAGAGCGGGCGTGATCCAGCCAGGGACCACGGGATCGCCCAGCAGGGACGGAAGGTAGTAACAGACGGCGTTCAGCACGCCGAAGGTGAGGCTCATCAGGAAGGCGCCGTTCTCGGTGAGGCCCAGGGCCGCGATGGTGGCGGGATCGTCAAAGCCAAAGGTGGACATGGTGGTCGCGGTGCCCGCGCCCAGGCAGGCAACGCCCAGAAACATAGCGGCCGCCATCTCTGTCCAGGACCACTCATGGTGAATCACAGGGATGCGCAGATGGAAGGGTCCCAGAGGAATATAGGGCTGTACGCCTCCCAGCTTGCGCTTTTGCAGCGGGAATTTGCCGCTGTTAAAGCCATCCGGCTCCCGCAGGATAGTTGCCAAAGTAGTTTTTTCTTCTGCCATTTGGTAGCCTCCTTCTTTGGGTGACACGAAACACTTGGAAAAAACAGACTCGCCCAGCCGGAGAGGCTCAATCCCCGCGCCTGCTTTTCTCTCTTTTTTCCTCCATTCTTTTGGCTAAACATACCACGATGTATTAAGAGAGTAAACCGAAAATGAAATTTTTGTGAATAAAAGCAAAATAAATGGTAAATTTTTGTCAAGTATCACAAATTGCCTCATGTGCGAACATGGACGAATGAGAAAGAATCCATACTGTTTGTTGCTCTCCGCCCAAAAACAAAATCCCGCACGGCGGCGCTCAGCCGGCATACGGGACAGAGATAAGGCTTATTTTTTGGATTTCGCCGCGCGTTCGGCGGCCTCGATCCGCTCCATTTCCCTGGCATACGCGGCGTTGCGCCTGCGGAACTCCTCGGCGAACGCGCCGCTCACACGCTTCAAAAGCACGGTGCGGTGCGCGGGCTGCTCAAACAGATAGCTCTCAAACCGCTGCAGCTTTTCAGGGCTGTCGATGCGGTCAAGCTCGGCGCAGTCGCGCAGAAACGACTGTGTCAGCAGAAGCAGCTCATCCACCGGGGCGCAGAACTGCACCTTGTGCGTACGGTTGAAGCCCGCCCGCCTGGCAATATCGGCGGCGGCAGCATCCAGGGCAGCAAAGCCTTCCTCGGCTCTCCTGCCGGCAGCCCGTTTGAGGATAGAACGGATGGCCTCCGGCTGCGCGGCGGCGGGCAGGGGACGCAGCGCGCCGTCCGGCAGCAATTCCGTGCGCAGGTGCTCCCTGGGCGGCATGGGAGACAAATAGTTGGAGAGGTCGGTAAAGCGGCGTGCAAACTCGTCTACCGTGGCGCGGATGTCGCGCTCATGCCCACGGCTGAACGCAAAGCAGAGGATAATGCCCGCGATCATCACGGCGTATGCCAGGCGGATGGCCCAGGTTCCCATAGATTGTTCCTTTCCGGTACAGAGTTGTCGGTGCGGTCATGGATAGCCCCGCTTGCGGATCAGGGCAAAATCCTGTAAAGTTTTAGTGAAGTTTTATGTAAGTGACAGCAACTGTTCCCAATCCACGTCAGCCAACAAGGAGGACACGCCATGCTTTCCATGACAAAGGTCGCCGCCGGCGCCACATTCACCGTCGTACGCATCAAAAACCGCCCGCTCGCCAAACGGCTGGAGGGAGAGGGGATACTGCCGGGCGCGGATATCCGTATCACAGCTGTGCGTCCCGATTTCATCACGGTCGAATACCGCGGTCATGCGTTCAGCCTGACGCAGGACGAGGCCGTGCAGATCATACTGGACGAGCCGCTGCAGCGCGGGCCGCAGGATCCTGTGTTTTTGGGCGGCTGTTGCGCCTACGGAAACTCTGCCCGCGTGTGGGACGAGTTCGTGAACGAAGAAAAACAAGACAGGGAGTGAAGCAATGCAGACATCCGCGATCCTTCTGTATGCTGTGGTGGCCCTGTTTGCTGCCGTTCTGTTGTTCTGGGGCGCCAATCTGTGGCGTGTTTTACAACAAAAAGAGCCCATGGCGTGGCTGACCCGCGCCATGTACCTGGCGGCGATCCTGGCCGCCGGCCTCAGCGCTGTGCGCTCGGCCCTTGTGTACACCGACAAAACCATGCTGGCAGCCAACCTGATCGTCCTGGCCTGCCTGGCTGTAGCCTTCTGGCGCGCTGAAAAAAAGTCGCACGGAGACGACGAGTCCGTCTGAGAGACATTTACTGTGCGTCGGCGTCCTGCTTCATCCTGGCAAGCAGCTCGGCGTACTCCTGCGGCGAGAGCGATTCCTTGAGCTTATGCATGGTGGCGTCCAGATCCTTTTTGGCCCCGCGCGCGCTGCCCTTGGCCCACTCGGCCTCCTGGCGGTACACCGCCTGGCGCAGCTTGTCGGCATACTCCCGCCCCGTGGGCGCGGCGGCGGCCGGCACGCCGGCCACCACTCCCATGCAGGCCAGAATCAGCTTGATGGCCACCAGCGCCTTGCCCCAGCTGGGGTACTCCGTTTCGATGCCGGCCAGATACAGCCCGGCAAGGGTCCGGTACTGCGCAGCGTTTATAGCAAGGTAGACGGCCAGCAGAACAAAGGCCGCTGCACAGCCGACATTATTCGTCCATCCCTTGGGATGGCCCCAGCACCATGCGAGACCGGCCGCAAACAGCACGGCAAAGGGCAACTCGGTGAGTACCGGCAGCGGCCAGCCGCCGGGCCCCGCGGCCCACACCGCGCGCAGAAGCCAGCCTTGCCCCGCCAAGATGGCGGCAAAGCACAGAACGGTAGTACCGCAGCGGGCGGCCGGCTGTTTGGATGCTTCCATGTTGGTTCTCCTCTTGAAAAAAACTGTACAGATCCCGCCCTCCGGGCCTGTGGCTTTCGTGGTTTCCGCCCCTGATCGCCGTCCTGTGCGCCGGATTGATGCCTTCAGTATATCCCCAAGCCCTATGGGCAAATGCTCTATCCTGGACAGAGAGTCCAGATCGCTGTGAAGTATGCTCCTCTGCCTGCCTGTTTCCCCTGATTCGGAACTCTGTTTTTGTCAATTCCGCTCTTCTTGCCGCTGGAACACTTTTTTGACAAGCCGAAACGGAAGCCCTCTACAGGGCTTCCGTCTGCTCTCATGGAAGCTGATGACGGGAATCGGACCCGTGACCTCCGCACTACCAATGCGACGCACTACCGACTGTGCTACATCAGCTTGGCTGAGCCGTAACTCAACTCCTATAAGATACAGAATTGCCCCATCCTTGTCAAGCAGAAAAAGACAAATCGCTACCAAAAAACGGAAATCCGCAGCTTTCCTTTCCTACAGCCCTATCTGCTCCAGCAGTTTCTTCTCCATCAGCATCTCTCTGCCGGTAAAAAGGCGGAACGCCTCGGCAGCCTGATACAGAAGCATCGGAACGCCGTTCATGGTTCTATAACCGGCTCTCCCCGCATCCCGAAGCATCCGGGTTTCCGGATTCGCATAGATGGCATCGGCAACGAGCATGTCCCTCGGGAAGACAGAAAAATCTGGGATGAGAGTCGCATCATCCTGCATCCCGACATTGGTCGTATTCAGGAGAACCGCCGCATCCTCTCCGCTCTTCTTTATCTCCTCTTCCGAAAAGCCCGAAATCCGGATACCGCAGGATACGCCCTCCTGCTCCAGTTTCTCGGAAAGCCGCCCGACCTTTTCTCTCGTCCGGCTTTCCTCCCGCAGAAATACCACAATCTCCGAGAAGCCGTGCAGTGCGGCTGCGACCAGCACAGAGGTCCCGGCACCGCCGGCGCCCAACAGCAGGAGTTTTTTCCCCTGGCAGGAAATCCCCTCTGCCTGTAATGCCAAAAGAAAGCCAAGTCCGTCCGTCGTATAGCCGTGCAGTTTTCCTCCCTCAAAAACAAGGGTATTCACCGCACCGGAAAACCGCGCTTCCCGGGAGAGGGTATCACAGTAGGGAAGAACCGCATTTTTCAGCGGCATCGTCAGATTCGCACCGCGGAAATGCAGTGCCTTCAGACCGCCGAGCACCGTTGGAAGCTCCTCCTTCTCCACCGAAAAGGCAAGGTAACAGTAGGGAAGCCCCCATTTCTCCAGGCTGTAATTATGGATTTCCGGAGACAGACTGTGCTCCACAGGAGACCCCAGAAGGCAGAGCAGTCCGGTATGCCCTGTAATTTTATATGTTCCCTGTGCTTTCATTCTTTATTCTCCCCGGCTTTCTTCTTACTGCCTTTTCTGTGTATATTCCAGGCTCAGCATTCCCCTAATGTCCTCTCGGTCGTCGTTCGAGAAGCTTCTTTTCCTCTCCTCGATCTGCCAGAAGCAGCTTCACGAAAATCACCAAAAGAATCAGACAGGCGCCCCAGAGAGACTGATAGGGAATGTAGCGGGAGATCACGGTAGAGGCCAGCACGCCTCCGGCAAAGCTCAGCACCATCCCGCTGTGCCGGAGGAAAAGCTGTTTCTTCTTCGGCTGATGGGTATAGAAATACTGATAGAGATTTACCCCCATCTGCCGGATATGATTCGTGCAGAAGGTGGTCGCCATACCGACGCCCTCCGCCTGACGAAAGACATTGAACTGCATGGCAGTGATAAAATTGACCCCCAGCTGACAGATGACATCCGGATAAGACCCGGGAAGCGCTCCCAGAATAAACACCAGCACCATCTCGATAAAAACAAACCCTGTCTCAAAGCGGAGCACATGACTTCCCTTAAAATACTCTCCGAAATGCTCCGACACGAGGATCCCTGCCATATAGGCGATAAAGGGGAAAAAATGCCTCAGCGCGGCGGGAATATTGCCATCTCCGAAATGAAGGGCAATCAGAAGCAGATTGGCGGTCTGTGCATTGCAGAAGATGCCTCCCCGGACATTGTAGGTATATCCGCCGAAATAGCCGCCGCACAGCATCAGAAGCACAAAAACCCAGTAGCGCTCACAGGTCAGAAATGCCTTCTCTTCCTCCCGCTCTCCTTTATTCCCGAGATGTTCCGCTCGACTCATACTTCCTCCTGCCGTTAATTCCGTTTTCCTTTAAACCGCTTACTGTCTTTCCCTGTGGCTTTTCTTCCCTGTTTCCCATTTCGTTCCGATATGGGAACGGGTTAGAATAGCTTCCTGCACGAACGTGCAGGAAGCTATTCTAACCCGGTATCCTCCCTATTTATTCTGCCATTCTCTGCCGCACAATCTCATACGCCAGAACACCGCAGGCGACAGACGCATTCAGAGAATCAATGTCTCCCCTCATGGGAATGGATGCCAGCATATCGCAGTGCTCACGGACAAGACGGGAAACCCCCTCGCCTTCATTACCGATCACAAGCCCGATAGGTCCCGTCAGATTCTGACGGTACATATTCTCTCCCTTCATATCCGCACAGACAAACCAAAGTCCCCTCTCCTTCAACTCCTCCATGATCTGCGTGAGATTGGTCACCTTGGCAACCTTTGTGAAATTGAGGGCGCCGGCACTTGCCTTTGCCACGGTTCCGGTCAGCCCCGCCGCTCTTCGCTTCGGAATAATGACACCATGTGCGCCGACAAGATTCGCGGTACGGATCATCGCTCCCAGATTATGCGGATCCTCGATGCCGTCCAGAAGAAACAGAAACGGTGCTTCTCCCTTTTCCTCTGCCGCCTGCAGCATATCCTCCGGCTCATAGTAACGGAAGGAGGAGAGATACGCCATCACCCCCTGATGGGGCGCATTCTGACTCATCTCATCGAGACGCTTCTTCTCGACAAAATCGACAACAGTATCCGCCTTCCTTGCTTCCCGAAGAATCGTCAGTACGGGACCATCCTTCAGTCCGGACTGGACAAACAGTCGATCAACAGTCCTGCCTGCCCGATACGCCTCCAGCACCGGATTGCGACCGATGAGGGTCATCTCCTCTTCTCTCATGCCTCCTCCTTCGTTTGTTCCGCTCTCACCCGCTGCCTCTTTTCCGGAAGGTCGGCTTCTCCTGCATCAGCACTCGGAACTGTACTCCTCGGAAGCGTCGAAGCGTCCCGATGCAGCAAATGCAACAGTCCCTCATGTACCAGTGTCAGCATGCGCCGAAGCTCCCCCTTACAGTAGAGATAACCGATCAGCGCCTCAAAGCCGGTTGCCCTGCGATAGTCCGCGACACTCTGATTCTTCGCCCGTGAATGTGTCTTCTGATTTCTCGCGCGCCGATAGAGGCTCTCCTCCTCTGCCGTGAGACAGGCATTCCCCATGAGATAGCCCATGATCTCCGCCTGTGCACCGGCACAGACCAGTTTTTTCTTCTTCTCATTCAGCTGATTCACATGCCCGTTAAAATGCTGCAGCACATACTCCCGAACGATGCAGTCATAGATCGAGTCCCCGAGATAGGCAAACTTCACCGGATTCACCGATAACAAATCGAGCGTATGGATCTCAAACAGCCGTCGGTAGAAGGAAAGAATATCATTTTCCCGTCCCTCTGCCGGAGGGATTAAATGCGGGACCACTGCACACCCTCTCTGGTATCCTTCAGCCGAATTCCCATCCCGAGCAGTCGGTCTCGGATGCGATCCGCTTCCTGAAAATCCTTATTCCCTCTCGCTTCCTGTCTTGCGGCAATCAGCTTCTCCACCTCTGTGTCAAGGCTCTCCTCCCGCTTTGGAAGACGAATGCCGAGAATCCCGAGAAGGTCCATAAGCTTCCTGAGCATATACTCACAGAGGACCCTGCTGCTGCTTTCCGTCACTGACACATTGGCAATACGTACCAGCTCGAAAACTGCCGTAATGGCATCTGCCGTATTGAGATCATCCTCCATCTTGTCGCAGAATACCTGCTTCTGGCGGTCGATCTCCGCCTTTGTTTCCTGCTCCGCCTCTGTCATCTCTGCTCCCGCGAGTTTTTGGGACAGACCCTGAAGTCGCTCGATAGCGGTATCGATGCGCTGGAGACTTGCCTTCGCGGACTGCATCAGCTCCTCTGAGAAATTGAGTGGAGAGCGATAGTGTGCACTCAGCATATAGAAACGCAGAATCCGCGGATCGTACCAGGAGGTGACGTCCCTCACCGTGAAAAAGTTTCCGAGAGATTTGCTCATCTTCTTATTGTTAATGTTGATAAAGGCATTGTGCATCCAGTAGTTGGCGAAAGTCTCATGGTGTGCTGCCTCATACTGCGCGATCTCATTCTCATGGTGCGGGAACACGAGATCCTCTCCGCCGGCATGGATATCCAGTCTGCCGCCGCAGTATTTCGGTGCCATCACACAGCACTCGGTATGCCAGCCCGGACGTCCCTTGCCCCATGGTGACTCCCAGTACGGCTCGCCTTCCTTCTTCGGCTTCCAGAGCACAAAATCCGTCGGGCTCCTCTTATCCTCCTCACCGGAAACTTTCAGCTCACGGAGTCCCGAGCGAAGGTCTTCGATGTTTTTATGGGAAAGCTTTCCATATTCCGGAAATGCCGAAGTGTCGTAATATACCGTGCCATTTTTCTCATAGGCAAAACCGCTGTCAATCAGCTGCCTGATCAGCACAATCATCCCTTCAATCTCTTCGGTTGCCTTAGGATGTGCGGAGGCAGCTTCGATATTGAGGTCGTCCATATCCTTCTCCACCTCGCGGATATACCGTTCGGTGATCTCCTGACATCCGACGCCCTCTTCATTTGCCTGCCGGATGATCTTGTCATCCACATCCGTATAGTTGGAAACATAGCTCACATCATAGCCCTTGTACTCCATATAGCGGCGAAAGGTATCAAAAACGATCATCGGACGGGCATTGCCGATGTGAATCAGATTATATACGGTCGGTCCGCAGACATACATACGGATTTTTCCAGGCTCCAGCGGCTTGAAATCCTCCTTTTTCTGGGACATCGTGTTATAGATTTTCATAGCTCCTCCTGTTTCGAACAACCTAGGGGTAGTTTACCCTGCCAATGTAGGCAAGTCAACGCCGGCTTCGCGCTGCGGCTTCTTCTCTTCCAAGCTTCGGCTTCGCTCGTCTCAGTTTCGCGCTGCCCCCTCCGATTCCCGCGTAGGCACAGGGGCTCACGACCCGCAAAAAACGTCAGGGCTGAGGTCCCGATGGAACCCCAGCCCTGACGCCGAATAAAACAGCTTTATCTTCTGTACTGCTGGAAGAACTCCTCAAACTGCCGCCAAAGCTCCTCATCCTCACTGCCGGAACCACCCTTCCGGGAGGAACCGTCATTACCGGAGCCGCCTTCCCCTGGTTTCTGGAACGGATTCTGCTGCTCTTCCTGCTGGCTCTTCTGTCCCTCGGAGGAGGCGTCTCCCGTCTGCGGGCTGGAGCCGAGAGTCACCTCTACCTCCACTTCCTGATACTTTCCGCTGCCGTCCATACGCTGTACGGTCACCTTGACGGTCTCTCCGGCACGGTACTTTGCAAGAAGCTTCTGAAGGTTGTCATAGCTGCTGATCCCCTGCCCGTCAAACTTTGTGAGGATATCCTTCTCCTGAAGGCCGGAGTTCTGTGCGCTGGAGCCCTCAGTAAAGCGATAGATAAAGACACCCTGCGGCATATCATAGGTTTCCGAGGTAGTCTTATCGATATTCTTAACCTGAACGCCGAGGTAGCCTCTCTCATTCTCCGGCACGGTCTCACGGGTGGTCATAGTGGACAGATTGTCGATAATGGACTGGAACTTTGCGGACGGGATGGAGTAACCCATACCCTCCACATCGGTCGAGCTGTACTTTGCAACATTGATGCCGATAAGCTCTCCCTTCATATTGAGAAGCGCGCCGCCGGAGTTGCCCGGATTGATCGCCGCA
This sequence comes from uncultured Oribacterium sp., assembly GCA_963545355.1. Taxonomy (GTDB): domain Bacteria; phylum Bacillota; class Clostridia; order Lachnospirales; family Lachnospiraceae; genus Oribacterium. The sequence continues at coordinate 13,577 of CAUUIW010000003.1, read as the reverse complement.
TCTGTCTGAAGAAGTCCGCTCTCGGTTCCCTCTTCTGTCTCCACATCACGATTCTTCGCGGAAATGATACCGGTCGTCACCGACTGCCCATAGCCGAGTGCGTTGCCAATGGCAACAACCTGATCGCCGACCTGCACTGCATCCGAGGAACCGATGGTCGCAATCTTAATCGTATTGAGCGTCGCGGTCGGGATATCCGAAAGCTTGACAGAGATCACCGCGAGATCTGCCGTGGCGTCTGTCCCCTTGATTTGTGCCGCAACCGCCTTGTCATCGGCAAAGGTCACAGAAAGGGAATTGGAATCCGTGACCACATGGTTGTTGGTCACAATCAGGAGCTCCGACTCCGTCTTTCCGATAATGACACCGGACCCGCTTGCTGCCGCCTCCTTCGTCTGCGACTGCCCGAACATCGAGTAGCCGTTCGCCTGATACTGCATCATATTCGTGATGGCAACGACAGACGGCATCGCGTTCTGGGCAACCTCGGAAACAGAGCCTGCATTCACGACGGTACTGGCAGCGGTCTGCGTGCTTCCGCTCTTCCCTGTACTGCTCGCCGCAGCGGCAGTGCTTTCCGGCAGCTGCTGCGGCGCCTCTGTGCCTGCCGACACGCCCTGCCGTGAGATAAGTCCCGCCCTCTGCGCGGCAACATTGATACCGACCATGGAACCACCGGCAACGAGTCCAAAGACAAGTGCACCGGCGATAAAGCTTGCAATTTTTTTCATCGATCTATCCTCCATCTGTAACGACTGATTTTTGGAAAACGCTGATTTCATATTTCTTCTCTCCGAAGGAACCGAAAAATAAAGTTCCCCTCAGCGTTTCCCCTAGAATAGAAGAAGATTGTGACAGAAATGTGTTTTACAAAGATAAATTATATCCGGCGGATGCTTAAGGCAGTCCCCTCAGCGGTCCGAGTGAGGCAGCTCCTGCTTTTCCATGAGAAGCGCCACCGCCTGCACCGAAACGCCTTCCGACCTTCCGCTGAAGCCAAGCCCCTCCTCCGTAGTCGCCTTTACCGATACCCGGTCAGCATCAATCTCCAGTGCTTCTGCGAGATTCTCCCGCATCCTGTCGATATAGGGGCGGAGCTTCGGCTTCTGCATAAGGATGGTCGCGTCAATATTGGAGAGACGATATCCTCTTTCACGCACCCTGCGGTATGCCTCCCGAAGCAGCTTTAAAGAGTCGGCGCCCCGGTAGCTCTCATCGGTATCCGGGAAATGCGTACCGATATCCTCCATTGCCACAGCCCCCAGAATCGCATCTGTCACCGCATGACAGAGAACATCCGCATCGCTGTGTCCGAGAAGCCCCAGGGAAAAAGGGATTTCCACCCCGCCCAGAATCAGCTTTCTTCCCTCCACCAGTCTATGTACATCATATCCTGTTCCGATTCTCATCGCCCGCCTCTTTCTTTCATCCATGTTTCTCTTCCTGCTGCTTCTTGATTCTCCTCCGCTGTCTTGTTTTCTTAATTCCTTTCGGAAAAGCGGGAGGGGTTAAGACGCATTTGATCCAATATACCACAGCATATCCCGCCTTTATACCTGGATCCTCAGCCGGCGTTCACAGAGCTGAAGGTCAATATCTCTCGTTTCCCGTATTATTTCTCCATCCGTACAGAGCGGCATCGGCTGCTCGGTATGAATCAGAAACGATTTGCAGGGGTAGATATGCACACCTCGCATCTTTCTGTGGACACCGATTCCCGCCATTACCGCGATGCGCCAGAGACGAAGCCTGCTCCTCGTACTGATAACGGTCACGGTCATGCCGGAAACCCCGGGACGGATCTTCGCGGTCACCAGAAAAATATGATTAAATTCTATCTTTTTCTCCTGATCCAGCTGGATATAGCCTCTTGTCCTTCTGGCTTTCCGAAATTCCCTCCAGAGGCTCTGATAAAAGCATATCTTCTGAAAGACTGCACTTCTCCATCTCAGTCTCTTCCTCGGGCACTCATCCCTCAGTCCTTTCCCGTCAAAACCAAAGCTGAAGTAATGCACGAATCTCCGATTGCCGCTGTCCCCATCCAGAATTCCATAATCCAAAAAATCATAGGAGGGTGCTGTGATCAGCTCCCGGATCTTCTGCTCCGGCTTCTTTTTTTTGCAGCAGCTTGCAAAAGCGCTTTCCCGGCCTGCCGCAAGATAGGAGATACAGACATGGTTAGAATCAAAGCAGCCGCCGTCAATCACCTCATTCAGCGTCCCGTCCCCTCCGATTACGACAAGAGTCTTTTCCTCTCTGCATTTTTCCGTGAGTTTTCGGGAGATCGTTCTCGCATCCCCCGGCTTCTCAGTCAGAAAGACCTGATAGCTATGAGCACCGGGTTCCGACACAAGGATCCTCTGCACCTTTTTCCAGGTACGCAGTCCTTTCCCTTCTCCGGCGTATGGATTTACAATAAAATAAAACATGCTGTACTCCGTCTCTTGTAATAAACGAAGTATAGCATGTCTCCTGCAGCCGAAGTCTAAAATTACTCTAAAACTCCGTACTCCCGTTTACCATGCCCGGGAATCGGAAGGCATATCTCCGAAAAAACCGGTGCATCAATACTCCACCGTCTCCATATACTTCATGTACCTGACCACCATAAGCGCAATCTTAAAGGTAATGGCATCGTCAAAGACACGGAGATCCAGTCCTGTCGATCTTTGCAGCTTATCAAGGCGGTAAACCAGCGTATTTCTGTGGATAAAAAGCTGCCGCGACGTTTCTGACACATTCAGATTGTTCTCAAAAAACTTGTTGATCGTGGCAATCGTCTCATCGTCGAACTCATCCGGAGAAACCTCGGTAAAGATTTCCTTAATAAACATCTTGCAGAGCGGAATCGGGAGCTGATAGATCAAACGACCGATGCCGAGCGCGTTATATGCGATGATCTGCTTGTCGACATAGAAGATCTTGCCGACCTCCAGTGCCATCTTCGCTTCCTTGTAGGAACGGGAAACCTCCTTGATCTCATTCACAATGGTTCCGTAGGAGATCTTTGCCTGAATCATTGCCTCCGTATTCAGCATGCCGAGAACCTGCTCTGCTTCCTTATCGATATTCTCGTAGCCCTCCGAGGGTTTCAGTTCCTTGACAATGATGACGTTTTCCTCGTCCACCGCCGTAACAAAATCCTTCGGACTGGTCTGGAAGAACACCTTCAGAGCTTCCAGTGCACTATTCTCACTGTCCCCTTTGGTCTCCACCATATAAACGATGCGGCGTACACCAACCTCGATATGCAGCTTCTTTGCGCGGTTGTAAATATCCACCAGAAGGAGATTATCGAGAAGAAGGTTCTTGATAAAATTGTCCTTATCGAACTTCTCCTTGTAGGCGACGAGGAGAGTCTGAATCTGAAATGCCGCGAGCTTTCCGACCATATAGACATCGTCGGTATCTCCGCGGGCAATCAGGATATATTCCAGCTGATGCTCGTCAAAGATCTTGAAAAACTGGTAGCCGCCTGCCGCCTGCGAATCCGCCTGCGAATTGGCAAATGCCACCACCATATCTCCGGTATTCTGCTCCTCGGTAAAGGTCGATGCCAGCACCTTGCCGTCAATATCCGCCACGGCGATGTCGACTCTGGCAATCCCCTTCAGGGCATCAATGGTTCCCTGCAATACTTGATTTGAAATCATAGCTTCTCCATTTATTATTACTCGTATTTTTTATAATCATAACGGTAAAACCCATGGATTTCAAGCCTTGCTTTGGTCATGATTCCAGTTCTTTTTTATACGATTCTTTGAATTTCCGTCATTATCCCGGTTTTCCGTCCCCTCAATTGTGTAATTACACTATACAGGAGTACTCCCTCGCAGCACTCGGGAAAACAGCGATTCCGTATTTCCCCGCCTCAGCCTTCGAAGTAATCCTTGGCCGACTCGAAAAGCTCCATCTCGTAGCAGCCCGGAACATTTTTAAAATTGCCCGGAATAAATCTTTCGATATGTCCCATCTTGCCGTAGATACGGCCGTCCGCGGAAGTGATGCCCTCTACTGCATGCAGAGAGCCGTTCGGATTGTATTGAATCTCCATCGTGGGACAGCCGGAGAGATCCGCATACTGGGTCGCGATCTGCCCCTGCTTCACCAGTTCCTGATAGAGGCTTTCCTCACAGAGGAATCTTCCCTCTCCGTGAGAGACAGCCACCTTATAGCTTTTCCCCAGCTCCGCTCTCATAAGCCAGGGAGAAAGATTGGAGGTCACTCTCGTATTCACAATCTTCGACTGATGTCTGCCGATCGTGTTCATCGCAAGGGTCGGACAATGCTCGTCCGTGTCTCGGATCTCCCCGTAGGGAAGAAGCCCGAGCTTGATGAGTGCCTGGAAGCCGTTGCAGATTCCGAGTATCAGTCCGTCCCTCTCCCGAAGAAGACGCATGGTCTCCCGGCGTATTCTTTCATTCCGGAAAAAGGAGGTAATGAACTTGGCGGAGCCGTCCGGCTCATCTCCTCCGGAGAAGCCTCCCGGAATCACAAGAATCTGCGACTCTGCCATTGCTCTTTGCATCCGGAGAATGGAGTCCTGAATCTCCTGTCTGTCCCGGTTTCGAACCAGAAGTATCTCCGCATCCAGTCCGGCGCGAAGACAGGATTTTCGGACATCTGTCTCACAGTTGTTCCCGGGGAAAACCGGAATCAGTACCCGCGGCTTCTCCCTTGTCACTGCCGGAGCCTGCCAGAGAAATTCTTCGTACAGCTCGGTATCCTCTGCCTGCCCCTCGCTTTTTGTGTTCATCGGAAACACGGAAGCAAGCCTCTCTTCATAATTTTGATAGAGTCCGGAAAGCTCCACCTCCTCTGTACCGTAACATAGCTTTTCCTGCGCTCCCTCATCCTGCTCTTCCTCTGTCGCTTTCGTAATGACACCGAGGGTTCTGATTCCGACGGTGGGAAGCGCCTTCATAAGTTCTGCCTTTGCCGTATCCGGGTCAATCCCGTCGGAAAGCTCCAGCAGGAAGCTCCCATAGTGCTCCCGGAACAGCTTTTCCATCGGGATTTCCTCCGAAAATCTGAAGCCGAAGCCATTTCCCATCACGCTCTTGAATACCTGCTCTGCCATCCCTCCGTAACCGAGCGTGGAAAGAGACGCAATCCTTCCCTCCCGGTTCCATTCCGGGAGAAGGGTAAACAATGCCTTCATCGCCGTCGGCTCGGCAATCCCCTCCTTCATCTGCGGCAGGAGCGCAAGGACGCTATGCCCCGCCTTCTTAAACTCCGGCGACAGGACATCTTTTGCCGGCGCTGTCGTAACCGCAAAGGAAACAAGGGTCGGAGGTACATCCAGATCATCAAAGCTGCCGGACATGGAATCCTTGCCGCCGATCGCCGCAACCTCATAATCCAGCTGCGCGTCAAAAGCACCGAGAAGCGCAGAAAGCGGAATCCCCCAGCGTATTTCCTCCTCACCCGGCTTTCCGAAATATTCCTGGAAGGAAAGATAAGTCTCCTCCCTGTCACAGCCGGAGGCAATCAGCTTACAGAGTGACTGAAGCACCGCAAGATAGGCGCCGGTATAGGGATCTCTCTCCATGAGATAGGGCTCATAACCATAAGCCATCAGGGAGCAAAGCTCCGTATCCTTTTCCTCCGAAGAGATGCGGGCTGCCATCGCCAGTGCGGGGGTCTTCTGGTACTTGCCGCCAAAGGGCATCAGGACAGTTCCCGCCCCAACGGTGGAGTCAAAGCGCTCCGAAAGTCCCCTTTGGGAAACGATATTAAGATCCGAAGAAAGCGCGTGCAGTTTCTCCCGAAAGCTCCCCCTCTTCCGAAATGCCGAAACAAAGGCGCCCTCCCGGTAATGCTCCGGATCGCTGTCCCCGGGACGCCGGAAGTCCGGCACAGTCACTCTGGTATGCTTCTCCGCGCCATTGCTGTTTAAAAAATCCCGGGAAAGATCCAGGATAATGCTGTCGTTCCACTGGATACGAAGCCTCTTCTCCTCCATCACCTCGGCAACGACAGTACCCTCAAGATTCTCCTCTCCGGCAAGTGCAAGGAAGCTATCCACATTCTCCCTCGCCACCACGACTGCCATACGCTCCTGTGACTCAGAGATCGCAAGCTCCGTACCGTCAAGTCCCTCATACTTCTTCGGCACCTGATTCAAATTGATAAAGAGGCCGTCCGCCAGCTCTCCGATCGCAACCGACACACCGCCGGCGCCGAAATCATTGCAACGCTTGATGAGACGGCTGGCGTTTCCGTTTCGAAAAAGTCTCTGCAGCTTTCGCTCCTCGATTGCATTTCCCTTCTGTACCTCTGCCCCGCAGCTGTCGAGAGAATCTCTGTGATGCGCCTTCGAGGATCCGGTCGCGCCGCCGATACCGTCACGCCCCGTACGCCCGCCAAGGAGAATGATCCTGTCCCCGGGCTCCGGCACTTCCCGGCGGACATTTTCTGCCGGCGCTGCCGCCACCACGGCACCCAGCTCCATCCGCTTTGCCGCATATCGCGGATGATAGATCTCCGTCACCTGTCCGGTGGCGAGACCGATCTGATTTCCATAGGAAGAATAACCATCCGCCGCGCCTGTCACGATCTTTCTCTGCGGAAGCTTCCCTTCCAGTGTCTCCGAAAGAGGAACGGTCGGGTCTGCCGCGCCGCTCACCCGCATTGCCTGATACACATAGGCACGCCCGGAAAGCGGATCCCGGATCGCCCCGCCAATACAGGTTGCCGCTCCGCCGAAGGGTTCGATTTCTGTCGGATGGTTATGGGTCTCATTTTTAAAGAGCAGAAGCCAGGGCTCCTTCTTTCCGTCCATTTCCACGTCGATTTTCACCGTGCAGGCATTAATCTCCTCCGATTCATCCAGCCTTGAAAGCTTGCCTTTCTTCTTCAGAACTCTTGCCGCAAGCGTAGCGATATCCATGAAGTTAATCGGCTTTGTTCTGCCGAGCTCCTGCCGTTTCCGAAGATACCGCTCATACGCCTTCTGGATTTTCCGATCCTCAAAATGTACTTCCTCCAGAGTCGTGAGGAAGGTGGTATGACGGCAGTGATCGCTCCAGTAGGTGTCAATCATCCGGATCTCTGTGATGGTCGGATCTCTCCTCTCCTCCCGGAAATAGCTCTGTACAAAGCAGAGATCCTCCAGGTCCATCGCAAGATCCCTCTCGGAAAGGAAATCCGAAAGCTCCTCCTTCGATTTTTCGCAGAAGCCCTGAAGCTCCTCTACCGGCAGCGGCTTCGACACCGGAAGGGAAAGCTCCGTCAGGCGCCCCAGCCCCGCCTCTCTGGCTTCTACCGGATTGATAAGATAGTCCTTGATTTTCTGAAGCTCTTCCTCACTAAGCTCTCCGAAGAGGAGATATACCCTGGCAGTACGGACCTTCGGTCTCTCCCCTGTCAGCAGCAGCTGGATACACTGCTCTGCGGAATCCGCCCTCTGATCATACTGCCCGGGGAGATACTCGACGGCAAAGCAATGCTCCGCTTCCGGCAGCTCCATAAAAATCTCATCCATCTGCGGCTCGGAAAGCACCTGCTGCACCGCCCGCTGAAACTCCTCCGGGCAGAGTCCCTCCACGTCATAGCGATTCAGAATCCGAAGCTCCCTGACACCCGGAATCCCCAGAAGCCCATAAATCTCCTGCCTTATGACTTCCTCCGTATGACGAAGAAATGCCTTCTTTTCTACATAGACTCTCTCTACCATCCTGACTCCCTCCTACTGCCCGGCCGAAACGATCGCCTTTTCCGTTTCTCCGGCACAGCCCTTCTGCCCGGAGATGAGTTTCCTCTCACATTTCCTTCTCTGCCTGCAATGCCCTCTGCCCGATATCCCGTCTCATATGACATCGTTCAAAATGGATCTTATCTGCCTCCCGATAGGCATGATGAATCGCGCTTTCCAGTGTTTCCCCAACTGCCACGACACCGAGAACCCTGCCGCCGTCGGTCACAAGCTGTCCGTCCTTCTCGCTGACACCGGCAAAATCCACATGCTGCACCTTCTCCGTCCCCAGGATAGGGAAACCCTTCTCATAGTGCTCCGGATACCCGCCGCTTGCAAGAATCACACAGCAGGCACTTCCCGGATTCCACTGAAGCTCCTGCTCTCCCAGCCTGTGTTCCGTGCAGGCACGCATCACACTGTAAAGATCACTCTTCAGAAGCGGAAGGACAACCTGCGCCTCCGGATCCCCGAAGCGGCAGTTATATTCGATGACCTTCGGTCCCTCCTTCGTCAGCATCAGCCCGAAGTAAAGACAGCCCTCGAAGGGACGTCCCTCCGCCTGCATCGCACGGAGCGTCGGCAGAAAAATCTCCTGCATGCAGCGTGCCGCAATCTCCTTCGTATACGCGGGATGCGGTGCAATCGTTCCCATTCCGCCGGTATTCAAACCCGTATCTCCGTCGCCTGCCCTCTTATGATCCATCGAGGAGAGCATCGGAAGAATATGCGTCCCGTCGGTAAAAGAAAGTACAGAAACCTCGATTCCCTCCAGAAATTCCTCGATGACAAGCCGATTTCCCGCATCCCCGAACTTCCTGTCCTCCATGATCGTCAGCACCGCTTCCCTGGCCTCCTCTCTCGAAAAGGCAGGAATCACACCCTTTCCGAGCGCCAGCCCGTCCGCCTTCAGCACCACCGGGATACGGCAGTTTTCCACATAACGAAGCGCTGCCGCGGCATCCGTAAAGACCTCATAGGCAGCGGTAGGGATACCATACTTTTTGCAGAGATTTTTGGAAAAGACCTTGGAGCCCTCAATCACTGCCGCATTCTTTCGGGGTCCAAATGCCGGAATCCCGATCTCAGAAAGAGCATCCACCATCCCCATCACCAGAGGGTCATCCGGCGCCACCACCACGTAATCAACGGCGGATTCCCGGCAGAACCGGCATACTGCCGCAAGATCCGTCGCGGAAATCTCCGGAACAATCGTGGCGACAGACTTCATCCCCGCATTTCCCGGAATCGCATAGAGCTCTGTAAGCTCCGGGTTCTCCCGCAGCTTCTGTAATATCGCATGTTCTCTTCCGCCGGAACCAATCACTGCAAGCTTCATCATTCCTCCTTTATTTTCTTCTCTCGAATCTCCCGGCTCAGCATCTCCGCCGCCGTAGGAAGCAGCTTCCACTCCGCTGCCTCCATGATGCGGCGCTGCAAGCTTTCCGGGGTATCCCCCTCTTTCAGCTCCACCGCCTTTTGCAAAAGAATTCTGCCGCCGTCCGGAATCTCGTTCACCAGATGTACCGTCGCGCCGCTCAATTTCACGCCATAGCGGATCGCTGCCTCATGCACTCTGAGTCCGTAAAAGCCCTTCCCGCAGAAGCTCGGAATCAGAGAGGGATGGATATTGATAATTCTGTCCCGATAGCATCGGACAAAATCCCCGGACAGGATTCTCAGATACCCTGCCAGAATGATCAGCTCGATGCCTCTTTTCCGAAGCTCCTCCAGAATTTTCTCCTCCCGCTTTGCGACGATTGTCTCGACTCCCGCCTGTTTCGCTCTCTCGAGCGCATACGCCGTTTCACTCGATGACACGACCAGAAGAATCTCCCCGTCCGGAATCCTTCCCTCCCGCTCCGCATCCAGAAGCGCCTGTAAATTGGTGCCTCCGCCGGAAACAAATACCGCAATTTTTGTTTTCTGGTTCATCATTTCCTCATCAATGGTGGAATAGCCGAAGCCCCGTGAAACACATCACCATCCCGTAAGCATCCGCCGTTTCTATCACCTGGCTGTCACGCACAGAGCCTCCCGGCTGAACGATATAGCTGACACCGGATTTCCGTGCCCGCTCCACATTGTCTCCAAAGGGAAAGAAAGCGTCAGAGCCGCAGACCAGCCCCCTGCTTCCGGCAAGAAGGCGCTGCTGCTCCTCTTTCGTAAATGCTTTCGGGCAGGAGATAAAATACTTCTCCCACTTTTCCCCGGAAAGTACCTCCTCCGATTCCGGTGACAAATACATATCGATCACATTGTCCCGCTCCGCCCGGGAGAGACTCTCCCGGAAGGGAAGCGAAAGCACCCTTTCGCACTGTCGGAGCGTCCAGTGATCCGCCTTGTCTCCGGCGATTCTCGTGCAGTGAATCCTCGACTGCTGCCCGGCACCGACGCCGATCACCTGTCCGTCAAAGGCATAGCATACCGAATTGGACTGGGTATACTTCAGCGCAAGAAGTGCTACCGTCATATCCCGCTTCGCAGATGCCGGAAGCTCCCGCTTCTTCGTGACGATCCGCCAAAAGCTATCCTCTGTCACGGAAAACTCATTCCTCTCCTGTGTAAATCGGATTCCGAACACTTCCTTATTTTCCAGAGCCGCAGGATGATAGTCTTCATCGATACGGAGGATATTGTAATTTCCCTTTTTCTTCTTCCGGAGAATCTTTAGCGCTTCCTCCGTATATCCCGGAGCAATGACGCCGTCGCTCACCTCCCGCTTCAAAATCCGTGCTGTCGTCTCGTCACAGACATCCGAAAGCGCGGCAAAATCCCCGAAAGAGGACATGCGGTCCACTCCCCTTGCTCTCGCGTAAGCCATCGCGAGGGGGGATTTTTCCAGACCCTCGATATCCTCGACAAAACAGGCTTTTTTCAATGCCTCCGACATCGGAAGCCCCAGCGCCGCCCCGCTCGGAGAAACATGCTTAAAGCTCGCCGCCGCACTGATTCCCAGTGTTTTCTTCATCTCGGAAACCAGCTGCCAGGAATTTAAGGCATCCAAAAAATTGATGTAACCCGGCTTTCCGTTCAGAATGTCAAGGGGAAGCTCCGATCCGTCCGGCATCGAAAGCTTCGCCTGCCCCTGATTGGGATTACAGCCATACTTGAGTTTCCATTCCCTCATGCTTGCCCTCCTTCTGCACTCCTCTTATTCTCTTTCCGTCTCTTCCGCTCCGGTCTGAGTCTCTGCAGTCCGCATCCTTTATTTCTCCGTAAAGCGGTTCACGATGCGTTCCCTGAGTGTTCCGTCCCGCAGGGAAATCCACTCTGTACAGAGGGAAATGCGGTTCTCCGGATGAAGGCTTTCCCATATTTCGGCAGTGAAGCTGTTCTGAGACTCCGGAATCTCCACCTTTACCGGTTCCCCCTGAAAGCTCGGAAGCGGAGCAGCGTCATCCTGATAGGTGTGAATGAGATGCCCCGTCCCCGGCACCAGAGCATAATGGAAAAATTCTCTCACCGTGCTTTTCCCCTCCGGCTCTCCCGCCTTCAATATCGAAAGACAATACCCTCTCTCTTCCGGAAGCAGGAGACCGGAGATCCTCGGCGTCCAATTCGGGCTGTCCGGTTCGAAGCTTCTCGTCTCCAGTGCCTCTGCCATGGTTTTGCCCTCCTTCAGAAAGGCTTCGATGGTATCGGTCTGATCTCCGTTTGTCACGATAATCTGCTTCCCCACAGTTCGTATCGGCGCATAGAGAATAAGACTCGGATCACGGAGCTTCTCCGGATCCGCCGCTCTGGTAAATAAAGCCCCCTCCTTCCTCACAAGGACACGGTTTCGGGAATTTTCGGAGCGCCCCATGATAAAGTAAGCGAGTACCGCGTGCTCTCCGTCCGGGGCGAGTCCCAACACAATCCCGCGCCCGGGATAGCTCTTCCCGAAAAGGTAGCTGCTGAGTTTTGCCATATCTCCTCCTGTTATCCCCAAAGTGCCGGGATTCCATTCCCGGAACACCTTCCCTTTCCTGCTTCTCTCAGTGCAGCTGAAGCTCAATCTTTTCTGTCCCCTTCTTCAGTCTGCCGAGGATATAGGCATCGACGCCCTGCTCCCGCAGGAGCATCTGCGCGCGTACCGCATCCTCCTCTGCGACACTCGCAACCATACCAACACCCATATTGAAGGTATTGAACATGTCACGGGTCTCGATCTTTCCTGTCTCCTGAATCAATGCAAAAATCGGAAGGCTGCGGACATCCCCTTGATCGATCTCCGCACATAAGCCATCCGGGATCATTCTGGGAATGTTTTCATAAAATCCGCCGCCGGTCACATGGCAAAGTCCATGCACCCGGAACTCGCGAAGCAAATTGAGCACCGGCTTTATATATATTTTCGTCGGTTCCAGCAGCGTTTCTCCCAGGGAAGCACCCTGAAGCGCGGCAAGCGGCTGCAAAACCTCTTCCTTTTTCAGCTCGTCCAGTCGAAAAATCTTACGGATGAGGGAGAAGCCATTGGAGTGAACCCCGCTGGACGGAAGCGCCAGCAGTACATCGCCTTCCCGCATTTCCTCCTGCCGGATCAGATCCCTTTTGTCCACGATTCCGACGGCAAAGCCCGCAAGATCGTACTCATCCTCCGGATAGAAGCCCGGCATCTCTGCCGTCTCTCCGCCGATCAGGGCAGCCTCGCTCTGTACACAGCCCTCGGACACGCCTTTGACCAGATCTGCGATCCGCTCCGGCACATTCTTTCCGCAGGCGATATAATCGAGGAAAAAGAGCGGCTTTGCCCCGCAGCAGATCACATCATTCACACACATGGCGACACAGTCGATCCCCACAGTATCATACCTTTCCAAAAGAAAGGAGAGCTTCAGCTTGGTGCCGACACCATCTGTGCCGGAAACCAGTATCGGCTCCTCATAGCCCTTCGGCAGTGCGACCATTCCTCCGAAACCGCCCAGCCCCGACATCACATACTCCGTCATCGTACGCGCCACATACTGCTTCATCAGCTCCACTGCTCTGTACCCTGCAGTGATATCCACCCCGGCTTCCTGATATGCCTTACTAAAGCTTTTCATTTCCTCTCCTCATTTTTCATTCTATGCTCCGCCTTCCTTCCATCCCCCAGCTCACTGTACAGATTTCCTGCCGCCCCAGGATGCGGGATGTTGCCGAAAGCCGCATGCTTATCACAGCCTGACAGCAGCTCTCCGCCGGCAGGAGACCGCCGGAGTTTCAGAAAGCTTCTACAGCAAAACTGTATTGTACTTTTCCTCTATCGCCCGGTTTTTCTCTCGGATCCTCTCCTGATTTTTCTTCCTGTCTGCCTCCAGCTTCTCCCGGAGCCCCTCCTCATGAATCGAAAGAATCTCAATGGCAAGAAGCGCCGCATTCTTGGCGCCGTCAATCCCCACCGAAGCGACCGGAATCCCCGGCGGCATCATCACGGTAGACAGAAGTGCATCCATCCCTTCCAGCGCCTTGCTCCTGCAGGGGATGCCAATGACGGGAAGCGTGGTTCTGGCAGCAACGGCACCCGCCAGATGCGCCGCCATCCCCGCGGCACAGATCAGAACACCGAAGCCTTCCTTTCGTGCATTTTCCGAAAAAAATGCCGCCTCCTCCGGTGTCCGATGTGCCGAAAATATATGTACCGATACCGGAACCGAAAACTCCTTTAACAGCTGAATCCCCGGCTCCAGTACCGGAAGATCCGAATCAGACCCCATGATAACCGCTACCTTTTTCATCGCTCTCCTTTACTGCAATAGCTACGCTTCGACCTCGCTCCACTTGTCTCAGTTTCGCGATGCTCGTCAAATCCTTGTGCAAGCACAGCATTTTCCTCGCTATTCGTGCTTCAACCTCGCTCCGCTTGTCTCAGTTTCGCGATGCTCGTCAAATCCTTGTGCAAGCACAGCATTTTCCT
>CAUUIW010000002.1:0-204738 GCA_963545355.1 uncultured Oribacterium sp. | reverse complement strand
CGTACCGGACGCCGCTATCTCAGACTGGTGGGACTTGGCATATCCAATCAGGCGGTATATGCTCTGGATGCGGGATGTGCGCAGTCTCTGATCGTTCCGGAGGAGTTTGATATGGGCTATCAGGCGGTGAAGATGATGTCCGAAAAGCTGAAGCATAGCGCCTCTTCGGAGACGGAAAAAACCGTGCATTACCGCATTATCCACAGGGACAATATGTATTCGGAGGAAAATCAGCGAATCCTGTTCCCGCTGGTGGAGTGAGAAAACGTATTTTTATCCGAACCGCATTCGAGGCGTCTGCCGGGTGCCGCAGCCCCTGCCGAAGGCGGATCCCTCCTTACGGTATAGTTTTACTCAGGGAGAGTTTCTCCCTGGATTCGGCACGGAGGGACTCATGTATTTTGACGCGATACTGTGTAAAACCGGCGGGAGATACTTCATCGGTGCTTCACAGAACTTATTTTCAGAGAAAGAGGGATGCTATGGAATCTACATTTGTCATGGTACAGATGAGCTGTACCGCAGAGCCGGAAGAAAATCTCAGGAAGGCAGGAGTGCTTGCGGAGAAAGCCCGGGAGAAATATCATGCGGATTTTCTGCTCTATCCGGAAGTGATGATGATCGAGTATGGTCCGGGAGTGAGCGTGGAAGAGCGGAACGCCGGAGGGCAGAGTCTGGAGGGACCCTTTGCCCGGGGCATGCAGGAGATTGCGAGAAAAAATCATGTCTGGATCGCGTTCGGGATGCGGGAAAAGGTTTCGGAGCCGGGCGACGGGGCAGCACAGCAGGAGGGAGAAGCACAGAGCGCGGAGCGTATGCCGGACAGGAGAAATTATAACAGCTCGGTCCTTCTGAATGCGGAGGGGAAGATTGTCCAAGTGTATCACAAGACGCATATGTATGATGCCTTCGGGTATAGGGAATCTGAGGAGTATAAGCCGGGAGACCGCTTCTTTGAGCCTGTGGATACCCCCTTTGGCAAAGTGGGACTCTATGTCTGCTACGAGCTTCGTTTCCCGGAGATCGCAAGAGCACAGAGGGCAGGGGGTGCGGAGATTGTGCTGGTGCCGACTGCCTGGGTGAAGGGAGATCAGAAAAGCCAGCATTTCCGGACGCTGGTGACAGCCCGCGCCATAGAGAACACCTGCTTTGTGCTGGCGGCGGATCAGTACAGCAGGATCCGGATGGGAGAAAGTGTTGCCGTGGATCCGATGGGAGTTCCGATTGCCGGCTGTGGTGAGGGCGAACAGCTGGTTCCTGTCTTTATCGATACCGAAAGAATCCGGGAGGTTCGAAGAAAGCTCCCCTCCTATGAGGATCGGAGACCGGAGATGTATCACTAAGATAAATGTAATGGCAGCGGACTGCGGTTTTTCCTTTGTGAAACAGGTTCCGTAGAAGGTCTCGGAATTTTCATGCTATGGATGATACTGGCTCTGACAAGACGGTTTCCGGCGCTGCGAATCGATGCTTTACAAAAGGAAAGCGGAAGTTATAATGATGGGAGAAGCACCGAGGAAATCAGCATCTTCAGTGAGGATATCGTGCTGGGCAGCGGACAAGGGGACAGCGTCCTGCTTCTTCCGCAGAAGAAGGGGAATGAAATCAGGCTTGCAGCAGGAAAGGAACAGCTATGAATCTCACAGACAGAATCACGGAGGCGATAGAGAAGCATGCCGGCACAGCCGATGAGCTGAGACAGTATATGTACGAGCATCCGGAGGTGGCAAAAGAAGAGTTTCTTTCCTCCCGGGCGATGGTCAGAGAGCTGCGTGCTGCCGGATATGAGGTGGAGTATCCCTACCTTGAAAAAGAGCTTGGCTACGGAACCGCTTTTCGGGCGGTTTTCAAAAACGGAAAAGGTCCCAGGGTGGCAATCCTCGCGGAGTATGATGCGCTTCAGGGGATCGGGCACGGCTGCGGGCACAATCTGCATGGTGCCCTGTCCATCCTTTCCGCACTGGCGATGATGGAGTTGAAGGAGGAATTTCAGGGTACAGTTTATGTCATCGGCACGCCGGCAGAGGAGGATGAGGGCGCGAAGCTTCTGATGGCGGATCTCGGCATCTTTGATGATATGGATCTTGCCATTATGATGCACTCGAATGCAGGAGCGTCTTATACGAATGATGATGCCTTGGCGCTTCGCTGCTATGAGATTGAATTTATGGGAAAAAGCAGCCATGCGGCGGCATCTCATGGGAAGGGGCACAATGCGCTGACTGCCGCCAGAAAGTTTCTGGATCTCGTGGATGCACGTCGGGACAGCTTTGCGCCGGGCTCCATTTTTTCCGCAATCATACAGGAGGGGGGCTTACAGCCGAATGTCATCCCGGGCTATGCGAGAATTCGTACAGAATTTCGTTCCCACACCCGATCAGGGCTTCTGGAGCTGGACAGAATCGTGAGAAACTGTGCGACAGGAGCGGCAATCGCACTGGACTGCACCACAAAATTCAGCTATGGCTTTGCTGATTTCTACGATATGGTGAGAATCCCTGTTCTGGAGGAGGAAATCAGGAAGGAGTTTTTGAAGAGAGGGGAGGAGGCACTGGAACCGGATCGCACGTCAGGCTCCACGGATGTCGGCAATGTCAGCTATCACTGTCCGGCAATTCAGCCCTTGCTCGCCATCACAAAAGAAAAATATGCGCTTCATACCGAAGAGCTCCGGGAATGTACCATCACAGCATTTGCGGCGGAGCAGATGGAAAAGGGGGCTTCCATTCTCTGTGAAATCGCGATGAAGATTTTTAATGACGAGAAGTTCCGAGAGGAAGTGAGAAGGGACTTTCAGCAGGCATTGAAGCGGAAGGAAGTATAAGCAGAAACACGGATGCGGTGTTTCCCTGGAGCAGAGCGAAAAGACGAGTCACAGAACTCGTCTTTTTTGTTATACTTTAAAGAGAACAGTTCCTCAGTGCTTCAGTTCCCCGGTGTTTCCCGGGGAAATACCGGCAACCTCGGAAGAGAAGCAGAGGACTGCTCAGAGATGCGGATAAGGGGAGATATGCCTGTCGGGCATACAGAAGGACGATCTATGAAAACAGCGGTTATCATTCCCAATTTTAACGGTCTCCATTTTCTCGGGAGCTGTATGAGCGCACTTGCGGCGCAGACGGAGAAGGGATTTCTGACACTTGTGATTGACAACGGATCCGGAGACGGTTCTGTCTCCTGGCTTACAGCGTGGGAACAGGAAGATGCTGCACACCGGAAGCTGATTCTCAATACAGAGAATCTCGGCTTTTCCGGGGCTGTGAATCAGGGCATCGAGTACGCGGCAGAGGAGGGCTTTCTCTATGCGCTGCTTCTCAATAACGATACCGAGGCGGATCCCCATTTTGTGAAGGCTCTGGAGCAGGCGATGGAGGGGGACCGGAGGAAAAGGGTTTTTGCCTTCAGCTCCCGCATGGTAAAGATGCATGATCCCTCTCTCATCGATGATGCCGGAGATGAGATGACGATTATGAACTGGCAGTTTCAGAGAGGTGTGGAGAAGCGCTGTGAGGATTATCTGAAGCCCTGCCGTGTGTTTTCTGCCTGCGCCGGTGCGGCGATTTATCGTATCGAGGCACTGAAGGTCACGGGACTTTTTGACCTGCATCATTTCGCTTATCTGGAGGATGTGGATATTTCCTACCGGGCGAATCTCTACGGGTATCAGCTTCGCTATCTGCCGACGGCGGTCTGCAGGCATGTGGGCTCCGGAACCAGCGGTGGGAAATACAGCGATTTTAAGGTGAGGCTTTCCGCGAGAAACAGCATTTATCTGCTGTACAAAAATATGCCGGGATGGCAGAAGCTCCTGAATCTGCTGCCTCTCTGCCTTGGATATCTCGCAAAATATCTTTTCTTTGTAAGGAGGGGTTTTGGAAAGGCCTACCGGAGCGGTGTGCTTGAGGGGATTCGCACCAGAAGGCAGCTCACAAGGGCGCGGCTTCGGGAGGTGCCGGTGAGAAGAATCCTTTCGATAGAGCTTCGTTTTATTGTGCAGACCTTTGTGTATCTTAAACAGCGGAGAAAAAGATAAGGAGGTACATTATGACAGAGGAGCTGAGAGCGCTGTATGACATGATAATAGCGGCAGAGCGTATCGTTTTCTTTGGAGGCGCCGGTGTTTCGACAGAGAGCGGCATCCCGGATTTCCGCAGTCAGGATGGATTGTATCAGGAGAACTACAGCTACCCGCCGGAGAGGATTGTTTCCCACAGCTTTTATCTCGAAAACCCGGAAGAGTTTTATCGTTTTTATCGATCCCGTATGCTTTATCCGGACGCAAAGCCCAATCAGGCGCATCTTGCCCTTGCCGCATTGGAAAGGATGGGAAAGCTGAGGGCGGTGATTACTCAGAATATTGACGGACTGCATCAGAAGGCAGGCTCCCAGGTGGTTTATGAGCTGCATGGCTCGGTGCACCGAAATATCTGTCGGCGCTGTCACAAGCTCTTTCCGCTTTCCGTGATTCTTGCGGGGGAAGCCGTCCCCCGCTGCCCGGACTGCGGAGGAGAGCTGAAACCGGATGTGGTGCTGTATGAGGAGGGGCCGGATCAGCGTACGATTCAAAACGCTCTTACGGCGATCAGAGGCGCGGATCTTCTGATCATTGGCGGAACCTCGCTGAATGTCTATCCTGCCGCGGGGTTGATCGATGCCTTTGACCGGGAGCATGGCAGGATAGTTCTGATCAATAAGGGGGAGACCGCCAGAGAGACCGGAGCGGATCTGGTGATCCGGAAGCCTATCGCGGAAGTGCTGGGACAGGTCACAGCGGAAATCACGGCATGAAAAAAGCCGGACTTTAAATCCGGCCGGTTTTGTGTGCGCCCTCAGGGACTCGAACCCTGGACAAATAGATTAAGAGTCTACTGCTCTACCAACTGAGCTAAGGGCGCTCGTGTTTCGAATGCTCCGCTAGTATATAAAAGATAGATGGGCTTGTCAACAGGAAAAAAATAATTACAGGATACCGGAGACAAAAGCCATCTCCCGAAAGCAGGCTTTCGGGAGATGGCTTTATGACCCGTCCCGGATATCCGTTCCCGACACTCGGCTCATGATATCACAGGAGGTATGGATTTTCCGGAAGACGGAGGGGGCTTTGGCCTTGCGATGAGCTTGCAGATCGGATTGCCGCGGGAAGAGAACTTTTCTTCGTACTCTGTCATGACATTTCCCTCATTTAAAACGGCATCATGATGAAGATCCTCTGTCATGGCGGCGACTTCCCAGCCGGATGCTCCGAGGCTTTCCAGAGAATAATGGAAGAGCTCCGGATTATCTGTCTTAAACTCCACTGTGCCGTCTTCAGAGAGGATTTCGGAATAGAGCGTTAAAAAGACAGGGCTTGTAAGACGGCGGTTTGCCTGGCGCTTCTTCGGCCAGGGATCTGAGAAATTCAGATAGATGCGGGAGATTTCGCCGGCGGCGAAATATTCACGGAGGAGACGGGCGTCCATACTGAGATAGTACAGATTATGGAGAGGCGGAATATGTTCTTCCAGCCTTTCCCTCTTCTGCAGTGCCTTCAGAAGGACAGTATCATAACGCTCGATGCCGAGGTAATTGTATTCCGGATTTCTCAGTGCTGTTTCCATGATGAACCGTCCTTTTCCCATGCCGATTTCCAGCATGAGGGGGCGGTCGTTCTGAAAGAGCGCCTGCCGCCATTTTCCTCTGAGGGCACAGCCGTCGTGACAGACATAGGGAGAGTTTTCCACATAGTCTTCAGAGCCGGTGATATGTCGTAAACGCATGTCGCTTCTACTTCCTTTCCTGATGTGTGCCCATTATATCGGTTTCTGCTGTCTCGGACAATGAAGGATTGTAAGATTTTCTTCAAGAAACAGGAGAAGAAGCATGCTATACTGCACTTCGTTCGACTTATGTTGTGCGTGATGTAATCAGATGATTTTTGGCATATAATAGAGTGAACCGGGAAGGGATCAGTGCTTTTCGACAACTGCCCTGCCATGAAGTGTGGCAGACCTGGAGGATCGCCGTGCGATATTCAGAACGGCTTTTTCGGGAGATTTTTCAGGCAGAAGACAGATAGGAGAAATATGAGGCAAATTTTATATAAGGGAAAGCGCGCTGCCGCAGCGATCCTGTGTCTTCCGCTTTTGAGCGGATGTGTGCAGCGGGTTTCCCCTCTGCGGGACAACTCCGGCACGGCTTCCGCTTCCGAGATCGTGATCACTACGGCAGAGGACGAAAATGTGCAGAGGGTCGCGGGACTGGGAATCAATAATAATGTCCTGCCCAGTATCGACGGTGTTACCATCGATGAAACTGCGGAGTCTCTGGCCCCGATCAATCTGACGGTAGGAGTCATCAATTCTGTGGTCAAGGATCTGCAGCAGCGCCTGATGGATCTGGGCTATATGGACGAGGATGAACCGACCAATTTCTACGGGGATGCCACATCTCTGGCAGTGAAGCACTTCCAGAGACAGATGGGAATCGCACAGGATGGAATCACCGGTGTGGGAACTTGGGATGCCCTTATGGCAGAGAATGCACCGCATTATGCGTTGAAGCTCGGATTTCAGGGAGACGATGTCACCAATGTGCAGTATCGTCTCTATAATCTGGGATATCTGAGTACGCCGCAGGAGGTCAACGGAACCTACGATCAGACAACGGTAGACGCCGTGAAAAAGATGCAGGGAAGAAACGGTCTTTCCGAGGACGGAGCTGTCGGCGCCGACACCATTAACCTGATTTATTCGGATACCGTTAAGGCAAATCTGATTACCCTCGGAGAATCCGGGGAACTGGTCAAAAGGTATCAACAGCGTCTGATTGACCTCGGCTATATGGGGGGAACAGCGGATGGCAGCTTCGGACTCACGACTCAGAATGCCATAAAATCCTTTCAGTCCAGAAACAATCAGGTCGTGGATGGATATCTGGGGCCGGATACGAGGGCTGCCATGGACAGCTCCGCTGCAAAGCCCTATGCGATGCGTCTTGGGGAGCAGTCTCCGACGGTCACGGAGCTTCAGAATCTTCTGATCAAGTACGGATACCTTGCTTCCGGAAACAATTCGGGTTATTTTGGAGAGGCAACACAGCAGGCAGTTTCGCTGTTCCAGACGAACAATAAGCTGGCTGCGGACGGAACTGCCGGATCCCAGACGATGTCGATGCTTCGCTCCGGAAATGTCAAAAAGTATGTGGCACCGAAGAGCAAGACCAAATCCAATAAAAACAGTGGCAAGTCCGGCTCCAATAAGAGCAATACCGGCGGTTCCGCAGGGAAGGCGCAATCTGGAGGGGGCGGCGGAGCTACCGTTTCCGGCTCTGCCGGGAATCTGATATCCATTGCGTCCTCCAAGCTGGGCTCGCGTTATGTCTGGGGAGCCAAGGGTCCCAGTCAGTTTGACTGTTCCGGCTTTGTTTACTGGTGTTTGAACCAGGCGGGCGTCAATGTCTCCTATATGACCTCCGCCGGCTGGAGAAATCCGGGACGGTTTAAGCGTGTCGGCTACGGAGAAATCCAGGCGGGGGATATCGTTGTGGTATCGGGTCATGTGGGAATTGCCGCCGGAGGGGGTACGGTGATTGATGCTTCTTCCTCCAACGGCCATGTGATTCATCATGCGCTGAGCGGCTGGTGGAAGAGTCATTTCATTGCAGCATGGAGGATTTACGGATAAGGTTCCCGTATTTTCGGAAACAGGGTGAAGGAAATACGGAATCCGTGTATTCCAGGAGTTCAATTAGGAAAACACCCGGCGTATGTCAGGTGCTGTCTTGACGGGAAAGGATTGTTTTATGCCAAGAAGAGAAGAAGGCATGTGGAGCAGAGTCCGCACCATGTTTCAGGAGTCACAGAATGATATGCTGCGGGGAAGCTATGACCGTTCGGTTCGCTGCAATCTGGAGATTCTCCGTATGGTAGTCCGGGAACAGATTGATGATGCGATGCTGGTGAGCAGTTCCCTCGAGAGCGATATCCGGGAGCTCTATGAGAATCGTCTCATCAGTCAGGAGACGAGAGATGCCTACAACAGCATCCGGATCTACGGGGAGCAGGTCGAGGCCGGAGATATGCCGACAGAGGAGGCTGCCAATGCTTCCTTCACCGCGGTACGCCTCCTGATTGCCAGAAATATGGGGGGCGGCACGGAGTCGGAGCTTTCGGCAGGAGGGGGAAGAGAAGGAGCGGTCTCGCAGCGTTCATCCCGTCCGATGGTTCCTCTTTCTGAGAGCGTACAGAGGAGGGAGCCGCTGCCTTCTGCTGCGGCACAGGCAGCGGAGAATCCACAGGAGGAAGAGGGACTTCATTTCATCAGCGGGAGAAATACAGAGGAAGAAGAAAGACAGAGACTCCGCGCGGAGCGTGCGGCTCGCTCCGACAGGAGACGTGCGGCATCCTCTGCGTCTCTCCGGAGATCCGGAGAGAGAGGCTCCGACAGACGTCCGTCAAGGAAGGAGAGAAGCGGACGCCAGGAGAGTGCCCGGGAGAGAAGGCCTGCCCGGAGCAGCCTGAACCGAAGGCTAAGACGACAGGGGGAGCGCCCGGGCCGCGGTTCAGGGCCGCGTTCCGTGGATCTCTACGATATCCTGAAGATTATTCTTCCGATCGTGATGCTGATTCTTCTGGCTCTGATTATCAGGATATTCGCTTTCAGCGGGAAGCCTGTCGCAGAGACGAGCGCCGCCGTACCGGCACCGTCGGCAGAGACCGTTACCGTCGCAGAGAGCGGCACGCAGGAGGCGGAGAGCATGCCGGAAAGCAGTGCGTCGGAAACGGCCGTGGTGGCTGGTTCAATACCGGCGGCAGCGGATACGCCGAAGAGGTGGATAACGACAGACGGTGTGCGCGTACGGACAAAGCCTTCTACGGAGAACAGTGAAGTGCTCGATGTTCTGGATCCGGGGACGGAAGTCAGGTACAAGAGCGATTACAATGAAGAGTGGGCGATCATCAATTTTAACGGTCAGGATGCTTATATCAGCAAGAGGTATCTGCGTTCGGAAGAGCTGCCGACGACGGCAGGGACGACGAACGGAAGCGCAGGAACCGTGGCTGCACCTGCCGGAAACAGCAGCACAGGTCCGGCAGCTTCTATGGGTTCCGGAGTTCAGAACTCCCTCCATAGTGCCAGCCTGACGGGAGGAAACAGCGTCTCAGGCAACGGCATAAATTAAAGATACAGGAGGAGCAGAGCGGGGCAGAGGCTGACCGGAGAAGATCTTTCTTCGGACGGCCTCTTTATGTATTTTCCATAGAAGGGGGATCTTCGGTAGGATACTGGTGTTGTCACTTTTATGCATGCCGTCTGTCGGGAAGCTGGCAGGCGGCATGCATATTTTTTGAAATTCCTTTCCCCTGTCTTGCAACATTTTGTCAGAAGTCTATAATCTATGGCGTGATTGGTCTTTTTCTAGGAAGGGAAGGAGGCGTGAATTTGAAGCAAGTAGCGGCAAAGCTGCTGGAAGAGCTGACGGCGCAGACGGTTTTTACGATTCCGCTTTTTGGAGGAATTGCAGTATCCGAATCTGTCGTCGTCACCTGGCTGATTATGGCGGTTCTTCTGGCGCTTTCCATCTATTTAACGCACGATCTGAAGCTGAAGAACCCGAGCTCCCGGCAGCTGGTGGCGGAAACCATCGTGAGCAGGCTGGATCGTTTTACCGGAGACCTGCTGGGAACGGCAGGAGGGCGCTATCAGAGCTATATCGAGGTGGTGCTGATTTACCTGGCGGTTGCCAATCTGATCGGGATCTTTTCTCTGAAGCCGCCGACCAAGGACCTGAATGTTCCGATCGCTCTGGCGCTGATGAGTATTCTTCTGGTGGAGTACGCAGGGATACGGGCGAGAGGGACTGTGGGATGGCTGAAAAGCTTTGCGGAGCCGGTCGCTGTCGTCGCCCCGCTCAATTTTCTGGAGATTTTTATCCGGCCCCTGTCTCTGTGCATGCGTCTTTTCGGTAATGTTCTCGGGGCATTTGTGATCATGGAGCTGGTGAAGCTGGTGATCCCCATCGGTGTTCCGGCGATACTGAGTCTTTACTTTGATCTTTTTGACGGATTGATCCAGGCGTATGTCTTTGTCTTTCTGACCTCCCTTTATCTGAGGGAGGCTGTAGAAAAGGCAGAGGAATAAAAAGAAATCATATTTATCCAGCTTAATTTATGCCGAACGGCAGAAGGAGTTTTCAATGAATTTAACAGCACTTGGCGCAGGAATTGCAGCATTGGCTTGTATCGGAGCGGGAGTTTCCATCGGAATTGCAACGGGAAAGGCGACCGAGGCAGTGGCAAGACAGCCGGAAGCGAGCGGGAAGATTATGTCTATCCTGGTTCTTGGCTGCGCTCTTGCGGAGGCGACGGCAATTTATGGATTGGTACTGGGCATCCTGATCATCTTCTTCTTACAGTGACAGGGCGGAGGAAGGATATGCTTAGAATCGATTTCAACATCGTCTTTATGGTGATTAACCTGCTCATCCTTTATGCGATTCTTCACCGCTTTCTGCTGAAGCCGGTACGGGAGATTCTGAAGCAGCGTTCCGATGAGATTGCGGTGTCTTATCAGAACGCGGCACAGGCGACACAGGCGGCGAACGAGCTAAAACGGCAGTATGAGGATGCGATGTCTCACGTTGAGACAGAGAAGGCAGAGAAGCTTGCCAGCACACGGCTTGCCGCTTCCAGGGAGTATGATGAAATTCTGAAAAATGCCAACGAAAAGGCAGAAAAAATCGTTCAGGAGGCAAAGAAGGAAGCGGAGGTCCAGGCAGAGAAACGTCGTCATGAGATGCAGGAGGAGATGGCTGTGCTGGTTGCACAGGCAGCCTACAAGATTGCCGCGCAGAAGGATTCTCAGGAGAATGACAGAAAACTCTATGATACCTTCCTGGGAGATACAGGGAAGAAGGAAGACTAAATGCTTGTAAAAACGCAGGAGTATGCGAATCAGCTGGCCAGCAGTCATGTCGCTGCCAGTATCATTGAGGAAACCACGCGTATCTTTGAGATTCTCCCGGAAACCTCCTCGGAACTTGCGGATCCGACAGTTCCCATGGAAAGGCGCCATGAGATCATTAACAGCATTTTCCCGGCAGAGGTCAGGGATATCCTGAAGGTACTGGTAGGGGACAACCAGATCGGGCTTTGGGGAGAGATCGCGAAGGAATATTATCGGCTCGCCAATATTGCGGCAACGACGCTTCGGGCGACGCTCCGTTATGTGACCAAGCCGACGGAAGAGCAGCTGATCAAGATTCAGAAGTTTGTCACAGACAGGTACAGCGATGTTCATATCAGCTTTGACCTCCAAAAAGATGACAGTCTTGGCGGCGGCTTCATTCTGGAGATCGGGAACGATCAGTATGACTGGAGCACCAAGGGACGCCGGGAGCAGTTCCTCAGGGAGATTCAGGAGACGCGTTCCGGACTTGCCAGTGATGCGGATATCATGACCATTCTGCGAAGCTCTGTCGATAACTTCGATCTGAAAGCGGAAAAGAAGGAGATCGGCTTCGTGACCTCCGTCGGAGACGGCATCGTGAGCCTGGATGGGCTCGATCATGCCATGTACGGAGAGGTCATCGTCTTCGACAATGGTGTCAGGGGCATGGTGCAGAACATTGAGCGCGACCGTGTCGGGGTCATTCTCTTCGGGGACGAGTCGGATATCGTCGAGGGCTCCCGCGGCATGCGGAGCGGAAAGATGGCAGGCGTGCCTGTCGGAGATCAGTTTCTCGGCAGAGTGGTGAACCCTCTCGGGGCAGCAATCGACGGACTGGGCAATATACCGGCAGACGGATACCGTCCGATTGAGGAGCCGGCACCGGGCATCATTGACAGAAAATCCGTGTCAGAACCCCTGCAGACCGGGATTCTCGCGATTGACTCCATGTTTCCGATCGGCAGAGGGCAGAGGGAGCTTATCATCGGGGATCGTCAGACCGGAAAAACCAGTATCGCCGTAGATACGATCCTGAACCAGAAGGGGAAAAACTGCATCTGCATCTATGTCGCCATCGGACAGAAGGAGAGTACCATCGCGGCACTGGTGGAGAATCTGAAGAAACATGATGCCCTGGATTACAGCTGTGTGGTGGCGGCAACTGCCGCGGATCCGGCACCGATTCTTTATATTGCGCCTTATGCAGCCACTTCTCTTGCCGAGTATTTCATGTACAAGGGCAAGGATGTTCTGATTGTCTATGACGATCTCTCCAAGCATGCGGTAGCCTACCGGGCGCTGTCTCTGCTCCTCGGAAGAGCCCCCGGACGTGAGGCGTATCCGGGAGATGTGTTCTATCTGCACAGCAGACTTCTGGAGCGCTCCTGCCGACTGTCTTCGGAAAGGGGTGGCGGCAGCATTACGGCGCTTCCGATCATTGAGACGCTGGACGGGGATGTCTCCGCCTACATCCCGACAAATGTCATCTCCATCACGGACGGACAGATCTTCCTCGAAAGCAATCTCTTTTTCGAAGGACAGCGTCCTGCAGTCAATGTCGGACTTTCCGTTTCCCGTGTCGGCGGTGCAGCGCAGACGAAGGCAATGAAGAAGGCGTCCGGCTCCCTCCGGATTGACCTTGCGCAGTATCGTGAAATGGCGGTATTCACTCAGTTCAGCTCTGATTTGGATGAAAATACACAGGAGCAGCTGAGCCAGGGAAAGATCCTGATGGAGATGCTGAAGCAGCCGCTCGGCAGTCCGCTCTCCCTCGGAGATCAGGTAATTACTCTGACGGCAGCGCTGAACAGGAAGTTTCTGCATGTTGCCCCGGAGAATCTGAAGGAAACGCAGATGAGGATGCTGCGATTCTTTCAGGACCGCTATCCGGAGATTGCGCATAATATCGAAATTTCGGGCGCACTTCAGGAGGACAGTGTGCAGCAGATTCTGCACGCCTGTGATACCTTCTTCCAGCCGGAAGCAGGTCCGGAGGAGGCGTAAATGCCCACTACGAGAGAACTCCGGGACCGTATCCGCAGTATTGATAATACGATGAAGATCACCAATGCAATGTACCTCATCTCTTCCACCAAGATGCGGAAGGCACGTCAGGAGTTAAAAAATACAGAGCCGTATTTCTATACGCTTCATGACATGATGGCGCGGATTATCCGTCATCTGCCGCAGGACTACAGTCACCCGTATCTGGACGCCCGGATGGAAGTGCCGGAGGTGGAAAGGAACCAGGCAATCGTCTGTGTTACAGCGGATAAGGGGCTTGCCGGTGCCTACAATCACAATGTGCTGAAGGAAACAGAGCGTCTGCTGCACAAGTATCCCAACGCAAAGCTGTATGTCGTGGGGGAAATGGGGCGGGTCTATTTCCATGCGAGACATATCCTGATCGAGGAAGCCTTCCATTACACGGCACAGAACCCGTCCCTGCACCGTGCCCGCGTCATCACGGGTCGTATGCTGGATCTTTTCAGTTCGAAGCAGATTGACCAGCTCTTTCTCGTCTATACGCAGATGATCAATTCACTCGAATCGGAGACGAAAACAGAGCAGCTTCTGCCGCTTTCGCATCTGTCCGGTATTTTTCGCGAGAGACAGATACAGAGGACGGGATACAATGAAGAGTTTCATCTATTTCCGTCTCCGGATGCGGTAATCCGGAACGTCATCCCGGACTATCTTAATGGGTTTATCTACGGCGCACTGGTGGAGTCCTTCTGCTCGGAGCAGAATGCAAGGATGACAGCCATGGAGGCGGCAAACCGTAACGGTTCCAAGCTGAAGCAGCAGCTGTCCACCCTGTACAACCGCGTGCGTCAGGCGCAGATCACGCAGGAGATCACGGAGGTTGCCGCTGGTGCCAAGGCACAGAAGAGGGCGAAGGAGCTTCGTGAGAAGCACAATCCGGCAAAGAAGACAGAAAGAAATTGAGAGTTAGGAGGAGAATCATGCAGACGGGAAAGATCGTTCAGGTCATGGGACCTGTCGTGGATGTGGAGTTTTCTGAAGGCGGTCTCCCGACCATCCGCACCGCGCTGGAGGTGGATAACCATGGCGCACGGGCAGTGATGGAAGTGGCGCAGCATCTGGGACAGAGTACGGTTCGCTGCGTGATGCTGAGCGCCAGTGAAGGTCTGGCGAGAGATATGACGGTGACTTCCACGGGAAGGGGAATCGTGGTTCCTGTGGGAGAGGAAGTGCTGGGCAGACTGTTCAACGTTCTGGGAGAGGCCATCGACGGCAGGGAACAGCCGAACGCCGGAGAGAGCTGGGAGATCCACAGAAAGCCGCCGGCATTCACGGATCAGAGTCCGGTGCAGGAGGTGCTGGAGACAGGCATCAAGGTAATCGATCTTCTGGCGCCCTACGCGAAGGGAGGAAAGGTCGGACTCTTCGGGGGTGCAGGTGTCGGAAAAACCGTCCTGATTCAGGAGCTAATTCGAAATGTTGCGACCGAGCATGGCGGATATTCTATTTTTACCGGTGTCGGAGAGCGCTCCCGAGAGGGAAATGACCTCTATACAGAGATGACCGAGTCCGGTGTCATTCGAAATACCGCATTGGTTTTCGGGCAGATGAATGAGTCTCCGGGTGCCAGAATGAGAGTCGCAGAGACGGGGCTGACGATGGCGGAGTATTTTCGGGATGTGAAGAATAAGGATGTGCTTCTTTTTATTGATAATATCTTTCGCTTTGTGCAGGCGGGCTCGGAGGTGTCCTCTCTGCTCGGACGCATGCCCTCAGCGGTGGGATATCAGCCGACACTGGCAACCGAGATGGGGCAATTGCAGGAGCGTATCGCTTCCACCAAGGCGGGCTCGGTCACCTCGGTGCAGGCGGTCTATGTTCCTGCCGATGATTTGACGGATCCGGCTCCGGCGACAACCTTTGCGCATCTGGACGCCACCACGGTGCTTTCCCGTAAGATTGTAGAACAGGGAATCTATCCGGCAGTGGATCCGCTGGAGTCCTCTTCCCGTATCCTGGAGGAGGATATCGTCGGTAAGACCCATTATGAGACAGCACAGAAGGTGCTTCAGATTCTGCAGAAATACAAGGAGCTGCAGGATATCATTGCCATCCTCGGGATGGAGGAGCTGTCGGAGGAGGATAAGCTGACGGTTTATCGCGCAAGAAAAATCCGCAATTTCCTGTCGCAGCCCTTTTTTGTCGGAGAACAGTTTACCGGCATTCCGGGGCGCTATGTTCCGCTTCAGGAGACTGTGGAGGGCTTCCGCGCCATTGTGGAAGGGGAAATGGATGAGTATCCGGAGACTGCCTTTTTCAATGTAGGGAATCTCGAGGATGTCAAAAGGAAGGCGGAGTCTCTATGAGCGAGAATCAAAG
Organism: uncultured Oribacterium sp.; assembly: GCA_963545355.1. Lineage (GTDB taxonomy): Bacteria > Bacillota > Clostridia > Lachnospirales > Lachnospiraceae > Oribacterium. The sequence goes on along the minus strand of CAUUIW010000002.1, from coordinate 189,448 downwards.
TTTTTCCCTGAGAATCATTGCTTCCGATAAGGATTATTTTGATGGGAGAGCCGTATACCTGAATGTTCATACTCTGGATGGACAGATTGCAATCATGGCGCACCATGCCCCGATTGTCTGTGCGGTGGAGATCGGAGAGCTGGATGTACAGCGGGAAGAGGGGGACTGGATTCAGGTGGAGGTCGGCAAGGGAATCCTGAACTGTGCCAATAACCGGGTAACCCTCTTGGTGGATACGCTGGAAACCAGGGAGGAGCTGGATATCCGCCGTGCCGAGGAAGCGAAGGAGCGGGCCCTGGAGAGGCTTCGCCAGAAGCAGAGTGTACAGGAATACAAGATGTCTCAGGCATCCCTCGCGAGAGCCCTGAGCAGACTGGAATTTTCCCGGAAGCATTATATCTGAGGAAACATCGAATCGGCGCTTTCCTGAGGAATGGCAGCTTTATGAAAAAGATTGGTGGATGTACCGGCTTTGGAAAAAGGGCTTCGTTCTGCAGTCATCGAGGCTGTCCGGGCAACGCAGGGATAGTGTCGGAGGGGTTCTCCCGCCGAAACGCAGAGAATTGATTTTCCCACGGATTTCGATTACAATGCCTGTATCTTTGGGAAAGGAAGCAGAACAGTATGATGAAGCCAAAACAGAAGAGAACGGTTACCACAGTGATTGTCGTAGTGATGGTGGCAATTATGGTGCTTGCCATGGTGATTCCGCCACTTCTTCAAGTATTCAAATAAGCGCTTGTGAAGACGGTGAAAGCCGTCTTTTTTCTCGGGGAAAAGAGAGAGGGCAGAAATGAAACAGGAGGGCAACAGCAGAGAGCTTTCCTTTCGGGACAGCTACAGAGGAGATCTCGTGCAGGTCGGTCTTGCCGGAACTCTGGGAACGATACGGCTTTTGGAGAACTATTCGGACAGAATAAAGTCAAGATTTTCCAAATCCTATATTCTGGCAGGCATCAAAGAGCTGCTTTCCCTTCCGGTCGCGAGACCGGAGGGAGAGGGGCTTTGCCTCGAGAACCTGGAAATTCATACCGCGGACGGAACACCGGCAGCTGTCGGAGAGACAGATCTGCAGGCCAAAAGAAACTGCGGAGAGCTCTCCTCTGTTAAAAAGCTCCTGGTAGATCCGTTTTTTTTCCGACGCTTTTCCATCGGAAGAGTGCAGGAGGTAAGGGAAGGAGGGATACTTCGAGGGCTCTGGGAGTTCTGCGAGGGAAAGGATGCCTTGGGAACGGGAGCGTCTTTGGAGGAAGGCCAAAGCAGCAGGCAAAAGAGCTGTGGTTGCCGCTATCGCTATGACCGAATGCTCTTTTCCCAGTTTACCGTTGAGCTCTGTGAGTATTTTTCTCTTTCTCCTTTTCAGCTTCTGTCCGGGAACTGCTATCTGGTACAGACAGACCGCGGGCAGCTTCTGTCCGAGCAGCTTTTGGAATACGGGATTCACGCGTCTGTTATCGGCAGTATCCATCTCGGCACAAGGCGGATACGGGTGGACGGAGAACATGATGCTTTTCTTCGAAGGAACGAGAAAGATGCCCTTTCTCTTGTGGAAGAAGAAGGTATTTTGTAAAATGAAGAAGGTATTTTGTAAAATATGGAAGAACTGACACAGGAGCATAGAAACAGAGGTAGAACATGAAGGCAAGGGAAACAGGTTTACGGGAAGAGATCCTCGAGATTATCGAGAAGCATGCGCGGCTTTCCATGGAGGACATCGCTGCCATGGTGGGGAGAAACAGGGATGAGGTGGAAGAACTCCTCCGGGAGATGGAAGAGGAGCAGATTATCTGCGGGTACCATACCCTGATCAATTGGGAGAAGACAGAGGACGAGAGGGTGGATGCTCTGATAGAGGTCAAGGTGACACCGCAGCGCGGTATGGGCTTTGATGCCATTGCGGAGCGCATCTATCAGTATGAGGAGGTGGATGCTCTCTATCTGATGAGCGGCTCCTTTGATTTTACGGTCATGATTAAGGGAAAAACCATGAAGGAAGTGGCGAATTTTGTTTCCATGAAATTAAGTCCTATGGAAGCGGTGCTTTCCACGGCAACTCACTTTGTACTCAAGAGATATAAGGATCATGGGACTTCCATGGAGAAGATCCACCATGATGAAAGAATGCAGGTATCCCCATGAGAAATCCGTTAAATCAGACGATTCAGGAGATTAAGCCGAGCGGAATCCGCCGCTTCTTTGATATTGTCGTGGAAATGAAGGATGCGATTTCTCTTGGCGTGGGAGAGCCGGATTTTGATACACCCTGGCATATCCGGGAAGAGGGAATCCATTCATTGGAGAGAGGACGAACCTTCTATACCTCCAATGCCGGCTTAAAGGAGCTGAAGACAGAGATTTCCGCTTTTATCGACAGAAACTACCATGTGAACTACGACCCGAACGGAGAGGTCATGGTGACCATCGGCGGTTCAGAGGCAATCGATATCGCGATGCGGGTTATACTGAACCCGGGAGAAGAAGTTCTGCTTCCGCAGCCCTCCTATGTTTCCTACGAACCCTGCTGCCGGCTGGCAGGAGGCATTCCGGTACTGATTGAGCTTAGTGAAGAAGACAATTTCCGTCTGACGGCAGAAAAGCTTCGGGAGAAGATTACAGAAAAATCCAAGCTTCTGGTTCTGCCCTTTCCCAATAATCCTACCGGCGCCATTATGGAGTATGAGGATCTCGAAAAGCTGGTACCGGTGATCGAAGAGCACGATCTTTTTATACTGACGGATGAGATCTATTCCACCCTCTGTTACAGGGGAACCTCCAGATCCATCATTGAGTTTCCGGGGATGAGGGAACGGACGGTTTACATCAACGGTTTTTCGAAGGCGTATGCCATGACCGGATGGAGACTCGGCTATGCCTGTGCTCCGAAGAATATCCTGTCGCAGATGCTGAAGGTGCATCAGTTTGCCATTATGTGTGCGCCGACGACGTCTCAGTATGCGGCAGTGGAGGCGCTCAGGAACGGAGACGCCGATGTGGCACGGATGCGACAGTCCTATGACGAGAGACGGAAATTTCTGGTGCATGAGCTGCGCAGGATTGGGATGGATTGCTATGAGCCCTATGGTGCTTTTTATGTTTTTCCGTCCATCAAAAGATTCGGATTGAGCAGTGAAGAATTTGCAATGCGCCTTTTGGAGCAGGAAAAGGTCGCCATCGTTCCGGGAACCGCCTTTGGTGACTGCGGAGAAGGCTATATGCGTATTTCCTATGCCTACTCCATTGACAGCCTGAAGAAAGCATTGGAAAGAATTGCGCGTTTTGTAAAAACATTGGAGAAGTAATGGCCTGGTACGACAATGCAGTTTTTTATCATATTTACCCTCTGGGGATGACCGGCGCGGAGGAGCACCCTGATGGCGTGCTGCATCATCGCTTTCCGGAATTAAAGGCATATCTGCCCTATTTGAAGGTGCTGGGCTGTGACGCGATTTATCTGGGACCGGTATTCTCTTCGGAAAGCCACGGTTATGATACGACAGATTACCGAACGGTGGATCCCAGACTCGGCACCAATGAGGAGCTCAGGGATTTTGTGGACTGTGCCCATAACTACGGCATTCATATTGTCCTGGATGCCGTTTTCAACCACTCCGGCAGGTCTTTCTTTGCATTTCGGGATCTGCTGCAGAGGGGGGGGGAGAGTGCCTATCGGAGCTGGTATAAGCACGTGGATTTTTCTTCCCGTTCCGGATGGAATGATCCTTTTTCCTACAGTGCCTGGCATGGATTTTTAGAGCTTCCGGAGTATAACTTCAATGAGGAGGCGCTGCGCCGCTATCTGATTGATACCGTACGCTACTGGGTATCTGCCTTTGATATTGACGGGCTCCGTCTCGACTGTGCGGATGTTCTGGACCTTTCTTTCCAGCACTCCCTTCGCTATTTTACCAATGAGATGAAGCCGGAGTTCTGGCTGATGGGAGAGGTGATCCATGGAGAGTACGCGAGATGGGTCAATCCGGAAACCTTACATTCGGTGACCAATTATGAGCTCCATAAGTCGCTGTATTCTGCCTTTAACAGCCAAAATTTTTTTGAAGCAGCACATAATTTACAGAGAAATCTTACAATTGCCAGAGACCTGTATACCTTTCTGGAGAATCATGATGTCGACAGGATCGCCTCCAAGCTGGAGGAAATCGACCAGCTCTATCCGATCTATCTTGCTCTCTTTACGCTGCCGGGCCATCCTTCCATTTACTATGGCGGAGAGTTTGCACTGAAGGGGAAAAAGGAGGAGGGGGGAGACAGTGTGCTTCGCCCATCCATTTCCATCGATGAAATGAAGCCCAATCGTTTTACCAGCTATATCGCGAAGCTTGCGGAGATTCACGGGAGGAATTCGGAGCTTTCTCTGGGGGAGTACCGGGAGCTTCTCCTGACAAATCGTCAGTGGGTCTATGCCAGATGCGATCATGACAGCTGTGTCGTCACTGCTCTGAATAATGATGTTTCCGAGCGGACAGTAACAGTAACACTGCCGCAGAACAGCGGATTTGCGATGGATCTTTTTTCCGAGGAAGAGCTGATGGTGCAGGGATCGAATCAACTGACGATTGCCATTCCCGGAAACGGAGGGCGTCTGATCAAGGTAAAGTAATCCCTTTCTGCCGGAGAGCACGAGGACTCCCGAAGGATGACGGACTTTCATGAGCGGGACGGGACTTTTCAGGAAAGCAGGAGGAATTTTGGAGAATCCATTTGCAAGAGCTCAGCTGCTGCTGGGAGAGGAAGCGATGAGGCGTCTTCAGGCATCTCATGTGATTATTTTCGGGATTGGCGGTGTCGGAGCTTATGCGGCAGAAGCACTGGTGAGAGCCGGGATAGGACATCTCGACCTTGTGGACGGTGATGCTGTCTGTTTCACAAATCTGAATCGCCAGCTTATCGCGACAAGGAGTTCTGTTGGCAGACCGAAGGTTTCCGTGATGGCAGAGCGGATCAGAGATATCAATCCGGACTGTGAGGTGCGGGAGTTTCGTATCTTCTTTCTTCCGGAGACCAGGGACAGCTTTGATTTTACACAGTATGACTATATTGTTGATGCGGTAGATACCGTTTCTGCCAAGCTCGCACTGGTAATGGCGGCAAAGGAAGCGGATGTCCCCATGATCAGCTGCATGGGTGCCGGCAACAGGCTGGATCCGACAGGCTTTGAAGTTGCGGATATTTATCAGACCTCCGTCTGCCCGCTTGCCAGGGTGATGAGACGGGAATGTAGGAAACGAGGGATAGACAGGCTGAAGGTGGTGTATTCCAGGGAGAAACCTCTGACACCGTCTGCGGAGCTGCACTTGAAGCAGGACAGTTCTGATACAGCATCTTCGGAGCCGGTGCATCCGCACAGCGAACGACGTGCGATTCCGGGCTCGGTATCTTTTGTACCGCCGGTAGCAGGCATGATTCTCGGGGGAGAGGTGGTCAGGGCGATTGCTGGCTGTTAAGGAGCCGGACTTTCCGCGGCCGGAGAGCCTTGGGATAGGAGAAAGTCGATCACTGCGATACTGAGGATGCCAAGCTCCAGAATCAGAAGGAGGGGGAGCAGTTCCGGGAAGAATCCGGCTCCCTGCCAGAGATACAGAATCACGGGGATCAGAAGCATAGTGATGAGACAGAGGAACGCTTTCCGGATTGGAGAGAGTTCCTTCCTTTTTGCTTTCTCTGCCGTGACGGGGCTGGGAATTGCATCCGTGGAACTGCCAGCTTCCGTTTTTCCGGCTCTCTTTTTTCGAGAAAGGCGCTTCTTTCCTTTGCCTTCTGTTTTCAAAAGCTGAAAAAGATCCATTCCGCCGGAGGAGATTTTCGGAAGAGTCCCGGAGAAAGAGAGCCTGCCGGTTTCCGAAACGTTTTGCCGCTTTGTATCGGCAAGCCGCTTGACAGGCAGCTTTTCTGCCTCAGGGGGCAGTTTCGCAGCCGGAACCGGAGTGCTGTCGCTGTCCTCGGGAAGAGGAGGGGAATCCGCATGGGAGGAACTGCTTCTTTGCGTGGAAGGAAGGAAATCTCTCTCCGACGGAGAGAGCTGTTTTCTCTGCTTCAGCTTCTTTTTATACACACGAAGAACCCGAAGCAGATCCTCCATGGAAAAGCTCTGGCGCCGGCTCTCCCGATAGAGCAGAAAGCAAAGCAGGATTGCCTCCTCGGAGCCGGGATCGACATGCTCCAGCAGCGTTGCGAAAAACTCGTGAAGCTCCTGCCGGAAATCCGCCTGCTTTCTCGGATAGAGGGTAAAGAGATAAGTGTTATTTTCAGGATCAAAGAAGATATACTTAGGGGAGAGGAGAAGGGAGGACTCCGGAAGCAGGTATTCTTCCAGCTGGGAAAGCATTCTTTGCAAGCTTCTGAGAAAAAGCTGGAGAGAGGGAAGACGCAGAGGATTCGTCCTGTGATATTCCGAAAAGGAGACAAGCCCCCGGCAGTCATACTGCATGAGCGCCTTCCCCTCTTCCTCCAGAATATGCTGCGGGATACTTCCCTGGATATGCACCTGTGTGAGCAGCTTTCCCTCGTAGCTTTCGAGAAACTCTTCGTAGGACAGGAGAAAGCTGCTTTGCAGGATGCTGTTTGTTTTTTGAAGCATGGCGGGTAACATATGGCTCCTTTCCTAGGGGAGAGCTTCTGTGCCTTCAGAGCTGCTGTTTTCCGGGGCAAGTTCTTTTCTCAGATCTTCTGCCAGACTGATTTGGCGGACGAACTTTTCCGGAAGATAATCCTGCTTTTCTCCGCCAAAACGATGGGATTTGAGCTCTGTCTGAATCTGCCGGTCAATCTCCTGCTTCAGCTGATTTTCGATACGGAGCGTTGCGGAGATGAGCGTGAGCATTATCAGGAGAGAGAGGGGAATGAGGTAGGCGGCTTCAACGGTATGCATAAATATTCCTTTCAGTATCGGAAAACAAGGGTTGCTTCGGTGTTTTTGAAATCCTTCAGATTCGTGCTATCGCTTCTTTTATCATGTGGAACATACGTATCGCAAAGAGTATGCTTCCGGGAAGAAAACAGGGAAGAAAGGGAATCCGGCAGTTCTGTGAGGAGAGGTGCCGGATTTTGTGATGGAGCAGGAGCAGGAGTGAAATCAGGGAGGCAGACCAAAGGGCAAGAATCAGAAGGAGGACGATCTCTGTAAAGCTCAGAAAGCATCCGGAGATCAGGACAAAGAGAACATCTCCCGTGCCGATTCCTTCCCGGCTCATCCGGGAAAGGGAGAGGAGCAAAAGCCCCGGCAGGAAGCGAAACAGCAGGCAGAGCAGCAGCTTTATAAGGAAGGGGAGGCGCTCCAATCCGAAAAAAAGAAGCGGGAGAAACTGCTCCCGCAGAGGAACGCTCTGCGTCAGCAGAAGCTCATGCCCCTCCAGGCCAAGGTACAGGAGTCCGACGATAAAAAAGCTAAACAGCAGTTTTTTCGGGACCCGCATCGCGCGGAGATCATAGCAGGAGGTGCTGAGCCAGAAGGAGAGAAAAAGGAGGAGAGATAAAAATTCCATATCTGTAAAAAGCCGCATCATCCTTCACCTCCTCCGCAGCGTGTACAGAGGTGTCTGCCCTCTGCCTGTGCCTGAGACCTGGGAATTTTCATTTTCCGGGCATGGATTGCCCGGCAGTGCGGGTCTCTGTGATAACATTCGCTGGCTTCGGTAAGATAGACAACGGGATCGTCCATGCCGGGATGACAGACTTTGCAGGGGCGGATTCTTCCGCCGTATCTAGAACGTGTTCCGTCCACCTCTGCCGGGGAAACCCGAATAAAATCATTTTCCAGATAGCTGCAGTTCGGATTGGTATGGTAGACGTCCCGACTGGTAAAGGAGATATAGACCATTTCCTCTTCTTCCCCTGAGGCGTCTTCCGGAGTTCCGAAGCGGTATCCGTTCGCTCCGATGAAGGGACGCCGGTGAGAAACGACTTCCTGTGCAAAGCGGTTTCCGTGCAAAAGGGAAAAGGGAAGAATCTGATCATAGTGAAGCTCGAGATGCACCTGTTCCATATTAACACGGCTGTGGAAGAGAAGATCGACATTGCTCATCCCCTTTTCCGTCAGAGTATCCACAGTGAACAGTGAATTTAAGATGTTGACGGCATGATCCGCGGCACCGCTCTGTACCCATTGAAACTCCGGAAGTCCGTAGTATCGGAGATATTGATATTTGGCGAAACTTCTGGCTCTCTTTTCCAACTGAATGGAAGCATGGATATCGTGCTGCACCATGAAGAGAGGCATCATGAGGATAATCATGCAGAAGAGGAAAAGAGAGAGGGAGAAGGCGGCTTCCATGGTGAGTGAAGCCGCATAAAAGGAACGGGAGAGAAAAGCATGGCCAGGGGAACCTCTCCTTTTTTCAGAGGCAGAGCTCTGCTTTTTTGCGGATTTTTCCTTACTGCATTTCGTTCCGATAGCTGTAATCACTTTTTAACTCCATTTCCTCTAAAAAATCATCCCTGCTGCCGGATACCATAGAAACGATGGGAAGCGTGATCAGAATCCGCCGACTCCGCATCCGGCTTCTGCCGGATGCGGCAAAAAGACAGTGATCGATGCGGAAGGTACCGGCGGGCTGTTTCTTCAGTGCCTCCAGATCCGCCTGAATCCGGGAAAGAGCTCTTTGATTGATTCCGCTCTGTGCGAGCTGCCCGTGCAGAAAGAGAAGAATCCGAAGATAGTCCTGATAGGAGAAGCCTCTATCCCGGTGCTTTCCTTCGGGAAGCTGTTTTTGGGCGATCCCCGAAAGATGACTGAGGGAGAGAGAAAAGCTTTCTCGGGAGTGCATGGGTGGAATCCGGTAGCCGGAGAGAAGCTCCCGGAGATCCAGGATTGCCTGTCCCAGCGCCCAGACGGAAAGAACAAAGAAGCTTAAGACAGAAATAAGAACAGGGTTTGCTGTCGCAGCCAGGACAGTCACAGCAAAACTGCGGGCTTCCGCAACTTTTTCGGCATCGGAAAACAGATAAATCAGATTGGCTGCCTCCCGAATCAGAAGAAGCTCGGTCACGACAGAGGACAGATTGTCACGGTTGGAAGTCTTTCCCGCGAGAAGATATTCAATCTCGAAGTCCTCTGACCGGCTGGGCGGAACATCCTCATTTTTATGGGAGGAATCGTGATAATGATGAAAATATTGCAGGAAATACTGTCCCATGGCTGCACTTTCGAGAGGATTCAACCGGCTTTCTGAGGGATAATGCGGATCTCCCGTCATCAGTGTCTGTTCACTGGGAAGCTCTGTGCCGCCGGGAAGAACCAGAGACAGGAGTCCGGTATTTTTCATGGAAAGAATGGCGTCCAGTTTGTTCTTTTCCTTTTTATGGATTCTGGAGATGGGCATTGTGACAGTGATGAGAGGGAGCGCACGGAAGCGGGAGCCGGCAGCCCGATAAAAGTCATGAATTTCCTCTGAAAAATCCGCTTCCTCCTCTGTATCATCGGAAGCATTTTCCCTGGCTTCCGAAAGCCATGCTTCGAACTCCTCTACTCTGGCGATTTCCTCCGAAATCTGCGTCTGTAGCTGAGAAGCTTTTTCCGGGATCTGATCTATCTCCAGCTGTACAGCAGATTGGGAGGAGAGGTAGTTTTCATACTCCCGAAGCTGAGAAGAGAGAAGCGTGCGCCCGTCTTCACCGATTTTTTCCTTGTCCAGTTCGTACTGTGCCTGAAGTTCGGACAGCGCTTCCTGTAATCGCTGCAGGGCCTCACGGTACTGTGCCATCAGAGGGGAAAAGGAGGAGAGGACGGAGCCGCACGCACCGGCATTTTGATAGAAGCCATCAGGGTTTTCGTGTTCCAGACAGGACAGCGCTTTCTGATGCTGCTTTTTCAGATCCTGACAGCGATCATCAATCGCTGCCAAGGCGTCCTCCAGTTTTTCGATATCCTTGTGTTTGAACTGATATTTCTTAAGAAGCGGCGCGAGGTTTTTCTGCTCCTTGCTTTTTTCCTGATAAGGGCTAAGAAGCGGAAGAGTCTCTTCGATACTGCGCTTTTCTCCCATAAACGGAAAGATCGCTTTTGTCCATCCGAATCTCATATAGTCCAGAACAGATTCCTCAAAGGCACGCTTTTCTGTGAGATGCAGTTTATCCGAGAAGGAAAGATCCTCTTCTGCCAGGGTAATCGGAAAAAGATCCTTCGCTTCAAAGTAAGGCTTCATAAAGAGAAAGAGCTCTTTCTTCAGATTCTCATCATCACGGTATTCCAGTCCGAGAAGCCGGTAGTTTTCCCAGAGAGGACGATGAAACTGGGAGAAGAGGGATTCCATACCGGCGTTTAAGGCGGTCTGCATCATCAGCCTGTCCCCCTGCCCCCTCCGTGATTGTCAGGAGCAGCGAGGCGATAAGGGCGAAGCAGAGAGCCAGATAGACAGTAATGGAGGAAGAGTATCCTCTTTTCTTCCGGCATTTTGCGGTCCTAGTAGACATGACGGGATTTGGAAGAAATCTGGTTTAGGGTGTCCGTCAGAACTTTCGTGATTTTTCCTTTGAATAAGAGTACCAGCGTGATCAGTACCACAATGATCAGTACCATCTCGATGGTTCCCATGCCATTTTCGTTTCTGAGACAGTTCAGACAGTTGGTTTTTCTTTTCTTCCATTCCTTCTGCAGCAGGAAGAGGCTGTAGGAAAGCCGGAAATGGAAATCGTCAGCGAGCTTCTTCAGGTCTTTTGGGTGCATCGTTTACCTCCTTGGTAAAAATGGTTATGCCATGAGGGTCATGGCGGGGAAAAGAATAATCAGCATCACGATGGCGAGCTGCATTATAAGGGGAAAGAGGAGCTTTGTTGCTGCCTCCTCTCCGAGACGTCTGGCGGTGTTTCTTCGGACTGAGAGGGCATCCTGCATCTCTGCCTGCAAAAAAGAGGAGAGCTGCTTTGTACCATTCTTTCGGTTCTGCTCGATCAGGGAAATGAGCTTGGTATACTCTTTCAGATGGATTCGCTCCGAAAAATGCTGATAGGCGTCTCCCTCCGGCATATTTCGCGAAAGATCCGCACAGGTTTTTCGAAGCTCCTGATAGAGGGGGCGGTCCGGGTGAATCTTGTCTTTGACGAGTCTGTCATAATGGGCGCTGATGGTCTGGAAGCTGTTTCTTGTGCTGAGTCCGGCAGAAAGATATACCAGGAGCTCCGATACCAGGTCGGAGTAGTTCAGAAGAAGAGAGCGCTCCCTCTGCGCAGTAGCCTGCTTTGCTGTCTGTACCTCTTTCAGATAAAGGAGAATCGCCGCTGCGAGCCCCAGAAGAGGGAAGAAAAAATATTCATGACTTTGCGGACTCTGGTAGGAGAGCTTCCTTCCCTGCACGGAATTCGGGAGCTGATACTTCTTCTCTGAGAGAGTGCGAAGATCGCTTTCAGAAAGCTGCTTCCGGAATATGCGAAGAAGCCTTTCTGTCTCCGTTCTTTCTCCGCTCTTAATCCGAAGGAAAATCGGAAGCGGCTGATCCCGGAGAACCGTAATACGGGAATCGATTGCATGTTCATCCTCAGCGGAGGCTTCAGGGGGAACAGAATCATTTTCCATCGCTGCAGAGGTCACAGAATCCCTTAGAATTTCCGCTTCCAGCGTAAGGTACAGGGTGCCGTCCAGCAGAGCACCGTCAGGGAGAAGCTCATGCCGAATTTCTCCGCTTTCCGTGACAAGCTCCCGATAGCGCTCTGAAAGAGCGGAGTTTTCTTCGATGCTTTCTGCCTGTTCCCAGAGCCGGTAATGCGGATCTTCCTTTTCCTTCCATCTGCGGTCGGGATCGACGGAGCTTCTGTGAGAGGGTGCAGACTCTCCCTCCGGAAGAATTTCTTTTTCCGGAAGGAAGCTCCAGTGCGCCGTGACACCGGGATAGGAGGAAAAACGGGAGGGGAGGCGAAGATCTCCGGAGACCCCATCGAAGCTGTCTCCCTCCTGAAAGATCTGATAGGGGAGTTCTTTTTTCAGAAGAGAGAAAATGGCAAGACATTGTTTCCGGGTGTAGCAGCGGGGAGAAACCTCCACCGGAATTTTCATCGTGTTTTTATCCAGCCCCTTTACCAGAAGTTCATAGCTTTTGCTTTCTCCTCCGTTCTCTCCTCTTGTCAGGAAATACCCCTGTTGCAAAGGACTGTTTTGTATGGATTGATAGAAGGAAAGGAAGCAGAAGAACAGAGAGAGGATCAAAATCCGTCCCTGTTTTTTCCAGAGCCCTCTGGTGAGATAGGGCAGCTTCTCTTTCCAGCTTTTCAGTGTTTGCTTCATCGTTTATACCTCGATGGACAGAATCTTTTCCGAGAGCTTGAAGGAAAGAAGATAGAGCAGGAGACAGAAACTCATCAGGATTCTGCCGGGCAGAGTATGAAACAGGGGAAGGAAGAAGTCAGGGCTGGAAAAACTGAGATACCAGATCAGGAAAATCGGAATCAGATTCATCAGCTTCTGCTCATAACGTTTGGCGGAGAGATTTGTTTTGATTTCTTCCAGAATGGAACTCTTGTCATGAATCACTTCGATGCTTTGACGGACGATTTTCAGGAAATCGCCGCCGCTGTGTCTTGCGATGGCAAAAATTTCCGCAAAATTTTCGATATCCTCCAGACCGCTTCGATAGGCGAACTGCCGGAGACTGTCCTCAAGAGAGCGTTTTTGCTGAAGCCCCTGAAGAAAACGACGGAGCTCTGAAGCCATATAGGAATTTTCCCCTGTGACGGAGAGAAGCTCCGGATAGCTGAGCTCGGCAGCGTTTTCCGCAGAATACCCGGCGGCGAGATAGGAGTGGAAGATCGAAAGAAATTCCCGAAATTCTGCCAGGAGTTTCTCCTGCCGCTGTTTTTTCAGAGACGGCAGGAAAAGAAAGGGAAGAAAAAGACAGCCCGGGGACAAAAGGAGCAGAAGAGCGGTGCTTCGATAGAAGCTGTAAGAAAGGACGAACAGTATGCCGAAGGAGTAGAGGACATAGCAGAGATACAGTCCTCTGGTGAAGCGAAACTCCCGGTAATCAATGCCCGTCTTTGTTTCCTGTGGGCTCTGAAATTTTCCGGAGAGTGCCGTTCTGATATCGATAGAGGGTATGGAGAGTAATTTCTTCATGTTCGACTCCGATTACTTCACAGATTTCCAGGACACGGCGCCGGTGATCCTCGGTTCTTCCGAGATGGATCATGATTTGGATGGCAGAGGCAATCATGCCGCGGATGGCAGAGAGAGGCAGATCTGCTCCCTGCAGTATCATGGTTTCCATGCGCTTGCACATATCCCTCGCCGAGTTGGCGTGACCCGTGGAGAGACTGCCGTCATGTCCGGTGTTCATTGCGTTTAGCATATCGAGGCATTCTTTGCCTCGGACCTCGCCGACGATGATACGGCGGGGACTCATCCGAAGGGAAGCACGGATGAGATCGGATATGGTGATTTTTCCTTCTCCCTCGGCATTGTCATCCCGGGTTTCCATGGCGACAAGATTTTTGATGCCGCGGAGCTGGAGCTCTGCCGAGTCCTCAATCGTAATGACGCGCTCGTCGGCAGGAATGAACTGGGAGAGGGCATTTAAAAAGGTGGTTTTTCCGCTGTTGGTGCCGCCGGAGATAAAGATGTTATAGGATTTCCGGACGAGATCCTTGAGAAAGGCGGCAGCCTCCTCTGTCAGAGATTCGTATTGGATCAGCTTCTGCATGGTGATGGGCTCCGGGAATTTACGGATTGTGAGAGTCGGCCCCTTCAGCGCGATGGGCGGAAGAACCACATGGACACGGGAGCCGTCTTCGAGACGGGCATCCACGATGGGACGGGAGCGGTTTACCACACGGTTGATCCGAGAGACGATCTGCTGAATCAGGTTTTCCAGCTGTTCTCCGGAAGTAAATTGCAGGGGATACTGTTCCATCCTGCCGTCTCTCTCCACGAAAACCTCTGTCGGGCTGTTGATCATGATTTCCGAGATGGATTTGTCGTCGAGAAGCTCGGAGAGGAGATCCAGGCGTCGGAAGCTGTTGTAGAGAGCCTCCTTGAGATAAAGACGATCTGTCAGGGAGAGCTCCGGAAGCTCCCGGAGCTGCTCGTCGATTTTTTCTTTCAGAGAAAGGTCACTGAGTGTCATGTCCTGGGAGAGGGTCTTTTGAAGCTCTGATTGTAGGTTCTGCTTTAATTCTGTGAGCGCCATGGACATCTCCTGTTTTCAAAGGGCAGATGCTTCTGTCTTTGGCAAAACGAAAGCTGCAGCCGTATTTTCCCGGGAGGGATGCTCCGGAGAGGTAAGGGGGAATGTATTAGAGCTGCCAGTTGTAGAGCTCTTCCAGCTGTCTTTCTTCGTCCTCATCATAGAGATGCTTTTGCAGAAGCTCCTCTGTAAAGATCCGGAGACTCTGTGAGCTGCTGTCCATATCCTCCCGAAGAAGTTCCTCCGGGATGACAAAGGGAATATATTTTTTGGGAAGAGCTTCGATGCTGCTTTCCCCGAGATAGCAGCGGATCAGATATTGGAATTTGCTGATACTGATACCGTCTTTTCGGATCGGGGAGAAGACGAGATCGGAAACACGGCAGCACTCGGCAAAACGGGCCAGCTCCGGGTCGGTATCGACGATGAGGATGTCGTAACCGGCAATATCCCGGAGCTGCCGCAGGAAATCGGCAATTTCCGATGACGAGAAGGAGGAAAGATCGTCAGGATGCCTCATGCCTGCCAGATAGGAGAGATTTTCGAAGGACAGCAGCAGGGAGCGTAGTTTCAGGGCATCGAGCTGTCCGTCCTTGAAATAATACAGAGCGTCAGAGAGAGAGCTGCCGTTATCCTGTACGGGAGTAAAAGAGAAACTGGGAAAAGCCTCCAGGGAGAGATAGAGCACACGATTTCGCTCTGAGAGAGTGTGTGCGAGCTGCATCGAAAATACGGTTTTGCCGGAGCGTCCGATGGGACTGGCAACAAGGTAGATTCTACCGAGAGAAGGCCTCAGCCGTTCCTCCGGGAGAGAAGCGAAGCTTTGATAGTAGCGGAGAATCTCCATTGCCATAGCACTTACGGGCTGGAAGCGATAGAGCTTATGCTGCTCCGTATCGGAGCAGTCCTCCGTAAGGATCAGGCTGTGAGGGCTGGGGAGATCCTGAAGCGGGAGCTGTTCTGCAGACAGCAGCAGGGAGGCGGGAGAGAAAACGGCAGATTCCCGTATCTTATGGAGATCGGAACTGATTTCGATGGAGAGAGGAAAATAGGAGAGCTTCTGCAGCTGAGATTTTAGCCGCTGAAGGTATGCTGTGTCTTTGCCATAGAGGGTAAGTTCCGTTGCCATGCTGCCTCCTTTTACGGGAACAGGAATGAAAGCGATATTTCGGATAAACCGGAAAAAATTTGGGGAATGCAGGGACTGCTTCCGACCCGAAGATGAGAAAAAAGGAAGGACGGATAAAGGGATGGAGAAATGGCGATGGGAGAAATGCCATGAGAGAGAAAAGACAGGGCGGTAATATGAGAAAAAACTGCCCTGCCGCAAAAGGATAGGGGGAAGATAGAAGAGAAGAAGGATACGCGAGCAACGGTATGTGTCCTCAGCTCCTTCATGGCTGCGAAGAAGAGAAGCAGCCAGACAGAAAAATGGAAAATGTACTTCATCCGTCCTTTGTTTATGTCTGAAGTATAGAGTGCTTTTTTCCATTCTGCTAGATACCAGTTTCGGATAATATCCGTAAAAAGATATCATGGATATAATATTAGCACTCGACTATTGACAGTGCTAACAATCCTGCTATACTGGAGAAAAAGCAGAATTTTTGTTTTGCGAAAAATATGGAGGAAAACATATGAATATAAATCGTTTTACACAAAAGTCGGTAGAGTCTATCAATCATGCGCAGAAGATCGCGATGGATCACGGAAATCAGAGCATAGAGCAGCTGCATCTGCTCTATGCCATGACGGATATTGAGGACAGCCTGATTGCCCGTCTGATCAAAAAGATGGGCGTAGACCTGGAGCAGTTTCAGGATACCCTGGAACGGGAGATTGAGAAGCTCCCGAAGGTCTCCGGTGCGGGGCAGCAGTATTTTTCACAGGATTGCAACAATGTGCTGATGCACGCAGAGGATCACGCGAAGGCGATGGGAGATGAATATGTCTCGGTGGAACATCTTTTCCTGTCCATCCTGCAATATCAGGATCGTACGGTGAAGGCGCTGATGAAGCAGTACGGCATCAGTCGGGACGGCTTCCTGAAGGTACTCTCCGAGGTCCGGGGCAATCAGAGGGTGATGTCGGATAATCCGGAAAGCACCTATGATACTCTGAATAAGTATGGCTATGATATGGTGGAGCGTGCCAGACAGCAGAAACTGGATCCCGTTATCGGACGCGACGAGGAGATCCGGCATGTGATCCGTATTCTTTCCCGGAAAACGAAGAACAATCCCTGCCTGATCGGAGAACCCGGAGTCGGAAAGACGGCAGCTGTGGAAGGACTCGCGCAGCGTATCGCGAAATCGGATGTGCCGGATTCTCTCAAAAACAAGAAAATATTTGCGCTCGATATGGGAGCGCTCATTGCCGGTGCCAAATACCGGGGTGAGTTTGAAGAGAGGCTGAAGGCAGTTCTTGAGGAGGTGAAAAAGTCTGAGGGAGAAATCATCCTTTTTATCGATGAGATTCACACCATCGTCGGTGCCGGCAAGACCGAGGGCTCCATGGACGCCGGCAATCTCCTGAAACCCATGCTGGCGAGAGGGGAGCTTCATTGCATCGGCGCGACGACCCTTGAAGAGTATCGGAAGTATATCGAGAAGGATGCCGCATTGGAGCGGCGTTTTCAGCCGGTGATGGTGGAGGAGCCGAGTGTTGAGGACACCATTTCCATTCTTCGCGGGATCAAGGACCGTTATGAGCTGTATCACGGTGTCAAGATAAACGATGCCGCACTGGTTGCTGCCGCAGCGCTTTCTGACCGTTATATTTCGGATCGTTACCTGCCGGATAAGGCAATCGATCTCGTGGATGAAGCCTGTGCCATGATTAAAACAGAGATGGATTCCATGCCGGAGGATATGGATGAGCAGCAGCGCCGTATCACACAGCTGCAGATTGAGGAGCTTGCCCTGAAGAAGGAGGATGATGCCATTTCAAAGCAGCGTCTTTCGGAGCTCCAGAAGGAACTGTCCGAGCTGAGAGATCGGTTCCAGGTTCGGAAGGCACAATGGGAGGAAGAGAAAAAATCCGTCACTCTTTTGCAGGATCTTCGGGCAAGGAAGGAAGAGCTCCAGTCGGAGATCAGTATTGCCCGGCAGAAGTTCGATTATGAAAAGGTAGCAAAGCTCCAGTATCATGATCTCCCTGAGCTGGAAAAGCAGATGCGGGAGGCAGAGGAAAAGACACAGGAAGAGAACCGGAAGGGAGGGAAGCTGGTTCATGACCGTGTCAGCGAGGAGGAGATCGCGAGAATCATCAGCCGCTGGACAGGAATTCCGGTAACAAAGCTGAATGAATCCGAGCGTTCCAAGGTGCTTCATCTTGCCGATGCGCTTCATGAAAGGCTGATTGGACAGGAGGATGCTGTCCGGAAGGTGACAGAAGCAATTCTTCGCTCGAAGGCGGGCATCAAGGATCCGACAAAGCCGATTGGTTCCTTTCTCTTTATGGGACCCACCGGTGTCGGTAAAACAGAGCTTGCCAAGGCGCTTGCCAAGAATCTCTTTGACGATGAGAACGCTATGGTGCGTATTGATATGTCCGAGTATATGGAGAAGTATTCCGTATCCCGGCTGATTGGTGCGGCACCCGGCTATGTGGGCTACGAAGAGGGGGGACAGCTGACGGAGGCAGTCCGCCGCCACCCGTACTCTGTGGTTCTCTTTGACGAGATTGAGAAGGCGCATCCGGATGTGTTCAATATTCTTCTACAGGTTCTGGATGACGGCAGAATCACGGATTCTCAGGGAAAGACAGTGGACTTTAAGAATACCATCATTATTCTGACCTCAAATCTCGGCTCACAGGAGCTGCTTGGCGGAATCGACAGGGACGGCAATATCTCCAGGGCGGCAGAGGAAGCCTGCATGCAGCAGCTTCGCGAATCCTTCCGCCCGGAATTTCTGAATCGTCTGGATGAGATCATCCTCTTTAAACCGCTGACCAGAGAGGATATTGGGAAGATCACGGATTTGATGATGAAGAGCATCGGAGAACGTCTTTCGGAGCGGCGACTTAAGCTGACGCTTTCTCCGGCAGCTAAGGACTATATTGTGGAGCATGGATATGATCCGGCATTCGGCGCCCGGCCGCTCCGCCGTTTCCTTCAGAAGAATATCGAGACAGCAGTAGCCCGCATTATTCTGGAGGATAAGGTCGAGGAGGGAGATCATATCGAGATGGAGCTCGAGGGAGAACAGCTGAGGGCGAGAGTGATCAAGTAAAGAGAAGAGACGGGACACATCCTGCCCTACTCCTCTGTCGGGAGAGTCGACTCATGACAGAGGAGTTTTTTTATGGCGGAACTGCTGCTATACTGAAAGCATCTGGTTTATGAAATCATAAACTGAAGCGGTAAACAGAAAGGAAAAGGTTGTGATTCCCCTATTTTTAACACAGAAAAACATCAGCAGTATTCTTCAGCAGCTGGCGATCCCCATTATGCTGACACTGCTTCTCATCTACTATGGCGTGAAGCTTTACTTCTTTCATGATACGGATGCGATTCGCACAAAAAACAGCAGGCCGCTGAAGGATAAGCCGGGCTATGCCCGGGAGGCGGGGATCCTGATGCTGTTTTTTTCCGTGTTTTCTCTTCTGGGAACCCTGCTGATGGCATTTTATCCCCTGCCGGGATTTGGTATTCTGCTTCTGACGATTGCTCTCGTGTTTCTGCAATTTCGAAGACTGGAAGAAAAATATACCTGAGAAAGCAGGGGGAAAAAATAAATGAAAAATTTTTCAAAAAATTAGTTGACACTAACGATAACATCTGATAATATAACGACAGTTAGTTAGAAATAACTAACTACATCTGAGATACCAAACTCCTGACCGGTGTTTCAGAAACATACCCCCTGTGATATGCGTCCTCCTGACCATAAGCGTGTATCACGGAAATCTCCTAAAACAATAGACTCAGTAAGAACAAGGGATGGGAAGCGATTCTCATCCCTTGTTCTTACTGAATTTTAAAGAGGCTCCATCAAGGATGGAGGATGTTTCAGCCTGCTTTTGGCATATCCCTGTCGAGAAAGATTTTTGTGATTTCCGCAAGCTCCGCCGGACTTTCCTGCATTCCGGTGGCAAACCAGTTTTGGAGGAGACTCAGGCATCCTCCCACCGTAAAGGCAAAGTAGGCATCGAAGTGCCTGCTCTGTTTTTCCTTGGTGACGGTGCTCCAGTCAGTCAGACATTTTTCACGCAGCAGTTTTTTCAGCTGGTTTAAAAACTTGATATCCCCGTTTTCACCGATCAGGATACGGACAAGATCGGCGTTGTTTTTACAGAGGGTAAAGACCGCCTGAAAAAGACGCATGGGATTTCCGACCAGAAACTCCTCGGAATAGCTGTCAAGCGTTTCGCGGAATTCCCGGAGAAGGTCCTCCTCGGACTGCTCCAGAAGATCGAATACGTCCCGGTAATGAAGATAAAAGGTTCCCCGGTTAATATCGGAAAGCTCCGTCAGCTCCTTGACAGAAATATCTTTTACCTTCTTTTTCTGCATCAGCACGGTAAGACTGTGCTTCAGTGCGGTCTTGGTTTTTCGGATTCGTCGATCGACCGATTTTTCCTCATGCTCTTTTTTTTCTCTCATGTTTTCACCTTCATAGGAAAAGATTTTATAAAAATAGACATGACTGTAAGAAATGTCCATTTATATACTTGCGTCAGGACTATTGAGCATTGCAATACCCAAACACGATTTCTATAATGAACTATAGCTTATAAAACAACATATGTCAATTAAGCAATTATTATTGTTTAAAGGATAGCTAAAGGATATTTATTGCATAACAGGAGCTTGGGGGGGGATACCATGGCAGCAATCAAGGCAGAACGGAAAACAGGAAAAGAGAAGATCTCTATTGCCCGCCGGCTTGCGGATTTTATTGTGGATCACAATAAGCTGATTCGTAATTTTGTGATTCTCCTCGTGATCTTTAATGCAATCTGCTATTTCTTTGTGAATGTCAACTATGATCTGACTTCCTATCTTCCGAATACTGTACCGTCCAAGATTGCCATCAATAAGATGAAGGAAATTTTCGGTTATCCGGGTACCGGTCGTCTTATGATTCATGATGTTTCGATCTATGAGGCGAAGAGCTATAAAAATGAGATAGAAAAAGTCGATGGTGTCGATCAGGTGGTCTGGCTTGATACGACGACACAGGTCTACACCTCCTCCGACTTCATTCAGGGGGATGATGTCTCCGACTTTTATAAGGATGGAAATGCCGTCATGGACATCACCTTTCAGGAGGGAGATACTGACGAGAGGACGAAAATGGCGATTGATGAGATCCAGAAAATTGTCGGAGAAAAGGGGGATCTTGTCGGGATGGCACCGACCAACAAGTTTATCGAGGAATCGGTAAGCCATGGAATGCGGGAAATCATGGCAATCGCGGTTCTGGTTATTTTCCTGATTCTTCTGCTGACAACCACCTCGTGGTTTGAACCGGTTCTTTTCCTGACGGTTATCGGCTGTGCCATCGTATTGAATAAGGGAACAAATATTTTTCTGGGAACCATCTCCTATATCACGAACAATATCTCAGATGTACTGCAGCTTGCGACCTCGATGGATTATTCGGTTTTTTTGCTTCACGCTTATGAGAGAGAACGGGAAAACGGGCTCGAAAAAAAGGCGGCGATGAAGTCGGGGCTTCTGAAGACCATCACGACGATACTGGCGTCCTCCATGACGACTTTCTTTGGATTTATCGTTTTGGTTTTCATGAAGTTCAAGATGGGGTTTGACCTCGGAGTGGTCATGTCCAAGAGCATTATTTTCTCGCTTATGATGGTTATTTTTCTGATGCCGTCCCTGCTTCTGTCCTGGTCAGACCTCATTGACAGGACGAGACACCGTCCCTTTCTGCCAAGCTTCGATGGTTTTTCCAGATTCATAGCCAGGGTGAGTCCGGTGGTGCTCACAGTCTCTCTGGTTCTGGCGGGTCCTATTTATATCGCACAGGGGATGAACCATTTCCTCTACGGAACGGATGCGACAGGAGCAGGTCCCAGAACCCGCATTTATCAGGAGCAGAAGGCGATAGATGAGGAGTTCGGACGATCGAATCTGCTGGTGGCAATCGTGCCGGCGAATACACCGAATCAGGAAAAGCTGCTCGTAGAAGATCTGAAGGACAGGGAGTATGTGAAGAAGGTGATGAGTCTTTCCGGTTATCTTCCGGAGGGAGTACCGGAGGATATCCTGCCGGGCTCTGTCACAGAGCTTTTCCATAAGGACGGATATGCGAGACTGCTGATTTATATCAAAACGAAATCGGAAAGTACGGCATCCTATCAGTACACGGAAGAGGTGAAAAATATCCTTCATTCCTATTATCCGGAGAATGCCTATCTCACCGGAGAGACTCCCACGACACAGGATATGCAGAAAATTCTGATTCCGGATTACCAGCTGGTCAATAACCTCGCCATGATCTCGATTTTCATTGTCGTATCACTGTCCTTCCATTCCGTGCTGATGGCGATCGCCGCGATGATTCCCATCATGATGGCAATCTATACCAACATGGCAATTCCGTATCTGCAGGGGGACACTCTGATCTTCATTGCCTACGCCGTCGTGTCTTGCATCCAGCTGGGCTCCACAATAGACTATGCGATCTCAGAGACAGAGAACTACCTTCAGATTCGGGAAAGTGAGAAGAACCGTCACAAGGCGGCGGCCGAGATGATCAAACTATCCTTCCCTTCGATCCTGACTTCCGGCACCATTCTCATCACCTGCGGCTATACCATCAGTATCATCTCTCCGATTCCGGCGATTTCGGAGGTCGGGCATCTGGTGGGCCGCGGGGCAATCTTCTCGATGAGCTTTGTGGTCACGATTATGCCGATTCTCCTTCAGATGATTGACCCCTTTATCACGGGAGATCCCAAGAAGAGGAAGCGGCATCGCAGGGCATTGATCCGGATCACGGCAATCCGTGCCAGAGACCGGCGCCGGAGAGTACGGGAGAAAGTCAGAAAAAAGCTTTCCGTTTTCGGAAGAGCGGCAGAAGCATAAAGGAGTGGAAAATGAAAAAATTGAGAACGATCAGAAAAAGAAACAGAAGAAATGCCCGGCGCGTACTGCAGATATTTTTAAGTCTCCTGATGACGGGAGAGCTGCTGCTTCCGACAGAGGTGTATGCGGGACCGGCGATACCGACAGTCGATGAAACCCTGTATCTGAATCTGGACAGCTATGGCGGCATTGAGAAAGCGAATGTCGTAAAAGGGGTGCAGTTCAATACCGCTTCGAGCTATACGGACTATGGCAGCTACACATCTGTCACCAATATGTCCACGCAGGATCCGATTCAGAAGGGGGACGGTTCTGTGACGCTGACGGCACCGAAGGACGGAAGCAGCTTTTATTTTGAGGGAGGGCTGGATCCGAAGCAGGTGCAGCTGCCCTGGAGCTTTGATGTCAGCTACAAGCTGAACGGCTCTCCGAGAAATGCGGAAGACCTCGCCGGTGCTTCCGGACTGGTGGAAATCGACATCAATGCACTGCCGCGGACGGACGTCTCCGACTATATGAAAAATAACTTCGTTCTGGCGGTGATGGTACCGGTGGATCGGGAGAAGGTCACGAGCCTTGAGGCGCCGGGAGCGCAGAACGCCACGATCGGGCAGTACAGCGGTGTCATGTTTGAGGCTCTTCCGGGAAAGGAGGGACACTTCCAGGTGAGAATCGGAAGCGAGGATTTTTCCAGTGTCGGAACGATTTTTATGATGGCACCGGTAACCGTTTCCGATCTGGAAAACGTGAAGGATCTGAAAGATCTGAAGGACAAGTTCCGTACCAATACGAACGCCATGATGGATGATCTGGATGCGCTTCTCTCTAATGTCGGAGAGCTTAATCATACGCTCAGTCTGAATAATCAGATGCTTCAGGAGCTGCAGCTCGGGCAGAATAAGCTGGATGCCGGAAAGGGAGCGATTTTTGATGGGGTGGATCATTCGATTCAGGAGATACAGACTTTCTCCGATACTCTGACACCGATAGAGGATTCTCTTGGCAGTACCAAAAGTATGGCGGAATCATTGCATCAGAATCTTCAGGATACCAGCACAGTGCTGTACTTTGTGACAGATAAGCTGGTGGAGCTGCATGATGATCTGCGCAGCTTATCCGAGGATATGAATGGAAGCACGATCGACGGCAATATGGTCAGAAGCAGGATGCAGAGTACGAGAGACGCGCTCTCCCGGGTACAGCAGAGCCTTCAGGACGGCGTAAGGGCAGGAAGAAATCTTCAGGCTCTCACAGAGCAGACCCTGTCGGACGGGGCAACAGCGGCGACGCTGTCGGATCTTGCGGCATCCGCGGCTGTTTCTCATGCTTCCTATGAGGAGGAATATCTGCCGGAGTCTGTGATTGAGCTGATACAGAGCGGCATGCAGAGTCGTGGAAAGCCGCTTTCCTCTTATACGGGAGAGGAGATCCAATCGCTTCGCTCGGAGCTTGCCGCGCTGCTCCACAGCTACAATCAACTGACCGCAGGACATCACGCCGGCAGTATCAGAACAGAGGTAAAAGCGGAAGAAATCAACAATATGGTTACGGCGGCGGTACAGAATCTGATCACGGCAAGTCCTTCCTCGATTCCGGGCACAACCATGGCGGAGAAGCTTGCAAACGCAAAAAATATCGTCATTTCTCAGACGGCTGCACAGGCATCCAAGGAGGAGAACGAGGAAGCGGCCCGTTTTGTCGGACGTCTCAGCGCACTGCAGTCCTTAAAGGAGAGAGGAGAGATGCTCGCCAGAAGTCGGGACAGTGCATCTCAGGCGGCATCTCAGAATATCCGCGCGCTCACCGCTTCTCTTGCAAGCATCGTACAGGGCTTAAACGATGCCTATGGAAGCACGGATACAGAGGCGCTTCTGAATCAGCTTTCCCGTGTGATTTCTGAGCTGAATACGGCAATGGATGACGGCTCGGATACACTTCGCAGTGCCGGACGGGTTTCCGGCTCGCTCAGTGTGCTGTCCCGGGAAATCGGAAGCCTCATTGATACGATCAACAAGTATCATCCGGAGCTTACGAAGCTTCTGGATGAAAGTAAAGCGACACTGGAACAGATTCAGACGACTTCCGTGACACTCAGTGAAACCGTTCAGACGGCCAACAATACCCTTCGTTCTGCTTCGGAAAATTTCTCTGCCGCTGCCAATGACGGGATTCGGGCAGGAAAGGAAGCCGTGAAAAACGGGCAGGCAATGATCGGCAATACCAACCAGCTCCGGAACTCCGGAAAGGATCTCCGCGACTCCATCAATCGGGAGTTGGATCAGAAGGAGGCGGAAAACAACTTCCTCAACATGGATCCGGATGCGGTAAAGCTGAGCTTTACCTCGACACAGAACGAAGCACCCAACAGCCTGGCTATCATTGCCAGAACCAAGGAAATCAAGCAGGAAAAGGAGAAGGACACGGTCATGGACGTGGAAATCGCCGGGGAGAATACCACGGCGTTTCAGAGAATTGCTTCTGTCTTTCGAAAGATCTGGAATATTCTCATAGGGATATTCCGTTAAGAGAACACAGATGGGAAAAGCTTCGGAAAAATAAAATGCAGCAACGGCAGTCACTCCCTTCCGTCGGCTTTTTCGACACAGGTTTTCTTCTCTGCGGGTTCTTCCTCCAACTTTCAAAATAGGGATATTCATGGTAGCATAAAGAACGGTTCTATCCCTAAAAGAGAGATATGGCCTTTTACATTACAGAAATAGCATTCCGCCGCATCGGGAAGGACGATGCGGCAAAGAAGGTAGCGTTTCATGGAAGATAAAAATATCAGGGGGAAAATCGAGGAAGTGCTGGAGGAGACCGAGGAGGAAGCGGAGGAGCTTCGCCGTCGTATCCGGGAGGAGCTTGCCAAAAAACACGGCGGTAAGCTGAAGCGTCGGATCAGGACTTTCCGGGAGAGAGAAGAGGAAAGAAGGAAGAGAGCGGAGCTCGCTTTACGGGAAGCCGGGGAGCCTGAAACTGCGGATGATTTGGGGAACGATGCGCCAGTGCCCGGGGAGACACGCTTTCCGGAGGAAACGGTGGACTTTCGTGAAATCAAGAATCGTTTTTGGGCACCCTTGCTGCTTCTTCTGCTCCTTCTTGTACTGGGCATTGCCAGAGCGCTCCATCCGGGAAACAAGCCGGTACAGGGGGAGCTGACAGAGCATACGAATACGCCGACGGGAGAGGAGAGGGAGAACTTCACGTACTGGATTCAGAAGGAAGACAGTGCAAGTCCCTCCGAGCTTCAGCCCGTTATCTATACCGACGGACTCAGGGAAGCGGCAGAGATTTCCGGCTTCGGCTTCACTGCGCCGGACGGTATCGCGCCGTATACCAACTATGTGACCAATGCGGTGCAGAATGAATTTCTGGAGGAGCTGTATGCGGATGAAAAGGGGAATATAGGATATCGTATCCGAAAGTATCTGGGCAAGACGGACATCAGCGGCGCGGTAACAGAATATCGGGAGGAGAGTAGCTTTGTGACAGACAGGGGAATTTCTGCAACGGTTCGTAAGAATGAGAAGGGCGAGATCAAGGTTGTGGTCTGGCAGTACGGAGAGTATTCCTATGCCATTGATTTTGAAGAGCTGAAGATCAGTGAGGGGGAGCTTCGGGAGATGATTGCGCAGGTAGAATAAAAGGGGAACAGAGTGGGGAAGAAACGGGAAGCGATGTATGACATGGCAAAGGGAGCTGCGATCCTCTTTATTGTGCTGGGACATGTGCTGCTTCCCGTGTATAAGGAGAGTCCCGTCAGCATCAACCTGTATTATGTTACCCTCATGCTCGGCATGGGGGTATTCTGCTTTGTTTCCGGTGTGATGGCGCATCATCTCTACCGTCCGGAGTTTCAGTGGAAAAAACTCTGGTACATCCTGTATCTTTACCTGTTTTATAAGCTGATCCTCTATTTTGTGGAGCCCCTTGCCTGGGGAGCGATTACGGATCATCCGTATCTCCTTTTTGAGTCTGGAGCACCCTGGTATCTTCTGACCCTCTTTTTCTGGTATCTGGGACTTCCGCTTCTTCAGGGGTCACAGAGAACGGCGGGATCTGCCGTGGCCTTTCTCCGGATCACCGTGCTCTGTCTTTTACTCGGTTATCTCGGCTTTCTTTCGCCGCGGCTGAATTCCTTCCTTGCCAGTGAACGCCTGATTTCCTATTATCCCTTTTTCGCCGCCGGGTATCTGATGGGAGAGAAGGGTACGGAGAGGCTGGTACGAAAGCAGAGGAGAGCTCTGATTCTCTTCCTTTTTTTCTTTATCCTGCTTTTTGGCATCGGTTCTGCTTTTGTGCTTCGGGATATGCTGGCAGTCTCCGGCGTGAGCTACTATCGTCTTTATCGGGCGGAGGGCAATGTGCTGGAGCGCTTTCCGTGGACGCTCCGGCTGCTCTGGTATCTGACAACCATCCCGGCGACACTGGGGCTTATGGCGCTGTGTCAGAGAGCGGCAGAGAATCATATCCTCCGGCAGAGAAGGAGTGACGGAGCAGACAGGGAAAGGAGAAATTTTGCCCTGTCAGCCGGCAGAGCGGAGCAAAAAAAAGAGGAAGGGATGAGAGGGCTGTCGGGAGAAGGACGGAGGGAAGGCAGAATAATCCGGCTGCTCTCGCTTCTCGGGAGAAACAGTCTTTCGGTGTATATTCTGCACCGTCCGATTCGGGATCTTCTGATGTTTCTTGGGCTATATCGGAGGATTACTGTTCTGCATGCGGAAACGATACTTGGGCTATGCGTTCTTTCCTTCTTTTTGAGCGTACTGCTTGCACTACCGCCATGGACAAAGTTGATTTCAGGATTGTCGGAACTCTTTGACCGGTTTTGGGAGTGCGTGTTTCTAAAGAAAGTATAAAATTAGCACTCAATAGTTGACAGTGCTAACAATATGGGCTATAACATACATCGTAAGGAAAAGAATTCAAGAAACAAAGGAGGTTTCGATATGATGTATATGCCCAGTATTTTTGGAGAGAACTTATTTGATGACTTTTTCAACGATTTTGATCGCAGCCTTCGTGCAGATAAGGTTTTCGGTAAGAGTGCCAAACATTTGATGAAGACGGATATCCGGGAGAAGGAAGACGGCTACGAGCTTATGGTAGACCTTCCGGGCTACCATAAGGAGGATTTGAAACTGTCTCTCGACCGGGGTTATCTGACCATTTCCGGCGAGAAGAACCATGCAGAGGAGGAAAAAGATAAGGAGGGACGCCTGATTCGTCAGGAGCGTTACAGCGGAGCCATCCAGAGAAGCTTTTTTGTCGGTGACAGGGTGACAGAAGAGGATATCAAGGCAGAATTCCAGGATGGTGTTCTGAAGCTCTTCGTGCCGAAGGAAGAGAAGATTGCAGTACCGGAGAAGAAGATGATTGAGATTCAGTAAGCTGTGAGCGAAAAGGAGCATGGCGGCTCTCCGCGAGAAAGCTGCCATGCTCGGAAGACCAAAAATCTGCCGTGAAAAAGGCAGTTCACATAGATAGAAAGTAACAGTTCTGGGCATCCCCCGGCGGCAAGACGCCGGGGGATGCTCTTTTGGTTTTTCGCTTTCCTCGCCATTTTTCACTTGGTTCTTCATATCAGGTGCCCCTGTGCCCTTCTCCCTACTGGTGCTGCCGGTCCCGTTTCGGGATGGTTTGTCATCGCTTTGCGGCATATTACCGCCACCGGGATTTCCACCCATGCTGCCTCTCACGGAGCCCATGCCGTAGAGATGGAGGTCTCCGGTCTTCACGGCTGTTGTATCACGTCAGGCTGACGGCTGACCGCCTCAGCGCGGAGCGTGACAAAGCAATCAGCTTTTCAAGAATTGTGAAGGAATTTTGAACTCTGATTTTTCAGCGACATTTCAGCCCTGCGATGTAGTATGCTATGAAGAAGATCCACGAAGTGGAGGGTTTTTATGAAAATATTGCTGATTGAGGATGAAAAGCTGCTGGCAGACTCCATCAAAATACTCCTGAAGCGAAAAAGCTTTGACGTGGAATGTGTTTATGACGGAAAAACCGGAGAAGAGTACGCGGAGCTGGGAATCTATGACTTGTTAATTTTAGATGTGATGATGCCGGGGATGGACGGCTTTCAGGTGGCACGGGAAGTACGCAAAAGCCGCTGTTCTACTCCCATCCTGATGCTGACTGCGAAGTCGGATTTGGAAAACAGAATCACCGGATTAAATGCCGGCGCAGATTATTATCTGACAAAGCCCTTTGATACGAGGGAACTGCTTGCCTGCATCAACGCTCTGCTTCGCCGTCAGGGAGGGCAGGTAGATGAAATGACGTTCGGCAATACCACGCTGGATTTGTCCACCAGCATCCTGCACTGCGGTGATAAGGACATCCGGCTCAGCGACCGGGAGTTTGACATGATGCGCTTTTTGCTGCAATCAAAGGAAAAGAATCTGTCCAAGGAAGTTCTCCTCGTTCGCATCTGGGGCTTTGAGTCCAACGCAACGGAAAATCATGTGGAGGTGTATATCGGCTTTCTTCGCAAGAAGCTGCAAAGCATCGGGTCAAATATCCGTATTGAAGCCATCCGCCGGCAGGGCTATCATCTGGAGGCGGGGGAATCATGCTGAAAAAACTGAGATTGAAATTTATCCTTATTAACATGACCATTGTGACGCTCATGTTGGGCGTGGTTTTCTGCCTGCTGTATGTCTCCACCAGCCGGAATTTGGAGCGGGAAAGCGTACAGATGATGGGATCGCTTGCCATGAGCCCCAGGCAGATGGTGTCCCCAGGCCGCGGCGGTCCTATGCCGGATGTTCGGCTGCCTTACTTCAGCGTACAGCTTAACCATTCCGGAGAGATCATCTCGACCGGCGGGGGATTCTTCGACCTTTCCAATCAGGCTGATCTGCGGGAAATCATCGAGTCTGCACAAAAAACCCCCATGCAATCCGGTATTTTGAAGGAGTATCGCCTGCGTTTTTTCCGGGCAGAAGCGCCTCCGGGGAAAATCATTGTGTTTGCAGATATAACCAGCGAACAGGCGACACTGCGGGGACTGGTCAAAACCTGCGCTGTTGTCGGTGGTCTTGCCTTTCTTGCGTTCCTGGCAATCGGCATTTTGCTATCCCGCTGGGCCGTCAGTCCGGTGGAGAAGGCATGGCAGCGGCAAAAGCAATTCGTGGCAGACGCTTCTCACGAATTGAAAACGCCGTTGACTGTCATCATGACGGATGCGGAGCTGCTTCACGCACCGGACTGTCCGGAATGCGATCGCAGGACGCTGACTGACGGCATCTTGAACATGACCCTTCAGATGCGCGGTCTGATAGAGAACCTTCTTGACCTTGCGAGAATTGATAACGTAAGTGTGAAAGAAGCTTGGGCATCGCTGTCTTTCAGTGAGATTGTGTCGGAAATTACGATGCTGTTTGAACCCGTGTTTTTTGAAAAAGGCTTGCCGTTACAGTGTGAAATCCAGCCTGACATCACGGTAAGCGGGATTCCGACGCAGCTGAAACAGCTTATCAGCATTCTGATGGATAACGCTGCCAAATACGCTTCGCCCGGCGGCAAAACCATTGTGAAGCTCGGCAAAATTGCCCATAGAAAGTGTCTGTTGGAAGTATCCGATCAAGGCGAAGCGATCAAGTCCGATGACTTGACGCAGCTGTTTGAGCGCTTCTATCGTGCAGACAAAGCACGCAGCATGAACCATAGCTACGGGCTCGGCCTCTCTATCGCAAGGAATATCGCAGAGGAACACCACGGTAAAATCCGGGCAGTTAGTGAGGATGGGTATAATCGCTTTTATGTGGAAATGCCCTGCGGGAATAGGTTATCGCCTTGCTCCAGAGACGGATCATAAGCCCTTTCATGGCGGGATCCCTCCTTTTTGTGTCTATCTATCCCTCCTGTTCGGTGAATATTATGCGGCCCGTGGGCTTGCGCAGAAGCTTCATGCGTTCTAAGATGGGGTTCGGAACTGGAAAATGCAGCAGTGTCTTTCCGGGAGGGAAGATATCGGAGCTGGAACCGGAGAAAAGAAAAATGAGCCGCAGGAAAACATACACAGGCTGGCTGAGGATTGTGCTTCTGGTGCTCCTGCTGCTGACAGGATGCCGCGGAAACATGACAGGAAACGGCACAGCAGCAACAGCGCAGACGAAAGTACGGGAAACAGGGACAGAGAGGGAAACCTCGGAGGCAGCATCGGAGCAGACGGTGCCGGAGAGGATCAGCACATCCGGAGACAACGGAAAAGGTCAAAGGGAAGCGGAAAAGAGGCAATCCCGTGCGGAAAAGAAGAGCAGTCAGGGGGAAAGCCCGGATGACAGTATCCGCGAGAGAATCAAAGAGGACGGCAGCTACAGCTCCAAGGAGGAAGTGGCTGCGTATATCCATAGCTTCGGAAAGCTTCCGAAGAACTATATTACAAAGGAAGAGGCGACAGCACTGGGCTGGGATTCAAGAGAGGGAAATCTCTGGGAGCTGGCACCCGGGAAAAGCATCGGTGGTTCCCGTTTCGGAAACTATGAGAAGCGCCTGCCGAAGGGGAAATATCTGGAGTGTGATATCGACTATGCGGGAGGACACCGCAATGCCAAGAGAATTGTGTTTTCCGCAGATGGGAGACATGTGTATTACACAGAGGACCATTATGAGAGCTTTGAAACGCTGTACTGAGGGAGCTCTGACGGAATCCGTGCTTCTTTTGCCTCTGCGGGGAGCCGGGACCTGAAGCAGACGTATTCCTATCCGAGCCCGAAGCGCAGTTTCCGGAAATCACAGGAGGGAAAAATGGGGGAAACGGAGCAAAAAGAGAGACATGGGGAGAAGCACAGAATACGGATCGACTCCATAGAAGAGGGGCTCCATGAACGGCTGCAAAGAGAGCTGGGCTTCTCCGATTACTATGGGAAAAACCTGGATGCCCTCTATGATGAGCTCAGTGTCTATCCGGATGCGGTAGAATTCCGGCTGGATATTTTTCTTCGGGAGGAGCCGCTTGCCCAGCTGCTTTTGGATGCGGCGGAGGAAAATGCCAATCTTTCTGTCTGCTTTCAGAAACAGAAGGAGCCTTTTTCTGTTTACAGCCGATGAAAAAATACGATGCTGCCGATGCCGATCAGGACCAGATGCAGGGGATAGAAGAGGTAAAAGAAAGCTGTGAGCCGTTTGCTGCCTCTCTGCCCATTATAAAAAAACAGGAGCGGAATGGAGAAGAGGCTGAAATATTCGATGCTGCCGAGAGAGAAGGAGACGATCAGAAGACAGATGGAGAAATCGAGGAGACAGAGGATTCTGTCGTGACGTTTTCTGAGAACATCCATGACGGCTGGGACGACAGGAAGGAAGACACCGGTGATTCCGTAGTCGACACCAACCCCCCGTTCAAAGAGAAGCAGCAGGATTGTCACAAGCAGCAGAGCGGCAATTCCCTTCAGGCGTTCCTTCTGCAGGAGCCGGACCGCATAGAGCAGCAGGATCGAGAAGGAAAAGGTGATCAGGATATTGCCGAACAGCCTGCCTTCAATGATGTCGAAGGCGATGAAGCAGATCACGGCGAGGGAAAATACCCGGAGAAAGTATCGGGAGATGTCCCGGGTGTGACGGGCGCCCTCATAGATAAAGTAAGCAAAGAGGGGAAATGCCAGCCGACCGAGGATACGAAGCCAGAGAAGCTCGGGAAAGAGCTCATAGCCGATGTGGTCCAGTGCCATGGAAAGACAGGCGATGAGCTTCAGAGTATTTTGATTGAGAGAAAATCCAAGGGTTTTCCTGTTTTCCATAGTCCTTTGCCTCCGGTATCATCATACCATGAATCTGAGAGCGGCACAGACTCTTCGCCTGAATTTCCCAATTTCCCGGGAGGCTATGAATTTTTCCCGCTTGCGTTTCCGGGACGCACGTGGCAACATGGAGCACAGGAAGCGAAGACCCGGAAAAAGGAGAGTCGGATGGACGAACTGAGAGAGGAATGCGGCGTTTTTGGGATTTGGTCTCCGGAGAAGAAGGACCTCGGACGCCTCGCGTACTACGGACTTTTGGCATTGCAGCACCGCGGTCAGGAAGCTGCCGGGATTGCCGTTTCCTGCGACCGGGAGATCTGCTGCCAGAAGGACATCGGACTGGTCAGCAACATCTTTGATGAGACACGGCTTCAGAGTCTGGGACAGGGGAATATGGTTGTCGCGCATGTACGATATGCCACACAGGGAGCGGGGAACGTCAATAATGCACAGCCCATTGTCGTTCACCACAGAAAGGGAAATCTCGCGCTCTGTCATAACGGAAATCTCGTCAATTCACAGAAGCTGCGGAGAGAACTGGAGGATGACGGCTGTATCTTCCATATGACGAGCGATACAGAGGTGATTTCTTATCTCATTACCCGGGAGCGCATCCATTGCGGCTCTATCGAGGAGGCGGTGCTCCGGATTGTACCGAAGATTCACGGTGCATTTTCCATTATCATGATGTCTCCCACCAAGCTGATTGCGCTCCGGGATCCCCGCGGCTTCCGCCCGCTCTGCTACGGGGTGACGGTGGACGGCGCTGTCGTCTTTGCCTCGGAAAGCTGTGCGCTGGATTCTGTCGGCGCTCGTTTTGTCCGGGATTTTCAGCCCGGGGAGATGATGGTCTGTGACGGAGAGGGGCTTCGTTCCGATATGAGCTACTGCAATACGGAGAAGCGCTCGCTCTGCATCTTTGAGTATATTTACTTTGCCCGTCCGGATTCTGTGATTGACGGGATCTCTGTCCATGAGGCGCGGATTCATGCGGGACACATGCTGGCAAGAGACCATCAGGCTGAGGCGGATGTGGTCGTGGGAGTGCCGGATTCCGGTCTGGACGCGGCTCTCGGCTATTCTCAGGAGTCGGGAATCCCCTATGGAATCGGACTCTTAAAAAATAAGTATGTCGGACGCACATTTATCGCTCCGGGACAGGAATACCGGGAGCAGCTCGTGAGAATCAAGCTGAATCCGATTGCCGGTACGGTGAGGGGGAAGAGGGTGATTCTGATCGATGATTCCATCGTGCGCGGCACGACCTCGGCGCATATTGTCAGACTGATCCGGGAGGCAGGGGCGAAGGAGGTCCATATGCGGATTTCTTCCCCACCATTTTTAAATCCCTGTTACTATGGTACGGACATTGACTCCCGGGAGAATCTGATCGCCTGCCATCACAGTGTTGAGGAGACCGCAAGGATCATCGGTGCCGACAGCCTCGGCTATCTCTCGATGGAGCATGCCTCGGATATCGCCGGCGGAGGAGACGGTTTCTGTAAGGCTTGTTTTGACGGGAAATATGCAGTAGAAAATTAAGAGGAAAAACACTTTACAGAAGATGGCGGATGCCGTATCCTAAACCGGTATATGTTTGGACATTTCCGGCTCACGGAGCAGAACATGGGTGAAACGAGATCGTTCTTTTTTTCGAGGATTCGGAATGAACGGTGGGTTTTTCTCCCTTTTTTTCATATATAAAACATGGAAAAACATGCTGCAGGGTCTGAATCAAAGGCAGTATTTCAAAAAGCGGAGAGGCAGTTTCGGCTGTATGGAGAGGGGGAGTTTGATGGTAAAGTATGTGTTTGTGAGCGGCGGTGTTGTTTCCGGTCTCGGAAAGGGGATCACGGCAGCGTCTCTCGGCAGACTTTTGAAGAACCGCGGCTATCATGTGACGATGCAGAAATTTGATCCGTATCTGAATGTTGATCCGGGAACGATGAATCCGATCCAGCATGGAGAGGTTTTTGTGACGGAGGATGGGACAGAGACAGATCTGGACCTCGGCCACTATGAGAGATTTATTGATGAGAGTCTGAATACCCGCTCCAATGTTACCTCCGGAAAGGTGTACTGGTCTGTCCTCACCAAGGAGCGCCATGGGGATTACGGCGGAGGTACCGTTCAGGTGATTCCGCATATTACCAACGAAATCAAGAGCCGTTTTTATCATTCTCAGGGGGAGAATGACGACACCATTGCCATCATTGAGGTGGGCGGCACCGTCGGAGATATCGAGTCTCAGGCGTTCTTTGAGGCTATCCGCCAGTTCATGCAGGAGAGGGGACAGAAGAATACCTGTATGATTCATGTTACACTGGTGCCCTATCTCTATGGCTCGGAGGAGATGAAGACCAAGCCGACCCAGCAGTCTGTCCGCATGCTGCAGCAGATGGGGATCCGTGCGGATGTCATTGTCTGCCGTTCTTCCTATCCTCTGCTGGACAATATGAAGGATAAAATCGCACTCTTCTGCAATGTGCCGACCAGCCATGTGATTCAGAACCTGAACGCGGAGTCCATCTATGAGCTTCCGCTGATGATGGAGGAGGAGCAGCTGGCGCAGGCAGTCTGCAAGTGCCTGGATCTTCCCTGCCCTCCGGTGGATCTCACCGACTGGCAGAAGATGGTGGATACTTTGAAGCATCCGACAGACGAGGTGGAGATCGCTCTTGTCGGAAAGTATACCGAGCTGCATGACGCCTACCTCTCGGTAGTGGAAGCGCTGCACCATGGAGGTATCTCGCACAGGGCGAATGTCAATATTCAGTGGGTGGATTCGGAGGCGCTGGAGAAGCAGGGCTGTGATGCCGTTCTGTCGCAGGTTGACGGTATCATCGTACCGGGCGGCTTCGGAGACCGTGGTACGGAGGGCATGATTATGGCGGCAGAATATGCTCGCACAGAGCGGATTCCGTATCTCGGCATCTGCCTCGGGATGCAGATGGCCATAGTTTCCTTCTCGAGACATGTTCTCGGCTATCGCGATGCCAACAGCTCGGAGCTGAATCCGGAGACCACACATCCGGTCATCGATCTGATGCCGGAGCAGGAGGATGTGACAGATCTGGGCGGAACCATGAGACTGGGTTCCTATCCCTGCCGTTTAAAGGCGGATTCCAGAATTTCCAGACTCTATGGCACCATAGAGATCCATGAGCGCCATCGTCACCGTTATGAGGTGAACAACGAGTACAGAGAGAGACTGGAGGAGGCAGGGATGTCCCTGTCCGGGCTCTCTCCGGACGGGCATATCGTCGAGACCATTGAGCTTCGCGAGCATCCATTCTATATCGGAACGCAGGCGCATCCGGAGTTCAAGTCCCGTCCGAACAATGCGCATCCGCTCTTTGCCGGGCTCGTGGAAGCGGCTCTCCAGAGAAAGCATACGAAGAGCTGAGAACGGAACAGTTTTGAAAAAAACAGGGAAAGAAGTCCTGTGATCGCCTGCAGGCATACGGAAAGGAGAGAATATGGCAAAGGTTAGTGCACTTGCGGCAAGCGGCTGTGAAGAGGTGGAGCTCCTCATGACAGTGGACATCCTGAGGCGCGGCGGCGTTACCGTGGAAATTGTCTCCACAACAGGAGAGCGTGTCGTGACCTGCTCTCATAAAAGCGCTATCGTGACGGATCGACTGCTGGAGGAATGTGATTTTTCCGACAGTGATGTACTGATGCTGCCGGGTGGGGTTCCCGGGGTTACCAATCTCGAGGGAAATGCCGCAGTATGCGAGGCGGTGAAGCAGCAGCTTCATGAGGGCAGACGTGTGGCGGCAATCTGTGCGGCACCGTCTCTGCTGGGGCATCTGGGGCTTTTGAAGGGAAAACGTTTTACCTGCTATCCGGGCTATGAAGGGGAGCTTGAAACGACGGAATCGACGCAGTGGACCGGAGAACGCACTGTGACAGAC
Source organism: uncultured Oribacterium sp. (assembly GCA_963545355.1). GTDB lineage: Bacteria > Bacillota > Clostridia > Lachnospirales > Lachnospiraceae > Oribacterium. Next base: position 153,603 of record CAUUIW010000002.1, on the reverse strand, counting down.
GGACTGATTACGACCGGGCGAGGACTGGGCTGCGCGATGGATTTCGGCCTGGAGCTTCTCCGGGTCCTGCAGGGCGAGGAATGTGCGGAAGAGGTCAAAAGGAGAATCCAGTATCCGGAGAATTTCTGAGGAAACCGGGGAAAACTCAGCACCGCGGCTTTTATGGTATCCAGGCACCGTTGTGATCGACCCTGTAGCCGTCAGGCGTCGTGGTATTCTGATAGAGGACTCCGTCCTTGGGACTGAGATAGTACCAGTTATCCTTATAGAGAATCCAGCCGGTCAGGAGATTTCCGATGGTCGGATGCAGATAATACCATTTGTTATCAAGATAGAGCCAGCCGGTCTGCATATAGCCATATTCATTGAAATGATACCAAGCCCCCTTGATTTCGGACCACTGCGATTTCGGATAGGTACGATCCGCATAGAGATACCACCAGCCGTTCTGATCCAGAATCCACTGCGGCTCGGTCAGCGGTGAGCTGCCGGGCTTCATGTTCTCTCCGGGGCCGCCGGATTTGCCGCTGCCGCCGGGATTGGGTTCGTTTCCCTTCGGACTGGGGCGAACATCGCCGTCTCTGGTGACATTGAGCTCACCGGAGCTGATCCAGCTGCCATAGCTGCCATAGCCGAAGCCCCGCATTTTGACGGTATATTTTCCGACCTCTGTGATGTAGCGGGCAAAGCTATAGGAAGTTCCTGTGGCAGAGTCCACGGAGGCGATCTGAGAGGAGCCCCGGTAGAGACGAAGCTGATACTTTTCCGCCCCCTCTGCCAGATCCCAGTAGAGCACCTTGTTTTCGCCATTCCAGTAGAGATTTGTCGGATTCATGCTGGCGGCATCTCCCTTCAGCTTCGGCATCTTGACCGTGAGGGTAATGGAGCGCTGGTTGCCGCTTGCGCTGTCAAAGCTGATGTTTGATCCGCTGATATTGTAATAACCGGATTTCTTCAGGCTACTGCTGTTAAAGCGATAGCCCTCGTCCGCCTTCAGCGTGATTCTGAATTTGGGGATCATCCCGTTGACCCAGCGATTCGAATTCATGTTGACGGCAACACCGACTTCGTTGTTGGCGGCATAGTAGCCGTCTCCCTCCACGTAAACGGCGACGGTTTTGTCTGTGGAGCCGACCTCGATATTGTCGGTATCGATGGATAAGCTGATCTGGCTGATTTCCTGTGTTTCTGTAGCCATTGCGGGGAAGGCGAAGGCCGCACTGAGGAGCAGTGAAGGAATCAGCAGACGGATTTTCCAGGGGATAGGATTTTGTTTCATAAAAAAACCTCCTTTGGGTTCTGTTGCTTTTATTCCGGTGATTTTGCTTATAGTATAGCGGAGAATTTCCGAAAAACCTGTGACAAATTACAGAAAAATCTTACGGTTTTCGAAGGGAGGAATTCTGACTTCCGCACACAGAGGGAAGGCATGGAAAAAGGAAGCGGCATGCCGCTTCCTCCGGTACTTTCCGGGGATACTTTTACTGTACCCATGCCCCGTTCTGGTCGACGGTAAAACCGTCCGGTGTGGTAGTATTCTGATAGAGAGCGCCGTCACTGTAATTCAGACAGTACCATTTCCCTTTATCCTGAATCCATCCGTTAAGCTGCTTACCGCTGGTCGGACTCAGGTAGAACCATTTGTCATTGGTGAAGATCCAGCCGGTCTGCATATAACCGAACTCATTGAAGTGATACCAGGAGCCATCGATTTCCGCCCAGCGGGATTCCGGGAAAGTGGAATCCGGGTTCAGGAAATGCCAGCCATTTTTGTCCTGCATCCACTTGGTTTCTACCTTCTGCATTGTTGCGCCGGGATCTGCGGGTCCTACAGGACCGCTGACGCTGACATTGCCTCCTGCGGCAAAGGCAGGAAATACAAACAGAGCGCTGAGAAGCAGCGGTGCAGCGAACAGGTGCAGGGGATGGTGTCTCATAAAAACCTCCTTCTTTTTCTTCCTTACAGTTTGTTCTGTCTTCCCTTTCAATTTTATCAGGAAACAGATAAAGCCGGGCAAATCACTTCAGAGAAAGCATTTCCTCAGTGTGCCGGAGTTTTCTGGTGATATGATGTGAGTGTCCAAAAAGCGGATATCCGGAACGCTTCACACAGAGAATAAATGCTTCGAGTGGATCGGAACGTCCTATGCGTCCGTCGGCCGGGTGCCCAGCCCTGAAGAGGTTCGCCGACCTGTGCTCCCTCCGCATTCTTCGCGAGCAGCGAGGAAAATACAGTGTCTGCATATGCCCTGGACGAGTATCGCGAAACTGAGGTGGGCGAAGCGAAGCCGAAGCACTCCCATAGTGCCTGCATACCACCTTGCGCTCCATGGGAGACGGGTCTTAAGGCCCTGCCCGCAACGGCAGGCAGGATTACGGCGGGAGGAGGCTCTTGCTCCTGATGACATCATATCGTTTATAGTATAGCGGAAAAGTTCTTATATTTTCGCTACAAATTGCGGTAGAATCTTACGGATTCTGTCAGAAATTCTTTGCACAACTTCTACAAATATTGTGGAAATTATAACATTTTACATTGAAATTCTTACAAATTACGATAAGATAAGGACAGTGTGTTTCACAGAGAGAAAGGATATGTATGAATCGGGATAGCATCAATCAGGCACTGAAGGCATTTCTGGATCGCAGTCCAAATGCCTTTTTTGCTGTTAAAAACATGAAGGAGCGCTTCTGCGAGGAGGGCTTTACGGAACTGTTCGAGGGAGATGCATGGAAGCTGCAGAAGGGAGGGAAGTATTTCACCGTGAGAAACGGTTCGGCAATTCTTGCCTTTATCCTCCCGAAGACGGAGCCTGTCGGCTTCCAGATGATGGCGAGTCACAGCGATTCCCCCTCCTTTAAGATTAAACCCAATGCGGAGATCGAGGTGGACAAGCGGTTCGTGAAGTTGAATGTCGAGAAATATGGCGGGATGCTCTGCGCGCCGTGGTTTGACCGTCCTCTTTCTGTTGCCGGCAGGGTGATGGTGGCAACGGAAAGAGGGGTGGAGACAAGGCTTGTCAACATTGACAGAGATCTGCTGATCATTCCGAATCTCGCGATCCATATGAATCGAAATGTCAATGACGGCTATGCCTATAATGCGCAGGTAGATATGCTGCCGCTCTTCACGGAGCAGAATCATGCCGGCGCTTTCCGAAAACTGATCGCCGAGGCGGCAGGCGTCAGGGAAGAAGAGATTCTGGATACGGATCTCTTCCTTTATAACCGTATGAAGGCGACGAGCTTTGGCGCCCATAATGAGTTTCTTGCCAGCGGACGTCTGGATGACCTGCAATGCGCGTTTGCCTCGATGGAGGGGCTGCTTCTTGCCAGGCCGAAGAGAAGCATTGCGCTTCATCTTGTGTATGACAATGAGGAGGTCGGAAGCGGCACGAAGCAGGGCGCCCAGAGTACCTTCTTAAAGGATGTACTGCACCGTATCTACCGTTCTCTCGGGAAGACAGAGGATGAGTATTTGCAGGCACTGACCAGCAGCTTCCTGGTCTCTGCGGATAATGCGCACAGTATTCATCCGAATCATACGGACAAGGCAGATCCGACCAACCGTCCCTGCCTTAACAAGGGAATTGTCATCAAGTACAGCGCCAACCAGAAATATACCACCGATGCAGTTTCCGGCGCGCTGTTCCGGCAGATCTGCAGCAGGGCGGGAGTGCCGTTTCAGACCTTTACCAACCGTTCCGATATGCTGGGAGGCTCCACCCTTGGAAATCTTTCCAATACGCAGGTGGCGCTCAATACTGTCGATATCGGACTTCCGCAGCTTGCCATGCATTCTCCCTACGAGAGCTGCGGTGCAGAGGACTGCTACAGTCTGGTACAGGCAGCGGCGGCGCTGTTCTCTGTGAGTATCCTGTCCCGGGGAGACGGGAATTATAAGCTGGAGTTCTGAATCCGTGCTTTTTCCGCCGGGCTTATGCGGCAGGGATTCCATCGGTGTTTTCCGAAAATCAAGAGTTCTCCTGCAGCTGTATTTCAAAGCTTGTGCCGGGGGAAGGCAGAGCTTCCGGATACAGGCTGCAGTCGGGATAAGCAGCAAAGGCTGCAAGAACAAAGAAAGGAGAAATCCTGAAGAGCAGAAGGGACTTCAGGGCTGCGAAAGCAGAAACAAAGAGTATGAACGAGAAAAAACAGATCAAGTGGTATATGCTGGCGTTTATGGCATTTTCCACGGTATGGGGCTTTGGCAATGTCGCCAACGGCTTCATTTATTTCCATGGCAATCAGGTGATCTTCAGCTGGATTTTCATGTTTGCCCTTTATTTTGTGCCCTATGCGCTGATGGTCGGAGAGCTGGGCTCCGCCTTTAAGACCTCCGGCGGAGGCGTCAGTTCCTGGATCCATGAGACGATGAGCCCGAAACTCGCCTACTATGCCGGCTGGACCTACTGGGCTTGTCATGTGACCTATATTGCCAGCAAATCCTCCGGCGGACTGAAGGCACTGTCCTGGGCAGTCTTCCGGGACAGCAAGCTCTATGACCATTTTCCGACCATTGCGGTACAGGCAGTGACACTGGCGATCTTCCTCTTTTTCTGCTGGGTAGCCAGTAAGGGATTGAATCCGCTGAAGAGGATGGCAACGCTGGCAGGCTCCTCCATGTTTATCATGTCGATTCTTTACATCATTATGATGTATGCCGCACCTGCCATCAACCCGCATGCCGAGTTTGTCCATGCGGACATGAGTCTGAAGGCACTGATCCCGCAGTTCAATGTGAAGTATTTCACCTCTCTGTCGATTCTTGTCTTTGCTGTCGGCGGATGTGAGAAGATTTCCCCCTATGTCAATAAGGTGGAGAATCCGTCGAAGGGCTTCCCCCGCGGCATGATTATGCTTGCCCTCATGGTGATGGTCTGTGCGATGCTCGGGACGGTGGCGATGGGTATGATGTTCGATCCGGCGGCAGTCGAGGCTGACTTTGATTCCTATGTTGCCAACGGCTCCTACCGGGCATTCCAGAAGCTCGGAAATTACTATCATCTGGGAGACGCACTTCTCATCATTTATGCGATCTGCAACATGGTGGGACAGCTGTCTACCCTTGTGGTTTCCATTGACGCTCCGCTTCGCATGCTCCTCGATAATGAGGACAGCCGCAAATTTATCCCGAGCGGACTTCTGAAGCAGAACAAGAACGGTGCCTACAGCAACGGCATCAAGATGGTAGCCATTTTGTCCGGCTCCATCATCGTCATCCAGTCGGTTGTTCCGGGCGCCGCGGCGGTATTGAAGCAGCTGACCAAGCTGAATTCCGTGTGTATGCCGCTCCGTTACCTCTGGGTATTTGTTGCCTATATTGCCCTCAAGAGGGCGAGTGACAGGTTCAGCGCCGACTATAAGTTTGTGAAAGGCAGAAGCCTCGGCATGATCGCCGGAGCATGGTGCTTCTTTATCACCGCAGCCTGCTGCTTTCTCGGGATGTATGACAAGGATCCCTTCACCTTTGCGCTGAATGTCATCACACCGATCGTCCTCACTGCCCTCGGCATCATCCTTCCGATGCTTGCAAGGCGGGAGCAGGAGAGAGCGAAGGGCTGATCCGGGATTGTGGAAGATACTGCGAGGCGCAGCGTTTTTTGTGCCGGCGGCAGCCGGATCCCAGAGTTGTCAGAAAAGAGAACCTAAGATAATACGGTAAAGCGATGTTGTCCGGGACTATAGGAGAAAATCGCAGGTCCCGGGGCGGTGAGAGCAGCAATGACAAATCCCCGGGACCAGGAAGTGAGTGACCAGGAAGTGAGTTCGGCAGCACGGCCGGAAAGAATTATGTAAGAGAGGAAGTTATCATGGATCAAAAACAAAACGGAAAGAGAATCAGAAGCGTCGGTATCATAGCAGTGACGCTTCTTCTGCTCCTGGCAGCCTGCGGCAGGAGACAGGAAGTGCCGGACGACGGGAAGCAGGACGCATCGTCTGTGACGGAACTGAAAGTCTTTGTTGCCGCTTCTCTGAATTCTGCAATGGAAGAGCTTTCCGGGAGCTATGAGGCGGAACATCCGGGGGTAAAAATCGTACTGAATGCGGATTCCTCGGGGAAGCTGATGAGCCAGATTGAAGAGGGCTTTGCTGCAGATCTCTTTTTCTCGGCAGCTGATAAGCAGATGAATGAGCTGTCCGACAAGGGACTTCTGGTAGAAGGGAGTCGGACAGAGCTTCTGAAGAATCGTCTCTGCGTGATTGCAAGGAAGGACAGTAAGACTAAGGTGACAGGACTTTCCACGCTTCAGGAGGCGGAGAGCCTGGCTCTGGCGGATGAAACGGTTCCTGTCGGACGCTATACGAGACTTGCTCTCGGAAATCTTGGGCTGCTTCCGAAGGACGGTGCCGAAAAGATGAAAAGTGCCGAGATTGCGGAGGCTCTCGGCGGACTTTCGATTTCCGAGGAGTCCAATGTTTCCAAGGTTCTCACGGCGGTACTGGAGGGCTCCTGCGAAGTCGGTACAGTATATCAGTCGGATCTCTACGGCAATGAGGAGGAGCTTCAGGTACTGGAGACCGTACCGGAGGAGCTCACGGGAGAGATCAACTATCCGGTGGCAGCAGTGAAAAATCCGGAGGCATCAGAAAGTACGGCAGAGGAGGCAGGGAGCTTTCTCCAGTATCTGAAGAGTGACGGCGCGAAAAAAATATTTGAGAGCTACGGCTTCAGTATTGCTGCCTGAGGAGGGAAGTAAAGCGCTTCTCCTGCGGCTGTGCAGCTGTCGGGAGAGGAGCAGGAAGTGTCGATGCAGGGAAGACGGCATTTTTTCTAAGCGGAGGTGCTGTGCCGTCTGCTTTGACGGGGGAGACAGCAGGCTCCGAAAAGAGAAAGGAGAATCTGAGCCATGACAGAATTTTTAGCCTCTCTGGACTGGAGTCCTCTGTGGATCTCCCTAAAGACGGGGATCGTTACGACCCTGCTGTGTGCCGTGATCGGAACGGTTCTTGCCTGGAAGATTCTGTTCATGAGGGGGATTTTGAAGGCGATTCTCGACAGTATCCTGACGCTTCCGCTGGTGCTGCCGCCGACGGTTGCCGGATTTCTGCTTTTGCTTCTGTTCAGCAGGAGGCGCCCTCTCGGTATTTTTTTGTTTGAAACATTTTCCATTAAGGTGGTGCAGTCCTTTCTGGGACTGGTGCTGGCATCCTTTGTCATATCTCTGCCGCTCATGTATCGGAGTGCGCGCTCTGCCTTTGAGCTGGTGCCGGAGAATCTGGTAAAGGCAGGGCAGACCCTCGGGATGTCAGAGAGGGAGATTTTCTTTCGGGTGGTTCTTCCGGCAGCTTCTCCGGGGCTTGCCTCGGGAATTATCCTTTCCTTTGCAAGAGCGATGGGGGAGTACGGAGCGACCAGCATGCTGGCAGGCAACATCCCCGGAAGAACTTCCACCATTTCCCAGAGAATCGCTTTGGTAATGCAGGATCAGGACTATCTCCGTGCGGGCTTCTGGACGGGGATAGTTCTCCTCATGGCTTTCCTGCTGCTGTTCCTTTGGAATACCTGCAGCCGGAGGCAGGAGAGAAGCTGAAGAAGTCAGGGACAGGGGAAGTTTCCCGATGTCGGCAGTGCCGGATTTTCCGAGGAAAGGATGGTGCTGCTTTTATGCTGTCATCGGCATTGCGAAAGGAGATTTATGGGGATTCGGCTGGAATTAAAAAAGAAATATGCTGCGTTTGAGCTGGATCTCCGCTTTGAAACGGAGCAAAAAAGGATCGGGATTCTTGGCGCGTCCGGCGCGGGGAAAAGTCTGCTTTTAAAATCCATCGCCGGAATCTCGGATTCTGAAGAGGGAAGGATTATTCTGGAGGGGCGCTGCCTTCTGGATTCGAAAAGAGGAATCCGGCTGAAGCCGCAGGAAAGGAGCGTCGGCTATCTTTTCCAGGACTATGCACTCTTTCCCGGTATGAGCGTGCTGGAAAATGTGATGTGCGGGATACGGAAGACAGAGAAAAGCGGATTTTTTGGCAGCGGAAAAAAAGAGGAGAAACGGAGGCTTGCCCTTTCCCTGCTGGAATCCTTTCGGCTTCTTTCTCTCGCAAAGCGTATGCCGGGGCACCTTTCCGGAGGAGAGAAGCAGAGGGTGGCATTGCTCCGGATTCTTGCCTCCCGTCCCCGGACCATTCTTCTGGATGAACCCTTTTCCGCGCTGGATGCGTATCTTCGGGATCAGATGATGGAAAATCTGTCGGAAATGCTTTCGGATTTTCCGGGGATGGTTTTTATGGTTTCCCATTCCCGGGATGAGATTTATCGTTTCGCGGAGGAGATCCTCGTGATGGATCAGGGGAGAATCCTGCAGCAGGGGGAAACCAGGGCGGTCTTCCGGGCGCCGAGCTGTCGGAGAGCTGCGGAGCTTTCCGGCTGTAAGAATATCTCGAGGATACGGAGGCTGAGCAAGCATGAAATTTTTGCGGAGGACTTTGGAATCCGGCTTCATTTCCGGAAAAGCGTGCCGGAGAACATCAGCTATATCGGCTATCGTGCCCATGATTTTGAGATGCACTATGGGGAATATGAGGTAAACTGTCTTCCGCTTTCCCTGGTGCAGTATGCGGAGCTTCCCTTTGAGAGAAATTACTACCTGAGAGCGGGGGGAAGTGTGGCATTGCCGGAAACATCAGGCGCTTCCCCGGAGTCTTCGGATCCGGAGCCGCCGGCAGGTAGGATCGCCTGGTTTTTACAGCGCGGCTTTTATGATATCGTCGATCAAAGAGGAATACCGCCGTATCTGAGGTTTCTTGAGGATAAGGTGCTGTTTTTCCCTGATTGAGGAAGGACCGATCAAAGCCGGAGAGACAGTCCCGGAAACGGAGAAAAGAAAAACAGAAAAAGGATACGAAACCGACAGGAGGCAGGGAGAGGATATGGAATTTACGCATTTTGACGACAAGGGAAATGCGCACATGGTGGATGTCTCGGGAAAACAGGAGACACGCAGGGTGGCGACGGCTGTCGGTACCATCCGAATCTCTCCGCAGCTGCTGGAGGCGGTAGAGGGAAAAAAGATAAAGAAGGGAGATGTTCTGGCCGTGGCGCAGGTAGCGGGGATACTCGGACTGAAGCATACCTCTGATCTGATCCCCCTCTGCCACAGCCTGCCGCTTTCCAATGCGGAGATTCTCTTCCATATCGAGCGGGAGCTGCCGGCCATTCATTGCAGCTGCACCGTGAAGACCGAGGGGAAAACCGGTGTGGAGATGGAAGCGCTGACCGGAGTTCAGATTGCGCTTCTCACCATTTACGATATGTGCAAGGCCATCGATAAACGGATGGTTATGACGGATATCCATCTGCTGCGGAAAGAGGGAGGCAAGAGTGGCGATTTTCAATTCTGAGCATCCCTTTGTCTACCTTGATCACGCGGCAACGACCCGTCCCGGGAAGGAAGTGGTGGAGGCGATGCTGCGCTATCTCCGTGAAGAGTACGGCAATGCTTCTACAATTTATCGCTTCGGTCAGAGATCCAGGGCGGCACTTGAGGAGAGCCGGGCAGTGCTTGCAAAGCTTCTGGGCGTTAGCTCGAGGGAAATCTACTTTACTTCCGGCGGGACAGAGGCGGATAACTGGGCGATTATTGCTGCCGCCGAAATGCATCCCGGAGGACATATTATCACGACAAGGATTGAGCATCCGGCAGTGCTGCAGAGCTGCGCGTATCTGGAGAGCCGTGGCTATCGAGTCAGTTATCTTCCTGTGGACGCTTTCGGGAGGGTAGCTCCCCGGGAGGTCGAGGAAGCAATACAGGAGGACAGCTTTCTGATTTCTGTGATGACCGCCAACAACGAAGTCGGCACCATCGAGCCGATACGGGAGATCGGAGAGATCGCCGGAAGGCATCATATCCTTTTGCACACAGACTGTGTACAGGGCTTTTCGCGGGTGGAGATGTCGGAGATTCTGCCCTATGCAGACCTGCTGTCTGCGAGTGCGCACAAGATTTCCGGACCGAAAGGCGTCGGGATGCTGTATATCAGGAAGGGCGTGAAGCTTCCGGGATTTCTCCATGGCGGAGAGCAGGAGAGAGGTAAGCGTGCCGGGACAGAGAATGTCGCCGGAATTGTCGGCTTTGCCAAGGCGGCAGAGCTTACTTTCCGTACCCAGAAGGAGAGGGACAGAAGGGTTCGGCAGCTTCGGGACCTGCTGGAGCAGGAGCTGAAGCGGAGGATTCCCGGGCTCCGGGTTCATGGGGATATGGAGCATCGTCTGCCGGGTATCTGCCATATCAGCCTTCCTCATATCGAAGGCGAGACCATGCTTCTGATGCTGGATCAGTACGGCATCTATTGCAGTGCCGGCTCTGCCTGTGCGAGCGGATCGCTGGAGCCAAGCCACGTGCTGCTGGCGATGGGCTGCAGCAGAGAAGAGGCCTATGATACGCTTCGTTTTTCCCTCGGAGAGGAAAATACGGAAGAGGAGGTCCTCTATGTCTCGGAGACAGTAGAAAAACTTGTCAGGAAGCTGCAGCGGTGAAAGAGACCCTGTACCAGCCCGTTTCATTGTATCGGCTTATCTCATTTGCATGATGAGGGTGAATGCCATCATTGCGATACAGAATAAGGAAAAAGAAATCATGCCAGCATTTCCGTAAGTGAGGCTACGGATCTGCTTTCCGTCTGTCACGGAACCACTGGTATCCAGTACGGGATGCTTCCTGTGCTTTATGAGGGCGACGAGGAGCAGAATCACACCGACCACAAGCAGAATAAGGAGAGCGGAGCTGTACAGATAAGCGCAGATGACGGGAAGCGTGAATACGGATAAGTCGGCGGTACGGATTCTCTCAAGTACCTCCGTGGTCAATATTTTTCGAAGAAGGATCGGCGCCACAGATCCCTGAAAATTGATCAGCATATGCAGAAGCATGCTGTAACGGATTTTCCTGGTTCTTACATAGATATACGCCAATACGATACCGATGCCGAAGGCATAGAAAAACTGGAACAGATTCATATGAAAGAGGGCAAAGACCAGAGCCGACAGAAGGACGGCATTCCTTTCCCCGTACCGGACACTTTTGTCAATCAATATTTTTCGGAATATGGTTTCCTCCATGACAGGTGCGAGGATGACAACAAAGAAAAAAATGATCCGGAGATTACTGCCTACGAGCAGGGAAGCCAGAGCATTTTCCGGGGTTCTTCCCAGAGCAGAGCCGATGAGTCCGGCAATCAGGGTACTGAGCCCGTTTCCGAGCAGCATAATCGCGGTGCAGATGATATAGTACTTCAACAGCTTCAAAACAGACAGGGAGGATGCCTTTCCGGGAGCACCGGGCAGCGTTTTCACGATGCCGAGAAATAAGGGAAAGGCGATCAGATACATCGGTGCCAGGGATAGTGGCAGCTGCATTGCTGAGGGCAGCTTGATCCGGAAAGCCTCTATGGCGATATTTTCGGCGAATTGCAGAACGCATGTCACCAGCATGAATACCAGCAATCCCAGGCCCAGACGCTTAAAGCTGATTTTGGCCTGCATCATTTCCATGTTCACCTCCATTTCAGTTCTTTAAATTCTTTTTCAGATGATGTAATTTGAAGCCGCAATACCCCAGGATAGGGACATAAATCAGAAACAGTGCCGCATATATTCCCCGCAGGATTTTCTCGGGAAAACTGAAAAATAGATTCGGAAGGATAATTGCCAGGAAAACCAACAGGATCGGCAGCATTCTTGTCTTATAAATGTGGTCAATCATGGCGATTTTTGATTCATTATCGGAAAAGATTTCCCTTTCACTTTCCTCCCGGATCTGCCTGCCGGCTTTTCTGAAATAATTCCAGCCCGCACAGGAGCCGCAGTATTCCCAGCCATAGTCCCTGAATAAAGTCAGATAATCTTCCGATTTTTGACAGTTCTTATAATCCAGCTGATAAACATATTCTTCCGGCTCACAGCTTTCGAAGAAAAAGAAACATGGAGCAATGGCCCTTTTCAGTTTCCATCCTTTTTGATGCTGCCGTTCCAGCCATTTCTCCTCCTCCTCGTAATCGGCAATGGTAAAAATGCGAATTTTGAGAGATAGATTATTCATGAATCACACCTCCGATACTGTTCTCATAAAGCCGCTGAATTCTTTTCTGCTCTGTTTTCAGGATTTCGGTTCCCAGCTCTGTGGTTTTATAAATCTTCCTTTTGTCTTTCTCACTCACAAACTGGATTAACCCGTCTTTTTCCATTTTTGACAGGGTTCCGTACATGGTTCCGGGGCTGATCTTCACTTCCCCCCCTGTCATGACCTTTACTGCCTGCCCGATCCCATATCCATGCTGCGGACTCTGCAGGCAGAAGAGAATGTAGAAAGCTGTTTCTGACATGGGGACATAGATCCGTTTCAGTTTTTCATCCATTTCATCCTCCAAAGAGTATATTTCACCTCGTTATATTGGATCTCGTTACATTGAGATTCGATATATCGACTGCGAATACATATTATATCGCAGTACGATATATGTCAATAAAAATTTGAAAGAGATGAAAATGAAGCTGTTATTTCGGGATCCGCCGCAGTAAAAAGGGGCTGTCGCATTAAATCAGATTCACACAAAGAATTGTCGATGAAAGCGATCATCGTCTACAATATCCTGTGCATAATCAGCTTAGTGCGACAGCCCCTTTTTCTTCCGGGAAACGGCTCCTGTAAAGAGGGGAATCTTCCGATCCCGAAAAATCCGCTTTGTCTTTTGGGAGCCGTCCCTGCTTGCGAAGAGGGAAGGCTTCCGTATTTTCCGCGGAGCCTATGCCGTGGGTTTTACTTCTGTCCTTGCGAGAGGCAGGAACCCCGCACTTTTCAGTGCAAGCAGGATCATCGGAATCAGTATCAGCTGAAGTACAATGCCCGGGATGCCGGAGAGAACGGTAGAGCTGACAAAGGTGGCAAGGAAACCTCTGACAGTGAGCCCCTGCGGATGCAGAAAGAGAATCGTGAGGACAGCTCTGACGATGCCGGAAACGATGCGCCCGGCAATCATGGCAATGAGGAGGGAGATATAAACACGGAAAAGAAACGGAAGCCTGCGGAACGCGCGGAACAGGAGTCCTGTCACTGCGCCGTAGCAGCCCAGTTCAAATGCCATTGTGACAGCTGTCGGAAAAAACGGCGGCATACCGAAGACGGCACTGCGGAGCAGCGGAGTGAGGAAACCGATGACGGCTGCGTAGGCGGGACCGACGAGGAAGCCTGCCAGAAGAACCGGCAGATGCATCGGGAGAAGCATGCGTCCGATGCCGGGGATCTGTCCGCTCGCAATCGGGAGAATGAATCCAAGCGCAACCAGGAGAGCGGACAGGGTAAGCTTTGTGGTGTTATTCTGCTGCATGGGTATCCTTTCTGAATGGATCAATACTGTGTTTTCAGCTTTGGGAAAATAAAGAATGGCGCTGCCTCCGGAATGCGGAGAAAGCTCTGCTGTCAGAGTGTATGAATCGGAGCATCGTGCTCCTTTGCCCAACGATAATAATAGTCCTTTATCTTTTGAAAGGACTCGGGGCTCAGGATATGCTCCATACGGCAGGCATCCTGCGAGGCAGTATAGGCATTGACACCGAGGGAGACCAGGATATCGGTCAGCACCAGATGTTTCTCGTAGGTTGCCTTGGCAATCTTCATGCCCTTTTCGGTGAGGTTGATGGAACCGCGCCCATCGACCGTGACTTTGTTGTCCTCTCTCAGGTGCTTCAGAGCCACACTGACCGAGGGCTTTGTGAATCCCATGGCATTGGCAATGTCAATGGCACGCACATGGAGATTATCCTCAGAAAGTATCAGAATGGTCTCCAGATAGTTTTCCTCTGATTCATGAGAAGTATAGGGCTTCATAGTTACCTCCATCTCGATAAAACAATTGAATTCTACTATAGCATGAAACTTTAATTGTGCCAAATTGAAACCATGAATAAAAGGAGGAAAATCCGGAGAAAAACTGTGTAATCTTTACAGTTTTTATCAAAAAGTTTATCCAATCTTTAGAGGAATATCTCTTGTAACTGCAATTCATGGATGCTAAGATATGCACCTGTCAATCAGAAAGAAATTGCGGATTTACATGGCGGCGCATCAGGACAGCGGCGAATCCGACAATCTTCGGAGAGACAGAGGAGAAATGATTTCAGAAGTTTGTTGAACCACTCTCAGCCTTGCCGGTTGCAGGGAAGCTGTTACAGATCTGATGGAGGTTGAATTTATGGATACGATTCGGGTATTATTTAAAAGTGATTCTGCAGTAGATGAGTTTGTGAAAAAGGCGTCCTCCCTTCCGTATGATGTCAATCTTGGTTCGGGCAGCCGTGTCGTGGATGCCAAGTCTCTTCTTGGTGTGCTCTATCTTGGACTGAACAAGGTTCATGATCTGACAGCACCGAAGGAGCAGCTGAAGAATCTGAGGTCGGTATTTTCCGATTTTTTGGTGGCGTAAGCTGCTGTCCTGACAGCGGGAGCCACGTCGATACATCTTAGGGAGAGACCGAAGAGGGGAGAATGCCGCCCTCGGAAATATCGTTTTTCAAAAGGGACTGTCGCACTAAGCCGGTTTTGCACAGTATATTGCAGCCGATGATTGCTTTCATCGACGATGATTTGTGTGAATCTGATTTAGTGCAGCAGCTCCTTTTGCGTATCGCAAAAAGGAAGCTCATTGACAGAGCCCGCGGCAGCTTTTACACTTACATCATCAGTATCGTGAGCGGACTTCCCGGGACCGGCACAGCAGTAAAACAGAACGGCGGGACGGGACTATCCCGGAAAATCCGCAAAAAAGGAGGAATTATGAGGAAACAAATTGCGGTTCTGGCGGCGGTATCAATGCTGGCTGCCTCTCTTGCTGCCTGCGGCTTCACAGGATCGGGAAGCGGAGATAAGGGAGGCGGCAAGACTGCGGCGGAAACGACAGCCGCCGCCGGAAAAGAAGGGGACAGGGAAGATACGGACGGGGTTCTGTCTGTGGCTGCCGGCGCGGAAATCAAGACGCTTGTTCCCTGGGCGGCTTCGGAAAATCAGGCGTTTCTGGCAGCGAACCAGGCGCAGGAGGGACTGTTCCGGATGGATAAAGCGCACACTCCCGTGCCCGCATTGGCATCCTCCTATGAGCTCTCGGAGGACAAGCTGACATATACTTTCCGGCTCCGGGACCGGGATCTGCTGGAGCAATGGGGATCCTATTACCGCGCAGGATTTTGTTTACGGCTGGCTCCGTCAGATGAGTGCCGAGGCAACTAACGGCTACAGCTTCATCATGACAGATTATATCGTCAACGGCGAAGAGTACAATGCCGGTACTGCGAAGGCGGAGGATGTCGGCGTGAGGGCAGTGGACGATCAGACGCTGGAGGTGAAAATCAAGAATCCGACACCGTACTTTCTGAACCTGACAACTATGATTATGTTCTTCCCGACGCAGCAGAAATTCTGTGAGGCGCAGGGGGATAAGTTTGACCTGACACCGGACAATATGCTGTTCTCCGGTCCCTATGTGATTACGGAGTATGATCCGGCAGTGGGTGTCAGCCTGAAGAAGAATGAAAAGTACTGGGATGCCGCCAATGTCAGGATCAATGACGCCAGGATTCGCGTGATTAAGGACAGTGCCGCGGGATTAAACGCTTACCAGGCAGGGGAGCTTTCCGTGGTCAGCCTTACGGGCTCCGATGTCGCTGCCAACAAGGACAATCCGGAGTTTTCCCGGCAGGTGGATTTTCGGACAACATATTTACAGTTCAACCTGGATGACGCACAGATGAAGAACGTGAACCTGCGCAAGGCGATTTCTCTTGCCATCGACAGAAGAACACTGGCAGAGCAGATTCTCGCAGACGGCTCCGCTCCCGGTACAGGTCTCATCGCGGATGGAATGCAGGGAGACGGCAGCAGGAGCTTCCGTGAGCTGAACGGGGAGACGGCTGCCTTTGATGCGGCACAGGCAAAGCAGTATTATGAGAAGGCGGCACAGGAGCTGGGAGGAGCACCGAAATCCCTCACACTTCTGATCGGAGATGATTCTGTGCTGAAGACGGTTGCTACCTATATTCAGAGTGAGCTGGACAAGAATCTGGGTCTTCAGCTGACCATCGATACTAAGACCATGCAGGGCCGCGGCGAGCAGATGGATGCCAATAATTATGAGATGGGTCTCACCGCCTGGGGCGCGGATTATGATGACGCGATGACCTATCTGGACCTTTGGACCAACGGGACTGCCTACCGCGGAAATTATCACTCCGACGCATACAATGCTCTCATTCAGGATGCCAAGTCTCAGACCAGTGATGAAGCACGTCTTCAGGATATGCTGGAGGCGGAGAAGCTGCTGGTGACGGAGGATGCCGTGGTGGCGCCGATGTTCCACAGAGGCTCGGCAATTCTGACCAAGCCGGATCTCCATGACCTTGTCTCTCATCCGATTGGGGTGCCGATGGACTTCAAATACGCGTATTTTGAGTAGTAGAGTCAGCTGCTGCCGGCATTGTCGGATATGGAAATCGGAAGGCTGTAGTGCGTCTACAGCCTTTTTCCGGGAAGATATGAATGATATCAGGGAAAATCATGGCTAAATATATCCTGAAACGCCTTATTTATATTGCTGCGACCCTCTGGATTATCGTAACCTGCACCTTTTTTCTGATGAAGAAACTGCCGGGGACACCCTTTGATGCGGAGCGTTTTGCCATTATGTCACCTGCGCAGCAGGAGAGAGTGCTGGAGCTTTACGGCCTCAATGATCCGCTGCCGGTGCAGTACGGGAAATATCTCATGAATATGCTGCACGGGAGACTCGGAACCTCTTATACCTATGTCAATCAGGATGTGGGGGCCGTGATTGCAACGAGACTTGCTCCCTCCGTTCTGATCGGAATCCAGGCAGTGCTTTTGGGGCTCTCCATCGGATTGATTCTTGGGATTCTTGCGGCATGGAAGCATAACAGCGGTATCGACTACCTTACGATGGTACTGGCGGTTCTTGGAGTCTCTGTTCCGAACTTTGTGGCGGCCGCGCTTTTACAGTATTATGTGGGGCTGAGATGGGGGGTTCTGCCGGTCGGCTTCTGGACGGACTGGAGATGCTCCGTCCTGCCTACCGTTGCCCTCAGCTTCAGTGCCATTGCGCAGGTGGCGAGATTTATGCGGACGGAAATGCTGGATGTGCTGAGCCAGGACTATATCATTACCGCAAGGGCGAAGGGACTGAACCAGTATGAGCTGCTGCTGCATCACGCGATCCGAAACTCCATCCTTCCGGTAGTCACCATCCTGGGACCGATTGTTATCAATCTTCTGACCGGTTCACTTGCGGTGGAGAATGTTTTCAGCATCCCCGGTATCGGCAGTCTTTTTGTGGACTGCATCAAGGGAAATGATTATCCGGTTATCATGGGAGTGACGGTATTTTATGCGGCCTTTTATATGTTTGTGATTCTGATTGTCGATCTGCTGTATTCCGTGATTGATCCGAGGATCCGTCTGTCAAAGGAGGTTACAGAATGAGTGAGCAGCAGTATCCGTCTGTTGCGGCAGAGCTTTTCAGGAAGGCTCCTGCCGATGAGGCGGAGAGGGAGTATATCGCCGCGAGGACCAGCTCGGTACTGGAGGATGCCTGGTGGAGACTGAAGCAGAACAGGGCAGCCGTTGTCTCCCTGTATATTCTGCTGGTGATTGTCGGTTTTACGATCTTCGCCCCGTTTTTCTGTAAATACAGTTTTAAGGAAACCGACTATACGCATGTCTACGCCTTTCTCTCGCGGGATCATTTCTTCGGAACGGATCAGTTCGGACGGGATCTTTTTGTGAGAACCTGGATGGGATGCCGTATTTCTCTGCTGATTGCCTTTGTGGCAGCCTTTCTGGATCTTCTGGTGGGGGTCAGCTACGGCGCGGTTTCAGCGCTTCTCGGTGGTGCCGTGGACGCGGTAATGCAGCGCTTCATCGAAATTCTTGTGGGGATTCCTAGCCTCATCATTGTGATCCTGTTTCTGGTGACCTTTCCGGCAGGGGTGATGACCATCATTGCCGCTCTCTCCATTACAGGCTGGGTCAATATGGCAAGACTGGTTCGTGCGGAGATTTTAAAGTTGAAGAATGCGGAATACGTGCTTGCCTCTGCCGTGCTTGGCAGCAGTCGGAGCTATATCATTCTCCATGATCTCATCCCGAACGCGGTCTCTGTCATAGTCATCAATGTCATGTTCACGATTCCGAGCGCGATCTTTACGGAAGCCTTTCTTTCCTTTATCGGCATCGGGCTTGCGGAGCCTCAGGCCTCTCTCGGGATTCTCATCAATAACGGCTATCAGGTGCTTCGGAATTACCCGCATGTCATGATCGCTCCGGCAGTGATCATTGTGCTGATTATGGTGTGCTTCAGCATCCTGGGGGATGGACTTCGGGACGCGCTGGATCCCCGTATGAGACGATGAAATGGAGGAAGACGGGATAAGGCAGGGGAAAATGGAAAATTTACTGACGGTTCAGAATATGAGCATCGAGATCAAAACACAAAAGGGCATCGTCCATGCCGTGCGCCATGTGGATCTGGAACTTCGCCCCCACGAGACGCTGGCGCTTGTCGGCGAGTCCGGCTGCGGCAAGTCCATGACCATGAAGGGAGTCATGCGGATTCTTCCGGAGAACGGCACGATCACAGAAGGCGCGGTTCTGTTTCAGGAGCAGGATCTTACCAGGCTTTCTGAAAGAGAGATGCAGAAAATCCGCGGTTCGGAAATCGCGATGATCTTTCAGGATCCGATGACCTCCTTAAATCCCACGATGAAGGTCGGAAAGCAGATTGAGGAGATGCTGAAGAAGCACCGGAGGGACATGGGAAGGGCGGCGAGGAAGGAAAGAGCCATCGAGCTTCTCGGATTGGTCGGAATTGCCAATGCGGATACCCGTTATCATCAGTATCCGCATCAGCTTTCCGGCGGGATGCGGCAGCGCATCGTGATTGCCATTGCGCTTGCCTGTGAGCCGAAGCTGCTGATTGCGGACGAGCCGACAACCGCGCTGGATGTGACGATTCAGGCGCAGATCCTGGATCTGATGCGGGAGCTGCAGAAAAAGATAGAGACCTCCATCATTATCATCACGCATAATCTCGGCGTGGTTGCCAATGTCGCGGATCGCGTTGCTGTCATGTACGGCGGTAAAATCGTGGAGACGGCTCCGGTGCGGGAGCTCTTCTCCGCGCCGTCACATGAGTATACAAGAGCACTGCTGCGTTCGATCCCGAAGCTCGGGTGGAAGGAAAAGCTTCACTCCATCCCCGGGACGCCGCCGGATCTGATGAATCCGCCGGAGGGCTGTCCCTTTGCCCCGAGATGTACGGAAACGATGGAGGTATGCAGGGAATATGCGCCGGGAAACTTCAGAGTCACAGAGGAGCATCAGGCAAGGTGCTGGATGCTGGATGAGAGAGCGGGAGGAAGAGCTTGAAACAGGAGGTTTTACTTGAAGCGGAGCATGTCAGCAAATTCTTTCCCGTCGGAAAGAGGCAGGAGCTGCGTGCGGTGGAGGATGTCAGCCTGCGGATCTGCCCGGGAGAGACGCTGGGACTGGTAGGAGAGAGCGGCTGCGGGAAATCCACGCTGGGGCGGACACTCATCCGGCTCTACCCTCCGACTGGGGGGATAATACGTTACCGGGGACGGGAGATTCACGGGAAGCTGACAAAGGAGGAAGGACAGAATCTCCATCAGAAGATGCAGATGATCTTTCAGGATCCCTATGCCTCTCTCAATCCCCGCCGGAAGATTCTGGATATCATTGCGGAGGGAATGGATGCGCACCATCTCTATAAAGACCCGGAGGAGAGGGAGGAGAAGGTGCTTCGTCTTTTGGAGCGTGTCGGACTCCGGAGGGAGCACAGCGGCAGATTTCCCCATGAATTTTCCGAGGGACAGCGGCAGCGTGTCGGGATTGCGAGAGCGCTTGCGGTGGATCCGGAGTTTATCGTCTGTGATGAGCCGATCTCCGCGCTGGATGTGTCGATTCAGGCCCAGGTGGTCAATCTTCTGGAGGAGCTGCAGGAGGAGCGGGGACTCAGCTATCTTTTCATTGCCCATGATCTCTCGATGGTGAAGCATATCAGCCGCAGGATTGGCGTGATGTATCTGGGCTCTCTTGTAGAGCTGACAGGCTCGGAGGAGCTTTTTGAAAATCCTCTGCATCCCTACACGAAGGCACTGCTGTCCGCGATTCCGATACCGGACCCGGAAATCGAAAAAACCCGTTCCCGCATCATGCTGCACGGTACAATTCCCAGCCCGATCGGGCTGAAGCTGAGATGCAAGTTCTACAGCAGATGCAGGGAGCACGGGAAGGAATGCGGGGAGGGGATGCCGAAGCTTCAGGAGGTGTCGGAGGGACATTTCGTCGCATGTAAAAACTATGAGGTCTGATGCAGAGGAGACAGGATGTTTTCAGAGGAAGCATATCGTAAGAGAGTACGGTGGTTTTGTGACGCGCGTTTTGGGATGTTTCTGCACTTCGGCGCCTATGCGATTCCGGGAAGAGGGGAATGGCTTCGCTCGGACGAAGAGATGAGGGAGGAAGAGTATCTTCCTTTCGTCGAAGAGTTTTGTCCGGATCAGCTTTCCATGCAGGACTGGGCAGAACAGGCGAGAAATGCCGGTGTGCAATATGTGGTAATGACCGCCAAGCACCATGACGGTTTCTGTCTCTTTGACAGCCGGCTCACGACATTCAGTACCGCGCATACCCGATGTCGGAGGGATCTGGTCAGAGAGTTTGTGGATGCCATGCGGGCGGAAGGGCTTCGCGTGGGGCTTTACTACTCCCTTCTGGACTGGCATCATCCGGATTTTCCGATGGAGGGAGACCGTTATCACCCGATGCGAAACAGGGGGAGGGTCCGAAGAGAGGAGCAGGATTTTTCCCGCTATCTCGACTACTGCCACGGGCAGATCCGGGAGCTTTGCGAGAACTACGGGAAGCTGGATCTTCTCTGGTTTGATTTTTCCTATGATAATCTCGGAGAGAGTCAGGAAAAGTTCGGGAATATGCGCGGGGAGCGTTGGAGAGCGGCAGAGCTGATGGAGATGGTACGCTCGATCCAGCCGGAGGTCGTTGTGAATAACCGGCTGGAGGTGAGCGGCGAGGGCTTCGGCTCTCTCTGGTCGGGAAAGCCGAGCGGCTATCATGGGGATTTCATTACGCCGGAGCAGACGATCCCGCCGCAGGGGATCCGCAGCAGGGCAGGAAAGCCGCTGCCCTGGGAAGCCTGTCTCACGATGAATGATCACTGGGGGTACTGTCAGAAGGACCATAACTTTAAGACGGATCTGACACTGATCCGGAAGCTGGTGGAGTGCGTCTCCAAGGGCGGCAATATGATACTGAATGTCGGTCCGGACGCGAGAGGGAATTTCCCTGAGGAGTCACGCCGGCTTCTTGCGGAAATCGGCGACTTTCTTCATAAAAACGGAGAGTCCGTCTATTGCTGTACCGCGTCGGAGTTTCCGAAGCCGGAGTACGGCAGATTTACGCAGAGAGGAAATACGCTTTATTATCATGTGATGGAAAACAGTGTGGGACCGCTGACGGTACCCGCGGTTCCGAAGGAGCGTGTGCAGTCTGTCCGGCTTCTTTCGAGCGGCGCGGAGATCCCGATTTCCGCGAGCTGGGTGCACAGCAATTATCCGGATCTGCTGTATCTGGATCTCTGCAGCGCTCCGAGACTTCCGGATGAGAGGGATACTGTGGTGAAGCTGACATTAAGGGACAAAATAAGATAAATCCGCAGAGAGTTCTGTAAGGGAGAAGCGGGAGGAGGGGGAAAACAAGGTGACGGGAAGGCGGAAACAGGAATTCGAGCTGGAAGTATGCGTTGACAGTGTGGCATCTGCTGTCGCGGCGGCGCGCGGCGGCGCGGATCGTCTGGAGCTGTGCGGGCATCTCCTCATCGGCGGGGTGACACCGACTCTCTCGCTTTTTTCCGCTGTC
The DNA here is from genome assembly GCA_963545355.1 of uncultured Oribacterium sp. GTDB lineage: Bacteria > Bacillota > Clostridia > Lachnospirales > Lachnospiraceae > Oribacterium. The sequence goes on along the minus strand of CAUUIW010000002.1, from coordinate 131,650 downwards.
AGAAGGGCGGTGCAGATTCCGCTGCATGTGATGATCCGTCCCCGCTTCGGAGATTTCTGCTACAGCGGGGACGAATATCGGCTTATGCTGGAGGATGCCGGGAGATTTATTTCTCTCGGAGCGGAGGGGATCGTCTGCGGTATCCTGGAGCGGAACGGAAGTCTCGATCTTCCGAGGCTTCGGCAGCTTCGGGAGCTTGCCGGAACGCGGGTTTTTACGCTGCACCGTGCCTTTGACGTTTCGAGAGATCCGATGGAGAGTCTCGAGGATGCCGGGAGACTGGGCGTGGATATTCTCCTGAGCTCCGGGCAGCAGGACAGAGCGGTGGAGGGACTGGGACTGCTTCAGAGGATGCAGGAAAGCGCCGCTCCGGCTCTCCGCATCCAGGCGGGTTCCGCCGTCAATGCGGCAAATATCCCGCAGATCTACCGGGAAACGGGGATTCACTGCTTCCACCTGTCCGGTAAAGCAGAGCTGGAGAGTCCGATGACCTTCCGAAGGGAGGGCGTCCATATGGGGCTCCCGGGAATCTCCGAATATCTTCTCGAGAGGACGTCCGAAGATAAGGTGAGGGAAGCGAAGCGGGTATTGGAAAAACTGCGGCAGGAGGAGACTTGCTGAGTCCGGGAAAATATGGATTCAGAGCTTCCTGCCGGATTTGCAATGAGAGGGAGACATGGATTCATCGGTATTTCGGTATGATGAGCTGAAGCGTGCCTATGAAGCGAGAAAGGGAAGATATGTGGAAGCATTCCGACGGATAGACTCGCTTTATCAACGGTGGAAGGAAAGAGGATTTTCTCCGGAGCAGGAAGCTCCGGAAAATGAGGATACTCCGGGAAGCGGGAATCCTTCCGGCGGGAAACGTTCCCCGGAGGAGCAAAGAGAATTGGAGAGGTATTTTTATTATCTTGCGGCATCGATGCCGCTCTCCGATGTGATCTCCCTCGGGCTGCCTGCGGAGGCGATGCTTCGAAGCCTTGAGGTTCGGAAAAAATACAAAAGAGCGGCGCTGCTTCCGGATGCGCTGTTCTTTCCCTATGTTCTTTCCCTTCGTGTCAATGATGAAGAGCTCGAGCCCTTCCGGAGCTTCATCGGACAGGAGCTGGACCGATATTTTGCCGGGCATGAGGATGACAGTGAAACGAGGCTTGCGCTGGAAATCAATTATTATGCGGCTTCCCTCGGAAGCTATCGCAGCACCGATGAAAGAACCTGCTCCGCGGCTGCCTTTTACCGTAAGGGTTACGGCAGATGCGGCGAGGAATCCGTATTTGTGGTGAATCTTCTGCGGGCGATGGGGATTCCGGCGCGTCAGGTGTATGCCCCATACTGGGCGCACTGTGAGGACAATCATGCCTGGGTGGAGCTTTATGCCGACGGGGCATGGCACTTTATGGGGGCATGTGAGCCGCAGGAGCGTCTGGACATCGGCTGGTTCAATGACGCGGCAAGCCGTGCCATGCTGATTCACAGCCGCTATTTTCCGGTGCATGACGGAGATATCCCGGAGGGAGAGGAAATTATCGGAAGGGACGGCAGACTTCTGTATCTGAATCAGACCGCGAGATATGCAAAGACCCGGGTCATTGAGGGAAGAGTCACGGCAGCGGAGAAGAACGCTCCCGTTTATTTTTCTCTCTGCAACGGAGCTTCTCTGCGTGAAATTGCTGCTGTCACGCCGGATCGGGAAGGGAATTTTTCTCTCCGGCTGGGGCTTGGTTCTGTTTTTGTCCGGACAGAGTTTTTCCAGGAGCAGCTTTTCGATACCAGGTCGGAAACGAAAATCGTGCTGGGCAGGGAAGCGGATGCCCGGAATGAGAAAACGGGAATCACGCGATACGAAGATGACAGCTGCACCGAGGGAAAAGCGGAAGATAAGGCAGGGACAGAGAATGGCTCCGGGGCATGCAGGAGCGGCCGGAAGGAGGATATCCGGATACGGGACTTTACACTCTATGCGCCGGAGAGCATGACCTTCCCGGATCGTGTGCTCCGCAGTGAGGAAAAGAGAGCCGGAGCCCTGCGCCTTGCGGAAGCAGAGAAAAAACGGCAGGAACGCCTGTCCCGCCGGGAAAACCCGGTCATGCGTGAGTTCCTGGACTATGCGGCAGCAGTTCTGACAGAGGGGGAGAGGGAACAGTACCTTGCCGGGCTTACGCTCAAGGACAGAGATGAGACTCGCTTTTCCTTTTTCCGAGAGGATCTCAAAGCACTGAAGAAAAAGCTGAAGGAGAAGTCCGGTACGGAGGAGCTCACGGCAATAGGGCGGGAGGTCACGGATCTCCGCATCTATAGAGAGCCTCTCGGCAGACGTCTGGAGGAAGGCAGCTATGCTTCCTGCCCTTACGGAACGGAGCTGCTGCGGATTTTGAAGGAGGAGAATCCGGAGAAAGCTGCGTCTCTGCTCTGGAGCTGGATCAGGGAACACATTTCCTCTTATCCGGAGGAGGAGCGAAAAGGACTGATGCAGACCCCGGAGGATACCCTTCGCGCCCTGACAGGCTCTGAGCTTTCCCAAAAGATTCTGTTTGTGGCATTGCTTCGCTCACAGCTCATCCCGGCGGGAATACGGAGCTATGATGAGGCCCTCATGGCGGGGAAGGAGGCACTGCTTCCGGAGGAGAGAGAGACTGCGACCCTCCGTCTTATGGCGAAGGACCGCAGGGACAGAAATTATGATGAGGCATTTTCCCTGCACCGAAAGAGGGGGCATGGCTATCGGCTGCTTCGTTTTCCGGGAGAACGGATGCGGGACGGAAGCTGGGAGAAACGACTTCCCGCAGGAGAGTACCGCCTGATTCTTGAAAACCGTCTTCCGAACGGAAATATCGTGATGCGGGAGCTGGATTTTTCTCTCCACAGGGGAGAAGAGAAGCTCGTGCCCGTCTCCGAGAGAGAGGTCTCTCTTTCCGAGATGCTGGAGAGAATCGAGCTTCCGGAGGAGCACTATCGGGAGCCGAAAAGAGAGAAGGGGCAGAGGGATTTCTGCGGAGCGGAGGATCTGACACTGCCGGAAGAGCGCTTTATCGAGCTTTTCCTGTTGCCGGGGGAAGAGCCGACCCAGCATATCCTGAATGAACTGCTCGGCATGCAGGAGGAGTGGGAGGCGGTGCAGGAGAAGCTGCATTTTATTGTGCGTGCGGAGAGGGAAATCGAGGATCCGCTTCTGTCCCGGGTGCTGCGGAGCTTTCCCAGGGCAGGGGTGTTTATCGACCCGGGATTTTCCATGGCGGAGAGTCTAGCAAGAAAGCTTTATCTTGATCCCTCTCTTTTCCCGTTGAATCTTGTGAAAGAGGGAAAGAAGATAGGCATATTCGCTTCCTCCGGCTATAATGTAGGAATGTCAATGATGCTCTATCGGATCCTGAGGAACGCTGAATAAAGCATCCTCCCGCTGAAAGCGGTTTCCGGAACAAAAGCATAAAGAAAGTGAGGCTTTTATGGCTTGTACAACATTACTGGTAGGAAAAAATGCTTCCTATGACGGTTCCACCATGATCGCGAGAAATGAGGATAGCGGCAGCGGCAGCTATGCGCCGAAGCGCCGTGAGCTGGTGCTTCCGAAGGACCAGCCGAAGAAATATCGTTCCGTGCTCTCTCATGTCGAGATTCCGCTGCCGAAGAATCCGATGCGTTATACCTCCATGCGAAATGCCACCGACGAAGAGGGGATCTGGGGCGCTGCCGGGGTCAATGCTGTCAATGTTTCCATGACGGCAACAGAGACCATCACCACGAACCCGCGGGTGCAGGGTGCTGACCCGATGGTTCGCTTTATTCCGGCATCGGAGGGGGTGAAGGAAAAGGCGGGAGGAATCGGCGAGGAGGATTTTGTCACCATTATCCTGCCTTATATCCACAGTGCGAGGGAGGGGGCGGAACGCCTCGGCAGCCTTCTTGAAACCTACGGCACCTATGAGATGAACGGAATCGCCTTCTCGGATGTGAATGAAATCTGGTGGCTGGAGACGATCGGAGGTCATCACTGGATTGCGAAGCGCGTGCCGGATGATCAGTATGTAGTGATGCCGAACCAGCTCGGAATCGACAGCTTCGACTTGAAGGATGCGGAGACGGAGAAGAAGGAATATATGTGCTCTTCGGATCTCCGCGCGTTCATCACGGAAAATCATCTGTCTCTTCTTCCGGAGGATATCTTTAATCCGCGGGAGGTTTTCGGCAGCCATGATGATTCCGACCACATCTACAATACTCCGCGTGCCTGGTTTATTGAAAGAACGCTGAATCCGAGAACCTTCGGCTGGGATGGGGAGGATGCCGGATACCGTCCGGAGGATGACGATCTGCCCTGGGGACTCGTGCCGGAGAGAAAGCTTACGGTGGAGGATGTAAAGTATGTGCTTTCCGCACATTATCAGGGGACGCCCTTTGACCCCTACGGACGGGAGAGCGGGCAGAACGGCCGCTACCGTGCGATTGGCATCAACCGGAACAATTTCCTGAGTCTGACCCAGATTCGCCCATATCTTCCGGAGGAGTATCGTGCCGTGGAGTGGATTGCCATGTCCTCCAATGTCTTTAATGCTTTTGTGCCGCAGTATGCCAATGTGGACAGCGTGCCGGAGTATTTAAGCAATACCTCGAAGGAAGTGAGCACGGAGAACTTCTATTGGACGAACCGTATCATCGCCGCTCTCGCGGATGCCGCGTTCCGGACGACGCAGATTCATATCGAGAGGTATCAGAATAAGGTGGCTTCCGAGGCATACCGCATCCTTCTGGAGACGGAAAAGGCGCTTCGGAAAAAGCCGCTCAGCGGGAAAAAGCTCACTGCCTTTCTGGAAAAGGCCAATCAGGAGATCGTTGACAATACAAAAAAGGAGACGCAGAGCACTCTTGATCAGGTGCTTTTTGAGACCACCAATCTGATGAAGAACGCTTTTTCAAGATCGGATGCCTGAGGCGGATTTTTGCGATGAGAAAGCAGTTCTGCGCTTCGGGAGCCCCGAAATCATCTGAGGATGTGATGGAGGAGGATGATTTCCGAGGAATGATGTGACAGAGAAGAAGCGGAGCAGCAACAAAGGAGAGCCCATGTCCCGGAAACTACTTACCCTGTCGGTGGCAGCCTATAATGTCTCGGAAACCATCGAACAGACGCTTGCCTCCCTGCTCCTTTCAGAGGAGGAGCTGAAGGAGCTGGAGGTGATTATCGTGAATGACGGCAGTACGGATGACACGGCGGAAAAGGTACGCCCGTACTGTGAAAAATATCCGGACAGCTTTCTCCTTTTGAACAAGGAAAACGGCGGACACGGCTCCACCCTGAATACTTCGATCGAAAGAGCCAGAGGGCTGTATTTAAAAATGCTGGACGGGGATGACTGGGCGGAGCAGGAGGGGCTCAGGGAACTGCTCCGCTATATCCGGGAATCCCGTGAGATGCTTCCGGACCTTCTTCTTACCCCCTTTCGCCTGATCTATATGGAGAGGGGGCGGATTCTTCGCACAGAGGAAGTGCCCTGTGATCCCGCCCTCGGAAAGATCAAGGTTCATGCGCTTGCCGTCCGTACAGCACTTTTCCGGGAGAACCGGGTCAGCATCAGTGAGCACTGCTTCTATGTCGATACGGAGTATGTATACTTTGCGCTCCTCTACGGGAAAAGCTATACGCTTCTTCCAAAGACATTGTACTGCTATCGTCTGGGGGCGGAAGGACAGAGCATCAGCTATCCGTCCCGCATCAGAAGATATCAGGACGGAGACAGGGTGACAAGGCGTCTGCTCCGCCTCGAAAAGGAGAGAGAAAACCGGGAGCAGAAGAACAGCCTTGTCTTTCGGGAGCTTCGACATTCCCTTCTGCTGGACAGTATCGAGTTTCAGCTGGTCAATCTGCTTCTGCAGAAAGAGGGGAAGCTTCGGACGCAGGGCGTCAGAGACATCCGTCAAAGTGTGGAAGAGGTTCCGGGACTCAGACAGGAGTTCCGAAAGCGCAGCAGGAAGGCCTGGCGGATTCTGGAGCTGACACATTTCCGGGGGCTGCTTTTGCTGCATGTTCTCTTTTCCGCCATCGTCAGGGTGAGAAGATCCGGGACGTGAAATCCGGAGATAAATCCGAGCTGCTACGATAAAACAGCATCAATTTTATTTGATAAAGAAAAGGGAATAACATGGTTATCACAAAGACACCTTTCCGCATGTCATTTTTCGGCGGCGGCACCGATATGCCGGAATTTTTCAGGGAAAACGGCGGTGCGGTACTGTCCACCAGCTTTGATAAATACTGCTATGTCACGGTGCGTCATCTGCCGCGTTTTTTTGATTACCGTAGCGAGATCATCTACAGCAAGTCGGAAAGAGTGACAGAGGTGAGAGACATAGAGCATCCGGCAGTGAGAAACGCGATGCAGATGCTGGACATGCACGAGATCCGTCTCAGCTATGAGGCAGATCTTCCGGCGCGCTCCGGGCTCGGTACCAGCTCCACCTTTGCTGTTGGTATGCTCAATGCCTTCTATGCTCTGAAGGGGAAATACGTGGATAAACGGAGACTTTCCGACGACGCCATCTATCTGGAGCGGGAGCTGTGCCGGGAAGCCGGCGGCTGGCAGGATCAGATTGCGGCAGCCTTCGGAGGGCTCAACCGTATCGATTTTCACGGGGACGGCTATGATGTCAGACCGGTCATTATTCATCCGGAGAGAAAGAGGAGGCTTGATGAGAATCTTCTCATGTTTTTTACCGGGTTCACGCGATTTTCTTCCGATATCCAGAAGGCAAATCATGTGACCGCAGAGGATAAAAAGGCGCAGCTTCTGGAGATGCTCCTTCTGGTGGATGAGGCGGAAAAGGTACTTTCGGATCAAGCTGCGGATCTCGATGAGTTCGGGCGCCTTCTGGACATGACCTGGAAGCTGAAGCGTCAGACCGGCTCCAGGATCAGCACGGATTCCATTGATGAACTCTACCGGGCAGGGATGGATGCCGGAGCCCTCGGAGGAAAGCTCCTCGGTGCCGGCGGCGGCGGATTCCTGATTTTTTATGTGCAGCCGGAGAAAAAAGAAGCGGTTCGAGCGGCGATGCACCGTCTTTTGGAGGTTCCCTTCTCCTTCGAGAATGCCGGAACACAGGTGATGTATTATGTTCCGGAGGAGTATCAGAAGCTTCAGGGCAGCAGGGATTAACCGCTTGCCCGCAGCTCCCTTCTCGTTTTCACAGCATATTCTATTTTCCGCATTCGATGCCGATATGCGGCGGAAATGATTCGTAGAGAGCGGAAATCCGGAATTTCAGGGGGAATTCAAAATCATTTGCTGTGCGAGCCCTTGCATTTCTCCGCATAGCGTTTATAATGAAGCTGTCGATATCTTTATCGAGGATCTTCAGGGCGGGGTGTGATTCCCCACTGGCGGTATAGTCCGCGACCCAAGAAAACTTGGCTGAACCGGTGCGACTCCGGTACCAACAGTATAGTCTGGATGAAAGAAGAGACTTTGTTTTCTTTTGATAAGCGCGCCTCTGATCCCCTTGGATCGGAGGCGTTTTTTGACAGCGTAAGAGTGCCGCGGACTCCCGAGGCTGTCAGAGCGGTAATGCCTTCCCCTTGGAGCGGCAAAGCAGGATAGAAACAAATTCTTTTCGTCCCGATCATGTCATGTGACCTCAGGGTCTTAGTCTGAAAGGAGTTTGCGGATGTCTCATCAGGAAAATGTGGTAACGAAAGCTGCTGTCGGAGAAAAGGCGGATTACAGCCGCTCCGGTATCTACAAAATGGCGGTGGTAGGAATTCTCTCTGCCGCTGCGTACGTGCTGATGCTTTTTGAACTGCCGGTTCCCTTTCTGATGCCGAGCTTTATCAAGTTTGACTTTTCGGATCTGCCGGCGCTTCTTGGTGCGTTCGCTCTGGGACCGCTCTTTGGCGTGGCGGTCGAGCTCATAAAAAATCTTCTGCATGCCCTGGTGACACAGAGCTTCGGTGTCGGAGAGCTTTCCAACTTTATCCTCGGCGCCGTTTTTGTCGCTGTCGCGGGCGTGTTCTATCAGAAAAAGAAGAGCAAAAAGCAGGCGATTCTTGGTGCTGTTCTCGGTGCTTTGGCGATGGCGGTTGTTTCCCTGCCCTCCAACTATTTTATCGTCTACCCGGTATACTATAACTTTATGCCGGAGGAGACCATCCTTGCCGCTTACCAGTTGATTCTTCCCGAGATGAGGAGTATCCTGGAATCTCTCATCGTATTTAATCTTCCCTTTACCTTTGCGAAGGGGATGATCAATGTCGCTTTAACCCTTTTGATCTACAAGGCGCTGTCCCCGTTCCTGCATGGCAGAGCCTGAGAAGCAGTTTGAACCGGACAGAGGGCATTGCCCGGCAGGAGATACCCGAGGAGGATATTTTCTGCCGGGCTTCTTTTTTCCTCGGGATTTCTCAGACTACTGTGCGGAGCATGCAGCGCATCCTCGGAGGAAGAACTTCAGGGTCAATCACGGTTTACGAGGTAGCTATGCAGCATTTTTCCAGCAACAGCAGTCTGTCCGTCTATTTTCTGAAAGGGAGCAAGAGATACTTTGCTCTGAGCATCCTTTTTGCCCTGACGGCATCCCTGATGGATCTTCTGAGCCCGCGTATCGTGGGGCTTGCCATCGATCTTCTTTCTTCTGCCGGAAAGGAGAGAGGCGGACGTCTCTATGAGGGCTTTCTTCGTTTTTTATATCAGCATTTCGGGGACAGGACTTATCTTGCCTCCCATCTCTATCTTCTGGCGGGGCTGGTTTTTGCGACTGCCGTTCTCGGCGCTGTGTTCCGCTATCTGTATCGGCTTTGCAATGCTTATGGTGCGGAGCGTCTGGTGGAGCGGATGAGAAATACGCTTTTCTCCCATATTGAGCATCTCCGGTACGGCTGGTATATGGAAAATGATACCGGCGATATCATCCAGAGATGTACCTCGGATGTGGAGACCGTCAAAAACTTTCTGTCGGATCAGCTCACCAGCGTCTTCCGTATCGTTGTTCTCATCCTTATTTCCCTCTTCTTCATGTTCGGGATCCATCCGGGGCTTACGAGTGTGGCGCTTGTTTTCGTGCCGTTGATTTTTCTGTATTCCTTTCTGTTTCACAGAAAAATCGCGGCGAGCTTTCTCGTTGCGGATGAAGAAGAAGGAAGGCTGTCCACCATCGCCCAGGAGAATCTGACCGGTGTCCGGGTGGTGCGTGCCTTCGGCAGGGAGGAAAAGGAGCGGGAGCGTTTTTCCGATCAGAATAAAATCTATACCGATGCCTACATGCGCTTTTCCGTGCTGATCTCTGCCTTCTGGTCCGTGGGAGAGTTCATCTCCGGCCTTCAGGTCATGCTGGTGGTGGCGATCGGGGCGTATTTTACGGTGCAGTCTCAGCTGAGTGCCGGGGATTATGTTGCCTTTATTTCCTACAATGCGATGCTGGTCTGGCCTGTCAGAAATCTCGGAAGGGTAATTTCGGATATGTCAAAGGCGGGAGTGTCCGTGGAGCGCATCCGCTATATCATGAATGCCGAAGAGGAGCAGGATACGGAGGAGGCTCTGAGCCCGGAGATGGACAGAGAGATCGAGTTTCAACATGTTTCCTTCCGCTATGCACCGGAGCTTCCGGAGGTGCTTTCGGATGTCTCCTTCCGGATTCCCTACGGCACCAGCTTCGGAATTCTCGGCGGCACCGGTTCCGGGAAATCGACCCTCATGTACCTCCTGCTTCGCCTCTATCCGCTGAAGGATGGCCAGGGGAAAATCACGATTGGCGGTGTGGATCTCCGGGATATCCGGGGGGAATATCTCCGGGAGCATGTGGGGATGGTCCTGCAGGAGCCCTATCTTTTCTCGAGAACCTTGAAGGAGAATATCCGTATTGCCCGTGCGGGGGCGGGAGAGCAGGAGCTGCGGCGGGTCTCCGATATGGCAGCGCTGACAGATGCTGTCGCACGCTTCCGGGACGGCTATGAGACCATGGTGGGAGAGCGCGGTGTTACCCTGTCCGGCGGGCAGAAGCAGAGAACCGCAATCGCACAGCTGCTGATACGCAAGACAGAGATTATGGTGTTTGATGATTCCCTGTCGGCGGTAGATACGGAAACGGAGGCGAGGATTCGCGCGGCACTCGCGGAGGAGGCAGGGAAAAGCACCCGTATTCTCATTTCCCACAGAATCGCGACACTCATGCAGGCAGAGCAGATTCTGGTACTGAACCATGGAAGGGTGGAAGCGATCGGCAGCCACGAGGAGCTTCTGATGAAAAGTGAGAGCTACCGGAAAATCTGTGAGATTCAGGGAGTGACAGACAGGGGAGGAAGGATGCCGGAAGGACTGCCGGACGACAAGGAAACAATGCTCTGGAAGGAGAAGGCGGATGACACAGAAGCAGAGTGAAAATCAAGAAAAGAAGCTTCGTTTCTTTGGGATTCCCGTTCTGAAGGATTATGCTGTGCAGTACCGAAAGGAGATCCTTTGCATGGTGCTGCTCGGGATCCTCTCCAGTCTGGCGGATACGATTTATCCTCTTTTTAACCGTTATGCGCTGAATCATTTCGTACTGCAGTCGACTCTCGATACCCTGCTCTGCTTTATCCTTTTCTATGCGCTGGTTCTCGCGCTGCAGGTGATCTGCAACTTTACAAGCTCTTATCTCATCAGCAGAGTCGAGCTTTATATCGGGCGGGATCTGAAGAACGCAAGCTTCAGCCATCTCCAGACTCTGTCCTTTTCCTACTTCAATACGCATCATGTGGGGTATCTGCATTCGAGAATCATGAGTGACACGGACCGGATTGCGACCGTGCTTTCCTGGCAGCTTATGGATTTTGTCTGGAATGTGAGCTATATCGTCTTTGCCTTTCTCGTGATGCTCAGGATCCGGGCGAGTCTTGCACTGTATCTTCTTCTGCTCCTGCCGGTGGCAGGCATATTCATCAGCTTTTTCCAGAAGAAACTGCTTCGCGCGAACCGGGAGGTGCGGGAGATGAACGCGGTACTGTCCTCGGATTACAATGAGGGGATCACCGGCGCGAGGACCATACGGACACTGGGGGTTTCCGGGCGGATTTCCGGGGATTTTGCGAGGGACAGTGCAAGGATGCGGAAGCTCTCGATTCATGCCAAGCATTATTCCGCGCTCTTTACCGCAAGCGTTACCCTTCTGTCCTCTGTGGCTCTGGCATTGGTGCTTTCGCTGGGAGGGAGGCTTACGGGAGAAGCGCTTCTTGAGATAGGCTCTCTGTCCGTATTTATGTCCTATTCACTCGGTATGATGGAACCGATTCAGTTCATCATTCAGGCGACCTCGTCCCTGCTGGACGTACAGGTCAATATTGAGCGTCTTATGAAGCTGCTTCATACACGTTCGGATGTGGAGGATACGCCGGAGGTGATTGAAAAATACGGGGATTCCTTTGAACCGAAGAGGGAAAACTGGGAAAAGCTCGAGGGGGAGGTGGAGTTCCGGGATGTCTCCTTTCATTATCCGGACGGCACGGAGATGGTGCTGGAGCATTTCGACCTGAAGGTGCCTAGGGGTGCCAATATCGCGATTGTCGGGGAAACCGGTGCCGGTAAGTCCACGCTCGTCAATCTCGTCTGCCGCTTCTTTGAGCCGACAGGAGGGAAGCTGCTGATTGACGGAAGAGATGTCCGGGAGCGTTCCCAGCTCTGGCTGCATTCGAACCTCGGCTATGTGCTTCAGACGCCGCACCTTTTCTCCGGCTCTGTCCGGGAGAATCTGCGCTATGGAAAAGAAGACGCCACAGATGAAGAGATCTGGCAGGCGCTTCGGATGGTCGGCGCGGACGATGTCGTCCTGAGAATGGGGCACGGTCTCGACAGCGAGGTCGGCGAGGGAGGCGAGCTTCTCTCCACCGGAGAGAAGCAGCTGTTAAGCTTCGCACGAGCCATCCTTTCCGATCCGGCGATACTTGTACTGGATGAGGCGACCTCCTCGATCGATACCGTGACCGAGAAAAAGATCCGGGATGCGATACGAACCGTGACAGACGGCCGCACCGCCTTCATCATTGCGCACCGCCTCTCAACGATTGCAGATGCAGACCGTATCCTTGCTGTCGTCGACGGGAAGATCGTGGAATCCGGAACCCATCAGGAGCTGATGACGAAGCGGGGCTACTATTACCGGCTCTACACGAGACAGTTCGCGGAGCAGGAGACAGAGAAGCTTTTATGAGGAAACGGGGTAAAACTGTAAAAAATAATTTATTGGAAGCTCTCTGACAATGGAGTTCTACTATTCGTAGAAAGTGACGGCGCGGTAGTTTTTCTTTATCATAAGCTGAAATTGGAGAGTTGTATGAAGAAGAGAAAACAATATTATCGGCTCTTTATACTGACATCCATCTTATTTTTCTGCTGGGCTGTGAGCTTTATGCTGAGGGAATATCATCTGGAGCAGTCTCTGCAGTATTTACAGTATGGCTTTGCGGGGATTCTGCTGGTAGTGGGAGCCGCCTCCTACCTCACGGACAAGGAGCTGTTCCGGAACGAAACGCTGGTAAAGGAAGAACGGCCCTCCCTGTGCCGCCTGCATCATCTGCTGATTTATGGCAGCCTGGTTTTCATGCTTTTGTTCTCTCTGGTTAGCTGTGTGAGGGAGAATCTGTGATCTCCGAGAGTGGATTCTTCTATCGGGAACCGGTGCGCTCCCCCATATACTGTTTTCAGCACGAAGCTGTTCCTGCAGACATGGACTGTTTGATGGAGGGAGAGATCCGTATCGGCGGAGCTTAAATAAAGATAGTGACAGGTATGGATTTCTGTTGTGCGAGAGGAGCTGAGACCAATGTGGAGCGCAGGATAGGAGTCTATTGATGGGTTCTAGGAGGGAATGTCGGATCTGTTGGTGATAAGATCAGTTGATTTTCTCAGGGGATTTGTAAAGGAGAGACATGAAACGTGAAAAGCTGTTCAATGTATGCTATATCCTGCTTGCCGTAGGCTTTCTCCTCTGGGCAATCGCTTCTGCAGCAGGGAGGATATACGACACAAAGCAGATGGAAGCCCTGCAGGATTTTTTAACTGTTGTTCTCTTGGTTTTTGGGGGGATATGTCTCCTTTTGGATGGAAAACGTTTTCTCCATGATGAAGTGCTGAAGCAGCAAAATAGCAGGCTGCATCAGAGGGTTATGAGGATCATGGGGGCGGGGCATTGATTCTGCTTGGCTCCATCCTGATCCGGTGTACTGCAGAAAGCATTCTATCCTCCGCTTCGCTGCAGATTATTTTTTGAGTACGAAGGTGTTCTTGTCAAAATCAAGAACACCTTCTTTTTTCAGCTGGGCGAGCTCCCGGGTCATGGCGGAGCGGTTGGTGCAGAGGAACTGCGCCATATCGGTACGGCTCAGAGAGAGGGTGATGTACTTGGACTGCTGCTTCTGTGCCTGCAGGGAGAGATAGGTCAGGATCTTTTCCCGGAGAGATGCCTGTGAGGTTACCTCGATTTTTTCCATCAGCTGCCGGTTCTTTTTGCCGATCAGGTCAAAGAGATTCCGGATCAGAGTGTAGTGAAAGGGACATTGGTTCTTGCAGACATGGATTGCCTGATGGAAGGAGAGATAAAGCACCTCGGTTTTCCGGGCTGCCAGAAAGGAGATAAAGGAGTTTTGCTCCTTTTCTGCGGTGAAGCTTTCCCCGAAGATTTCTCCGGCATTCATATAGGTCAGCAGAGTTTCATTGCCCCAGACATCGGTCTTGACCATATGGACACAGCCGCTGAGCACCACACCGACATAGTGGACTCTTTCCTGCTCCATGGAGAGGAATTCTCCCTTCTGGTAGGAACGGATATAGCTCTTCATGCAGTAGAGAAGAGCATTCAGATCTTCCGCTTCGATACCGTCAAAGAGGGAGATGCTCTGATAGTCGGGCAGAGGATTCGTGCCGTCCCCCGTTTTCCGGAGATGCCGGAGCGGAAGATCCTTCGGGATATGACGAAGACTGATGCTGCCATTAATGTGTGCGGCTGTATGTAATTCCATGGAGCTTCCTTTCTGACGAAATGATGTGAGTGTCAAAAGTGAACATTCCAAAATACTTTCCTTCACAAACATAGCATTATTTTGTTGCAAAAGCAACAAAGTCGATGCGGATTTCAGATAAAATGACGGAGTATCGGAAACGGACACAGGAATTGAGTCGATCCTGTGCCCTTATCGGATTTTCCCAAGGAGGTTTTATGGAGAGTCAAATGTTCTGTTATCAGTGTCAGGAAACAGCGGGAGGAAAGGGCTGCACCATTCAGGGGGTCTGCGGCAAAAAGCCGGAGATCGCCTGTTTGCAGGATCTTCTGATCTATGCAAGCAAGGGGCTGTCATCGGTGACGACGGCACTTCGGAAGGAGGGAAAGGAGATTCCTTTCGAGGTGAATCACCGTATCAGCAGAAATCTTTTTCATACCATTACCAATGCGGACTTTGCCCCGGAGCATTTTCATGTTCTTATCGCAGAAACCTTTGCTCTCCGGGATGAGCTGCGGGGACAGCTTTCCCATCCGGAGCTCCTTCCGAAGGCTGCCTCTGTGACGATCTCCGGGGAGAACTATGAGGAGTTTGCCAAAACGATAGGAGTTCTTTCCACGGAAAACGAGGATATCCGTTCTCTTCGTGAGCTTATCACCTATGGACTGAAAGGGCTGAGCGCCTATACCAAGCATGCGAATGCGCTTCTGAAGGAGGATCCGGAGCTGGATGCTTTCCTTCAGGAGGCTCTGGCGAAGACCCTGGACGACAGACTGACGGTAGACGAGCTTGTCGCGCTGACACTGGAGACCGGCAGGTTCGGTGTGCAGGGGATGGCGGATCTCGACAGTGCCAACACCGGAAGCTATGGGAATCCGGAAATCACGGAGGTGGAAGTCGGGGTACGGAAGAACCCGGGCATCCTGATTTCGGGACATGATCTGAAGGATCTGGAGATGCTTCTGGATCAGACCGAGGGGAGCGGTGTAGATGTATATACCCACTCGGAGATGTTGCCGGCACATTATTATCCCTTCTTTAAGAAATATAAGCATTTCGCCGGAAACTATGGAAATGCCTGGTGGAAGCAGAAGGAAGAGTTTGAAAGCTTTAACGGACCTATCCTTATGACGACCAACTGTATCGTTCCGCCGAAGGACAGCTATAAGGACCGTCTTTTTACGACCGGTGCTACCGGCTTCCCGGGCTGCAGACATATCGAGGGCGGCTATGGCGAGAGGAAGGACTTCTCGGAGATCATCACGCTGGCAAAGAAATGCCCGGCACCGACAGAGATTGAGCAGGGAACGATTATCGGCGGTTTCGCTCATGAACAGGTATTCGCTCTGGCGGATAAGGTGGTCGAGGCGGTCAGGTCCGGTGCGATCCGGAAGTTCTTTGTGATGGCAGGCTGTGACGGACGCATGAAGTCCCGTGAGTATTATACCGAGTTCGCGCGGAAGCTGCCGAAGGATACGGTGATTCTTACTGCAGGCTGTGCAAAATACAAGTACAACAAGCTGCCGCTTGGTGATATCAACGGGATCCCGAGAGTTCTCGATGCCGGACAGTGCAATGATTCTTATTCTCTGGCACTGATTGCGCTCAAGCTGAAGGAGGTCTTCGGGCTCAAGGATATCAATGAGCTTCCGATTGCCTACAATATCGCGTGGTATGAGCAGAAGGCAGTGATCGTGCTTCTGTCTCTTCTGTCTCTCGGAGTGAAGAACATTCATCTGGGACCGACTCTTCCGGCGTTCCTTTCCCCGAATGTTGCCAAGGTTCTCGTGGAGAATTTCGGGATTGCCGGTATCGGTACGGTGGATGAGGATATGAAGCTGTTCCTCGGAGCGTAACGGGGGAAGAGAGGGGAAGCGGAAGCGGTCATCGGAGTTTTCTCGGAGGAGAAAGGAGAAGGGAAGGAGCAGGATAGGATATGTCGGAGCTTCGAGTCAAAAGAATCTATGAGGACAGGGTAGTAGAGGACGGGTATCGCATCCTGACAGACCGTCTGTGGCCCCGCGGCATCACAAAGGAGAGAGCGGCGCTTGACGGCTGGGCAAAGGAAATCTGTCCTTCGACAGCGTTGCGGAAATGGTTCGGACATAAGCCAGAGCATTTTGAAGACTTTGGGGAGGCTTATCGGAGGGAGCTGGAGGAGAATCCCCGCTCTCCCGCCTTTTTGCAGGAGGTGAAGCAGCATCTTCGGGAAGGGAATGTAACCCTCCTCTACGGCGCCAGGGATGCAGGCTGTAATCACGCGCTCGTCCTCCGGGACTGGACGCTCGAAAAGCTGAGGCAGGGCTGATGCAGCTCCGGACTTGCAAGAGAGGATTTTGAGCAGGGAAAAATACCCGGAAGCAGTTTGATCTGATGAATCAGAGACTGCTGTCCGGGTATTTCTTTTCGAGCTTTTCCACCATCTTCGGGAAAAGATATTTCTCCTCTTTGCCGTGATGATGCTTATCCGCATAGCCTCTCACAAAATCAATAATCTCCCGAAAGTCTGCGTCCGGTACTTCGCTGCCGTTCATCTTATTCCTTCTTTGTGATTTCATACTGGAAATCATGGACCCTCAGCGTAAGAGCTGTAGAGGAAAGCATCCCCTCCATGAGCTGCTGCCGGAGAAGGTAGTAATGCTCCGGAGCTCCGCCGCGGGCAGTCCAGTACTGTCCATGGATATCTTCCGTCAGCTGCCAGGCAAATCCGTCGTTATCCTGCTTTGTGATGACGCTGACATGATCGCAGGGCATCCCGTTTAAGAGGCTGTCATCAAAGATGCGATAGGCACCCTGAGAATCGGCGGTCTTAGGGATGGCATGCTCTCTGCCGAAGTCAAAGGCGATGGCTTCCAGCTCAGGGAGATGCTTTGGATCAGCCTGCACAAGGGAGGTCACCAGCCCGGCATACCTGCTCTCCGCATCATGGATTCGCTCCTGTAACCAGCCGTGGATATTCCTCTCGTCAATCAGCTGATCCAGAGGGCGAAGCTCGGTACTTACATGCTGCTGCCGGAGCTCTCCGTCAGAGAACTCCGGCCAATGCTTCTCCTCACCGCATTCCACAATTTTTCGAATCAGATCTTCCTGCAGCCGTATCTTTCCGTACAGCCAGAAATGGATCGGCCCTAAAAACGCGCTCATCCTATGCCTCCGAAGAGCTCCGCACCTCTGCCTCACGGGCATTCAGCGCATAGAGAACCTGACCTGCGTCCAGACCATGTACCATGCAGGCGTCCTCCAGAGACTCCATCTGGGAGCTCGGACAGCCGAGGCAGTGCATTCCTGCGGAGAGCAGGGTATCGATCAGCTCCGGGTATTCATTGACGATTTCTCCTACCAGCATATCTCCGGTGATCTTCATTGCTGTATTCTCATTGTTTTCCATGGTATTCCTCCTGTCCCGTGCTTAAGGGATGTTTTCTCTAAATGGGAAGCCGCTTTTTTCTCTCGTGAAAGAGGAATATAAATTTGCTTTCCGACAGACCGTTTAACTGCGTAACATAGCATATCATAGGAAGAAAAACAGTGTGTTGCAGATGCAACAAAGCAGAACTTCGTCTTTTTATTGACAATCCTATACCCCTGCGCTACGATATTTTCTGTACGGAATCCGGAACAATCGGAGGACAAAATACGGGAAACCACGCAGAAATGCGTTATGTTAAAAACCAAGAAAGGTGGAATCTTATGAAGCATCTGCAGATTGAGAAGGTAATTGGAAGAGAGATCGTTGACTCTCGCGGCAACCCGACCGTGGAGGCTGAGGTTTACTTAAATGACGGTACTGTCGGCAGAGGTGCGGCTCCCTCCGGTGCATCTACAGGTGAGTTCGAGGCACTGGAGCTTCGTGACGGGGACAAGCAGCGTTTCGGCGGCAAGGGCGTACAGAAGGCAGTGAAGAACATTAACACCGTCATCAATGATGTCCTGAAGGGAATGGATCCGCAGGACATCTATGCCGTTGACGGTGCGATGCTGAAGGCGGACGGAACCAAGGACAAGTCTAAGCTCGGTGCGAATGCTATCCTTGCCGCTTCCATTGCCAGCTGTAAGGCAGCGGCAGAGGCGCTCGGGGTACCGCTCTATCGCTTCCTCGGCGGTGCCAACGGCAATCGTCTTCCGGTGCCGATGATGAATATTTTAAACGGTGGCGCCCATGCGACCAACTCTGTAGATACACAGGAATTTATGATTATGCCGGCAGGCGCACCGAGCTTCCGCGAGGGACTTCGCTGGTGCACCGAGGTGTTCCATGCGCTTCAGAAGATTCTGAAGGAGGAGGGAAATACCACGGCTGTCGGAGACGAGGGTGGTTTCGCGCCGAATCTCGCTTCCGACGAGGACACCATCGAGCATATTCTGAGGGCAATCCGCGAAGCCGGTTATGAGCCGGGCAGGGATTTTGTGCTGGCAATGGATGCCGCTTCCTCTGAGTGGAAGAGCGAAAAGGGCAAGGGGTTCTACCATCAGCCGAAATCCGGCAGAGACTTCACTTCGGACGAGCTGATCCAGCACTGGAAGAGTCTGATTGAGAAGTATCCGATCTATTCCATCGAGGACGGTCTGGATGAGGAGGACTGGGAAGGCTGGAAGAAGATGACAGCGGAGCTTGGCGATAAGGTACAGCTGGTCGGAGACGATCTCTTCGTGACGAATACCGAGAGACTGAAGAGGGGCATCGAGATGCAGGTCGGCAACTCCATCCTTATCAAGCTGAATCAGATCGGTTCTGTTTCCGAGACTCTTGAGGCAATTAAGATGGCACATAAGGCAGGCTACACCGCGATTTCTTCTCACCGTTCCGGTGAAACCGAGGATACCACCATCGCAGATCTTGCCGTGGCACTGAATACCTGCCAGATCAAGACCGGCGCGCCGAGCCGTTCCGAGCGTGTTGCCAAGTATAATCAGCTGCTTCGCATCGAGGAGGAGCTGGGTGATGCTGCCTGCTATCCGGGAAAAGGCGCTTTCAACAGAAAGTGATTCGCAGCAGTTTTGCAGGCTCATAAATCTGCTGTGTCATAAAAAGTAAGCGGGATTCCCGGAAAGGGGGAGAAGCCGGGAAAGCGGTTTCTCCCCTTATGTTAGTTTGACATCATCACGAGTAAGAAAGAGCCGCACCTTTCTCCCCCAAAATATATCATATTTTTCCGCGTTTCCGTCTGTGGTGATCGAGAAAGGCGGAAGAATACGGCAGTTTTTCCGAATAGTACCGAAAAGGGAAAAGGGGAAAGATAGGATGAGAGAAGAACAGAAGAGAAGAGAGTCCGTAAAATTCTTTTTTAATACAGAAGAGCACAGGAAGAGAAGGAAGGCAGAGGACGTCCCCGGGGCAGCAGGCCTGTTTCGAAACAATCCCCTGCTTGCCGGGAATGTGAGGCGGAAGGCCGGATTTCCGGGAATTCGCCGTATCCTCGGCACATGTATCGGAATTATTATCATTGCCATGGGGATCGCCTTCTTTAAAAAATCTGTGCTTGGGAATGATTCCATCACTGCTCTCAATCTGCGTCTTGCCGAGCTTCGGGGGATCGTGCTCGGTGTGCAGAACCTTCAGTTTAATCTGATCGTCTTTATGTTCCAGCTCTGGCTCGGAAGAAAATATATCGGACTCGGCACTTTTGTGAACGGCATCGCTATCGGCTTTATCGTCACCTGCATTTCGGACAACTGGCTGTCCGTTTTTCCCGCGCCGTCAGCACTCCCCCTGCAGCTGTTCTGGGTGGCGCTTGCCGTCCTGATTACCTCCCTCGGCTGTTCCCTCTATCAGACGGCGGATCTCGGGGTCGCGCCCTATGACTTCATCTCTCTTGCGATGGCGGAGTATCTGCCCTTCCCGTACTTCGGCTGCCGAGTCAGCATTGATCTGCTCTGTGCTGTTCTCTGTTTCCTTCTCGGAGGTCTTGTGGGCCTCGGAACTCTCATCTGTGCCCTCGGCCTCGGTCCCTTTATCCATTTCTATAATAAACATTTCAGCGAAAAGCTGCTTCGGCATCAGCCGGCAAAGGGCTGATGGCTAAAATGACAATATCATTCTGAAAAGATTGTTATTTTGTCTGTCATATTCACCAAAAAATAATAATAAATATCGATAATTGCGGTAAAAAAGCACTATTTCCTGCATCCCAGAACCTGATTTTGTGCTATACTAATTCTATGAAAACCTCTTCAGGAGTGGCAAAAGACAGAAAGGTGGTTTTGATGATGAAGAAGGAAATGATCGCTATGCTCTTGGCAGGCGGACAGGGCTCCAGGCTCGGGGTATTAACCAAGAACGAAGCGAAACCGGCAGTATCCTTCGGTGGGAAATACTCCATCATTGATTTCCCGCTATCGAACTGCATCAACTCCGGGGTGGATACAGTGGGGGTGCTCACCCAGTATCAGCCTCTCCGATTGAACGCACATATCGGTATTGGGATTCCCTGGGATCTGGACCGCAATCATGGCGGGGTGACGATCCTGCAGCCTTATGAATCTCAGGACGACACGGGATTCTACTCAGGAACTGCCAATGCCATCTACCAGAATATCGCATATATTGACAATTATGATCCGGACTATGTGCTGATTCTGTCGGGAGATCACATCTACAAGATGGATTATGAGGTGATGCTGGAATATCATAAGAGCGTGAAGGCGGACCTTACGATTGCTTCCATGCCGGTGCCGATGGAGGAGGCAAGCCGTTTCGGCATCACCGTCACGGATGAAAATAATCGGATTATTGATTTTCAGGAGAAGCCGGAGGAGCCGAAGAGCAATCTGGCATCGATGGGAATCTATATCTTTACGTGGAAAGCTCTTCGCCAGGCCTTGATCGACTGCAAGACGCAGGAGGGCTGTGATTTCGGAAAACATATTATTCCTCATCTCTTCCGGCAGAAGAAAAATATCTTTGCCTACGAATTCAACGGCTACTGGCAGGATGTGGGGACACTTCAGTCCTATTGGGAGGCCAATATGGAGCTGGTGACACTGATTCCGGAGTTCAATCTCTATGAGGAATACTGGAAGATTTATACCAAGACAGATAATGCTTCTCCGCAGTTCATTTCTTCGGAGGCGTTTGCAGACCGTTCGATTATTTCCGAGGGCTGTGAGATCTATGGCAATGTCAGAAATTCGGTTCTCGGCGCCGGTGTCGTCATCGAGGAGGGAGCGACAGTAGAGGACTCTATCGTCATGAACGATACCGTCATACGGAAGGGAGCCCGCCTGCAAAAAACCATTGTGGGAGAGCGCAGTGAGATTGGCGCTGCTGCCGTAATCGGTGTCGGAGAATACGCGGAGTCGCGCTTTGATCCCCGGGTTTATTGCTCTGAGCTTGCGACCATCGGAGAGGACAGTTCCGTCCCCGCCAATGTCTCGATTGGCAAGAATACAGCAATCCTCGGACATACGGTTCCGGAAGACTACCAGAATATGGAGCTTCCGAGCGGCGGTGCAATCATTAAGGAGGAGAAGAGCGTATGAGAGCGATTGGAATCATCTTAGCCGGTGGAAACAATAAGCGCATGAGAGAGCTTTCCAACAAGAGAGCCATCGCGGCGATGCCGATCGCCGGTTCCTACCGTGCCATTGATTTTGCCCTGTCCAATATATCCAATTCCCATGTGCAGAAGGTGGCGGTGCTGACGCAGTATAATTCCCGTTCCCTAAACCAGCATCTGTCCTCCAGCAAATGGTGGGATTTCGGCAGAAAGCAGGGAGGGCTTTACGTATATACTCCGACCATTACTGCGGAGCACAGCGACTGGTTCCGCGGGACGGCGGATGCGCTGTACCAGAATATCTCTTTCCTGAAATCCTCCCATGAACCCTATGTGGTAATTGCGGCAGGAGACGGTGTCTACAAGCTTGATTATAACAGGGTGCTGGAGTACCACATTGAAAAGAAAGCGGACATCACGATGGTATGCACCAGGGTAGATCCGAGGGATGACATTTCCCGCTTCGGCTGCTTACAGCTGAACGATGACGGTCGAGTGATTGATTTTGAGGAGAAGCCGCTGTCCACAGAGGCGAATACGATCTCCTGCGGAATCTATGTGATTCGCAGACGTCTGCTGATTGAGTTTCTGGAAAAAGCCAACGACGAGGATCGCTTTGATTTTGTCAAGGACATCATGGTGCGCTATAAGCATCTGAAAAAGATTTACGGCTACCGCCTGAATACCTACTGGAGCAATATTTCCTCGGTGGAGTCCTACTACCGGACGAATATGGATTTTCTCCGGAGAGAGCAGAGGGATTTCTTTTTCAAGGAAGAGCCGGGAGTCTATACCAAGCTGGAGGACAATCCGCCCGTGAAATACAATCCGGACTGCAGGGTACAGAACTCGATTCTGGCATCCGGCTGTATTGTCAACGGTACGGTGGAGAACTCTGTGCTGTTCCGTAAGGTCTATGTGGGGAATAATGTTGTCATCAGAAATTCCATTATTCTGAACGATGTTTACATCGGAGACAATACAGTGATTGAAAACTGCATCGTGGAAAGCAGAGATACGATTCGTGCGAATACCATCTATATCGGGACAGCAGAGGAACTGAAGATCGTCGTAGAGAAAAACGAGCGTTATACAATTTAAGAGCCCTTTCAAATCAGGATTTCGGCAATGATGGGGGTCAGGGAGGAGTCTTATGCAGGTAACGGATGTACGTATCCGTAGAGTGGAGAGAGAGGGGAAGATGAAGGCGGTTGCCTCGATTACCTTTGACGAAGCCTTTGTGATTCATGACATCAAAATCATTCAGGGAGAGAAGGGGATGTTTATTGCGATGCCCTCCCGCAAAACTGCGGAGGGAGAGTATCGGGATATCGCGCATCCGATCAAATCCTCCACCAGAGAAAAGATTCAGGAGCTGATTCTGGAACGATATCAGCTGGAAATTGAAAACGGAGACGGAATGGATTCGGGAAACACGGATTAAATCATGGTTTCCTTCCGCATTATCCGGGATGCCCTGCAGCGTGGATTGCCGCTGCAGGGCGTTTTTTGCGAGCGGCGAGAAAAATCTCCGGAGCCTGAGAAGAGCCGCAAAATGAAGAGTGAAGTTAAAAGGCTATTTTCTCAAAATATGATATGATAAAGGACGGTCTGAGCGAAGGGCTGTGTCAGCTTCCCGTTGCCGGGGGACACAACGGCTTGACGTCCGGACCGTCTGTTTTGCTGATTTGGAGAAGAAAAGAGAAGAACGAAGAATGTGGATGATCGCAGGTCTCGGAAATCCCGAGAGTAAATACAATAATACAAGACATAACGCCGGCTTTGCGGTGATAGATGCGCTCTGCCGCCATTTTCAGGATGCAAAGCTGAAGGAGACAAAATTTCACGGTGCCTACACCAGGGTGAATCACGAGGGAGAGCAGCTGATCTTGCTGAAGCCCCTTACTTATATGAATCTGTCCGGAGATTGTATTGCGCCTTTCTCCCATTTTTACAGGATCCCGGTATCTCAGATTATTGTGGTTTCCGATGAGATTTCCTTTCCGGAGGGGCAGCTGCGGGTGCGTCCGAAGGGCTCTGCCGGGGGACACAACGGCTTGAAGTCCGTTATTGCCCGTCTCGGATCTGAGGATTTCCCCAGAGTCCGCGTCGGTGTCGGTCAGAAGCCGGAGCGGATGGATCTGGCTGCACATGTGCTCTCGAAGTTTTCCAAAGAAGAACAGGAGGCCATGGAGGAAGGCTACAGGAATGCGGCAGATGCCTGCCTGACCATTATCTCTGAGGGCTGTGAAAAGGCGATGAACCGTTTCAATGCAAAGATAAAATAGGTCTGTACAGGCATAGGCAGAAATCCGGCGGGATGTAGAGTTCTGAAACCATAAATACAGAGAGAATCAGGCAGGAAAAGACGCTATGGAAAATCCATTGAGAGGAACGCTGTCCTTTCAGAAGATAGAAAAGGAATACCGGAAGAGCAGGAAGAGCATGGCAGTGTCGGGTCTGGTGGATTCGGCAAAGTCACTGCTTCTTTCTGCGTTGTCCGGAAAGAACTGGCTGCTTCTGATTTGCGCGGATGAGAGCAGGGGGAAGCGGCTGTATCGGGATATCCGCTCTTTCACAGAGCACAGCTGGTTTTATCCTGCCAAGGATCTGCTGTTCTATCAGGCGGATACCAGAGGAACAGTGCTTCTCCGCTGGAGGGTTGAGGTTCTGAAGCATCTTTCGGAGGACAGAGAGGGGATTGTCGTTACGACTATGGATGCTCTCATGGACAAAATCAAGAAACGGGAGCATTTTGTGCAGTCTGTCCTGAAGCTTGTGCCGGGACAGAGCATCGAGCTGGAGGAGCTTTCCGGGAAACTTTCTGCACTCGGGTATCGGCGGCTCCCGGAAATCACTGCCATGGGGGAGTATTCTGTCCGGGGCGGAATTGTGGATGTCTATCCCTTCACGGAGGAAAATCCGGTTCGTATTGAGTTCTGGGACAGGGAGATTGATGATATCCGTTCTTTTTCTGTTGCGTCTCAGCGCTCTCTCGAGAGCCTTTCGGAGCTTTCGATTTTTCCGGCGGGAGATACCGCGGAGCGGAAGGAAGAGGTATCTCTTCTGGAGTATTTCCCGGAGGAAACACTCTTTGTGTTGGATGAACCGATGCGGCTTAAGGAGCGGGGGGAGCTCGTGGAGGAAGAGTTCCGGGAGAGCTTTCTCCGGCGGAAGAGAGAGGCGGAAAAGCATGAGAAACTCCAGGTACAGCTGGCAGTTCAGGGAATAGATCTTGCGCATACAAATGTCACGACGCTGATATATGATACGAGGGAGATTCTGGGGCGGCTTCGGGGACGCAGGACGATGCAGCTTTCCTCGCTCGGAACGACATTTTTCTCCGGAGAAGAGAAGATCGAGTCCCTGTGCTTTTCCATGGATACGGCGGAGATGCAGAGCTACCGCAAGAGCTTTGAGAGCCTGCGGAGGGATCTCGGAAACTGGCAGAAGGAAGGCTTTACCGTGGTGCTTTATTCTCCGTCCAGAACGAGAGCCTCCCGTCTTGCGCAGACGCTCCGGGACTATGGAATCCGGGCCTACTGCCCGGATGAGACAGAGGACGGGAAGCGGTCCGGGACGGAGACGGAGCCTACTGATGCCCCGCAGGCTTCTGCCGCGTTCTCTTCGGCTGTGATAAAGCCGGAGGAAAGAACGGAGGGGGCGGAGGGGCTTTTCGAGCTTCGCCGAAGGATTCAGGAGGAGAAATGCGGCGCGGCAGAAGTTCGCTTCGGCGTCATTCACAGCGGCTTTCTGTACCGTGCGGAAAAACTGGCGATTCTTTCGGAAGGCGACATGTTCGGCAATGCCGAAAAGGCACGGAAAAAGAAGCGGAACAATCAGAACGGAGGGATTCGTATCGGCAGGCTTTCCGAGCTTTCCGTCGGAGATTATGTGGTGCATGAGTCCCATGGCATCGGGATATACCGGGGGATTGAGCGCATCAGCTCGCCGGAGCAGATTACGAAGGATTACATCACGATTGAGTACGGGGACGGCGGCAGGCTTTATCTTCCGGCGACGCGTCTCGACAGCATCCAGAAGTATGGTTCGAGTGAGGCGAAGAAGCCGAAGCTGAATAAGCTGAACGGTACGGAGTGGCAGAGGACCCGCTCAAGGGTGGAGAGCTCGGTCCGGGAGATGGCAAAGGAACTGGTTTCTCTCTATGCGGCAAGACAGAATGCGGGCGGCTACCGCTTCTCTCAGGATACGGTCTGGCAGAAGGAGTTTGAGGAGCTCTTCCCCTACGAGGAGACCGCAGACCAGCTGCTGGCGATCGACACAGTGAAAAATGATATGGAGTCCCGGAAGATTATGGATCGTCTGGTCTGCGGGGATGTCGGCTACGGCAAGACGGAGATTGCGTTGCGGGTTGCCTTTAAGGCAGTGCAGGACAGCAAGCAGGTCGCCTATCTTGTGCCGACGACGATTCTGGCACAGCAGATTTACAACACCTTTACGGAGAGGATGAAGGGCTTTCCGGTAAAAATTGCGCTCCTTTGCCGCTTCCGGAGTCCGAAGCAGATCCGGGAAAGCATCAAGGAGCTGGAAACGGGGCGTGTCGATATCGTGATCGGCACCCACCGTCTTCTCTCGAAGGATGTCCGCTACAGGGATCTCGGTCTTTTGATTATCGATGAAGAGCAGCGTTTCGGTGTGAGCCATAAGGAGAGAATCAAACAGCTGAAGCAGAATGTTGATGTACTGACGCTTACGGCGACGCCGATTCCGAGGACGCTCCATATGTCCATGGTAGGGATTCGGGACATGTCGATTCTGGAGGAGCCTCCCATGGACCGTGTGCCGGTTCAGACCTATGTGATGGAATACAACGATGAGCTGGTCCGGGAGGCTGTCGGGCGGGAGCTCTCCCGCAGCGGGCAGGTGTACTATGTCCATAACCGGGTCAATAATATTGCGGATATCGCGGCGCATTTGGGGCGTCTTCTTCCGGACGTGCGCATTGCCTATGCACATGGGCAGATGAGCGAGTCGGAGCTTGAGACGATCATGCTTTCCTTTATTCACGGGGAAATTGATGTGCTGGTGAGCACTATCATTATCGAGACAGGGCTGGATATCCCGAATGCCAATACACTGATCGTTGATGACGCAGATCGCATGGGACTGTCACAGCTTTATCAGCTCCGCGGACGTGTGGGCCGTTCGAACCGTATGGCATATGCTTTTCTGATGTACCGCCGCGGCAAGCTTCTGACGGAGGAGTCCGAGAAGCGTCTGAAGGCAATCAAGGAGTTCACAGAGCTCGGTTCCGGTATCCGCATCGCGATGCGGGATCTCGAGATCCGCGGTGCCGGCAATGTGCTTGGCGCGGAGCAGCATGGACACATGGAGGCGGTCGGCTACGAGCTCTACTGTAAGCTTCTGAATCATGCCGTGAAAACGGAGCAGGGAGAACTGGCGGAGCAGGACAGCTTTGAGACGCAGATCGACTGTGATCTCGACGCATATCTT
This sequence comes from uncultured Oribacterium sp., assembly GCA_963545355.1. Classification (GTDB taxonomy): domain Bacteria; phylum Bacillota; class Clostridia; order Lachnospirales; family Lachnospiraceae; genus Oribacterium. Next base: position 104,728 of record CAUUIW010000002.1, on the reverse strand, counting down.
CCGGATACTTACATCTCCTCCGAGTCCCAGAAGCTGGATATGTACCAGCGCATTGCCTCAATTCAGAATGAGGAGGAGGCGATGGATATGGAGGATGAGCTGATCGACCGTTTCGGAGAGCTTCCGGTGCAGGCAGAGAACCTTCTTCGCATTGTGCGCCTGAGGGTACTGGCACATCAGTGCTGTGTAACGGAGCTGGAGCTGAAGAAGGGATGCTATAAACTGCTGTTCCTGCCGGATGCGGATATCCGTGTGGAACAGATTCCGGAGCTGGTGACACTCTGCAACGGACAGCTTCGTTTTACGCAGGGACAGACACCGATGATGAGCTTCCGGAAGCGGCGCCCGGGCACGGCTCTTTCAGGGAAGCTTCGACTTCGGGAAGATTCTGTTCAGACGGGGAAAAAGGAGCAGGAGAGCTGGAGCCTTGAGGAAACGATGGAACAGCTTCGCTGGGTTCTGGAGCATCTCAGGAAGCAGGATGTCCCGGAAAAGGGGAATGAGACGGATTTGTCCGGACGGAAAAAGCCGCAGGAAAAGGATGAGGGGGAGAATACCGCATAAAAGCGTAAGAAATGGTAGGAATCCCTTTGTTGACAGAGAATAGAGCCCCATTTATAATGCAATGCGTAGTTGTGGCAGCTATGCCATAATCAAAAAATAAAAAGCCGGAAATCAGTCCGGCGGTATGGAGGAATGAACATGAATAGAATGGATCTTGTATCCGCTGTTGCAAAGAGCGCTGATCTTTCCAAGAAGGATGCAGAGGCTGCTGTAAAGGGTGTTTTTGATGCAATCTCTTCTGCACTGGAAAAGGGCGATAAGGTTCAGCTGATCGGTTTTGGTACTTTCGATGTATCTGAGAGAGCAGCCCGCGAGGGAAGAAACCCGAGAACGGGGGAGACGATGAAGATCGCTGCTTCCAAGACACCGAGATTCAAGGCCGGCAAGGCACTGAAAGATAAGCTTAACTGATTCATGAGACTGGACAAGTATCTGAAGGTATCACGGCTTATCAAACGACGGACGGTTGCCAATGAGGCATGTGATACCGGAAGAGTGTCGGTAAACGACAGGGTTCAGAAGGCATCTTACGATGTCAAGGTCGGGGATGTCATCGAGATACGGTTTGGAGAAAAGACGGTTCGTGCGGAGGTGATCTCCGTGCAGGAAACCGTTCGCAGGAACGAAGCACAGGAGCTTTTTCGATATTTATGAGTGCGAAACGCTTGAAAAAGCGCGATCGTACAGCGAACCGTCTCGCAATGATGGGAATCATTATTGTTGTCGTGTTTCTTGCGATCGCCATATTGATGAGAGGACAGAAGCTCAGCGAACAGAACCGTATCTATCAGGCACAGGAGGAAAGCCTGGATCAGCAGATTCAGGAGGAAAAGGAAACTTCGGAAGAGCTCAAGCAGAAAAAAGCCTATGTGAAAACCAAAGACTATATCATCGAGAAAGCCAGAGAAATCTTTGGGCTGAAGATGCCGGATGAGATAATTTTACGGCCTGATAATACAGAGTAGCCTTCATGCATGATGAAAGAGAGAAGAAAGTCTGCTTTCTTCTCTCTTTATTTTCGGGACGGATGACTTTCGGGGAAGCAGGCGCGGAAGGCTGTCCGAAAATATGGTTCGGCGCGGTTTCCGGGGAAGAGGGAGAGGCTTTGAAGGGAGGGGAAGGAGAGATGAGCCGTAAATGGGACAGCTTTAGTTTTTCTCTCTATCAGAGAGTGCGGCATCGCATCCGGGAGAGCGGGATGCTGAAGAAGGGAGATCGCGTGAAGCTGGCGCTTTCCGGAGGTGCCGATTCTGTCTTTCTCGCCATTCTTCTGAAGGAGCTTTCGGAGGAGCTCTCTCTGGAGCTCAGTGCCTGTCATGTGAACCACGGCATACGTGGAGAGGAAGCGGAGCATGACCAGCACTTTTGCGAGAATCTTTGCCGGCAATTTAAAATTCCTCTTAGCGTGAAAGCGGTAGATGTGCTAGGATATGCCCATGCTCATCATATGGGGACAGAGGAAGCGGGAAGACTGCTTCGTTATCGTGCACTACGGGAGGGCTTCTGCGGAAAAATCGCAGTGGCACATCACAGCAACGATCAGGCGGAGACGGTATTGCAGCATCTCTTCCGCGGCACCGGTCTTCGGGGGATGGCGGGGATGGAAGAGATTCATGGAGCTGTGATTCGTCCGCTTTTGTATCTCTCGAGAGAGGAGATCCGGAAAAGTCTGGAGCTTCGCGGGATTCCCTACTGCACGGATTCCAGCAATTTCTCGGAGGAGTACGCAAGAAACCGCATCCGTCAGGAGCTTCTTCCGATTGGCAGCAGTCTTTATCCGGGGGCAGTTTCTCATATTCTTGAGGCAAGTATTTCGTTCCGGGAAGCCGAGGAGCTGCTGACAGAGCTGGCAAGGGAGTATCTCCGGGGAGAGCTTCCGGGAATCTTTTCGAAAAAGGATTTTTTCCGGGTGGGTTCCCGCTGCGAGGAGAAAGAATTCTCAGCCGAGAGGGCAGAGGAGCAGGAAACGGAGAAAGGGGAGGAAGAGTCTGTGATCTCGCTCTCCTGCCGTACGCTGCGAGCGCAGCGTGCAATTCTCAGACGGTATATCTATAGGGAGGTTCTGCTTCTTCTGTGTCATTCGGAGAAGGATATCGAAAGGGCGCATTTCGCGGCGCTGGATCATGTTTTGCTGGGAGGAAAGGGCGGTCACAGCGATCTTCCCTATCATATTACCGTAGACCGTACGAGAGACGGGATTGTATTTTCGAGACATTTTGAATCCCTCAGTATGCGAAGGAGGAAAGGGCATGGAGAAAATCAGGGTATTGGTGAGCGAAGAGGAGATTGATCAGAGAATTCGGGAACTGGGAGAGCAGATTTCGAAGGACTATGAGGGGAAGCCGCTGCATCTGATCTGTATCCTGAAGGGCGGCGCGATGTTCATGTGCGAGCTGGCGAAGCGGATTCATAACCCGCTTCTCACCATGGATTTTATGCAGGTATCCAGCTATGGTGCCGCACATGTCAGCTCCGGTATGGTAAAGATCGTCAAGGACCTGGATGAGCCGATCGAGGGAAAGGAAGTACTGATTGTGGAGGATATTGTTGACACAGGACACACACTCCACCATTTGAGCGAGATGCTGATGGGGAGAAAGCCGGAGTCCATCGCGATCTGTGCGCTTCTCAACAAGCCCTCCCGCCGGGAGAAAGAGGTGCCGGTGAAGTATTCCGGCTTTGAGATTCCGGATGAGTTTGTTGTGGGCTATGGACTTGATTATGATCAGAGACTCAGGAACCTGCCGTATATCGGAGTGGTGGAGCAGGCATAGGGAAGCGCCGAATCGGTGATTTTCTGAGGGAAACGTTTTTGGCAGGGAGCTTCCTGCGGCGGGGAGGATTTCCCGCTCTTGGCGCCGGGGTATTTTTGTGGGGGAGAGTTGGTATTGGCACAGAGTCAGATTCGTTGGGACAGCCTGTATCATGCAAGTACAGGGATCTATCGTACACCGGAGGAGAGTGATCCGGGGCAGATCGTGACACTTCGTTTTCGTACTGCAAGAAATGATGTGGAGCAGGTTCTGCTGGAAATTCGGGACGGGGAGAGCAAAGCTCTCCGTAAGGTATTTGCTGATCCTCGCTTTGATTACTATGAGACAGAGCTCAGGGCAGCGGAGCAGCCGCTTTTCTATCGTTTTCTGATAAAAAAGGGGGAGGAGTGTATTGCTTTTGACCGTCTGGGTCCGTCGGAGGAATCCTCTGCCTGTCATTACTATTCGATTTTTCCCGGCTTTCATGTACCGCAGTGGATGAAGGGCTGCGTGATGTACCAGATCTACATTGACCGTTTCCGAAATGGGAATCCGAAGAATGATGTGCAGGATCAGGAGTACCTCTATCTCGGTCATCCGGTAGAGCACGCAGCATGGGAGAGTCCGGTGGAATCCTTTGATGTCCACCGCTTTTATGGCGGAGATCTGCAGGGGGTCTGGGAGAAGCTGGAGTATCTGCGTCAGCTGGGGGTGGAGGCCATTTATTTTAATCCTCTTTTTGTCTCACCCTCCAATCACAAGTATGATGCGCAGGATTACCGGCACATCGACCCGCATCTTGCCTGCATCGTGAAAGATATGGAGACCGGGGAGGAAGCCTCTGCCTCGGGGAAGAATGCCGGGAATCCGGGAGAAGAAGGGAAGAGCCCTTCCGGGGAGAAGTATCGCCGCCGCACGACAGAGCTTCAGAATCTGGAGGCTTCCGACCGTTTTTTTATAGAGTTTGTTCAGGCATGCCATAACATCGGTATCCGGGTAATACTGGACGGGGTATTCAATCACTCCGGCTCCTTTCATCGTTTTATGAACCGGGAAGGCTATTATCGAAAGGGAGAACCGATGGAAGGCGGTGTGCGCTATCCGGGTGGTGCCTATGAGGACTTTCACAGCCCTTATCACAGCTACTACCGCTTTTCGAAGGACAGGATATCCGACTGGGATTCAGGGAACGGAAGCTATGAGCAGTGGTGGGGGAATGAGACTCTGCCCAAATTCAACTATGAGGGCAGTACGGCACTGGAGGAGGAGATTCTCTCGATTGGAGAAAGCTGGGTCAGCGCACCCTATCACTGCGACGGCTGGCGGCTGGATGTCGCTGCGGATCTGGGACACAGTGCGGAATACAATCATGAGTTCTGGCGAAAGTTCCGCGCCAGAGTAAAAAAGGCGAATCCGGAGGCGGTGATTCTGGCAGAGCATTATGGAGATGCGAGCCCCTGGCTGAACGGAAAAGAGTGGGACAGCATCATGAATTATGATGCCTTCATGGATCCGGTGAACTATTTCTTTACCGGGATGGAAAAGCATTCGGATGAATTCCATCCGGAGCTTGTAGGGGACGGCGGCAGATTTTTTGAGACAATCCTGACGGAGATGGCGAAGCTGCCCTACACTTCTCTGGAGATCTCCATGAATCAGCTTTCGAATCATGACCATTCGAGGTTCCTGACAAGGACGAACCATGTGGTGGGACGTATCGAGAGCCTCGGGAGGGAGGCGGCGGAGCAGGGCGTATCAGAGGCGGTCTACCGCATTGCCGCCCTCTTTCAGTTCACCTGGCCCGGCGCTCCGACCATCTACTACGGAGATGAAGCGGGTCTTTGCGGCTGGACGGATCCGGACAACCGGCGCCCGTATCCCTGGGGGAAGGAGAATTTCATCCTTCTGGATTACCACAAGTATCTGGGGCAGGCGAGGCTGGATTCCAAGGCACTTCGCTACGGCTCCGTGATGAAGCTTCTTACGGAAAAAAATGTCATTGCCTATGCGCGTCTCTATAAGAGGGAGGTCGCGGTGGTCTGCATCAATCTTTCGGATCAGGCGGTCGAGGTGACGCTTCCGTTCTGGAGAGCAGGAATCCTTTCCGGGGAAACCATCCGCTGCATTCTGATGACGGAGCTTTATGCGTATAATGTCGGTACGACTTATTTTATTGCCGAGGAGGGGGAGCTGAAGCTGACGATCGGCAAGAGGGGCGGACAGCTCTTCCTCTGTGAGAGCCGAACCAATCCGTTTTGGGAGGAGTAGGGAGGTTTCGGTCCTGTAAAAAAGAGCGGTGACAGGCCGTGAAAAAAGTTGCTTTTGCTGTTGACAAAAGAGAGGGGATTCGGTAATATATCCAAGTGTCCTTGAGAAGTTCAAGTGATACTACCGTTGCGGGTGTAGTTCAACGGTAGAATGTCAGCCTTCCAAGCTGAATACGTGGGTTCGATTCCCATCACCCGCTCGATGCCCAGATAGCTCAGTCGGTAGAGCAGAGGACTGAAAATCCTCGTGTCACTGGTTCGATTCCGGTTCTGGGCACGCATTTTTGGAAATGCAGTATGCGCGAGTAGTAGAGTGGTACTACGTCTCCTTGCCAAGGAGAAGATCGCGGGTTCGATCCCCGTCTCGCGCTTACAGGAGAGAACAGCCGAGAGGCTGTTCTTTTTTATGTCTGAGGAAAAGCAAATGATTTTCCCGCTTCCAGAGCGGAACCGGCTGCCGGCACGTTTTGCGGTTTACAGGACAAAACGCGCCGGTAAAATGAGGCATAAGCCCGGGGACGAGCGCCGGGCTGATGGGAAAGTCTGGTGGCAAGATAAGAAAACAATCGGGAAATCGGTATTTTCTGAATCATTCGTGGTGGTGATGGTGATCGTGGTCACAGACATGAACGGCGGCATCGTTTGTTGCAAGGGTGCCGCTGAGGAATTTCTGCACGGCCTCGTCACAGCTGCCGCTGACGCCGGGATAAAGCTTCGCACCGATGGAAGCAATCGCCTGCGCTACCGGCGTTCCGCATCCGCCGCAGATCACGGCATCCGCATGGAGGCTCTGAATGATCGGAATCAGCTCCCTGTGTCCCTTGCCGTTGGTGCCGACAACTTCGGCTTTGAGTACCTGTGCCCCCTCGACGGTATAGAGCTTAAAGGCTTCGGTCATTCCGAAATGCTGCCCGACATTGTCATTATCATAGGTTACTGCAATACGCATCATTTCCTCCTTTGAATGTGAATATGATATTTATATATTTTACTTTATCACAAGCTGCATTTTTAAGTGGTTGCAAAAGTCACAATGGACTTTCCGGGAAAGGGAATAAAGACGGAGGCCATTTTGCGGCAGGGTCGGAGGACTTTGCAGGAACAGGGGGATAAAGATTTACATTTCCGGGCAGCTTCGGTAGAATGAGCGGGAGCCTGTTTAAGGGAACGAGGGGACAAGTCCCGTTTTCCTAGAAAGGAAAGCGTGAAACTTTTGCTGCTTCAGACACGAAACTATCAAAAAAACAGAAAAAAGGATGTTCTCTGGAATGCGGTCGGCAGTTTCGGCTATGCGATGGCCTCTGTCGTCCTGTCCTTCCTGGTCATCCGCCTTGCCGGGACGGAGGAGGGGGGGATATTCTCCTTCGGGTTTTCCACACTGGGACAGCAGCTGTTTATCCTGGCATATTTCGGGATCCGTCCCTTCCATATCACGGATATGGCGAGACGTTTCTCCTTTTCTGCGTATCTCCGTTTTCGGAAGCTTACGAGCGGGGCTGCGCTGGTTTTTTCCCTGCTGATTCTGCTGCTCCTGCATCTGTCCGAGGGTTATACGCTCCACCGTGTGACGATACTTTTTCTGCTCTGCTGTTATAAAATCTGTGATGCCTACGCGGATGTCTTTGAGTCGGAGCTCCAGAGACTCGGCTATCTCTATCTCGCGGGGCAGTCGATGTTTTTTCGGACGCTCTGTTCTGTGACCGTGCTTCTCGGGAGCCTTGCACTGACCCGCAGCCTGCTTTCCGCCTGTCTCCTGACCGTAGCTGCGCAGGGGATGGGAAGCTGGCTCTTCGGATATCGTCCGCTGCAGATATGCTATCGAAGATATCTGATGGAGACGGGTGCTCCGATTGCTCTTCCGGAGCGTATAGAGGCGCCCCTGGCAGAACTTTTGAAGGAGACGATATTTCTCTTTCTCTCCACCTTTCTGGACTTTTATATCTTCTCCGCGTCCAAGTATGTCGTGGATGCGCGGCTCGGTGCAGAGAGCTCCGGGATGTTCAATATACTTTTTATGCCGGCGTCCTTTGTCTATCTTCTGGCGAATTTTATGATCCGTCCGGCACTGACCACAATGGCATCCGCCTTTTCCGCGCGGCAGTTTTCCGCACTGCTTTCTGGCTATCGGCGGCTGCTTCTGATGGTGTGGGGGCTTATTATCGCGGTTTCTCTCGGAACTGCGGTGCTGGGAAAGTGGTTTCTTCAGATCTGTGAGTGGCTTCTGGGAGGACAGTACGGCGGGATGCTCCGTCAGAGCTTTCCCGCCTTCTTTTTCCTGATGCTCGGCGGAGGGCTTTATGCTCTTGCGAATCTTCAGTATTATGTACTGGTGACAATACGAAAACAGGGCTTCATCTTTCTGACCTATCTTCTCGGCTCCGCCTTCGCGGGGATTACAGCGGGTGTTCTGGTACGGACGATGGGGCTTCTTGGCGGCGCGTTTCATTTTATGGGAATGATGGCAGTGCTGGTTCTTCTGTTCTCTGTCTTTTTATGGACTGCGGTACGGGAGCTGGGAAAATGCCGATAGAATCACCGTTTCGGACGGAAAAAGCAAAGACAGAAAAAACATCGGAGAAAGGCGAAGACAGAGAGGGCGGCAGAGAAAGAGAGATGTGATGGCAGACAAGAGAGAGGAAATCAAAACAGGGGAAACCTTTCCGGAGGAGCTTGGAAAAACACGGAGGGAGATGACGGAGGAGAAGCTGGAGCAGCAGGCAGAGGCGGCGGAGGAAAAGCGGCAGAACTGGCGGAAAACCCTGGTGGATGTGATCATTCCGACCTATTATCCGAAGGAAAAGTTTTATGAGTGTCTTCGCATGCTGCAAAAGCAGACCCTTCCGGTGCATCGTCTGATCATTGTCAATACAGAAAAGCAGGGGCTTCCCAAGGAAAAGGTCTGGATGACCCGGATGCCTTATGACATTATCCATATCGAAAAAAAGGATTTTGACCACGGCAGAACCAGAAATCTGGGGGCAGGGATTGCACGCGGAGACTACCTTCTTTTTATGACGGACGATGCGGTTCCCAGGGACATCCATCTCCTGGAAAATCTGGTCAAGATGATGCAGTCCGATGCGAGGATCGGGAGCGTTTACGGACGGCAGCTTGCCACAGAGGAGAGCTCTCCTGATGAGCAGTTTTCGAGACGGTTCAACTATCCGGAGCGTTCCTTTGTGAAGTCTCAGGAGGATCTTCCGCGTCTTGGAATTAAGACTTACTTTCAGTCGGATGTCTGCTGTCTTTACCGGAGGGATCTCTTTGAAAAACTGGGGGGCTTCCCGGAGCATGTCATTTTTAATGAAGACATGCTCTACTGTGCGGCGCTTTTGAAGGCGGGCTATCTTTCCGCTTACTGTGCTTCGGCGGAGGTCTATCACAGCCATCATTACAACGGGAAAGAGCAGTTTCGTCGAAACTTTGATTTGGGCGTTTCTCAGGCGGATCATCCGGAGGTTTTTTCCGGTATCCGTTCGGAGGGGGAGGGAATGAAGCTGGTATGGTCCTGTATGAAGTGGCTGATCCGGACGGGAAAGGCAGGATGGGTTCCGAAGCTTGTGTATCTTTCCGCCTGCAAATACCTCGGCTTCCGTCTCGGAAAGAGATATCGGAAGCTGCCGAAGGAAAGGGTGCTGAAGTATACTGCGATGCCGGAGTATTTCACGGATCTATGACAGGTTTCCCTGAAAATCCGTAATATGGTATAATATCCGGAGTCCTATGAAAATCATAAGACGAAACTGAGAATCACGAGGAAAAGGTATGGGAGCAGTTTTCTCCTTGGGCAGAGATATAAAAAATAAACGGAGGATGATCTGGGATCTGGCAAAGGCGGATTTCCGGAAGAGATTCGTAGGATCCTATTTCGGCATGGTATGGCTTTTGATCCAGCCCATTGTGACGGTGGCGATTTATGCGTTTATCTTCGGGCCCTATGGGTTTAAGTCGGCGCCGCCGGTACCGAATGTCAGCTATACGGTCTGGATGGTGCCAGGCATCGTCCCATGGTTCTTTTTTTCCGAGGCATGGAATATGGAGACAGGGGTTCTGGGGGAGTACAGCTATCTGGTTAAAAAGGTGGTATTCCCGATCACCCTGCTCCCCATCATCAAGCTGCTCAGCTGTATCTTTGTCCATCTGTTTTTCCTGCTGGTGATGGCACTGTTCTATCTGCTCAGCGGGCGGATGCCGAGCCTCTGGTGGCTGCAGATTGTCTACTACAGCTTTGCCGCATCCGTGCTGGTATTGGGGCTTTCTTATTTTACCTCTGCCATCAATGTATTTTTCAAGGATATGCAGCAGATTGTCGGTATCCTTCTCCAGTTTGGCATCTGGATGTGCCCGATTATGTACGATGAACACCTCTTTACGAGCCGGGCTCCCTGGGTTGCCGTTGTACTGAAGCTGAATCCCTTCTACTATATTGTGGCGGGCTATCGTGACTCGATGATTACCGGAGAACTCTTTCTCCGCCGTCCCCAGCTGGGGATCTATTTCTGGGCGGTGACCCTTGTGATTTTTCTCTTCGGTCTCCGCTTTTTCCAGAAGCTGCGTCCGCATTTTTCGGACGTTCTGTAAGAAAAGAGAACAGGAGAGACTTATGTGGCATTTACTTGCGGTTCTATGGATATTGGGGAGTTTTCTGTACTTCGGCTCAGGAAAGCACTGGAGGAGACTCCATCAGATGCCGGAGGGGAGAAGGAGAAATATGGAGGCTCTGCGCCTTGTGCAGGGGAAGTTCCGTGAGATTCTGAAAGCGGCAGATATCGAGGTACTGGTAGAGGGAGAGGAAAATATCCCGGAGGATGAAGCGGTGCTTTTTATCGGCAATCATCGCTCCTTCTTTGATGTGGTGATTGGCTATACCCTTGTAAAGGGACCTACCGGCTTTATCTCCAAAGCGGAAATCGGCAGGATCGCTCCGCTTCGGCAGTGGATGCTGGAGGTGAAATGTCTGTTTATGGAGAGAGGGGATCTCCGGCAGAACTTAAAAACCGTCCTTGCTGCAATCCGGCAGGTCAGGGAGGGGATCTCCATCTGGATTTATCCGGAGGGGAGCCGTTCCCGGGGGAAGGATGAAAGGGATATGCTTCCCTTCAAGGCGGGATCCTTTAAAATCGCGGAAAAGACAGGCTGTAAGATCATTCCTGTCGCAATGATTCATACGAGAGAGGTCTTTGAGGCGCATTTCCCATGGATTCATGCAACACGGGTTCGCGTCAGAGTCGGAGAGCCCATCCTGCTTTCCGAGCTGGGAGAGGAAAAGGTCGAGGAGCTGGTAAGAAAGCGCATCATCTCGATGCTGACAGAACTGAAGCAGGAGGACGGACGGAAGGAGGAGACGCTTTCCGGGCCGGCACAGGAGAAAGTCGAGGCATAGGATGGATCTGCAGGAATTGCGCGGGGAGCTGGATCTGGTGGATGCGGAGATCGTTCGTCTCTTTGCCAGACGAATGGCAATCTGCGGGGAGGTCGCGGAGAACAAAAGGAAAAGCGGTAAGGCAGTTCTGGATGTAAAAAGAGAGGAAGAGAAGCTTCAGGCGGTTTCGGAGCTTGTCTCCGATCCCTTTTTGAAAAAAGGAGTTCGGGAGCTCTTTTCGGAGCTGATGACCCTGTCCAGGAGACTGCAGCTGGAAAGACTGAAGGACAGGAACGGGGATGGCACGGCGCACTTTCGTGAGATTTCGGACTTTCCGAGGGATGCGCAGAGGATAGTTTATCAGGGAGTTCCGGGAGCGTATCAGGAGATTGCTGCCAGAGAATGTTTTCCGGAAAGCTGCCTCTTTCAGGCGGTGAAGAGCTTCCGGGAAGCAATGACTCTCGTCCGGGAGGAAGAGGCGGATTTTGCGGTTCTTCCGGTGGAGAATTCCAGCTATGGTGTCGTTACGGATACGCTGGATCTTCTGACGGAATTTCCGGAGATCACGATCCTTCAGGAGATCCATCTTCCGATTGAACATGCCCTTCTCGTGCGTCCCGGCACGGAGCTTTCCCGGATCAGGACCGTGTACTCCCATGCACAGGCAATCGGGCAATGCCAGAGCTTTTTCAGAGAGTATCCGGAGATTACGGCAGTCGCGGTAGGAAATACCGCTCTTGCGGCAAAGAGTGTTGCAGAATCGGGAGAGGAAGGCACGGCAGCAATCGGGAGCCGGAGAGCCGGGGAGCTCTATGGGCTGGAAGTGCTTCTGTTCCCGCTCAATCAGGAGAAGGGAAACACGACCCGTTTTTTTGTTTTCGGCAGGCAGAGCTGCTTCCGGAGAGATGCCGCAAAGGTCAGCATCCTCTTTGAAACCAAGCATCAGCCGGGTGCTCTCTATCAGGCGCTCGGAAGCTTATTATTCCATGATGTCAATATGATTCACATTTCCTCCCGCCCCATCCCGGAGCGTCCCTTCGAGTACCGCTTCTTCGTCGATCTCGCAGGGAATCTGAAAGAGGAAAGGGTGAGAAGCGCACTCTCTGCGCTTTGCGGGCAGAGCGAGGCGTTCCGGATTCTGGGATGCTATTAGTACATCAGAAAAGGAGAAAGATATGCCACAGATCAATATCTTAGTTGTTGACGACGAACAGGAGATCGCGGATCTGGTCGAGATTTATCTCGTCAGTGACGGATATAAGGTTTTTAAAGCCAATAATGCGGAGGACGGCCTTCGGGTTCTGGAAGAGCAGGAGATCCATCTGGTGCTTCTCGATATCATGATGCCGGGGATGAACGGCCTTGATATGTGCAAGAAGATACGGGAAAAGTCCAATATTCCGGTGATTATGCTGTCGGCCAAATCGACGGATCTGGATAAGATCGTCGGTCTCACCGGCGGGGCGGACGATTATGTCACGAAGCCCTTTAATCCTCTCGAGCTGACTGCCCGCGTTAAGTCGCAGCTCCGGCGTTATACGCAGCTGAATCCCAATGCCGGTTCTCAGTTCAGCAACAATGAAATCACCATCCGTGAGATGACCATTAACAAGGACAACCATAAGGTTGTGATCGACGGAGAGGATATCAAGCTGACACCGATTGAGTTTGATATTCTGTTCCTGCTGGCGTCCCATCCGGGAAAGGTATTTTCCACGGATGAGATCTTTGAAAAGGTATGGAACGAAAAGGTGTATGAAGCCAACAATACTGTCATGGTGCATATCCGCCGTCTCCGCGGCAAGATGAAGGAGGACCAGAGAGAGGATAAGATCATCGCGACGGTCTGGGGCGTAGGCTACAAGATCGAAAAGTAAGCGGCACTGAGGGACACTTCTGTTAAGTCGGGGGGTCCCTCGTGTTATAGGGAAATGAGAACGGTATTTTTGAGGGCTCATGGAGGCAGCATGCAGAGAAAAGGAGAGGGCAATACAAGAAAGGCGGAGAGCGGCAGAAAGAACCCGGAAAGCAGGAGGGGATACGGAGCGCGGGAGAACAGGGAAAACAGAGTGCCGGGCTTTGGACACAGCTACCGGATGCAGATTCTGATGCATGTGGGGCTGTCCGCGCTGGTCACCTCTATCATAGAGGTATTCCTCATTACCAATCTCCAGATGTTCTCCTCCTATATCGAGCGTTCCGGGCAGGATCAGACGGTCTTTCGGCAGTTTTCCCTGCAGCAGGCGGCAGGTGTGCTTCTTTTTGTGCTCTTTGGCATCATCCTCTTCTCGGTGATTTTCTTTCTCCTGCAGCAGAGAACGGCGCGGGATATCGAAAATCTGATGCGTTCCGTGGAAAGGATGAAAAACGGGGATTTCTCGGTGCTGCATGATGCCCCGGCACTGGAGGGAGACGGAGAGTTTCAGAAGATTCAGACGGTGATTCATGAGATGGCGGAGGATTTGTCGGCGCTCATGGAAAAGGAAAGAGACGCGGAGCAGTCCAAGACGGATCTGATTACCAATGTGGCGCATGATCTTCGGACGCCGCTTACCTCCATCCTCGGCTATCTCGATATCCTGAGATCCGGCAGGGTGCAGGATACGGAGCAGCAGAAGAAGTATCTGGATATCGTCTATGATAAGGCAAAGCGTCTCCAGAAGCTGATTGAGGAGCTTTTCGGCTTCACGAAGCTGTCCTACGGCAGGCTCAATATGCATGTAAGGGACCTGGATCTGGTAGCGCTTCTGTCGCAGCTTCTGGAGGAGAATTATCCGAATTTCCAGAAAAATCAGATCAGCTATGATTTCCGCGGCAATGTACAGAAGCTCCTCATGCAGGGGGATCCGGATCTTATCATGCGTCTCTTTGAGAATCTCGTCACGAACGCAATCAAGTATGGCGCAGAGGGAAAACGGGTACTGGTGCGTCTGTTTTCGGAACGGGAGATCGTGGAGGTCCGCGTCATCAATTACGGGCGTGTGATTCCGGAGAGAGAGCTGCCGCTTTTGTTTGACAAGTTTTACCGTGTGGAGCAGTCCCGCTCTACGAAAACCGGCGGTACGGGCCTGGGACTTGCGATCGTGAAAAATATTGTAGAGCTGCACCATGGCAGCGTCAATGTGAGCTCCGACCTCTCGGGGACGGTGTTTACTGTGCGGCTTCCGCTCCATCAGGAATTGACGGAAGAAGAGGAGGGAGAAAGGGCATGAGGAAGAGAGAAAACCTGGGAGCAGAGCTCCTTTTCCTGCTTTTTTTTCTGCTGCTCTGCTCTGTGGAGGCTCTGGCGGAGGGCGTGGATCTCGACATCTCCTACGGCTATCAGAATACTGCCAAGGCGGGACGTTTTCTGCCGGTTTCCGTCAAGCTCAGAAATACGGATGCGGAGGACTTTACGGGTATGCTTCGCATCTATATGGCGGAATCGGAGAAAACCGTCTGTGAATACCAGTATCCGTCAGCGCTTCCGGGGAACGGATCCGGAACGATGAAGACAACCCTCTTTCTTCCCTCGGGCATCAGCCAGCTCTATGTTTCTGTGGAGGATACAGAGGGAAGGAGGCTTGGCGGAAAGAGAATAGGACTGGATGTTTCCGGCAGTGATGCGGAGCTGATTGTCGGGGTGCTTTCCGAGCATCCGGAGAATCTTTCCTATCTCTCCGGCGTCAGCATGAACGACGGGCTTCTTCGCACCAAGGCAGTCAATCTGGATCCGGACGAGCTTCCGACAAGGCGGGACGAGCTGTCAGAGCTGGACGTACTGGTGATTTCCAACTACGATATGAGCTCCATGAGAGAGAGAGAGGAGCTCGCGATAGAGCAGTGGGTGAGGAACGGAGGCACGCTTTTGATCGGTACCGGCGGGAGAGGAAATACTGCACTTGCACCTTATTTTGACAGCTATCTGGTGAAGGACCTCTCGCCGCAGCCGGAAACCCTGGATATGGGAGCGCATTTTTCCGAAGACAGCTCTGAAAGCGCGGATCTGAGTCTGAATTTTTCTCCGGTCTCCCTGAAGGAGGGGCGGGAGCTGATTTCGAGTCCTAAGGGAAGCGTCGTTTCCGGGCTTCCCTTAGGGTCCGGGAGTCTGTCCGTTGCCGGCTATGACCTCTCGGATTTACAGCGTTTTGCAACAGAAAAGTCGGAGTATGTGGATCGGCTGCTGAGCACGGTCGTGGGGAGAACAAAGCTGTCCGAGCTTTCCACCCCCGCTTCGGAGCTGAGCCTCAGAAGGTACTGGAGCATTGATGCCGTTCTGAATCGCGCGGACAGCTCGAAGCGCCCCTCTCTGGTGCTTTACGGCATTTTTCTGCTTCTCTATGTACTGCTTCTCGGTCCGGGGATCTTCCTGTTCTGCCGCTCTCATCGGGAGATGCGGCTGTATCGTCCCTATCTCTATCTGTTCTCCGGCGTCAGCTGCATCATTCTCTTTATTCTGAGCTCTCCGACCCGTTTTCGAGGTCCCTTCCTTGACTATGCCAGGATTCAGGAGATTCATGAACAGAGTGTGGAGGAAACCAACTTCGCCAATCTTCGCTCACCCTATCGCTCTGCCTACAGCGTGACGCTGCCGACGGATTACAGCATCTATCCGGTGCGGAAGGGGAGTGACTACAGCGGAGATCTGGAGACAATGCTGGAGAGAAATGACTATGCGAAGACAACGATTTCGCTTGGCAGATCGAGCCACGAGATTCAGATTCGCGGAGAGTCTCCCTTTGCTGCCAACTACTTTGAGATTGATCAGAGGCTGTCGAAGGAGGGAAACTGGATCAGCGGGAATGTGCAGTATTCCGCGGGACTTCTTTCCGGAACCGTCAGAAATGAGACGGAGCAGCCCGTCTATGATGCGGCACTTCTGTTCTACGGAAAGCTGATCCGGATTGGGAAGATTGATGCCGGTCAGAGTCTGAGCCTCGATGCATTTTCCACGGAAAATGTACCCGTCGGAGAGAGCAGCTATATCGCGAACCGCATCACCTCGAGCCGCGGCAATGCCCTGCTGGCCTATGATCTGGAAGCCAGACTCCCCGGTTATTTCCCGGAGGTCCGTTTCTTCGGCTTTGTCAGAGAGGAGAACCCCAGTTTTATCATGAGTGAGATGGAGAAACAGGGCGTGACCCTCGTGACGACGACACTGCCGCTGTCCACGACCAACGGAAGCAGCTATGAATTTCCGGCGATGGAACGGGAAGTCAGTGTTGAAGCGGGAAATTTTGATCTCCGGGACAACACAATCTCCGGGATGGTTCCGGTGGTTCTGTCCTATCATATGAAGGAGAATGAGAGGGTGGGACAGATCAGCTTTGACAGCTTTACGGCGCCGGACCAGGCATCTCAGAGTGCCCTCACCATCCACCCCTTCCGCGGCTCCATCAGCCTCTATAACTATGATACCGGCGGCTATGATGAGATCAGCGGCAACGGCAGTATTCCGGAGGGAGAGGGCTTGAAATCGTATCTCCGCGGCAGCAATATTCTCAGAGTCAGGTATCTGTCCGGGGAGGATCAGAGTCTGACGGAACGCGCCTATCTTCCGGTGCTTCGGATCGTTGCGCAGAAATCGGGAGGAAGTCAATGATTGAAGTGATCAATCTCAGTAAATCCATCGGGGAGAAAAAAATCCTCGACCAGTTTTCGATGACGGTCAGGGATCATGCCATCTTTGGCTTAATCGGCAGAAAGGGCGCGGGCAAGACGACCCTTTTCCGGATGATACTGGGGCTGGTGCTGCCGGACCAGGGAGAGATTCTTATTGATCAGATGGATGTCAATGCCGGGGTGCGCCGTATGAAACGGCGCGTCGGTTATCTGCCCTTCTCCGGAGCGGCTTATCCGACCATGCATGTGACCGAATATCTGGAGTTTTTCGCTTCCTGCTATGATATCCCGAGAAACAGAGTGCATATACGGATTAAAAATCTGCTGGACAGGGTGGGACTCAGCGGAAAAGAGGAGAGCCGTATCGAGGACCTGAGCGCCTCACAGCAGAAGCGTGTGGGATTTGCGAGAGCCCTTCTTCACGATCCGAAGCTGCTCCTTCTGGACGAGCCCTTCCGGGGACTGGATAAGGGGAGCATCCGGGAGCTGAAGCAGCTCTGCCGGGATCTGCACGAGGAAGGAAAACTGATTCTTTTAAGCTCCCGGAACTTTCAGGATATCTCGGATCTCTGTACCGACATCGCTGTGATGGATTTCGGGAGACTACAGATTTCCGGCGCCCTGTCCGAGGTGGAAAAACAGATCTATGTGGAGAATCCGATCGGGATTTCGATTGCCAGCTCCATGACGGATGCACTCCGCATTCTTCGGAAGGATAAAAAGGTTCGTTCCATCAGTATCCGGGAGGGAGAGCTGCTGATTCTCTATGAGGGTACGGAAAAGGAAGAGGGAGAGCTGCTGAGAGCTCTCGTGACGGAGGGGGTTCTGGTGCGCTCCTTCCACAGAGACATGGCATCCATTGACGCACTGTTCCGGGAGCTGCCGGTCAAGAGAGAGGAAAGGAGATTTGTACACTATGAAGCAGAATCCGATTTTTCATAAGGACAGGCTTCTGACGGGGCGAAGTCTGCTCCTTCCGGTTCTGGTCACGAGTGTCAGCTCCCTCCTCTCTGTGGTGGTGATGATCAACCTGATTTCCACCTATATGACCGCGAGCTCCACCGGAGAGATCCGTTATGCGAATTTTCTGAGCTTTTACCATATTCTGGCGGTCGCGGAAGCAGTCCTGTTTTTTCTCATTGCCCCGGCACTGAGCTCTCAGCTGGTGCAGGGGGAGAGAGAGAATCATACGATGGAGCTGCTCCTGAGTACCCAGCTGTCACCGAAGGAGCTGATCTACGGAAAGCTTCTGAGCTCTCTGGAAAATATGCTGATTCTTTTTGCTGCCTCCCTGCCGATTCACGGCACTGTGCTGATCTATGGCGGTGTGACGCTGAGCGATCTGCTTTTCACCTTGCTTGCCTATGCGGCCCTTACTCTGTTCTCTGTTTCTGTGACGATTTTCGGCTCGATTCTCAGTAAAAGCCTTGCACTGGCATTGTCGTTTGCCTATTTGTCAGAGGCAGTGATGGCGGCTCTTTTGATTACGGTCTATCTGTTCCAGTCCAGGCTGCCGTTTTCATTCTGGACGCTGGTGCTTTTCAGTCTTTGGCTGCTGCTGTTCCTTTCCGCCGTCTTTCTTCTGGAGGCGATCCGGATTCTCCAGACCAGACGCTGGAATCTGTCAGCCTGGGAAGACAGCGTCAGTTAAATTGTGTTATACTTCCTGAAAAGCGCGGATGAAATCGGCATTTCTCAGAAAAACAGGGAAGGGAGAGACAGGACATGAGTCCATGTATCATGATAGGCATTGCCGGCGGTTCCGGCTCCGGGAAATCCACCTTCACCAATCGGCTGAAGGAAAGATTTGAGGATCAGGTAGCGGTCATTTACCACGATAATTATTATAAAAGTAATGACGGTGTCCCCTTTGAGATTCGCAGGACAGAAAATTATGACCATCCCAATGCCTTTGAGACAGATCTCCTGATTCGCCATCTAAAGGCGCTTCGGCGGGGAGAGAGCATAGAATGCCCGAGCTATGATTATTCGGAGCACAACCGTACCGAAAAGACGATTGCGGTGGTTCCGGCAAGGATTATTATCGTGGAAGGGATACTGGTGCTGGAGAATCCGGAGCTTCGTTCCCTCTTTGATATCAAAATCTATGTGGAGGCAGATGCGGATGAGCGAATTATCCGCCGCATCATCCGGGATGTGAAGGAGCGCGGCAGACAGGTGGAGGATATCTCCGAGCAGTATCTGACCACGGTAAAGCCGATGCACTATCTCTATGTTGAGCCGACCAGAGCCATGGCGGATATTGTGATTAACAGCGGAATGAACGATGTGGCATTTGATCTGATGGAGACCAAGATCAGGAGTCTCCTGCGGGAGGAAAGCAAAGTATGAATTATGCATCGACCAGAGGACAGGAGCACGGGATCAGCGCAAGCTATGCGATCCTTCACGGACTGGCGGAGGACGGCGGACTCTATATTCCGGAGCAGTTTCCGCCTCTTCCCTGTTCCCTTTCGGCTCTTCCGGAGCTTTCCTATCAGGAGCTGGCGTATCGGGTGATGCAGCCGTATTTTTCCGATTTCACGGAGGAGGAGATACGGGACTGTGTCATGAAGGCCTACGACAGCAAATTCGAGGATCCGGGGATTGCGCCGCTGGTAAAGCATGACCATGCGAATTTTCTGGAGCTTTTCCATGGACGCACCATTGCCTTTAAGGATATGGCGCTCTCCATCCTGCCGTATCTCATGGTGGTCAGTGCGAAAAAGCAGCAGGCGACGGAGAGGATCGTGATTCTGACGGCAACCTCCGGCGACACCGGCAAGGCGGCGATGGCAGGATTTCAGGATGTGCCGGGGACGGAGATTATCGTGTTCTATCCGAAGGACGGCGTCTCCCGTTTTCAGGAGCTGCAGATGCGGATGCAGAAGGGGGGGAATACCCATGTGGCTGCGGTACATGGCAACTTTGACGACGCGCAGAGCGCGGTCAAGGAAATTTTCTCCGACCGCGGATTTGCGAAGCGCATCGCCGAAAAAAACATGCGTCTTTCTTCGGCAAACTCCATCAATATAGGGCGTCTTGTGCCGCAGATTGTGTATTATATCTATGCCTACGGGCAGATGCTGAAGCAGGGAACAATTTCTGTGGGGGAGGAGGTCAATGTCTGTGTCCCCACAGGCAATTTCGGCAATATTCTGGCAGCCTATTTCGCGAAGCAGATGGGGCTTCCGGTGAAAAAGCTGCTCTGTGCCTCCAACGAAAACAGGGTACTGGCGGACTTCTTCCGGACCGGCAGCTACGATAAGAACCGCCCTTTTATCCTGACGACTTCCCCGTCCATGGATATCCTGCTGTCCTCGAATCTGGAGAGGCTCCTCTATCTTTCCTGCGGACGCTCCGGGAAGAAGACCCGGGAGCTGATGGAGAGCCTGAGGACAGGAGGACGCTACGAGATCAGCGGGGAGATGCGTGATTTTATGGCGGATTTTGTCGGGGGATGCGCAGAGGAGGCAGAGGTTTCCGAAACCATCAAGGCGCTTTTCCGAAAAGAGGGCTATCTGATAGATCCGCATACCGCAGTGGCAAAGGCGGTGCTGGAGAAGTATCAGAGGGAATCGGGGGATCGGACGGAGACGATTCTGGCTTCCACCGCAAGTCCGTATAAATTCGCGCCATCGGTGCTGGAAGCGATAGAGCTTCCCGTGCCGGCAGAGCTGATGGAGCAGATGGCGGAGATTTCCAGGCAGAGTCATACTGTCTTCCCGAGGGCGATCTCGGATGTGAGAGACGGTGAAATCCGTCACAGCACGGTGACGGAGATTCGGGATATGAGGGACACCGTGCTCCGTTTTCTGAAAAACGCAGAGTAAATCCGGCAGCAGGAAGCTTCCCTCAAGGGCTCCCCTCGTTTTTCTGGCGCAGAGCCTTTTCGTCAGAGTTTTTCGGATTTTTTCATGGCATTGTGCCGGGATTCAATGCTATGATGAAGGAAGACGGATACAGAGAGCTGTAATTAGGATTTTGTCCGGAAGCTCCGGGCACAGAAGATTAGGAGGACGACATGTTAGTCAATGCAAAGGAAATGCTGGACAAGGCTCTGGCAGGAAAGTATGCAGTACCTCATTTCAACATCAACGATCTCGAGTGGACAAAGAGTGTTTTGCTCGCCTGCGAAGAGATGAAATCTCCGGTGATTCTCGGTGTTTCCGAGGGCGCCGGCAAGTATATGGGAGGCTTCAGGGTGGTGTCTGCCATGGTAAAGGCGATGCACGACAGCCTCGGGATTACGGTTCCGGTGGCTCTGCATCTGGATCATGGCAGCTATGACGGATGCTACAAATGCATCGAGGCAGGATTTAGCTCCATTATGTTTGACGGTTCCTCTCTTCCGATTGAGGAGAATGTGGAAAAGACCAAGGAGCTGGTCAAGAAGGCGCATGAGCTTTCGATGTCCATCGAAGCGGAGGTCGGTGCCATCGGCGGGGAAGAAGACGGTGTCGTCGGTATGGGGGAGTGTGCGGATCCCGGAGAGTGCAGAAAGGTTGCGGAGCTGGGGGTAGATTTCCTCGCTGCCGGTATCGGAAATATCCACGGGATTTATCCCGCAAACTGGCAGGGGCTTTCCTTTGAGACACTTGCCGCAATCAAGGCGGAGATCGGAGAACTTCCTCTGGTTCTGCACGGCGGCTCCGGTATCCCGGAGGATCAGATCCGGAAGGCGATCAGCCTTGGTGTCTCCAAAATCAATGTCAATACCGAGCTGCAGCTGGTATTCGCAAAGGCAACGAGAGAATATATCGAAGCCGGCAAGGACAGAGAAGGCAAGGGCTATGACCCGAGAAAGCTTCTGGCACCCGGTGCGGCAGCCATCATCGAGGAGTGTAAGAGAAAGATCACCCTCTTTGGCTGTGCCGGCAAGGCATAAACGAATCGGGACTGTGAAAAAAGAATCACACTCCTGAATCACAAAAACGGGGCTGTGAAAATCGAATTTTCGATTTATCACAGCCTCTTCCTGTTTTCTGTCATAACTGCCGCCACGTATTTTTATTGGAGACATGCGATTTCTGAAATAGCTTCCGGAATCCGGATTTGATAGAATAAGGACTGTGAGATACAGGGATAATAGGAGGGAACTATGGGAGAACTGGTCAAGATTTCCGAGATTTTCGGAGAGAATGTCTTTTCCGATCATGTGATGCGGGAGAGGCTGCCCAAGGACATTTACCGGAAGCTGAAAAAGACGGTCCACGACGGCTATGAGCTGGATCCGACTATCGCAGATTCTGTGGCACAGGCGATGAAGGAGTGGGCAGTTGCCAATGGTGCGACACATTATACCCACTGGTTTCAGCCGCTGACAGGAATCACCGCGGAGAAGCACGATGCCTTTCTTTCTGCGCCGGATGAGTACGGCAGAGTCATGATGGAGTTCTCCGGCAAGGAGCTGGTCCGCGCGGAAGCGGATGCCTCCTCTTTCCCCTCGGGCGGAATCCGTTCCACCTTTGAGGCGAGAGGTTATACCGTCTGGGACTGCACCAGCCCTGCCTTCCTTCGGAGAGAGGGGGACGCGATTACCCTCTGCATCCCGACAGCCTTCTGCTCCTACACCGGAGAGGCACTGGATAAGAAAACCCCTCTCCTTCGTTCCATGCAGGCATTGAACCGGGAGGGACTTCGTATCCTCCGTCTCTTCGGCAATACCAAAAGCAAGTGGATCAAGCCGAATGTCGGAGCGGAGCAGGAGTATTTTCTGATTGATCGCCAGAAATACCTGAAGAGAAAGGATCTGGTCTATACAGGACGCACCCTTTTCGGGGTCATGCCGGCAAAGGGGCAGGAGCTGGATGACCATTACTACGGTACGATACGGAAGCGGATCGCCGAGTTCATGCGGGAGGTGGATCTGGAGCTCTGGAAGCTGGGTGTTGCTGCAAAGACCGAGCACAATGAGGTAGCGCCGGCACAGCACGAGCTTGCCTGCATCTATGAGGAAGCAAACCTCGCCGTGGATCATAATCAGCTGGTGATGGAGACCATGAAGAAGGTGGCAAGCCGCCACGGTCTGGAGTGCCTCCTCCATGAGAAGCCTTTTGCGGGGATCAACGGCTCCGGAAAACATAACAACTGGTCGATTTGTACCGATGACGGCATCAACATGATTAATCCCGGGGATACTCCTCATGACAATCTCCAGTTCCTGCTGGTACTCTCATGTATCCTTGCGGCAGTGGATAAACATGCGGACCTGCTCCGCCTCAGTGCCGCGGATGTCGGGAATGAACATCGTCTCGGTGCGGATGAGGCGCCGCCTGCCATTATCTCCTGCTTCCTCGGGACACAGCTGCAGGAGGTAGTGGATCAGCTGGTCGGCACCGGTTATGCTACGACCTCCGGTTCTGCCAAGAATCTTCAGACCGGAGTTCAGACTCTTCCCAATCTGGAGTCGGATGTGACCGACCGCAATCGTACCTCTCCCTTTGCCTTTACCGGCAATAAATTCGAGTTTCGTATGGTGGGCTCACAGGCGAGCATTGCGGATGCCAATACGACACTGAATGCCATTGTCGCGGAGCAGTTCAAGGAAGCTGCCGATCGTCTGGAGAAGGCGGAGGACTTTACGAAGGCAGTGCATGATCTGATCAAGGAGCTTTTGACGAAGCACCAGAGGATCATCTTTAACGGCAACGGCTATTCCGAGGAATGGGTGGCGGAGGCAGAGAAGCGCGGGCTTCCGAATCTCACGTCCATGGTGGATGCGATTTCGGCACTGACGACGGAGAAGGCAGCGAAGCTGTTCTCCGGCTTTGGCATCTATACGGCGACAGAGCTGAAGAGCCGCTGTGAGATCGAGTATGAGTCATATGTCAAGTCGACCAATATCGAGGCACGTGCCATGATCAATATCACGGGGAAGCAGCTGATTCCGGCGGTGATTCATTACAATACCAGATTGGCGGATTCGATACGTCGTGTCAGGGAGGCGACAGAGCTTGCGGATGTCTCCGTACAGACCGAGCTGCTGCTTCGTGCTTCCAGGCTCCTGAAGGAGATGCAGAATGCGAGAACCCTGCTTCTTTCCGATGTGGAGAGCTCTCTCAGGATAGAGAATGCGGAAAAAAGAGCCAGAATCTATCATGACCGTATCGTTCCGGAGATGAGAGAACTGCGGACTGCCGTCGATTCGCTTGAGTCCATTGTGGATAAGGATCTCTGGCCCTTCCCATCCTACGGGGATATGATCTTTGAGGTCAGTGAGGCATAAGGAGATGGAGATGCCCCTGAAGCACTTCATAAAATAAATATCCGGAAAGAGAAGGAGACCGCTCTGTCGACAGTCTCCTTCTTTTGTGTTACTATGTTCAATATTACGAATATACAGCATAAAATGAACGATATAGATCCTGCCATTTTTCTGCAGTGAAAAGAAAGCCAAGCCCTGAGGAGAGAGCCAATGCAGGGGGAGGAGAGCAGGATGTGTTTTCGGAAAACAGGGAGAAGAGAGATGAACTATCGCATCGCAATCTTACGAAGTATCATGGAAAAGCCGGAGAGATCCCAGAGGGAGCTTGCGGAGGAGTGCGGCGTATCTCTCGGAAAAATCAATCAGGAGCTGAAAGCCTGTCAGGAAGAGGGGCTGCTGATGCTGTGCCGTGTGCAGGGGAGAAGACAGAGCTTTGCGCTGACAGAGAAAGCGCGGACTCAGCTTGCCCCCTGCCGGGTGGAGCGTGCGCTGCTTCTGGCTTCTGGCTTCGGTTCCCGCTTCGTTCCGCTCAGCTATGAGACACCGAAGGGGCTACTTCCGGTCTTTGGGGAGAGAATGATCGAGAGACAGATCCGCCAGCTGAGAGAGAGGGGAATTCAGGACATTGTCCTGATGGTCGGCTATCTCAAGGAGAAGTTTGAGTATCTGATTGATAAATTCGGGGTGGAGCTCTGCTATAATCCGGAATATCGCACGAAAAACACGCTGGCAACGCTCTATCATGCCAGAAAATATCTGGAGGGAAAAAACTGCTATATTCTCTCTTCCGACAACTGGATGCGGGAAAATCTCTATCACAGCTTCGAGCCGAATGCCTGGTATGCGGCTTCCTTTATGAAAGGGGAAACCGGGGAATGGGCGATAAGCTTTTCCAGGAGCCGGGAGATTCAGAAGGTCACGGTCGGCGGGAGGGATCAGTACTGCATGTACGGTCCGGTGTACTTTTCCAGAGAGTTCTCCGACAAGTTCCTGCCTCTTATCGAAAGCTATTACAGGATGCCGGGGACGGAGAATTACTACTGGGAGGACGTTCTGATCCGGAACCTTCGCCATTTGCCGCCGATCTATATCAACCCGCAGAAGGATAATGTGATCTATGAGTTTGAGAATCTGGAGGAATTGCGTCTCTTCGATGAAAGCTATCGGGAGCAGTCGGGCTCGGAAGCGATGCAGCTGGTGGCAAGAGAGCTTCGGATTGCAGAATCTGAAATTCGGAATATCCGCTGTCTGAAGGCGGGGATGACCAACCGCTCCTGGCTTTTTACGGTAGAGGATGAGGAGGCAGTCGCAAGACTGAAGGCAAGAGACTTCATCTGCCGGATTCCGGGGAAGGGAACGGAAAAGCTCATCAACCGGAGAGAGGAAGCAGAGATCTACCGTCTCATCGCGCCCCTTGGGATCACAGAGCAGCTCTGCTATTTTGATGAAACAACGGGCTACAAGATCTCCCGCTACTATGAGAATTCGAGATCTGCGGATTTTACGAAGGAGGAGGAGCTCGGAGCCTGCTTTGCTCTTCTTAAGCGTCTGCATGGCTCCGGGCTCAGAGTCAGTCACAGCTTTTCACTTTCGGAACGGATCTCCTTTTACGAGGGGCTCTGCCGGGAGAACGGCGGGATTCCCTTTGAGGACTATCCGGAGTGCAGACAGGATGCGGAACGACTGCTGCGTTTCACGGAAAAAGAGCATCTCCCTTACTGCCTCTGCCATATTGATCCGAACCATGACAACTTCCTTGTGACGGAGGAAGGAGGGCGCCTGTCAGAAGCCATACGCATGATTGACTGGGAGTATGCGGGGATGGCAGATCCGATTCTGGATATTGCGATGGCGGCAATTTATGCGTACCGAAGCTTTGACGACGCGAAGGAAATGCTCCGGGTGTATCGGGAGCTTCCGGCGGAGGAGGGAGCCTTGGACATTCAGGAGCGGAATGCCGGGGAATCGGAGCGCGGAGGTGGTGTCCAAAGCCTGTCAGAAGAGGGAAGAGAGCGAAAGCCGCGGGAAGAAGCTCTCCTTGTCGCTTATATGGGGCTCGGCGGTCTGCTCTGGTCGCTCTGGGGCATCTATAAGAGTGAGCTCGGAGAGGAGTTCGGGGAATATACACTTCGAATGTACCGCTATTTTAAAGACAGTGTAAGAATCTTACGAAAACAGGGAAAATGTTAAGTGGATTTTTAAGAAAGACAGGAGAAGCTGTGGTATGCTAGGGGAGCACAAAATGAATGAAAAGGATCTCTGCTTATGGTTCGAAGTCTGTCTGCGGTCTGTGACCGTGGGAAAGGAAGCAGAGATATCGAATAAGGAGGAATGATGAAAATCCGATCGAAGTTTGGAGTGATAGCTCTTGCCCTGGGACTTTCCGCGAGCAGCTTTACCGTTCCTGCATTGGCCGGCTGGGGGCAGACCAATGGAAAGTATTATTATGTAGATGACAGCACCGGAAAGAGGATTGCCAGCAAATGGATTCACACCTCTTCCGGATATTATTATATCGGCTCGGACGGCTATATGACGATCGGCTGGAAGAAGATCAACAACAACTGGCATTATTTCAACACCACAGGATTGATGGCAACCGGCTGGAAGCAGGTGGACGGTTCCTGGTATTATCTGAAGTCGGACGGCGTCATGCAGACGGGCTGGGTACAGTTGGAGCTGAACGGCAAAAAAGTCTGGTATTATCTGAAGAGCTATGGGGCGATGGCAACCGGCTGGAGAGAGATCGATAAGGTCTGGTACTATTTCAAGACGGATAACGGCACGATGCTTCAGGATACCTGGGCAAAAATCAATGACAAGTGGTACAGCTTCGGTAAGGGCGGTGAGCTGCATATCGGCTGGCATTATCAGGACAATACCTTCTACTATCTCAGCAAGGACGGCTCCATGCAGACGGGCTGGGTGACCGACACGGATGGTGCCAGGTATTATATGGATCCGTCAAACGGCAAGATGGTGACCGGCTGGAAGCAGGTTGACAATGTGACCTATTTCTTTGAGACAAACGGTAAGATGGCGCGCGGCTGGGTAAGGGACGGCAGCAGCTTCTACTATATGCAGGAAGGCAAGCTGGTGACGGATACCACGATTCAGGTGGACGGCAGACAGTTCAGCTTTAACGCAAAGGGTGTCTGCACCTCGGATACGAGCGGCATCAATGCGGTCGATGCACAGGCGAAGAGCAACTATAACAGCAATGGCTCCGGTACGCCGGGATCGGATGGCAACAGCGGTTCTTCGGGAGGTCCGGGAGATTCGGTCGGACCCGGAGCCGATGTAGGAAAAAACAATAACAGCAGTAACGGGAATAACAACAGCAGTAACAATCACAACAGTAATAACAATAACAACAGTAATAACAGCAATCCGGGTTCCTCGTCCGGGAATGGAACGCTTGTTCCGGGCAGCACCAACGGACCCAAGTAGAAGACCGGGGATATTTCAAAAAGTTGCCAGATATTCTGGCAGCTTTTTTATTCAGAAAATACCGTGTTTCCTGATATAATGGTATCTCCGGAGGAGACAGTATGATTGAAGATTATCTGAATGCCAAGAAAAAGGGAGACTGGGCATGCCGGAGAGCACTGCTGTTTGGCGGGGAGCCTTATCTTCCGTCACTGGAGGAGCTTCTGAAACATGAAGAGGTACAGGGGGAAAGCAGGCTGGGGGTTCTGGAGATTCCGATGTCGGAGATCGCGGGGACCAAAACCGCAGGGCGCCGTAAGGCGTTTGCCAGGAATTTCATGCCCATCCTCGGAGCAAAGACAGAGTTTGCGATGAAGTGGTCGGCCCTGTATGATTCCGCACTCGCGGAGGGGATCCGGGATCCGGTGGTAGTCTATGAATATCTGCATCATTTCTATGTTCTGGAGGGAAATAAGAGAGTCTCTGTCATGAAGTATAACGGTGCAGTCTCCATCCCGGCAGAGGTGACCCGTATTCTTCCGCTTCGCACGGAGGACAGGGAAAACCAGATTTATTTTGAATTTGTGGAATTTTTTAAGGGGAGTCAGATGTACTGGCTCAACTTCTCGGAGTCCGGAAGCTTTGAGAAGTTCTGCAAGCTTCTGGGAAAGGAGATGGGAGAGCCCTGGGACAGGGAGCTTCAGAAATCCGTAAAAAGCTCCTTTGACCGTTTCCGGGAGGAGTATCTGAACCGCGGCGGAGATCATCTTCCCATCACCACGGGAGACGCTTTTCTTCTCTATTGCAGTGTCTATGGCATTCATACCCTGGAGGAGGACAGTACAAGGGAGATTCGCTGTAAGCTTCTCCGGATCTGGAAGGAATATCGGAAGAAGGCCGGGGAGGTCACCCTCGTCAAGGAACCGGAGGAGCTTGTCAGGGAGACGAGCCTTACAGATCTGCTCCCGGGAGCGGGGCCGAGATTTACGAAAGAGCATCCGCTTCGGCTTGCCTATTTCTATGAAGGGAACAAGGACAGTTCCGGCTGGGCGTATGCGCACGAGCTGGGACGGATTGCTGTCGCAGAGCGTTTTCCGGATCTTGTTGTCGCGGAGAAGTATGAGAATCTGGAAAATGAGGAAAAGCTGACTCTTGCCATGGAGGAGGCAAGAGGGAGGGGAGCTGTGCTTTTCTTTACGACCGGCGGAAGAATGGTGGAATCGGCGGTGCGATTTGCACTTAAATACCCGGAGCTCTCTGTCCTGAATTGCTCTGTCAACACCTCCTATAACTCCATACGTACCTACTATGGGAGGATGTATGAGGCAAAATTTCTGATGGGAGCACTGGCGGCTTCACTTTCCGATGCTCCGGTGCTCGGCTATCTGGAGAACAGCCCGCTCTACGGAACACTTGCGAACATTAACGCCTTCGCCATCGGGGCGCAGATGATACGTCCGTCCGTGAAGGTGCGGCTCCTCTGGACGGGAACGAGGGATTGCGACTGGAGGAGGGAGTTTGCGAAGGAAGGAATTCACATTATCTCCGGCATGGAGTTTCGCAGCGGCAAAACACCGTCAAGGGAATTCGGCATCTTCTCCTTCCGGGAGGACGGCGGGGTACAGAACTATGCGGCGCCTGTCATTGACTGGGGAAGATATGACACCATGCTGGTGCAGACCTATCTGGACGGAAGCTTTCAGGAGAATCGTCTGGTTAAGGGGCACCACGCCATCAATTACTGGTTTGGGATGCGTTCTTCTGTGATTTCGGTGATACTCTCGGACCAGATCCCCTATGCGACCAGAAAGCTGATGGGACTTCTGGAGAGAGAGATCCGGGAAGGGCATATGTCTCCCTTTGAGGGAGAGATCCATACCAGGGACGGCATCCTCCAGAGCGAGGACGGGGCAGCGCTGCCGCCGGAAGAAATCGTGGATATGCGCTGGCTCAACGATAATATCCTGGGAGAGATTCCGAGTCTCTCGGACTTTACAGAATCGGCTCAGGAGCGGATCCGTATGGGGGGGTTTTTACAATGAAGATACTTTTTCTGGCAGATGAGGAGCAGAAGAGTCTCTGGGACTATTTCGACAGATCCAGACTCCGCGGTATTGATCTGATCATTTCCTGCGGAGATCTGTCTCCGGATTATCTTCAGTTTCTGGTTACTATGGGAAAGGCGCCGCTTCTCTATATTCATGGGAATCACGACGGAAGCTATGAAGAAAGACCGCCTCTCGGTTGCGAATGTATCGAGGACAGGGTTTATGATTTTCACGGTCTCCGGATTCTGGGACTCGGCGGTTCCATGAGGTACGGAGAGGGGAAACATCATTACAGCGAGCGGGAGATGCGCCGGCGCATCCAGAGGGTGAAGCCGGAGATCGCATTGAAAAACGGCTTTGATCTGCTGGTGACCCATGCTCCCGCGAAGGGCTACGGGGATCTTCCGGATCTCCCACATCAGGGCTTTTCCTGTTTTCTGGAGCTGCTGGAGCGCTATCGTCCCAGGTATATGGTTCATGGGCATGTGCATCAGAGCTACGGCGGCTTTCAGCGGATCCGTTCCTATCAGGGAAGGACGAGCATCATCAACGCCTATGGGAGCTATGTGCTGGAAATCGGAAAGGAGGAGTACCCGGCAGAGGGCAGAACCGGCTCCTTTCTCTATGATGTCTATAAGCAGATGCAGAGCGCGAGAAAACGGAGTAAAAGCCATGCGAGATACG
The DNA here is from genome assembly GCA_963545355.1 of uncultured Oribacterium sp. GTDB lineage: Bacteria > Bacillota > Clostridia > Lachnospirales > Lachnospiraceae > Oribacterium. The sequence continues at coordinate 74,813 of CAUUIW010000002.1, read as the reverse complement.
AAGAGCTGCTGTAAAACGGAGGGCTACGCCAGCGGTCTGCGGCAGACATGGCGGATTGTCGGGACAGGACATGAAAGAGCAGAGCTGACGGAAGCCGACAGCAGCTCAGGCAGCAATCAGGAGAGAAAGAGGGGGAGGAGAATATGATGATTTCCAATGACTGGCTTCCGGCGATGCAGGAGGAGTTTCGAAAGCCCTATTACCGGAAGCTGTATGAGACCGTCAGGCGGGAATATGAGACGAGAACGATTTATCCGGGTGCGGACAATATTTTCAATGCCTTTCATTACACTCCCCTTTCCCGGGTGAGAGTGGTGATCCTTGGGCAGGATCCCTACCATGAGCCGGGACAGGCACACGGACTGAGTTTTTCCGTCCTTCCCGGAGTACCGGTGCCGCCGTCTCTTCAGAATATCTATAAGGAGCTGCAGGAGGATCTCGGATGCAAAATTCCGAACAACGGCTATCTGAAAAGCTGGGCGGATCAGGGAGTGTTTCTTCTAAACACGGTTCTGACCGTCCGGGCGCATCAGGCAAATTCGCATCAGGGGATAGGCTGGGAGGAGTTTACCGATCATGCGATACGGGAGCTTGATAAAAAGGATCAGCCCATGGTCTTTCTTCTTTTCGGAAGCTCGGCACAGAAGAAGATTCCGATGATTCAAAACCAGAATCACTTCGTTTTGAAGACGACACATCCGTCGCCGCTCTCTGCGCACCGCGGTTTTCTGGGCTCCCGTGTCTTTTCCCGTTGCAATGCTTTCCTGAGGTCGAGAGGAGAGGCGGAGATTGATTGGCAAATCAACGATATTACGTTATGATGATGCTAAGGGGTGTGAGGTAGTGAGCCACTTCAGGGATGAGCGTCCGTCCGGTGCATGAGGCGTTCCATCAACGCAAAGAGTTGGTTTTCTGTGGGCAAAGCGCTCCGCGGCATCATGGTAGGCAGTGCAATTAAGGATGAAGAAAGAGAGGTGCTTATCCTCTCTTAAATCAAAGGAGAATTATGAGTTTTGTCGAGTTTCTGAAGGTGCTTGTTCTGGGGCTGGTGGAAGGCTTTACCGAATGGCTGCCGATTTCCTCCACGGGACATATGATCCTCGTCAATGCCATCATTCGGCTGCGGCAGCCGGATGATTTTATCAGCGTGTTTGAGGTAGTGATTCAGCTTGGCGCGATTCTGGCGGTCTGCCTGCGTTTTTTCCATGAGCTCTGGCCCTTTGCCAGATCCCGGAGAACCGGGAGGATGGGGATCATCCCTTCCCGTATGAACCTCTGGATCAAAATCGTTGCTGCCTGCCTCCCGGCAATGGTGCTGGGACTGCTGCTGAATGATTTTCTGGACAAGTACCTCTTCAATGGCTTTGTGGTCGCTCTTATGCTGGTGCTGTACGGCATCGCCTTTATCTGGATGGAGCGGAGAAACGAGTATCAGGAGTTTCGGGTACAGAGAGTCGCGGAGATTGATTTGAAAACGGCGTTCTTTATCGGCTGCTTTCAGTGCCTCGCACTGATTCCGGGAACCTCCCGTTCCGGTGCGACTATCCTTGGCGCGATGCTGCTGTCTGTTGCGCGCGTTCCAGCGGCGGAGTTTTCCTTCTTTTTGTCTGTTCCGATTATGTTCGGTGCCAGCCTGTTAAGGCTTGTGAAGCACGGTCTCGCCTTCAGCGCGGTACAGTGGCTGGAGCTTTTCCTTGCGATGCTGATTGCCTTTCTGACCAGTATGTACTGTATCAATTTCCTGCTTCGCTATATCCGGAAGCACAGTTTTGAGGTCTTTGGATACTACCGTATCGTACTGGGCATCATTGTTCTTCTTTGGTTTGTGATCTCTCTGATCGCCTGAGCCTTTATCACGAAAAAAGATATGTTTTGCAAGAATCTCTCTGGCAGTTTGCCGGAGGGATTCTTATTTACATGGAAAATGCCATTTGCTATACTCGCAAATGGTCGCGTCCGGGAGCAGATTCCGGAAACCCGGAGCGTTGGCTCGGGTGTGGCGCGCCATGGTGATGGATTTCAGAGGGGAATCCGGAAAACGGAGTAGTCATGATTTTAATCCTGTCCAGTATCTTCAGCCTCGTCGGCGGTCTCGGCATGTTTCTGTACGGCATGACCGTCATGAGTGACGGTCTCCAGAAGGCAGCCAGTTCTAAAATGTCCAATTTTCTGGGGCTTGTGACCGGCAACAAGCTGATGGCGATTCTTCTCGGTGCCGCGATTACGGCTCTCGTGCAGTCCAGCTCTGCGACGACGGTCATGGTTGTCGGTTTTGTCAATGCCGGCGTCCTGGAGCTTTCACAGGTGGTGGGCATCATCATGGGTGCCAATATCGGAACCACGATTACGGCATGGATGGTCTCCCTGACGCAGGTAAGCGGGGATGTGATGTCCCTTTTGAAGCCGGATTTCTTTGCACCGCTTCTGGTCGGTATCGGTGCCTTCCGCCTTCTTTTCGGAAAGAAGGGCAAGAACGATCTCCTCGGGGACTTTTGTATCGGTGTCGGTCTGATCTTTATCGGATTGGAGTTTATGAGCAGCGCGGTAGCTCCCTATGCGGATTCGCCGATTTTCTCGAAAGCCTTTGTGGTGATGGGCGGAAACCCCATCCTCGGCATCCTCGCCGGTGCGATCGTCACCGGCCTCATTCAGAGCTCCGCCGCTTCCGTTTCGATTCTGCAGACCCTGTCTCTGGCAGGTGCTGTTCCGCGCTCTGCGGGATTTTATATTACGCTCGGACAGAATATCGGTACCTGCGTGACGGCAATGCTCTCCTCCACCGGAACCAGCCGTACCGCAAAACGTGCCGCGGTGATTCATCTGCTGTTCAATATCACGGGTGCGGTTCTCTTTGGCATACTGATTTATGTATTGACCTTTGTCTTTCCGACATTTTTTCAGGGCTATCTGAATCCGGTACAGATTTCCGTATTTCATACCATCTTCAATGTGAGTGTCACCCTCGTTCTCTTCCCCTTCGGAGATTTCCTTGTGAAGCTGAGCGATATTCTTGTTCCCGCACGTGCGGAGCGGAGCACGGAAGTTCCGGAGGACAGCGGATATACCGACATCGAGAGGGCGCTGATTCAGCATCTGGATAAGCGTATTCTGGGTTCTCCGGCGATGGCGCTCAATGCCACAAAGGCGGAGGTCGTCAGCATGGGGCGTATCGTTTCCGTGAATATTCAGGCGTCCGTGGAGGCAATGCGCAGCATAGACCGGGAGAAGATTCAGGAGGTGTACCAGAGGGAGCAGATTATTGACAATATGCAGAAGCTGCTGACAGAGTATCTGATCCGGGTTGACAATCTTTCCCTGAATGAATCTCAGAAGCTTGCAGTTACCAACATGTTCAATGCCATTACGGATATGGAGCGTGCCGCAGACCACGCGGACAATATCGCGGAGCAGGCAGAGTATGCCTGGAACCATCATATCCGCTTCTCCGACATCGGCGATCAGGACTTCCGGGATATTTCCGAGAGAGTCATGGAGAGCTTTCGTTCCTCTGTGGACGCCTTTGAAAAGGTGTCGATCACCGAGGCGGTGAGAACCGCGCATCTGGAGGATGAGGTCGATGAGATGGAGGAGGAGATGAGAGAGAACCATATTCAGAGACTTTCCCGCGGCGAGTGCGTGCCGGAAGCGGGAGTGGTCTTCCTGGATGTGCTCTCGGATCTGGAACGAATCTCCGATCATGCGGATAATATCGCAGGCTATGTGAAGTCGATGACGGTATAGCAGGGAGATTCCGCCCCGGGGAAAACACGAAAATTCCGTGAAATATCGTGCTTCCCGCCCTTTTGTACTTGCAAAAAGACAAGGCAAAAGATAGAATAACAACTGTGACATTGTTAAAAGTTTGATTTTTGAAGTTCAGGAGGATACCACTATGGCAGTGAAGGTTGCGATTAACGGTTTCGGACGCATTGGTCGTCTTGCATTTCGTCAGATGTTCGATCATGAGGGGACAGAGATTGTGGCGATCAATGACCTTACCGATCCGAAGATGCTTGCACATCTCCTCAAGTATGACAGCTCTCAGGGCAGATACAAGTATGCAGACAGTGTTTCTGCTGGTGAGGATTCCATTACCGTCAACGGCAAGACCATCAAGATCTACAAGGAGCCGGATGCCAATCATCTTCCCTGGGGAGAGCTTGGGGTGGATGTTGTTCTGGAGTGTACCGGTTTCTACACCAAGAAGGACAAGGCACAGGCCCATATCAATGCCGGCGCCAAGAAGGTTGTAATCTCTGCTCCGGCAGGAAATGATCTTCCGACCATCGTTTACAATGTAAACCACGAGACTCTGACCGCAGAGGATAATATCATTTCCGCGGCATCCTGTACCACCAACTGCCTTGCACCGATGGCGAAAGCACTCAATGATTTCGCACCGATTCAGTCCGGTATCATGGCGACGATCCATGCATATACCGGAGATCAGATGATTCTGGACGGACCGCACAGGAAGGGGGATCTGAGACGTGCCAGAGCGGCAGCTGTGAATATTGTTCCGAACAGTACCGGAGCTGCCAAGGCAATCGGTCTTGTCATTCCGGAATTAAACGGCAAGCTCATCGGTGCCGCACAGCGTGTGCCGGTTCCGACCGGTTCCACCACTCTTCTCTTTGCCGTGGTAAAGTCCGCGAAGGAAGTGACGGTAGAGTCTGTCAATGCAGCCATGAAGGCAGCCTCCGATCCGGAGACCTTCGGTTACAATGAGGACCAGATCGTATCCTCCGACATCGTCGGCATGACCTACGGCTCTCTCTTTGATGCGACTCAGACCATGGTCAATAAGATTGCAGACGACCTCTATCAGGTACAGGTGGTTTCCTGGTATGACAATGAGAACTCCTATACCTCTCAGATGGTACGTACCATTAAGTTCTTTGAAAAGTTTGTGAAGTAAAATTCTTGATCCGAAGAATCTTTACGGCAGGGCAGTTTTCCGGGGGAGCTGTCCTGCGGAGCGGGAAAAGCGAACGGAACATCGTAAAGCAACCATAAATAATAAGTATACAGCAAAGGGCTGCCGGGCTTCGCCCTGGCGGCTCTTTTTGAAAAGGAGGAGTATGGCAGCATTAAACAAGAAAACAGTGGATGATATTTCGGTCCGGGGAAAGCGTGTCCTTTGCCGCTGTGATTTTAACGTGCCCTTGAAAGAGGGAAAGATTACAGACGAGAACCGGCTTGTTGCAGCGCTTCCGACCATCCGGAAGCTGATCCGGGACGGAGGAAGGGTGATTCTCTGCTCTCATCTCGGAAAGCCCAAGGGAGAGCCGAAGCCGGAGCTGAGTCTCGCGCCGGTGGCGAAGCGTCTTTCAGAGCTTCTGGGACAGGAGATTAAGTTTGCGAAGGATGATACCGTCGTGGGTCCGAATGCCAGGGCTGCAGTAGAAGCCATGAAGGACGGCGATGTAATCCTTCTGGAGAATACACGCTACCGGGCGGAGGAGACCAGGAACGGAGAGGCGTTCTCGAAAGAGCTTGCCTCTCTTGCGGAAGTATATGTGGATGATGCCTTCGGGACAGCGCATAGAGCGCACTGCTCCAATGTCGGTGTGCCTCAGTTCCTGAATGGTCCCTGCGTTGTCGGCTATCTCATGCAGAAGGAGATTCAGTTCCTGGGACAGGCGGTAGAGAATCCGGTTCGCCCCTTTGTTGCAATCCTCGGCGGGGCCAAGGTTGCCGACAAGCTGAACGTCATTTCCAATCTTCTGGAGAAGTGCGATACCCTCATTATCGGCGGCGGTATGGCATATACCTTCATCAAGGCACAGGGCTACGAGGTGGGTTCCTCTCTGGTGGATGACAGCAAGCTTGAGTACTGTAAGGAGATGCTGGAAAAAGCCAAAAAGCTCGGCAGAAATCTGATGCTTCCGGTGGATCATATGGTTGCAGGCAGCTTCCCAGATCCGATTGATAAGGAGGATATTCGGGTGGAAGCAGCAAAGACGGAAGCAATTCCGGCGGCAATGATGGGGCTTGATATCGGACCGGAGACGCAGAAGCTGTATGCGGATGCCGTGAAGAACGCGAAGACCGTGGTCTGGAACGGACCGATGGGTATCTTCGAGAATCCAGTCCTCGCCGCGGGCACCAGGGCTGTGGCAAAGGCGCTTGCAGAGACGGATGCGACAACGGTCATTGGCGGCGGTGATTCTGCTGCGGCTGTCAACCAGCTGGGCTATGGGGATAAGATGACACATATCTCTACCGGCGGCGGGGCTTCTCTGGAATTCCTGGAGGGAAAAGAGCTTCCGGGTGTTGCTGCTGTGAATGACAGATAAGGAGCAGGTATGAGAAAGAAAATCATTGCAGGAAACTGGAAGATGAATATGACGCCGAGCGAGGCGGTGGAGCTCGCGGAAAGCTTAAAGCCGCTTGTTGCAGATGCAGAGACGGATGTCGTTTTCTGTGTGCCGGCGATCGACATTGTCCCGGTGGCAAATGCGGTGAGGGGAAGCAATATCGCGGTTGGCGGAGAGAATCTTTACTTTGAGGACAAGGGAGCCTATACCGGTGAAATTTCTGCCGACATGCTCCTTGATGCCGGTGCCTCCTACGTGGTGCTCGGTCACTCCGAGAGAAGAGGCTACTTTCATGAGACGGATCTCGAGATTAACAGGAAGGTGAAAAAGGCACTGGAGAAGGGCTTAACTCCCATCCTCTGCTGCGGAGAGTCTCTGGAGCAGAGAGAGCAGGGCATCTGCTTTGATTTTATCCGGATGCAGATTAAGATTGCGTTCCGGGGGATTTCCGGGGAGGACGCGAAAAAGGTTGTGATTGCCTATGAGCCGATCTGGGCTATCGGTACCGGAAAAACCGCAACTGCGGAGCAGGCGGAGGAGGTGTGTGCCGCAATCCGTGCATGCATCGGAGAGCTCTATGATACGGAAACAAAGGAAGCGATTCGTATCCAGTACGGCGGCTCCATGAATGCCGGCAACTGCAGGGAGCTTCTTTCCAAGCCGGATATCGACGGAGGACTTATCGGCGGGGCATCCCTGAAGCCGGAGTTTGCGGAGATTGTGCACTACAATAAGTAAAGGAAACATAAAAGAACCGGAGAACAGCTCTCCGGTTCTTTTATATCTGTCCGGGCACGGGTGGTGGAATTACTTCTCCCAGGGCAGCTCCGGCTTTCCGAAGTGACCGTAGGAGGAGACGAGATTGTAGTTCAGATCACGGAGTCCGAGGCTTTCGATGATACCCTTCGGTGTGAGCGGATAATTGTCATGAATCTCCTGAAGCATGCGGTTGAAATCCTCGTGCTCTGTTCCGAAGCAGTCAAGATAGATGGAAACCGGCTCAGCGACACCGATCGCGTAGGCAAGCTGTACCTCACAGCGCTCCGCCTGCCCCTTCCGGACGAGATCCTTTGCGATCCTGCGTGCCATGTAGGCGGCGGAGCGATCTACCTTGGAGGGATCCTTGCCGGAGAAGGCACCACCGCCGTGATGGGCAGCGCCGCCATAGGTATCGGCGATGATCTTTCTGCCCGTGAGACCGGCATCCGCAAAGGAGGAACCGAGAACAAAGCGTCCGGTGGGGTTCACAAGAATACGGAAATCATCGTTCAGCTGCATCTCCCCGGCACTTTCCTTCATGACATCGGAAACAATCTCCCGGACCTCCCGGAGGGAGATATTTTCCTGATGCTGGGTGGAGATCAGGAAGGTATCAATTCTGCCTGTTTTATAGTCGTAGCTGACCTGTGCCTTCGCGTCCGGCAGGAGACGGGAGAAATTCTCCTTCCGGTTTATTTCCCGCAGCTTCTGCAGGGCTCTGGTGGACAGGACATAGGGAATCGGCAGCATCTCCTCCGTTTCTCTGGTGGCATAGCCGAACATCATTCCCTGATCGCCGGCGCCGTCCCTGTCAACTCCCATCGCGATGTCAGGGGACTGCTTTGAGATGAGGAGCCGCAGATGATATTTTTCGATGTCACCGAGTCCGATCTCCTTTAGGACAGCGCCGATAAGCGCGTGGTAATCCGGCTCATAGTGGGTAGTCAGCTCTCCGAGAATGGTGATGTCATAATCCTTGATACAGGTCTCCGCGGCGATGCGGGCAAGCCTGTCGTGGGAGAGGATATCCGTGACAATGGCATCGGAGATCTGGTCGCAGATTTTATCGGGATGTCCGTTGGACACCTGTTCGGAAGAAAATAACATGGTTCTGGTTCCTTTCTGTTCTATAAAATGTGGATTTGCGTACAGAGCGGTGCGGTGCATATAAGGCTTGGCTCCGGAATACGGATTTTTCGTACAGTATGCCGCCGGCGCTTTCAGGACTTCCATAGGAAAAGGCGGTCCCGAAAGACCGCCCATAAGAATCTGTTCTTCTTATTGTTCGAACCTTCGTTCGCTCAGGTGAGCACCTTCCGTCTCCGGGGTTGCTGCGGTTTCTTCGCTCCTATGTAGCTCCACCGACTCTGAATAAGTTATCTGATTTTCGTTAAAATTCTACCTGATTCTGCCGGACATTGCAAGAGGAAGAGGGCGCTTTCTTGAAAAATAAGGAAAAAACAGTATAATCGGCGGTATAAACTTGGAAAGGATCTGCCATGCCGATTAAAGTACAAAACGAGCTGCCGGCAAAGCATATTCTGGAATCGGAGAATATCTTTGTGATGGATGAGTCGAGAGCGGAAGCACAGGAGATTCGCCCTCTTCATATTCTGATTTTAAATCTGATGCCGCTGAAGGAACAGACCGAGCTGGATATCCTGAGAGTGCTGTCCAACTTTCCGATTCAGACAGAGATTACACTGATGAAGCTTATGACGCACCAGTCCACCCATACCAGTTCCTCTCATCTGAACAAGTTTTATGTCGGCTTTCCGGAGCTCAGAGAACAGAATTTTGACGGAATTATCATTACCGGTGCTCCGGTGGAGCAGCTGCCTTTTGAAGAGGTGGAATACTGGCAGGAGCTCTGTGAGATTATGGAGTGGTCCAAGACCCATGTATTTTCCAGCTTTCATATCTGCTGGGGGGCACAGGCGGCGCTCTACTATCACTACGGGATCAAGAAGCATCTGCTGCCGAAAAAGCTGTCCGGTGTGTATCTTCAGAAGACGCTGCACCGGAAGAAAATGATGATGCGGGGGATGGACGATGAGTTCTACGTCCCGCAGTCCCGCTATACCGGGATTGACGAAAATGCGGTTCATGAGAATCCGGAGCTTTATGTCGTCGCGGAATCGGAAGAAACCGGAAGCTATCTGATTCTGGCAAATTCCTCGAGACAGATTTTTGTGACAGGGCACTCGGAGTATGACCGCTATGCCCTAGATCAGGAATACCGGAGAGATCTGGCAAAGGGCATCCATCCGGAGCTTCCCATCAACTATTATGAGGACGATGATCCCTTAAAGGAGCCTCTGCTTCGCTGGCGCTCCAGCTCCAACTGTACCTATACGAACTGGCTGAATTTTGTCTATCAGGAGACGCCCTATGATCTGTCGGAGCTTCGCCCGATTTCCGAGGACAGCTACCTGAACAAAGATCACCGCTTGGAGAGAGACAGCATCTGAACCTCGTTCGGAGCGTCTGCCGGCCGCCGCAGGGAGTTCTCCCGCCGAAGGCGGGTTCCTTTTTACGGCAGGGTTTAAGGTATCCTCCCATCTTCGATGGCTCCCTCCCTGGAACTGCTTATGAAGCAGAGACAGCCCGTGTTTCCCTGAGATTTTGAGAGTTGAGAAAGGAAGAATATGCTTTACGACAGATTTATCAAATATGTGAAATTCGACACCCAGTCGCAGGAGGACATGGAACAGGTCCCTTCCACAGAGAAGCAGTTTGCGCTTGCCGGAGAGCTGGAAAAGGAGCTTAGGGAGATGGGGGCTTCTGAAGTCCGGCTTTCGGAGCACTGCTATGTGTACGCAGTGCTTCCATCCAATTTAAGTCCGGAGGAGGATGCCCATACTCCGGCGCTGGGATTTATTGCGCATATGGATACCTCGCCTTCTGCCAGCGGGGCAAACGTCAGTCCCCGCCTCGTGAAGGGGTATGACGGTTCCGTGATTCCGCTGGGACATGGGGAAGAGCTTTCTCCGAAGATCTTTCCCGGGCTGAAGGAGGCTGTCGGCTCTGATCTGATCGTGACTGACGGTACAACACTGCTGGGGGCTGATGATAAGGCGGGGGTTGCCGAAATCATGGAGATGGCAGCATACTTCCTGTCCCATCCGGAGGAGAAGCACGGGAAGATCTGCATCGCCTTTACTCCGGATGAGGAGGTGGGGCGCGGCGCGGATTTTTTTGATGTTCCGAATTTTGGTGCGGAGGTCGCCTATACCGTAGACGGAGGCCGCCTTGGAGAAATCGAGTATGAAAATTTTAATGCTGCGTCTGCCAGGCTGCACATCAAGGGTGTCAATGTCCATCCGGGTTCCGCGAAGGATACCATGGTCAATGCCTGCCTGCTGGCGATGGAGTTTAATGCGCTCCTTCCCGGCTGTATTCCGGCAAATACCGAGGGATACGAGGGCTTCTTTCATCTTTGCAGCATGTCAGGGGATGAGAGCGCCGTGGAGATGAGCTATATTATCCGGGACCATGACAGGGAAAAGTTTGAGGAAAAGAAGAGACAGTTCTTTCAGGCGGCGGAGACCGTGAATCGTAAGTATGAAAATACCGATGCCTGTCTCATGCCCGTGGTGAAGGACAGCTATTACAATATGAAGGAGAAGGTGGAGCCCTTCCGCTATCTTATCGATATCGCGGAGCAGAGCTTTCGGGAGTGCAGGGTGAGCCCGGAGATTGTGCCGATTCGCGGCGGCACGGACGGTGCGAGACTCTCCTATGAGGGACTTCCCTGCCCGAATCTTTCGACCGGCGGGGCAAATTACCATGGTATCTATGAGTACGTGAATTTCAATGCAATGGAGGCCATGGTGGAGGTGCTGAAAACAATTTGCCGGAATATGATTGCTGTGCTAAAAGTCTGACGTTTTGTCCCGTGTCAGCTTATCCTCCCAGTCCCGTCCGTACATTTCCTCCGCGATTTTTTTATGCGCGGTAAAATCGATGACCTTATAGCGGAAATATTCTTCCCCGTACGCCTGCCGGTAATAGCGCAGTGTGCTTTCCTCCGCTTCGTCCTCCGTGGTATAGCGGATAAATTCCTTTGCGGCATCATCATTGTAGGAAATATGATTCTCCTTGATGTACTCATCCATGGCGATACGCTGCCTTAAGGCACTGTCAACATAGCTTTGCGGATCCGCATAGCTCGATGCTGCCAGATACACCATAGAAGCATAATCCTTTACCGGAGTGTATCTGAAATAATCCTTGGCGGAATGAATGTGGTCCTTCTGCCGGATGTCCTGAAATACCAGCTGATATACCCGGCTGCTTGCGAAATAGTTCAGATATTCTTCCGTGAGATCAGAGATCCTTACCTCCTGGTCAAAGCAGGGAGAAGCATTGTAGATCATGCCGGCAATCCCGTGCCTCTGCCGGAGCCTGTGATATTCCTCCTCCATTTCCGGTGTTACTTCCTGCGGGTTCTCCGCTTTGTAGACCCTTTGAATGCTGATGCTGTCCACATAACCGTCTGCTTGGATCTCCGTGCTGTCTCCGGCCTTCTTGCCCTTAATTGCCTCTAAAATAGGGTGGAACTTATGTTCAACGCCGCTGACCCAGAAGCTGTAGTCTTCTTCATTGGAAAAATCATAATCTGTGAGAAACTCCAGCCCGGCATTGTCATTTTCCTGTGCGCTGCCGGAGACAGTCTTCACCCGGATGAGAAATTTATCCTTTGCCCGGATTCCGTCCTTGTCATCCTCTGTATAGGTTCTGAAAAAGTCCGTTTTTCCGGGGAGATAAAAGGGGTTGGTCTTGGAATCCAGGTAGGCGGCAGCATCTCTGATTCTTTGACGGAGCTCTTCCTCCGTCACCGGCTGGAAGGAATTAAGGCGGATGCTTTCTGCCCTCAGGATGGTGTCGGGAATCCCCGGAAATGCCATTCCCTCCGAGATATTGCTGTAATCCGTACTGTCAGAGTATTTCCGCGCCTTGTATTTTGCTGCGGGACCTGCCTCTATAAAGGCAGTTTGAGAATCGCTGTCCATGTTTTCCAGCTCTTCGACAGCTGCCGCTGTACTTTTTCCGGCTGCTCTGCCCCTTCTGCAGGCAGTGAGGGAAAGCAGCGCAAGAAAAGCAATCAACGCATATTTACGATATTTACGATGTTTCAAAGGACTCCTCCTGTCAGTATCAGATGCGGCCTGTCAGGGGACAGACCTTTGATGCGGGAAACAGTCATATATTATACCACATCAGAATCCCTGCCAAATTCATGTCGATGCAAAAGAAAGCTTTATCATACAAAAAAGGAAGGGAACTGCGATGCTCCCTTCCCTTGTAACAATATTCAATTTTAAATACTCAGTACATTGGAGTTTACCATCCTTCCGTCAGTTTCCAACGGATTCATAACCTGTTCGACGGCGATCCGGAATCCCGGAACTCTTCGAAAGCTATATGGTAGAAGTGGCGATTTGCCACGATGTGTGTAGTTCAGTGTACAGATACAAATTTCAGCGATGCGCATCACTCACTACGAGAAAACTGTAAAACTTGTAACGATAGTACATTGAAGCAACCAACAACCCCTGTACAGGGAAGATACTCTGATTTTTCGATGATGCTCCGAATATCTGGAAATCCTGAGGTACGACCTCTCTCGCAGATAACATGACCACCTCTGTGCTGTTATCTCATCATCCTTCGCTATCGATCGGAGTTCTCATCGCCTAAGTGATCCGGTTCCATCATATACACCTCGGCTTTCTACGGTATCGTTCGAAGACAGCAGTCTCCACTTTGCAATTCCAAACCCTTTCTCGTCAGATTCGGAATTTCTGCAACTCCATCTGTTCTTTGTGGCTACATAGTAGCATGATAAAGCGGAGATGGCAAGCCGGGAAAGTTCACATAAAATTGTTCGTGTTTTTGTACAATTTGGATAATAAAAATTTTGCTGCTTCGCTGTCTGACTTTTTCACCGGCAAGATGTAGTAATCTTTGACATTTGTATCCCGGCTCAGCATAATATCAGAGGTACGAACCATGTTTTTGGAAAGCCCGGAATGGTTGGAGGTGACGGAAGCTTTAAAAATAATCCGATCCTCACTTAAAACGGATTTGACAGAATTGAATTTTTGGAGATCAGGAGTCGGAGAAACAGGAAGATAATCCCGAATCTGTAAAGCACGGGAGTCTGGCTGACAGGAAGCGAGGTATCTATCATGGTAGAAACAAGGGAGGTTCCGGCAGAAACGGCGGCAGAGCTTAAAAAGCGCCTTCGGCGGCAGGCGAAAACGCTGGCAGCCTCCATGAGCCGGGAGGAGCGGGAGCGTGCCGATGCGGAAATCGTTACCAGAATTCTGTTGAGCCCCAACTTTCAGCAGGCAGATACCGTCTTCTGCTATGTGAATATGGCGGGGGAGCCGGAGACAAAAACGATACTGGAGGCAGCACTTCAGATGGGAAAAACCGTTGCGGTTCCCAGATGCCGTGAGAAAGGCGTGATGGACGCAGTGCCGATACAGAGCATGGAGCAGCTGAAGCCCCGGACAATGGGGATTCTGGAGCCGGATCCGGAGCTTCCCTGTATGGATGCCTATCAGTTCGATCTGGCAATCCTTCCCTGTGTGATGGCGGGAAAGCGCGGTGAGAGACTGGGACACGGTGCCGGATATTATGACCGTTTCCTTCACGGTCTGAGCATCCTAAAGTTCTGCCTCTGCTATGAGAAGCTGCTGTCGGACGAGATTCCGATGGAGCTGACGGACATCCGCATGGACAGGATCTACACAGAGGAGAAATGCTATCATCCTCTCCCTGCGGCTGAGGGGCTCGGAGGGCCGATGGGAAAACGCAGCAGGGAAAAGGGCGGTATCCTTGCCGCTTTCCGGTCCCTCCTGCGGAATAAATCCTAAGGAAGCTCATACCGTAGATTCTGCATATCCTCCGGAAGTTCCCTGGTTAATACCAGCCTTTCTCCGCTGATGGGATGGGTGAATGCCAGGCGATAGGAAGATATTTGTTTTCCGCCTTTTTTCCCGGCTTCTTCAGCGATGGAAATGGAAGGTATCCTTCAGCCCTGCCCATTTCTGGTCCTTGTCAGAGAGTGTGAGCACGGTACCGTCGGTCATGCGATATCCGCCGGCATCCGCGGAACCCGGGTATTCTCCTACGACCTCGGGCCATGCAACATGGATTTCCGGATCGTTCCAGGCGAGCCCGCCCTCATCTCCCGGATGATAAAAGTCGGTGACTTTATAGCAGAACTCCGCCTCCTCGGAAAGCACGATGAAACCGTGGGCAAAGCCCTCGGAGATATAGAACTGTTTGTGGTTTTCCGCAGTCAATTCGACACCGAAGTACTGACCATAGGTCTTGGAACCCTCACGCAGATCAACTGCCACATCATAGACCGCACCGCGGATCGCACGAACCAGCTTTCCCTGCGGAAACTCCTTCTGAAAATGAAGCCCGCGCAGGACTCCCTTTTTGGACTTGCTCTGGTTATCCTGAACGAATTTCATATTGAGACCGAGCTCTTCCATATCCTTCTGGTTATAGGTTTCCATAAAGTAGCCGCGCTCATCGCCGTGGACGGTCGGGGTAATGATGTAAAGTCCCTCAATGGGGGTGTTTTCCAGCTGAATCTGTGCCATAATCTGCCTTCTTTCTGTAATGATATTTGTCCGTTCCCGAGGGGAACTTTGATTTTATTTTTATTATAACGAAAAATCCTGCTTCGGGGAACAGCCGACGGCAATAGCGGTCAACGACAGAAAAAGTAAAAAAATACTTGACAGTCATTGTACACAATGATATTCTCTTCTCAGAACTTGATAATCATTATCAATTCTAATTTATAAAAGGCAGGCAAAATCTTCAGAAAGGAGCGATATGAACTATTCGAGACAGAGAGTCGAGGTTCTGGAACAGCTCAAGTGTCATCTCGATCATCCGACCGCAGATGCGATTTTTTCAGAGCTGCGCTGTAAGGACCCCAATATCAGCCTCGCGACAGTATATCGTAATCTGAAGCTGCTTTCCGAGCTTGGCGAGATCCGAAGGCTGAACTTCACGGATGGCGCGGACCGTTTTGATCCGAACACCAGCCCGCATTATCATTTTATTTGTAAGGACTGCGGAAAGGTGATGGATATTCCGATGGAGGTGGCCGATACTTTGGATCAGACGGCAAACAGGTTCATCCAGGGCTCTGTGTCAGGACATGAGCTTTTATTCTATGGACAATGCCGTGACTGCCAGAAGAAGGCGGAGCAGTAATACCGGGAATTCCCGGACGGGAGGATTTCTGCTGAAGCAAAGAGGCAGCTGCCGACTGCCGAAACGAAAATATCTATTGTTGCATTGAAGGGAAAAGGAGAAAAAATGAAGACTTGGGTATGTTCTGTATGTGGTTATGTATATGAGGGTGAGCAGCCTCCCGCAGAGTGTCCGGTTTGCCATGCACCGGCATCTAAGTTTGTGGAGCAGAGCGGAGAACTGAGCTGGGCAGCGGAGCACGTGGTCGGTGTTGCTTTCGAAGTTCCGGAGGATATCAAGGCAGATCTTCGCGCTAACTTTGAAGGGGAGTGCTCTGAGGTAGGTATGTATCTTGCAATGTCGAGAGCGGCTTTCCGTGAGGGTTATCCGGAGGTTGGCGAGTACTATCGTACCGCGGCATACGAGGAGGCAGATCACGCATCCCGTTTTGCGGAGCTTCTCGGAGAAGTGGTTTCCGCTTCCACAAAGGAGAATCTGATTGCGAGAGTGAAGGCGGAGAACGGCGCAACTGCAGGCAAGGTAGATCTGGCAAAGAGAGCAAAGGCTCTGGATCTCGATGCGATCCATGACACGGTACATGAGATGGCTCGTGACGAGGCAAGACACGGCAAGGCATTTGCAGGTCTTCTGAAGAGATATTTCAACAGCTGACAGAGAGGAAACAGAGGATTCATGTTTTCCTGAAAGCAGGCGATATGGAAATGCACCGACAGGGAGGGGACAGAAGTCTCCTCCCCCTTGTTTTTCATGATTTGTTGGGTTAAACTCATACGAAGCGCCGCATGAAAATCTAAGGCAGATCCGCGGGATTTTCCGGAACGTCATAAAAAGACGAAGCGGGAGCAGGCGCAGAGGAAAAGGAAGGAATTATTTTACAGAAAGAAGGCTGTGATGACAGAGAAAAAGCCCGTCGTTCTTTTGATTTTAGATGGCTACGGCCTCAGTGATAAAAAGGAGGGGAATGCGATAGCCCTCGCCGATACACCGGTGATGGACCGTCTGGAAAAGGAATGCCCCTTTGTGAAGGGCTATGCTTCCGGACTTGCGGTGGGTCTTCCGGAGGGGCAGATGGGAAATTCTGAGGTGGGGCATATGAACATGGGTGCCGGCAGAATTATTTATCAGGAGCTGACCAAGATCAGCAAGGCGATCGAGGATGGGGATTTTTTTCGGAATGAGGCTCTTCTGAAGGCGGTGGATAACTGCAAGAAGAAGGACTCCGCGCTGCATCTGATGGGGCTGGTTTCCACCGGCGGCGTCCATTCCCATTTAAACCATATCTTCGGACTTCTGGAGCTTGCCAAAAGACAAGGGCTGAAAAGGGTTTATCTTCACGCCTTCCTTGACGGCAGGGATACTCCTCCGGATTCCGGCAGAGACTTCCTTCGGCAGGTGGCGGAGAAGATGCAGGAGCTGGGAGTCGGGGAGATTGCCACCATTTCCGGAAGATATTATGCGATGGATCGTGATAAAAACTATGATCGCGTCGCGAAGGCGTACGATGCCATGACGAAGGGAGAGGGAAACGGGGCAGCCTCCTTTATCGAGGTGATGGACAGCTCCTATAAGAAGGAAGTTTTTGATGAATTTGTCATCCCCTCCGTGATTGAAAAGGAGGGGAAGCCGGTCGCTGTTGTGAAGGATGGTGATTCCTGTATCTTCTTTAATTTCCGTCCGGATCGTGCCAGAGAGATGACGCATTGCTTCTGCGATGACGAGTTTTCCTTCTTTGCGCGAGGAGAGAGATTGAAGACCGAGTTTGTGGTCTTTACCGACTATGATCCTCTGATTCCGAATAAGGAGGTCGCTTTCAAAAAGGAAGAGATCAAAAATACCCTGGGAGAGTATGTCGCTTCTCTGGGACTGCACCAGGTTCGTATCGCAGAGACGGAGAAGTACGCGCATGTCACCTTCTTTTTTAACGGCGGTGTGGAGGAGCCGAATATCAATGAGGACAGAATTCTGATTCCCTCCCCGAAGGAAGTTGCGACCTATGACTTAAAGCCCGAGATGAGCTGCCCGGAGGTGACGGAGAAGATGACCGCAGCCATCCGTTCCGGCGTCTATGATCTTGTGATCACCAATTTTGCCAATCCCGACATGGTCGGGCATACCGGAGTGATTCCGGCGGCAGTGAAGGCGATTGAAGTGGTGGATGAGATGGTCGGAAAAGTGGTGGAAGCCGTGAAGGAAGTCGGCGGTCAGCTTCTGATTCTCGCGGATCACGGCAATGCTGATAAGATGATTGACGAGGAAAGCGGAGAGCCCTTTACCGCACATACCACCGCTCCGGTTCCGTTCATTCTGGTCAATGCGGATCCGAAATACACGCTGCGGGAGGGGGGCTGCCTCGCCGATGTGGCGCCGACGCTGCTTCAGCTGATGGAGCTTCCGAAACCGCAGGAGATGACGGGAAAGTCGCTTCTCGTGGAAAAGTGATAAAGGGGATGGTATGAACATAGCGATTTCAACGGATTCCGGTTCCGGAATCTCTCAGGCGGAAAGCAGGCTCCTGGAGATCTCCGTGGTGCCGATGCCCTTTCGCATAGATACAGAGGAGTATTTTGAGGATATTAATCTGACCAGACAGGCTTTCTTTGAAAAGCTGGAGAAGGACTGTGAGATTTCCACCTCACAGCCTGCGCCGGAGACACTTCTGAAGGTCTGGGATACGCTTCTTCAGACCCACGACCAGATTGTCCATGTTCCCCTGACCGCGGGACTTTCCGGTTCTACGCAGACGGCGCGCATGCTTTCCGAGGAGGAGCCCTATGCCGGAAGAGTCTTTGTCGCGGACAGCCGAGGTGTTTCTGTCGTGCAGAGACAGCAGTGCATTTTCGCACGGGAACTTCGCGACAGGGGCTACAGCGGACAGAAAATACGGGAAATCCTTGAAAGAGATGCCGCCAGAAATTCCATCTATATCGCTGTGGATACCTTGAAATATCTGAAGCGCGGCGGAAGAATCACTCCGGTTGCGGCCGCCATAGGAACCCTTCTGCATATCAAGCCGGTGCTGACGATTCAGAGGGGCGGAAAGCTGGACAGCTATACCAAAGTCCGTACTCAGAAGCAGGCAAAGGATGCGATTGTCACGGGTCTGAAGGAGGATTTGAGGAAGAAGCTTTCCGATCCGGAGGGAAGGAACTGCTATGTGGCAGTGGCATATACGGACAATGAGGAACAGGCGAGACAATTTGCCGGGGAGCTGAAGACGGAGTTTCCGGCACGTCTGAGTCGGGAAATTGTGGTGAGCCCGCTTTCGCTTCTTGTTTCCTGCCATATCGGGCAGAACGGACTGGGAGCAGCGGTGATTGAAAGACCGGAAGAGCTATTCTGAGAAGATCCCTCTTTTGCGCGACAATACAAGAAAATAGCAGAGATCAGCAGGAAGAAGCGCTCCCGCTGCCGGTAAAACAGCCGGCGGCGGGGATTTTTTTATGCTAGCTGTCGGCAAAGTATGAGGACAGACGTTTTTGATAAGGACAGTCGAAGCGAAGTCTCCTGCCGTCTGTCCGGAGTACAGTTTCTCCGCACCCGGAGAGCTCGATCGGGAACACTTTATGCTCCCGGAGACGCTCCATGGTTTCTCTGTGGGGGTGACCGTAAGAGTTGATGCGCCCGCAGGAGAGAATAGCATAGTCCGGAGGAAAGGCGTTGAGAAATTCCTCTCCGGTAGAGCTGCGGGAGCCGTGATGAGCGCATTTCAGGACAGTGACGGGGACAGCACTGTTATTTATGGAAAGCTGAGAAGCGGATGCAGCAATTTTCGGATAGTATAGTTCCGCGTTTTTGATGACAGTGGCTTCCTGCTCCATGGGAAGATCTCCGGTAAAGAGCATACGGAGATTCTGATAGGAGAGGAGCAGCGTTGTGGAGTGGGCATTTGCTTCTTCGATAAGATGTCCGTCCTCCGGGTAGAGACAGAGGAGCACAGGAGAGCTGTCTCCGGAAGAGAAGCGGATCGTATCTCCGGCGCAGAGATAGGACAGGGAACAGCCTCCGGCACGGGCGAGAGCCCGCAGCTCATCATAACGCGCATCATGGAGAGCTGAAGCGGGGAGCAGAAGCTGTCGGATGGAGACTTCCGTGGGATTTGCGAGAAGATAAACAATCCCGCTGATGTGGTCAATGTCCGAATGAGTGAGAACAGCGCAGTCGATTTCCCGGATGCCGCTTGCCAAAAGGTAGGGGAGAAAGACCTTTTCACCGAAGTGTGTATCGGAGCTGCTTCCATTATCCACGGTAATGGTTCGCTGACGGTATCTTATGACGAAGCCGTCTCCCTGACCGACAGAGAGGGCGGCAATGGAAAGCCCGGGCTCCGGCAGGGGATGCAGCAGCAGAAAGAGAGTGCAGAAAAACGGGAGCAGAAGGATGCGGCTCACGGGTTTACGACGGGGAATGATCAGAGGGAGCGAGAGGGAAATCCCATAGAAAACGAGAAGAGGAAGCGGAGGCTTTCCCGGGAGGAGCACAGAGAGGGGGAGATGACGAGAGAAGAGGGAGGCACTCTCATACAGCTGAAGCAGGGCTTCCGAGGAGCGGATCAGGAGTCTGGACAGAAGCAGGAGAGGAGCCGCCTCGCAGAGGAGATAGAGGGCATAGAAAGGAAGGGCAAGGATTGCCGTATACAGGAGAAAGGGAAAAAGGGGAAGAACCAGAAGGTTGAGGAGGACGGCATAAACAGGCAGCTTGAAAAAATAGAACAGTGCTGCGGGGAGGAGGAAAAGCTGAAGACAGAACGGCATTCCCAGATAAGAGAGAAAAACGCGGCAGGGAGAGACTCCCTGCGGGGAAAGCCGTGGGGACGGGAGCAGCTTCTTCTGAAAGAAGGGATAGAGAGAAATGGACAGCATCGCGAGGAAGGAGAGCTGGAAGCTGACGGAAAAAAGCCGGTACGGATTGGGAAGAAGGAGGGACATCAGAGCGAGGGAGAGGGCGGAAAGCGAGTCATGGGTTCTTCCGAGAGGGCGGGAGAAAAGATAGGAGCAGAGCATGAGCAGGGCGCGGATTACGGTCTGGCTGGAACCGGAGAGAAGAGCAAAGAGCAGAGCCGTCAGGGCGGCAAGTGCGGAGGAGAAGCGATGATCCAGAGAAAGGAGAAGGAGAAGCCGGTAGATCGTACCGCCGAGGATGGCGAGATGAAGTCCGGAGATGGCGAGGATATGCGCGATGCCGCTGTCCTGAAAGAGGGTTTTCAGCTCCTGCGAGATGGCACTCTTTTCCCCGAGAAGCATTGCCCGGTAGGCGCCGGCATATTCGGGCTGACAAAGGGCGTCGAATACAGAGGCCAGAGAGCGTTTCAGGGGGCTCAGGAATCGAAACGGCGGCCTTCCCCTGCCGTGGATTCCTTCGAGGCTGTCCGCATAGATGGTGCAGCTCAATCCTCTTGTCCTTCGGTAGAGAATCGTATCAAAGGAGCCGAGATTCTGAGGAGGCTCTTCCGGCAGAAGCTTCCCGAGAAGCTCGAGCTGCTGCCCTTCGATGAGTGAGCCGGCAGTGCCTTGCTTCGTTCTGCTGTCGGATGCTTCACAAAGCTTTTCTGCCGGAACCGGAATTTCCTCCGCCTTCAGATAGATAAGGCAGCTTCCTATGGGGATATCATAGAAGCTTCGTTTCTTCTCCTGCATCTCCGGAGACAGCTCCTGAAAATGTCCGAAGGCGGAGGAGAGCAGGGCATGATCGAGGGTAAGGGCGATTGTTTTTTCAGAGAAGCTCACGGAAGAGAGCCTGCCGGAAACCCGGATCTTTTTTTGCAGGAAGAACTGTGTCCGCCGCTCCTGTGAGAGCAGACGTGAGCGGAGATAAAGGTATCGCCCGGCACTGCCGCAAAAACAGAGGCAGGACAGAAGCAGCATCCCATAGAGCCGGGTCCTGGAGCTTCGATAGGGAGAGTGGTGGAAGCAGTGAAAAAGAAGAAGGAAATAGCTTAAGAGAAAGAAGATTCGAAGCCATCCGGGAACCTCGGCTGCGGTGGAGCAGATGCCAAGGAGGCAGGAGAGCGCGGAAAAGAGAAGCGGACGGGCATAGAACATACACGGACTCCTTAGGTAAAGTCGCGGACGATTTTGATATACTCCTGCGCGTGATAGGGGATGTAGCTGCCCTTTCTGTAGGCGGCTGCGAAGTCGACAGTGGTAGAGGGGGTTCCGACGGAAAAGTAGCGCAGCCTGTCTTCCAGATGGATATGGCGGAGGTGAGTTTCCGTCACGAAGCAGACGCCGTGATCTCTGGCAGCGAGCTCCACGGAAGCGCGGATATTGCTGGTTTCGAGGAGCAGCTGCTTTGGTTCAAAATGACAGCGCTTAAACAGCTGGTCCACGGTGGCACGGGTGCGCTGCCCGGGAATCTGGAGAATCATGGGCTGATCCCTCAGAAAACTCAGATCCATCCAGGGATAACGGCAGCCCTCCCGAAAGACCGCCTTTTCCGTAAGCTCATTTCTGTTGGACATGACTAGCACGACCTCCTCGTGGGTAATAATGTCGTAGTCGATGCCGTTCTGCCGTACGGGAAGATTGAAAAAGGCGAGATCGGTGTCGCCGTTTAAGATCATATCCTCCAGCGCCCAGGAATTTGCCTCTGTGATATCCAGCTTTACCCGCGGGTAGAGGCTGTGGAAGATAGGAAGCGTACAGGGCAGCATATAGGAGCCGCGCATGACAGGAAAGGAGACCCGAAGGATTCCCTCGTTATTTTTGATGATATCCCCCATCTCCTGATCCAGTTCCTTTTTCAGATTCAGAATCTGTCGTGCCTTTTCCAGATAGCGTTCCCCGGCATAGGTGGGAACATAACGGTTTCCCAGACGCCGAAACAGATCCTGTCCCAGATTCTGCTCCAGATTCTGGAGGAATTTGCTGAGAGTGGGCTGGGTGATGTACAGAGCGTTGGCAGCTCTGGTGATATTTTGATGCCTGGCGATCGCCAGCACATAGCTCATTTCCCGGAAATCAGACATTGTCAACCTCAATCATTCAAAAAATCTATAGTTTAAATATATATTATGAATTTGATTCATTATATATTTAATGCTACTCTGGGGTCAAGATAAGCGGACGCAGTTCAGGGGTCTGGATCCGGGACAGCAGCCCGGACCGTCAGGAGAAGAAAAAGGAGGGGGAGATATGAATTATGGTATTTTGTCGCTGCTGATGCTGGCGGTTATTGTGGCCATAGGGTTTATCCGCAAGGTAAATCTCGGATTTCTTGCACTGGGCGCTGCGTTTCTGGTCGGGACGCTGGGCGGCATGAAGGCTTCGGAGATCGCAGGAGGATTCAGCAGCTCCATGTTTGTCACCCTGGTGGGAGTTACCTTTTTGTTCGGTATGGCAAGCAACAACGGGACCCTGGAGTTGTTTTCAAAAAAGATTGTGGCTCTGGTGGGAAAGCACACAGTGCTGATTCCTATTCTGATGTTTGTGCTTTCGGCTTTTATTTCTGCCATAGGGCCGGGACATATCGCTGCCGGGATCCTTATGACAACTTTTGCCATGTATCTGGCGTTTGAGATGAGGATCAACCCCATGGCAACCTCTCTTTATGCGAAGCTTGGTGCCAATGCGGGCTGCGCCTCGGTGCTCTCCATCACGGGAATTCTCGCTTTCGGAAATCCCGGCGTTTAACAGAAACCAGCGCTTTACTATCGCCGCAATTGTGATCATGGTGATCTGCTGCATCGGGTTTAAGCTGAATACCGGGCTGTTCGCCTTCCTGATGGCTTCGCTTCTGGTGCTTCTCGGCGTCGTGGACGAGAAGGCGGCGATTAAAGGAATTCCCTGGGGAACACTGGTATTTATCTGCGGCGTTGGCGCCTATATCAATGTGATCGATAAGCTGGGCGGCATCACCATGATCTCCGATTTTCTGACCTCCCACATGTCTTCGGGGACGGCGGTTCCCATCATGGCAGCAACCTCGGGGATTCTTTCCTGGGTCAGCTCGACGACCGGGGTGGTCATGCCGGCGCTCTTCCCGATTGCGGCAGAGGTCAGCAAAAGCTTTCATACCGTATCCTATGTGGAACTGATTTCCGCGATTACGGCAACGAGCTTTGCGGCGGCAATAAGCCCGCTGTCCACGGGCGGAGCCATCATCATGTCCTCCTACTCTGCGGCGAAGCAGACCACGACGGAGGAAATGAATAAAATGTTCCTGACCCTGTTCCTGCTTTCCGTGCTGAATGTGGGAATTAACATCGTCATGGCAGCACTGGGAGTGTTTCATCTGGGAGGACTGTTCTACTGATTTCACAGCCGATACACTTTCCGCTGTGGATAATGAGAGATGATTTACAGATGGAAATCTGAGAGAGGAGAGAAACATGGAACTGAATTGCAGTATCTTTCGCGGCGGAACCAGCAAGGGGGTATATATCCTGGAGGAAGAGCTTCCGGAAAAGCGGGAGGATTGGGACGCAATCCTGCTCCGCCTTATGGGCAGCCCGGACCAGAAGCAGATTGACGGATTGGGCGGTGCGGTGTCGGTAACCAGCAAGATTGCCATCGTAAAAAAATCAGAACGGGAGGATGCGGATGTAGATTATACCTTTGCGCAGGTCTCCGTGGACAAGCCCATTGTGAGCTATAAGGGAAACTGCGGCAATATCTCCTCCGGGGTCGGCCCCTTTGCCCTTGAGAAGGGACTTGTTCCCATCCGGGAAGGCACGACCACGGTTCGTGTCTATAATACCAACACGGAAAAGCTGATTGAGGAGGAGATCTGTACCAGAGAGGGAAAGGTCTGCTATGAAGGAGACTTCTCCATTGCCGGGGTGCCCGGCACTGCCGCGCCGGTGAAGCTGAAATTTCTGTCTCCCGCGGGGACCATCGGAAGCCGTCTGTTGCCTACCGGCAATGCGGTGGATGTTCTGGAGATTCCGGATTACGGAAAGGTGGAGGTTTCCCTGGTGGATGCTGCCAATCCCCTTGTATTTGTCCGGGCGGAGGATATGGGACTGACGGGAAAGGAGCTCCCCAGGGAGCTGGACAGTGATTCGGAGAAGCTGGAGCTTCTGGAAAAGCTTCGGGGGCTTGCGGCAGTCAGGCTGGGCCTGATCTGGGACTATCGGAATTCCGCCTGGGAGAGTCCGGGGATACCGAAGACCTGCTTTGTCACAAAGAGCACGGACTATACCGCCGCGGACGGAACGGAAATCAAGGCGGAGGAGGTGGATCTTCTCGCCCGGATGATGTCCATGCAGAAGACGCATCCGAGCTATGCCATGACAGGAGCCATGTGTACCGCCTGCGCGGCAGTGGTTCCAGGAAGTGTGGTGCAGAGGGTACTGGGAAAGAACGCGGATACCTCCTTTATCCGAATCGGCCATCCGGCAGGCATCCTTCCGGCAGGAGTGGAATATCAGGCTGCTCCGGACGAACCTGCGATCCGATCCGCCTTTGGCTTTCGTACCGCGAGACTTTTGATGGAGGGAAGCGCAAAAAATCTGTAGAAAGAGAATCATAAAGAAATCAGACCCTGATAGAATAAAAGACAATAAAATCATAGCCTCTGCAGCCCGTTTTGTCAAAGGGAAAGCAGAGGCTTTCAGAGTACAAAAAAAGCTCTTCCCGACCGGGTTAAGCCGGGGAAGAGCACAGGATTCTCTGACAGAAGCAAAGCAGTGCCGACTTGTACTTTATTTCATCTCGGAAACAGCTTTCGCCATGTGTGCCACCTTGCGGGAAGCGTTGTTCTTCTTCAGAACACCCTTGGACTGTGCCATGGAGACCTTCTTCTGTGCTCTCCTGAAGGACTCCTCTGCCTTAGCTTTGTCGCCGGCTTCTACGGCGTTGTATAGTGCCTTGACATAGGACTTTACCTCGGAGCGGATTGCACGGTTTCTTACGTTTCTGCCATTTGCGATCAGAATTCTCTTCTTTGCAGACTTGATATTTGCCATCTGGGAATGCCACCTTTCATTCAATCAAAAATCACTGTTTTCAAAAATCTGGACACGGACAGCTTGAAAACATACGTTAGCATCTTATATAAAAGGGCCGGCTGTGTCAAGTGAAAGCCGGAGAATGACAGCAGGATTTTCAGGCGGTGCATGGAATTGCCGGTATCGGATCTTTCATTTTTCTTTCATCGTGATTTCACAGGATCGATTTTGGGTAAAAATTATTATTATATTATGGATATAAAGCAGAATGGATAATTACATTTTTTCGGAAAGGAGTCCTATGGAAAGTATTCACTCCAAAAAGTACATTTGCTTCCTCTTCGTCGCAGTTCTCTGGGTAGCTCTCAGACTCCTCCGGACGCTGGGGCTTCCCTTCATCGGCGTATCCTTGAGCTGGCGGTTTGGAGCGGTTCTTCTTCTCCTCCTTTTTCTCCTGCTGTTCTTCGATCAGGTAAGGGGAAGAAGCTGGAAAAACATAGAGCATAGAAATGTCCTGCGGGGACTGAGCCTCTTCCTGTCCTTCCTCGTTATCGCCGAGCTGTTTTTGGAAAACGAGGTTTGAGGAGGAATTGTCAAAGCAGAGATCTGCTGTCCACCTATTCCGAATCCAGCTTCAGCACCGACATGAAGGCGCGCTGCGGAATCTCTACGCTGCCGAACTGACGCATCCTCTTCTTGCCCTCCTTCTGCTTCTCCAGAAGCTTTCTCTTCCGGGAGACGTCCCCGCCGTAGCACTTTGCCAGCACATCCTTCCGCAGCGCCTTGATGGTCTCCCTTGCCTGCACATGCCCGCCGATCGACGCCTGAATGGGAATCTCGAAGAGCTGTCTCGGGATCTCCTCTTTCAGCTTCTCGCACATCTTCCTGCCTCTCTCATAGGCACTGTCCTTATGGACCAGGAAGGAAAGGGCGTCGATCTGCTGATGGTTCACAAGGATGTCGAGCTTCACCATCCGGCTTGTCTGGTAGCCCTTCAGCTCATAGTCGAAGGAGGCGTAGCCGCGGCTCCGGGACTTTAGCGCATCAAAGAAATCATAAATGATTTCATTCAGCGGAAGCTCGTACCTCAGAATCGCTCTGGTCGTCTCGATGTATTCCGTACTCCGATAAACGCCCCTTCTCTCCTGGCAGAGCGTCATAATGGAACCCAGGAATTCGGAGGTCACCATAATTTCCGCCTCCACCACAGGCTCTTCGATATGGTCGATTTCGGTCGGGTCCGGAAGATTGGACGGATTCGTCAGCGGAAGCATCGTTCCGTCATTTTTATAGACATGATAAATCACAGATGGCGCCGTCGTGACAAGATCGAGATCATACTCCCTCTCCAGACGCTCCTGGATGACGTCCAGATGCAAAAGCCCGAGGAATCCGCAGCGAAAACCGAAGCCGAGTGCCTGCGAGGTCTCCGGCTCATAGTTGAGAGCAGCATCATTTAACTGCAATTTCTCCAGAGCATCCCGGAGATCCGGATACTTCGTGGTATCCGCCGGGTAGATGCCGCAGAACACCATGCTCTGCACCTTCTTATAGCCGGGAAGAGCCGCTTCTGCCGGATGCTCCACCGTCGTAACGGTATCTCCGACCCGGGTATCCCGGATATTTTTAATGGATGCCGTGAGATAGCCGACATCCCCCGCCTGCAGGCCTTCACAGGGGATAAACTGTCCCGGTGCAAAATAACCGACCTCGGTTACCGTGAATACCGCTCCGGTCGCCATGAGACGGATATTGAACCCTTTTCTGACCGTCCCCTCCTTCACGCGGAGAAAGATGATGACGCCCCGATAGCTGTCGTAGACAGAGTCAAAAATCAATGCCTGAAGAGGGTTCTCCGGATTTCCCGAAGGCGCCGGCAGCCTGTGAACAACCGCCTCCAAGACGGCCTCCACATTTTCTCCGGTCTTTGCCGAGATTCTGGGCGCATCCATCGCCTCAATCCCGATAACATCCTCCACCTCCCGTGCGGTTCTGTCCGGATCCGCGGAGGGAAGATCGATTTTATTGATCACCGGCAGAATCTCCAGATCATGATCCAGCGCAAGATAGGTATTGGCAAGAGTCTGCGCCTGAATCCCCTGCGTTGCGTCCACGATCAGAATCGCGCCGTCACAGGCGGCGAGAGCACGGCTCACCTCATAGTTGAAGTCCACATGTCCCGGAGTATCAATGAGGTTGAAGATATACTCCTCCCCCTCCGGATTGGTGTAGACGATGCGGGTGGTCTGGGACTTGATGGTGATGCCGCGCTCCCGCTCGATATCCATGTTGTCGAGCACCTGGGACTGCATCTCCCTTGCCGTCAGAGTGCCTGTCTTTTCGATAATCCTGTCTGCCAGGGTTGATTTGCCGTGGTCAATGTGGGCAATGATGCAAAAATTTCTGATCTTCTGCTGGGAACGCTCTGCCATGCTGCCTTTTCTCCTGCCGTAAATCTGCTTCTGCCATCTCCTGTCGCGAGTTGCCGTAAAACGGAGTCTGCACAGCATCATAGCATGAATTATCGGAACGAAAAACCGTTATTTTTTACTTTATCCAATCCATTCTATTCCTGTGTGCTTCCCGAAAAGCAACATTGCAATAATACCGCGGCTGCCCTATACTTTGGTAAACTGCAAGTAATGAAGGAGGCTCCACTATGGCAAAGAAAGAGTTGGATTGGAAAAATATTGGCTTCGGTTATCACGAGACTGACAAGCGATATGTATCGAACTGGGAGAACGGATCTTGGGATGAGGGAAGACTCACCGGTGATGCCAGCGTGGTTCTCAATGAGTCTGCCGGGATACTGCAGTATTGCCAGCAGGTCTTTGAGGGACTGAAGGCATATACCTGGCAGGATGGGTCCATCGTGTGCTTTCGTCCGGATATGAATGCGGAGCGTATCGCAGATTCCGCAAAGCGCATCGAGATGCCGTCCTTTCCGAAGAAGAGATTTCTGGATGCGGTAGATCAGGTCGTGAAGGCAAATGAGGACTGGATTCCGCCCTATGGCAGCGGTGCTTCTCTGTATCTCCGTCCCTATGAGTTTGCAACCGGCGTTGTGATCGGGGTCAAGCCCGCAGCAAGCTATCAGTTCCGTATCTTTGCCACACCGGTAGGTCCGTACTATAAGGGCGGCGCCACGCCGATCATGCTGCAGGTATCGGATTTTGACCGTGCGGCGCCGCATGGCACAGGAAATGTCAAGGCGGGACTCAACTATGCGATGTCCCTCCATGCCTCTGTGCTGGCGCATGCCAACGGCTTTGCGGAAAACCTTTATCTGGATCCGGGTACCAGAACCTATGTGGAGGAGACCGGGGGCTCCAATGTGATCTTTGTCGACGGGAACGATCATCTGATTGTCCCGAAATCAGATTCCATCCTTCCGTCCGTAACCAGAAGATCCCTCGTTCATGTGGCAGAGAACTATCTTCATCTGACGGTGGAGGAGAGAGCGGTCCGCTTTGAGGAGGTCAGCGGCTTTAAGGAGTGCGGGCTCTGCGGAACCGCGGCAGTCATCTCTCCGGTGGGAAAGATCGTAGATCACGACAGAGAGATCTGCTTCCCGTCCGGGATGGAGAAGGCAGGCGAAATTATCGGAGAGCTCTATCGTCTCCTCACCGGCATTCAGGGCGGTACGGTGGAAGCGCCGGAGGGCTGGATTCATCATATCCGGTAATTTCTTTTCTGAAGGAAACTCCTTATTGTGCTGCGCCTGTGCGCAGCGCGGGCCGAGGATGTCTCAATGAACAAAGACAGGAGACCAATTGTAAAGAAACGGCATTGGATGACAATCGCGAGCTTCGCGCTTGCCATCCTTTTGAGTATCCTGTCTTTGCTGTCTTTTCTGGATCTTGTCCGGCTGTCCTACCGTGAGGCGATGTATCAGGATACACTGCGTCAGGAGGAGGCATTCCTCCGCTATACGGTCGACAACATGGTTACCGACATTGAGTTGATGTCCCGCTTCATGACAGAGCAGCAGATTGAGGAGATCCTGAGAGCCAGCATCTATAGGTACAGCTTCGGAAACGGCTGCTATCTGTGGGTCAATAAGATTCTGAATCTCCGCGAGGGAGACAATTATGCGATTCGTCTGATTCATCCGGTTCTGAAATCCAGGGAGGGGGAGTATCTTTCGACAAGAATGGAGGACAGCCGGGGCAACCGTCCTTATGAGCTGGAGCTTGAGAGAATACGGGAAAGAGGATACGGGTATTTCAGCTATTATTATGAAAAGCCCGGAAGCGCGGAGGCTGTGCCGAAATTAAGCTATTCCCGTTATTGTCCGAAATACAGCTGGGTGGTGGGATTCGGTGTATATACGAACGATATCATGGCAAATGTCCGCCAGAATGACCTCTGGCTTAAAAGCAGAAACCGGCAGCTGTTCTACATCCTGAGTGCGCTTTTTGTGGTCTCTGTGATGACAGCGGGACTTCTGATTTTATTCTATGACAGAAGGCACTATCATCTGCGCCTCCGTGAGATGCAGCAGGAGTCAGAGAGTGATCCGCTGACCGGTGTGAAAACGAGGCGGGCGGGACATCGGCTTTTAAAGTACAGCTATGAGGAGTTTCTGCGGCGCGGCATCCCTGCAACGGTCGTGATGATGGATATTGATGATTTCAAGTCTTATAATGACAGCTTCGGGCATGACAACGGTGATCTTTGCCTGAAGGTGGTGGCAGCTGCCATCCGAAATTCCGTACGTCAGTCTGACAGTGTGATACGCTATGGCGGAGATGAATTTGTGGTGATCCTGAACGGCGTCAATGAAGCCGATGCCTGTCCCATCGTGGAAAAGCTCCGAAATACGGTGCGCTCTTCCGTGTGGAAGGTAAAGGAGGAGACGATACATGTGACGGTTTCCATAGGATATGCGGGTTTTCAGAGCTCGGATCATGATGAAACGGCGGTGTGGAAACGCGCCGACCAGGCGATGTACCGGGTGAAAAAGACAGAGAAAAACGGCATCGCAGGCTATCGGGAGTGCCGGAAAGGCTGAATCCCTTACAGGAGAAAATCGGACAGGATCCTGTTGGACAAATCCATCCCCTGACGGGTGAAACGGTAATTGCTGCCCTCCTGCTCGAGGAAACCCTCTGTAAGATACTTTGTGAGAGGTGATTGGAACACGGTTTCCAGCTCCACGGAGTATCTTTTTTTAAACACAATCGAGGAGACACCCTCCGTGCGGCGAAGCCCCAGAAACATAAATTCCTCCATCTGCTGTTCTTTGCTGAGAAGCCGGAAGCTGTCATGGAGCTTCGAAAACTGATGCTGGAGCTCGGAGGCCATATCAATGGAAAGATAGCGCTCAAGATCCCTGGTATTGGAAAAACGGGCGCCGGAGAGGTAGGAGGAAGCTCCTAAACCGAAGCCGAGATAGGGGACCTGGGACCAGTAGCCGTAGTTGTGACGACATTCATAGCCGGGCTTTGCATAGTTGGAGATCTCATAGCGCCGATAGCCCGCTTTTTCCAGTATCTCCAGGGTGAGATCATCCATCTGCATCAGCTCCTCCTCGGTCGGGAGCGTCAGCTTTCCGGCGTCCTTCAGCGCCTGAAACTTCGTTCCCGGCTCAATGATAAGATTATAGACAGAGAGATGCTCCGGACGCAGCATCGTGATATTTTTCAACGTTCGTTTCCAGGAATCCGTGTTCTGCTCCGGGATCCCGTTCATCAGGTCGATGCTGATGTTCTGGAAGCCCTCCATCCTTGCGCTCTGATAGCACTTCAGGAAATCCTCGTAGATATGGACACGCCCGAGGCAGCGAAGCTCACTGTTGATACTGCTCTGGAGACCGAGGGAGAGACGGTTGATGCCTGCCCTATGGTAGTGCGAGAATTTATATCGCATGGCGGAGTGGGGATTGCATTCAATACTGATTTCCGCGTTTTTCTCCAGGGTAAAGCTCTCGTAGACCTCTGAGAGTATCGCTTCGATCCACTGGGGTTCGAGGAGGGATGGTGTGCCGCCTCCCAAAAAGACAGAACTTATGGTAAGATGCGGGGGAACATAGGACTTCATCATCCGTATCTCTTCACAGAGCTTCCGGAGATATGCCTTCTGGCTATCCGCATCCCTGGGGAAGGAGAGAAAATCGCAATAGCTGCATTTCCGGACACAGAAGGGCACATGGATATACAGCATGAGACTGTGAGACTCATCCGGGAAAAGAATATTTTCAAGTGCCATGGCTGCCCCTTTCCATAGGTATTTGCTGTCGGGGAAAATGGTGTTTCTCTAAGACCGGCTTACAATGTAGCACAGCACGGCACTTTTCTCAATCCGGCGCGGATTTCCGGAGGAGGGCAGTCGCTGTTTTTCTATGGAGAGAGGGAAGGAGGGAGGCAGATGGCAGTACAGAGGAGAAAGGAAAGAGACAGCAATATCCAGAGCTTCCGCCGTCTGATGACAGATCTGAAATCGGGGGATTTTGCCAAGATCTATTATGTCTACGGGGAGGAAGAGTTCCTGATCCGGAGCTATAAAAACCAGTTTTTAAAGGCATTCGGCGGTGAGGGAGAGATGAACTGCAGCGTTCTGCCGGAAGACTGCACTGTCGATGAGCTGATCGACAGTCTGGATACCCTCCCGTTTTTTGCGGAGAAGCGTCTTATTGTGCTTCGGCTTCCGCAGCTTTTTCCGAAGGGAGAACTGGAAAGGCTGAATACCTACCTTCCGGGCATGCCGGAAAGCAGCTGTTTTTTCCTGATCGGCAGCGGAGCGCTTGATAAAAGAACAGGTTTTTATAAAACAGTATTGAAGGAGGGAGTCCTCTGTGAGATTCCCTATCAGAATGAGAAAACACTTGCCGGCTGGGGAGCAGGGTATCTCCGGAGAGAGGGGAACAAGAAAATCAGTGCCGATGCGATGTATCGGCTTCTTGCGATGGTTGGACATTCCATGTTTGCGCTTTCCACGGAGCTGGAGAAGCTGCTTTCCTATGTCGGGGAACGGGAGGAAATCGAGCTTCGTGATGTGGAGGAAGTGGTCAGCCAGACAGCGGAAGACAGGGTCTTTGAGATGGTGGAAGCGATCGGACACGGCAGAAGGGAGAAGGCGATGCGCTTTTATACGGAGCTTCTGATGATCAACAAAGAACCGATGAGCATCCTGGGTCTGATACGGAACAATATGCAGCTGCTTCTCCGGATAAAGGGGGAGCTGCAAAATCATAAGTCGGAGCAGGAGATCGCGGCGGAAAGCAGGATACACCCCTACCGGGTAAAGAAGCTGGCAGAGCAGGCGAGGAACTTCGGGGCAGCAGCATTGGAGCGCTATCTTCGGACGATACAGGAGCTGGATCAGGCGATCAAGGCAGGAGATCTGAAGGACAGAACGGCACTGGAGATTCTGCTGTGTCAGTAGCTGTTTGCGAATTGTGACGTTTGCTGTCAGGAAATCGTAATTTGACAGGAACGCACGTTCTGAATAAGGTAAATAGGAGCAAGTCCTGAGGAGAAAGGTTGTGATTTGATGTGATTTTTCCGAAGGAATCAAGGAAAGGATAAGATAAATATGAAGAAAATAACAGCATGTCTTGTTCTGATGCTGTCGGCGCTGGCTCTGACAGTGCCGGCATGGGCAGAGGGCAATGCCGGGCCGGGCTACAGAGGAGGCCAGGCGCTTATGGTGCCGGAAGGGACAATTTATCAGGAAGGAAAAAACGGGTCTTCTGTTAAGAATCCTGCGGAGACGGCAGGACAGAAGAGGGAGATCCCCGACGGTAAGGCGCAGACAACAGACGCAGGAACCAGGGAAAGCAATCCGGCAGCCCAGAGCGGAGGGATTGTGCTGGAGGCACAGGATATCACAGATACACTTCGGGCACAGGCAGCCCTTGATGCGAAAAATGCAAAGTCCGGCAGTGTGCAGAAGACAGTAATCGGCGAGGCTGTAACAGAGGAAAGCAAAAAGTATCAGAAGGGGGATTCCCTTGGCGAGTTCAAAATCACCGGTTACTACGGCGACGGGAATACCCACTCCGGCGTAAAACCGCAGGCGAACCATACGATTGCTGCGGATCTCAGCATCCTTCCGCTCGGCACCAAGGTCATGATCAACAACACGGTTTATACCGTGGAGGATAAGGGCAGTGCCGTCAGGGGAAAGATGATAGATATCTTTTATGATACCAGGGAAGAAGCGATTGGCGTTACCTACTATGGTGCGAGAACCATGGAGGTTTTCAAAGCAAAAGCGAAGTAAACGGCGAAAAAACAACAAAGCCTGACATAAGAATCCCGGACATTTAAAGTAAGAGCCACGGATGCTGTTCTGTATTACAGAAGGCATCCGTTTTTTTTGGGGGGGGGGTAAAATTTGCGGGTCCTCGAGAAATGATGAGCTGAAGAAGGGGATGAGAAAATACTGTTCTCTCGTCGCCACTATGGTATAATCCAGCCTTAGGGAAACAATGATTTCAACCTCATTCCCCTGAGACCCGCAGGGCAATGAGCGCTTTAAAGAAAGCAGGAGAGGACAAGATGCAAGTCACAGGGACACAGTTTCTGATTGTTTTGCCGCTGGTATTTCTGGCAGGACTGGTGGACGCCATCGGCGGCGGAGGAGGGCTGATTTCCCTCCCTGCCTATATTCTCTCCGGGGTGCCGGTACATATGGCGATCGGCACCAACAAGCTGTCCAGCGGCTGCGGCACCACGGTTGCGACCTTCCGCTTTATCCGGAGGGGTCTCGTCAACTGGAAGCTGGCAATCCCCTCCATGGTGGTGGCGCTCGGCGCGTCCTCGCTCGGTGCGAAGCTGTCTCTCCTTGCCAATGAAAAGATTCTGATGACCATACTGCTCTTTGTGCTGCCTGCCGCGGCGATCCTTGTGATGAACCGGAAATTCTTTCCGGACACGGATATTCCGGCGGCGATTACGAAGAAGGTCTATCTCGTCTCTCTGCTGTCGGCGCTGCTGATCGGGATTTATGACGGTTTCTATGGTCCCGGGACCGGCAGCTTTCTGATTATCGCGTTTACGACGATGGCAAAGCTGTCCGTGTCACAGGCGAACGGCCAGGCGAAGATCATCAACTGGACCACCAATGTGACCTCGATTGTAGTGTTTCTCCTGAGCGGCAATGTCATCTTCCTTCTCGGGGTTCCGGCAGCCGTCTGCAATATGCTGGGCGGCTATATTGGGGCAGGGCTTGCCATGAAGAACGGCGCAAGGATCGTACGTCCGTCGATTCTGATTGTCCTGGTTTTGATGATTGTCAAGATCGTATCGGAGCATATTGTCCACTGAGGGGGCTTCTCAAAAAATGTCGCCGCTTTGCGGCAGAGGAGGAATAGGATGAGGGAAAAACTATCAAATTATCTCTCACGGAGACTGGTGGAGCTGGGAATCACCCAGAATTTTTCCGTCACCGGCGGCGGCGCGATGCACCTGAATGACGCCTTTGGGCATCAGGAGGGGATGTATACTCTCTACCAGCACCATGAACAGGCATGTGCGATGGCGGCAGAGGCATATGCCAGAATCTACAACCGCCCGGCGCTGCTCTGCGTCACGACGGGTCCCGGAGGCACCAATGCCATCACAGGGGTTCTCGGTGCGTGGCTCGATTCCCTTCCGATGATGGTGATCTCCGGACAGGTGAGATATGACAACACCGCGCACTGGTCCCGCACCGGGATTCGTGCGATGGGAGATCAGGAATACGCGATTCTGGACAGTGTGACGGCAATGACGAAGTTTCAGGAGCTGCTGATTGATCCCTACCGCGTCCGCTATGTGCTGGAAAAGGCAGTGTATCTTATGCAGACCGGGCGTCCCGGTCCGGTATGGCTGGATATTCCGACCAATGTGCAGGGCTTCTATCTGGAAACGGATGATCTGATCGGCTTTAATTCTGCGGATTATGAGCAGGGCGGCGATGGCTTCTGCAAGTCGGAGCTTTTGAAGCAGGAAAGGGCGCAGAAGCATCCGGAGACGGCATCCTCTCTCCAGCATTACTATGCGCCGGAGGAAGAGAAGCTGAGAGTGGCGCTGGCGGATGAGCTTTCCGAGAAGGAGAATCCGCATCTTCTTCCGGGAGATTCCGGCACAAAGACAGAAAAGCCGGAGACAGAGCCGGAGAAGCTTCTTTCGGAGGCCCGCTTTATCCTTCGGAAAATCAGAGAAAGCCAGCGTCCGATTTTTTATACCGGCAATGGAATCCGTATCGCCGGAGCAGAACGGCTGTTTCTGGAAGTGATGGAGCAGCTGAATCTTCCGGTGGTTGTCAGCTGGAATGCGCCGGATATCATCCCGACAGCGCACCCTCTCTATGTGGGGCGCCCGGGAGGGCGGGGCGATAGGCCCGGAAATCTTGCAGTGCAGAATGCGGATTTCATTCTTTCGATCGGTTCCCGTCTCAATATCCGTCAGGTGGGTTACCGGTTCCGTTCCTGGGCGAGAGAGGCGTATGTGATTGTGAATGACATCGACCGGGAGGAGATGAAAAAGCCCTCTGTCCATGTGGATCACCCGATTTTCGCGGATGCGAAGGCGTTGCTTCAGGCACTGCTTCTTGTGCTGAAGGAGGAAGACAGAGAATCTGCCGTATCTGTGGACGGGGAGAGACGGACGAGCCGGGAGGCGTGCGGAGAAGGGGGGAAAGGCTGTGTTTTCTGCGGAGGAAGAGGGCTTTCTCTTGCCAACGCGGAAAAGGTCTGTCATACAGAATCCGCCGGGAAGCTGCTTCGGGAACGGAGGGCGGAGCTGATCCAAAGGGGAGGAGAGCCTTCCCTGAACTGGCTGGAGAGTTGCATGTTCTATCGTGAGAATTATCCGACAGTGCTTCCGGAGTATCTTATGCCGTCCCGGAACGGGCAGGAGCCTGCCAATGTTTATGCAGTGGTGGATATTCTCTCGCGGCTCAGTCGGGAGAACCAGATCACGGTGGTCGGGAACGGCAGTCCCTGTGTTGCCGGGGGACAGGCATACCGTATTAAAGAGGGCGCGCGCTTCATCTCTCAGGACAGCGTCGCCTCGATGGGCTATGACCTTCCGGCGGCGATTGGTGTCAGCGCCGCGGTCTTCGGACCGGATGCAAAGGATACCCTTTTGCAGGGAGAAAAGAATCCCTACTGGGCAGGACGGGGGGAGCGATATCCGGAATACCAGAATTCGGATATCCTGCTTCTCACCGGAGACGGCTCGATCCAGATGAATCTTCAGGAGCTGCAAACCATCATTCATCACCGTATGCCCATCAAGATCTTTGTGATCAACAACGGCGGTTACCATTCGATTCGCCAGACGCAGAACAGCTACTTCGGAAAACCTCTTGTCGGGATCGGTATCGACTCCGGGGTGAACGGAGTACAGGATCTGAGCTTCCCGGATATGGGAAAGCTGGCGGAAGCCTACGGCTATCCCTTTGTGCGGGTTTCCAGGAATGAGGAGCTGGAGGACTGCTTCCGTGACGTGCTGTCAAAGAGGGGACCGGTGATCTGTGAAATCATGGTAAGTCTCGAGCAGCAGTTCCTGCCGAAGTCTGCGGCAAAGAAGCTTCCGGACGGCAGTCTCGTAAGCCCGCCGCTGGAGGATATGGCACCCTATCTTCCGGAGGAAGAGATGGAAAGGATTATGCTGATCCCGAGAGAATAGACAGCGGCAGTCCGCTCCGAGGGAACGGTGTTATGGCAGCGGAGGATCTGTGTCTGAAAGGGGATAGAGGAGAGGACAGAACGGAAAGAGCATTGACAGAGAGAAGGGAGAAAACGATGCGAATTATCATATCCGGAGTGAGCAGCTTCCTGGGGATTCAGAGCGCCAGATATCTTCTTTCCCGGGGACATGAGGTGACCGGACTGGTACGGAAGAGCAGTAAAAATCTGGAGAAGCTGAACTGCCTTGACGGGCTTTCCGGGCTGCAGCTACAGTATCTCGATTTTGATCGGCTGCCGGAGCCGGGCATGATTCCCGCCTTTCCGGAAGCGCGTTATGATGTCTTTCTTCACTACAGCTGGGACGGGGTCGGATCTCTCGGACGTGCGGATTCCGCGTTACAGGAAAGAAATATAGAAAATGCGAAAAAGGCGTATCTTCTTGCGGAAGCCCTTCATTGCCGGAAATTTCTTTTTGCCGGTTCGCAGGCGGAATACGGGAACGGCGATCAGAAAGAACCGAAGCCGGTGAGTCCCTACGGGAAAGCCAAGCTTGCCTTTTCCCTGTGGGCGGAGAAGAGAAGTCGGGAAAAGTCGCAGAGGCAGGAAGAGGGAATACTTCGAGAATCCCTGCCTGCTCGAAGATATCCCGGGGAAGCAACCGGAGGACAGAGGACAGAGGAGAAACAAGCAGAGGAAGCTGCCGGGGAGAAGTCGATTGCCATGCAGTTCCTGCATCTTCGCATCTTTTCCGTTTACGGCGAGGGGGAACATGAAAACAATCTTCTTCGGAGTCTGCTTCTCCATATCCGCGAGGGAGCAGAGCTGACATTGTCCCCCTGCACCCAGGACTGGAATTATATGGAGGTACGGGACTATGTGAGAGCCCTTGGGCTTCTCATCGAGAGGGAAGAGGCAGGATCGGGAGATTATGATATCGCGTCTGTGAGGAAGCAGGGAGTGCCGCTGCATTCTCCGGCCGGAGACAGTGCGGAGGAAGCGGGACGAGGCAGTGCGCATCCAAGCCTCAGAGCTTATGTGGAGGAAGCGGCAGAGATATTTCGCGCACATTTTCATCAGACGAAGAAGCTTTCGGAGCTGCTTCACTTCGGCGTGCGCAGCAGCAATGTGGAGGGGGATGCAGACCTTCATCCGGACAGCTCCAGACTGGAAGCGCTGGGGTATCGGGATGTGATTTCCTTTTCGGAGGGAATCAAAGCCATGGCGGAGCGCTCCTGCCTCCTCTGCGGCGGGGAGACAGAGCTTCTTTCCCGCTTTCCGGACATGCCGGAAAGCGCCCAGAAGATTCCTGCGGAATCAGAGCTGTCTGCGGATGCCCCCATCACGCTGCCTCTCTGTCAGTGCCGAAAATGCGGGCTGGTGCAGCTCCGGGTACGTCCGGTTTCCTACTATAAGGATGTGATTCGTGCCGGCGGCGGGACAAAAACCATGATATCTCTTCGGAAGGAGGAGTATGAAAGACTGCTCTCCCGCATGGATGAGGCGGAGGAACAGAAGAGAAAAGAAGCAGGGGATGAGGCAGAGAAAAAATACCGGATTCTGGAGGCGGGCTGCGGCAGGGGGGAGTTCCTTGCGATGTGGGGAGAGCTTTCGAAGGAGAAGAGAGAGCGGGTCGAGCTCTCCGGCATAGAGCATAAAAGGGAGCTGGTGCAGGAGGCCAGAGCACAGGGGCTTTCCGTAACAGAAGGCTTTGCGGAGGGGGATATCCTTTTTCCGGGTGCCCCCTTCGATGCCTTCGTGCAGTTTAATTTTCTGGAGCATCAGCCGAAGCCGACGGAGATGCTGAGGACGATCTATCGGAACCTGAAAGCCGGTGCCTTCGGACTGGTCACGGTACCGAGCCTGGGCTATATCGAGGAGGAGGAAAGCTACTATGAGCTGATCCGGGATCATCTCGCCTATTACAGTGAGGAAAGTCTCCGCTACCTTTTTACGCACAGCGGCTTTCGGGTGCTTTCTCTGAGAACCGTCAACCGGGATACCATTGAGATTCTGGTACGAAAGCCGGAAGAGTCGGAGCCCTTATCATTGGCTTCTGTGAGAACTGCGTCGGCAAAGTTCCGCTGGCTGAACTGCGTCGGGATCCGTCGTAACGAGAAAATACTGAAGGATAAGATACGAAGCTATGTCGAGAGTCTCAGGCGGGAGAAGCGGAGTCTCGCAGTCTGGGGCGCCGGCCATCAGGGCTTTACCTTCCTTTCGAGCACCGCGCTCCGGGGATATGTCCGCTATGTCATTGATTCGGCTCCCTTTAAGCAGGGACGCTTCTGTCCGGCCTCCCATATCCCCATTGTGGCTCCGGCGCATTTCCATGAAGAACCGGTGGACGAGATTCTTATCGCCGCGCCCGGCTACACCAGAGAAATTGGGGGCATGATTCGGGAGAAGTTCGGGGGAGAGGTCAGAACCCTGGCACTCGTCGGAGAAGGCTTTGTGGAGATAGAAGACAGGAAAGCGGCTGCGGCAGAGATACAGGGGGATATCGACGCTCTGGTTCTGGAGGGAAGAGGAAAGATACGCTACATCAAAAAAGCATATCCACGGCTTCGTGACAGCCACGGCGTACTGCTTCGTCCGCTGCTGGTGAGTCCGTGCACCAGTGATGTCCATACCATATGGCAGGGGAGTCCGAAGCGAAAAAATCTGACCCTCGGGCATGAATGTCTCTGCCGGATTGAGACAGCCGGAGAAGAAGTGCGGGACTTTCAGGCAGGAGAGGTCGTTGCGGTTCCTGCGATTACTCCGAACTGGGCAGACCCGGAGGCAGAAAGGAACTATGCACACGCAGGCTGTCATTTTTCTGCACATCTGCTCGGGAAGAGCATCGACGGAGCTTTTCAGGAGATCTTCTATCTCCCCTATGCGGACAGGAATCTCGCGCATATTCCGGAGGGAATGGCATATGAGGATGCGCTCATGTGCGTGGACGTCCTGGCGACGGCGCGTACCGCCTGCCTGGAGGCGGAGATAGCAGCAGGGCAGAGTGTCGTTGTGATGGGGATCGGCGCCATCGGGCTTTCCGCGATTCTCTGTGCGAGAGAGATGGGGGCAGGGCATATCTTCGCCGTCGGCTCCCGTCCGGAGAATGTTTTACTGGCAGAATCCATGTCCACCCCGGATTGTACGGTGGAAGTCCTGAATTACCGGACGCTGAGAGCGGAACTTCCGGAGGGGATGCATCCTCTCTCCAATTCCACCGGCTCCCCTGTCGTGAACTTTGTGCTGCAGGAGACCGGCACTGCCGGTGCGGATGCGGTGCTGATCTGCGGGGGCAGTGAAACTGCGCTTCCGCAGGCGGTGGATATGGTGAAATACGGCACCGGTATCGTTTCCAGTGTGATGTACTATGGCGCGGATACGGAGCTTCAGGAGCAGCAGGAAGCACATACGGCGATAGACGGACTGATGATTCCCAAGTTTTCCATTGGCCGCGGTATGGCAGGGAAAACACTGAAATTTTCCCTTTCCAGAGGAGGAAGAGCATTTCTGGAGGAGACGCTCCGCTTCTCGGAAGAGCATCATCTGCACCCGGGCATCTTCATTACAAAGAGCTATGAGGGACTCGACAAAATAGAGGCTTCCATCTATGATATGAAGAATCGAGCTGTCATCAAGGCGGCAGTGAAGCTTGGAAAGTTCTGAGGAAGCGTCGATTTAACCAGTGCTCCCTTAATCCCTCCGGATTCAGTACTGAGCTTAAGGACAGGAACGGCAGCATGGTCTGAGGAGATACGGAAATGAGGAAGAAAACCATTACGGTGGTCGTGCCCTGCTATAACGAGGAGAAGAATGTCGTTCCTCTGGCAGAGGCACTGTGCAGCTGTTTTCAGAGCAGTCTGCCGGAGTATCAGTATGAGATCCTTTTTATCGATAACGACAGCAGAGATCAGACACGTACCCTGATCCGTTCGCTTTGTGAGGGGGATCCCCGGATCAAGGCGATTTTTAATGCGAAAAATTTCGGACAGTTCAACAGCCCCTACTATGCGATGCTGCAAAGTGAGGGAGATGCGACCGTCCTCATGGCGGCAGACTTTCAGGACCCTGTCGAGATGATTCCGAAGTTTGTTCATGCCTGGGAGGAGGGAAGCCGTATCGTCATCGGTGTCAAGACCCGCTCCAGAGAGTCCAGGCTTATGTACTTCCTGCGGGGCGTCTACTATAAGCTGATTCGAAGGATGTCCTCGGTGGATCAGATCAGCCAGTTTACCGGCTTCGGACTCTATGACAAAAGCTTTATCCGGGTCATGCGGGAGCTGGACGATCCGACCCCCTTTCTTCGGGGAATCGTCGCGGAGCTTGGTTTTCACCGGACGGAGATTCCGTACACCCAGCCGAAGCGCCGCGCCGGAGAGACCCACAACAATTTCTATACCCTGTATGATGCGGCGATGCTCTCCTTTACGAGCTACACCAAGGTGGGACTTCGCACTGCCGTATTTCTGGGGGCGTTTACTTCCTTTATCAGTATGGTGATCGGTGTGATCTATCTCGTCATGAAGCTGATCTGGTGGGACCGCTTCCCGGCAGGGACAGCCCCGATGCTGATCGGGATGCTTTTCCTGGGGTCCATTCAGATTTTCTTCATCGGACTTCTGGGAGAATACATCCTTGCCATGAACCAGCGTATCATGAAGCGTCCGCTGGTGATCGAGGAGGAGAGACTGAACTTTGCCCCCCCCGGAGGAGAAAAACGGGAAAGAAACGGCAGAGAAAGAAAAAGATGAGAGATAAACGGGAAAGCTCCTTTTCCGCCAAGGAACCCGCTGCCGCGGGAGAAGCTGCTGCGGACGAAAACAGGATACAGAAAAACCGACGGCAGGAGAAGCCGAAGAATCAATCGCAGAAAAACTGACGGAGAGACAGAAGGACGGGTATGAGAACAAAGCTGGATATTGCCCTCGTGCGGGAGGGACAACTGAATTTGCAGGGCTGGGCGTTCGGAAGGGATCCGGAGACCAGGGTCAGCTACCGTGTGACGGATGGGCAGGGGAAGGACTGCGAGGATGCGGTCATTGAGGCCGTTCCGAGGGACAGAGTTGCGGAGGCTTACTTTTCCGAGCGTATTGCCGCAGGTCATCCTGTCGGGAGAGCACTCGGCTTCAATATCAATGTTCCCTATGTGCACGGGCAGGACGAGACGAGAATCCTTGTGATTGAGGTGGACGGCAGGAGACGGCAGTACAGGATCAATGACAGGATTCTTGAGAGCTTCAACAGTCGGGCGCATCAGAAGAGGGAGAAGCTGCTTTCTCTGCTTCGCCCGGAGACCTTCGGTGCCGCCTGGGAAGTGCTTCGGAAAAAGGGCTTCCGGGCGCTGCTGCAGAAATCCTTCCATCGCTTGAAAAATATCCGGGAGGAGTATGAGTACAACGACTGGAGGAAGCTGGTCAGAACGACAGAAGAGGAGCTTCAGCGGCAGAGAGAAGAGACGGAGAAGCTGAGTGCCCCTGTTCTTTTTTCGGTTGTGATTCCTGTGTACCGGACTCCGGAGAAATTCCTGCGCCGCATGCTGGATTCCCTTGCGGTACAGAGCTATCCCTACTTTGAGCTGAACGCTGCGGATGCCTCGGAGTATGAGAAGCTGCCCTGGGATGCCTCGGACGGGAAAAAGCCCTGTGAGGTACTGGAAGAGTACCGCCGGAGGGATCCGCGTTTCCGCTATACGGTTCTGAGGGAAAATCTGGGCATCTCGGAGAATACGAACGAAGCTGTCCGCAGGGTATCTCCGGAAGCGGATTTTGTGGTGTTCTGTGACCATGATGATGAGCTTTCTCCGGATGCGCTGTATGAGTGTTACCGGGAGATTCAGGCATATCCGGAGGCGGAGCTGCTCTATTCGGATGAGGACAAGATCGACTTTGAATCGGCATTTTATTTCGAGCCGCATTTTAAATCGGACTACAATCCGGATCTTCTCCGTTCCGTAAATTACATCTGTCACCTCCTCCTTCTGAAGAAGACACTGCTTGAAGAAATCAGTGAAAGAGATGAGAAAGGCAATGTGATCTATGAGCGCCCGGCGTTTGACGGAGCGCAGGACTATGATCTGATTCTTCGTGCCTGTGAGACGGCGGAGCGGCATGAGAGGGAAGCGGATCGGGAGGAGGCCGCTCTGGCATATTCCCGTATCTCAAGGGGATATCAGGAGGAAAGGCTTCGTTTTGAGGCTGCCTTTGCGGTGCAGCAGCCGGAGAGGGCTGCCTCCCCTATGCAATGTTCGGGAGAGGGAAAGGAAGAGGAGAACCCGGCAAAGGCAGAGGAGGGGGCAGGAAAGACAGAATCCGAATCGGAGGGGAGGATGTCTTCCCTCGAGCGGGGGATGCGGGACGGCCTTTATCTCTCCCGCTATATCCGGCATATCCGCAAGGTTCTCTATCACTGGAGATCCCATCCGCTGAGTACGGCGGCAAATCCGGAATCAAAGCTCTATGCCTTTACAGCGGGAGGACGTGCGGTTCAGGCACAGCTCCGGCGGCTGAATCTCCCCTGTGAAAGGGTGGAGAGGGGAATCACCTACGGCTTTTACCATCCGATTTATGAGATTCGGAAGGAGAACGG
Source organism: uncultured Oribacterium sp. (assembly GCA_963545355.1). Classification (GTDB taxonomy): domain Bacteria; phylum Bacillota; class Clostridia; order Lachnospirales; family Lachnospiraceae; genus Oribacterium. Next base: position 31,393 of record CAUUIW010000002.1, on the reverse strand, counting down.
AGCAGAGCCCCTGGTTTCCGTCATTATTCCGAACAAGGATCATATCAGGGATCTGGATCTCGCAATTCGCTCTCTGCTCTCCGGAAGCTATCGGAATGTCGAGATTATCGTAGTGGAGAATAATTCCGTCGAGCCGGAAACCGCGGCATACTATGAGAAGATACAGCAGGAGTTTCCGGAGGGACAGACCGTTTCCGTTCGTGTCATAACATGGAAGTCGGAATTCAACTATTCCCTGATTAACAATTTCGGCGTTCGGTACGCGAAGGGGGACTACCTCCTGTTTATGAACAATGACATTGAGCTTCTCGGGAGGGAGAGCCTCCGGGAAATGATGATGTATGCGCAGCGCCCGGAGGTGGGCGCGGTCGGCGCGAGACTTCTCTATCCGGACGGACAGATACAGCATGGAGGAGTTGTTCTCGGCTTTGGCGGCATCGCGGGTGCCTGCTTTATCGGGATTCATGACAGTGAAAACAGCTATATGCATCGTGCAAAATGTATTCAGGATTACAGCGCGGTGACCGCGGCATGCATGCTCTCGCGGCGTGAGGTTTTTGACGCGGTCGGCGGCTTTACCGGAGAACTGAAGGTGGCATTTAATGATATCGACTTCTGCATGAAGCTGCGATCCCTCGGCTATCTTGTGGTATACAATCCTTATGCGCTTTTTCATCATTATGAGTCCAAATCCAGAGGACTGGAAGATACGCCGGAGAAGGTGGAGAGATTTAACCGGGAGATCGTCTGCTTCGCGAAGCGCTGGCGGGAGATTCTCCGTCAGGGCGACCCCTACTATCACCCGGCGCTGACACTTCGGAAATCGAACTTTTCTCTCCGGGATCTGAAGCAGGAAGAGATCGGAAAGCCCTACGGACTCCCGATTCTAAAGGATATCGTGTAATCTGACGTGAGTGTCAAAGGCCGATCTCCGGAGCGAGGCATCAAGGCTCTCTTCCGCCGACAGGCAGGCTTGCCGCGGGATAAGGCTTTTGACTCTGATATCATAAATTTAATAGAAGTGACAGAAAAGGCAGAGAGAATCCGCTTTTTCCTTTTCGCTGTTCCATGGTATAATCGCGCTTATGATTAAAGACAAGCAAAGGCAGTTAAACGAATTGCAGGTGGCGCTGGATGCGTTCGTCATCCTTCTCAGCTATACCGCAGCCTGGTATCTCGCAATCGGTGCCCGTATCTTTCCGGAAGGTCACGGCGTGCTCTCGATGCGGGTATATTTTACTGCGCTTGTCCCCATCGTGCCGGGCTACCTCCTGCTTTTCTGGGCATTCGGGCTCTATCAGCCGAAGCGGACACTGTCCCGGCGGCGGGAGCTTTTCCGGATTTTGCAGAGCAACGCTGTCGGGCTTCTGCTGCTTGCCACCATCCTCTTTGTGTTCCGAAGATCCGGTTATTTTCAGAACTTCTCGACAAGGCTTTTGAGCTTCTTTGCCATTCTGGGCACCATGATCCTCTTTCTGGAACGAATGTCGATTCGCTTCACGCTGTCGCAGCTTCGGAAAAAGGGCTTTAACCAGAAACACATCATTCTGGTCGGTTTTTCCGATGTCTCGGACCGCTTTATTGATGCGAATTTCCGAAATCCGGACTGGGGATATCAGATTTACGGTGTTGTGGATGATCTGATAGATCCGGGAACGACATACCGGGGGGTTTCCGTCATTGGAAAGATCGGAGATCTGGCAAGGCTTCTGTCGGAGAATACTATGGATGAGATCGTCATTACCCTGCCGCTTGCGGCGTATGAAAAGCTTTCCGGGATTGTCTCGGTCTGCGAGAAGTCGGGGGTGCATACAAAATTCATTCCGGATTACCAGAATGTGATCCATTCCAAACCTGTGACGGAGGATATGGACGGACTTCCCGTCATTAACATCAGAAATGTTCCGCTGACAGAACCGGTCAATGCTTTTTTGAAACGGAGCATGGATCTTTTCGGCGCGCTGCTTTCCCTCCTCCTCTTCTCTCCTGTGATGCTGGCGACAGTCATCGGCATCAGACTGAGCTCGCCGGGACCTGTCATTTTCCGGCAGGAGAGGGTGGGGCGCCACAACAGGCCCTTTATGATGTACAAGTTCCGGTCCATGGTGCAGCAGCGTGTCGAGGAGGAAAGGAAGAGCTGGACGGTGAAGGATGATCCGAGAGTCACCGGTATCGGGAGATTCATACGGAAAACCTCGATTGATGAACTGCCGCAGCTCTTCAATGTTCTTCGGGGGGATATGTCCCTGGTGGGGCCCAGGCCGGAGCGAACACAGTTTGTGGAGCAGTTTAAGGAAGAGATCCCGAGATATATGGTGAAGCATCAGGTGCGTCCCGGCATGACAGGCTGGGCGCAGGTCAACGGGCTTCGCGGGGACACTTCCATCCATAAACGGATTCAGTTTGATCTCTGGTACATCGAAAACTGGTCTCTGGGGCTTGACATACGAATTTTATTTATGACAGTATGGAAGGGCTTTGTAAACAAAAACGCCTATTGAAGTAAGAGGATCTGACATGGCTTTAAAACATAAGGGAACCCGTCGTCCGCATGGAAAAGACGAGAATCCGAAGGGCGGCAATGTCCCGCTGACAGATACGGAAGTGAAGGAAACTGCGGAAAATACGGAAGAACGGACGCATCGGGATTCTGCCATCCATAAACCGTCTCCCTACTTTGATGCGGCACCGGAAGCCGGGGAGCCGGACGAAGAGCGGGAGCTGGATCTCGACTTTGGCGGCAGGTCAAAGAAGGAGCTGAACCATCCGGGGGAGCAGTCCAGGGAGATTCAGGAGGAACGGGAGAATCTGAAAAAGAAGAAGCGCTCCCGGATTAAGAAGATTGTGCTCTGTACTCTGGTGGAGCTTGTGACACTGGCCTGCATCGCCTTTGCCGGGATCTATTTCCGCTATATGAATCTGACACAGGCGGTCGATTTCAATGTGGAGAAGGTCAAGAATGACAATATCGACATTACCATGCAGCAGCAGATGTCCGGCTACTGGACCGTAGCCGTCTTCGGACTGGATTCCCGGGACGGCAATGTCAAGCAGGGGAATGCGGACGTGCAGATGATCGTCAGTATCGATATGGGAAGCGGCGACATCAAGATTGCGTCTGTCTACAGGGACACTTATCTGAACCTTGGAAACGGCACCCGCTATGCCAAAATCAATGAGGCTTATGCGGATGGCGGTCCGGAGCAGGCGGTGCGGGCATTGAATAAGAATCTGGATCTCAATATCCAGCATTACGCGACCTTTAACTGGCATGCGGTAGCGGATGCCATCACTATGCTGGGAGGCGTCGATGTGGAAATCACCCCGAAGCTCAGCAAGGAGCTGAACGCCTATATCCATGAGACTGCGGTGAAGTCCGGCATCAATGCAAAGAATCCGGCGGCGGAGTATGTCAAGGGCACCGGCATGCAGCATCTGGATGGTGTACAGGCGGTCGGATATGCCCGTCTCCGCCATTCGGATACGGATTTCAAGAGAACCGAGCGCCAGCGAGAGATCCTGGCACAGATGCTGGAGAAGGCGAAGCACGCCGATCTCCAGACCCTGAACAATGTGATCAATACGGTACTGCCGCAGATTGCCTTCAACATTGACGCCGGAGATATCCTTCAGCTCGCGAAGGGGATAGGACGCTACAATATCGTCGGCTCCCAGGGCTTCCCGACGGACCTTACGACGATGCGTCTCGGCAATAAGGGAGACATTGTCGTTCCGAAGACGTTGTCATCCAATGTCGTGAAGCTGCATCAGTTTCTCTTTGAGGACCAGAGCTACAAGCCGAGCTCAGCCGTCTATACCTACAGCAACAAGATTGCGGAGGACACCAGGGGCGGAGGAAGCTCCGGTGCCGGAAATTCCTCCGGGAAAACGAAAGCAGAGGAAGAGGATAGCACAGGAACCTCCAAATCTCAGAAGAGCAGCAGGGATGCCGAGAATGGAGAGAGCAGGAAGAGCACGAAAAAGGCGACAGAGGAAGACAGGACAGGAGAAGGATCGCATACCGATAACAAGACTTCCTCAAAAGGAACGAAGGAGAGCGGAGAAACGAGGGAGAGCAGCAGTATCTCGGATCAGGGACCTGCGGAATCCAAGGGAGAGAACGAGAAGCCGGAAAAGACAAAGGAGGAAACGAAGGAATCCAGGGAGGTTTCCCCGCCGACAGAGACAAGCAGGGAAGCTCCCGCTCCGGCACCGGGCGGCGGAGACAGCAGTCCCGGTGTAGGCGAGGGACCTGTCGTCGGAGAAGCACCGGTCTGATAGAAAGACAGACGCACATTCGGGGAAACATTGATTTCGTCAGCGTTTCCTTAGCTGAAATCATAAAAAGGAAGGAAGTCTATGGCACAGTTAAGGAAAAGAAAACAAGGGGAAGAAGAGGGAAAGGGCGTTTTCGGTACACTTCTTCACTGGGTCAGCAGCTGGTATGTGCTTCTGATTTTCTGTATTTTTCCCTTCTATGTCCACAATAAGCTCTTTGATGTCCTGGAGACGCGCTTTGGCTTTTTCTGGAAGTCGACGCTGCTCTTCTCCGGGGCAGCATTTCTGCTCTGGCTGCTGCAGCTGCGGCAGGAAAGGAGAAGGCTGTCTTTTCCGAGATGGAGCCGGGTGGATCTCGGCTTTTTTCTGATGCTCCTGGTATATGCAGTGTCTACGGCGCTCTCCCCCTACCCCTATGAGAGCTTCTGGGGGAATCAGGGAAGATATATGGGGCTTCTCATGCAGAGCTGTATCTTTCTCTGTTATCTGATGATTTCCCGCTGCTATCGTTTCCGGTTCTGGCATCTCACCGCCGGCATCCTCGGGGCCCTTCTGGTGAGTCTGCTCGGCATCTGCAATTTTTACGGAAGGGATCTTCTGGAGTTCTTTGTGGGAGTCGAGTGGGACAAGCAGCTGATTTTCACTTCCACGATCGGAAATATTAATACCTATACGTCCTATACTGCCCTATTTATGGGACTCACAGGCGCGCTTTTCTGTTTCCGGAAGGACAGAAGGGAGCAGATATTCTGCGCTGTCTCTTTCGTTGTTTTTACGATGGCTTCGATTTTTGGACAGAGCGACAATGCCGTCCTGTCCGCAGCGGCACTCTTTTTTCTCCTGCCGTACTTCTGCTTTCCCCAAAAAGACAGATTTTTCCGCTACTGGTTTCTGGCGCTTCTTTTCTTTCTGACGCTTCTGGGAACCGCTTTTATGATAAAAAACGGGGATCCCGCAGTCGTGCGGATCAATCTTCTGGATCTGCCGGCACTGGTACATCTCGGGTTATCGCCGCTTCCCTGTCTCGGGATAGCGCTTTCCCTTCTGTGCTGCGGGCTGGGGAGGAAAGCGTTCCGGGCAGAGGACAGGAGGAAAGAGGAGGAAAAGCCGCTGTCAGAAAGCGAAAGGGAGGAAAGGACCGGAAAATTCCTCCTTCGTCTCTGGTCTGTATTTCTCCTTCTGATTCTGCTGTTTTCTTTCTATCTGCTTTATGATGCCAATGTTGGGCATCACATCGGCTTCCTTGAGAACTTCCGGGAAATTCTTGTGCTGGGACCTGCCTGGGGGCAGGGAAGAGGAATGAACTGGATCTTCGTCATGCAGTATTTTTGGGGAGATATGCCGCTTCTTGAGAGGATCATCGGGCATGGACCGGATACCTACTATATTATCACGATGGATCATATCTATGAGCAGATGAAGGCAGCCGGCTATGGGATGTTTGACAGTGCACATAATGAGTATTTAAACCTTCTGATGACAGTCGGTGTCGCGGGAGTGCTTACATATCTCTTCCAGTTTGCTTCCTCCCTGAGTGCACTGGTCCGCGGAAGCAGTGCCTGGCTCACAGGGCGGAGAAGAGGCGCCGGAGGGAGTTCTGCGGCTTTGGAAAAGAAAGAAAAACAGGATATGTTTCCGGAAGAAAGGGAGAGGAAAAGATATCCCGTTGACAGCAGCGTGCGGCACGCGATTTTCCTTTCCGTGGCGGTGTACCTCTGCCAGGCAGTGGTCAATATCGCAGTGCCGATTGTAGTACCGGTGATGTATGTCCTGCTTGCCATGGGCTTATCAAAAGATTAAGTTCTTAAGAAGTCTGTAATAATTCGACTCTGCTTTGTTATGTACAAGGCAGAGTCGAGTTGTTATGATACACCATGTCACGAGTGAGCGGGCAGCCGTCGTACCGGGGGAATCGAAAAAAGAACTTGCTTCGAGGCCTCGCTGGCTGTATAATACGCCCCGTAACTTGGGTCCTGAACCCGAATACTTTTATAAGGAGAGTGCATTTTTATGACAAAGCAGACAAAAATTGTTGCAGCCCTTTCTGCAACCGCTTTACTTGCTCTCGGTGCTTCTGCAGTAACTTTTGCAGCAGGCTGGGATAATTCTACCGGAAACTGGCAGTACATTGGAAACGATGGACAGGCAGTTGCTGATGCTTGGAGAAAGTCCGGAGACTATTGGTTCTATCTTGGGCCGAACGGCAACATGGTAACGGATCAGCTGATCAATTACAACAATCAGTATTACTATGTAAACGGCGACGGTGCTATGGTTGCTAACCAGTGGGTAGCTGTTTCCAATGCTGACGGAAGCGATTCCTCCGATGCACAGTACAGATGGTACTATTTCGGTGAGGACGGAAAGGCTTTCAAGAACAACAATACCACTCTTGATGTTGCAGATCTTAAGACCATCAACGGCAGAAAGTATGCTTTCGACGAGGATGGAAAGATGCTTTACGGCTGGGTAGTGAAGGACGGACTCAGCATCAATACAGATGACAACGCCTGGGCTGAGGGTGAGTACTACTTCGGTGGCTGGGATGACGGTGCTGCTTCCAACGGCTGGGTTCAGCTGACAGTCGGAGCAACAGATTCCTATCCGCAGTACATCGGCGATGACGACACAGATAAGGACACCTTCTGGTTCTACTTCGATTCCAACGGCAAGAAGACCAAGAACAAGAAGAAGAACATCAATGGTAACACCTACTACTTCGACGGTGAGGGACGTATGGTTGAGGAGTGGTCCAACACCAAGGCTTCCTACAACGAGCTTACTGCTACCTCCAGCAATGCCTACACCAACGGCGATGGCGCTTCCCGTAAGAACCAGTGGGTATGGGCTGTTCCGTCCAAGATGGTTGATCAGTCGGATCACGATGATGACACCTACAGCTGGTGGTGGACTGATGGCTCCGGCAAGCTCGTCAAGAACAAGATCAAGAACATCAAGGGCAAGAAGTATGTCTTCGACGATATCGGACGTATGCTTTCCGGTCTGGTATGGAACACCGGCAGCGGTTACACCAACAAGGTTAACAGCGATGACGATCTTCAGGATCTGACCAAGAACGGTTACCTTGCCGTTGCTGCTACTTCCACCAACAAGATTTATTTCTTCTCTGATGACAAGGAGAAGGACGGTTCCAGAAAGACCGGCTTCCAGAATGTGAAGTTCGATGATGATACTTATCAGATGTACTTCAAGGAGAACGGTGAGGCAGCTACCGGATACTTCAAGAACAAGTATGTCATCGCCGGTATCGTTCTGAAGGCAAATAACGATGACTCCAACTATGCGCTGGTTGAGACTCTGCCGGGTCAGAAGACCAAGCTTGCAGCCGGCTTCACTGAGGAGAAGTATGCAAATCAGGTTGGATTCGGAACTATTTCTGGCAGCTGGTATCTTGTAAATGCTTCCGGAACCCGTCTGGATGGCAAGAACAAGGTTTACAAGGACAGCAATGATGTTTACTATGTAACCACAAGCGACGGTTCTGTAGGATACATCAGCAATACTCAGGTTTGGAACTCCAAGAGCAAGGATCATGAGAACCTTGTATACCAGCATGGTACCAGGAAGTACTATACTGAGTAATCAGGATTCGCTGTTTGAAAGAGGAGACGAAAGTCTCCTCTTTTTTGGTCTGAAAATATTTCCTTTCTATAATTTTCCTGAATCTGCTATACTGTGATAGTCTTTGAATGAAGGAGCGAGAAATCAACGCATCTTTCATGTTCGGATTTTGGTCTTTCGTGCCATTCGGTACAGCATTCCATGAGCTGAAAACGACAACAGAATGAGGGAAAACTATGAGTGACAAGAACGAAATGGAAGAGAAACAGGAAGTAAAAAAACCGGCGCGCCGAGGACGTCCCAGGAAGAGTGAGAGGAACGAGTCGGATTCGATCAAAGAGCCGGAGCACAGGGAGAAGAAGCAGACAGGCAAAAAGAGGACGGCAGTAAAATTGAAGCTGCCGGCAGAAGGGGAAACAGAAATAAAGACGGAAACAAACGCTGCTGCGGAGCAAAAGACGGCAGCAGAGAAGAGCGCATCAAAGCGAAGAGCCGCGAACGGAAAGAGGAGTGGTGCAAGGAAATCCGTTGCGACAGCGGTAACAGCGCAGGAGACAGAAGAAAAGAAGTCTTCTGCTTCCGAAAAAGCGGGGAGGGAAGAGGAGGCGGTGAAAGTGCCGGCCGGGATCTCCGAGGGAGAAAATGCCACGGCTTCACTGCCGGAGGATGTGATGGTGCAGAAGCTGATGGAAGAGATCGCGGAGGCAAGGGCTGCGGCAGAGCCTTCTGCTGTTCCGGCTTCTTCCGCTGCGGCAGGACAGAGAAGAACGCAGAGAGGAGCCGTGGAAAAAAATGCAGCGGAAGAGCTAAGGCGCAGCAAAAATATAGGGGAGGAGTCCGAGACAGAGAGAGTTCCGGCAGTAACATCCCCTCCGGATGGAGGGACGGAGCCTGCTTCTGTGCTTCCGGAGACCGTGAGCTCCGAGGAAGCGGTACAGACGGATACGGTGGAGGCCTCCGAGAAATCGCAGCGGAGAGTTTTTGTGCCGAGGGATCCGGATACGAAACAGGTACAGGGGATCCTAGAGCTCGTTCCGGAGGGTTTTGGTTTCATGCGTTCCGATAATTTTATGACGGGAAGCTCCGATGTCTTTGTAAATCCTCCGATGATACGGAAATATGGGCTGAAAACAGGAGATATGCTGAAAGGCTATGCAAGATCCAGAAACCCGCAGGAAAAATTCGGGGCATTGCTCTATATCGAGGAGGTCAACGGATTTCCACTGTCCCATATTTACCGCCGCCCTGATTTTGACAGACTGACGCCGGTTTTCCCGAATTGTCGTATCCATCTGGAGACATCAGGGCAGAAGACAGCCCTTTCTCTTCGGGTAATGGACCTGCTGTCTCCGATCGGCAGAGGGCAGAGAGGTCTGATTGTTTCTCCGCCGAAGGCAGGAAAAACCACCCTTTTGAAGCAGGTGGCAAAAGCAATCATCCGGAATGAGCCGGAGATGCACCTTCTGATTCTTCTCATCGATGAACGACCGGAGGAGGTGACGGATATGAAGGAGGAGGTTGAGGACGGTATGGTACAGGTCATCTACTCCACCTTTGACGAGCAACCGGAGCATCATCGGAAGGTGGCGGAAATGACCATCGAAAGAGCAAAGCGTCTGGTGGAGCAGGGAGAACATGTGACGATTCTGCTGGATTCCATTACGAGACTGGCACGGGCATATAATCTGGTGCTTCCTCCCTCGGGCAGAACCCTGTCCGGTGGTCTCGATCCGGCGGCACTCTATATGCCAAAGCGTTTCTTCGGCGCTGCCAGAAATATGAGAGAGGGCGGCAGCCTTACGATTCTGGCAACGGCCCTTGTGGACACAGGCTCCCGTATGGATGATGTCATTTATGAGGAATTCAAGGGAACCGGCAATATGGAGCTGGTGCTGAACCGTGAGCTTCAGGAGCGCCGCATCTTTCCGGCGATAGATGTACTGAAGTCCGGTACGAGACGGGATGATCTGCTCCTCTCCGAGGAGGAGAAGGCAGCCTCGGATCTTATCCACCGGGAAACGAGTGAGGAGAAAAAGGGATCTGTAGAGAGCCTGCTGAACGCCTTTGAAAGAACCCGGGACAATCAGGAGCTTTGCGCGCTGATGCTGAAGGGCGGAAGTGCGGCTTCTACAAGTTATCAGGGAAAAAATCCGAATATCACTATCAAACTGAATAAGTTTTAACAAAGATTGAAGTTTTTTTAAAGAATTGGTGCGATGTCTTGTAATCCGTTTATTTTCTTGTAACATTAAGGACGGCTCAGAAATGAGTCCGAAAATTTGGGAGCAGGCGTATGCCTGGAAAGGAAAATCATGAAAAAGACTTTACTTGTAGCAGCAATTCTTGGTGCAGCAGTACTTTCCGCCTGTGGACAGAAGTCCGATGCAAACGCTACCACAAAGGCAGCCGCAACTACAGCAATGGCTGAGGAGAAAACCATGGCAGCTGACGGAAAGAAAAGCGATGCCACGGAGAAGGATATGAAGCAGGATACTGCCGAGGCAAGTGTCTGTGAAGGCACTCTGGAGGTGCTGAAGGATTTTCAGTTTGAAGTCAAGACGGAGGACGGGGAGTCCGTACTATTCAGCTTCGACGAGAAAAAGAAGCCGAAGGGGATTGAGGATGTCAAGGTCGGCGACAAGGTAGAGGTAACATATACCGGTACTGTTTCCGAGGTAGATCCCTTTGAAGGTGAGGTTCTTTCTGTAAAGAAGAAGTAGGAGTTTTTCATTGTCGGGAAGCGGCACACATCCGGAAGCTGTGTGCCGCTTCCTTTCGCGGAGTTGAAACCACGGAAAAAGCTGAAAAAACACGGATTCCCCCTTGTCAGAACAGAGCTTCTGTGATAGAGTAAACAAGCTTTTTAAACTAAGCCGAAAGGCGAGAACACATGGTTGGAAACCATGTGAAAGGAGTCGAAATGAGAGAGGGAATTCATCCAACATACTATCAGGCGACGGTTACCTGCAACTGCGGCAACAGTTTTGTGACCGGTTCCACGAAGCCGGAGATTCACGTCGAGGTTTGCAGTAAGTGCCACAGCTTCTATACCGGATCGCAGAAGACGGCGGCGGCAAAGGGCCGTATCGATAAGTTTAACAAGAAGTTTGGTATCCAGTAAGGGCCTGGATTCCATCGAGGGGGGAGTGGAAACTGGGTTTCTGCTTCCCCTTTTTTGTGAATGGAAAAGCTTTCATCAGGAAAACCTTGAAGCGGTCTGGCGACTCCCGAAGGGAGTTGTCCGGCGAAGCCGGATGAAGCGATGCCTGCCGGACAGAGCCCTTTCCTCCGGACAAATTGCAGGGAAGCGAAGTTGAAATAAGATCAGGAAGAACGGTCAGAGAGGATTATGGCAGAGAAGAAGAGCAAGAACTGCGGACAGATTTACAGCGGAATCGGCGGACAGGCGGTGATCGAGGGAATCATGATGAAGAACCGGGAGCAGGTTGCTCTGGGAATCCGTAAGCAGGACGGGAAAATCGTGGTGAAGAGATCGGAGTATCATTCTCTCTCGGAAAAATATAAATTTCTGCGTCTGCCCTTTCTCCGTGGCATCCTGTCCTTTGGGGAGTCGATGGGGCTCGGCATGCGCTGTCTGAATGAGAGCGCATCCTATCTTGAGGATGATGAGGACAGCGAGCCCACGAAGCTGGAAAGATGGCTGAAGGGGGTCTTCGGGGAGAAGCTGGAGTCGGTACTCAGTACCGTGATTATCGTGTTTTCCTTTCTGCTTGCCATCCTTCTCTTTGTCCTCTTTCCGACTTATCTCACAGGGAAGCTGAAGCTCTGGATTTCTTCCGAAACTGTGCTTGCCCTGTTGGAGGGAAGCCTTCGTGTCCTGATGTTTATCGTATATATCAAGCTGGTTTCTAGGACGGCGGAGATACAGAGAACCTTTGCCTATCATGGTGCAGAGCATAAGTGTATCAACTGTGTGGAGCATGGGCTGCCGCTCACCGTGGACAATGTGCTGCTGTCCTCCAAGGAGCATAAGCGCTGCGGTACCTCCTTCCTCGTCTATGTGATGCTGCTGTCCATCCTTCTGTTTATGCTGCTTCGCTTTGATACACTTTGGATGAAACTGCTATCCCGGCTTCTTTTGATTCCGGTGATCGCCGGAGTCAGCTATGAAGTCCTTCGTCTTGTGGGGACAAAAGACAATGCCCTGACACGCCTTCTCTTTATTCCGGGGATGTGGATGCAGGGACTTACGACCAGGGAGCCAGATCGGGCACAGGCGGAGGTTGCCATCGCGGCGGTAGAGGCGGTCTTTGACTGGAGAGCCTTTCTGAGAGAGAATTTTCCGGAGACAGAGCCCGAAGCGGAGGGGGAGACTGCGGTGCCCTTCCCGGAGGCAGGAGAGACTGCCGCCATAGCTTCCGCCTGTGGCAGTCCCATGGCAGCGGCAGCCTCGGAAAATGCGGAGAGAAGAAGCGGAGGGAAAGAAGCATGAGAGAACCGGGGCTTCCCTCGGCAAGGACGCTGGCAGAGCTTCGAGCCTTTGTGGTGCAGGAGCTGCAGCAGGCATCCGTCCCGGAGGCGGAATATGATGGAACGGCATTGCTGCTCGCCGCCTTTTCGATGGAGAAGCAGAAGTATCTCCTGCATTCCCGGGAAAATCCGGCACTGCTTTTTTCTGAGAAGGCGCTTCGGGAGGCGCTTTGGAAGCTTCGTGAGATGCTGAAAAAAAGATGCGGGAGAATCCCCTTGCAGCAGATTCTGGGCTTTCAGGATTTTTATGGGCATCGGTTTCTGGTGGGACCTGCGGTACTGATTCCCAGACCGGATACCGAGATTCTGGTGGAGGAGTGCCGGAGATATCTTTCCGGAGGGCAGAGCAAGTTCAGGAGTGCTTCTTTTCGAAGCATACAGGGAGAGACAGAAGCTGTTCCCGGAAAGAAAAGGAGGGAAGCAGAAAGCAGCACAGAGAGGCAGAGGCTTTCCGTTCTGGAGCTCGGCACCGGGAGCGGCTGCATTGCGGTTTCTCTCGCTGCGGCAGCTTGTGCCGGAGAGATCACGGCTCTCGATATTTCGGAGCAGGCGCTCGGCATCGCAGGAGAGAATGCCCTGCGGATTCGAAGAGAGGAAGGGCTGGAGGCAGTCTACAGGGTTGTCATGGGAGACGGATCTTTTGCCCCGGAAGGCAGGGCCTCCGTTTCTTCGGAGGGAGAACGGGCAGAGGAGCAGGAAAAGACCGTGCTGCGATTTCTTTGCTCTGATCTTTACAGCGCCCTCCCGACATCTAAAAGCTTTAACCTTATCGTTTCCAATCCCCCCTATCTCAGAACCGGGGAGCTTGGGGAGCTTGACCCGGAGGTGAGAGAGCATGATCCTCTCCTTGCGCTGGACGGCGGGGAAGACGGTCTGTGTTTTTACCGGAGAATTCTTGCGGAGGCGTCGAAGTATCTGAAGAGAGATGGTGCGGTTTTTTTGGAAATCGGAGAGTCGCAGGAGGAAGCGGTGTCGGAGCTTTTCCGGAAAGCAGGGTTTACAGAGATAGAGTGCATCAGAGATTTTGCAGGGAAGAGCCGGGTGCTGAAAGGAGTCAGCCATGTTTGAAAACCTCGAAGACATGAAACGACATTACGAGGAAATCCTTCTGAACCTTACGGTGCCGGAGATTGTATCGGATATCCATAAATATAAAAAGCTGATACGGGAGCAGAGCGAGCTGGAGCCGCTCTATCAGGCGTATCTCCGTTTCCGGAAGGTAGAACAGCAGGAAAGGGAGAGTCTGGAGCTTCTGGAGCATGAGAAGGATCCGGAGATTATGGAGATGGCGAAGGAGGAGCTTCAGATGGCGAAGGAGGAGCAGATCCGCCTTCAGAAGGAGATTCAGCTCCTGCTTCTTCCGAGGGATGAAAACGACGACAAGAATATCGTGATGGAGATTCGCGGAGGTGCCGGCGGGGACGAGGCAGCGCTCTTTGCGGCGGAACTCTATGAGATGTATCAGCGCTACGCAGAGAAGCGGGGATACCGTACAGAGCTGGTCTCTGTCAATGAGACAGGGATCGGCGGTATGAAGGAGGTTGTTTTCATCGTCGACGGACAGGGAGCTTACTCGAGACTGAAGTATGAGTCCGGGGTGCATCGTGTTCAGAGAGTGCCGGAGACAGAGAGCGGCGGACGCATCCATACCTCGACGGCAACGGTTTCGGTGATGCCGGAGGCAGAGGAGGTCGAGGTGGAGATCAACCCAGCGGAGGTGAAAATGGAGGTTTTCCGCGCAAGCGGCGCCGGGGGACAGCATATCAATAAGACAAGCTCGGCAGTCCGTCTCATCCATCTTCCGACAGGGCTGGTCGCGGAGTGCCAGGAGGAACGCTCTCAGCTGCAAAACCGGGAGAAGGCGATGCGGCTCCTCCGTGCCCGCCTCTATGAGATTGAATCCGCAAGGAAGCACGCAGCGGAGACAGAGGAAAAAAGGTTACAGCTCGGCTCGGGAGACCGTTCCGAGAAGATACGTACCTATAATTTTCCGCAGGGACGTGTGACGGATCACCGTATCAAGCTGACACTCTATTCCATTGAACAGATTCTGCACGGAGATCTCGATCCGCTGATTGACCCGCTGATCACCGCAGATCAGGCAGAGAAGCTTCTCAGGCTTGAGCAGCAGATATAAAGAAAGAAGAGGAGGCGAATGGAACATTCCAGAAAGAGGACGAAGAAAGACAGGACTTTGGCAGTGGCGCTTGTCACAGTGCTTCTGCTCCTTCTCTCTGTCGCTGCCGGCATCTATGTGAAAAAATTTATGCCGACCAGCAGGAGGGCAGATCTCAGCCAGTATTTCGATGTGGCAGGGGACAATGTGCAGCTCTATCTCAATGACGAAAAGCAGAAGAACGATAAGGGCTATCTTCTGATCGGACGTTATCAGGAGAACCATGTCTATCTTCCCTTTGACTTTGTGCTCGCGAATCTGAACCGCCGTTTCTATTATGCCGAAGATCTTAAGAAGTTGCTTTATTCTCAGCCGGCAGAAACGGAACAGATTGCGCCGGAGGATACGATGGAGGACGGGAGTCACAAGTTTTTCTTTGACGGAAAAGATCTTTTTCTCAATGTTGACTTTGTGAAAATGTACAGCGATATCGACTTTTTTCAGAATGTTGACAGTGAAGAGAAGCGCATCTTTCTGTACAATCAGTTCTTAAGCTATACAGAGGGAACCCTCAGAAGCCGGGAAGCTGTCCGCCTGAAGGGCGGTGTGAAGTCTGAGGTTCTGACGGTTCTTCCCGCCGGGAGCAAGCTGAAGATTCTGGAGCAAATGGAGAAATGGTCCAAGGTGGTTTCTCCGGACGGCTTTATCGGCTATGTCAGAAACGGAAAGCTCCGGGATATCGGGGAGCTGACACCGGTATCCGAATTTCAGGCGCCGGAGTTCCATTACCAGAATCTCGGGTCCGGGAAAAAGGTGAATCTTGGTTTTCATCAGGTTCTGAATGCTGCTGCCAATGCCGGTTTTTCCAAAGCGACGGCGAATGTCGGAGAGATGAATGTGATTGCGCCGACATGGATGCACCTTGTTAGTGCTGACGGCGGCTTTGCGAGTCTGGCAGATGCGAACTATGTCAAGCTTGCGCATGACAAAGGGCTTAAGGTGTGGGCGACGGTCAACAACATTGACGGAGGTTCTTTCGAAATCGGCGCCTTTCTGAAATCGGAGGCTCTCCGACAGAAGATGATTCAGGGCGTCCTGAGGGAAGCGAAGGAGAAGGGCATCGATGGTCTGAACCTCGATTTTGAGCTGATCAAAAAGGCGGATGCCAGGGACTATGTACAGTTCGTGCGGGAATTCGGCATCGCCTGCCGTGCCGCCGGGATCGTCTCTTCCGTAGACTGTTATGTTCCCTATGATTACAACGCATACTATGATATTGAGGAGCTGGGAACCTTCGTGGATTATCTTGTCATCATGTGCTATGACGAGCATTATGCCGGTTCCGGGGAGGCGGGGTCGGTTTCCTCGATTTCCTATGTGGATCGCGGGATTCAGGAATCGGCAGCCGTGGTGGATCGGAGCCGTATCATCATTGCCCTTCCCTTCTATACCAGAGTCTGGAAGATCCAGAAGGATGGCTCCGTCAGTTCGGATGCGTTCGGGATTGCAGCAGCCCAGAGCTGGGTGTCGAAGAAGGGAGTGAGTCTCAGCTGGGACGAAGAGACCGGGCAGAATGTGGGTTCGATAACGGAAGGCGATGTCGAGAAAAAAATCTGGATGGAGGACCAGGATTCCATGAAGCTGAAGATGCAGCATTTGCAGGAGGCCAATGTCGGCGGCGTCGCATTCTGGAAATTGCAGCAGGAACCGCTCGGCTTCTGGAATCAGCTGACACTTCACTGAGGAGAGTTCTGCTCCTTGCGCCGGGTTTTGCAGGGCATGCTCTGATGCCGGGGATACGGAAACAGGATTTCCCCGGCGAACTGCCCCGGTTTTCATTTTCTTTTTCCTGTGATAGGATAGGCGCATGCCGAAGGGGGAGATGGTTTTTTGAAAAAACAGCTAAGATTCAGTTCATTTCAGTTGATATTTCTGGGCTTCCTCGGGATCATTCTCCTGGGAAGCTTTCTTTTGATGCTTCCGATCGCCACTCGTCCGGAGGGACACGCGAGCTTCCCGGATGCGCTGTTTACCGCGGTTTCCGCGGTCTGTGTGACAGGACTGGTGGTGCAGGATACCGCAAGCTACTGGACCGGCTTCGGACAATTTATCATTATTTTCCTGATTCAGGTGGGAGGGATGGGGGTAGTGACCCTGACTCTGATGGTTCTCGCCGTCTTTCAGAGGAAGATCAGCCTTCTCCAGCGAAGCACCATGCAGGAAGCCATCGCCTCCAGCCAGGTGGGGGGGATGGTCCGAATTACCAAATTCATCTTTCACGCGGTGTTTATCATCGAAGGTGTAGCGGCGCTTTTGCTGCTGCCGGTTTTTGTTCCGCGCTTCGGTTTCCTGAAGGGAGCGTGGTATGCGGTGTTTCACTCAATTTCCGCCTTCTGTAATGCCGGCTTTGACCTGATGGGCGTACCTCACCCCTATTCCTCTCTGACAGACTACGCTGGGGATGCCTGGGTAAATCTGGTGATCATGTCACTGATCGTGATTGGAGGCCTGGGCTTTTTTGTGTTAAAGGACTTAAGGGTCTGCGGCTTTCGCTGGAAACGCTATCGACTTCAGAGCAAGATGGTTATTTTCACGAGCTTTTTTCTGATACTGATTCCAGCGCTGTACTTTTTCTTTATGGAGTTTCCGTACTTTCCCCGGAAGGAACGGGTTCTGATGTCTCTGTTTCAGGCGATTTCCCCGAGAACAGCAGGCTTTAACACAGCAGACTATAGACAGTTTTCCGGTACAGGGATCAGCATCACGATACTTTTGATGCTGATCGGCGGTTCTCCGGGTTCTACCGCGGGCGGGATGAAGACCACCACCTTTCTGGTACTGCTACTCTCTATGTTTTCTGTCATGAAGCGGGAGAAAAGCGCAGAGATTTTTAAGCGGCGGATTGAAGATGATATCGTGCGTACCGCGGCAGCCCTGCTTCTGATGTATCTTTTTCTTTTTTTCTTCGGGGCAATGATACTGAGCACGACAGAGCAGCTTCCGATGAAACACTGCCTGTTTGAAACCGCCTCTGCGGTCGGGACAGTCGGACTCACCATGGGGATTACTCCGATGCTGCATCTCCCGTCCCGCCTTGTACTGATCATTCTGATGTTTCTCGGAAGAGTCGGGGGGCTGACCCTGATTTTCGCCACGGTTGCGTCGAAGGATCTGGGCAACCGAAAGTATCCGGCGGAACGGGTGGCAGTGGGATGACAGAGAAGGGAGCATTCGTAAAATCCGAGGAGCAGTGTGAGACGGAGACGGAATATTCCGTTCCGGAGAAGAGGAGCATATATGAAAACAAAAAGCATTTTGGTCATCGGCATGGGACGCTTCGGGCAGCATGTGGCAAAAAAGCTGAATGAGCTTGGGCATGAGGTGATGGCGGTGGATAATGATGAGGCACGCATCCAGAAGGTGATGCCCTTTACGATTGCCAGTCTCATCGGAGACTGTACCGACGAGGATTTCCTGAAGTCTCTGGGAATTGATAATTTTGATGTCTGCATTGTGGCGATCGGGGACAGCTTTCAGGCATCCCTCGAGACGACCTCTCTCTTAAAGGAGCTGGGGGCAAAGACGGTGGTTTCCCGTGCGACCAAGGAAGCACAGGAGAAATTCCTTTTAAGAAACGGTGCGGATCATGTGGTATATCCGGAGAAGCAGCTGGCGATCTGGACGGCGATCTGCTACAGCTCGGAGCAGGTATTTGACTACTTTGTCCTGAATGATGACTATGCGATTTTTGAGGTGGCAATTCCGGAGGAATGGTGCGGCAGAGAGATCGCGGAGCTGGATGTCCGAAAGCAGTACGGCATCAATATCCTTGCGCTGAAAAAGGAAGAAAAGCTCTATCCGAATGTCCGCCCGAACACGAAGCTCACAAAGAATTATCATCTGCTGGTACTGGGAGAGGCTGCGGATATCGAGAAGTGCTTCCATATCTAGGAAAATGCGGAGTCCCTGTTTCCTGAGGAGCCTCCGGGGAGTCTTCCGGAGAACGGGGACCTGCCGGGAAAAGAGGTATATGGAGAATCATGTGCGAGAGGAAAAAACAGAGATCCGGCTGCCGGAGGGGGCGGAAAGGATTCTTCTGAAGCTTCAGAAGGCAGGCTATGAAGCCTTTATTGTCGGCGGCTGTGTCAGGGATGCACTGCTTCACCGCAGCCCGGAGGACTGGGATATCACGACTTCGGCACTCCCGGGAGAGCTGAAGGCGCTGTTTCCCCGTACCATCGACACCGGGATACAGCATGGCACGGTGACGGTATTGCAAAGAGAGACGGAGGGAGGCGTGATCCGTGACAGTGCCTATGAGGTCACAAGCTACCGGATTGACGGAGAGTATCCCGACGGCAGGCATCCGAAGGAGGTACGGTTTACGCCCTCTCTTTCCGAGGATCTTGCACGCCGGGACTTCACCATCAACGCAATGGCGTATCATCCGGCGCAGGGGCTTGTGGACTGTTATGATGGCAGGGGGGATCTCGCACGAGGGATACTCCGGGCTGTCGGCGATCCGGAAAAACGCTTTATGGAGGACGCGCTTCGGATGCTTCGGGCACTCCGTTTTTCCGCGCAGCTGGATTTTCGGATTGAGCCCCGGAGCTATGCGGCTATCCTTAAGCTCCGGGAGCGCCTGTCTCTTGTCAGCAGAGAACGGGTTCAGCTGGAGCTTTCAAAGCTGCTTTTGTCAGAGCATCCGGAACGGATAGAGGAGGTCTTTACGACAGGACTCGCCCGTTATGTGGCAGAGGATTTTCCGGCACTCGAAGCGCAGGGGAATCTGTTTTCCGAGGGTTTCGGTCCGCTTCCCCCGGAGTATCGGGAGAAATACGCGGCGTACGGTATTCTCTGCCTTCGAAAGAGTCCGGAGTTCTGCCGGAAGCTGCTTCGGGAGCTGAAGCTCGATAACGGGACGACAGAGAGGGCGGGAAAGCTGGTGGAACTTATGAGACAGCCGCTTCCCCGTACCGAAACAGAGACGAGAAAACTGCTTTCCCGCTTTGGAGCCCCTCTCCTCCGTCTGAGTCTCGGAATCAGAGCACGGGAGCTGTCCCTTTCATGGGAGAAAAGCGCTTTCGCCTGTAGCTTTGCCCGCTCCGTTGATGAGCCTTCCCCGAAACAGGAGAAAGACACGGGAAAGGCTGCACCGCTCGGCGAAGCAGAACGGAGCCTGGCGCAGCAGAGGCTCCGAAGGAGACTGAAAGAGATTCATGAAGAGACAGACCGCATTCTGTCCCGCGGAGACTGCCTCACGAAAAGGGAGCTTGCTCTCACCGGGAAGGATTTAAAGGCACTGGGAGTTCCGGAGGGACCCGGGATGGGAAAGCTTTTGGAGGCGCTGCTCATACTGGTGCTGGAGCAGCCGGAGAAGAACAGCAGAGAGGCGCTGAAAACGGAGCTGCGCCGTCTGCTTCCCACGTTCTCCCGGGGGGGCTGAGAAAGCGCTTGCATCAGAGCTTTCTTAGAACTTTTCAGTTTCAGAGAAACAGAGTAAAATAAAAGGAACCGAGAGTTCGTATTTAGATATAGAAAGGATTCGCTATGAGACAGGTTGAGGAAGAATACAGGCGTTGGCGGGAAGCTGAGCTTCAGGACTTTGATCTCCACCGGGAGCTGCTTCGGATTTCCGGGAAGGAAGCGGAGATCCGGGACCGTTTTGCGGTATCTCTCCAGTTCGGTACCGCAGGCCTTCGGGGCACGCTCGGCGCGGGGACCAACCGCATGAATATCTGGGTGGTTCGCCAAGCGACACAGGGGCTTGCAGATTGGGTAAAAACGCAGGGAGGGGAACAGCTGGTAGCGATCAGCTATGATTCCCGCCTGAAGAGCTGGGACTTTGCCAGGAATGCAGCGTCCGTGCTGGCGGCAAACGGAATCGGGGTGCGGATCTATGATGCGCTTATGCCGGTTCCGGCACTTTCCTTTGCCACCCGTTATCATCATGCCAATGCCGGTATCATGATTACCGCGAGCCACAATCCCGCAGAGTACAACGGCTATAAGGCTTATGGTCCGGACGGCTGCCAGATGACGGATGAGGCGGCGGCTGTGGTCTATGCACGGATTCGGGAGACGGATGTTCTTAACGGCGCAAAGTATATGGATTTCTCCGAGGGCGTCGGCAGGGGACTGATCCGCTTTATAGGAGACGACTGCAAGAAGGCGTTCTACGAGGCGGTGGAGTCGCGACAGGTCCGCCCGGGGGTCTGCCGCGGCGCGGGACTGAAGCTGGTTTATTCTCCGTTAAACGGGACGGGACTGGTGCCGGTTACCAGAGTTCTCAGAGATCTCGGAATCGAGGATATTACCGTGGTGCCGGAGCAGGAGTACCCGAACGGCTATTTCACCACCTGTTCCTATCCGAACCCGGAGATTTATGCTGCGATGGAAAGGGGACTGAAGCTCGTGGAGCAGAACGGTGCGGATCTGATGCTCGCGACAGATCCGGATGCGGATCGTGTCGGCATTGCCATGAAACTCCGGGACGGCTCCCACCGGCTGGTCAGCGGGAATGAGATGGGAGTTCTGCTTCTGGACTATATCGCGAAGTCCCGGATCGAGCAGGGCACCATGCCGGAGCATCCTGTACTGGTAAAGTCGCTGGTTTCCACGCCCCTCGCGGATCGGGTGGCGGAGCACTACGGCGTCGAGACCAGAAATGTTCTGACAGGATTTAAATGGATCGGGGATCAGATCGCGCGTCTCGAGGAGAAGCAGGAAGAGGAGAGATTTATCTTCGGCTTTGAGGAGAGCTACGGCTATCTTGCCGGCTCCTATGTGAGAGACAAGGATGCGGTGGTAGCCTCCATGCTGATCTGTGAGATGGCGGCATACTATCGTTCCATCGGATCCTCCATCGAGGAAGAGCTGAATCGTATTTACAGAGATTTCGGCTACTATCTGAATGAGACAGAGAGCTTTACCTTCAAGGGTCTCTCCGGCATGGATACCATGGCAAATATCATGAGGGAGTTCCGGGAGAATCCGCCGAAGGAGATTGGAGGGATTCCGGTGGAGAAGGTTCTGGACTATGAAAAGACAGAGGAGACAGGGCTTCCGAAAGCCAATGTGCTTTCTTACCGTCTGTCGGACGGCTCTCAGGTGATTGTCCGTCCGTCCGGGACAGAGCCGAAGATCAAGGCGTACTTCACCACCAGGGGACAGAGCATGGAGGAGGCGAAGCAGCTGAAGGAAGAGCTTCTGGGTGCGCTGAAGCCGCATTTTCAGAAGGAGTAGAACTTCCCAGAGGAAGCTCCGGGTGTCATAAGATGACAGAAAGGATGGCAGATGCTCGTTTTCCGTGGATATAGTTTCCTGCAGTGGACGACCTTCTTTATTATGTATTGTATCCTGGGGTGGGTCTTTGAATCTGTCTACTGCTCCCTGAAATCGGGGAAACTGAAAAACCGGGGCTTCTGTCATGGACCCTGGATTCCCCTCTACGGCTTTGGCGCAACACTCCTTGTACTGATCGCGGAACCGTGGAGGGACAGTCCGTGGATGGTCTATCTTACCGGGGTGCTCGGCGGAACGGCACTGGAGCTTTTGACGGGGCTTCTCATGAACTGGATTTTTCATACGAGGTGGTGGGATTATTCCGGCAATCCCTTTCATTTCAGGGGATATATCTGTCTTTACAGCTCTCTCTTCTGGGGGGTGATGGCACTGCTGGTTATGTACGGCGCGCAGCCGCATGTTTCGGATATCAGTAAAAACTGGAGCTACAGCATTTTCCTTGTGGTTGACACGATGCTGTATACTTTGTTTATTGAGGATGTGATCGGATCGGTGATGGCGGCGCTGGAAATCAGGGATCGGATTACGAGACTCGCCCGCAATTCCGGGGAGATTCAGCGCCTGAGTCAGTATCTCTCGGATATCACGGAGAGCTTGGGGCAGGCGCGTCTGGAAATGGCGGAAAACGCGGAGCAGCTTCGTGAGATACGGGCACAGGAGGGAAATGCCGCTGCTGCCCGGGCAATTGTTGCCGGTACGGTTGCGGCAGTCACCTCCGCCACGGTAACTGTCGCGAAGGACACGGTGATTGCGGCAAAGGGGACGATGCATGCCGCGAAGGATACCATCAGCGCGGCGAAGGACAATGCCATCGCCGCCAGCGAAACACTGTCTACGAAGGCAAAGAGCAATCTCCTCGGCATGAAGGACGGGCTCCTTTCCTGGAACGAGGAAAGAAGAGCACTGCTGCAAAAGGAGAAGGAGGAAACGGAGCGCCGGCTTCTGCTTCTCAGGGACGGCGGGGATGAGAAGACAGGGCATATGAGCTGGTGGATCAAGACAATGCTTCGGAATAATCCGGACGCGATTTCCAGGGAGAAGAGCTTTGATGATCTGAAGCTGGCAGCCCAGCGGAAGGGGCGAAGGGGAAAAGATTAGGAGGTTTAGCATGGTGATTTCCAAAAGTATGGAGGCGCTGGTCGCGGGAAACTCAGCGATCCGAAAGATGTTCGAGCTGGGACAGGAGCTTTCCGGGCAGTATGGCAGAGATAATGTTTATGACTTCAGCCTTGGAAACCCCATTGCACCGGTTCCCTATGAGGTGAAGAATGCGGTGTTTACGATTCTGGAGAACCAGGACCCTGTGTATGTGCATGGGTATATGAAGAATGCCGGATATGATGATGTCCGTGCCCATGTGGCAGAGCATCTGAACCGGAAATTCAGGATGAGCTATGATAAGGAAGATATCCTGATGACGGTCGGCGCTGCCGGCGGCCTGAATACCATCCTTCGTGCACTTCTGGACCCGGAGGATGAGGTGCTCTGCTTTGCCCCTTTCTTTTCGGAGTATCGAAGCTATACCATAAATTTCGGCGGAACCCTCACAGTCGTGCCGCCGGATACCGAGAACTTCCAGCTGGATATCGATAAGGCGGAGCGGATGATCTCGAGAAAGACAAAGGCGGTCATCATAAACAATCCGAACAATCCCTCTGGTGCAGTCTATACCGAGGAAACCATCAAGAAGCTCGGAAGAATGCTGGAGAGAGCCGAGGGCAGGGTGGCTCATCCCATCTATCTGATCTGTGATGAGCCCTATCGGGATCTCGTCTATGACAGAAAGACCGTGCCCTATGCTCCGGAATACATCCGGAATGCGATTTTTCTGTACAGCTTTTCAAAGAGCCTGTCCCTTCCGGGGGAGCGTATCGGCTATCTTGCGATGGCAAAGAGTGCGGAGGGCTATGAGGAGCTGATGCCGGCGCTTGTGATTGCAAGCCGTGCTCTCGGTTATGTTAATGCGCCGTCTCTTTTTCAGCTGGTGATTAACGAGTGCCTGGATATTCCTGCGGATGTGGATTTTTATGACAGAAATCGCAAGCTGCTTTATGAGGAGCTGAGCGGGCTCGGCTTCGACTGCGTGAGACCGGAGGGGGCCTTCTACCTTTGTCTGAAGGTGCCGGGAGGGGATGCGGAAGCCTTTGCCGAGCTCTGTGAGAGCTTCCGTATCATTGTTGTGCCGATGGACGGCTTCGCGCTGCCAGGCTATGTGCGGCTCGCCTACTGTGTCTCTTACGATATGATCGAGAGGTCGCTTCCGGCGTTTCGCGAACTCGCACGGGAGTGCGGACTTTGTTGAGAAGCGATTCTGCGGAGAAAAGTACAGGATCCGTGTCTTTCCGGGGGAGCTCTGGGCATCGAAAAGACAGAGTCGGGGAAAGCTTTCGGGAAGGGAAAAAGCCCGGTGAAGTGATATGCTCCATCGGACTTTTTTGTTCTGACTCTATCTATGGTCAAGACTCTCGAGAAGGGGGGAAAACGAAAGTCTTTCTTTTGAAGGGGGCTCCGGCATCTCTCGATACCGGAGTATGAGTATGAAAAGCTTTTTCCTGTCATCCTTTCGATGACACCTATAAGATACAAAAGGAATGTGTCTGAATTATGGCTTGAAAATAAAGTATTTCTAAAAATCCTGAAGAGAATATGAAGGTTTCCCTATGGAAGAGGAGAAGAAAGATGCTTATAAACTTCTAGATAAAGATTATAACTGGAACGAAAGGTAATATAGGGATATCCTTCATGATATGGATTATGCCATTGAGATATCCCTATATTAAAAAATGGTGCATAGAACCGTGATTGGTGATTGCTGTTTGCATTAACCTGGCTACTTATTTTTTAAAATAATCAACAATGAATGTCCCTGCGAGCAGAAGTAAAAAAAAGAAAATGGTTAATTGTATAGAAATGCAGAATTCCAGCAATTGATATACGTCATCAACTCCAAAATGATTCAAGTGATAAATAAAAGATGTTATATTAGGAGCATTTAACAATAGGATTATCAGACAGAAAAACAATATACATTTCAAAAAAAATTTAACATAAACATTATCATCCATGTTAAATACTTCCTTTCAAGAAAGATGGTGATTAATCATTTATCCAAATGGCAACAAGATCATCAGGTTTACCTGCTGTACCAGAGCCCATGTATATCCAAGGATTAGATGGCTATACTGGTCTGCGAGATCTTGAATAGACTTTAAAATTCACAACTTTATATCCTGGTACAAGAATTAAGATGACTTCTATGGGTTGCGATTTTACTTGCAGATCCTGAAGTGCTATAATTTCCAGAAACATTAAACCCTACTCCGGCAGATACAGGGTCTTTGTTTATACCAACAGAACAAGTAAATGCAGCTTGGAGATTTTTAGTATAAGAAACAGAAGCTGTCATTCCTTTCAATTAGGATGAGTTAGTCTGATATAGCTGATTATAACATTCCATTTCTTTTTTGAAAATAAAATATAAGAAGTTTCCCCTACTTTTAAATTAGCCGCTGTTCCGTTATACTATATTAGGAAAGGCTGATAAAATCAGCCTTTCTTAGTTTTCAACAGACATGATTTTTCCGGGAGCCCGGCGTAAATCTATAGAATATAGGAGTTGAAGAATGTTTTCATTACTGTCAAATGACATCGGGATCGACTTAGGAACTTCCAGCATCCTTGTGTATATCAAGGGGAGAGGTGTGGTTTTGAAGGAGCCGGCTGTGGTTGCGGTGGATCACAGTAATGACAAGGTGCTTGCCTTCGGAGAGGATGCGAGACTGATGCTGGGACGGACCCCGGACAATATCAATGCGGTTCGTCCGCTTCGTCACGGCGTGATTTCTAACTATACCCTGACAGAAAAGATGATGAAATATTTTATCGATAAGGCTGTGGGAAAGCGGACACTCCGTAAGCCGCGTCTGGCTGTATGCATTCCGAGCGGTGCGACAGAGGTGGAGAGAAAGGCGGTCGAGGATGCGTCATACCATGCCGGCGCGAGAGATGTTGCGATCATTGAGGAGCCGGTGGCAGCGGCAATCGGCGCCGGTATCGACATCTCGAAGCCGCAGGGCAATATGATTATTGATATCGGCGGCGGTACCACGGATATTGCCATCATCGCGCTGGGCGGACCGGTGGTTTCGGAGTCAATCAAGATCGCGGGGGATGATTTCGATGAGGCGATTCTCCGCTATATGCGAAGAAAGCATAATCTCCTGATCGGAGAGAGAACGGCAGAGGACATCAAGATGCAGATCGGCTGCGCCTACAAGCGGCCGGAAAATATCTGCATGGAGGTACGGGGACGCAACCTGGTTACCGCGCTTCCGAAGACGGTCGAGATTAGTGCGGATGAGATCATGGATGCTCTGTCCGAGACGACGGGACAGATTGTCAATGCGGTGCACAATGTGCTGGAGAGGACACCGCCGGAGCTTGCGGCGGATATCTACGAGAGGGGCATCGTCATGACCGGCGGCGGTTCCCTGCTCTATGGACTCGATCATCTGATTCAGGAGAAGACCGGCATCACCACCGTGCTGGCGGAGGATCCTCTCACTGCGGTTGCCACCGGTACCGGTAAGTTCATCGACTATCGGATCGGGGAAGACGAGGATATGTAAGAGGAGAGTCATGGCAGAGTTTCAGGGAAGCATCGAGCATATCGTGTACCGTTCCGCGGAGACAGGATACTCTGTACTGATTGCCGTAGAGGATGGAGAGGAGAAGACACTCGTGGGAGTGCTTCCCGATCTCTCCCCGGGAGAAAACATCAAAGCGACAGGGCGCATGGTGATCCATCAGAACTACGGAGAGCAGTTTCAGGTGGAGAGCTATGAGGTTCTGGAGATGCAGGGGAGAGATGCGGTGGAACGCTATCTCTCCTCTGGTGCTGTCAGGGGAATCGGGGATGCCATGGCAAGGCGCATCGTCAAAAAGTTCGCTGACGATACCATGCGTATCATTGAGGAGGAGCCGGAGAGACTGGCGGAGATCAAAGGGATCTCCATGAAGAAGGCAATGGATATCTCCGCGCAGTTAAACGCCCGGAGGGACAGCCGTGAGGCAATGATTTTTCTGCAGGGCTACGGTATCTCCGCCCGCCTCGCCGGAAAGATCTACGAGCAGTATCATAACGGGGTGTATGATATTCTGAAGGAGAATCCTTACCGGCTCACAGAGGATATTGACGGCGTCGGTTTTCAAAAATGCGACGAAATTGCTCTTCGCACCGGGACCGGGCGGGATGATCCCTTTCGTATCAATGCCGGGATCAGCTATACCCTGATGCGGGCAGAGGGAAGCGGACACAGCTTTCTGCCGCTGGAGCTTCTGCATCAGGAAGCGGAACAGCTGCTTCGGACGGAGATCACCGATTTCATGGGAAGCCTCACGGATCTTCAGATGCAGGGAAAGATTAAGGTGCAGGAGAACCGGGTTTACCGTGCCGCTCTTTATTATATGGAGCAGGATGTCGCCGCCCGCCTGCTGGAGCTGGCAGGGCATCCGCAGAGCGAGCGCGCCGTGACGGAGCAGGAGGTGGATGCCGTGGCGTCAAAGGAGGGATTGGCGCTGGATCCGCTGCAGAGACAGGCGGTACTGCTATGCATGCAGAGCGGAGTGCTGGTGATCACCGGAGGTCCCGGTACGGGGAAAACCACGACGATACGAACGATTCTGTCTCTCTGCCGTAAGGAGGGGAAAAACCTGCTTCTTGCGGCACCCACCGGGAGAGCTGCGAAGCGGATGACAGAAGCGACCGGGCAGGAGGCAAAGACCATTCACCGCCTGCTGGAGTTTCAGGCAAGGCAGGAGGATGCGGCAGAGAACGCGGATGTCCGGGGACATTTTGAGAGAAATGCGTCGAATCCGCTGGAGTGCGACGGTATCATTATTGACGAGATGAGTATGGTGGATCTTTCTCTGATGCAGGCGTTGCTTCGCGCCGTTCCGTCGGGCGTGCATCTCATTCTTGTGGGAGATGCGAATCAGCTGCCCTCTGTCGGTGCCGGCAATGTGCTGCGGGATATTCTCAAATCGCAGGTCATTCCCTCGATACGGCTCACGCATATCTTTCGCCAGGCGCAGGAATCGGATATCGTCATGAATGCGCATCGTATCCATGACGGTGAGGCGGTGGATCTCAGCAAGAGCAGCAGGGATTTCCTTTTTATCCGGGGAGGAAGCCCGGAATCTATCCTGAACTCGATTGTCATGCTGCTCCTGGACAAACTGCCGAACTATCTTCACAGCGATCCTCTGTCACTTCAGGTGATGACACCACAGAGAAAGGGGGTTCTCGGCGTGGAGCATCTGAATCAGATCCTTCAGGACAGACTGAATCCCCGGGACAGAAAGAAGCCGGAGAAGGAATTGAACGGAGTTATTTTTCGTCTCGGGGATAAGGTGATGCAGGTTCGAAATGACTACAGCCTCGTCTGGGAGATTCGGGGGAAGTTTGGGATTGCCACGGAGAGCGGGGAGGGAGTCTTCAATGGAGACATCGGGATGATTACGGAGATCAATCCCTTTTCCGAAACCATGACGGTGGACTTCGACGGGAGGTTTGTGGAGTACGCTTTTTCTGACTGTGAGAATCTGGAGCTTGCCTATGCGATTACGATTCACAAATCGCAGGGCTCGGAGTACCCCGCCTGTATCATCCCGATGTATCCGGGTCCCCGTATGCTGATGAACCGGAATCTTCTGTATACCGCGGTGACCAGAGCCAGGAGATGTGTCTGCCTTGTGGGAAATCCGAGGATATTTGAAGAGATGCTTAAGAACAGCCAGGAGCTGAAGCGCTATTCGAGTCTTGCGGAGATGCTGCAGGGTCAGAGCAGGGGAAGCTGATTTGCCCCTGCGGGAGAAAGTCAGGGATTTCAAGCGTAGTTTCGTCTGCTTGCCCTGCCCTTTTTGACCCGGTACGACTCAACGGTATGGATATGATCAGGAGGTGCTATGGATTTTTATCACTCCGGACGGATCAGGGTTCGGGCTGCTTCGAGACGGATCGGGAATACCCTGCTCTCCTGGCTTTACCCGCCGCGCTGTCCGATATGTGAAGAACTGCTGAAAGGGCCGGAGATGCTGATCTGTCCGGAATGCATGTCCCGCCTTGTTCTGACGGAGGATCCGGTCTGCATGCGCTGCGGGAGAGCCCTTGGCGACCTGGAGAAGGAATTCTGTGAAAACTGTGAAAGACATCATTTTTCCTTTTCCCATGGTCTGACTCTCCTTCATTATAATGAAGCCTGTGCCCTCTCCTTAAGCCGTGTGAAATATCATGGGAGAAAGGAGTATCTCCGATTTTACGGGAGACTTACGATGGAGCGATACCGGGAGAGCTTTCGGAGGATGGATCTTGACGGGATCGTTCCGGTACCGCTGCATCCCGAAAGAGCGCGGAGGCGGGGATATAATCAGGCGGAGGTGCTGGCACAGATCCTGGGGAAGGAGCTGGGCCTTCCAGTATTTTCGGATGCCCTGCTTCGAAAGAAGAAAACGAGGGCGCTGAAGACGCTGGATCCTGCAGAGAGGCTTCGGGATCTCTCGGAGGCCTTTTCCGGGGGAGAGATTCCGGAAAAGGGACTCCGGCTTCTTCTCGTGGACGATATCCTGACAACGGGAGCAACTCTGGAAGCCTGTACCAGAGTACTGCTCCGTATGGGTGCCGGAGAGGTTATGGTTTTTGCCATTGCCGCAAAACCGGAGGTATAGGAATATACATCTTATTTAAGCCGCAGGAAGGATTAAGAATTTTTTTGTGGATTGCTCTTTGCTCTTCCAAGCTTGTATTTCCTTTTTCTGTAAGTTTTGCATAAAATATAAAAGAAATCCATCATATTTTCCTCTATAATGTTGCAAAACCTGTAATAACTCGCTAAAATCATTTTATGATATCAGCTTTTGAGGATTCCCGGACATAGCTGATACAGGAACTCCGCCGGGCTCAGAGAAGCGCAGCTGTCAGATCAGAGACAGCCCCGGAGTATCTGTACGGATTCCCGCATGGAAGCAGATGAAAATGGAGAGGATTTTTCATGGACTTAAAGAAGATGGAAAACATTATCCGTATCGCGGAGGAAAAAAACATCACCCGTGCAGCGGATAAACTGTATATCTCTCAGCCGGCACTGAATCTTCAGCTTCTGAATCTGGAGAAGGAGCTGGGCACCAAGCTGTTTTACCGCCGCGGCAATGAGTGGGCCATCACGGAAGCGGGGCGAATTTATGTGGACACAGCGCGTAAGATGCTGCTGCTGAAACGGGACTGCTACTCCAAGATTTCCGATATCGCGCAGACCCATAATGAAGAAATTTCCATCGCTGCGCCGGGGATCCAGGGCGACTATATGATGACCTATATCTATAAGCGCTTCCATGAGACGAATCCCAATGTCAAACTGCAGCTGAATGTCGTGAAGGGGATCAAGGCACAGGAACTGGTCAGAAATAATACGATCGATCTCGCCATTGTTCTGATGGGCAACAAGCAGAATTACCGGCTTGAGTATGAGTTTCTGGCACGGATGGAAATTCTCCTTGCGATTTCGGAAAAGCATCCGATGCTGAAGGAACTGGAGGTGGATGTCAGCGGGCAGGAGGTGCTGGATCTTCAAAAATTCGGTGCAGTGCCCTTCATTCTGGGAGCTAAGGATTCCACCGAGAGATCTGTCTCAGAGAGAGTCTTTGAAGAAGTCGGCATTGATCCGGTGGTCTATATGGACGGGGAGGGAATCCACTATCAGATGGAGATGGTTGCCTCAGGCGCATGCTGTGCCCTGACCAGTGCCAACAACAGACCGGATATCCCGGAGAGCGTCCGTCTTGTCAAGCTCAGGACACATCCGATGATGAATGCGTTCGCCGTTCGACGGAAGGATCGCTATCTCAGCGAGCCGATGCAGGATCTGATTCTTCTTGCGAAGGATTACTGGATGGAGTTTTCCGACTGAATACAATGCTTCCGTGAAGCTGTTTCGGCGAGGAAGCCCCTGCGGGTCCGGGGAAACACTGACCATTATCAGCGCTTCCCCGCAGATTCCGGTTGACCAAAGAGGAGAGGGATGCTATATTGTATCGGTATGAAAGGGCTGTGCCCTATTTTTTATGCACTAATTTCGTAGTCATGCGAAGTTAAAATCATTGGAGGTGAAAAGCCGTGCGCACAAAGATTATTTTAGCATGCACAGAATGTAAGCAGAGAAACTATTTCATTACGAAGGAGAAGAAGCTTCACCCGGATCGTATGGAAGTCAGCAAGTATTGCAAGTTCTGCAAGAAGCATACGCTGCATAAGGAGACGAAGTAATGCAGGGAGAAAAGACGTCTGTTCTTCGGCACTTTTTTAAGGGGTTGAAAACGGAGTTCCATCGTATCGTTTTTCCAACCCGTGAGGATGTGGTAAAGGAAAGCATCGCCACAGTGATTGTGAGTGTCTTTATCGGCGCGATAATTTTTGCGATGGACTTCGTGATCAACTATGGTCTTGGATTGCTCATGAGACTGAAGTAGGAGGAAGCATGGCAGATACCAATACGGAAGCTCGCTGGTATGTAGCCCACACCTACTCCGGCTATGAGAACAAGGTGAAGATGGATCTGGAGAAGACCA
>CAUUIW010000001.1:0-206131 GCA_963545355.1 uncultured Oribacterium sp. | reverse complement strand
CATACTTCTCCTGACCAAACTAAGATAAAAAAGAACCTGTGCAGTATACCTGCACAGGATGAATTTCTCAATCAGATTTTTTCAGGCCCCGCATCCCGGATAGCCTCCAGCCTGTTTTTAAATCCATCAGGTCACCGGGTATGAGAATTTCCGGCATTTAAACATAGCTTTCCGTCGGAATTTATTTCCTGTTCTCCTTCATCACTCTGATGATCTCCTGATATCCCTCCGGCTTCTTTTCCATAAACCTCTCCGCAAACTTATAGGGCTCCAGCGCAGTATGCTTATCTCTGGCAGCCCTGGACATAATGGGAGTCTGGCCCTCGTCTTCCTGCATCTCCATGGAGCCCTCCAGCTCATGTCCTTTGCGGACACAGTGAATTGCCGCACCGGTCACCAGACGATCCAGATGAGCCCTGAAGGGAATGCCGTCCAGAGAGGTAGACAGAGAATCCACAACCACTTCGCTGACACCGTATGCATCCGCAGCCTCCTTGTAGCGCTTCGCTCCGTTGCCGCTGGCCATCATCGGCACCTTGTGCTTATCCTTCGGCAGAGACCCCAGCATAGAGGCGTCAGCAAAAAGAACGCCGGTACCCTGAATCAGCTCCCAGATCTCTTTCTTCACCTTGGGAGTGGATGCACTGACATCCACATACAGTTTATCCTGGTTCAGGCAGTCCAGGATTCCCCTGCAGACATCCATGGTGAAGCCGGACGGCACAGCTGCAAAGATAAGATCCGACTCTGTTGCCACCTCTTTTGCCGTATCCATCAGGCTGACACCGGCCTCCTCGGCACGGCTGTGTACCTGCTTTCCGAAAACCTCATGATTCGCCATGCCATCAAACGCCTTGATGCCGCTGATGCCTTCCCCTGAAAGACCAAGAGCTAATATTGTAAGCCGCCTCACCAAAACCAATAAAACCTATCTTCATTTATCCTCTCGCTTTCTTTTTAAAAAATAGACCTTCAGTTCCTGTAAACGTCATCAATAATCTCAAATTCTTTGGCTGCCAGTGCCTTTTCCACCCAGGAGCGATCAATGGTTCCCTTTCTGGTCTTCTCCAGCTTCCCCTCATCGGCTGCCTGGAATTTCTGTGCCTCGGCCAGAATGGCTGCGGCATCGTTTCTGGGGATACAGATAACGCCATCCGGGTCGGCCAAGATGATATCTCCGGCATTGATACTGACACCGCCGCAGGAGATCGGAACGTTCAGCTCACCCGGACCTTCCTTGTAAGGACCTCCGGGGGTTGTGCCTGTTGCATAGACCGGAAAATACCACTTGCCGATCTCGTCAATGTCACGGATGGGACCGTCCAGGATGATGCCGGCAACCTTCTTCACCTGGTAAAGGTAAGCCATCATCACTTCACCCATCAGGGCCCTGGTATTATCCTCCTCATTGGAAACCACCAGCACATCTCCCTCCTGACAGTAGTTGAGAGCTGCGTGCAGAGCCAGATTGTCACCGGCACGACACTTCACGGTAAATGCCGGTCCGCACATCATCTGCGCCTTTGGACTGCTGACCAGATGGATTCTGGGATTCATCGCACAGCTTCTGCCCATAACATCGGCTGTATTGGACGCCGGAATTTTTTGGAATGCCTGAATCAGCTCCGGGTCCGGCATCTTTCTCTTCAGATAAATTCTCTTCCCTACTGCCATTTTGATTTCCTCCTCTTATGTGATCTGACAGCGGGAAATCCGTTTTCGTCCTTCCCGCCTCCGTCATATTGCCTGAAAGTTTCTGAACTCAGCATAGAATTTGGACGCAACAAAATCAAACAGTCTATGTTTGTTTTTATAACAAATATATCTTGTTGTAAAATGCAGGTATAAGCTATACTACAAGCAGCACACAGCGGAGACCCTTACGGTTTTCCGGAGCATTTCAATGCCACGCATCATAAATACAGCCAGAGTGACGCAGAGTCCGCATTCCCTTAACACAAATAAAGGAGGGGCATCTTAAGGATATTCAGGAAGGCCAATCCGGTCTGATCTGTTTTGGCGCCTCTACCATGCGGATGAATTCCTGTCTCCCGGCGGTACTGCCTGCTTTCTCCAGGCTTTATCCCAAAGTGGAAATCCGATTGGAGAACTCCATATCCCGGGATCTGGAGCCTCTGGTTCTTCGGGGAAATCTGGATATGGCAGTGACCGCGAGAGAGTATGGCGAAAAGATTCTGGACGGAGAGCATCTGATGAATGATCAGATTTTTCTTTGTGTGCCGGATTTTCTTTTAAGATCCACCTACGGAAAAGCGTCGGAACAGATCAAGCTGAGCTCCTGGAGCGGTGCCAGGCTCAGGGATTTTTCCCGGCTTCCCTTTTATCTCTATACCAACCGTCTGGGCAGATAGATTCAAAACTGCTTTGAGGAAACCGGCTTCCGTCCCCGCTCTCTGATGACCTCCTCCTATACCCACATCATCACCAGCCTGGGCTTAAAGGGTCTGGCTGCCTTCTTTGTCACACAGACGACTCTGACAACCCGCCATGACGAAATCATGGAGGATATCAATGTCTTCCCTCTCCTCTATCAGGGCAAAGCTATGTTCCAGCATATCTTTTTAATCCGGCAGAAGGGACGATACCTTCCACGCTATACCAGGGATTTCCAAAGCATGCTGGCAGAGCATTTTGCCGGGATCGAACGGAAAAAGGTAGCGCATCTGGTTCAGAGCTGAAATTTCGCACAACAAAAAGCCGGGATGACTGTGAAAGCAGATCCCGGCTTTTTATCATCTGACGTTACTTTCCTGAGGCAACGGCTTCTTTACTTTCCCTGCAAAAACTCATCGATTCCCTTTGCGGCAGCTTTTCCGGCACCCATGGCAAGGATGACGGTAGCAGCACCGGTCACGGCATCTCCGCCGGCATAGACCGCCCTCTTGCTGGTCTCGCCGTTTTCCTCCCTGGCAATAATGCAGCCATGCTTATTGGTCTCCAGACCCTCCGTGGTGCTGGAAATCAGCGGATTCGGCGAGGTACCGAGAGACATGATGACAGAGTCACAGGGAATCTCATACTCGGATCCCGGAATCTCCACCGGACGACGGCGTCCGGAAGCATCCGGCTCTCCCAGCTCCATTCTGATCACCCGGATGCCGGTTACCCAGTCCTCCTCGTTTGTGAGAATCTCTACCGGATTCTGCAGGAGGTCAAAGATAATGCCCTCCTCCTTTGCGTGATGCACCTCTTCCTGACGTGCCGGCAGCTCCGCCTCGGAACGGCGGTAGACCACATGCACCTCTGCCCCCAGACGGAGGGCGGTGCGGGCAGCGTCCATGGCAACATTGCCGCCGCCGACAACAACGACTTTTTCTCCGCACTTGATCGGAGTATCTGCGTCACTCCGGTATGCCTTCATCAGATTATTTCTCGTCAGAAACTCATTGGCGGAGTAGACACCGTTGGCAGTCTCACCCGGAATCCCCATAAATTTCGGAAGTCCCGCACCGGTACCGAGGAATACCGCGTCAAAGCCCTCCTCTAAAAGTTCATCCACTGTGATAGAGCGGCCGACGATAACATTGGTTTCGATCTTCACTCCCAGTTTCCTGACATTCTCAATCTCCGGAAGCACCACGCCGTCCTTCGGGAGACGGAACTCGGGGATCCCGTAGAGAAGCACTCCGCCCGGCTCATGAAAGGCTTCAAAGACCGTCACCTCATAGCCAAGCTTCGCAAGATCTCCGGCACAGGTCAGACCCGCGGGACCGGAACCGATGACAGCTACCTTCTTACCGTTCGGCTCTCCCTTCCGGGAAGCAAGATAACGATTTTCTCTTGCCCAGTCGGCAACGAAACGCTCCAGCTTTCCGATAGAGACAGGCTCTCCCTTGATACCGCGGATACAGACTCCCTCACACTGGGTCTCCTGCGGACAGACACGGCCGCAGACTGCCGGCAGGGAGGAGGACAGTGCGATCACATCCGCTGCCTTATCAAAATTCCCCAGCTTCACCTCACGGATAAAGTCATTGATCTGAATCGAAACCGGACAGCCCGCCACACATCGGGGATTTTTACAGTCAATGCAGCGTTCCGCTTCCGCTACCGCTTCCTTTTCGTTATATCCCAGGCAGACCTCCCTGAAGTTCCTCGCTCTCTCCCTCGGATCCTGCTCCCTCACCGGGATTCTGTGTAATACATCTCCTGCCATGTCCTGCCTCCTTAATTACAGTTCCCACAACCACCGTGCATCGTATCGCCCTCTTCCAGCGCCAGGAGTTTTCTTCCCTCCTCGGTTCTGTAGGTACGCTGACGCTTCATGGCGAGATCAAAATCCACAAGATGCCCGTCAAACTCCGGTCCATCCACGCAGGCAAACTTTACTTCACCGCCCACAATCAGACGGCAGGCGCCGCACATACCGGTCCCGTCAATCATGATGGGATTCATGGAAACAACGGTCGGGATGCCAAGCTCCTTCGTGGTGAGACAGGCAAACTTCATCATGATGACCGGTCCGATGGCGATTGCTCTGCTGTACTGCTTCCCCTCTTCTCTCACAAGACGCTTCAGGACATCCGTTACCAGTCCGTGCTCACCGTAGGAACCGTCGTCCGTCGTCACATAAAGATTCCTGGCAGCCTTCCTGAGATCCTCTTCCATGATAAGAAGCTCCCTGTTCCTCGCGCCGAGGATCACATCCGCGTCGATTCCCTGCTCATGAAGCCATTTCACCTGCGGATAGACCGGTGCAGCTCCCACACCGCCTGCGATAAAGACGATACTCTGCTTTTTCAGTTCCTCCTTCGGCAGCTCCAGAAGATCCGACGGATTCCCCAGAGGTCCGACAATATCCGTAAAGCTGTCCCCGGTCTTCAGTCGGCTCATCTTTTCCGTACTTGCGCCAACCACCTGAAACACGATGGTAATGGTACCTGCCTCTCTGTCATAGTCCGCGATGGTAAAAGGGATTCTCTCCCCCAGCTCTCCCAGCTTTGCGATCATAAACTGACCGGGTTCTGCCTTCCTGGCGACAAAGGGGGCTTCCACTACCATCAGAAAGTCCTTGTCACACAGATGCTCTGCTTTTACGATACGATACATACTGCCTCCGTCAACATAAAGAATCTCAGTTTTGCAAAGTATCTTATCCTATTTACCATTTTTTCGCGACCCCTTTTCTTACGATTCCACCCCTTCCTCGCCTTTCCTGACGAGGTATCAGGGGAGCACCGCTTCCCTGCTTTCCTCTCCGGATCTGCAGGGCGCCGCATCAAAATGCTTTAGTAAAATCCGAGGGATAAGGCTCTGTCGGTTTTTTCCTTTGCATTGAAAAAAAAACTTCCAACTGTTACACTTATCCAGATACTGCATTGGTTTTCGTGACAAGGAGGGCAAGGATGAGAGATACCGGAAAAACCACGGATAATGATGAAACCCTCCGCATAAAACAGGAGGAAACTGCCGCATTCCGCGACAGCTCTGTTTCTGATGCTCAGGAAAGCGGTGCTTCTCCGGATCCCATGAAAAACGAGTCGGGAGAAGAGGAGGAAATTGAGATCCCCGAAGAGTCCAAGCCGAATATTACGGAGCTCTTTGAATCCATCCAGGATAAGGATGACAAGGATCCGAAGGGGAAAAAGGACGACGATAAAGAAGAAGAGGGCGAAGGGGAAAACGAGGACGAACTCGAACACCTGATCGATGAAGGCTCTGCCGGAGACGTCGATGAATACTACGAGGACATGCAGCCGGTTGACTTCGTGGAAGAGGTGGAGGAGCTCGATGATGCGGATATCGTCAAGCTTTCCCACATTCTCGATACCGAACAGCTTACGGAAATCATGGAGGAAGCCGATGATGAGCTCAGACAGCGTCTCGTTGGCAGCCTCCCGGATGAACGTCTCCTTGAAATTTTCGAAGGCATGTCCAAGGATGATATCGTAGATATCCTCGGCGACATGGCGACCGGGCGCAGAAAGGGACTTCTCAACAAGATGAGGGCAGGAGACCGCCGCATCATTCACACCCTCCTGCAGTTCCCGGATGAGTCCGCCGGCGGCATCATGACAACGGAGTACATCGCACTGAAGGAGGATCGAAGCTGTGCGGAGGCTCTCGATATCATTCGTGACATCGGTCCGAAGACAGAGGTTATCGAAACCATCTATATCACGGACAATGAACGGCGTCTCGTGGGTACCGTCGATCTCCGGGATCTGCTTTCCGCCTCCCGAAATACAAAGCTGCAGGAAATTATGGAGGAGCAGGTTATCTCTGTCGAGCCGGAGCTCGACCAGGAGGAAGTCGCAAAGCTCGTATCCCGTTACGATCTGCAGGCAATTCCTGTCGTCAGCCGCAAAAATACCATCCTCGGCATCATCACCGTCGATGATATCATCGATGTCATCAACGAAGAGCATGATGAGGATATCGCTCATCTGGGAGGAACCAGCAAGGAAGAGGATCTGGATACTTCCCTCTTTGAGTCCATCAGGATGCGTCTGCCCTGGCTGCTTATCAATCTGATCACTGCCTTCATTGCTTCGATGGCGGTCAAGGTCTTTGAAAGCACCATTGCTCAGGTGGTTGCCCTTTCCGCCACCATGACCATTGTCTCCGGGATGGGGGGCAACGCGGGCACCCAGACGATGTCCATCTTGGTCCGGGAGCTTTCCAAGGAAGATGTCAACCTGAAGGGCCACTGGAGAGCACTGGTCAAGGAGGTTCTGGAGGGCATAATTAACGGTGCCGTCTGCGGACTCGCGACAGGTATCGTCGTATCCTTGGTCTACCGCAACTTCTACCTCGGCATCATTATCCTGCTGGCAGAAATCGGAAACCTTGTATCCGCGGGCTTCTTCGGCTTCCTGATTCCGGTAATCCTGAAGAAGCTTCATGCCGACCCGGCACTGGCTTCCTCGATCTTTCTGACCACCGTCACGGATACCGGCGGCTTCTTTATCTATCTCGGCATCGCCACACTGTTCCTGTCAAAACTGCTGTAAGCAGCATCACAATATAAGCCCAAAGGAGAAAACTATGTTAAAAGTCGAACGTACCAGTGTTATGAATCTGGAAAATGCCATGCGCGGCGCAAGAAATCCGCTCAATTCCTGGGCAAGATCCGATTCTCACTACGACAAGAACGGAAACTACATCCTCGGAGAGAACGATCTGGGACTGGCAAAAAAACTCCGCACTGCCGGTCCAGATCACAGAAAATACACTCGTCAGATCTTTGTCTGCATGGATGTGACAGCGCCTCTGTATTGGTGGAAGGAATTTGATACCTACAAAATTGCAACTGTTGCCAACTCCACCTCAACCATGCACAAGATCCACGCAAAGGAATTTACCCTTAATGACTTCTCCCACGATCATCTCACAGAGGACTCTCTTGCCTTCATGGGAGAGGTCGTAAAAAAGCTCGAGGAAATCCGTCTCCGCTATCTGGAAAACGGCAGGCAGAAGGAGGACTGGTATGACCTGATCCAGCTTCTGCCGTCCTCCTATAACCAGATGCGAACCATCAGCTGCAACTACGAGACGCTGATCAATATTTATTTCTCCAGAAACGGGCATAAGCTGACAGAGTGGCATAGC
Source organism: uncultured Oribacterium sp. (assembly GCA_963545355.1). Lineage (GTDB taxonomy): Bacteria > Bacillota > Clostridia > Lachnospirales > Lachnospiraceae > Oribacterium. Next base: position 198,559 of record CAUUIW010000001.1, on the reverse strand, counting down.
TTTTGTGACTGGATCAAGTCACTCCCCTACGCAAGGGAAATCATTCTGGCAGAAGGATAAACGGAGGCTGCACCCATGCTTCCGCTGCTCTGTTTCATTCTGATGCCTCCGGCGGCAATCAGGATTCTCCTGTCATCTCTCTTGCCACATAGACACCGCTGGCGGAGGCATGGGACAGGGAGTGAGTGATGCCGGAGCCGTCACCGATGATATAGAGTCCCTGGTGCGGACTTTCGAGATGCTCATCCACCCTGACCTCCATATTGTAAAACTTGACTTCGACGCCATAGAGAAGGGTATCGTCATTGGCAGTTCCCGGTGCAATTTTGTCGAGCGCATAGATCATCTCAATAATGCCGTCCAGAATCCGCTTCGGCAGAACCAGACTCAGATCTCCGGCGGTCGCCATCAGAGTCGGAGTCACAAAAGACTCCTCAATGCGCTTTTCCGTAGAGCGCTGCCCGCGAATGAGGTCTCCGAAGCGCTGCACAATGACTCCGCCGCCCAGCATATTGGAAAGCCTTGCGATGGATTCTCCATAGCCGTTGGAATCCTTAAAGGGTTCCGAGAAATGCTTTGCCACAAGAAGTGCAAAATTGGTATTTTCCGTCTGTTTTTCCGGATCCTCGTAGCTGTGTCCGTTCACGGTAATGATGCCGTTGGTATTCTCATTGACCACAGCACCCTTCGGGTTCATACAGAAGGTACGCACCCTGTCCCCGTATTTCTGGGTACGGTAGACAATCTTGCTCTCGTAGAGCTCATCGGTCAGATGCGAAAAAATCTCCGCCGGAAGCTCCACACGGACACCGAGATCCACACGGTTGGACTGTACCGGAATCTTCAGCTCCTCGCAGACCTCTTCCATCCACTTGCTGCCGGAACGCCCGACAGAAATGATACATTTCGGTGCACGATAAGGTCCCATCTTCGTATCCAGCTCATATCCGCCCTCCGGCAGGACACGGACCCTCTCGACCGGCTCGTCAAAATGAAACTCCACCTGCTCCCGGAGCTCCTTATAGAGCCGCTCCAGCACCACATAGTTGATATCGGTACCCAGATGACGGACGGAAGCATCCAGAAGATGGAGATCATTCTGCATGCAGAGCTTCTTAAACCTCGTGCCTGTCGTGGAATACAGCTTTGTCCCTTCTCCTCCATGCTTCATGTTGATCTCGTCCACATACTTCATCAGCTCCAGCGCCTTCTGCTTTCCGATGTACTCATAGAGCGTCCCGCCAAAGTCGTTGGTAATGTTGTATTTTCCGTCGGAAAATGCTCCCGCTCCGCCGAAGCCACTCATAATGGAACAGCTTTCGCAGTTGATACAGGACTTAATCTTTACGCCGTCGATAGGGCACTTTCTCCTTTCGAGTGCATGTCCGCCCTCCAGAACCGTAATCTTCAGGTTCGAATTTCTCTGTATCAGCTCGTACGCAGCAAAGATTCCTCCGGGACCGGCACCGACAATCAGCACATCTCTTTCTACAGCCATATTTCCTCCTGACACTCCGGACAGGGCCCTCTCCTGTCTGTCCAAAGCAAAATTCATAAACTGCTTTCTTAGCTATGATCTCAGGGTCAAAAGTCTTCTTCCGCTGCAGACCCGTCTGCCGATGGGAAAAAGGGGGCATGACCGACCCACATGAGGCGCAAGGTGGTGCGCCAGCACCACAGGAGTGCGGGAAGCGCGCGGGAGCACAAAGTATGAAGCGCTCCGGATATCGGCTTTTGACACTCACGTCATGATATCAATTCTAAAAGCTTTTAACAAGAACAACAAATCCCGGGAATGCCGGCTGTTCCAAAGCTCTGTATTCCCTGTCCGAGTCTTTTACGCTCAGAGAAGGCGCAGGCAGTTCGGCAGTTTTTTATCAAGAATATCTCCCCTCTCCAGATACTCTGTCCGTACCTCTCTCTGCACGCGTTTCACTTCCTTCTCAAAATCCCCTGCCGAATAAAGGAATACCCCCTCCGAGGACCAGACAATGACCTGTACCACCTTGTCGGAGGTTGCGATACGGATGCTGTAGGGCTTCCGCACGGAAAGCTCCCGGGTCAGGCTCTCGATGTACTGGTCCGCCGTCTGTGCCTCCTTTGTAAAGACCACCTCCACATTGTGATAGCGAAAGCTCTCGACGGGATGCCCCTTCTGAAGGTAGGCGTCAAACACAACAATGGTCGTAAGCCCGGTATAGCCCTGATAGTCCGAGACAATATCCAGAAGCCGGAGCCGTGCCGCATCCAGATTTTCCTCTGCCAGCTCCTTCAGTTCTTCCCAGGAGAAGATGATATTATATCCGTCAATCAATAAAAACTCCCGGCGCTCTGTTCTTTTTGAAAGCATTTTGCGCTCCCGCTCCTCCCGTGCCGCTATGATATTCCGCTCCCGCTCCCTGGCACGAATCACCTTCTGATCTGCCTTCTCCGCAAGTGCCGCACGGTTCTTGATTTTTCCATACGTTTTTATAAAGATGTTTTCCAGCTCCTGTGATCCGATATAATGTCCGCCCTTTTCGAACCTTGCCTTCTTTTCCTTTTTTTCTCTCTCCGTATTCTCCTCTTCCGCCGCTCTTTCCTGCCGAAGCTGCCTTTCCTGCGCTGTCCCGTAGTCCGAGAGAACGTGCATATATCTTTCCACCTCCTGATACGGCACAACCTCACTGCTCCCATGAATGCAGAACACCGAGGAGGACGGATACTCGGGATCCGCTTCTGGATGGTAGGGATGCCGGAGCAGCACCTCCTCCATCTGCCGGCACTCGACATAGCCGTCCGGGGTGAGATGCAGCACGGCTCTTCCTCCGGAATACATAAGAAGCCGCTTATGATAGTCACGAAGCTTCTGTACTGTGCCGCTTCCCGAAAGCCTGCTCCTTTCCTCCGACAGCGTCTCCGGAGAGGAAACACCGGCATCCATCCGGGAAAGCTCCGTCATGGCACGCCCCAGCTGCTCTGAAGGCAGTGTCAGCTCATAATGATATGCCGGCTCCAGCAGAACGGAATTCGCTTTTCGAAGCCCCATGCGAAGAGCACGATAGGTGGCTTCCCGTAAGTCGCCTCCCTCTGTATGCTTCGGATGCGCCCTGCCGGCAAGAAGGGTGATGCGCATATCGCTGATCGGCGCACCCATCAGCACACCTGGATGCTCTCTCTGTGACAGCAGCTTTACTACCGTTCTCTGCCAGTTTTTTGAAAGCAGTTCATCCGGGCAGCGGTTCCGGATTTCGATACCGCTGTTTCTCGGAAGCGGCTCCAGCAGCAGATGTACCTCCGCGTAATGCCGAAGCGGCTCAAAATGTCCGATGCCCTCGACAGTATCCGTAATCGTCTCCCGATAGAGGATCTCACCGTCTGAAAAGTGTACCGGTACATCGCAGCGCTCCCGGATCATCCTGCTCAGAATCTCTGTCTGAATCTCCCCCATCAGACGGACATGGATTTCCCTGAGCTCCTTCTGATAGGAAAGAGAAAGCTCCGGAAATTCCTCGGAAAGCTCATGAAGCTTTCGATAGAGAGAAAGTCCGTCGATATCCGCATCCTCGGAAGTCACGGTATAGTCCAGCACAGGCAGGAGCTGAAGCGCTTCTCTTCCCTCCTCTTCCTCCAGTCGGTCTCCTGCCTGAAGACTCTCTATCCCGGTCAACGCTCCCACCATGCCTGGCAGAAGTCTGTCCACGGTCTGATAGCTCTCTCCGTCATAGAGCCGGATCTCGTGAATCTTCTCTCCCTCCCGAATCTCCTGCCGCACAGTGAGCGTACCGGAAAAGAGACGGACATAGCTGAGTCTTTCTCCCCGCCTTCCCCTTGTGATTTTAAAAACGATCCCTCTTCTTTCTTCTTCCCTGTTTTCTGCCTGCATTCTCTCCTCATAGAACGGATTTCTCGAGACTGCGAGACAGGGAAGCGCCTCCGTCAGTTCCGAAACGCCGGTCAGATGCAGTGCGGAGCCAAAGAATACCGGAGACAGCTTCCGCTCTCGGAAAAGCCTCTGCACATCCCGCAGGCTCACCCTGCCGGAGTCGAAATACTGCTCCATCAGCGCCTCCTCCCAGGACGCGAGTTCCTCTGCGAGCTCCTCCGGAAGCAGGATATTTTCAGCCTCCTCTTTCGTCCCGGCTGCTGCTTCCCGAAAGACCCGAAGCCAGCTCTCCTCCACTTCCATGAAATTTCCGGAAAGACGCTTCCGAAGATTTTGAAGAACCGTCTCCCGTACCGCGCCGTCCTGATCCATTTTATTGACAAAGATAAGAGCGGGAATATGGTAGCTGTTCAAAAGCCTCCATATCGTCTCCGTATGTCCCTGTACACCGTCCTTTGCTCTCACCAGAAGAATCGCCATATCCAGTACGGAAAGCGTCCTCTCCATCTCCGCGGAAAAATCCGCATGTCCCGGCGTATCCAGAAGGGTAAAACGGCTGTCCCCGACCGTAAAGAGAGCCTGCTTCGAAAAGATGGTGATACCGCGTTCCCGCTCCATCGCATCGCTGTCGAGAAAGCTGTCCTGATGATCCACCCTGCCGAGATTCTTTCTTGCCCCGCTCTCATAAAGCAGAGCCTCCGACAGAGTCGTCTTTCCCGCATCCACATGTGCCAAAATTCCGATCACAAAATCACGCATACTGTCTCTTCCTGTTTCCCTGATTTGTCGCTGCCATATCTCCGAAGGACTCTCCAAATCCACTGTAGAGCATATCAGAAAGCCGGCGATGCCGCCATACGCCCAGGGCTTCCCGTTTCTGTTTTTCATAAAAGGAATCCGTCTTTCCCCGGCATCCCCGCCAGGAACCTTTGCAAAAGACCGGGCTCGGATCTGTTTTACATCAAAAAAGAGGGCAGATACCCTCCTTTATTCCCTGTCTCAAATCAAGCTCCTCACAGCGTCACGTTCACACTCGCCTCCCCCGCCTTATTGTGACTTGCCGTGAGCGTCAGCTTCTGTCCCGGCGTCCCCTTCACAAGAAAGCGGAGCTTCTTCCTTGCTTCTGCTGCGGCATAGGTAGTGAGGTTTCCATAAAGCTCCCCCATTTTAGTACGGGAATAGCCGGAAAGATCCTTCACCTCCAGGCTATCCTCCGTAAGACAGTCCGCGCCGGTGAGGCAAATCTTCACCGGACGATTTTTATGAACGATCTTTGCCTCCTCTGTCAGATAGGTCGGAAGGTAGCCCTCATTCTGAATCACAGCAGTCACTTCATAAAGCTCCTCGGAAAGCTTCCTGCTCTCTGCATCGGAAAAGGAAAGCCGCGGCATTGCTTTTGCAAAGGCAATATTGAATCTCACATCCTGCTCGCAGATCTCCGAAAGCATCTGCTTCGGCGGGTTCTGCACGGTTTCCTTTATATTAAAGCCGCCAAGCTCTGCCTTGCCGAAGCTCGGATGTTCAAACTCCGTCCAGTCCAGAAACTGCTCCGGAGCATTTTTCCTGACCCAGTCTGCGATGGCATAAAAGCGCTGCAGCTTCTTCTCCATCGGCTCTTCCTTCCGCTTCCCCCAGTCGATGGGGACACCCGCTTTTTTCGCAATGTCCCAGAACTCCATGGTGTAGGCGGGAATCCCCTCCGACTGATAGAACCAGTCATCCAATGCGCCGGAATCATAGTTCTCCTGATCATCCGTAAAGGAGTCGAAAATATTGATGCAGCTGTAGCCGAGGATTTCCTCTCCCATCCTTCCGATCTCTGTGAAGGCTTGGATATCCTCCTTCGCCGCCTTGGACGCACTCCTTGTCCCCGGCGGGAACAGGAGGAGGCCGCCACTGGTGTGTCCGATGGCGGCACCGCCGATATTGTCATGCGCCAGAACAAAATCCACGACAGCCTTACATTCCGGATTACTGAGCGGGTAGGCTCCGGCACCTGCCTGACGGGCATCGGAAAGCCAGCCGTAAGGAAAGTTTCGGTTGAAATCCAGTCCCCAGGGATTTTTCCCCGTCTTCGGATTTTCCTCTCCGTCAAAGCTCTCGTAAAGCCCCTCCGGAAAGATATCATAGAACTCGCCCTCGATATCCGAGGGGAGGCGCTTTGCCATCTTCGCCGGATCCTTCGGATCCTTCTTCCATGCGCCGCAGCTGCTCTTCACCCGCATCATGCGGATAACGCCGTCTCCGTCCAGGTCCTTCAATTTAATCCCTCCCTTTTCCTCCAGATAGGGACGGTTTACCGAGCGAAGGATGTAGGGCGTACTGAGGTATGTCTCCGCGCCGTCCGGACTCACTCTCGGAATCACATAAATCGTCATATGATCCAGCAGATAGCGGCACTCCCTGTCTGCTTCGTAATTCGTCAAAAGATAGTCGATCGTATACATCGCGGTCATGGAGGCTGTCACCTCTCCGGCATGAATATTGCCGTCCAGATACCATCCCGGCTTCTTCATGGGATCTCCTGTCTTTTTGCTGCTCAGCGTAACGGCATACTGCTTCCTGCCCTCCGCCGTCGTCATATTGGCTTCAAGAGTCACAAGATCCGGATATTTTTCCGCAAAATAGCTGAGATTGGCACTCAGCTCCTCATAACGATAGTAATGGTCATATTGAAATGTCGTCTTCATCCTCTCCCTTTCCGTATCTCTGTAAGACTTTTCCGGGAAGACGCCGGGTCAGAAAAATCCGTACAAAGGATATCCTTTCCTCCGCACTCTCTGAAACACCGTCAGTCTTTACAGCACCTGTGACAGAAATTCCTTCGTCCTCGGGTTCTTTGGATGCTCGAATACCTCCTCCGGACTTCCCGATTCCGCGACGACCCCGTCGTCGATGAAGAGTACCCTGTCAGAAATCTCCTTCGCAAATCCCATCTCATGCGTGACGATCACACAGGTCATATGCTCCTCTGCCAGCCCCTTGATGACATTGAGAACCCCCTTGACCATCTCCGGATCGAGGGCGGAGGTCGGTTCATCAAAAAGCATAACTGCCGGGTGCATCGCCAATGCTCTCACAATCGCCAGTCTCTGCTTCTGTCCGCCGGAAAGCTTATTGGGATACTCCGAAGCCTTGCTTTCCAGCCCCACCTTGGAAAGGAGCTTCATGGCTTCCTGTTTTGCCGCCTCCCTGGAAAGTCCCAGCTCCAGTGTCGGTGCGAGTATGATATTCTCCAGTACCGAAAGATTCGGAAAGACATTGAACTGCTGAAACACCATTCCGATCTTCTGCCGGTGTTTATTCAGATTGGTGCTTTTGATATCCAGCTTCTCCCCCTCGAAATACACTTCCCCCGCCGTGGGGACCTCCAGCATGTTCAGGGTTCTTAAAAAGGTGGACTTTCCGCCGCCGGAGGGCCCGATAACCGTGACCACCTCTTCCTCATAGATTTTTTCGCTGATGCCCCTCAGAACCTTCAGCTTTCCGAAGCTCTTATGAAGATCTCTGGTTTCAATCAGCAGTTTTTTATTCTCCGACATTGAGTTTTCCCTCCATTTTCTTCACAAGCCAGGAAAGTGTGAGTGTCAGTATCAGATAGATTCCGGCAATGATAAACAGCGGCTGCCAGATCAGGAACTTATTGGCAAGCAGTGTCTTGGTATACATCAGCTCATAGAGCATAAAGGTCCCCGCCAGAGAGGTTTCCTTGATCATCGAGACATACTCGTTGCCGAGTGCCGGCAGGATGTTCCTCACCGCCTGCGGCAGGATAATCTTCTGCATCGCATGCGCCTGTGTCATCCCGAGGGACAACGCCGCCTCCAGCTGTCCCTTATCGACGGAATTGATGCCGCCGCGGATAATCTCGGAAACATAGGCGCTGGAATTCAGTACCAGAGAAAGGACGACAAAGTACACCTTGTCAATGGTGTTGAGTCCCGGAAATGCCATCGGCAAAAAGTAATAGGAGATATACATCTGCACCAGAAGCGGTGTCCCGCGGAGAAGGTTGACATAGGCAGCTGCCGTGAGGCGGAGCGCCTTCCATTTCGAGCGGTGCACCATGGCAACCACTGTTCCCAGCACCGAGCCGACAGACACAGCGAGGAAGGCATAAAGAAGGGTCCCTCCCAGACCGTGTAAAAATATCGGCCAATATTCCAGTAAAACCTCCAGAACACTCTTTCCCATGTCATTTCCTTTCCTCTGCCGCAGCCCAGGCTGCGATGATAGCGTTATTCTGTATCGACACCCGCCTGTGCCGAGGCTTCCTTGTACCACTTCGTATAGTAGCCCTCGTCCTTGACGGTCTGCAGGCACTGGTTTATCGCGTCAGTGAGATCCTGCTCTCCCTTCTTGACCGCAGCGACATTGCCCTCATAATCACCATACGGCGTCAGATCAAAATCCACACCGGTCAGAACAAACTGACCGTCGCTTTCCTTGACATAATTCTCCGCCTGCGTACCGGAAAGCGCTACCGCGTCGGTCTTGCCGCTGGCAAGCGCCAGTATTGCCTGGTCCAGTGTCGCAACCGGCTCATAGCTGGTGGAGCCGTCCTGATCCAAGCTCAGAATCTCATCCTGTACATACATCTCCTGTAAGGAGGTTGCCTGCGCGGTAATCCGGGAACCGACGAAATCCTGCAGGGATTTAAACTTTCCCTCGTTCGCCTTGGTGGTAATCAGGGTATGATTCGCTGCCTTCTCGTCTCCCTCATAGCCAATCGTCAGATTGTAGTTTTCCTCACGGTCCTTCTTCCATCCGAAGCCGGAGAAGGATGCGTTGACCTTGCCGGAATCGACAGCCACAAGTGTGCCGTTGAAATCCATAGTCTCAATCTGAAGCTTCACCCCCAGACAGTCCGCAACATACTTTGCCAGCATCAGCTCAGAGCCGTACAGCTTCCCTGTTTCGTCCACCCACTCATTCGGCGCATAGTCCGGAGAAGTGGAGATCACCAGAACACCGCTGTCAATTACTTTCCTGAGCTCTCCTGTCGCGCTGTCGGTATTGATGGTCGGCTTCTCCAGCCCGCTGCTGTCCAGAAGATAGGCATACTTGTCATCACTGCTCTTCTCCGATGTCGTCCCTGTTTCTGTTCCCGCCTTTGTCGTTCCCTCTGCGGACTTGCTTCCGCCTGTTTTTGCTGCCCCGCCGCAGGCGCTCAGGGAAAATGCCATTGCCGCTGTCATAATAAGGGCTGCCGCCTGACTCATCTTCTTCATAATTCTCCTCCCTTTCCATCCTCCTCCGGGAAAACATGAGCTTTATGCTTTATGCTTCAGAATGAATATATATAAAGTATATCATGTATATTTATTCGGTCAATCGGAACTTATGCATAATATTTCATATTTTTTTCAGAATATCCTTATAATCATGCACATAGATACATGATTTTTTATCAAAACTCTGTATTTTTGTTTCGTCGCGGAACTATCGTGATCTCAGGGTCAAAAGCTTTCTCCCACCAGCAGGCAGGCTTGCGGTGGGAGAAGGAACTCCGCAAGTCTCCGCACGGATCAAAAGAGGGTACCTGAGCACAAGAAAGAAAAAAGGTGCTATACTGAACGCAGGTCGGAAGGATGTCCCCCCGGAGAAACTGGGGAAACGTCCGCTTGAACCGGTGCTTTCTCTGCCATATCCCTTCCCGCTCTCACAGGAGGTTCCTATATGAATATTGTCTGCCTTGATCTTGAGGGTGTTCTCGTCCCGGAAATCTGGATCGCTGTCTCCGAGAAAGCCCGGATTCCCGAGCTTCGGAAAACGACAAGAGACGAACCGGACTATGACAAGCTCATGAAATACCGCCTCAAGCTGCTTCGTAAGCATCAGCTTCATCTGAAAGACATTCAGGAGGTGATTTCCGGAATCGAACCCTTCCCGGGCGCAGGAGAGTTTCTGTCGGAGCTCCGTCAGCTTACGCAGTGCATCATCATCTCCGACACCTTCTCCCAGTTTGCCGCTCCTCTCATGGCTAAGCTCCATTATCCGACAATCTTCTGTAATGAGCTGGTCACAGACGCAGCAGACAATATCGTCGATTACCGGATGAGATGCAAAAAAACAAAGCTCACGACAGTAAAAGCCCTGCAATCCATGGGCTTCTCCACTATCGCGAGCGGGGATTCCTTTAATGATCTTGATATGTTGCGGGAGAGTTCCGCCGGATTTTTATTCCGTACCACGGAGGCGATACGGGAAGCACATCCGGAATTTCCGGCGCTCTCCGAGTACCGTGAGCTTCTCGATCACATTCGTCCCTTACTTTCTCCCCCGAAAATGCTCCTCTAACAAAGAAACGATGGCTTCCACCCTCATGCCGTTCTCATCCACTGTGAGATCAGCATATTTTTCGTACAGTCTGGCTCTCTCCAGATAGAGATCCTTTAGCGTGAAGCCCTCCTTCAAAGCAACACCGCGGCGCTTGGGGTTTCCGATCCGCCTTGCCATCTCTTCGTAGGAGATCTTCAGATAAACCACGGTGGAGATGGAACCGAGGTACTTCATCGCCCTGTCTTCATAGCAGACGGAGCCCCCCGGGGCAATGACGGTCCGGTGCGCCGGGCGAATGGACAGTGCCACCTCTTCCTCCAGCGCCAGAAATGCGTCTATTCCTCTCTCCGCGATAAGTTCCCTGAGAAGCTTCCCCGTTCTGTCCTGAATCTCCAGATCGAGATCCAGAAACTGCATGCCCAGCCGTTTGGCAAGAAGTACTCCTATCAGACTCTTTCCGGAGCTCGGCATTCCTATCATTGTGATGTTCAATATTCCTCCTTACATCTCTTCTCCGTAAAGGGTGAGCGGCGGAATCAGCTGCTTCTTACGCGAAACGACGCCGGGAAGGGTCACAGAATAGCTGTCCTCTCCCTTCTCCTTCTCGGAGCTTACGGAAAAGGCGTTGTCTATCAGCTGCTGAGAGCCGAGTCCTACCGAAAGAAGCAGGGTACCCTGTTCCAGGATATTCGTAAGCATGATAAAGCTCATATCCAGATCCTCTTCACTGAGTGCCTTTCTTGCGAAGTTCAAAAGCCGCGGCTTTAGCTGAAGAAGCTCCTTCCCGTTCAGGGAGGTTACCTGACTCACACCGAACTTGATCTTACCGGCGCTGAAATGTTTGAAATCCTGATAGAAAATTTCCTTGTCCGACTTGTCCTTCAGATTGGAGCCGGCAGAAAACATCTCCAGCGCATACTTCTCGATGTCGACACCTGCGATCTCCGCCAGAGCCCTTCCCGCCTCCTCATCCTTCGGTGTGCAGGTCGGGGAACGAAACAGCAGAGTGTCAGAGATGATAGCAGACATCAGAAGCCCTGCGGTCTGACTGTCGATCTCCACATGGTTCTCCCGATACATCATATAAATGATGGTAGAGCAGCAGCCGAGCGGCTGATTTCGAAAATATACCGGCGACAGCGTCTGGATGGTACCGAGTCTGTGATGGTCGATAATCTCCAGAATCTCCGCATTCCGGATACCCTCGACCGCCTGTCCCTCCTCATTATGGTCCACCATAATCAGCTGTTTCCCATGGGAACCAAGGAGATTTCTTCGGGAAATCATGCCGAGATATTTTCCCTCCTTGGAGAGTATCGGGAAATCTCTGTGACGCTTGCTCGCCATCACGTCATGAATCTCCTCCAAAAAATCCTCCTCCTCAAAGGTGAGAAGAGACTCTGTTTTCATGAAATAGGAAATCGGAATCGACTGGTTGATGAGACGGGCGGCAGTATACGCGTCGTAGCTTGTCACCATGATGATCATGCCGTTCTGCTCCGCCAGCGTTTTAATGGTAGGACTGACATTGGCCCCCTCACAGACAATAATACAGTCTGCACCGTTATCCAGCGCCGAAAGCTGCGATTCTGCACGGTTTCCGAGAATCACAATATCATGCGGTTCAATGTAAAAGCTCATCATCTCAGGATTGGCAGCAGCGATCAGCACCTTTCCGCTCTCACAGTAACGGTTTTCATCTCCGGTCACAAGATTTGCTTCCAGCGTTTCCCGGATGTTTTTGAACTGGGTCCTTGCCTTACTGATAATACCGGAGTCATAGACATTCATGTAGGATTTCGCGATATCCCCGATGGTAATCAGCCCCTCCAGGACACCTTTTTCCGTCACAGCCGGGAGTGTCACCACATCCCCGTCATTCATGATGTTCCATGCCTCTTTCAGCGACATGTTCTTGCGGACTCCTGGGGTCTTCCGATACTCGATATCGGAAACCTGTGTTCGGACTGTCGTAATCAGGCGGGGCTTCTCCGCCTTGAAATAATCGAGAACAAAGCTGGTCTCCGCATTCGGCTCACCGGCACGGCAGGGGATATATCTTTCGGTCTTATGAATCTTATTTTTCAGCCTTGCATAGGAAATCGCAGCACAGATCGAATCGGTATCCGGGTTTTGATGTCCTGTTACCAGAATCTCACGCTCTGTGTTGTGCGGGATATTTGCTTTTTTCGGCATATGCCTCCTTTCTCCTGAATGCGACATATGTCGCAGAGCCTGATTCGATTTTCCATTTTAACAACCGGCTTCGGCTATGACAAGCATTGCCAGTAATTTAACAGGCAAGCCGTTCTCCGGCCTTGCCGCCGGAACCCCAAAAAACGAGCCGGTTTCCCGACTCGTTTCTTTCCGAATGATTTATGGGGCTGACGTGAGTGCCAAAAGCTGTGGTCCGAAGCGCTCCGTTCTTTATGTTCCCGCACTCCGGCCTGACACGGTCACAGCATCCGGCTCCGCTCAAGCGAGTCCCAGCGCGGGGACGGCCGTTTTCAATCTCACTCTGATGGCTCTTCCCAGAAGCAGGGTCACGATATACTTCGCGATATCCAGCCCGACAAAGGGAAGAACTCCGACGGCAAATGCCTGTGACAATGTCATATGCAGGACCACGGAAAGCCACACGGAACCAAAGCTATAGACAACAGCGTAGCCGATTACCGACAGGAATATCTGCATCGGAAGATTCTTCGGAAAGCAATCCACACCGATGCCCACGCAGAAGGAAAGGAACAGAAACCCGATAAGATAGCCTCCGGTCGGTCCCAGAAGCTTCTGGATCCCTCCCGTAAAGCCGGAAAATACGGGCAGTCCTGCTGCACCCGCAAGCAGATAAATCAGTACGGACAGTGTGCCTGCCTTTGCCCCCAGAAGATACGCAGACAGCACAATCATCATCACGGAAAAGGTCACCGGTACCGGTCCGATCGGCACTGTCAGAGGACCTAGAATACAGATCAGAGCTGTCATCAGGGCAATCATCGTCATCTTTGCGGGATTCCATTTCATGTTTTTTCCTCCAAATCATGTTTTCTGGAGGGTAGTATAGCACCGGCGGCTGAATTGTCAACCATATTCTTGCTTTAGGTTTACTTTTCGTTTCCTGATTGGCAATTCCCCTTCATGTGCAGTGCCTTTTTACCGAGCCGGTCTGTCCTGTACCCCGGTCTTAAAAAAAAGCCGTTCCCAAGGGAACGGCTTTTTAATACGTGCGACATGATTCGAACACGCGACCTTCTGGTCCGTAGCCAGACGCTCTATCCAGCTGAGCTACGCACGCATACGTTTTGAAACGCAAGTTGTATTCTATCATTTCCGGGAAAAAAGTCAAGACCCCCGTTTCCATTTTTGCTTTCCCTCTTCCGCGTGAAACTACACTTTCCCTTCCTTCCTGTCCTTGCGTCCCGCTAATCGTAGTATTCTCCCGCGCGTTTCCTTCTCTTTAGCTCCCGCTTCAGGTATCGGAAGGTTTTCTCCTCCCCCTCCTCCTTCAGCAGCAGGAGCAGCTCCATCAGTTCCCTCTTCGTCGTCTCATGGATCATCGGAGAATCCTTCATCCGAGCAAAATAAATCCAGGGATACTCATCCTGATATCTTTCCCTGTTATAGACCTTCGACGCCGCAACTCTGTCGCAGAACATTTCCGCCACATAACGATAGGGCATCCGCATCCCGGTGACCATCCCCGGATGCTCCAGATCATAGTCGATCCAATACTCGAAATGATGCTTGTTCCTGCCCTTATGATGCAGCCAGCTCCGGGAAACTCCTCTTTCCCGCCGCTCGGAATTGTTCGGGCTCTCCGTTCCCTTAAAGTATTTCATCCCCACGGAAAACTCCGTCGGAGAAAACTTTGACAGGTCATGACACAATCCCTGACAATACAATCCGATTCGAAAGCAGAAACGGCACACATAGTATTTGTGCTTCATTATCATCATAAAATGTCCGACGGTATTATGAATGAAGGTCATACATTCCTTTCTGAAGAAACCACCGCGTCATGATTCCTTCTCAGGAGCAGTGGCAGCACGCAGATCTATACGGTCCAGAAGCGGATAGCCATAGATATATCCGTAAATTACACTGGACAGAATCAGTGAACCAAGCACATCCAGAACAGAGTGCTGTTTCAGACTGACCGTTGCAAAGATAATGGAGATGGTCAGAAGCATGGTAAACGCCTTCAGCGGTTTTCCGTACCGCCATCTGCTGATATCGCGGCTCTTCATGACAGAGATCTGCATTGCAATCGAATTATACACATGAATGCTCGGGAAAACATTGGTGGAAGTATCCGTCTGATAAAGGATACTGACCATCCTCGTAAAGATATTTTTCGTGGGATCCAGCACCGGACGAAAATCCGTTCCGTTCGGATATACAGTGCAGAAGAGAAGACTCAGAATCATTCCCGAAAAAAGAAAGGAGCATACCCGATAAAAATCCCTTCGATTGTGAAGCAGATAAAAGCTGACGCCGATGAAAATAAAAGGAAACCACAGGAGATACGGTACAATAAAGTATTCATTGAAGGGAATCATATCATCCAGTCTGGTGTGCATGATATGATACCCCGTCATCGGGGTAATCCTTTCCTCCAAAACGGCAAACCACAGCACATAGATGACGCCGAAGATCAAAATCCAGGCATGGCGGTATTTATGAATCCGGGCTTTCCATTTATTCATCCTTTTCCTCCCGCAGGCAATCTTCCAGAAAACGCAGGGGAAACGGCGGATTTGCCAGAGGCTTCACTGCCAGCTGCATAAGAGCAAGGGGATTATCATCCGCCAGCACCCGGTTGGAATGGATCACGCCGCATTTCCGGCAGCGATGCAGTATCGCCCACTCTCCGTCATCTTTTACCCAGATTCCGACAGGCTCCATATCACCGTGGCAGTCGGAGGCACGATCTCCCGGCTCGATATCGACATGTCTGCTGTGAAGACAGCAGGGGCAATGATTCCGATGCTTTGAGCCTGCCCCCGCCGGACGGATCTTTCTTCCGCAGGAGATACAGCGAAACTCCTCGAGACACGCCTCCTCCCGATAATCGGGCGCTGATGACCGTCTCTCCAAAGCTGCCTCTCCTTTTTCGAAACCGCCCTTTCTCTCCTGTGCCTTTTTTGCATACCCGGAAAGCGACTTCTCCCCGGAATACCTTTTCTTTTTTCTCGGCGCTGTCATACCGTCTTTACATAAATTGTTCCGCATCTCTTATCTCACTGTTTCCGCCCTGTAATGCTCTGCTGCTTCTCTTTTTACGCTCTTTTCTCATTTTATCCTTCAGCCTCCGGAAAGGGCTTCTGCCTCTCACCATAGGGAGGTCCGCCTGCCGGAAGCGGGCCTCTCTCCGGGATTTCGTTTGCTTTCCTCCGTACCGGGAAGGATTCCGGAGGTTCCAGATGCACAGTGACGCTCTCCCCGCTTACGGGGTCCTGAAACTGCAGCTCCGTACAGAACAGAGCAATACCTTTCCCCGGTACTCTGGAGCCGTATTTATGATCACAGAGAAGCGGATGCTTTCTCCCGGCAAACTGTGCTCTGATCTGATGAAAACGCCCGGTAAAAAGCTCAACCTCATAGATCGAGATGCACTTCTCTTCCGGCTCCGGAAAAGCGGGGAGCTCTGTCACAGCTGCCTCCTGCTCTGCGTCCTCCCCGGCCAGAGGAATGCTCTTCCAAAGCCGATATCTGAGTCTTGCCTCCTTCACGCCCTGACGGAGCTTTTCACTGGGAACATCTTCTGCTTCCTCCGGTCCCGGTACAGAAAATCCGTCATTTCTCCCTGTTCCTCCGGAAGCTTCCCCTCAATTGCTGCCAGGTACCTTTTCTGCAGGCTCTTATTCCTGAGCTGTTCCGAAAGCTTTGCCGCAGAGCGTCTGCTTCTCGCAGCAAGCAAAAGCCCGGAAGCTGGCAGATCCAGACGATGTACCGAAAACGCGTCTTGAGGGAGATCCCGTTCCGAGTCCTCAAAGGCTGCCTTCTCCAGCACATAGTATTCTTCTGTTTCCCGAAGTATCTTCATGATTTTCTCCTGTAAGCTGTCTGCTTTCTGGCTTCCATTCCTCATAAACGAAAGGGGATTTCCCCCTCCGTCGGAATCTATGTACGGGTTTGGAACCCTTACGATTTTAACGATGCCCAAACTGCTCTTAGGAGCGAGGAAAGGGACGAAAAAATCCCATAGCAGAAGAGGCACCAGTATAGTGCGATCGGGAAGCTGTGACACGGCTGCGAATAGATCAGCAACACGATTATACAGGAGGATTTTACACTGGAAAAGTACCTTCTTGATAAGAATAACGGTTTATAGCACGAGCTGCAAGGTGATCCTAACGTTCCCGGGCGAGCTGGTAAAGCGGGGTGCGTATCGGGTTTCGTATTCATCCCAGGGGATCAGCTCTGCAAGCCGGACCCAGCGGTTGTCAGGATCAAAATCCTTGCATTTATTTTACCACTTCAGATCCCGGAAATACCGTATTTTCCTCAAAGTAAAAAGGACACATGAAAAAACTTTCGTTTTTTCACACGCCCTTTCGGTGATAGGCTATTCAAATGTTTTCCAATGAGTGTATATGGCGCATCCACTTTGTTTTTAGTTTATTTAGAAAGCAGCCATCTATACATTCCGGGCATAAACCATTTTCCGAAGAATCATTCCAATGGCAATCCCAAAGCCGGTCAGGGCACAGAGCATCACCCCGGCACTGGCTGCCAGCCACATCGGCATGATTCCTACAAAAATATCCTTCCAGCCGCTGATTGCTGAATAGACACCGTGAATATCGCCGGCACCGGACTCGGAATCCGGATCGACTGCGCGAAGCCGGGCTAATCCGGTCGACGTATTCCCAGTCGCCGCTCCGAATGCCATGCATCCCTTCTCAAACCAGTCATGCTCCGAAAACAGCCTGGAAAGGCCAAAAATGATCGGGATCGGAACAGCAACAAGAATTATAATCCAGAGAATAGCGCCTCCGAAAACACCGTGCAGAACACCGGGAAGATCCCCGATGAAGGCAGAATACTGCCCCAGGAGCTTGAACAGGGACTGCCCGATAAACAGAGCCGTCAGAAGCCAGCCGAACTGCAGTGCCAGATTATTGATGCTGATCGAAGAAACAACCAGATGTCCCGTAGACTTCTGCTGCTCCTTCGGCAGGACACCGCCGTAAAAATATGCCGGCTGCTGCTTGACTTCCTTAATATAATGCCCCCATCCCTTCCGAACACCGACATTCACAATGACCATACCGACTGTCATGGCAACGATCAAGCCAATCGTGGAAAGCACCATACCGGAAGTAATGTTCCCTTTGATGCCGTACTCTTCAAACGCCTCTCCCGCAGCAGCTGCCGTTCCGTGCCCTCCATGGAAGGAGAATACACCCATCACGCCCCAGCCATGCGGCATGCCCGGCCAGACTCTTTCCAACAGGGCGCCGATCAGGACGCCTAAACTCATCTGTGTGCCATAGGCAGTCATTGTCATGCCGGTATAATCAAAATAGGACTTGAGATTCTCTCTACTGAAGGCAACCCCAAAGACCAGGGAACACATGATCAACTTGATCAGGGTCCCGGACATACTTCCGAACGATTTTGGAACCTCTACCAGACCAAGCCCCTGGTGCCCCACGAGCAAAAGAATGACCCCGCCGATCAGGGACGATGGCAGAAACAGCTTCTGAATCGGTTTTACAATCTCACGAAAGGCGAATCCGATCAGCCTAAATACTGCCAGAATCATGCAGTCATTAAGTAAGGATGATAGAGTCATAAGTTTCCTCCTGTTGATAGTGTATGTGGCACCATTGCCGCTTCATATGACTGACACTACAGATACTTCCGATTGACGGCATGCAGCATACCGTCTTTCCTTCTGCAAAAGTCCGGATATCCTCGTGGCAATCTGCCCGCTGTACAGGGCATACAGGACAACGCGCCCGACCGCCCCCTTCCCTGATTGCCATTCGGGTTGAAGCTATGGGTAGCATAAAGCTATCAACAATATCTAACACTATTATCTTTTGTATTTTAACAATATTTTATTGTGCAAATGGCTCTGCCAAGACAAATCCAGCGTCTGATTAGAAGAATTTCTCTTGAGTTCTCTCGAGATAGCTGGTTTCCACAATCGCTGCAGCCGGGTGGTAAATTCGTCAACAAAAATACACCGTGGAAGATATGCCCCCTTCCAGCGGGGGCATATCTTCCACGGTGTACAGAGTAAAACGGAGATGCAGGGATTTGAACCCTGGCGCCGCGCAAACGGCCTAAAGCATTTCGAGTGCCTCCCCTTCAGCCTCTTGGGTACATCTCCAAATCATGTTGAAACAATACATGCCGGCAACCGGGGTCGAACCGGTATGGGATGTAACTCCCGCAGGATTTTAAGTCCTGTGCGTCTGCCTGTTCCGCCATGCCGGCAAGGGCAACTGTCCCTGCGACAGCCGCTGTTGTCACAACGGAATAATATTACTAAAGCTTCGCTGTGATGTCAATTCCGACGGGTACAAATTCCATCCGGCATGATTTCCGCGTTTTGATACCGCCCCGGTATCGGCTGTGTCAGAAACGGATTCTCTTCGCATCAGAAACTTGCACTGTACCGGCAGGAAATCCTGTTGTAAAGTAAGACCATCCAGCACAGACAGGAGATTACCGTATGAAACTTGCCATCATCACCGGTGCCTCCCGGGGCATCGGAAAGGCTATCGCAGAAAAACTGGCAGCGGATGGTTACGATCTGCTGCTCAACTGCCGTGTGAATTTCTCCCTTCTTCGGGATGTCGCCGCCTCCCTTCGTGAGCACTTTCAGGTTCACGTCACTGCTGTCCGGGGAGAAATCACAAAGGACAGCTTATATCAGCTCCTCGGTGATCCGACGGAAGCGAAGAATCGGGAGCTTGAACTGCTTCTCATTAACAATGCCGGTATTTCCCGCTTTACGCTTTTTCAGGAAGTAAGCCGGCAGGAATATGATGAGATGCTGGACAGCAATGTCGGCACTGCCTTTCGTCTGTCGCAGGCAGTCATTCCCTATCTTCTCCACGCAGGGGACGGACGGATCCTGAACATCTCCTCGGTCTGGGGAGCGCAGGGAGCTTCCTTTGAGTCTGTCTACTCTCTCACAAAGGGGGCTGTCAATGCCATGACCCGTGCACTCGGAAAGGAGCTTGCCCCGAACCATATCCCAGTCAACGCACTTCTTCTCGGCGCCATTGATACGGAAATGAACCGGCATCTGAACATAGCGGAAAAAAAAGCCCTCGAGGCAGAAATTCCCTATGGCCGCATGGCAAGCCCGGAGGAGGTTGCGGATTTTGCCGGTCTCCTCCTGAAAAGCCCGAAATATCTCACCTCCCAGCTCATTGTCTTTGACGGCGGATGGATCTGAGGAAGCACTGATTCTCTATGCCTCGCATCACTCTGCCTCTCCTTTCACCTCCCCTAAAAACGCCAAGGAGTGGCATACAGCACCCATCCGCGGCATAGACCGGCATATCCACGACAAAGGGAGCCGTCACAGGACCGCTCCCTTTTCTCACAGAAGCCGCAGGCAGAGCTATCGGACAAAACGGAAGCCGGATTCACCGGTATCCTGCCGCAGCTCCTCACAGACTGAAACAGCTTTCAGGGAACAAGCCGGCTTCAGTTCTCCGGCTCGATCAAACCGTAGGTGTTTCCCTTTCTCTTATAAACCACGTTGGTCTCTCCGGTATCCCCGTTGGTAAAAACGAAGAAGCTGTGCCCCACAAGCTCCATCTGGAGGCAGGCCTCTTCCGGCGTCATCGGTTTCAGATCGATTCTCTTGGTACGAACGATCCTGATTTCCGGTTCCTCGGCTTCATTCTCCTCCATGAATTCCTGATTAAAGGCATCCGCAAGGGACAATGCGCTGTGTCTCTTATCGGTAATCTTCGTGCGATATTTGCGAATCTGGCGCTCGATCACATCCTCGACAAGGTCGATGGACTGGTACATATCCGTGGTCGCTTCCTCTGCACGGATCACGGAACCTTTTACCGGAATGGTAACCTCGATCTTCTGAAGATCCTTCTGTGTCGTGAATGTAACATTGCAAATGGTGTCGGGCTTAAAAAATTTGTCGAGTTTTCCGAGTCTCTTCTCCACCATATTTCTCATACCATCGGTAACGGTAACAGTTCTTCCCGTAATGTTGTACTTCATAATAGCTCCTTTCTGAAACTATCTGACCTGATACTTCAGGCCTCGGTTCATAGCTCTATGGTAGCACACAATCTGGTAAGATTCTACAAATAAATACAGGAAAAGTGACTTGAAAATCACGATTTCACCAAATTTTCACGGTTTTTGATCTGCTTACGCTCTCAGCTTTTCGATGCCCGCTCTGATTCTCTTCAGGCTTTCGCCCCTGCCGAGAACCTCCATAATCTCTGTCGCGCCCGCCGGTGTCATCTGCTTTCCGGAAAGGGCAATGCGAATCGGCCACATCATAAAGCCGGTCTTATAGCCCTTCTCCTCGCCGAATCTCTGAAGCGTCGCATAGATCGCATCGTTGGAATAATCCTCCTGTGCCTCCAGCAGCGGAAGCACCTCCTCAAGAAGACGGAGAGAATTTTCCGGATCGGTTCTGGACTTCTTGTTGCGGTAAAGCTCTGTACTGTACTCCGGAACAGCGCGGAAGAAATCAATATGCGCCGAAATCTCCGGAAAAACCTCGATACGGGACTTCACCATGACGGCAATGTGCTTTTGATCCAGATTCTCCGGCACATTATCCCTGATGAAGGGGAGTGCTCTCTCATAGTATTTGTCGAATTCCATGCTTTTGATGTATTCCCCGTTCATCCAGCGGAGCTTTTTCATATCAAAAACTGCCGGCGATTTGGAGATACGATGGTAATCAAACTTTTCCACCAGCTCCTTCAGACTCATAATCTCTGTATTGTCCTCCGGGGACCAGCCGAGAAGCGCCACAAAATTGACCACTGCCTCTGCGACAAAGCCCTGATCGATGAGGTCCTCAAAGGAGGAATGCCCGGAACGCTTACTGAGCTTCCTGTGGTTCTCATCCGTGATCAGGGGGCAGTGAACATACTTGGGCACCTCCCAGCCGAAAGCATCATAAAGACGGTTATATTTCGGACTGGAGGAAAGGTATTCATTGCCGCGAACCACATGGCTGATGGACATCAGATGGTCATCCACGACATTGGCAAAATTATAGGTGGGAAAGCCGTCGGACTTGATGAGAACCATGTCATCCAGCTCGGAATTGTCCACAGTGACATCCCCGTAAAGCTCGTCATGAAAGCTTGTCGTACCTTCCGTCGGATTATTCTGACGGATGACAAAGGGCTTTCCCTCCGCCAGATTCTTTTCAATCTCCTCTTTGGAAAGATGGAGACAATGCTTGTCGTAGTGCATGATCTCCTCTCCGTTGACAGTGGTCTTCAGGCTCTCCAGCCTCTCCCTGGTGCAGAAGCAGTAGTAGGCTTCCCCCTTTTCCACCAGCTCTCTAGCATACTTCATATAGATACCGGCGGTCACTCTCTCCGACTGCACATAGGGACCGCAGTCCTTCGGAAGATCCGGTCCCTCATCCGGAAGAAGTCCGGTGTCCTCAAGAGTTTTATTGATGATCTCCACCGCTCCCTCCACCTGTCTCTCCTGGTCAGTATCTTCAATCCGAAGAAGATAGTCCCCGTTCTCATGCTTGGCAATAAGGTAAGCGTAAAGTGCGGTCCTTAGGTTTCCTACATGCATCCGCCCCGTGGGAGACGGAGCGTATCTCGTTCTGATTCTCATACTCGTTTCCTTTCATGCCAGCTATCCTGGTTCCAAAAAATGCCGGAGAAGCTCCGGCATTAAAAAAAGCTGATATAATATTATCGCCTGTCTTTCAGGGAATTTCAAGAATTATAAATTCTTCTTATCTCCTGATTTCCCGGAAACAGCTTCCCGCCCCTCTCCGGATATTTCCCCGACTGCACTGCCCCGGAGAATCGTGTAAGCATCAAAGCGGAAGCTGTCCTTACGCAAGGTCCTGCGGTCTCATGGTCAGGTTGATTCTGCCCATCTTGTCCACTTCCTGCACCTTGACCGTCACCTTGTCGCCGATCTTGACCACATCCTCAACCTGGTTCACGCGGCCGTCTGCCAGCTTCGAGATATGCACCATGCCGTCCTTGTTCGGGCTCAGCTGTACAAAGGCGCCGAAGTTCATGATGCGGACAACGGTTCCTTCCAGAACCATCCCCGGCTCAATCTCACGAACGATGGACTCCACAATCTCCTTCGCACGGTTCAATGCATCCTGATCGGTGCCGGAGAAGGAAACCATACCGTCGTCATCGATATCGATCTTGACGCCGGTCTCCTCGATGATTCCGTTAATGGTCTTGCCCTGCTTGCCGATAACATCTCCGATTTTCTCCGGATGGATCTGGAGAGTGATAATCTTCGGCGCATACGGAGAAAGCTCCTTACGCGGCTCGGAAATTGCCGATACCATCACTCCGTCCATGATGAACTTTCTTGCCTCGTGGGCGCGGCGGATTGCCTCCTCGACGATGGGACGGGTCAGTCCGTGAATCTTGATATCCATCTGAATCGCGGTGATGCCCTCATGTGTACCGGTCACCTTGAAATCCATATCTCCGAAGAAGTCCTCAAGCCCCTGGATATCCGTCAGCACGAGATAATCATCATCGCTTTCCCCTGTCACCAGACCACAGGAAATTCCGGCCACCATCTTTTTAAGCGGTACGCCTGCCGCCATCAGAGACATGCAGGAGGCACAGGTAGATGCCATGGAAGTGGAGCCGTTGGACTCCATCGTCTCCGACACGGAACGGATCGCATACGGGAAATCCTCGACGCTCGGAAGCACCGGAAGCAGAGCACGCTCTGCGAGAGCTCCATGACCGATCTCACGGCGTCCCGGTCCGCGGCTCGCTCTTGCCTCACCGACAGAATAGCCCGGGAAGTTGTACTGGTGCGCATATCGCTTCTCTGTCTCGTAATCATTGAGACCGTCCACCTTCTGCACCTCGGAAAGCGGCGCCAGCGTGGTGATGTTCATGATCTGAGTCTGTCCGCGCCGGAACATGGCAGAGCCGTGGACTCTCGGAATGAGATCCACCTCCGCCTCCAGCGGACGAATCTCATCAATGCGTCTGCCGTCCGGTCTCTTGTGATCCTTCAGGATCATCTTGCGCACGGTTTTCTTCTCATACTGATAAATCGCATCAGGAAGAACGGCAAGAATCTCCTCCTGTCCGTCGAATGCCTCTGCCAGCTTCTCGGTGAGCGCGGCTACATTGGCATCTCTCTGCTGCTTGTCATCAGTGAAAACCGCAGTCTCCATCTCCTCCTGCGGTACGATCTCGCGGATCTTCGCAAAAAGCTCCTCCGGGATCCTGTAGGAAACATACTCGTGCTTCTCCTTGCCTGCCTCTGCAATGATGGATTCAAAGAATCCGATGATCTGCTGGTTCACCTCATGTGCCCGGTAGATTGCCTCAATCATCTGCTCATCGGAAATCTCATTGGCTCCCGCCTCGATCATAATGACCTTCTCCTTCGTGGAGGCGACCGTCAGAAGCAGATCGGAAACCGCCTTTTCGGCATTGCCCGGATTAATGAGAAACTCTCCGTTGATCATACCGACCTGAGTGGAAGCGCAGGGACCGTCAAAGGGAACATCGGAAATACAGGTTGCCAGGGAAGAGCCCAGCATCGCCAGAAGCTCCGGGGAATTCTCCTGGTCCACGGAAAGAACCATATTGTCCAGAAGCACATCATTCCGATAGTCCTTCGGGAACAGCGGACGCATCGGACGGTCAATCACACGTGCCGTCAGAACGGCGTTGTCGGAGGCACGACCCTCCCTCTTCTTAAAGCCGCCCGGTATTCTGCCGACAGCGTACATCTTCTCCTCGAACTCTACGGAAAGAGGGAAGAAATCGATGCCGTCTCTCGGCTTCTCCGAGGCGGTACAGGTGGAAAGAACCGTGGTCTCTCCATAATGCATGAGAGCTGCGCCGTTACTTTGTGCGCATACTCTGCCGATGTCGACAGTCAATGTTCTGCCGGCGAGCTCCATACTATAGCTCTTGTACATAAATCTCCTTCTGAGGATACTCCTCGGCGGTTCATCCCAAAGCCACTGAACAGCCTGGGAAGCTCCTCTGCTCTTCAGTGATCTCGGAACAAAACCGCAGTATATTGTGTCAGCCGTACTCCGGCTTCGCCTCGCTCGGGCTGATGCTCTGGCCTGAGGCTGTCGGTTCATCCGGCAAAGCCGGACAGCCTCTGCCCTCCCACTCCCCGCGAAAAAAGGCAGAGATGCCTCTCTGCCCCAAGATCGGATATTTACTTTCTGATGCCGAGCTTCTCGATCAGGCTTCTGTATCCCTCAAGATCGGTCTTCTTCAGATAATCAAGAAGCCCTCTTCTGTGACCTACCATCATCAGAAGTCCTCTTCTGGAATGGTGATCCTTCGGGTTCTGCTTCAGATGCTCTGTCAGCTCCGTGATTCTCTCGGTCAGAATCGCCACCTGTACCTCCGGAGAACCTGTATCTCCCGGCTTGCGGCCATACTTTGCAATCAGCTCTGTCTTCTTTTCCTTTGAAATCATTTTCATTCTCCTTTAATCGGAAACTCGCGTCAAACAGGACAATCGGAAGGAGTCCGTATCATCATGTCAACGTGCAAAAAATTACCGATACATAGTAGCAGACTATCCCTCTCCGGTCAAGAAAAGTTCGGGTTCCTTCTCATGATCTGTCCCGGAGCATCCTCCCATCTTCGATGGATCCTCCCCGGAACTTAGCTTAAATCGTCTCGCGGGTAGTCTCTGATGAACTTCATGTCCTTCTTCAGCTGCGACTTCAGCTCCTCGACAGAGGAAAACTCGATCTCCCCGCGCACCCTATCCACAAAATCCACACGGATCTTCCTTCCGTAGAGATCTCCGGAAAAATCCAGCACATATGTCTCGATGGTCCGGTCGTTCTCCCCGCTGACAGTCGGGTTCTTCCCGACATTGGTCATCCCCCGATAGAGCTTTCTGTCGATGAAAACCCGGCTCACATAGACACCATCAACCGGCAGCAGCTTTCCTGCGGTCGGGGCGAGATTTGCCGTCGGAAAATCGAGAGTCCTGCCCAGCTGCCGTCCCTGCTGTACCACGCCGGAGAGACAGAAGTATCTCCCCATAAGATCCCGCGCCCTTTTTACGTCTCCCTGTCTCAATACCTCCCGGATCAGGCTCGAAGAGATCTCATGGAATCTGCCATCTTCCAAAAGCACCTCCTCTTTCTTCACCACATGCAGACGAAATCCGTATTCCTTGGACTTTTCCCGGAGAAGTGCCACATTTCCGAGTGCTCTGTTTCCAAAGCTGGCATCCTCTCCCACGACGAGATCTCTGACATGAAGCCCCTGCACCAGAACCTTCTCGATGAAATCCTCTGCGGACATCGCCATGCTTTCCTTCGTCATGGGGTATTCAAAGATCTGGCTGAAGCCAAAGCTCTGAAGGCGGGAGAGATGCTCCTGCTCAGAAGAGATTCTCGGCTTTTTCTGCCCTGTCAGCACTGATTCAATGTTTTTGGTAAAGGTGAGAATGACACTGTCCTCCCCGCTTTCCCTCTGAATCCGAAACATCTCTTCAAAGATTTTCTGGTGGCCGAGATGCGAACCGTCAAACTTCCCAAAGGACATCACCGTTTCTCTCCTGCTGTAGAAAGGCGGAAGCACAGCGTCGCGGATTCTCCCCTCGTCCCGAAGGCGCTGAAGCTCCTTCAGGGTATAGCTGTTCTGCACGGAAAAGGATCCGACTCTCACACGCTTCAGCGCCGTCATCACCGCACCGCAGCCAATCCTCTCTCCGATATCCCTGCAGAGGGTTCGAATATAGGTCCCCTTGCTGCATCTTACCGTAAAGCGAAGTTTCGGAAGAGAGATTTCGATGTCCTGAATATCATAGATCGTGATGCGGTTCGGCTTCCGCTCCACCACCTTTCCCTCCCTCGCGAGAGCATAGAGCCTCTTTCCATCCTGATGCTTTGCGCTGTACATGGGCGGAATCTGGTCAAGCTCACCGATAAAGGAAAGCACGGTCTCACGGATCGTTTCCTCGGAAACCCGGATCTCGTTCTCTGTCAGAATCCGCCCGGTGATGTCCTCCGTGTCCGAGGTCTTCCCGAGCTCCAGCTCGGCGGCATAGACCTTTTCCCCGTCCTGAATCGCCTCCACCAGCTTTGTCGCCCTGCCGGCGCAGATCACCAGTACTCCTTCCGCCATCGGATCAAGAGTGCCGCTGTGCCCGAGTTTCTTCTCCCTCAGAATGCCCCTCAGTTTGTGGATCACGTCAAAGCTGGTCCAGCCTTTTTCCTTGTAAATGTTGAGTATTCCGTCCATATCCTACTTTCGTCTGCTGGAAAAATCCGGCCGGTCCATCTGCTTCAGAAGCTCCTTTGACAGTTTTTCGAAAATCTCTTCCGGGCTTCCGCTCAGCATACAGCCGGCTGCCATCCTGTGTCCTCCGCCGCCGAAATGAGCACAGACCGCAGAAACGTCCAGCGCACTGTTGTTGGAGCGGAGGCTCACCTTAAACTGCTGTTCCTGCACCTCATACAGAAAGATCGCCGCGTCGATGCCTGCGGTTTCCCGCATTGCGGCAACGATGCCGTCGATATCCTTCTGGCCGACGGAGAACTCCGCCATTTCCTTCCTCGTTGTAAATCCTGCGAGGACTCTCTCTTGAAGGAGAAGCCTGCTGTCAAGAAGTACCTTCCCCTGGATTCTCTGCTGTGCATAGCTCTTTCGGAAGAAGGAGTCATCCACGATATCCGGAAAAGCGATTCCGGTGTTCATCAGCTTTCCGGCGACCTCCATGGTATGTGCGGAGGTACAGCTGTATTTAAAGACACCGGTATCATGGATGATGCCGGTATAGAGGCAGGAAGCGATATCCTGATTCAGAAGACTCTCATCGAGAAGGTCAAACATAATCTCACTGGTGCTGGAGCTCTCCGGCAGAATCGTCGCGTGCGGGAAATGTTGGGTACTAGTGACATGATGATCCACAACATAAAGCTCCCTGGCGCGCTTTGCCAGCACGGCAAAATTCCCCAGCCTCTCAAAGCCTCCGCAGTCGCACATGATGCAGAGATCATATGCCTTCTCCTCCGGAACATGAAGAATCTCGTCAAAGCCCGGAAGATAGGAGAATTTCCGGTGCGCCTCCATGAGATACAGCTTCACCTCCTTCTCCGGACAGTAACGCTTCAGATAGTTCTTCATACCGAGAGTTGACCCGAGGCAGTCTCCGTCAGGACTCGTATGTCCTACAATACAGATCGTCTGTGCCTGATCGATCAGTGTATGTAATTCCTGATTCATCCTTTTCCTTTCTCCCTCCTCTGACTGCTCCGCTTCTGCTCCGGGCGGCAGCTTGACGCCGCTCGGGGTTTCCTTTCAAAGAGCCCTAAAACCAGAAACGCTCGTGACCCCGGAGGGAGCCACGAGACTCTTCAGCTTTTGAAAAACGATTCCCGTATTTCCCCGCCGGAGGAATGAAGGCAGGCAGCATCGCTCTGTCTTACCATTCTTCTTCCGTTTCCTCATCGCGGTAGACATTGTCTGCATTAACAGGCTTTCCTGAAGGACGGGCTTCGTCCTGTTTTTTCACTTCCCTGATCAGCTGATCCATCTTACTGCCGTACTCCACAGAGTGATCCGCCACAAACTGCAGCTCCGGCGTATGCCGGAGATTTAAGCTTCGGGCAAGCTCACGCCGCAGAAACCCTGAGGCCTTCTTCAGCCCCTCTAAGGTTTCGAGCAGCTCCTTTTCCGCTCCCAGCACCGAAACAAACACCTTGCAATATTGAAGATCCGGTGTCAGATTGACCCCGGTGATGTTGACCATCGGACTGACCCGGCGGTCCTTCAGCTCATCACGGATGAGGACGGAGAGTGTTCGTCTCACATCCTCATTTCTTCTCTGATATTTGAAATTCTGTTTTTTCAACGCTTAACCTCTTCCATGACGTAAGCCTCGATTTGATCGTCCTCCTGAAGATCCGAGAACCCCTCAAAGACGAGACCGCATTCGTAGCCGGTCTTAACCTCCTTGACGTCGTCCTTAAAGCGCTTCACGGAGGCGATGCTTCCCTCGAAGATCTGTTCTCCGGCACGGCTGATACGGGCACCGGCGCCGCGCTGCACCATACCGTCAAGCACATAGGAACCGGCAATCGTACCGACGCCGGAGCTCTTGAAGATCTGACGGATTACGGCGTGTCCGATAACCCTCTCCTCGAAAACCGGCGCGAGCATTCCCCTCATGGCATTCTCTATATCCTCGATGGCCTTATAGATAATGTTGTAGAGACGAACATCCACGTTTTCCCGCTCGGCGATATCCTTGGCCGTCGCATCCGGCTTCACATCAAAGCCGATGACAATGGCGTTGGAAGCGGAAGCCAGATTGATGTCGGACTCGGTAATCGCGCCGACGCCGGCATGGATGACCTTGACCTGAACTTCTTCGTTCCGGATCTTCTCGAGAGAATCCCTAACCGCTTCCACCGAGCCCTGCACATCCGCCTTGACGATGATCGGAAGCTCCTTGATCTCGCCCGCCTTGATCTGATCGAAGATGGAGTCGAGAGAAACCTTCTTTCTGGATTCCTCCACCATCCTCTGCTTGTTCTCGGAAACGAAGGTATCTGCGTAAGCCTTGGCATCCTTCTCGTTGTCCTTGACCTGGAAAATCTCACCGGCGTTCGGCACGGAGTTCAGACCCAGAATCTCCACCGGCATGGACGGCGTCGCCTTCTTGACTCTCTTTCCCTTATCGTCAATCATGGCACGGACCTTCCCGTAAGCCGCTCCTGCCGCCACAACATCACCCACATGGAGCGTTCCCTTCTGGATGAGGAGACGCGCCACGGAGCCTCTACCCTTATCCAGCTCTGCCTCAATCACAACTCCGTACGCCTTACGGTCCGGATTCGCCATAAGTTCCAGAACATCCGCCTCCAGCGCAATATTCTCCAGGAGGTTCTCCATTCCCTCCCCGGTCTTTGCGGAAACCGGGCAGCAGATCACTGACCCGCCGTAGTCCTCCGGGACGAGATCATATTTCATAAGCTCCTGCTTTACCTTATCAACGTTGGATTCCGGCTTATCAATCTTGTTGATCGCAACGATGATCTCCGTACCCGCAGCCTTTGCGTGATTGATCGCCTCCACGGTCTGAGGCATGATGCCGTCATCCGCAGCCACAACCAGAACTGCGATATCCGTACTCTGGGCACCGCGCATACGCATCGCCGTAAACGCCTCATGTCCCGGTGTATCCAGGAAGGTGATGGTGCGATCCTCTCCATTGACGGGAACAACAACCTGATACGCACCGATCGACTGTGTGATGCCACCATGCTCATGACTGGTCACATTGGTATTTCGAATCGCATCCAGAATCGAGGTTTTACCGTGGTCAACGTGTCCCATGACTGCAACAACCGGGGGACGCGGCTTCAGATCCTTCTCTGCATCCTCCTCGGTATCCTGAATCAGCTCCGCAATGACATCAATCTTCTCTTCCTGCTCGGTGAGGACATCATACTCGACGGCAATATCCGCCGCCTCCTCATAGGAAAGCTCTGTGTTCAATGTTACCATCTTTCCCTGCAGGAAAAGCTTCTTGATGATATCCGCCGCCTTGATTTTCATCTTGTCCGCCAGCTCCTTGATCGTTGTGACCTCGGAAAGCGTAATGGACTTGATCTTCTCCTCTACCGGCTTTGCAACTGTCTCCGGCTTGATAAAGGCGCCTCTGCCGGTTTTCTTTGGCTTATGAAGCTGCTCTGCTCTCTCGTAGGACTGTGCTGCCCCGTACTTGTTCTGCTTGCGGCTGTTGCGGTTCCGCTGCGACAGATTGGCCTTCTCGTTATCAGAGCCTCCCTTATTTCCATAGCTCTTCCTCTGCGGACGGGCTGCCTCATGACGCTGCGGCTTAGCGGCTCCGAGGATATCTGCGGCGATCGGCGCACTGCCGGGTCTGCTGCTGCGGCCTCCTCCCACGGGACGGGTCCCGGGTCTTGCTCCCGGGCGGCGCTCTGCCGCTGCTTCCGCAGGCCTGTGGCTTCGTTCGCCGCGTCTCTCCGTTCTGTCCTCCCGGGAAACCGTACCATCCTTATAGATGTTACGGATCGCCGGGCGCACCTTCAGCTCCGGAACGATCAGAGAATTTTCTCTTCTCCTTCTCTCTGCTTCCTTCTTTTCCGCTTCTTCCTTCGCCTTTCTGGTTTTCTCCGCCGCGATGCGGACTGCCTCCGCCTTAGCCTCCTCAGCCTCTCTCTGCTGCTGCATCTCATTCAGCTCACGAAGCGGTGTGACTCTCTTGGTGCCGGCCGGAAGCGGACGCCCGTTCGGGGAACTCTTTCTTTCCGTCTTTTCCGCTGCCTTGGAAGCCGTCTTCCCCAGCGGGTGGTTCTTATGATTCACCGAATTCTGGGAATGGAAAACAACTGCCAGCTTTTTCTTCTTGGGGACTGCCGACTTCCCCGCATTCATCTTTTCTTCGTTTTCGTTCATGCCGTTCCCCCTTGTTTCATCTAACATCAGCACTTCCTCCATTATCCAATATCTTTTCCAACTGTTTTGAAAATCCTTCATCTTCGATGCTAATGGAGGAACGCTCCTCTCTGCCAATGGCGTGTCCCAGGATTTCCTTGGTTCCATATTCATAAAACGGAAGCTGGCGATAAACACACATATTCCGAAATTTCTTTTTGGTGTTCTCCGAGGCATCCTTCGGAAAGAGCACCAGCCGCGCCTTTCCCTCTTTGATGGATTTCTCTGTCTGAAACTCTCCTGATTTGATTTTTCCGGCTCGCTGACACAGCCCCAGAAGACCTAACACTCTGTCCTGCACTTAGCTCAGCTCCTTCTCCAGCTCCGGGATGATCTCCTCCGGAAGCTCCATCTGAAACGCACGCATAAAGGCTTTTTTCTTCCGTGCCCTGCGGAAGCAGTCAAGACTGTCGCACAGATATGCGCCCCGTCCGTTCATACGTCCCGTGCGGTCTGTCAAAATCCTCCCTTCCGGAGTGCGAACGATGCGAATCAGGTCTTTTTTATCTTTTTTCTCCCCGCAGCCGACGCAGGAGCGCCTTGGAACTTTCTTTTCCGTACCGTCACCCTGTCCCTTCTTATTCTTCCGTCATCCCGGCGCTTTCTTCCGATGCCTCGTCGTCGTAGTCCTCGTAGTCCTCTTCCGACTCGCCGTGATAGTCGATGCCCATCTCATCAAAAACGCCCTGCTCCTGTGCCTGGGTCTCGGACTTGATATCGATCTTATAGCCGGTGAGCTTTGCTGCAAGACGCGCGTTCTGTCCTTCCTTGCCAATCGCCAGAGACAACTGCATATCCGGGACAATCACAAATGCTTCCTTATTGTCCTGATCTGCGATAACGGCGATGACCTTCGCGGGAGACAACGCGTTCTCGATCAGGTATGCCGGATTCTCGTCATAATTGATGATATCGATCTTTTCTCCGTTCAGCTCATCGACAACCGCATTGACTCTGCCGCCGTTGATGCCGACACAGGCGCCCAGCGGATCGACATCCGGATCATTGGAAAGAACTGCCATCTTGGTACGGGAGCCTGCTTCACGGGCAATCGCAACGATCTCGACGATGCCCTCCTTTACCTCCGTGACCTCTTCCTCAAACAGTCGCTTCACGAGTTCCGGGTGGGTACGGGACAGCATGATGCGCGGACCTCTCTGTCCGTCCTTGACCTCCACGACGTATACCCTGATGCGGTCATTCGGCTCCAGACGCTCTCCCTTGATCTGCTCCGCCTCGGAGAGATAGCCGTCCACCTTTCCGAGGTTGACAATGACTGACTTGCCGGTGTCACGCTCTACCGTGCCGGTAACCACCTCACGCTCCAGAACATAGTATTCCCTGAAGAGGATATGCTTCTCCTCCTCACGGATCTTCTGCACGATAACCCCCTTCGCATTCTGTGCGGCAATACGTGAAAAGCTCTTGCTGTCTACCGGAACACGCACGATATCCTCCAGCTGATACTTCGGATCCATGAGACGTGCATCAGCCAGAGATATCTCTGTATTCCTGTCAAAAACCTCTTCCACAACCTCCTTATCCATCCAAACCGAATAATCGCAGGTCTCCGGATCAACCGTAACATGGACATTGTCCGCATTACCGAAGTTGCTGCGACAGGCGTTCTGCAGGGACTGCTCTATCGCTTCCAGAAGTGCTTCCTTCGGGATGCCTCTCTCCTTTTCCAAAAGCTCAAGCGCCTCTTTCAACTCAACATTCATACTGCTCCTCCTACCTATTGAAAAGCCCCCCAGGGAGCATAATCTTAAATCCATCTGCCCTTCTCAAAGAAGGACCGTACAGCTCAGTTCCATACACCTTACTCCGAGGCAGCGTCTTCCTCTGCTTCCGGATCGGTCCATTCCGCATTCACGTTCCCGGGGTTCTCCTTAAATCCGAGAGAACAGACCTCAAGGATGTACTCCTCCGGGATAAAATCCTCCTGATCCAGCCATTTGGACAGACGCCTCGAAACATTGGCACAATCGTTCACGGTCATGTCCGTGCCGTCCTCCCGGTAAATGAAGGCTCTCAGGTAGTTGACGCCCTCTTCTCTGACATACTGAACACTGTCAAGACCATAGCCCTCTTTCGGAATGAAGGATCGAAGATACTGTTCCACCTTTTCCGTGTACATTACACCTCCCTGCGTAATAAAAGGAGCAAGCGCTTCGCCTGCCCCTTTCCAGTTTCTGTAAACATATGGACTTTAACACAGTTTTTCGGGAACTGCAAGACATTTCCTGCGGATTTCGCTGTATTTCTGCGGTTTACAGCGTATTTTCCTTCAGGAAAGCCGGAATCTCCGCGAGGGAGACGATACGGTACTGAAATTCTGCTCTGCTGCAGGCATTCTCCTTCAGCATATGAGAGATTCTCTGGTAGATGGTAGTGCAGTCCTCCTTCTTAGTGCCGATAAGAAGCAGAAGGAACTGCGACTGGCTGTACTTGGTAAAAACATCTCCCTTTCGGAGGCCGCGGAAGAGCGCATCCTGTAAAAGATCCGCACGTTTGTTGAGCTTTTCCTGGCTCCGGATTGCTTTTCCCTCATAATCCACCAGTGTACAAAGCATCATGAAGATGGAATTCCCCCGCCGTTCCATATTCCGCTGCAATACATGATAGATATCAATAAAACTGGAGAAGTTGCAGAAGTAGGCACCGATCCCGTTTCTCTCCGCGTTGCTCTTCAGAAGCTCATCCTTCTGAAGAATAGTCTGCTGAATCTTCTGGATATCATCGGAGATCACGCGCACATCATCACAGATCAGCTCATAGCAGTGGTTCAGGCTCTCCGGGAGCGGCACCCCCAGCTCCTCCTGATAGTAGCGGACAGCTTCCGTGTAGAGCTCATAAGCCGCCTTAAACTCCTTCTTCAGGATCAGCACCTCAATCACACGGATCATCCAGCCGTCATCCGGATAGAGCTGATTGGCATGGCTGTACAGCTGGTAGAGCTTCTCATACTCTTCCCTCTCCCGGTAGTAAGTCCCGAGAAACTCTATCGCATCATCATACAGATGCTTCAGACGAACCGATTCCAGAATCACCCAGTAATCTGTCGCAAACTCCGGAAGCATCTCACCGCGGTAAAGGGCGAACGCCTCCGCATACAGCTCTGCCTTCTCGTCCGGATTCGCAGCTTCTGCCGCTCCGGTACAGAGCTCCGTAAAAACATCGATATCTACGACGATCTCATAATCCGGGAGTTTCTCGAGACTGTAGATCCCCTTCTTTCCTTCGATAAACTTCCTGCCGGGAAACCCGCTTTGTTTCAGCTGGCTTCTCGCCTGATGGAGAAGGTTATTGAGACTGTTGTTCTCATCCAGAAGATGTTTATATCCGAAAACGGCATCTATTACTTCTCTCCGGGAAATCCCGGAACCTCTGTGCAGAAGAATGACCTGAATCAGCTTCAGAAAATTTGCCTTATTATTGGTTCCGAGGCCGATCCTCTTTCCCTCCACTGCCATCGTGAACCCGCCAAGCATCTCCACACAGATCTGTTTTTTATCTCCCATGACTCCCCCATGATTTCTATTATTTTATTGACATTTTAATGAGTCCTCTAAGTCTTGTAAATATATGCGCAGGGAAGATTCAGCTAATTTTAAGAGTTTTTATGATATTTGAAGTTTGCCATCATCTCATTGGTGAGGCTGAAGTCATCCGGCTGAAGCTCCATCTCCTCCGGAAGCTTCCACTCCGCGAGCTTCAGTTCATTTTCATCCAGGGTAATCTCCGCACTCCCCTCCACCTCACATTGAAAGCCGGCAAGAAGGTCTCCCGCAATTCCCCAGGGCTGGGACTTATAGTAACGGATATTTTTCACTTCTATCCCTACTTCTTCCCTCACCTCTCTTTGTACCGTCTCCTCCAGTGTCTCTCCGATCTCCGTAAACCCGGCGATCAATGCATAGTGGGAAAAGGGACGGTTGGCATATTTTGTCACCAGCATTCTGCCGGTAACGGGATCCGTCACTGCGACAATGACTGCCGGCATGATCTTCGGATAGATGACATTGCCGCAACGCAGACAGCGTTTGGCACGCTCCACCGTATCATATACCGTCTCCCGACCGCATACCCCGCAGAAACGGTTGTTCCGATACCAGGTCCGAAGATGTCTTGCCGTCATCACGGCAAAGATTTCCGACTTTTCTCTGCCCCGTTCCCGGCGAAGCTCCGCCAAAGTCCGGTAATGGAAGCCGGGAAGAGAAATCCCGTCCTCCTCCACCAGAAAATAGCTTTTATCATCAATGGAGAAAAGATAGATGCTCTTCTCCGCCCGCTCCCGGGAGATATCCCGGAGCCCGGGCAGCTCTGCCTCCCCCTCTCCTCTGACCAGAACAGACTCCCCGGAAAACAGGGTAAAACTGCTTTTCTCATCCGGACGCTTTTTCGGATCATAGCTGTTATAAAACTGCTTTGGAAAAATTTCCTGAATCATAATGCCGTGACTCTTTCTAACCCGCTGCGGATATGCCACCAGGGAAGAGAATCCTGCCCGAACTCCCCTTCTCCGAAGGTCCCGCTCTATGGCTGCTTTCCGATGTACGCCAGGATACCGCCATCCACATAGAGGATGTGACCGTTGACAAAATCCGAAGCTCCGGATGCCAGGAATACCGCCGGTCCCATCAAATCCTCCTCGGTTCCCCAGCGGTTCGCCGGTGTCCTGGAAAGGATAAACTGATCAAAGGGATGACGGGAGCCGTCCGGCTGCTTTTCTCGGAGCGGTACCGTCTGCACTGTGGCAATGTACCCCGGTCCGATGCCGTTGCACTGGATATTATGGGAGCCGAACTCCGCACAGATATTTCTGGTAAGCATCTTAAGTCCGCCCTTGGCTGCGGCATAAGCAGAAACAGTCTCGCGCCCCAGCTCCGACATCATGGAACAGATATTGATAATCTTGCCGTGATTATTTTTGATCATATTCGGCAGCACTGCCTTGGACACGATGAACGGAGCATTCAGATCGGTATCAACCACCTGGCGGAAATCCTCGACACTCATTTCTGTCATCGGGACACGCTTGATAATTCCTGCGTTATTGACGAGGATATCAATACTGCCATGCTCTCGCAGAATGTCCGAGACCATCTGACGCACCTCTGCTTCCTCAGTCACATCACAGACATAGGCAAATGCCTCTATTCCTTCCTTTCGATAGCATTCCAGTGCCTCATCCGCTTTTTCCTGACTCCGCGCATTAAAGCAGACAACCGCACCGGCAGCGGCATATGCCCTGGCGATGCCAAAGCCGATTCCGTGATGCGCGCCGGTCACCAGTGCAACCTTTCCCTCCAGAGAAAACCACTCCATCGAAAATCCCATGTTCATCCTCTCCCTTCTCTCCCTGTATACACTTCATTCCTGTATCTCCGGAAGTACCCGGTCATATGTCTCCCGGCTTCGGCACAGAACGAAGCAAAGCTACAAAGTCCTCGCTCCTCCATCCCCTGTCACGGCTGATCTTCCTGCGGGTCAGCCTCAGACTTCCATACGGATGTCTGCCACGGTATAATCCGCTTTTTCAATGGTTCTCCGAAGCTCTTCCTCCGTATACTGCTGCTTCATGCGGATTTTTGCCTCTCTGGACTTTACATCCACACTTGCCCAGACTCCCTCCATCGTATTCAGCGCCGCCTCGATACGATCCCTGCAATGCCCGCAGTGAACATCCGGGATGGAAGCCGTCGCCATGTAAGGGTAATGGCTCTCATCCTGATCCGCCACCTTTACCTTTTCCGCTGTAGCGCAGCTCCCGCCGCAGCAGCCATTTTCCGCTCTGTTTCTGATACTGCGGACAGCCAGAACAACTGCCGCCAGTATCACAAGCACAATAATCGCATTTCCCATATCCACCTCCATATATCAGCCTATGCGGATTCTTCCTTCTTCTCCTCCGCTTTTTCTTCCTTTGCATTTTCCCTTTGCTTCTTCCGGACAATGGTCTTTCCTATACGGTGCCCCTTGATATAGGCGACATCGATTTCCAGCTCCTCGGTGTCCAGATGGAAGGAGCTGCCGTCATCCGGTACCTTGCCGAGAATCCCCATGATATAACCGCCAAAGGTATCCGCGTCCTCTGTCGGGAGGCTCAGATGCAGCGCTTCATTGACATCCTCCAGATCCGCGGTGCCGAGGATAATCCACTCATTATCTCCCACCGCCTCGATCGGCTCCGGCTCCGGAATCTCGTCCTCCTCCTGCAGCTCCCCGACAAGCGCCTCGATCAGATCATGCAGCGTGACAATTCCGGTCATACCGCCGTATTCGTCGAGAACCACCGCATAATAGCATCTTTCCTCCTTCATGGTCTCAAAGAGCTTCGAAACCTTCATATTCTGGGAAACAAAGAAGGGCTTGTCCACCGCCTGTCTCATGACATTCTGACGGGACTGATCCGCGAGACGGAAATAATCCTTGGTATCCAGAATCCCGATGATATCATCGTCATCGTCGCCGCAGATCGGATAGTTCGCAAAGCGGTGATCATGGATGGTTTTTCTCCACTGACGGTCACTGTCCTCGATATAGAGCATCGCCACATCGGTACGATGCGTGCACACATCCTCGACAGAAAGATCATTAAACTCAAACACATTCTGAATCATCTCATTCTCTGTGCTTTCAATGGTTCCGTTTTCCGTCCCCTCATCCACCATCATGAGGATGTCCTCTTCGGAGACCTGGTCATCCTTATCGGAGGGATCGATATGAAGGAGCAGGAGCACAGCGTTGGTCGTGAGCGTCAGGAGGCCGACAAAGGGAGCCAGTATCTTCGACACCAGAGAAATCATCGGTGCAAGCGCAAGGGCAACCGCTTCGGTGTGGACCTGCCCGATCCGCTTCGGAACAAGCTCCCCGAAAACGATACTCAGAAAGGAGAGTATCATGGTGATCAGGACAATGACGATGGGTAAAAGGATGCGGACCGAAAGCGGCACGCCGATCTTCTGCAATACGCCTGTCAGCGGTCCGGCAAAGCTGTCCGCCGCAAAGGCAGAGTCCAGAAATCCCGCCAGTGTCACGATGATCTGAATCGTCGAAAGTATCTTTGTCGGGTTCCGGTTTAGCCGAAGAAGGGTCTCCGCCTTCCGATTGCCGTCCTCGCTCAGTTTTTTTAATTTGGCATCTCCGATGGACACAACGGCAATCTCCGCACAGGAAAATATACCGTTCATCACAATCAGCACTATGAGCAGTATCACTCTGCCTATCATCTGCTATCCTTTCACCTGCAATAATTCCTTCACTTCGTCGATCACATGCTCCACCGTGAATCCAAAATGAGCAAAAAGCTGTCCGGCAGGTCCGGAAGCTCCGAAGCTCTGCATCGCAATCACTCTTCCCTCAAAGCCGGTATACCTCTCCCAGCCAAAGCCGGACAGTGCCTCGACGGCGACTCTCTTCCTGACATGCTTCGGAAGCACCAGCTCTTTGTACGTCTCATCCTGTTCCTCGAAAAGCTCCCAGCACGGCATGGATACCACGCGTACCTGCTTCCCTTCGGCATGCAGCCTTTCACAGGCTTCCACGGCAAGTCTCACTTCGGAGCCGGTGGCGAGAAGTATCACCTCCGGTGTGCCTCCGCTGTCCCGCAGGATATAAGCCCCCTTCAGCGCCTTCTTCCCGTCCGGGCAGAGCTCCGGCAGATTCTGTCTCGTCAGCACAATCGCAGTCGGAGTCTCCCGGGAATTCAGCGCTGCCGCCCAGGCAGCCTCTGTCTCTCTTCGGTCGCAGGGACGGAAGACACGGAAGTTCGGGGTGGAACGAAGCATCGCCAGCTGCTCAACCGGCTCATGGGTCGGACCGTCCTCCCCGACACCGATGGAATCATGGGTCAGTACAAAGATCTGAGGAATCCGCATCAGTGCGGACAATCTCGCCATCGGCTTCATATAGTCGCTGAACACAAAGAAGCTGGCGACATAGCTGCGAAGACCGCCGTGAAGCAGGATACCGTTCGCAATTCCCGTCATCGCAAGCTCACGGACGCCGAAGTGGATGTTTCGCCCCTCCGGAGTCTCCCGGGAGAAAAAGCCCTCCCCCTTCATCTCCGTCTTGTTGGACGGCGCCAGATCCGCAGAGCCGCCGAAAAGCTGCGGCACACGGTCCTTCAGAAGCTGGATCACCGCACCGGAGGAAGCTCTGCTTGCCTCATCCCTCTCCGCACCCTTCCAGAATGCCTCATCCTCAAGAAGCGTATTCTCGAAGCATCCGCTTCGGCTGTCCTTCCATTCCGCGGCAAGCTCCGGATACTCCTCCTGATAGCGCAGAAAGAGCGCCTCCCAGGCGATTCGTGCCTCCTGCTTCTGCTTCCCCAGCTCTCTGTAGTGCTCGTAAACTGCCGCCGGAACATAGAACGCTTCCTGTGATTCCCAGCGGAGAGTTTCCCTCATCTCCCGGATATTCTCCGCTCCGAGAGGCTCTCCGTGGGCGCTGGCGGTTCCCTGCTTCTTCGGGACACCGTAGCCGATTTCTGTATGTACGGTAATAAAATACGGCGCAGAATCATCCATCCTTGCGATCTCCAGCGCCGCGGAAAGCGCATCGATATCATTACCGTCCTCCACCTCGATCGTCTTAAAGCCAAATGCCTCCACTCTCCTCTGGACATTCTCCGTAAAGGCAAGATCGGTACTGCCCTCGATGGAAATCCGGTTGGAATCATAGAGCACAGTCAGCTTCGAGAGATTCCAGGTTCCCGCAAGTGACAGTGCCTCGGAGGAAATCCCCTCCATCAGACAGCCGTCACCGCAGAGCACATAAGTTCTGTGATCCACCACAGGGAAGTCAGGACGATTATAAACCGCCGCAAGATGCTTCTCCGCAGCCGCCATCCCGACCGCCATGGCAAGCCCTGCCCCAAGCGGTCCCGTCGTAGCCTCGATCCCTGCGGTATGCCGGTATTCCGGATGCCCCGGCGTAAGACTGCCGAGCTGACGGAAATTCATGATATCCTCTCTGGAAAGTCCGGCATCAAACAGATGCAGCAGAGAATACTGAAGCATGGAGCCATGTCCTGCAGAGAGGATAAAACGGTCCCGGTTCTCCCAATCCAGTGCCCTCGGATCAAAACGAAGATGCTTTGCGAAAAGGGTGTAGGCAATGGCAGCAGCTCCCAGAGGAAGCCCCGGATGCCCCGACTTCGCCCTCTCGATCGCATCCGCGGAAAGAACACGGATCGCGTTGACCGCCTGGTTCTCGATTTCCTTACTCATACTGTCTCCTTTTTATGCGTGACAAATCAGTTTCAGTGTAGCACAAAAAAGGGGAATGTCCTAGCACAGAGGGCATTCCCGAAGCATCAACTCTCCCGATTTTCCGCGTTTTGGAAAACATTGATTCCGTATTTCCCTGCCGATTGGCGCAGCAAAGCATCCAAGTGCCCCTGCAAAGCCGAGGGAAGACAGATCACATCGGACTTCCCTCAGCGGGAAAGGTACTTCTTCACATATTTCCCGGTATAGCTCTCCGCCACCTCGCTGACTTCTTCCGGTGTTCCTGTACAGACGACGGTTCCGCCGCCCTCTCCGCCTTCCGGTCCCATGTCGATGAGATAATCCGCACACTTGATCACGTCCAGATTATGCTCAATGACAATGACGGTATTTCCGTTTTCCGCAAGCTGCTGCAGCATTTTTACCAAACGGCTGACATCCTCAAAATGCAGCCCTGTCGTCGGCTCATCCAGGATATAGACCGTGTTCCCGGTTCCTCTCCGGGAAAGCTCTGTCGCCAGCTTGATTCTCTGTGCCTCTCCGCCGGACAGCTCCGTGCTGGGCTGCCCGAGGCGGATATAGCCGAGTCCCACATCATGCAATGTCTGTATCTTTCTGGTGATCGAAGGCACATTCTGAAAGAACCCGAGTGCCTCCTCCACCGTCATATTGAGAACATCATAGATATTCTTTCCTTTGTAGCGGACCTCCAGCGTTTCCCGATTGTATCGCCTGCCGCCGCAGACCTCGCAGGGCACGTAGACATCCGGCAGAAAGTGCATTTCGATCTTGACGATGCCGTCACCGGAGCAGGCTTCACATCTCCCTCCCCTGACATTAAAGGAAAATCTCCCCTTCTGATACCCCCTCGCCTTTGCCTCCTGCGTGCCGGCAAAGAGATCGCGTATCATATCAAAGACACCGGTATAGGTCGCCGGATTGGAGCGGGGTGTCCTCCCGATTGGACTCTGGTCAATGTCGATGACCTTGTCCAGTCCCTCCAGTCCTTCGATGCCCCGGCATCTTCCCGGGATGGTACGGGCACGGTTCAGCTTTTTCGAAAGTGTCTTGTAGAGAATCTCATTGACAAGAGAAGATTTCCCGGAGCCGGAAACTCCGGTCACACAGCTGAAAACCCCTCTGGGAAAGGCAACATCCACATCCTTCAGATTGTTCTCCTGCGCACCCAGCACCCTGATCCAGCCCTTCGGTACCCTGCGCCGTTTCGGAAGCTCGATCTTCCTCCTGCCGGACAGATACATCCCGGTAATGGACTGCTTGTTCTTCATGATCTCTCCGGCATTGCCGGTCGCGATCACCTCACCGCCGTGCTCTCCTGCCCCCGGTCCGATATCCACGATAAAATCTGCTTCCCTCATCGTATCCTCATCATGCTCCACGACAATGACGGTATTGCCGAGATCCCGAAGATGTTTCAGTGTTCCGATCAGACGATCATTATCCCTCTGATGAAGACCGATACTCGGCTCATCCAGAATATAAGCCACTCCCACAAGCCCGGAACCGATCTGGGTCGCGAGACGGATGCGCTGCGACTCTCCGCCGGAAAGCGTACCCGCAGAACGGGAGAGTGTCAGATAGTTCAGTCCGACATCCATCAGAAACTGCATCCGGGCACGTATCTCCTTCAGCACCTGCTCTCCGATCTTCTGCTGTATTTCCGTCAAACGCAGCTCGTTCAGCCAGTCCATGAATTTCTCCACCGACAGATTCGTAAGCTCAAAAATATTGAAATCTCCGACCGTCACTGCCAGTGCCCCCGGCTTCAGTCTCGCACCGTGGCAGACCGGGCATGGAGTGATGCGCATAAACTGCTCATACTCCTGCTTCATTTTGTCCGAAAAGCATTCTTTGTAGCGGCGATTAACGTTGTCCATCAGTCCCTCAAAAGCGACCTCGTGGACATTGCCCCTGCCGAACTGAGATTCATAGTGTACCGTCACGCTTTCCCCCTTTGTCCCATGGAGAATGATCTCTCTGGCTTCCGGAGACAGCTTACGGAACGGGGTATCCAGACTGAAGCCGTATTTTTCGGAAAGACTGCGCAGCATCGCATGGGTAAAGCTTCCCTCATCCTTCGAGTTCATCCATCCGATCACGGAAATCGCCCCCTCGTTCAGGGAGAGGGATTCGTCTGGAATCATCAGCTCCTGATCGAATTCCATTTTATTCCCGATGCCGAAACACTCCGGGCAGGCGCCAAACGGATTGTTGAAGGAAAAGCTTCTCGGTTCGATCTCGTCAATGCTGATGCCGCAGTCAGGACAGGCAAAATTCGTGGAAAGATGGATTTCCTCTCCGCCGATCACATCCACCGTCAGAAGCCCGTCCGACAGCTCCACCGCCTGTTCAATCGAGGAGGAAAGTCTCTTCTCCAGTCCCTCCCGGATCACCAGACGATCCACCACGATCTCGATATTGTGACGGAGATTTTTGTCGAGAGCGATGTCCTCGGAAAGCTCATAGAGGCTGCCGTCCACCCGTACCCGCACATAACCGGACCTTCTGGCGCTGTTCAAAACCTTCTCATGTCTCCCCTTCTTGCCTCTCACAATGGGAGAAAGCAGCTGAAGCTTCGTTCCCTCCGGCAGCTTCATGATCTGATCCACCATCTCATCCACCGTCTGCCGTTTGATCTCACGACCGCAGTTCGGGCAGTGCGGGATTCCCACACGTGCATACAGAAGACGCAGATAATCGTAAATCTCCGTCACAGTCCCCACGGTGGAACGCGGGTTTCGATTCGTAGACTTCTGGTCGATGGAAATCGCCGGGGAAAGTCCCTCAATCAAATCCACCTCCGGCTTTTCCATCTGCCCCAGAAACTGCCTTGCGTAGGAAGACAGCGATTCCATATACCTTCTCTGTCCCTCTGCATAGATGGTGTCAAAGGCGAGGCTCGACTTACCGGAACCGGACAGACCCGTCAAAACCACCAGCTCATCCCTCGGGATATCCAGGTCAATATCCTTCAGATTATGTTCCCGCGCCCCGCGGATCTTAATATATTTTCGGGAAGAAGAATTTCTTTTTCTGATTTCCATGCTTTCCTGTCTCTTTTCAAGCCTTTCTGTCTCATAACGTGGATGTCAGGAGTTGGATTCCATCATCGTTTCCGTTTTCTCTGCCTTCCTTACAGGACTTTGCTGAGGAAGGCCTTCAGTCTCTCCGAGCTCGGATGATAGAAGAATTCCTGCGGTTCTCCCTCCGCGACGAAATCTCCGCCCTCCAGGAACATGACTCTGTCACTGACCTCTCTCGCAAAGCCCATCTCATGGGTCACTACCACCATGGTCATATCCTCTTCCGCAAGGCTCTTCATGACCTGAAGCACCTCACCGACCATCTCCGGGTCCAGCGCAGAGGTCGGCTCATCAAA
This sequence comes from uncultured Oribacterium sp., assembly GCA_963545355.1. Lineage (GTDB taxonomy): Bacteria > Bacillota > Clostridia > Lachnospirales > Lachnospiraceae > Oribacterium. The sequence goes on along the minus strand of CAUUIW010000001.1, from coordinate 155,113 downwards.
AAGCAGCACATCCGGATGCATCGCAAGCGCACGGACAATAGCGGCACGCTGCTGCTGACCGCCGGAAAGCTGCAGAGGATAAGCGTCCGCCTTTTCCTCAAGATTCACCTTACGGAGAAGTTTCCTCGCTTCCTCCTCCGCCTCCTCCCGGGACAGATGCAGAAGCCTTCGCGGCGCAAGCGTCAGATTCTGAAGTATTGTCATATGCGGAAAGAGGTTGAACTGCTGAAACACCATCCCGATCCGCCGACGGAGAATGTCAATATTGGCATCCCTCGCCGTAATCTCATTCCCCTCAAAGATAATCTTCCCCTCTGTCGGCAGCTCCAGAAGATTCAGGCAGCGAAGAAAGGTCGATTTCCCGGAGCCGGAGGGACCGATGACGCATACGACCTCTCCCTTGTGAATCTGCGTGGAGATATGATTGAGAACATACAGACTGTTGAATTTCTTGGACAGATGCTGCACATCCAAAAGCAGCTCTCCGTTCCTGATTTCTTTCTTTTCCATCTCTCTACCTCTCACTGTTCTGAAGGCGCTTTTCCAGCTTCTGCTCAAAATACGTCAGGACTGTCGTCAGGATCCAGTACATAAAGGCTACCGCGAGAAGAGAAACCCAGGGATCAAAGGTGCGGGAACGGATGATATCGCCGCCCTTCGTGAGATCCTGCACGGACACGTATCCGGCGACTGCCGTCTCCTTGATGAGTACGATAAACTCATTAAAGACTGCCGGAAGGACGTTTTTGAACGCCTGCGGCATGATGATGTAGCGCATGGTCTCAAAATAGTTAAAGCCGAGGGAACGTCCCGCCTCCATCTGTCCGTTCGGAATCGACATGATGCCGGAACGGATGATTTCCGCCACATAGGCGGCAGAGTTCAGCCCAAAGGCGATGCAGGCAACAAAGACGCCGGAAAAGACCCGGGCAGTAAAAACCGCATAGTAGAGAAGCATCAGCTGGATAACGGACGGTGTTCCCCGTATCACGGAAAGATAGATGCGGCAGACGGCATTGGCAAGCTTCCATTTTCCGGTTTTATCATGGGTCGTACGGATTCCGGCAATGAGGGTACCGACAATTATGCCGAGCAGAAGAGCAAAGCAGGTGATGATCAGAGTATTTCTGAGACCATCCAGAAGATAGAAATATCGGTTTTCTTTGATAAAGTTGAGATAGAGACGTTCAGCCAAGTCGGGCTCCTTTCCATTTCACCTGAAAAGAGCGCTGCGCATGGCAGCACTCTTTTTCCCAAACAGCTTTATCCGCTTAAGGAACTCTGCATCGGTATTTCCTAATTTACTCTGCTTTAATATATTTTTCAATAATACTGTCGAGAGAACCGTCCGACTTCATTTCCCGGAGACAGAGATTGATCGCCTTCACCAGCTCCTCGTTTCCCTTCTTTGTGCAGATCGCATATTCCTCCTCCGCATAAGGTGTCGCAAGCACGGTAAGACTCTCATTGGCAGAAACCAGCGCCTCAGCAGTCTTCTGATCGATCAGAACTGCGTCGATCTTGCCGGCGGAAAGCGCCTGTACCGCATCTGCCGGTGCCGGGAAACGGTTAACATTGGCCTCACCAAAATCATCTGTTGCAAAGATATCTCCGGTGGTTCCCTGCTGTACCCCGATCTTCTTCCCCTTCATATCCTCCAGAGACTGAATCGCACTCCCCTTTACGATAACGCTCTGTACCGAAGTGGCATAGCTATCCGTAAAGTCCACGTTCTTCTCCCGATCCGGACTGACAGTCATGCCCGCCATGCCGAAATCCGCCTTGCCGGCCTGAACTGCCGGGATAATGGAGTCAAACGCCATATCACTGATCTCCAGACTGGCGCCGAGCTTTTCACAGATCTTCGTCATGATGTCCACATCAATACCGACAATGTCCTTGCCCTCATGGTACTCATACGGCTCAAACTCCGCATTGGTAGCCATCACAAGCGTTTTCCCCCGAAAGCTCTCTGGAACCGTACCGGCTTCTCCGGCTGCCTTCGTGCCGCTCTCTGCTCCGGACTCTGTCGAAGCAGCAACGGTGGTCTTGGAAGCGCCGCAGGCGGCAAGAGACATTGCTGTAAAGGCCGCCGCAACGATAATACTGATCTTTTTCATCCCTTTTCTCCTCGTATCTCCTCTCGGACGCTCCGCCCCGTGAGGAGATTATTTTTGCATATTTATTCGTTGTTATTCAGTGATTATACATTTACTTTCCCCGTTGTCAAGTCTCAATTTTTTGCAGCCGGGATTTTTTATGCCTGAAAATCTTTTCAAAGACAGCCCGCACGCATCTTCTGTCGGAGAGGCTATGAAGGAACCCTCCTCCAGCGAAAGGGTGTCTCGGGAACATGCCATAAGAAGGTTCCCCGTCAACGAAAGGATTCCCTGCAGCGCCGGGCAGAGATCCACGAACAAAGTCCGGGCCTCAGAACGCAAGATAGGGCTTCACCCTTCGGAGAAGAGAAACGGAGAGCAGGCCAATCGCAAATCCGGCAACGGTGCCGGCAAGAAACAGCGGCGGAAAATACAGCATCAGTTCCCGGCTTCGCAGCAGCCATACTGCCATCAGAATTTGACCGAGGTTATGGCTGATGCCGCCGGCAACGCTGACCATGATCTGCGAAAAATGCCCCAGATTCTTACAGAGCAGCATAACCAGAAAACTCAGGAAAAAGCCTGCCAGAGAATACAGAAGTGTTGCCGCATTGCCGAAAAGAAGCGCCGTCAGAAGAATACGCAGAAGAGCAATCAGAACGGCGGGAGCCATGCCGACGGTATAGAGTGACAGAATCGTCACGAGATTCGGAAGCCCCAGCTTCACCCCCGGCACCATCCATCCGCTTCCGATGGGAAGCAGGGATTCCACATAGCTCAAAAGCAGGGACAGGGCCAGAAGCATCGCAAAGAAACTGACTTGTTTTTTCCCTGTTTTCATCGTTTTCACCCTTGCCTCCTGATCCGGGAATGAAGCTTCCGCGAAAAAAAGCGACATCTCATGATGCCGCCCTGCGCTTACTGTTTTACTTCGTACTGTTTTGGCTGTTATCTTCGTATCGAAACTTTCGTTTTTCCAACTGGCATATCTATGTCGGCTTCCGATTCGGAAACCGGATAACTCTTCCGCACTAGGTACAGAGATAAAATTAAAGCTTCACTACATTGGTTGCCTGAGGTCCCTTAGCACCATCAACTACATCAAATTCAACCGCCTGTCCTTCTTCGAGCGACTTGAATCCGTCACCGGTTAGTCCGGAGTAGTGTACGAATACGTCCTTTCCTGTCTCATCAGAGATAAAGCCGTATCCCTTCTGGTTGTTGAACCACTTTACTGTACCTTTCATGTTATACCTCCATAAATTACAGTTATCTAGAACTGCATCGTATGCAGTATAGCATGATGCACACAAAAGAGTCAACACGAAAGTGTTTTAATGAACACTTTAACGAATCACCGGAAGTCACCGGGCAAGCTCCTGCAATGCGCACAGCTCTTCGGGCGAAAAATTGTATTTTTTTCCGCAGAAATCACAGACCACTTCCTGAGATTTTCCCTCCTGAACCAGGCTCTGAAGCTCATCCCTGCCGATGGAAATCAGTGCCTTCTGCACCCTCTCCCGGGAACAGTCACAGCGGTAGCTGACCGGCAGCTTCTCATTGAGTTTCAAATCGAGCTCTCCGAGAATCCTCCGAAGAAGATCCTCCGGTGTCTTCCCCCGTTCCAGAAGTCCCGTGACCTCTCCCATCAAAAGGATATTCTTCTCAAGGATCGCAATAAGGCTTTCCTCCGCCCCCGGCATCAGCTGAATGATAAATCCTCCGGCGCTGTGAACCGTATTCTCCCTTGTCATCAGAACGCCAAGCCCGACAGCGGACGGTATCTGCTCCGACTGCACAAAGTAGGCGGCGATATCCTCTCCGATCTCTCCGGAAACCAGCTGCGTCTGTCCTACATAAGGCTCCCTCAGCCCGGTATCCCGTATGACGGAAAGCATTCCCCCTCCGACCGCGCCGCCGACATTCAGATGCCGCTTCGCATTGGCAGGAAGCATCACGTTCGGATTGGTACAATAGCCCTTCACATGCCCATGGGAATCCATCGTAACCGTAAGTCCGCGGATGGGACCGTCGCCTTTCACGGAAAGAGTTAAAAGATCCCTCTCTCCCTTCAAATCTGCCGCCATCATCAGTCCTGCCGTCATCAGACGACCGACGGCAGCGGTACAGATCGGAAAAGTATTATGGAGCACGCGCATCTCCTCCACCAAGTCCCTCGTCGTGGCTGCAAAGGCACGAATCTGTCCCTCTGCCGCTGTCGCGCGAATTACATAATCCGTCATTTATTCCGTCCCCGGGTCTTCCCTGGCGAGTTCCTCATCCTGTCTCATGTGGCACTTCTTGTATTTCTTGCCGGATCCGCAGGGGCAGGGATCGTTCGGGTAAATCTTCTTTCCCTCGCGGCGGACCGTGCCCGACTTCTTCTGCGCCCGGTAAAGCTCCTGGCGCTTCTCCTTTGTAAGGATCTCCTCCCATGCAGGGAGACCGTAGAGCCAGCTTGCCTTGGCTTCCACCATATTGTAATAAAGCTTCTCCGGATCGATCTCAATCTTAACCACGGTATCCTTGTCCATGGTTTCGATCGGATTATGATACTCCTTCAGAGATTCATCAATGCCGTCAAGAACACCGACAAAATACTCCATCGGGATATGGAACTGCTTTGCCAGCTCCTCCACAGTCCCTTCATGTACCTTCTTCGGATCCTTCAAAATCTCCTCATAGAAGCCCTTCTCCAACAGGAAATACTCATTCCAGAGCTTTTCCTGCTCTGCCTTTGCCTTACCGTCGCCATAGGCGTTGACTCTCCACTCCTCGAGTAATGTAGCCATATCTTCTCCTTACTGACCGCTCTTATTTATCTTTGATTTCAGGCCCTGATGTCCTCCACAGGGATAATCCAGCGATGTATTCTACCACAAATGACAAAACGAATCCAATATTTCCGTTTCCTTCCTTATCTTATGTCGGAAGGCAGCAGCGTATCCATATCATCAAACTCCTGATTTTCTCCTCCCATCGCCCAGATAAAGCTGTAACGGCTGGTTCCCGCAGCACTGTGAATGGACCAGGACGGGGAAATCACTGCCTCCTCGTTTCTCATTACGATATGTCGTGTTTCGTGCGGCTCTCCCATCAGATGAAAAACCGCCTGTCCCTCCGGCACCTCAATATAAGTATAGATTTCCATCCGCCTCTCATGGGTATGCGCCGGCATGGTGTTCCATACGGAGCCCTCCGAAAGTTCCGTAAGCCCCATGGAAAGCTGCGCCGTCTTCAAAACCGCCGGATGGATGTACTGATGAATCACGCGTTCATTGGCAAACGCCCTCTCTCCCATCGGCTTATGCTGTACCTCTGCCTTCTTCAGAAGCCGGGTTTCATAACGAACATGCGCCGGCGCGGAAACCATATAGAACTTTGCCGGCTTCTCCGGATCAAAAGAACGGAATAATACTTCTTTGGATCCCTTTGTGATATAAAGACAGTCCTTGCAGCCCAAACTGTACTTTACGCCGTCCACACTGATCTCTCCCTCTCCCATAGAGATATTAAAAATACCGATTTCCCTCCGTTCCAGAAGATATTCTGTCCCAAAATTTTTCCGGCAGTCAATTCCTTTATCCAGAGCTATCGTCTCCCTCACCGGCATACAGCCAAAGGTCACCATACGATCCACATGGCTGTAAACCGCCACCACCTGTTCCGGCTGATACAGATTTTGAATCAGAAACTCCCGGCGCAGCTCTTCTGTCGTATACCTCTTCACATCTCTCTGGTTTGCACTGTAACGAATCTCCATCCTATGTCCCTTCCTCTCTCTTCCTTGTCAAATAAAAAACCTCGGCATTTTCCCTCTCCGCCCTATCTCTCCTCCGGTATCGGGTCCTCCGACTCAATGGGATTCGCAAAGCTGTCCCCCGGTATTTTCCCTTCGGATCTGCCGCTCATATACGCTCTGGTATCCGTGGAAAGCTCCTGTTCCCGGAGGCGGCGCTCCGTCCACTGGCGAAGCAGATTCAGGATGACCGCCCAGGAGGGTACCGCGATGATCATACCGGCAAATCCGAAGAGCCCGCCAAAAAGAAGAATCGAGAACAGCACCCAGAAGCTTGACAGTCCGGTGGAATTTCCAAGAATTCTCGGTCCGATCACATTGCCGTCCAGCTGCTGGATCACGAGAATCACAATCAGGAAGTACAGCCCCTGCATCGGACTCGTGAGCACAATCAGCACAAAACTCGGAATCGCACCGATAAACGGCCCGAAGAAGGGAATCACATTGGTGACACCCACAATGACGGATACCAGCATGACATAGGGCATATTCATGAAGCCGAGAATAAAGAAGGTAAGAATTCCGATAATCACCGAATCCACGATCTTGCCGACAATAAAGCCGCCGAACATCCTGTCCACATAGCGAAGCTCCGCAATGAGCCAATCCGCCTCCTTCTTATGGAGAATCGCATGCATGATCTTGATTGCCTGGGCAAGAAGAAGCTCCTTTAAGTTGAGCAGATATGCCATCACAATCAGCCCGAGGATAATGTTTTTCAGTACTCTCACCACATTCCAGACCCCGCTTCCCAAGGAGGAAACAATGTTGGAAATATTGGGCATCACATTGTTCTGAACATAGTTGGAAAGAAAGTCACTGGTCCGAACATAATACTCCTCCAGTGCCTCTCTCAGATCCGGATGCCCCTCCAGCTTTTGCAGTGCAAGATCATAGAATTTCTGGGAGCTCTTCGGAAGATTATTCGCAAGCCTCGTCACGGAGGAAATCAGCTCCGGGAGAACCATTCCTGCCAGAGAAGCAACGATAAAAATCAGTACCAGAACAGCAGCGGCGGTTCCGGCGGTTTTGGAGAGACTCCTCGCGCTCGCCGCGGAAACCCGTTTCTCCAGCAGCTTTTTCGAGCCGTTTCTGACGCCGTTATAAATCGGCGACATGAGATAGGCGAAGATCGCCCCATAGATAATCGGCATCAGTATCCCGGTGATTTTTCTGAGGGCACCGAAGATAAACTGCGGGTGAAAAATGAGATAGACGACAAGGGCAATGGCGGCAAGCACCCAGAAGGCGGTAAGCCCCCATTTGAGCTGCTCGGAAAAGCCGTGTTCCCCCCTCTCTTTTCCTCTGCTGTTCTTTTGATTCTCTCCTTGATGTTCCATACCGCTCCTGTCTCTGCCGTTTCAGATCAGCTGCTTCCTGCTCTGATTTTAATATAAAGGAGAACGACTGTCCTTACAAAATTCCAAACATTGTTTTCCTACTAAAAAACAGCCCTGCTCCGACAAAGGCAGGACTGATGAATTTCTGCTTGGGAGAACCCAAAGCGCCGTGCCGCACTTTTGACTCCTAGCACTTGCTAGGTGGGTAACCTCACGAATATCGCTATCTTCCAGATCAAGCAAGGCATGATATTGATACTACAGATATCGGAATCCCGTATGTCAGATTTGTAGGTTCAAACTGTGCAGCCTCGAACGCTTCAGACAAACTCCGTATTGGAATTATAGCAAAGCCCGCTGCGCTCCGCAAGCATGCAAGGGGTAAACCACAAGGAGTTTTCCTCTGCGGCAGGAGATCTCCGCCTCCTCCCCGATAAATTCGTTGGAAAGCCCGGTCGCAAGGTCATTCCGAAGTGTCGCATCCTTTAAAAGATAGCGGAGACCGCTGAGACAGACGGCGGAGCTTTCATCCGACAGCGAAAAAACCGAGAGATTCCCCTCCCTGATTTTCGGGAAATGCAGTCTCTCCCCGGAGATCACCGTCATCACCTCTGTCTCACTGTAGAGATATCCCGCTGCCCCTTGTTCCTTAAGAAAACTCAGGTTCTGAAGATTGGCGATACTGTGATCACAGCGCTTTCCGAGCCCTCCGAGAATATGAAATTCCCGATAGCCCTTCCCAAGCGCAATGCGGATTGCCGCCAGGACATCCGAATCATTCTTCACGGTATCCAGCCTCATAAGCGGGATGCCCTGATAGGAAGCTTCCGAAATCTCAGAAAGATACCCTGCTGTCTCCGCGTCCGAAAAGATATCAAACTGCCGCTTCCTGTCCTCCCGAGGCGCTGTCCCTGTTTTCTCCCGGCGGAAAAAGAGCTCTTCCCCTGCCTCCTCAAACACTTCCGCGTCTCCTTTCCTGTGAAAACCGGAAACGGAATCCAGGTCTCCGACCAGAAGGTTCGCTTTGATTCCGCTCCTTCTGCAATGCTCCAAACCCGCATCAGCGGCAATCACAAGGTCTGCCGCCGTGAGGGAAAAGGGAATCCCAAAAAAATCCCCTGCGGCAACAATGACGCATCTTCCGGAGCGTTCTGTATTCTTCTCTTTTTCTTCCATGGAATATCTGCCGCCTTTCTGTCTCTGCTTTTCCCTGATTTCCGGCATCTCTGCCCGTCTGCCGAACCTATTTCCGACATCCGGCCCGGGGAAACACCGAATCAGTGTCTTCCTGACAGCTGCCGTTTCTCTCCCGTCTCTGCCTTTCCCGAATCTCCCGGAAAAAGCGCCGGAGCAGCCCCTCACACTGTTCCCGGAGCACGCCCTCCCGCATCTCCACCTGATGGTTCAGCTTCGGTACATGGAGGAGATCCATAACAGAGCCGGAGCAGCCCGCTTTCTCATTTCTCGCACCGATAACCAGTCTTGTCAGTCTCGACTGTACCAGAGCCCCCGCACACATCACACAGGGCTCCAGCGTAACATACATGGTACAGTCCTCCAGCCGCCAGTCATGCAGCTTTTTGCAGGCTTTGTCGATGGCAATAAGCTCCGCATGCTTCAGTGCATGAGCCTTCAAATTCCTCTGATTATAGCCCCTCCCCAGTATCGTTTTCGGCGGAATCCCCAAAGCCTCTGCATTCCGGTATGCCTTGGAGGCCGGATGTTTTCCGTCAAAAACGATGACACACCCGATGGGTACGTCACCGTTTTTCGCCGCCTTCCCTGCCTCGCGGAGTGCGAGAGTCATATAATACTGCTCTTCTGTCATTCCGTTCTTCTTTCTGTCGTACTCCAAATGTCTTCCGAAGCACCTGCCGGTGCCATAGAAAATCCTCTCAGCTGTGCCGGATCCCTCTCATGGCATGTTCTGAAGCATCCTTCCCTCCCCGACGGGGCCTTCCTCAGGATTTATATTGCAGCAGCGGAAGGAGGGAGGTACCGATGGTATTCTCCGGCATGCTGAGATCGAAATTGTCACATATCGTGGCACCAATCACAGCGAAACTGTCCTGCTCCGGAAGAGCTCCCCCCTGCAGAGTTCTGGCATATAAGAACAGCGGCACCTGCTCTCTGGTATGGTCCGTTCCTTTATATGTAGGATCATTGCCGTGATCTGCGGTGAGCATGAGAAGATCATCCTCGCGCATCACTGACAGAAGCTCCCCCAGCTTCACATCGAAGCTCTCAATCTCCTGCGCATATCCCTCCGGATTCCTCCGATGGCCCCACAGTGCGTCAAAATCGACGAGATTGACAAAACAGAGTCCCCGGAAATCGCGGTCACGGCAGACCTCAATCGTCTGCTCCATCCCCTGGACAGAGCTGTCGGAATGGATTGCCTCGGTAACTCCCTCCCCGACAAAGATATCATTAATCTTTCCGATGGAAATCATGGAGAGACCGGCATTCTTCAGCTGATTCAGCGCCGTATCATGAAAGGGCTTGACGGCAAGGTCATGGCGGTTGGCAGTCCTCCGGAACTCTCCTGCCCTTTCTCCGAGATACGGACGGGCAATGACACGTCCGACCTTCCATTCATCCCTCATGGTAATCTCCCGGGCGATCTCACAGCAGCGATACAGCTCTTCAAGACCGAAATATTTCGGATCCTCATGCCCGCAGATCTGGAGAACCGAATCCGAAGAGGTATAGACAATCATACTGTGATCTCTCATCTGCTGCTCTCCGAGCTCATCCAGTATTACCGTTCCGGAGCTTGCCTTGTTGCCGATCACCTTGTGTCCGCATCTTTTCTCCAGTTCCTCGATCAGCTCCTTCGGAAAGCCGGTATCCGTGAAGGTGATAAAGGGCTTCTCTGTCTTCAGGCCCATCATCTCCCAGTGCCCGGTCATGGTATCCTTGCCGTTGGAAGCTTCATTCAGCTTCGCAAAGTATGCTCTGGGAGCCGCTGCCGGAGGGATATCCGGAAGAGGCTTCAGATTGCCGAGCCCGAGGCTCTGCCAGTTCGGCACCTTCATATTCGGATGCTTCTCCGCGATATGGAGAAAAGTATCTGCTCCCAGATCGTCAAAACGGGCAGCATCCACGGCATTCCCGATACCGAGGGAATCCAGTACAATCACAAAAATACGAGAAAAACGCATATCCTTCCTTTCTGAAGCTTTGCCGAAAAGCAAAAGCTTATCCCTCTTTTTCCCTGTCCAGACGGATCATCCGGCGGATGCCCTCCACCGCGGTACGGATCGCCTTATCGGTATCATGCTCAATGAGATTGGGCATTCCCTGCCTGGCCCTCTCCTGATTGGAAACAATAAAGAGAACCGCAGCGGTTCTTACCCGAAGATAGGCTCCCACCGTGAACAGAGCTGCGCTCTCCATCTCCGATGCCTTGCAGCCGAGTCGATTCCATGCCTCCCATTTGGGAAGAAGCTCATAGGAAACCGGAAGCTCCTCCGGTTTATGCTGTCCGTAAAAAGCGTCCTTACACTCGACGACACCGACATGATGCCGAAATCCCAGCCCCTCTGCCGCCTGCACCAGCTCTGTCGTCAGCCGAAAATCCGGCACTGCCGGCCACTCGATCGGAGCGTACTCCTTCGTGGTACCCTCCATACGAATCGCGCCGTTCGCAATAACAACATCTCCGGACTGCACGTCCAGATCCATGCCGCCTGCCGTACCCACACGGATAAAGGTATCCGCACCGCACATATGCAGCTCTTCCACCGCGATGGAAGCGGAGGGACCGCCGATACCGGTGGACGTTACACTGACCGGAACACCGTCAAGAGTTCCGGTGAAGCTGATAAACTCACGATTGTCTCCTACCTGCTTCGCATTCTCAAAATACTTCGCAATCTTCGCACATCGCTTCGGATCTCCCGGCAGGATAACATAGCGTCCCACATCCCCGGGACCCACGCCGATGTGATACATCCTCTCATTTTCCGAATAATTGATCATTTTGACTCCTCCCGGCGCTCTCTTTACTCCGCGATTTCGAGTGCAATCTCCATCATGTCTCGGAAACCAAGCTGTCTTTCCTCTGCCGTAAGCTCTTCCTCTTTAAAGAGATGATCCGAAATTGTCAGGATGCAAAGCGCATGCTTGCCGGCGGCTGCCGCATTCATATAAAGAGCCGCTGCCTCCATCTCAACACAGAGCGCCCCCATGGAAGCCCATTTTTCATTGACCCTCGTAAAATTGTTATAGAACACATCCGAAGAAACGACATTGCCGACCCTGACGCTCTTCCCCAGCGCCCTCGCGGCCTTGACCGCATTTTCCAGAAGATGAAAATCCGCAATCGCCGCGAAGGTCCCCGGCAGCTCATACTGATAGGCGTAATTGCTGTCGGTGCAGGCGCCCTCCGCGATGATCACATCCTTCAGATTGACCTCCTCCCTGAGTCCTCCTGCGGAGCCGATGCGGATAATGTTGTCAACATCGTACTCATGGAAAAGCTCATAGGAATAGATACCGACCGACGGCATTCCCATACCGCCGCCCATAACGGAAACCTTCTTTCCCCTGTAGCTGCCGGTGTAGCCGAGCATATTGCGGACGGTGTTGAAGCAGACCGGGTTTTCCAGATACTGCTCCGCGATAAACCTGGCGCGAAGCGGGTCTCCCGGAAGCAGTACCGTTTTCGCGATTTCACCCTTTTTTGCAGCGTTGTGTGGTGTAGGCATAATGTTCTCCTTTTCTTTTACCTTTCCTCCGTTTTTCGAAATCCGGTCTCAGCAAGGCAGCAGCTCCTTATTTCCTTCGCTCCGTATTCCGGCGACTTTCCGTTTTTTTTCCGTCCGCAGAAGCTTTTACTTCAGCTGTCCCGGCAGAAACGCGTGCGGCAGAAGCTCCTGCAAAAGGTACTCCTGATACTCCTCCTCGGATTTTGCGAAAATCACCCGGAAACTCTCCGGCTCACAAAATTCTGCCATTACCTGGCGGCAGACCCCGCAGGGTTCACAATAGTCAAAGCTTTCCGCCTCCCTGGGACCTCCGACAATGACGATGCTTTCAAATTCCCTTTCTCCCTGATATATGGCAGTGAAAAATGCCGTACGCTCCGCACAGTTCGCGACAGAATATGCCGCATTTTCAATGTTGCAGCCCTGATACAGCTTCCCTTCCTTTGTAAGAAGAGCAGCCCCGACACAGAAGTTCGAGTAAGGGGAATAGGAATGCCGCCGGGCTTCAAAGGCAGCCCGAATCTGTTCTTTCATCTCCATATAAATCTCCTTGATGCAGCTGTTCCGGAAAAGCAGGATCCGCCTTTCCCGGAGAACCCAAGTATAGCACAGATCCTGCTGTTTTTCCCCGCCGGGTTTTCCCCACCATGGAAGAAGCCGCTGTCGCCGGGCATCGCTTCATCCGGCAAAGCCGGGCAGCTCCCACCCCGGGGTTACCTCTCTTCCCATCTCCATGAACATGGCGCGATCCTTCTGAATCGTGGAGCCGCAGGTCGTCAGCATATTCCCGGTAATGGCGGCGCTGGCACCTGCCAGAAATGCCGCCCTGCCATTCTCCCGGAGACCGGCTCTGCCGCCGGCAAGACGTATCGTCGCTGTCGGATTCAGAAAGCGGAACATGGCAATGGTTCGAAGCACTTCTTCCTCACTCAGCTTCTCCTGATGCTCCATCGGTGTTCCCCGAATCGGTATCAGGAGATTAAGGGGAATGGAGGCAATGCCCAGCTCTGCGAGTGTCAATGCCAGATCGACACGATCCTCCCAGGATTCCCCCATACCGATAATCCCGCCGCAGCAGACGTGAAGCCCCTCCTCCATGGCAAGACGAACCGTATGGATCTTCTCCTCAATGCTGTGTGTGGTACAGATCTCCTTAAAATATCCGGGACTTGTCTCCAGATTTTCATGGTAACAGCTCATCCCTGCCCGATGCAGTCTCGCCAGCTGTTCTTTCTCCAGAAGCCCGAAGGAACCGCAGAGCTCAATCCTCAGCTCCCTGGACATCCGCTCCATCGCTTCCACACAGTTTTCAAAGGCTTCTCCCGTCAGGGTTCGTCCCGAGGTGACGATCGAAAAGCGATCCACCTTTTCCTTTTCATTCTCTCTCGCCGCCTGTACGATAGCTTCCGTCGGCAGAAACTCATATTCCCGGCAGCCGGTTTCAGAAAAAGCGGACTGCGCGCAGAACTTACAATTTTCGCTGCATCTTCCGGATCTGCCGCTCAGGATGGTGCAAAGATCCACCTTATCTCCCACCAGAGCTTTTCTGATCCTGTCCGCTGCCCAAGTGAGCTCATGAAGCTCCGCATTCTGAAATCCCGTGATTTCACCTTCCCCTCTTTGCAGTCTGCGTCCGTCCATGATTTCCTCTGCCAGTTTTCCGATATCCGCTTCCATAGCTCTTCTCCTTTTCCTGCGATATACTCACAGGATATGCTAGTCACTCTCCGGCGAATTGTCAACTTTATTTGATTCTAAAGTTGACGTTCGTTCCAAGCTCCGGTAGAAAAAACAAAAGTCCGGTAAATCGCGTTTTTATGCGAAATCCCGGATTCTTCTTCTGAATTGCGTCAGATCAATAAAAACTGCGGATAACAGGACTTGAACCTGCACGGTCTCCCACCAGAACCTAAATCTGGCGCGTCTGCCAATTCCGCCATATCCGCATGAGCTTTATATTTATATCATTTCTTCCTTGCCTCCGCAAGCGAAGAAAAACAGGACTCATCAAAGGGATGGGTCCTGTCCTCTTTTCCGCCGCGGAGCAGATACTGCTTCCGTCAGGAAAAACCCTTTTTCTGTATTGTCTTCCAAAAATACAAATCTCAGGTATTCGGGAAGCGCCGAATCCGTATATTCTCAGAAATCCACCTCGGAATCATAGTAGCATGCTTTCAGAAGCTTCTCCATCTCCTCCTGGGTCGGAATACGAGGGTTGGAGCCTGTGCAGGCATCCCCGATGGCGTTCCCGGCAATCTCCGGCAGTCTCTCAAGGAATACCGATTCCGGTACAAAGCCCTGCTCTGTCGGATAGCTGTCTGCACCATAGTTCTTGATACAGTGCGGGATATTCAGCTTATCATTCATCTCGCGGCAGAACTGAATCAGAAGAGAAACCTTCTCCTCATCGCTGCTGCCCCCCAGCTGCATATGATCCGCTATAGCGGCATAACGCTTCTTTGCGGTCTCGTCTTTCGCGTTAAAGGCGATGACCTTCGGAAGATACATCGCATTGGCAGCCCCATGGATAATATGAGCGCCGTGGTCGGCAAAGGCAGCACCGGTTTTATGTGCCATGGAGTGAACAATGCCGAGAAGTGCATTGGAGAATGCCATGCCGGCGAGGCACTGTGCGTTGTGCATGGAGTCTCTCTTCTCCATGTCCTCATTATAGGAGCCGATCAGATCCTCCTGAATCATGTGGATGGCATGAAGCGCAAGCGGATCTGTGTAATCACAGTGCGCGGTGGAAACATATGCCTCAACCGCATGTGTCAGAGCATCCATTCCGGTATGCGCAACCAGCTTCTTCGGCATGGTCTCCGCAAGCTCCGGATCCACAATCGCCACATCCGGCGTGATTTCAAAGTCCGCAATAGGGTATTTGATTCCCTTCCGATAATCGGTAATAATCGAGAAGGCGGTCACCTCGGTTGCCGTTCCGGAGGTGGAGGAAACCGCACAGAAGTGAGCCTTCTGACGCAGCTTCGGAAGTCCGAAAATCTTGCACATATCCTCAAAGCTGCAATCCGGATATTCATATTTAATCCACATTGCCTTGGCAGCATCAATCGGAGAGCCGCCGCCGATGGCAACGATCCAGTCCGGCCGGAATTTCTGCATTGCTTCTGCGCCGCGCATCACAGTCTCTACGGAAGGATCCGGTTCAATACCTTCAAAAACCTCCACTTCCATGCCGGCCTCCTTCAGATACGCCTTCGCACGATCCAGAAAACCGAATTTTTTCATAGAACTGCCGCCGACAAAGATCATTGCTCTCTTGCCTTCGAAGTTCTTCAGTGCCTCCAGTGCCCCCTTGCCGTGATACAAATCTCTGGGTAATGTAAAACGTGCCATTTCTTGTCCTCCTGAATTTTGTTATTAAATTAACAATATAGACTGTATTCTAACATATTCCGGACAAAATGCAATCCATATCTGTAAAGAAAAACGGCGGTTTCCGAAGAAACCGCCGTCCCGATCTTTTCAATCCGCCCTGCCTGCTTTTTTCGGATGGATCAGTGCATAACCTGTATACATCGCCAGAAAAAAACATACGCAGCTTGCGATTGCCCATATCTTATGCCATTTCATATTTTCTGCCTCCTTTTAAAAGGGAAACACCGTCCGGGCGGAGCCCCCAAAAACTGCCTTCTCATCATCGGCTGCCCTGAAGAAGCACCGACTGAATCATCGTTTCTTCAGTATCATATCGAAAAGAGAAGCGAAGCGCAAGATACGGCAGGGTATCAGAGGACTATGATATGCAGCCTTGTATCCTTAAACAGGATAAAGCGGAGGAAGGGGAAGTTAAGAAAACATTCATACTCTCTCCTCAGGAGCAATGTTATACTATCTGGCAAGAAAAATGGTCGTGCATATCGCATATCCGGGAAATCCGGCCCTGTGACAGGGTACATAAGGAGAAACAGATGATGAAAAAAAACAGGAACCGGACGCTTCTTTTAATGCTCCTTCTTCTTTCCATGCTGATGAGCGGCTGCGGAGCAGCAGGGCACACACGGAGCAGCGAAGGGATCACCAGTATCCCGGAAGCGTCCGGAGTAGAGAAAAAAGTCGAAAATTTCGATACCAGCGCTGAGGATTCTGCCAAAAAGGATATGGCATACAGTTCCCCCTCGATGCAGCAGCAGAGCAATGCCAAGCTGATCCGGAATGCCAGCCTGAGTATTGAGGTTAAAAATCTTACTGAGAGCATCGAGCTTCTGAATACCAAAATCGGTGCGGTCTCCGGATACATCGAATCTTCGAACCTGAATCTCAGTGAAGGCGACAGCTATTATTCCAGACGTTCGGGAAACATTATTGCCAGAGTTCCCAGCGAAAAATACAAGGAATATCTGGACTCACTTTCCGAAATCGGACAGATCACGAATATCTCTGAAAACACCACAGATGTCACTCTGGAGTACCGGGATACGGAGAGCCACAAGGAAGCACTGAGAGTCGAGGAGGAAAGGCTCCTTGAGCTTCTGAAGCAGGCGGACTCCATCGAAACCATCCTGTCCATCGAGGACAGACTCTCCGGTGTCCGCTATGAGCTTGGCAACTATGACTCACAGCTGAAGGTTTTTGACAATCAGGTAGACTACTCTACCTTCACACTGAGCTTATATGAGGTAAGGGAATTCACTTCGGTAGACAATTCCATGACCGCCAGAATCAAAATCGGCTTTCTCCAAAATGCCCGCTTTGTTATAAATTTCATAAAAGAGCTCTTTATCTTCCTCGTCACTCATCTGCCCAGCATCGCGTTTCTGGGGGTAATTGTTCTTTTCCTTGTGCTTCTGCTGAACCGAAAAACGAAGAACTTTAAGAAAAAGCTGGAAAATCCTCCGGCAAAAGCGCAGGAACAAACCAAAAAAGACGAGATCGGCTCCGGCGATAACCGCTAGGCAGCTGTTCCTCTCATAGCTCCGGCACCCCCTCTCACCGGCGCCGGAGTTTTTACAGCCTTTCCTTCGCGAAAAAAGCATCGGCTCCCGTCGATGCTTTCCGTCGTAGCGAGAGGGGGACTTGAACCCTCGACACCACGGGTATGAACCGTGTGCTCTAGCCAGCTGAGCTACCTCGCCATCCTTATAAAGAGTTTCGACCTAGGCCGCGATATCTCGCAGTCCAGATCGAATCCGTGGGGCCTATAGGGCTCGAACCTATGACCCTCTGCTTGTAAGGCAGATGCTCTCCCAGCTGAGCTAAGACCCCAAATGCCGTTCTTTTTTGACGACTTGTTTATGATACAAAATTGTAATTTTATTGTCAAGTAAAAACAAAAAAATTTTGCTGCCCTTGAGCTTTTATTCTTTTCCCTCCTGATCTGTGTCTATTTTTTCTTTTCTATTGACGCAGCGACTTTTTTTTATCATGATAATCAGAGCTGTGATAAAGCCATTACCCACCGCGGTACTGCGGCTTTTCCTCTGCCTCTCATCGTTTCACACATACAGAAAAATCAGGAAAATCATGAACATTGCAAAGCAAATCGCATCGGAACTCCATCTGAAGCCTGTCCACGTACAGAACGTGCTGAAGCTCCTCGACGAGGGCAATACCATTCCCTTCATTGCAAGATATCGCAAGGAACAGACCGGCGCCATGCACGATGATGTGCTCCGCCGGCTGGAGGAGCGCCTTAAATGCCTGAATACCCTGGAGGAAAGAAAGGAAAGCATCCTGAAATCCATCGAAGAGCAGGGCAGGCTTACAGAAGAACTGAAAAAGGAAATTCTCACCGCGGAAACACAGGTCAAGCTCGAGGACCTTTATCGTCCCTACAGGCAAAAGCGCCGCACCCGTGCCATGATTGCAAGAGAAGCCAGGCTCGAGGGACTCGCTGCCTGTCTTCTCTCCGCTCACCCGACGAAACCACCGGAGGAGGCTGCCGCGGACTACCTTTCGGAAGAAAAAGGCATCCGTGATGTCTCTGCCGCCATCCAGGGAGCCAAGGATATCATCGCAGAGCAAATCTCCGATAATGCTGCCTTCCGAAGCTATATCCGCCGGGAAAGCTACAATGAAGCATACCTCACCAGCACCCTGACAGACGAAAGTAAAAAACAGGAAGCTGCTGTCTATGAAAATTTCTTTTCCTATGGGGAAGCACTCCGGCGCATCCCCGGACACCGCATCCTCGCTTTGAACCGGGGAGAAAAGGAAAAGTTTCTTCGCATCAAGGTGGAGGCGCCGGAGGAAAAGATTCTGAATTATCTGGAGACACAGATGCAGGTCAGCCGTTCTCCCCTGACGAGAGATGTGCTGAAGGATGCCGTGAGGGATGCCTACAAGCGTCTGATTGCCCCCTCCGTCGAGAATGAGCTGCGTTCTGAGCTTACGGAAAAAGCGGAGGACGGTGCCATTACCGTTTTCGGAAAGAATCTGAGTCAGCTCCTTCTCCAGCCGCCGGTCGCAGGTCAGACCGTTCTCGGCTGGGATCCCGCCTTCCGTACCGGCTGTAAAATCGCTGTCGTCGACGAAACCGGAAAGGTACTGGACACCACTGTCATCTTTCCGACCGCACCGCAAAGCCGCGTGAAGGAGGCGATGGCGGAGATCCGGAGGCTGATGGAGAAGCACCATGTCACCCTCATTTCCCTCGGAAACGGGACCGCCTCCAGAGAATCCGAGCAGATCATCGCGGCATTTCTGAAAGAGACACGGCTCCCCGTAAAATATACCATTGTCAACGAAGCCGGAGCCTCTGTGTACAGCGCCAGCAAGCTTGCGACAGAGGAGTTTCCGGATCTTGATGTAGGACAGCGCAGCGCCGTCTCCATGGCACGCCGTATCCAGGATCCTCTTGCAGAGCTCGTCAAAATCGATCCCAGATCCATCGGCGTCGGACAGTATCAGCACGATATGAACCAGGCGAGGCTCGGTGACAAGCTGCACAAGGTTGTCGAAGACTGTGTCAATCAGGTCGGTGTCGATGTCAATACCGCTTCCTTCTCTCTCCTTTCCTATGTCTCCGGCATCAGCAGCACGGTGGCAAAGAATATCGTCGCCTATCGTGAAGAGCATGGCAGATTTCTTTCCCGACAGGAGCTCCGGAAAGTCAAGGGACTGGGCGACAAAACCTTTCTTCAGAGCGCCGGCTTCCTCCGCATCCGGGGCGGAAAGGAACCTCTGGACCAAAGTTCCGTCCATCCGGAAAGCTATGCCCTTGCCGGAGAGATTCTGAAGCTTCTCGGCTACAGCATGGCGGATTTTCTCAACGGAAAAACACAGGATCTCATGCAGCGTATGAAGAGCAGCTCTCTCGATGCACAGAAGCTTGCTTCGATGCTGCAAAGTGATGACTATACCATTACAGATATCCTCGCCGAGCTCCGGAAGCCGGGACGGGATATCCGTGAATCCGCCCCGGCTCCTGTCCTGCGCTCCGATGTGCTCGATCTTTCCGATCTGAAGGAAGGGATGATTCTTCAGGGAACCGTCCGTAATGTCATCGACTTCGGTGTCTTTGTCGATATCGGAGTTCACCAGGACGGTCTCGTCCATATCTCTCAGCTCTCCGACCGCTTCGTCAAACACCCCCTCGATATCGTAAAAATCGGAGACATTGTCAGGGTCCGTATCCTTTCCGTGGATATGGGAAAAAAGAAGATTTCTCTGTCAATGAGGGGAATCAGCAGCTGAGAGTCCGAACGATCCTGCCGGCAGATGCCCCCCTGAACGGAGTTCACAGGGGGACATGCCATAAGCCCTTCTTACATTTCCAGCCGCTCCGAATAGCTCTCCCACTCCTGGTACCACTGATTCAGCCTCTCCTGAACAGCTTCCAGCTTCCTGTGCAGCTCCATGAGCCGCCCTACATCTGCGGCGATGCCGGGATCAGCAAGCTTTTCTTCGAGGATTGCCCTCTCTTCCTCCCCCTTCGCGATATTCTCCTCCGCCTTCTTTATGCCGTTTTGCAGCCGTCGAAGCTCCTTCTGCTGCTCCTTCTGAGCTTCCCAGTCGAGCTTCGCATCACTCGGCTCCCCGGGAAAAACGGCATCGGCATCCTCCGACGTCGGATTGCTGTACCCGGACCGGCTGTCACCATATCTCCGGACATCCTCCCGCTTCTCCATATAGTAATCATAATTTCCGATATAATTATCAAATCGCTCATGATAGAGCTCAAGAATACGCGTTGCGGTCGTATTCACAAAATAACGATCGTGGGAAACATAGAGGACGGTTCCCTCATAATTTCGGATAGCATCCTCCAGCACTTCCTTCCCCTGAATATCCAGATGGTTGGTCGGCTCATCCAGCACCAGAAAATTCGCGGAGCTCAGCATCAGCTTGGCGAGACTCACTCTTCCCTGCTCCCCGCCCGAAAGATCTCCGATTCTTTTATAGACATCATCTCCTCGAAAGAGAAAGGCGGCAAGAACATTGCGAACTCTGGTATTATTTAAATCAGGATAGTCATCCTGAATTTCATCGAAGATGGTTTTCTCCTCATGCAGCACTGCATGCTCCTGATCGTAATACCCGATCTGCACCCTGCTGCCGAGCCGGAACTCTCCCTCATCTGCACTCTCCAGCTGGTTTAAAATTTTTAAAAGAGTGGTTTTTCCCGTGCCGTTTCCGCCCAGCACGGCGACATGCTCTCCGCGCTTCACAGAAAAACACACATCACGAAACAGAAGCTTCTCCGGAAAGGTCTTTCCCAGTCCCCTGACGGTGAGAACATCATTCCCCGAAACGACAGAAGGAGTCAGCGCGAGCTTCATCTCATTGTTGAGTTCCTCCGGCGCCTCCAGACGCTCCACCTTCCCGAGCCTCTTTTCCCGGGACTCCGCTCTCCGAATCGACTTCTCCCGGTTAAACTGCCTGAGTTTCGTAATCACCGCCTCCTGATGCCGTATCTCCTCCTGCTGATTGAGATATGCCTTCAACTCCGCCACGCGGATCTCCCGCTTTTTCTCCGCATACTCGCTGTAGTTGCCCCGATACATCCGGGCGTGTCCGTTTTCCAGATCGATGATTTTATTCACCACATGGTCCAGAAAATAACGATCATGGGAAACCAGCAGTACCGCCCCGTCATATCTCTTCAGTACTTTCTCCAGCCATTGCAGCGCATCCAGATCCAGATGATTGGTCGGCTCATCCAGAATCAGCAGATCCGGCTTTTCCTGAAGAATCTCCTCCAGCCACTTTCTTGTTTTCTGCCCGCCGGACAGGCTGTCAAACTCCTCATTCTCAGCTTCCATATCCGCATGCTGCTGCGCGAGGTATCCCATCCTTTTCTCCTTGGAAAAGGCAATGATACCGTCATCCGCTTCCTCTTCCCCCAGGATGCAGCGAAGCAGCGTCGTTTTACCGGAACCGTTGATGCCGACAATCGCCGCCTTTTCCTTATCCTCGATATGAAAGGAAACCGCCTTCAATACCGCCTTCCCCAGATAAGATTTACTCAGATCGGAAACATTTAAAATCATAACTTCTCCAAAGCCTTATGTGAATACCGAGAGTTCCGCTCTCTGCTTTTTTCCAACGATCCAAAAGCATATTGTAGCGGAAAATGTCGGCAATGGGAAGCTTGCGGCGATATCCTTCGTTCTGCTCTCTCCCCGGTATTTTTTATCAGCACTTCTGCTTGCCGGACAGACTTTCCCTCTCATTTTTATGACAATTCCCTATAAATCACTAGGATTTACGGCGGATTTTGTGCAGGAAATAGAACAATATACATGTCGTGATTTTCTTGTCAATCATTCTCAAATCGTTTATCATAATCACAGCTCTACGAAAAGCGTACAGCAAAGTCTATTGTTTTGTCAGGAGGAAAATAATATGGCACATGTAATTAGTGATGAATGTGTAAACTGTGGTGCTTGCGCATCTGCTTGCCCTGTATCTTGCATCTCCGAGGGAGATGGAAAGTATGTTGTAGATGGTCCGAGCTGCATCGACTGCGGCGCTTGTGAGGGGGTCTGCCCGACTGGCGCAATCAAGGCGGAGTAATCAAAGAACCGGGGCAACAGTGTATCGCTGTTTCCGGACAAACAACGGTCAGGAAAAAAGAGCCTTCGGAACTCCGAAGGCTCTTTTATATACTCTGGTTTACAAAGCGGCATGATCTGACTCTGTACGCAAGGGAAACAGCGGTTCAGTGTTTCCCTGACTTCCTTCGGACACCGGCGTAGCTTCTGGATGCCTTTTTCTTTTCCTGATCGGAGAGATGGAGCAGCCGGATTCCTAAAAGCACCAGTCCATAGCCCAGAAAGCGCAGCACCGGAAGCAGGGAAAGAATCAGAAAAATAGCAAAAATCACGACTGCGAATGCCATGCTTTCCACTGTTTTAGCCGTCAATCTCATCCTTCACCTCATTGCTCTCTGCCGATACTGCCCGGCACTCTGACGATGAGTGAAGTATAACACAGAACAGATGTTTTGTAAACATATGTTCTTTAATATTGTTTTTCAGAACAAGGTTTCTGTGAGAAAAGAGCACTCCTCCGGCTGAATTCTCTTTCGCAGCTTTTGCTCAGCTCTCCAGTGTCCGTACCACCCTATAGGCTTCTACCAGCTTTTCCAGGGACATCAAGGCATTGGCGGCAGAGGTGGAAGGCAGCTTCCACGCCTTCCGCTTTGTTTTCGGCTCCACCAGCTTCTTATAATAGCGGTAGCTGACTGCCCCGGTACAGAAAATCCCCCGTATTCCTGCGGTTTTGAGAATCGGTGTGAGATCCGCCCCCACCGGGTTTTTAATCGAGGCATCGCTGGCACCTTGAATCTCACAGCTGTAGAGGGTATCAAAGAGGGCGATACGATTTCTCTCAAGGAATGCCCTTTTTTCCGCAAGACTCCCGGGTTCCTCTTCTTCGAATACCCCCGCCATCACCTTCCAGAAGCGATTCGACGGATGCGCATAATAAAATCCCTCCTCTCTCGTCTTCGGAGAGGGGAAGGACCCCAGCATCAGAATCTCCGAATCCTCCCGGACAAAGGGAGGAAGAGAATCATGATTCACGTATTCCAGCTTCATCAACCCACCACGATAGGACGGCGATAGAACGGCATCACATCCTTTATTGCCTCACCGGCTTCCTTTGATCTGGTTGACATCACGCAGAAGGGTTTATCCGCCGGAAAATCATGTGCGAGAGTCATCAGGTTCGGGAAGGTCGGATCCGTACCCAGAACATGGGTGATCAGAAGCACATAGGTCTCCTGATCATCAATGGTTGTTTCCCGGAGATATGCGGCAGAAACATTGCCATCCTCCTCCAGATACTCTCTCATCGCATCCAGCGTATCCTCAAACTTTCCCTGCGGGTCCCGGAACTC
This sequence comes from uncultured Oribacterium sp., assembly GCA_963545355.1. Taxonomy (GTDB): domain Bacteria; phylum Bacillota; class Clostridia; order Lachnospirales; family Lachnospiraceae; genus Oribacterium. The sequence continues at coordinate 131,858 of CAUUIW010000001.1, read as the reverse complement.
CATCTCCTTTGCCGGAATCGCATGAAGCCCCTCCAGCTCCGCCCTCTCCATCCGCGCCATGTCAGAGATAAACTTTCTTCCGAGGATCATAGATGCACCCTTGGCGTCAATGACGATGCCATGAATCCGCGGATCTCCGATCGACATGCCGGACAGCTCCCGGAAGGAAAGAAGCGCGTACTCTACTGGCTCCGGATTCCAGGCGACAGCCTCCTCCCGGCTGGTAAATACCGCATAGAATGCCTGCCTCTGCGGGTCCAGAACGAGGCCGAAAGCCGGCATCATCTGCGCCCCCTCTCCTGCTCTCTTCATCGGCACATAGAAGGTCACATCATGAAGCAGCGCGTCCTGAAACTTTTCTTCTCTTTCCTTGGTCTGCCGCTCCTTCAGAGCATTCATCGCTTTTACAAAGTTTTTATTATTGATCTGATTTTTTTTCTTTGCCATACTGTCTCCTTTAATGAGCTGTACTCCCTGTAGTCTACCATGGACACTATTCTTCGTAAAGCTGTGCTTTTCGCTGCTCTGCCGTTTCTGAGCTTCCTCAGAAACATCGAATTCATCGGTGCTGCCCGGAAGTCTGTCCCTGCTTCGTGTAGTCCCGCTCTCCGAAAATCGCCGTTCCTATCCGAACGATGGTGGCTCCCTCCTCAATGGCAGTTTCATAGTCTCCGCTCATCCCCATGGAAAGCTCCTTCAGAGGAAACCCGGAATACTCCTCCTTCAGCCGTAAAAGCATCTCCCGCATCTCTCGAAAATAGCGCCGGTTTTCCTCCGGCTCCTCGGTATACGGCGCAGAGGTCATCAGCCCGGTCAGGCGAAGATGCGGAAGCTCTCCTATCTTTCCTGCCTTTTCCGAAAGCTCCGCCCGAGAAAACCCGAACTTGCTCTCCTCTCCGGCGGCATTGACTTCCAGAAGGATTTCCATCTCCCTGCCCTGTTTCCCGGCCTCGACGGAAATCTTCTCCGCCAGCGCCAGACTGTCAACAGAATGTATCAGAGGAACCCGCGCTGTCAGGTACTTCACCTTATTTTTCTGAAGATGACCGATCATGTGAAAGACGGGACGGGCATCCGACGGCAGAGCAGAGAGCAGCTCTCTGCAGCGTTCCTTCTCTTCCCCCGCTTCTGTCTCTCTCCTCGCCGCCTCATGCACAAGATCGAACTTGTCGCAGAGCTCCTGCACATAGTTTTCACCAAACGCATGAAACCCGAGTCGATACAACAGCAGAATATCAGAGAGCGGCTTTTTCTTGCTGACCGGCAGAAGAAGCAGCTCCGAACGCTCCCTTCCCGCTCTCTGACAGGCAGCCCGGACTCTGTCCTCTACCCGCTTCATATTCTCCCGAAGCTCTCCGAAACGACTCTCCGCACTTTGATCCATCTGTACCTCTCCTGATTTCCGGCACCAAGCCTGAATATTTCCCTGATTATGACATAAATGTCAAAAGCTGCTGTCTCATTATACTTTCACGGAAAGAAATTTGCAAAAAGGCGTCCCTTACGGAACGCCTTCTGCTCTCTTCGGGGAAGCGCCGGGTAAAGCGGCATTTCCCCGATACACAGGGAGACAGCTCCGCCTCCCTGAAGGATAGAATATAAATATCCGGATTTATTTTCTCGGATTCTTGATCTGCGCCTGTGCTGCGGCAAGACGGGCTACCGGGACACGGAAGGGGGAGCAGGATACATAGTCCAGTCCGATCTCATGACAGAACTCTACAGAAGAGGGATCTCCTCCGTGCTCGCCACAGATACCGATATGCAGGTTCGGATTTACCGGCTTGCCCAGTTCGATTGCCATCTTCATAAGCTTGCCGACACCCTCCTGATCCAGCTTTGCGAACGGATCGGACTCGAAGATCTTGGTATCATAGTAGGCATTCAGGAACTTTCCGGCATCATCTCTGGAGAAGCCGAAGGTCATCTGTGTCAGATCGTTGGTACCGAAGCAGAAGAAATCCGCTTCCTCGGCAATCGCATCCGCAGTGACGCAGGCTCTCGGAATCTCGATCATCGTCCCCACCTGATACTTAAGCTCGATATCGGCTGCCTTGATCTCTGCATCGGCAGTCTCCACGACTGCCTTCTTGACAAAGATAAGCTCCTTCTTGTCGCCAACCAGCGGGATCATGATCTCCGGCTCCATCTTCCATTCCGGATGCTCCTTCTGCACCTCAATGGCAGCACGAACCACTGCCTTGGTCTGCATCACGGCAATCTCCGGGTAAGTGACGGTCAGACGGCATCCGCGATGCCCCATCATCGGGTTGAACTCGTGAAGCCCCTGGATGATATCCTTAATCTCCTGTACCGACTTATTCTTTGCCTTGGCAAGCTTCGCAATCTCCTCTTCCTCCGTCGGAACGAACTCATGAAGAGGCGGATCCAGGAAACGGATCGTCACCGGACAGCCCTCCAGTGCCTCATACAGTGCCTTGAAGTCACCCTGCTGATACGGAAGAATCTTATTAAGAGCTTCTTCTCTTTCCTCCACGGTATCGGAGCAGATCATCTCACGGAAGGCTTCGATTCTCTCCGGATCGAAGAACATATGCTCGGTACGGCAGAGACCGATACCCTCAGCGCCCAGCTCTCTTGCTTTTCTGGCATCGCTCGGCGTATCTGCGTTGGTACGAACCGCCAGCTTACGGTACTTGTCCGCCCATGCCATGATACGTCCGAACTCCCCGGCGATGGTCGCATCCACAGTCGGAATCAGTCCCTCATAGATGTTGCCGGTCGTACCGTCAATGGAGATGAAATCGCCCTCCTTAAAGGTCTTGCCTGCGAGAGTAAACTTTTTATTTGCCTCATCCATCACGATATCACCGCAGCCGGATACACAGCAGGTTCCCATGCCGCGGGCAACGACTGCCGCATGGCTGGTCATACCGCCGCGGACGGTCAGGATCCCCTGCGCGGACTTCATACCGGTGATATCCTCCGGCGAAGTCTCAAGACGGACAAGAACCACCTTCTCGCCTCTCTCGTGCCATGCCACTGCGTCATCTGCCGTAAAAACAGCCTTTCCGCAGGCAGCTCCCGGGGAAGCTCCCAGACCTCTGCCGAGCGGTACAGCCGCCTTCAGTGCCTTCTGGTCAAACTGCGGATGCAGCAGTGTGTCAAGGTTACGAGGATCGATCATTGCGACAGCCTCTTCCTCGCTTCTCATGCCCTCATCCACGAGATCACAGGCGATCTTCAGCGCTGCCTGTGCGGTTCTCTTTCCGTTTCTGGTCTGGAGCATATAGAGCTTTCCGTGCTCTACCGTAAACTCCATGTCCTGCATATCTCTGTAATGCTTCTCCAGAGTCTCACAGACTGCCTGGAACTCCTTGAAAGCCTCCGGGAACTTGTCAGCCATCTCGGCGATCTTCATCGGTGTACGAACACCGGCAACGACATCCTCTCCCTGTGCATTGGTCAGAAACTCGCCAAAGAGTCCCTTTGCACCGGTTGCCGGATCTCTTGTAAAGGCAACACCGGTTCCGCAGTCGTCTCCCATATTGCCGAAAGCCATGGACTGTACATTCACTGCCGTACCCCAGGAATACGGAATATCGTTGTCTCTGCGGTACACATTGGCTCTCGGGTTATCCCAGCTGCGGAATACTGCCTTAATGGCACCATACAGCTGATCCTTCGGATCGTCCGGGAAATCCTTTCCGATCTTTTCCTTGTACTCTGCCTTAAACTGGGAAGCCAGCTCCTTCAGATCGTCCGCAGTCAGCTCCACATCCTGCTTTACGCCGCGGGACTCCTTCATCCTGTCGATCAGCTCCTCAAAATACTTCTTGCCGACCTCCATAACGACATCGCTGTACATCTGGATAAAACGGCGGTAGCAGTCCCATGCCCAGCGGGGGTTATTGGACTGCCTGGCGATGACATTCACCACCTCTTCGTTAAGACCCAGATTCAGGATGGTATCCATCATACCCGGCATGGAGGCTCTGGCGCCGGAACGAACGGAAACGAGAAGCGGATTTTCCTTGTCTCCAAACTTCTTTCCTGTGATTGCCTCCATCTTGGTGATATGCTCTTTGATCTGACCCATGATCTCATCATTGATCTCACGGTCATCCTCATAGTATTGCGTACATGCTTCTGTCGTGATGGTAAAGCCCTGCGGAACCGGGAGACCGATATTGGTCATCTCCGCGAGGTTCGCCCCCTTTCCTCCCAAGAGCTCTCGCATCTCAGCATTTCCTTCGGTGAACAAGTAAACCCATTTTTTAGCCATGTATAACTCCTCCATTGCGTAAATTCAACAACCCGATTATACGTGATACTACAATTTATGTAAACGGTTCACAAAAGGATTTTGGATAAATCTTTCACGATCTTGTCAGTTCCACGGTATTTACATCTTAAAACGGTAGCCTACTCCCCAGATTGTCTCGATATACTGCGGCTTGACCGCCGCATTCATCTCGATCTTCTCACGAATTTTCTTGATATGAACGGTAACGGTCGCGATATCCCCGACACTGTCCATCTTCCAGATCTCCCGGAACAGCTCCTCCTTCGAAAAGACATGATTCGGATGCGCCGCCAGAAATTGCAGAAGGTCGAACTCCCGGGAGGTGAAGTTTACCTCCTCTCCGTTGACCCACACACGGCGGGCTGTGGAATCGATCTTCAGTCCGCGAATCTCGATGATATGGTTTTCTTCTCTTCCGCCGCTCCGGAGCCTCTCATATCTTCCGAGATGCGCCTTTACTCTCGCGACCAGCTCACTGGCGGAAAACGGCTTTGTGATATAGTCATCGGCGCCGAGACCCAGACCGTGAATCTTGTCAATATCCTCCTTCCTGGCACTGACCATCAGAATCGGGATATCCTTTCTTTTCCGTATTTCCCGGCAGATCTCAAAGCCGTCTTTTCCCGGCAGCATGAGATCCAGAAGAATCAGATCATAGTCCTCGGCAAGCGCCAGCAGCAGCCCCTTCTGTCCGTCCTGCTCTGTGTCCACGGAAAAATTGGAAAGCTCCAGGTAATCCTTCTCCAGCTCCGCAATACTCTCCTCATCCTCTATAATTAAAATTCTCTTCCGTTCCCCCATACCTTACCTCTTTCTTCAGGAAACATTCTCCTCTTCTCCTCTGAGGGTCTGCGGCTTCACATACTTCCGAAGCACAAAGTGAATCTCCGTGCCGCTGTCCTCCTCGCTCTGCGCCCAGATTCTTCCGCCGCTGTCCTCCACGATCTTTTTCACGATGGAGAGTCCGATGCCGGAGCCTCCCTTCATGGAATTTCTCGCGGAGTCAGCCCGGAAGAATCTCTGGAAGATATAGGGAAGATCCGTTTTTCGTATGCCCTTCCCATTGTCTGTGATGACAACCTCGACAAAATCACCGGCATCCATGACCCGAAGGGAGAGCTTTTTCTCCTCCTTATCCATATACTTGACGGAATTGGAAATGATATTGTTGATCACCTTCCGTGTCTGCTCCGGATCCGCGATCATCTCCACCATGGTATCCGCCTCATTGACATAGCGGAACGCAATGCCCCTTCCCTCCATGTCAAGCCCGATTTCATCCGCACAGTCCTGAAAATAATCCGCTACCGGGATATGCTGGAACTGGTACGGGATCTTGTTGGTTTCGATCTTTGCATAGTAATTCAGCTCATCAATCAGCTTATCCATCTCTGTCGCCTTCAGATAGATGGTTCGGATGTATTTCTCCTGTTTTTCCGGACCCTTCGCGATACCGTCGAGTATGCCCTCCGCATAACCGCGTATGGTGGTGAGAGGAGTTTTCAGATCATGGGCAATGTTGGAAATCAGCTCCTTGTTCTCCGTATCGTTTTTAATCTTTTCCTCCTGTGAAGCCTTCAAACGCATACGCATCTCCTCGAACGCAAGCAGCACCTCGGAAAACTCGTCATGTGTTTCCACGTCGATGGCGGAATCCAGATCCCCCTCCTGAATCCGTTCGGCTGCCTGCTTCAGCTCCGCAAGGGGCTGCACAATCCCATGGTAAATCCAGATCGCAAAGAGAAAACCGGCAATCAGCAGCACGACAAAAATCATCTCCGGCTGAATTTTCCGTTTGATGACCAGATATAACAGAATATTCGGAATAAGCGCGATCGTAGCAAAGCTGATCAGCACCCTTCCCATGAGTCCGATATGTCTCATGCCCCTCCTTTTCCGCTCTCTGTCTCCGGGAAATGCCGGTGCTGTCCGCCTTTCCCCGAAAAATCACGGAACACCCCTTTTCCCGCTCCTCCCCGGGAAACGTGAATGGAATATCTTCATAGAGAGGCGTCAGCTCTCTATATCCATTGTTTGCAATTTATTATACTCCGAATCTTCGTAAAAGGCAAAAGCGGGCGAATAAAAAGGGCTGCCGAAAGGCAGCCCGCTCCGCTCTGAGTCCTGCTCGCAGGAAAAACACCGATCGCTTCTGCGCTTCTCCGAAGCCTCAGGCTCTTCCTGGTATTGCTTTTTTATCAGAACGCCAGCTTCTCCTCGAAGTATGCCTTCAGATTCTCCATCGGAATTCTCTCCTGCGCCATGGAATCTCTCTCCCGGACAGTGACGCAGTGATCATTTTCCGACTCAAAATCATAGGTCACGCAGTACGGCGTCCCGATTTCATCCTGGCGGCGGTAACGCTTGCCGATATTTCCGCGGTCATCAAACTCGCTGTACCAGTACTTTGAAAGCTCCTCATGAATCCGCTCCGCACCCTCGGAAAGCTTCCGGGAAAGCGGCAGGATACCGATCTTGACCGGCGCCAGTGCCGGATGAAAACGAAGAACGGTTCTCTCGTCTCCGCCCTCCAGCTCCTCGACATCATAGGCGGCACAGAGGAAGGCCAGAGTGACACGATCCGCACCGAGAGAGGGCTCCACGACATACGGCAGGTAGTGCTCCTTCGTCTCATCATCAAAATAGCTCATATCCTGCCCGGAAATCTCCTGATGACGGGAAAGATCATAGTTGGTACGATCCGCAATTCCCCAGAGCTCTCCCCAGCCGAACGGGAACAGGAACTCCAGATCCGTCGTTGCCTTCGAATAGAAGGAAAGCTCCTCCTTCTCATGATCCCGGGCACGGAGCATCTCCTTCGGTATTCCCAGGCTCAGAAGCCAGTTCTGGCAGAACTCCTTCCAGTAGGCAAACCACTCAAGGTCTGTGTCAGGCTTACAGAAGAACTCCAGCTCCATCTGCTCAAACTCTCTGGTACGGAAGGTAAAGTTGCCCGGTGTGATCTCGTTGCGGAAAGATTTTCCGATCTGGCCGATACCGAAAGGCAGCTTCCTCCGGGAAGTTCTCTGCACATTCTTGAAATTGACAAAGATGCCCTGTGCCGTCTCCGGACGAAGATAAACCGCGTCCTTGGCATCCTCCGTAACTCCCTGGAAGGTCTTAAACATCAGGTTGAACTGACGAATCGGCGTAAAATTATGCTTGCCGCAGCTGGGACAGGGAATCTGATGCTCCGAAACGAACCGCTCCATCTCCTCCCTGGACCAGCCGTCCACAGAGCCATTCAGCGTAATGCCGTTGGCCTCCGCAAAATCCTCGATGACCTTGTCCGCACGAAAGCGCTCCTTGCACTCCTTGCAATCCATCAGAGGATCGGAGAAACTGGCGAGATGTCCGGAGGCGATCCAGGTCTGTGGATTCATCAAAATCGCGCTGTCAATGCCGACATTATGCTTCGATTCCTGAATGAATTTCTTCCACCAGGCACGCTTTACATTGTTCTTCAGCTCTACCCCGAGATTGCCGTAATCCCAGGTATTGGCGAGACCTCCGTAGATCTCCGATCCCTGATACACAAATCCTCTGTTTTTTGAGAGGGAGATGATCGTATCCATCGTATAATTCTTTGCCATATTTCCTCCTGCTCTTTCTGTGAATAGCTTATGAAAATATACCGCGATAGCGAAAAAAAATCCAGTGGGAGTATCCATAGGCAGCCAGTGCCCGCCGCTCCGGTTTCCGGCTTTATCTGATGCTTTCCAGTATCTCCAGACTTTTGAAACGGTACGGCAGTACCTCCCGAAGGAGCAGATCCACATTCTCGGAAAATTCCCGAAGCACCTGCTCCGTCAAAGAAAAGGTATAGAGCTTTCGAAGCTCCGACGCCAGTACATATCTCCAGGCATAGATACAGCTGTCGCTCGCCTTCTTCGGCGGATTTTCCGTGTATTCTCCATGGTAGTAGAGGGCACGCAGTTCAAAGACACGCCGGACAAGCTCGTTCGGAAGCTGCTCCTTCAGAATCGCCCGAAGAGAGAAATAGAGAAGATTCACAAGCCCCTCCGCTTCCATATTTTCTTCTGTCAGATAATTGGACAGCTCCAGCAGATAGGAGCCGTAACAGGCATTGACAAGATCCGAGGAAATCTGCGAAAAGGATTCGATCATCCTGATGCCGTGGAGCTGATAGCCCTGTCTCCCCTCCCTGACCCGGAATTCTCCGAACACAAAGTTCCGGGAGCCTGCCATCAGCGGGCTCCCGGGCTTCTTGGAGCCATTCGCCCAGACCGTGATCTTCCCGTACTCGAGCGTCAGAATCGAGAGCCTCTTGTCATACTCCCGAAGAGGCTGGGAGGAAAGCACCAGTCCATGGACCGTCTGTTCCTGCTTCGAAGCCACTACCTTCCCTTCTCCTCCCTGTAGCCGTATTCACGGAGATAGGCGGGGTTCTCTCTCCAGTCCTTCCGCACCTTGACAAAAAGATTCAGATTGACTCTTCCCTCTACCAGCTTCTCGATCTGGATTCTGGCACCGGTGCCGATACGCTTCAGCATCGAACCTCCTTTGCCGATAATGATTCCCTTGTGCGCCTCGCGCTCACAGACAATGGTCGCCTTGACATCCCAAAGTCCGTTCCTCCGCTGCTGCATGGCATCGATCATCACCGCGATCCCGTGCGGAACTTCCTTATCTAGCTTATAGAGCGTCTGCTCCCGGATCAGCTCCGCGGCGATATCCCGGACCGGCATATCCGTTACGGTATCCTCGTCATAGTAGCGGGGTCCCTCCGGAAGATAGCGGAAAATCAGCTCCTTTAATTCCTCGAGTCCCTTCTTTTTATAAGCGGACACCAAAATCGAGTCCTCAAATGGTAGAAGCTCCTCAAAGCTTTCCCGAATTTCCGTGAGCTTCTCCGGATCCATGACGGTATCCACCTTATTGATGACAAGGATTTTCTTTCTTCTGCTGTGCTTTAAAAGCTCGGCGATCTCCCTGTCACCGCTTCCGATCTCCGCGTCCGGCTCCACAAGCCAGAGCACCAGGTCTCCGTCTCCGAGCGCCTTCTCCGCCACATGCTCCATAAACTCCGAAAGCTTGTTCTTTGCCTTATGTATTCCCGGAGTATCATGAAAAACAATCTGCCCTCTTGCATCATCATAAACTGCCATAATCTGATTCCTCGTGGTCTGCGGACGCTTGGAGGTGATAGCGATCTTCTGCCCGATAAGCGCATTCATAAGAGTGGACTTTCCCACATTGGGTCTTCCCACCAGAGCCACAAAGCCCGATTTACAATTTCCCATATCTTTTATGCTCCCCTTCTCTGCCCCGAGAAAGCTGAAATCAGAACAGAGACTCTATCCTGTCAAACATCTTTTCCTCCGACCGAATCGCCTGCTCATTCCCGATTGTCACAGCGGCACCGGTCTTTAGGAGATCTCTCACATAGGCTTCCAGTGCACGGATATCCTCAACGCGGCACTCCAGAACTTCTTTCCTCTCCCGGTCGATCATCTCCTCGCTGACACCGGTAAAATACTGCCCTACCGCCGCACTCAGCCGCATGCTGAGCGTCTTCGGCGTATCCAGCTCCGCAACAGCCCCGATGATATATTTGAGAAGCTCTCTCTCCGGACAGTCAAAGTGCTTCAGATAAGCCGGGAGATTCTCATATACCTTCATGGTGTTTCGGAGATTCGGGTCACGATAGGAGACCAGATAGGCATTGCCGGAACGGGTAAAGCCGGACATACAGCCGTAGGCACCGCCCTTCACCCGAAGCCTCTGCCAGAGATATTCCAGATTCAGAATCGGCTTCAGTACCCGGAGCGTCCCCGTATAGGGATGCTTCTTCAGATCGATTTTTCCGCTGCGGGCAACGAAGTTGACCTGCTGCGCGGAGGTGAAGCCCTCCTTCTCCAGCGGAAACAGGCGGAGCTGTCCCTCCCCTTCCGGGTCCCCTGCCCCTTCGATATAATCCTTCGACAGGACACCAAAGAGAAGCTTCTGCTCCATCTGATTTCTGGCAAAGCTCTCCAGAAAGTCCGGAAAGCTCTTCTGTACTGCCTTCAGTCCGTCCTTCTCTGCCCCAAGCGCGATAAAGAGGCGGTCCAGAGAAAAGAGCTTCTCCACGGTATGATGCAGCTTTCTGGTAAATTCTTCTTTATGTTCCGGGTAGCCCTTTGCCTGCGCATCCACAAAATGACAGTAGTCAATGCCGCTGGTCAGCTCCTGGTAACGGGCAGTTGCGCTGAAGCCCGCCATGGAGCGCGTAAGCGCCGCCACATGACTTGCCCCCTGCAGCCCCATTTTCTCACGGGATGCCTGCTCCTGAAGGATTTCCAGCATACGCTTCTCGTCTTCAAAGGCAGTGGTATTCAAGATCTCATCAGCCAGAGAGAACGCCTCACTGAGGCGCTCCTTCAGGAGCTTGATATGCACGGTAAAGAATCCGGTATAATGATTCTCCCTCCGTAAATCCGGAAAAGCCGTGATGGAAAAGCTGATTCCTCCCGTTTCCAGGTTAATCGTGGAGCTTAAGTCCCGATAGCTGTGCTTCCCGGTATTCATGTAACTCAGGATATTTCTGAGAAGGGACGCATACCGCAGCTCCTCCTCTGTAAGCCCCGCGGTATTGAACTGCAGATTCAGATACACGATGCCGCGGCTCGGAAGCTCTGTGAACAGCAGCTTATGACTGCCAAGCTCCATCTCCTCGAACTTCACATGGGAAGCCTTTTCCCCGAGGTCCTCCCGCCGAAGCATCGGCAGCGTCTCAAGAGCCTCCTTCGAGTTCTCTTCCTCCTGATACCGATGAAGCTCCCGGGTCTCCTGCACCAGCGCCTTAAGAGCCTGCCGGGAAAGGGAGCTCTTCCATGCCTGAAGCTTCTCCTGTCTCTCCCGCTCCGTTTTTTCATTCAGTCCCGGTTCTCCGCCAAGCACGATGAGAGACGCATGCTTATTTCCGAGAAGATTTTCCTCCATCAGCCTCTCAAAATACCCTGTCTGAACCTCTTCCCGAAGCTCCTGATAGTATTTCTGATTCTCCAGGAAGGTCCACGGCTCTCCGCCGTAGAGCCAGGAATCCAGTGTGGTGAGTGCATAGACCAGTCCCTTCGGCGTACGCCCGAAGTCTGCTTCCCTGTCTTCAAAATCCTGATGGGCAATCGCAGACTCCAGCGTTTTTTTGTCGAGTCCCTCTCTGACCAGACTTTTCAGCGTTTTGTCGATTACCGCCTTGAACCGCTTCTCCTGCGCACGGCTGACATTCTTCGCCGTGATGCTGAAGTAGGGCTGGAGAATGCCGTCGGCAAAGCCTCCCAGGATATCTTCGCCGATTCCCGCATCCAGAAGTGCCTGCTTCAAAGGCGCACCGGGAGCTCCCAGAAGCGCATAGTCAAGAATCGAAAAGGCAAGATTCCGCTTCGGGTCAAGGGCATCATGCAGCACCATATTGTAGGAAAGATAATCCTTCTTCTCCGGACTTTCCTCTGCCGCTAGCGGATAGGAAAGGCTTTCCCTCCTCATTCTCGAAAACGGCTTCTGCACTCCCACCGCGGAATCCACTTCCATCGCATCGTACGCCGAGAGATATTCCCGGTCGATAAAGCCCATCTCCTTTTCCATATCCAGATCGCCATAGAGGATGATATAGGCATTGGAGGGATGGTAGTATTTCGCATGAAATTCACAGAACTGCTCATAGCTCAGGGAAGGAATCTGCTCCGGGTCTCCGCCGGATTCATTGCCGTAGGTGGTGTCCGGAAACAGAGAGTGCATGATTGCCCGCTCCAGGACGGATTCCGGACTGGAAAAGGCGCCCTTCATCTCGTTATACACGACTCCGTTGTAGCTGAGCTCCTCCTGCTCCGACGAAATCTCATAATGCCAGCCCTCCTGCTGGAAGGTTTTCTTTTCCGTCACACAGTTCGGGTGCAGAACCGCATCCAGATACACATCCATCAGATTTCGGAAATCCTTCTCGTTGGTGGATGCGATCGGATAGACGGTTTTATCCGGATACGTCATGGCGTTCAGAAAGGTATTGAGGGAACCCTTGGCAAGCTCCACAAAGGGATCCTTCAGCGGAAACTTTCCGGAGCCGCAGAGAACCGAATGCTCCATGATATGAGCAACCCCGGTGGAGTCCTTCGGTGTGGTACGAAAGGCAATCGCAAATACACGGTTGATATCGTCGTTTTTCATGGTCAGCAGCTTCGCACCGGACTTTTTATGATGATAGAGCACCGCAGCGGTTTTCAGCTCTGAAATCTTCTTTGCAGCAATACGCTCATAGTTTTTCATGGAATCACTTCCTTTCTTAGCCATATAGTAGTGCGTCCTTCAGAATCGCACAGTTTTCCCGGAAGATGCAGAAGGGCTTTGTAAAGGGTCCGGCGCCATTGCCGCTGACACTGATGTTGTCATAACCATACTGCCCGGCGATATGTCTGATCCGAAAGATACTGACATCATCTCCCAGAAAACCGACCGTCACGGGACGGTCTTCATCCTCCACAACATTCTCTTCGCTCCTGTAGGGAAAGGCTTCGGGAGAGCTCTCTATATCCACCGACAGTTCCGAGCCGTCCGGCAGAAGCAGAACGGCACTCGGAAAATCACTGCGGAGCGTCTCCAGAGAATACCCCACCTTTTCCCGAAGCGAGCGAGAACGGTATTCCATCACCATACGCTCCCCGGAAATCCCGCGCTTCAGCATCTGAAAATACATTACCGAGGCCTGCGTGCTTCCGTCCCACCTGCCTTTTCCGCCGGAAAGCACCAGCTTCGTGCCCGGATTTTCCCGGAGATACTCTGCCGCCTGATCCAGACGCTCGGAAAGCAGTTTTGGAATACCGTGATCTCCGAGATCTGTCCCGATAACCACCAGATAGTCCAGCCCCGGGGCAACCCGATAATGAAAGCTGGTAACCACCAGAAGCCCTGTGACTGTCATGGAGCCGAGAAAGAGCAGGTAGGTGATCAGTCCGAAAACGGGCAGGGCAAGCCCCCTCTGATCCCTGCTTCTGAACTTCCGGGACAAGCTCCGGCAGATCGGCAGCATCCCTCCGTTCAGCATCGAAAACAGCGGAAGCAGCCACAGATACGGAATCCATCCGAGCCAGAAAAGCAGCAGGATAAAATACACAAAACTCAGAACCGCAAGCAGCGTAAAGATAAACATGAAACTCCTTTACTGGTCGAGCCGAAGGACATCCCGGCTCTCCGCCGGCACAGAAAGCGACACACGAAGCTTCTGTCTGCTGTGGGGACAGGACTCCTGCGCCTCTCCGCTCTCTTCGTCAAAGATGCCGAGAACCTCTGCCCTCAGATCCCGACCGTCATTCTTCAGGATCGTGAGCTCCTGTCCCACGGAAAACTTGTTCTTCTGGGTGAGAAAGATATCTCTTCCCTCCGCCCTCTCGACCGTCCCGAGGTAGGTCGCCCCGGAAGTGTAGGTATTGTTATCGTAGATCTGATCCTCCGCCGACGGCTTCCCGAAGTAGAAGGCGGTGGTATACTCACGGTAGGTGCACTTTCGTATCTCCTCCCGGTACCAGGGAAGATGCTTCTGATAAAGCGCTGTACCGCCGTTCAGGTAATCATCCGTCGCCTTCCGGTAGGTACGGGCAACGGTCGCCACATAGAGTGCAGTCTTCATGCGTCCTTCAATCTTGAGGGAGTCGACGCCTGCCTCCAGAAGCTCCGGGATATGCTCTATCATACAGAGATCCCTGGAGTTGAAAATAAACGTTCCTCTCTCATTTTCCTCCATCGGAAAATACTCTCCGGGACGCTTCTCCTCCTGCACACTGTACTTCCAGCGGCAGGGATGCGTACACTCTCCCCGGTTCGCATCTCTCCCCGTCAGAAAGCTGGACAGCAGGCAGCGTCCAGAGTAGGACATGCACATGGCGCCGTGAACAAATGCCTCAATCTCCATCTCCTCCGGAATATTCCGTCGAATCTCCCGAATCTCCTCGAGGGAAAGCTCCCGGGCACAGACCACGCGGGTCGCTCCGAGCTGATGCCAAAAGCGAAAGGTCTCGAAGTTCGTGTTATTCGCCTGCGTGGAAACATGAATGTCGACGTTCGGCATCACTTCCTTTGCAATCAGAAAGACACCGGGATCCGCCACGAGCACCGCATCAATGCCGCTGTCCTTCAGCTCGGAAAAGTAGCTGCGTATCTCCGTCATATCCTGATTGTGCGCATAGATATTGGCGGTTACATAAACCTTAACCTTCTGCTGATGGGCAAGCAGTACCGCCTCGCGAATCTCCGAAAGGGAGAAATTTTGTGCGTTGGCACGGAGTCCGAATTCCTCCCCGCCGAGGTAGACCGCATCGGCACCGTAATGAATTGCTGTTTTCAATATTTCCGGAGAACCTGCCGGAAGTAAAAGCTCTGTCTTTCTCATTTGTCTCTTTCCGTTTGCTGCTCTGTGGACTGCGAGGTCTGCTCCTGTCCATATTGATCCTTCATCTTTTTTCGGGAAACATTTCCTGCCCTCTCCCGTCAGGGGAACCGGGAAGTCTTCTCTTCCCGGCCTTCTCTTTTAACGGACAATGTCACACCGTCTCCCAGAGGAAGAACGGATGTGATAAGCTCCGGCGTATGCGTGAGTGCGTAAAGATATTCTCTCATCCGCCGGTGAATGGTACGCTCCCGCCGCGGAAGCTGATAGCGGCTGTTTAAAATCGTTCCCTCCTGAAGCACATTGTCCGTCAGCAGAAGCCCCCCGCAGGGCAGAAGCGTCAAAAGCTCCGGCAGCCAGCGAAGATACTGTCCCTTGGCAGCATCCAGAAAAATAAAGGGAAACTCCAGCCCCTGTGCCGTAAGCGCTGTGAGATACTCTGAAGCATCCCCCTCACAAAGCTCCACCCTCGAGCAGATCCCGGCTCTCCCGAAATTCTGCCTTGCCTTTTCCGCACGCGGAGGAAAATTTTCTATCGTCAGGATACGCGCTCCCGGACAGCTCTCTGCCATCACGATGGCGGAATATCCGACCGCGGTCCCGATCTCCAGAATCGTCTCCGGCTTCTTTTCCCCGAGAAGCACGCGAAGCAGCGACTCTGTCTCCCTTCGAAGGATGGGAATCGCCGCCTCTTCCGCTTCTTTTCTGAGTTCCAAAAGGAGCGGACTCTCGTCCGCTCCCAGAGAAGCGATGAAATTTTCGATTCTTTTTCCGTCCAAATTTCCTTATGCACCCTCCGAAGATGGCTTAGCTTCTTCTGCGGCTCCGCTGTCCTGCTCGCCGCCCTCATTGCCGCCGCCGATGATTTCATTGCCGCCCGCATCGGTTTCTTCCGACGCAGCCTCTGTCTGACGGTTCTCCGCCGGAAGATTCCTCTGCTTCTTTCCCTCCTCTGTGAGACTCTGGATGATCTCCTTCATCGTCATCGAGGTGGAAAGCGTGTAGGTTCCCGGAACATACCTTCCGTTATAGAGACGTGTCTGCAAAAGAAAGGCATTCAGATTGTTGATCAGCCCCTCCTTTTTCAGCTCTTCCCCGATGGCTTTTCTGCCCTCGCCCTCCCGGATCGTGAGTTCCACTTCCCTTGCTTCCGCTTCCGTCGTCATCCCGTGCTCATAGAAAAGCCCGTGGCCAAAGCGGTAGGCGACGTTCATCCCCTGGGTCAGCAGGAAAAGAAACACCGTCACCAGAAGAATACGGACCGCCAGTCCTGTCATCACTGCGGAAGCTGCCTCCAGCCTGTTTTTCTGCATTGAGCGCTTAAACCTCCATGATGATCGGCAGAATCACCGGATTCCTCTTGATCTTTTTCCAGAGGAAGTCCGAAAGACTGTCTTTAATGATATTCTTGATCTTGCCCCAGTCGTTGACATGGCGGACGAGGCAGTCATCCACGGCATCCTGCACATGGACCCTCGCCTCTTCCATGAGATCCTCCGATTCCCTCACATAGACAAAGCCGCGGGAGACGAGATCCGGACCGGACATGAGATGCCCGCTGTAGCGTTCGAGCGTCAGAACGACCACAATGATGCCGTTCTGCGCAAGGTTCTGACGATCACGAAGCACGATATTCCCGACATCACCGACACCGAGACCATCCACAAAGATACCGCCCGCCTGCACATGATCCACTACCCTGGCACTGTCTTCCTCCGGGGTATGATTGAATTCGAGAACATCTCCGTTCTCCAGCATCAGGCAGTTCTCCTTCTCGATGCCGATCGCTTCACAGAGATCTGCTGCGGACCTCCTGTGATGGTACTCTCCATGGACGGGAACCGCGAATTTCGGACGGACCAGAGAATACAGCAGCTTCAGATCCTCCGCACAGGCATGTCCGGAGACATGGGTATCCTGCACTATCACCCTAGCATGCTGCTTGTACAGCTCATTTACGACTCTGTCGACCGCCTTCTCATTGCCCGGAATCGGATGAGAACTCATGACCACCACATCATTCGGGGTAATGCGAACCTTCCGGTGCATTCCGTTCGCCATGCGGGAAAGCGCCGCCATGGACTCTCCCTGCGAGCCCGTGGTAATCAGAACGGTCTGCTCATCCGGGTAATCCTTCAGATTCTCGATATCGATGAGGGTTCCCTCCGGGATATCGATATATCCGATCTCGGTCGCCACGTTAATGACATTGACCATGGATCTCCCCTCCACCACGACCTTACGGCCGTACTTGACCGCCTTGTCGATGATCTGTTGTACACGATCGACATTGGAGGCAAAGGTCGCAACAATGATGCGGCTCTGACGATGCTCGCTGAAGATCACATCAAAGGTGCGTCCCACCGTACGCTCCGACATGGTAAATCCCGGCTTCCCCGCATTGGTGGAATCCGAGAACATGGCAAGCACCCCCTGTCTGCCGAGCTCCGCGAAACGCTGAAGGTCGATGGGATCTCCGTGCACCGGCGTATAATCCACCTTGAAGTCACCGGTATGAATCAGAACGCCCGCCGGAGTATGAATCGCCAGAGCTGCCGCATCCTGAATCGAGTGATTGGTTTTGATAAACTCGACCTTGATATCCCCGAAATTCGCAACACCGGAGAACTTCATGGTCTTCATCTTGACCTTCTTCTCCATGCCGCGCTCCTCGAGCTTTCGGTTAATGAGAGCAAGCGTCAGCTTGGTGCCGTAAACCGGAACATTGATCTGCTGAAGCACGTAGGGAAGTGCTCCGATATGGTCCTCATGTCCATGGGTAATCACAAAGCCCTTAATCTTGTCATACTTACCCTTCAGATACGTGATGTCCGGGATGACCAGGTCGATGCCCAGCATGTCATCGGACGGAAAGGACAGGCCGCAGTCGATGACGATGATGCTTTCCTCTGTCTCAATGGCAGTGATGTTCATCCCGATCTGGTCGAGACCGCCGAGCGGAATCACGCGAACCCTGCCCGACTTGTCGTTCTTACGGCGTCCTGTCGTTTTCGGAAGCTCCGAAATATTATTCTTCTCCTCCGGGCTTTCCTTGTAAAGAGGAAGCTCCGGCAGACTCACCGGCTTCACGGCTCTCGGCTTCCTGACACTTTCCGTGCTGCCTGTGCTCCGCGTCGTCCTTCTCCGACGAACCGGCTCTGCCGCCTCTGCCGGTCCCTCCACCTTCAGATCACCATACACCTGAGAGGAGGCACTCGGCTCCTTCGGCGACTGGCCGCCGGCAGGATGATCGGAAAAGCGCTTTCCGTGGTAGCGTCCTGCCGCCTCCTCCGCCTTTCTCCGCTCCGAGGAAATCGAAATCGTGAGATGAGAGGTGCCGTTATTCAGCGGACTTCTTCTCGTTCTCTTTGGTTTCAGTTCCTTTTCCTGTTCCTGTCTTGTTTCGTTAGTTTCTACTTTCTTTTCTTCCATACCATTTCCTTTATTTCTATATTCAGCCCCTCCGCACGAGGGACGGCAATTCTCTTTTCTGTTTTCCGGAAAATGACATTCTTTCTGTATTTTCCGACCGCAGCTTCACAGCTCTTCCGGACTGTCTTACTCCGAAAAGCACGGGTAAATGTTTCTTCATACCTCTATTGTGATCTCGTCAGAAAGCAGCTTGGCAAATACCTCCATGATCGTCTCTGCCTCTTCCGCCTCACAGAACTCAAACTCCGCCTCCTCCGCCTCCGGCGCCGATACATCCTTCATGATATAGCACTCACCGTCTTCTCCCTCCGGCGCATCCGTCACCAGAATATAGTTCACCCCCTGAATCGTCGTCTCCTCCAGGATCTCCAGCGTAAGCTCGGATCCGTCCTCTGCGGTCATTCCTATTCTTGTCCCCATCCTGTCTCCTTTTTCTCAATGTTCCGTGAAGCAGCAGACATCGACTCCATCACCGTTTCCCTGTGTTCCCTCAGGTAAGACTCCAGAATCAGCTGTGCTGCCAGCTGATCGATCACTCTCTTCTGCTCCGAGCGCCTGATGCCGTTCTCATCCAGAATTTCCTGTGCCTCCACGGTAGTCAGCCGCTCATCCATTGTCATAATGCGGCACGGCACCCGCTTTTGAAGAAGCGCCATAAACCGCTTCGTTCTTTCTGCCCGTTCCCCCTCTGCTCCTGACAGCTGATAGGGCATCCCGAGTACAATCAGAGAAACCTGATACTGCTCCACCAGCCCGGCAATCCGGTGCAGGGTCTGACGGAGCTGCGACTCACGCTTTCTCGTAATGGTAAAAAGCGGCTCGGTGATCGTGAGAGTCGGATCAGAGATCGCGACCCCCACGGTATGAGCCCCGTAATCAAGACCTAAAATACGCATTTTATCCCCGTCATGAAAAGAAAAAGTCTGTTCGAGAAATCCTCGGACAGACGATTGCTTAGCTCAGTCTCGACTCCACATACACCTTCATCAGCTCTTCCAGGATCTCATCTCTCTCCACCTTCATGACGAGAGCACGGGCACCCTTGTGACTCGTAATGTAGGTCGGGTCCCCTGACATGATATAACCGACAATCTGGTTAATCGGATTATATCCCTTCTCTGTCAATGCACTGTAAACGCGCTGAATCACCTCGGTAACATCCATCCCGGCATCTGCCATCGGTCTGATAATCTGTGTATTTGTGAACTGCTCCTTCATATCATCACGTCCTTCTTACAATTTAAAATATTTTACTTGATTTCACATTCTTCCGCAAGCACGTAAGTCTTACAGTTTTTTTTTGCCTTTACCCGATGAATTTCACCAATTTGACGGCTGTATGCCGTCATTTCTTCTGCCGGAACCAGAAAACGCACATAGCTTTTGTTATATCCGCGGAGATATTTTCTCTTCTCCAGCTCTACCTCTTCCTCAAAAAGCACCTCTTCCTCCCGGTACAGAAAGCGCTCCCGGAAGCGTTCCGACTGTATCGCCGTCAGATCCAGAAGCTTCTTCTCCCGCATCTTTTTCTCCCTCTCCGGGATCTGATCCTTCCGTACCGCCGCCCTTGTCCCCGCACGCATCGAATAGGGAAACACATGACATTCATAGAAATTCATCTCTTCGATGAAGCGGTAGGATTCCAGGAAATCCTCCTCCGTCTCCCCCGGAAAGCCGACAATGACATCCGTCGTCACCGCCGCATCCGGAAAATATCCTCGGATCAGCCGCACACCCTCCCGGAAATCCGCTGTCCGATAATGCCGGTTCATCTCCCGAAGTGTCCTATCCGCCCCGCTCTGAAGCGAAAGATGAAAATGCGGACAGAATGCCGGAATCTCCGCAAGTGCCTTCAGGAATGCCTCCTGAATGATTCTCGGCTCGAGGCTCCCCAGACGGATTCTTCGAATTCCCCCGACAGCTGCCACCCTCCGGATCAGACGCAGAAGATCCTCATAGGGAAAGCCGTCCTTCACCACCGACTCATAGCTCCTGTTTTGACGGTCAATCCCATAGGAGGAGAGGTGAATCCCGGTCAGGACGATCTCATGAAAACCTTTCTCCGCCAGCGTGTGAATCTCTCTGAGTGTCTCCTCTTCCTCCCGGCTCCGTATCGGTCCCCGGACAGAGGGTATGATACAGTAGGAGCAGAACTGATTGCAACCGTCCTGCACCTTAACAAAGGCTCTCTGATGCCCCTCTCTCTCCGTGGTATGAAGAGCTTCAAACTGCTTCTCCTCCCGTATCGGGGACAGCTGCCTTTCCCTCTCCTCTCTCCTCTCGTATGCCGAGAGAATCTCCGTAAGCCGGGACTTTTCTCCGTTTCCGACCAGAACATCGACCGCTGTATCCTTCTTCAGCTCCTCTGCCCTTGCCTGTACATAGCAGCCAACCGCCACAACAAGAGCATTTTCATTTTTCTTTTTCGCCTGATGAAGCATCTGGCGGGACTTCTTATCCGCAATATTGGTCACAGAACAGGTATTCACCAGATACACGTCCGCGTTCTCGCTCCAGTCCACCTGTTCCATGCCTTTTTCCCGAAGCGCCTCTGCCATGGCATCCGACTCGTAGGAATTGACCTTGCAGCCCAGATTGTGAATCGCAAATTTCCGTCCTTGTAAGTTCATCTTTCTTTCTCCGCCACTTGACTTTATGATATGCGATTGCTACATTGATTATGATATCAAGGCTCATGAACTCAGCTCTGATACCGCCGAGGGGAGGATTCTCCCTGTCTTTCCATGCCGGTCCGGCAGGAGAGCTCTCACTGCTGTTCGTTCTCATCAAAGGAGTCAATATGAAGAGCATTCGCATTTCCTTAAATTCCATCGATAAGGTGAAATCCTTTGTCAACGATCTGGTTCGTTTCCAGGATGTAGACTTTGATCTCGTCTCCGGAAGATATGTCATCGACGCGAAGTCCATCATGGGAATCTTCTCTCTGGATCTCAGCAAGCCTATCGACTGCAATATCCATGCCGGCGATGCCAATATGGAAGAGATCCTGAAGGTCCTCACACCTTATATGGTAGGATAACCAGTCTATCCTATCTCTGCAGCTTTCACAAGTCACACTGTGCATGCGATTTTCACATGCACTTTCTTTTTGCCAGAATAAACAGGAGATTTATGTTCTATCACTCATTTCTGATCAAATACGCGGAGATCGGCACCAAGGGCAGGAACCGTTATGTCTTTGAGGATGCTCTGGTCCACGACATCCGCATGAAACTGAAGCGCGCGGAGGGCGATTTCGCCGTCACCAGAGAGCGCGGACGTATCTATATCAATGTGAAATCGGAGAGCTATGACTATGATTCTCTGATTGACGCGCTTTCTCATGTCTTCGGCATCGTCGGCATCTGTCCGATGGTGCAGCTTCCGAACGACAGCAGCTTTGAAAGCCTGCAAAACGCTGTCCTCGATTACTGGAAAGAGCTCTATGGAAACAGCAGAAAAAGCTTTAAGGTCATGACCAGACGCGCCGACAAGACATTTCCGATGGGCTCCACAGAGATTGACGCGGAGCTCGGGCACCAGATTCTCGAGCATTTTCCTCAGAGTTCCGTCGATGTGCACCACCCGGAGATTCGCCTCCACGTCGAGATTCGACAGTATATCAATATCTTCTCCGAGATTATTCCGGGACAGGGCGGTATGCCGCTTGGCACAAACGGCAAAGCCATGCTGCTCCTCTCCGGCGGCATCGATTCTCCGGCAGCGGGATACATGGTGGCAAAGCGCGGCGCGATTCTCGAAGCCGTCTATTTTCATGCGCCTCCCTACACCTCGGAGAGAGCCAGGCAGAAGGTGATCGATCTCGCCAGGGAGGTTTCCGCCTACTCCGGTCCGATTGCTCTCCATATCGTCAACTTCACGGAGATCCAGCTCGCCATCTATGAAAAGGCACCGCATGAGGAGATGACCATCATCATGCGCCGCTACATGATGAGAATCGCAGAAAAAATCGCCGCAAGGAGGGACTGCATCGCCCTGATCACCGGTGAGTCGATCGGGCAGGTCGCATCTCAGACGATGCAGAGTCTGCTCTGTACCAACGCGGTCTGCTCTCTCCCGGTCTACCGCCCCCTCATCGCCTTTGACAAGCAGGATATCATCAATATCTCAGAAAAAATCGGTACCTACGAGACCTCTATCGAGCCCTATGAGGACTGCTGTACGATCTTCGTTGCCCGCCATCCTGTGACAAAGCCGAAGCTGGAAAAAATCGAAGAATCCGAACGCAGAATGGCAGAGAAGCTCCTGCCGAAATCCATCGACGAAATGGTGGACGGAGCCGCCGACGAAGCAGAGCTCCTATGGTGTCAGGTCGGGAAAAACGGAGTGTCCTCTTCCCTCATTTTTTCCGGGCGGCAAAGCTGACCCATTCGCCCTGTTCTCTTTTTTCGAGAATCACAAGCTCCGGAACCGCCCGGAGCGCGTTCTCCACCTCCGCTGCCCTCTCGTTCAGGATGCCGGAGCTGATAAATATGCCCTCCCTTTTCAGAAAGCGGGAAACGATAGGCGCCAGAAGCACAATCACCGGGGCAAGGATATTGGCCAAAACAATATCATATTTCTCACAGCCAAGCGCCTTCACATTTTCCCGGTTTTCTTCTCCGATAACATTCCCGATCAAAAGATCAAATTGCTCCTGCCGCAGTGAATTTTTCTCGAGATTTTCCTTCACTGCCGGAACCGCCTCTTCATCGAGATCCGTTCCCGCCACATGCCCGGCCCCAAGCTTCAGGGCAGTAATCCCGAGAATCCCGGAGCCGGTTCCCAAATCCAGAACCTCATCCCCCGGCTGCAGATACTTTTTCAGCGCACGGATACAGAGCTGGGTCGTTTCGTGCATCCCGGTACCAAACGCAGTCCCCGGGTCAATATTGATAAGGAGCTTATCCTCCGCTCCCTCCGGCAGCTCCTCCCAGCTCGGCTTAATCAGAATATCCTCCACAAAGAAGGGGCGGAAAAAGGACTTCCAGTTATTGATCCAATCCTTATCCTCGGTTTCGCTCTCCTCCATGCTTCCTTCTCCGATGTCACAGTAGTCACGCATCTCCTCGAGCATCTTCCGTATCTCGAAAATCAGCTTTTCCAGCTCCGTTTCGGTATAGAGATTCGCCGTATTCGGCAGATAGCTGCTGTCCACGGAAGGATCCTCCTGCATTCTTTTCCGCTCTTCGATTCTTTTTTCCTTCTCTTCCTCCGGGAGCACTTCCACATAGAAGCTGACTGTCGCCTTCCCGTCATCCGCCGGCAGCTCCGGCAGGATATCGATAAACATCCCCTTAGTATCCACTTCCGAGAGCGGCTTTAAATCCGTGATCTCGGCGCCCTCGATCCCCAGATCGTAGAGGTTGGAAATGAGGATGTCCTCTGCCTCCTCCGTAGTACGAATGCTGAATTTTCTCCAAATCATATTTTGTCCCTTTGTTTTACTATCTCTGCAATGCAGTTTTACCGCTGCCATCCCCGGATAGGACGAATCTCAAAAGAAGCCTATCTCCGGGTGAATCTCCGAAGCATCGGCAGCAGCTCCTTTAACGCCTCGAGGCAGAGATCCACCTCCTCCTCCGTATTCATTTCCGAAAAAGAAAAACGTATCGTAGCATCCAGAAGCTCTCCCGGAAGCCCGATCGCCTTCAGGGTCCCCGAGATTCCCGGATGATTCGATGCGCAGGCGGATCCGGAGCTCACATAGATTCCCTTCTCCTCTAGTGCATGAAGCAGTACCTCCGCGCGGCAATCCTTAAAGGAAGCGGAAACAATCTGCGGTGCACTTCTGTCTTCCTCCTCCGAATTGATTCGAACCTCCGGAAGTTTTTTCAATCCCTCGATCATGTGCCGCTTCAGCTTGAAAAGCTGCGCTACATTCTTTTCCCGATTCCGACAGGCAAGCTCCGCCGCGAGACCGAGGCCCGCGATGCCGGGCACATTGTGAGTGCCGGAGCGCATATCCTCCTGCTGACCGCCGCCATAGAGGATGGGCTTGATATAGACATTTTCAGAGATATAGAGAAAGCCGATGCCCTTCGGTCCGTGGAGCTTATGCCCGCTCACGGATATCATGTCGATATGATCCCGTTTCGGGCGGATGTCGAACTTTCCATACGCCTGAATCGCATCACTGTGAAAAAGGGTATTCGGATTGCATTCCTTCACCAGCCTTCCGATCTCCGCCACAGGCGCTACCGTTCCGATCTCATTGTTCACATACATCACGGAAACAAGGATGGTGTCCGGGCGTATCGCTTTTTTCAGCTCCTCAAGGGAAATATGCCCCTGTGCGTCTACCGGAAGATAGCTCAGCTCAAACTCCGGATCCATTTCGAGAAGCGCATCCAGAGGTTTATAGACAGCAGCATGCTCGATCCCTGACGCAATGATATGTTTCCCCTGGCGGCGCCTTGCAAAGGCAGTCCCGAAGATGGCGGTATTGTTGGACTCCGTTCCTCCCGAGGTAAAATAAATCTCTCTCGGTTTCACTCGAAGTGTCTCCGCGATCCGGGCACGGGCGCTGCGGAAATACTGCTCCGCTTCCAGCCCCTTTCGATGCTTGCTGGAGGGATTGCCATAATCCAGAAGCATCGTCCTCTGCACCAGCTCTGCCACCTCCGGATAAACCTTCGTTGTTGCGGAATTGTCAAAATATATTTCCTGCATCTTTTCTCCTGTATCCTTCCTCCTGCGTCTCTCGCAGCACTTATCCTGATTCTCCAAGACCTCAGGAACGCGCGGATTGCCCCCCGGCACTTCCCTGGGGAACACAGATTAACTGCTCCCTTCGTCCTCCAATGCCATCATGACTAACGACAGCGCCGTAATCGCCGCCGTCTCGGTCCGGAGGATTCGCTTTCCGAGACTCACGGGAAGCACCTTATGGCACAGTGCGTCCCTGATTTCCTCTTCCGAAAATCCTCCCTCCGGTCCGATGATAACGGCAATTTTTTTCCGTTTTGTACCGCAGGCAGCCTTATCCTGATTCCGTCTGCCCTCCGCTTCTTCCCTTACGGGAAGCCGTATTTCAGCATCTGAAGCATCGACGGCGGAATCCACAGCGACAAGTGAGCCGCGAATCTCTTCCAGCAACTCTCTCATCGCAGCGCAGCCCCTTGCATTTTCATAAGGAATCATCCGAAAGTCAAGCTGCTCCATCTCCTGCATCGCTTCCTTCCAGCTGTTCACGGGAGAAAGCTCCGGAATCCGGGAGCGTTTCGACTGCTTGGCTGCCGCAGCGGCAATTCCCTGCCATCTCTCCAGCTTGGACCTTGCTTTTTTCGGCTCCAGCCTCACCACTGTATTCTTTGTTTCCAGAGGCACGATGCGACTCACGCCCAGCTCCACTGCCTTCTGAATAATCAGCTCCATCTTGTCCGACTTCGGCAGTCCCTGGTAGAGAATCACATCCGCCGGAAGTTCATGGACAGCTTCCGTAAAAAGGATCTTCAGCTGTACTCTGTCCTCCAGCAGCTCTTCCACCTCACAGACATAGTCGCTGTCCGACTGATCGGAAATGATGACTCTTTCTCCCACCCGTGCCCGGAGCACCTTCCCAAGATGTCTCGCATTGTCTCCGTGCAGACGGATATGCTCCCCCAGAATATCTTCTTTTTCCACAAAAAAATGATGCATATATTTCCTCTCCGTCTGCGGGAACACTGGATCGGTGTTTCCGCACTCCTCCCATCGGCAGGCAGAGCTGCCGCAGGAAAAGGCTTTTTGATTCTGCTATCAACTCGTAAAATTGTAATGAGAAGACGGACTTTATTCAAGCTCATTTCTTCATCCGCCCGAGATCTCCCCTCCGGAAGGGGCTCCCCCAGCGGATCACGATAAAGAAAAAGCAGGGGCTTTTCCCTCTGCTCTCTCCGCCTTCTGCTGCTGCAGGATGCATCCGGCATGCACCGTATCCTCCTCCGGCAGCATGGTTTCACGTCTGTCATTCCGGGATCTCCGTTCGGCTCGGAATGATTTCTCCCGCTCCTGTCATACCGCTTCAGCCGTCCCTCTCTGTCACGCCATGGAGCGTTCCAGCATCTTCCGGTAAATCCCGGAGTTCCTCTTCAACTCCTCATCCGTACCCATGGCAGCGACTTTTCCGTGGTCAATGAGAATGATTCTGTCCGCATTTCTGATGGTCCGCATCCTGTGAGCGATGACAATCACCGTTTTCTCTTTGATAAGCTCGGACAGAGCCTCCTGAATCAGACTCTCATTCTCCACATCGAGAGAGGCGGTAGCTTCATCCATCAGGATGATGGGCGCATCCTTCAAAAGAGCTCTCGCGATGGATATTCTCTGGCGTTCACCGCCGGAAAGTCTCTCCCCGTTTTCTCCGATGACTGTGTCCATGCCCTCCGGCATCCTCCGCACAAACTCATCGCATCTTGCAAGACTGGCAGCGCGCAGGATCTCCTCCTCCGTAGCGTCCTTCTTTCCGATTCTGATATTGTCCCGGATGCTTGCGTTAAATAAAACCACATCCTGAAAGACGATAGAATAATATTTTAACAGTGTCTCCGGATCCACCTTGCTGATGTCCTCTCCTCCGAGAGTGATCTTCCCGGAATCGATATCCCAGAATCTGGCCGCCAGCTTTGCGAGCGTGCTCTTGCCGCTGCCCGACTCTCCGATCAGGGCTGTCACCTCTCCCTGCTTCGCCGTAAAGCTTACTCCGTTGATGACAGAATAGTCCTCATAGCCGAAATGCACCTCCTCAAAACGGATATCGTAGTTCCCGGGCTGCATCTCGCTTTTCCCCTCCTGGATGGGCATGGTCTTGATCTCCTTCATCCTTGCGACAACACTGTCCAGCAGGGCGATCATCGCCATAAAGCTGATAATTCCCTCAATCGGCAGATAGATGCTCGTCGTAATCATCAGAAAAGCGATATACGTAAGAACATGGATCTCTCCGGCGGCAAGCAGATTCGCACCGACCACCGCAACCGTCACGATGCCCAGCTTCAGAAGAATGTTGCAGAAGGAAGTGGAAATTCCTGCCACGAATTCCGCATTGACCTTGCTCTTTGTCGCCTGCCGAAGCTTCCGATAAAATTCCTTCAGCGATTTCTCCTCCATATTGTAGGATTTGATCTGTTCGATCTGATCCAGATTCTCCTGCAGGTCATCAAAGACCTCCCTGCTGTCTCTGACCCACTGCTCGCTGGATCTTTTCTGCTGCTTCTTTGCCAGAAAGGAGATACAGAGGGCGGCGGGAATCACCCAGAGTGCCGCTATCCCCAGCTTCCAGTGATAGAAAAGTATCATCAGTGCTATGATGCCGGTAGAGATGGAGGTCGCATAGATCTGCGGTACGGAGTGAGAAAAAATCTCCTCATATCTTGTCATGTCACTCATCATGGTCGTCGCGATGTCCGACAGATCCCTCTTTCCGAAGTAGGAGAGCGGAAGCTTTTTCAGCCGGTTGGCGATATCGATTCTCGAATTGGCGCTTTCGTTATAGACATTGTTATAGAGTCTGACATAGTCCCAGTTGGCAGCAATATACATGATTACAAACATGACAAGAATAATGATGACATAGCCCACGAAGCCGAGTCTCGGCGAGGTATCCATGCCCTCTGCCTCCCCCAGGTACTGAAACAGAAAGCGAAGAGCAATCATGGGCGGGAACATCTTCGTCAGGTTCACAATGGTGCGGGAAAAGATCGCCTTCCCCAGATTCCTTGCCCCAAGCTCGGACATGGCATATTTTTCCATGAAATACTTAGTCATTTCCGCCTCCTATCCTCCAGTGAACCGCCCGCTGATACTCCTCCCAGAGCCTTCCGTAAACACCGTTTTTCTGAAGCAGTTCCTCATGCTTTCCTTCCTCGACGATTCTTCCTCCTTCAATCACCAATATCCTGTCCGCATTTACAACCGTAGACAGCCTGTGCGCAATCATAAGTGTTGTCTTGTTCCTGGACAGCTCCCGGAAGGCAGTCTGAATCAGCTGCTCATTTTCGGGGTCCGTAAAGGCAGTCGCCTCATCGAGGATGACAATATCCGCATCCTTCAGAAACACTCTCGCAATCGAAAGTCTCTGTGCCTCCCCTTCCGAAAAATATGTTCCCTTGGTTCCGTAAACCGTCTCGAGGCCGTCCGGAAGCTTCCTCACAATCTCCTCGGAGCCTGAGCTTCGGATCGCACCCGCAAGCTCCTGCTCACTCGCGTCCCCTTTTCCGAGCAGAAGATTGTTTCTCAGGCTCATCTTGAACAGTCTTGAATTCTGGAAGACAAAGCTGATCTTCTTCATCAGCGCCGCTCTCCCGTACTCCTTCACATTCACGCCTCCGATCAGCACCTCTCCTTCGTCCGCATCGTAAAATCTTGCGGCAAGCCTTGCGATCGTACTCTTGCCTCCGCCGGATGCTCCGACCAGCGCCACGGTCTCTCCCTTGTTTACCTGAAAGGAAATCTGATTCAGAACTCTGTCTTTTCCATAGGAGAAGCTGACATTTCGGAACTCAATACTGCTCCCTTCTCCCTCCTTCTCCCCGTAGGAAAAATCCTCGTAATTTAAGATATCATCAATCTTATTCAGTGCAAGCTCGGCAAAATACGCATACTGATATATCGTGGCAGAGCGCATGATAAAGCTGGCAAAGGAAGGACCGATCAAAAAGTAGATGACCGAGTTCCCGATAATTACCCGGGCATTTCCCCCTGCGGCAATCAGCAGAATAGAACAGGGCACCAGGAAGAAGGCTGTCGAGCTGACCACAGACTCATAGACCGCCATCTTGTTCTTATAGCTCATGGTCAGTCTCATGACCACATCCTTGGTCTTGATGATAAGGGTATAAAAGCGCTCAAAGTTTTCGACACTGTTGGCAAAGGTTTTCACCACCGGGATACAGCGGACATATTCCACTGCCTCAGCGGACAGACTCGCAAGGCAGGCGAAGTATTCATCCTTCAGCACCCTGGCTTCCTTGGACATCATGGTTCCCATCAGGCTCATGCCTGCCATGATGGGAATCATGCACACCAGCCCCAGCCTCCAGTCAAAGATAAAAAAGAAGATCAGAAGCACCAGCGGCGCCACCAGGGTCATCGCCATATCCGGAAGCTGATGCGCCAGGAAGGAGTGCGTCTCCGCTGCCCCATCCACAATGACATTCCGTATCTTTCCGCTCTCATGGTTGACAAAATAGCCGAGGGGTTTGTTCATCAGCTTCCTCACATTCAGCCTGATGATATTATCCTCGACCTCAAACGCAAAGATATGCGACAGGATCAGCGCACAGAGGTACAGAACTATCCCGGCTCCCGCATATGCGGCGGCACAGACCGCGTCTCTCCCGATCACTGTGACATCCGCCTGTGCGCTCAGGATGATACGACTCACAATTCTGTGGATAAACACCATAGGCATCAGTATCAGTACTCCCGCGGCGGCAGACAGAACCATTGCCAGATAGAGCATATAGCCCTTTCTGCCGGCATAGACCATCAGCCTTTTCAGCACGGGTGTTTTCTTTTCTTTCTTCTTCAAAACGGCACCCTCCCTCCTTCAGACAAGCTGTTTCAACTGAGCTTATTGTAAGTTCTCCGAGAACGAGATACAATTAGTTTAAGCTAACTATGTCTGATTGAGCTAAGAAAATCCACGGATCCGGCAATGCATTTTGATGCACTGCCGGGCACCCCCGGCAAGGGAAACACTCCCTCCGTATTTCTCCGAAAAAGAGGAAATCATGAGCGAATATCAGGAATTTATCGAGAACTGTCTGGGCGTGAAAGAGGACACCGCACATCCGAAATACTGCGAGGCAGGTCACAGCTTCTGTCTCTGCAACGAGATGATGAAGGGCGTGTATTGGTTTTACGAGGCGGAAAATTTCATCATTGACATCCGTGACTTCTTCCTGCGGAAAGAACTGGTCTACACGGAGCTGCCCGATATAAGACGCTTCATGTCCTTATCCTCCTCCTACATCATCACGGCAAACGGTGAAAGCTTCAGTCCCTATCAAAACCTGTCCGCAAATTCTCTTTATGTTCTGGATGTGGAGAATATCGATAAGAACTACCGTTTTCTGCTGCACGCAAACTCCCCGTATCTCGGAATAGGGATCCACTTCAGGGAGCAGATGATCGAGGACTGCCTCTCCTCCATAAGGCAGAAGCGGAACGCCTCCTATGCCGAGCTCTTTCTGGAGGCGAAGACCATCATCACGAGAGCACTGGAGCCGATCGCCAGGGATATTCTGAATTGCAGAATGCCCTCCCCCGCGGCGGAGCTCTTTTTTGAAGCAAAGACAAAGGAATGGATCCGTGTCATTATCGACGCCCTCCTGAATCGGGGAAATGCGCACATCTCCGCCACAGACGACAAGGCTCTCGAAAATGTGGCAGATTATCTCAACTATCACTATGCCCTGCACACCCCGCAGGAGATCCTCGAGAAGATTTCCATGATGAGCGGAACCAAGCTGAAAAAACTGTTCCGCCAAAAATACCATTCCAGCATCACGGAGTACAGCCAGAGGAAGCGCATGAATATCGCGGAGACACTGCTCTTAAACTCCTCCCTGAGGATTCAGGACATCGCAAAGGCGGTCGGCTATTCCTCCCACAGCAGGTTCAGCGCCTGCTTCAAAAAATACAAGGGCATCCGTCCCCGGGAGATGCGGCGCTTTGTCGGCTGAAAAAGCTTCTCTGCACCGGCGGTATACAGAAAACAGGGATAGGGAATAACGCCGTTGCCTTATTTCCTGTCCCTGTCGTAATTTTGTCCGCTTTCTGTTTTCTCCGGGAAATTTGATTCAAAAACCGCTTTCCGAATCCTCGTTCCCCGGAAGAATCACGTGAAGCTTTCACCGCATTCCTGCGCGTATGCCTTCAGTGCCTCCTTCTGCTTCTTGTTGAGCTTCTCCGGAACCGTGACCACGATAGTCACATAATGATCTCCGCGAAAATTCGGATTCTGAAGGCTCGGTACACCCTTGCCGCGAAGACGGGTCTTGGTATCCGATTGCGTTCCCGGCTTGATGGAAAGCTCCACCGGACCGTCCACGGTTTTCACGATGGTAGTACCGCCAAGTGCCGCCTTGGCGAAGCTGATCGCCTCGGTAGAGTAGATATTGGTACCCTGCCGCTTGAAGAACGGATGCTGGGACACCGCGATATCCACGAGAAGGTCCCCTCTGGGACCGCCATTCTGTCCCGGATCACCTCCGCCGCTGCGGCGGAGGGTCTGACCGTCATCAATGCCTGCCGGAATCGAAAGCTCGATGTTCTTCTGGGTATTGATATAACCCTCACCGCGGCACTCCGGGCACTTCTCCTTGATAATCTTACCTGTGCCCCGGCAGTCCGGGCACGGAGCCACCTGCTGAATGGTGCCGAACATGCTTTGCTGGGTCATCACCACCTGTCCGCGGCCATGGCACTTCGGGCAGGTCTCCGGCTGTGTTCCTGCCTTCGCGCCGCTTCCGTGACAGCTCTGGCAGGTATCCTTGTAACGAATCCTGATGGTCTTGGTCGTTCCCTTGATCGCTTCATCGAAGCTGATGCGAACGCCGGTACGGATGGACTGTCCGCGGGTCGGCTGATTGCTTCTCCCTCCGTAGGAACCGCCGAAGCCGCCAAAACCACCGCGCGCACCTCCAAAGCCGAAGAGATCTCCGAAGATATCGGAGAAATCCATCGAGCCGAAGTCAAAGCCGCCGAAGCCGGAGCTTGCGCCTGCTGCGGAATTCGCATCAAAGGCGGCATGCCCGTAGGTATCATAGGCTTTTCTCTTTTCCGGATCGGAGAGGACGGCATACGCCTCCGAACACTCCCGGAACTTGGCTGCCGCGCTCTCCGAACCCGGATTGGCATCCGGATGATACTTCTTGGCAAGCTTTCGATAGGCTCTCTTGATACTGGCGTCATCGGCAGTTTTGTCGACGCCGAGGACCTCGTAATAATCTCGCTTTTCTGCCATATTTCCTAATGCCTCTCCTTCTTGTTAATCTGTCAAATCCCGGAACTCCGGAGGAGAATCATACCTCCTTGAAGTCTCCGTCAACAATGCTGTCGTCATTTGTCCCCTGACTCTGGTTCGTATTCTGCGCACTTCCGGCATCTGCGGTGCCCTGCTGTCCCGCAGCAGACTGTGCCTGCTCATACACCTTGGTGAACAGCGCCTGGCTGGACTTCATG
Organism: uncultured Oribacterium sp.; assembly: GCA_963545355.1. Taxonomy (GTDB): domain Bacteria; phylum Bacillota; class Clostridia; order Lachnospirales; family Lachnospiraceae; genus Oribacterium. The sequence continues at coordinate 99,612 of CAUUIW010000001.1, read as the reverse complement.
AGAGTCTCCTGCGCCGCTTTGATCTGCTCCGCGCCGTCCTTTGTGATGCCCTCCAGCGGATGTGCGGCAAGAACATCCTCGAGTGCCTTGAGATCTGCCTCTACCTGTGTCTTCTCGGCACCGTCAATCTTGTCGCCGACCTCCTCCAGCGCCTTCTTGGTCTGGAACACAATGGAATCCGCGCCGTTGCGAATCTCAATTGCCTCCTTCTTTTCCTTATCTGCCGCCTCGTACTGTGCAGCTTCGTTGACCGCCTTGTCGATATCCTCCTGCGACATGTTGGAGCCGGAGGTAATCGTAATGTGCTGTTCCTTGCCGGTACCCTGATCCTTGGCAGAGACATTGACGATACCGTTGGCATCGATATCGAAGGTCACCTCGATCTGCGGCGTTCCGCGCTTTGCCGGAAGGATGCCGTCGAGACGGAACTGGCCGAGCGTCTTATTGTCTCTTGCGAACTCACGCTCTCCCTGTACCACATGGATATCTACCGCCGTCTGATTGTCCGCTGCAGTGGAGAATACCTGCGAAGCGCGGGTCGGAATCGTGGTATTTCTCTTGATAAGAGGTGTAGCGACACCGCCGAGAGTCTCTATCGAAAGCGTCAGCGGAGTGACGTCCAGAAGAAGGACATCTCCGGAGCCCTCTTCTCCGTTCAGCTTACCGCCCTGTACGGCGGCACCGAGAGCCACGCACTCATCCGGATTCAGTGCTTTGCTCGGCTCCGTTCCGATCAGCTGCTTCACCTTCTCCTGTGCCACCGGCATTCTGGTGGAGCCGCCGACCAGAAGAACCTTGGAAAGCTCTGATGCAGTAATTCCCGCATCTCTCAGCGCATTCTGCACCGGAACGGCGGTTCTCTCCGTGAGGTCGGAAGTCAGCTCCTCAAACTTCGCGCGGGTAAGGTTCAGATCCAGATGCTTCGGACCGTCCGCCGTCGCCGTGATAAACGGAAGGTTGATCTCCGTCGTAGTAGCGGTGGAAAGCTCCTTCTTTGCCTTCTCAGCAGCTTCCTTCAGTCTCTGAAGCGCCATCTTATCCTGCGAGAGATCCACGCCTTCGGCCTTTTTAAACTCGGAGACCATCCACTCCGTGATTCTGTTGTCATAGTCATCGCCGCCCAGGAGGGTATCTCCATTGGTTGCCAGAACCTCGATGACGCCGTCACCGATCTCAATGATGGACACATCAAAGGTGCCGCCGCCGAGATCGTAAACCATGATCTTCTGTTCCTTGTCCTCATCCAGTCCGTACGCCAGAGCTGCGGCAGTCGGCTCATTGATGATACGCTTGACATCCAGGCCCGCGATCTTTCCGGCATCCTTGGTCGCCTGGCGCTGTGCGTCATTGAAATACGCGGGAACCGTGATGACCGCCTCCGTTACCTTCTCTCCGAGATAGGACTCTGCATCTGCCTTCAGCTTCTGAAGGATCATCGCAGATATCTCCTGCGGCGTATAATTCTTCCCGTCGATCGCAACCTTATAATCCTGCCCCATATGGCGCTTGATCGAAGAGATGGTTCTGTCCGCATTGGTCACTGCCTGACGCTTTGCCGGCTCTCCGACAAGACGCTCTCCGTTCTTGGTGAATGCGACAACGGACGGCGTAGTACGCAGCCCCTCCGCATTGGCAATGACAGTAGGCTTACCACCCTCCATTACGGCAACACAGCTGTTGGTTGTTCCCAAATCAATTCCAATAATCTTTCCCATACTTTTTCTCCTTTTCCTTTGTTTTATCTCTGTCTTACGAATACTGCCTCTTTACTTTTTGACCTTTACCATGGAATGACGCACCACGGTTCCGCGGTAGGTGTAGCCCTTCAGCAGATCCTCCGTGATGATATCCTCCTCGCAGTCCGCATCGGCATCGGTCATGACCGCATTGTGAAATGCCGGATCGAACTTCTGTCCTTCCGCTTCGATCGGCTTTACCTCCAGATCCGCAAACAGCTTCTGAATCTGCCTGTAAATCCCCTCGACACCCTTTGTGAAGGCATCCTCCCGGTCGGCTTCTTCCACTGTGGTCAGCGCTCTCTCGAAGTTGTCCACCACCGGCAGCAGCTTCTCGATCACATCCTTCGCTCCCATATCAAACATCTGGGATTTCTCCTTGTCGGAACGCTTTCTGAAATTATCAAATTCCGCATAGAGTCGAAGGTATTTATCTTTCTGCTCACTCAGCTCCTGTTCGAGCCTTCTGAGCTTCGGATCCTCCTCCGGCTTCCCGTTCTCGTCTTCTCCGGGAAGTTCTTCTTTCTTCTCTTCCTCTGTACTTTTTTCCTCCCCTGCGCTCTTTTCTTCCGGCGCAGTCATTTCCTCATCCTGCTTTTTTTCTGCCGGAGCCTCGCTTTCTCTTTCCTCCTCCGGCATTTCGATCCTCTGTTCCTCGGTCTCGACTGTCTCCGCTTTCCTTGTCTCTCCTGCGCTCGTGTCCTTCGCAGCTCTGTCGAATCTCTCGTTCTCCATCTCTCAGACTTCCTTTCTATCTCTTTTATCGGGGAAACACCGATATAGCGTTTCCTCAGCGAAATGCATTGTCCATCTCATTCATCAGCTGCGTCAGGATAGACAGCACCTTCTCATAATCCATACGCTTCGGTCCGATGACGGCAACAGTGCCCTTCATGCCGTTACCCATCTGGTAATTGGCAGTCACGACAGAGCAGTCCGCCATATCCTGAAGTGGAGACTCCTGACCGATATAGACCTGAATCTGACGCCGATTATTTTCTGTATCCTTATTGACGCCATGCACCAGTTCAATGAGATCATCCTTCTGCTCGAACGCAGAAATCAGCCGGGAAGCATTCTCACTGTCGGTCAGCTCCGGATACTTGAAAATATTGGTGGCACCGGAGGTGAAGATCTGCATCTCTCCGTTCTCAAAGGACAACGTATTTCTGATCGCTCCGAGAACCGCCGCCGCCGCGTTTCGGTACTGCGTTCTCGCAAAGATCTGCGCCGCCCTTCCTTCTGTGATATCATCCACAGTCAACCCGTCCAGCTCATCATTCAGAAGCAGGTTCAATGACAGGACATTATTAAAATCCAGAGACTCTGTTCCGTCTGTCATCACCGTTTCCGTTTTGATGATATTTCCCTGCATCATGATGACCAGAAGAATCCTTCTGACATCCACAAGAGAAATCTGAATGAACTTAATCTTGTTCTGATGGACAGAAGGTGCCGAGACCATCGCCGCATAGTTGGTATCGTTGGCAACGGTTTTCGCGAGCTGCTTCAGCGCCGTCTCCAGGCGGTCCACCCGTTCAAACATATCCGTTCTTACCTGATCCAGCTCCAGCTTCTGCTGCTCCATCAGCTGATCCACATAGAAGCGGTAGCCCTTATCGGAGGGAATACGACCGGCGGAAGTGTGCGGCTGCAAGATATATCCCATCTCCTCCAGATCCGACATCTCGTTCCGTATCGTCGCCGAGCTCAGGTTCAGACCGGAATACTTGCTGATGGTCCTGGATCCCACAGGATCTCCCGTCTCAAGATAGTTTTTAATGATGGTCATGAGAATCACCACTTTACGACTATCCAGTTCCATTTCCTACCTCCTTTGGCTCTCCGGTGTTAGCACTCCATATGTCAGAGTGCTAACACCTAATGCGTACTATACTCTTCTCCCCATATTGTGTCAAGTAAAAGTCGAAAAAGCTCTTCCGTCCCGCCATGCTTTGCAAAAAGCAGACGAATCCGAAAGAGCTTTCCGATGCATAATAAAATTTTCGTTTCATGAGATCTTTAATCCAAAATAGGATATTCAGAAATTGCAGCTGCATACGGCATGATTTTTATTCCCTTGCTGGCAGCATCAATTCAATCTGTGTGCCATGTTCCGAACTTTGAACGACTCGAACATCCCCTCCATGCTGCTGTGCTATCTCTTTCACGAGAGCCAGACCGAGGCCGGCACCGCTCAGCGCACGGCTTCTTGATTTGTCGCCCTTAAAAAATGGCTCAAATATATGCTCCCAATCGCCTCTATTGATTCCGGGGCCGGTGTCGGAGATAAGGATTCTCGCAAGAGCATTGTCCTGCAGAATTTCGGCGGAAACAATTCCTCCCTCGCGGTTATATTTAATTGCATTTTCGATAAGATTATAAACCGCCCGGTAGATCAGCACATCGTTTCCCGTAATTTGGGCATCTCCGGGTTTCTGAACCAGAGATACCTTCTTTTTGTCCGCTATGAACGCCAAATCACAAATAACTTCCTCTACAAGCCCTGCAAGTTCAATCTTGTCGCTTCTTTTGGCGGACTGCAGCTCGGTCATTTCCAGAAGGAGGTCTATTACATGAGACAGTTGATCCACCTGCATTCTGACCATGCTCACTGCTTCCTTGTAATCATCGATCTCAGGCGTCCTGTCTTTTTCAAATACCTCGAGCCTGGTTCTGATTACGGATAGGGGCGTGCGCAGTTCATGTGCAGCGTTTGCAGAGAATTGCTTTTGTGCCGAAAAAGCGGCGCCGAGTCTTTTCAGCATCTCATTAAAGGTGTCGGCAATGCGAACAATTTCAATCGAGCCCTTATCCAGAATAATCGGCTTCTGCAGATTTTTTTCCTGGATCTCTTCTATCTGTTTTCCCAGCTCCTGTAAGGGGAGCAGTGCATATCCCATGATAAAATACATCAGGGAACTGCTGATCAGCGAAATCAGCAGCGTGACAAGAATGCTAATTGTCCAGAATTCCAGAGACGTGTTTTTAACCACATCCGCAAGTTCAAGCTCGAGATCAAGAGGGAATTCGATTTCCGTGTATGAGTTGTCCGAATCGTTTCCTTTGGGAAGCATCGTGATGGCAGATTCTTCGATCTCAAAAAAAAACAGCACGGCGGATTTACTGATGATATAGCTGATGGAAAGGCAGGACACGATTACCATGAGGGCGGTGAGTAATGTGAGCTTCCATTGAAGAGAACGTCTTTTATTCATTTTGATACGCTCCGATCGTATAGCCCTGCCCAACGCGATTAACAACGGGGTCGTACCCCAATGCAGCCTTCAGCTTCTTGCGAAGTGCGGAGATGTGGACGCGAATCGAGTTGCTGAAGCTGTTGACGCTTTCGTCCCAAACATGTTGTATCAGCTCCTCCTGACTTACAGGACGCCCCTGATGGAGTATCAGGTACTCTAAGAGACCGAGCTCCTTTCGTGTCAGATGAATTTCTGTTCCCCTGGCAAGCGCAATGCGCGCCCTTGTATCCAGCGAAAGCTCTCCGCATTCCAGGATGAGATTGTTTTGGATGACCCGTCTTCGCGTAAGACTGCGTACCCGGGCCTCCAATTCTTCAAAATGAAACGGTTTACAGAGGTAGTCATTAGCACCGCCGTCCAGACCATCTATTTTATCCTGCAGCTGCCCCCTTGCAGAAAGAATAAGAATTTTGGTTTCCGTGTCTTCCTCACGGATATTGCGAAGAACTTCCATTCCGTCCATTCCCGGGAGATTCAAATCCAAGATAATAAGATCATAATTTTCCGACAGTGCCATATCCCAGGCGGAACTTCCGCTGAAACTGGTATCCACTTCATATCCGTCCAGCCGCAGGCCCTTTGCAATCGTCGTGCAAAGAGTCTGCTCATCCTCAGCCACCAATATTCTCATATTTAACACCTGCTCCTCATCCTGTTTTTGCCTGCAAAAAGAACCTGTTGAAAGCTTAGGGCCTGCGGTACCTTATTGTCAATATCCGCGTAGTATTGTAAGAAGATATCCTTTCATAGGAGACCTTTTTGCCGCTGAGATTTATATTGCGGGGAAAAACTTCTGCTGTCAGTTCTTTACCACTCCTTCCCGCAAGCCTCCTCTTCCACAGAAACGATACAGGATATACCCCAGGGGGATGATCATAATGATGACAATCACATAAATCATCCCTTCTGTTGCCGGCGGTGCAAACTGCTGCAGCATTGCCATAAAATTGTTCGTAAAGTGTACGAGAACAGGCAGCAGCAGATTATTTGTCTTCTCATAGATGATCCCCGCGACCACTCCCATAAAAGTGGCATATACGATCTGTACGGGATTCATGTGGTAGGCTCCGAACAGAAGCGATGAAATCAATATTGCAAGCCAGACAGGAGCGATTTTTCGTATGGATTTAAACACGATACCTCGGAACAGAATTTCTTCTATCATGGGGGCTGCAACGACCGCGATTAAAAATCCTCCGACAATGCCTCCGCCGCCGATGTTTTGGGCGCCGGCTTCCATCGCTGCAACACTCTTTTGAAAAACGGGTATTTGCTTTGCCAGCATAATCCAGAGAACACAAACCCCTGATACACCCGCTCCCGAGATTATACTGAAGATCAGGTCTCTGAAGGCAAGCCCCGCATGAATCCGGTTCCCGTCTTTTCTCCAAAGCAGCCTGTAAACGATAAAGAACACAATGATAAGCACAGTGTATACAAGAAGCTCTCCCAAATACAGCTGCTTCATAAATTGCTGCGGAGGTATGCGCAAAACGTTCAGGAACAAGCTCTCAACGGCGAAGTACAGCAGGTTTGACATTCCGAAATGCAAGGCTATTGCAAGAACGGGAGCGACTGCATAGAATGTTTTCTTAGTCATATTTTCACACCATTGCTTACTTATCTAGTTTACTGATCTGCTCTTCAATTTCCGCAATCTTTTCAAGATCGCTATTCAGTGTGTTCAGCTCCTCCGCCGAGAACGAATCCTTATATTCTTCCACCTGAGATTTCAAAAATTCTGCATAAGGCATTTTCTCGCTTTCAGGAACCTTCTCTTTTTTAATTTTAGCAAACAGCTTATCCCAAACATTGTTGTGCTCCGTAAAGAGCTTGTTTTCTTCCGTCAGCAGAGCCTCCAGTTCATTGTCTGTCGTTTTTTGGGTGACAGAAGCGCCGGAGATGTCCTTTCCCGCCTTTATATCGTCAACGACCTGGAGGATTTGATCCAGCTTCTTCTCATCTTCAATGCTGCCTAGAATAGGATTACCAACGATGTTTCCGTTCTTATCGACAATAATCGTTGTCGGAAAACTGAAGATATTTGCGATATAGCGTCTGGCTTCCTGTTCTTCATCAATCACAAGATTTCTGTACGTGACGCCCTGTTTGGAAAGGATCTCTTTTGCTTCGTCAAGGGCCTCCTTACTTTCATTGGCCTGAACATTCACACCGACAAGCTCAGCGCCCTTTTCGCGAAGCCGGGCATTGAATTTTTCAAGTGCAGGCATCTCGTTAACGCAGGCGGAGCAGCCATTGAACCAAAAATTAAGGAGTGTCACTTCATTTTTACTGAACATGGAATTATCCACGGTGTTTCCGTCCATGTCCTTCCCTTCAAACTTGGGAAAAACCTCGGATTGCTTTGATTCGGTCTGAGCCGTGTTGCCGGAGGCGGCCCGGGAGTTATTTTTACTGCCGCAAGCTGCAAAGGAAGTGGTCATTGCTGCAATTGTCATCAGGAGTAGAAGTTTTTTCATTGTTTTCATTTTGTTGTTTCCTTTCTGTTGGATATCAGATTTTTACATCCGCCTTGACAGTTAACAGGGACTTTAAATCCCCAGTTGGCGCTTATCGCGTGTGTCGGGCAGGCATTTATACATTCGCCGCAACGGATACACTCGGGATTCGCGTTGTTTTTTGTTATATCCACATCCATCTTGCAGATTTTGCTGCATTTCCCGCAGGAAATACATTTACCCATGTCTACATGATAGCTGAGGAGCGAAACCTTGTTGAACAGTGCATAAAACGCGCCGAGCGGACAAATCCATTTGCAAAACGGACGATAAAATAAAATGCCAAGAACTATGATGCTTACCAGTATGCAGAATTTCCACGTAAAAAGCTTTCCGAGTGCTGCTCTGATATTGCCGTCAGCGATTGACAGAGGGATTCCTCCCTCCAATATGCCCTGCGGGCAAATATACTTGCAGAAGTAAGGGGAAGCGATACCGGAACTGTTTACAAGCAGTATGGGCAGCGCTATTACGGCAACTGCAAGAACCGCGTATTTCATATATCGTAATGGCTTAAGCTTTTTCGTGCTGAACTTCCTGGTCGGAATTTTGTGGAGCAAATCCTGAAACCACCCGAACGGACAAAGGAATCCGCAAATAAACCTTCCGAGCATTACCCCAAAGAAAATCAATATCCCGCTTATATAGTACGAGAAGTTGAATTTCGATGAGCCGACCACCGCCTGGAACGATCCTATCGGGCAGGCTCCTGTTGCTGCCGGGCACGAGTAACAGTTGAGCCCCGGCACACATATTTGCTTGATCTTCCCGTTGTATAAAACTCCTTTTATAAAATTAGGAAGATGAATATTGGTCAGAAGCATAGCCAGTAATTGTATTGCTGACCTTCGCTTCAGCAGGTCTCTGAGTGAAAATTTATTCTTTTTTTTTTCAATCTTATCCAATTCCTACACACTCCAAACATAAACGAATTGCTTTACTGAATACAGTTTCAATTTCTCCACGATGAGCACCTAAGCAGATGAAGGTTACAGACGTAGCAATAAGTGCCAACTGCACCGTAATCCTCAAACGATAAGGATGCCTTCGAATATAACTCATTTTCTGTCCCTCCTTTCACTTTATTTTTCTGATAGCAGAAGTGTAACGAATCCGGTGTAAAATTTCTGTTAAGATGCCTTCGTCTTCCACGGAATCTTCGGAGGCATGAAGCAGACAGAAGGCAAGAGAGACAAAGCTCGTGGTCGCTGCCGTCGTCTCCACTGCGCTCATCTCTGCCTGTCTGCTTTCCGACTCATTTATAAAATCCGACGGGCGACCATCATGCCGCTGCCCACGCCCGCACTGCCGCCGTCCGCCATTCTCTGCGCCTGCGCAGCGCAAAAAACGCCGCCAGACCCGTGAGGGCAAGGCGGCGTTCTTCTCCCTGCGTTTGTTATTTGCTCACAACTGCATTCTTAAAGTACAGGTTGCTGTTACTGGTCATATAGACACCGGACACATAGTCGTGTATCAAATAGGTACTGGACTTATAGTAGAGCGGCAGAACCGGATATTCTGCCGACACAGTCTCATCGGCCCTTTTAACCAGCTCCGCAAACCTGGCAGGATCTCGCTCCGAGCGGATCTGATCGACAATCGCATCATAGTCCGGGTTGCTGTAGAACGAATTGTTGGCCACATCGTCCGTGTACAGCAGAGGCAGGAAGCTCATCGGATTCACATAGTCCGCGGACCAGCCCATTGCTGCAACCTCATAATTTCCGTTCTGAACCGCATCGTAGAAGACTGCCCAGTCTGCCGAGCTCACTTCGACCTTGACGCCGAGATTGGTTATCAGCATCTCTGCCATAGCCTCGGCGACCTTCTTCGCGTTGTCATCGGAGTAATAGGAGAGCTGAATGGTCGGAAAGCTTGCAGGGTCGGCATAGCCCGCCTCAGCGAGCGCCGCCTTTGCAGCCTCGGGATCCGCCGTCGGCTTCAGGTCAAAGTCGGAGCGTCCCTCTGTGATATCCTTTCCGTCGACGACATAACCGGGTGCCATCCAGCTGTAGGCCGGCGTCGCGTCCAGCTGGACGACATTGTTGATCAGCGCATTTCTGTCAATCGCAAGTGCCAGCGCCTTCCGCACCTTCGGATTGTTATAGGGCTCCTTGCCGCAGTTGATGTCATAGTAAACCGTTCCGTAGTTTGGCGTCACAACCAGCCCCGCGTCCTCTGCCTTCAGTCTCGCGAGATCCCCAGAGGGGATGGTTCGAATGCCGTCGACCTCGCCGTTCTCATAGGCAGTCAGTGCGGTGGAGGTGTCCAGAATGTAGCGGAAGCTCAGCTTTTCGAGAGACACATTGGCAGCATCCCAGTAGTTCTCGTTTTTCGTGAGGACAATGGATGCGCCGGAGTTGATCTCCGAAATTTTGAACGGACCGTTACAGACATAGGTATTTGCAGCCTGTGTCCACTTGTCGCCGTTTGCCTCAATCGTTGCCTTCTGTAGCGGCGAGTAAACCCACATGGAAACGATGTCCGGAAAGAAGGGGCAGGGAGTCTTGAGTCGGTACTCGAGGGTCTTGTCGTCGATTGCCTTGACCCCGAAACTGTCCTCGGAGCCCTTCCCCTCGTAATATTCCTCGGCTCCCTCGATGTAGTCGGTCATCATGCTCAGGTACTGTGCGGTCGTTGCCGGCGTACAGACATGCTTTGCGGCATAGACATAGTCTTCCGCTGTGAGGGGGGAACCGTCCGACCACTTGAGTCCGTCTCTCAGGTGGAAGGTATAAACCGTCATATCCTCGTTTTTCTCCCAGCTCTCCGCATTGCCGGGCGCAAGCTCCCCCTTGGTATCGTAGGTGACCAGACCCTCAAAGCAGTTGATGATGAAGGGGGCTGCAAAGGAATTGTTGGTGTAGGATGGATCGAGCGAGTCCGGCTGGTTGCTGAGAACAAAAATCAGCTCCTGCTTTCCGGAGGGCTTCGCCGCTGCCACCGTGCTCTCCTCCCCGGCATCGCTCCCAAGGTTTACCGTCTCCGCCTTGTCATCGGACCTTGTCCCACCGCAGCCTGCAAGTAGCAGGGACAGGGTGAGCACCGCTGCCAGGGCTGCACCGGATTTCTTTTTCATACAAATCTCCTCCTTTTCTGTTTAGCTTCTGTCTGCATCTTTTATCTGAATGAAGTGCTCCGGCATCCAGGCGATGCCGGGCACCACAATCCCTCAGCCATACAGATGACAGGCGCAGAGGTGTCCGCCTCCCAGATCCTTTAAGACAGGCTCTTCTTCCCTGCACCTTGCGGTCGCAAGGGGACATCTCGTGTGGAACCTGCAGGCGCTCGGCGGATGAATGGGGCTCGGTATATCTCCCTCGATGCTGCTCTTCCCCTTTTGACGCGCAAGCTTCGGATTCGCAACCGGTATCGCACCGAGCAGCCCCCGTGTGTAGGGGTGCAGGGGGTGTGCGTAAATTTCCTCCGCCTCGCAGAGCTCCACGAGCTGCCCCAGATACATGACGCCAACCTCATCCGAGACATAGCGAACCATTGAGAGATCGTGTGCAATGAAGAGATAGGCGGTTCCGCTCTCCTCCTGATAGTCTCGAAGCAGGTTGATGATCTGCGCCTGAATCGAGACGTCCAGCGCTGAAATGGGCTCGTCGCAGATCACGAGCTCCGGCTTTAAAATCAACGCCCTCGCAATGCCGATACGCTGTCTCTGTCCTCCCGAAAATTCATGTGCATAGCGATTCGCATGCTCTCTGGTGAGCCCCACCTTCTCCAGCATGGGATATACAAATTCCCCTGCCGCCTCCTTGCCCTTCACCAGCTTATGGGCGCAGAGCGGTTCCGCAATGATGTCGCGCACCGTCATTCTCGCATTCAGAGAGGCGTAGGGGTCCTGAAAGATCATCTGCATATTTTTCCGGACCGGGTGGAGCTCCCGTTCACCGAGATGCGAGATATCCCGTCCGTCAAAGAGTATGCTCCCCTCCGTCGGCTCATGGATGCGGATGATGGTCCGCGCCGTCGTGGACTTCCCGCAGCCCGACTCGCCGACCAGTCCCAGGGTCTTTCCGCGCTCAAGCCGAAAGCTCACATGGTCAACTGCGTGAACCCGTTCTCCTCTCCCCGCGGGAAAGTAGCGCGTCAGGTTTTTGACCTCCAATAATACCTGTTTATCGTCTGCCATGGCTTTTCCCCTTATCTTTTCTTGAACGGATTCTGTTCCGCAGGCGCCTCCGGATCGAGAAGCCAGCATCTCGCGCTGTGCCCCTCTCCCACCGATTGCAGCTCCGGCAGTTCTGCCGCACAAATTTTTCTCGCATAGCGGCAGCGCGGGGCAAAGGGGCAGCCCGCCGGCGGATTTGTCATATCCGGCGGTGAACCCGGAATCGGAATCAGGCGCTCTGCTTTGTCCTGCTGAATACTCGGCATGGACTCCAGAAGACCCAGGGAATAGGGATGGTTCGGATGCTCGAAAAGCTCATCAATCGGCGCTTCCTCCATGATGAGGCCGCCGTACATGACCTCAACCCTTTCACAGAGCTCCGCAATGACTCCCAGATCATGTGTGATGAAGATAATGCTGGTGCCGTGCTGCTTCTTGAGCTCCCGCATCTGCCGTATGATTTGGTCCTGAATCGTGACGTCAAGCGCCGTCGTCGGTTCATCCGCAATCAGGAGTTCCGGGTTATTTGCAAGCGCCATCGCAATCATGACACGCTGCCGCATACCGCCGGAAAACTCATGCGGGTAGGCGTGATAGCGCTTTTCCGGCTCCGGGATGCGCACCTCCTCGAAGCGTTTTAAAACCTCCTGCTTCACGGCCTCTCCGGACTTATCGCTGTGATGAATCCGTATGATTTCGGCGACCTGCTCACCGACGGGAATCAGCGGGTTCAGCGAAGACATCGGATCCTGAAAGATCATTGCCATCTTCTCTCCACGAATTTTCCGCAGTTCCCTCATCGAGAGCTTCGTCAAATCCTGCCCCTGAAACAGGACCCTGCCCTCCTTGATGACTGCCGTATCCGGAAGAAGCTTGAGAAAACTCATATTGGTAATGCTCTTGCCGGAACCGGATTCGCCGACAATGCCGACAATCTCCCCTCTACGGACCTCGAAGGACACACCGCGGACCGCCTGAACCTCACCATTTGAAGTCATAAAGGATGTCTTCAGATTTTCTACTCGTAACAAGGTCTCTTCCATTTTCGTTTACTTTCTGAGCTTGGGGTCAAGCGCATCACGCAGACCGTCTCCGACAAAGTTAAAGGCAAACATGATTAAAACGATAACAAGGGCCGGGATGAATAACTGATAGGGGCAGGTCCTCAGATTTTCGGTCGCATCGTTGCACATGGTGCCGAGTGAGGCGAGGGGCGGCTGCAGGCCGATCCCGAGGAAGCCGAGAAAGGCCTCCATGAATATGGCGGAGGGAATCAGCATGGTGACCGTGACCAGAATGGAGCCCATCGCGTTCGGAATCAGATGCGCGAGGAGCACGGTTTTCGCCGAGGAGCCTATGGTCTTTGCGGCCAGCACAAATTCCTGCTGCTTGAGCGAAAGCACCTGCCCTCTGACCACGCGCGCCATATCCACCCAATACGCCGTTCCCAACGCCACCACAATACTCTGCAGGCCCGCTCCCATCAGAACCATAATCAGAATGACATAGAGAGTCAGCGGTATTGTGCTGATAATATCGACGACACGCATCATCATCATGTCAACCCGTCCGCCGAAATAGCCGGAAATACCGCCGTAGATGATGCCGAGGACCAGGTTGACGCCGGCTGCGACGAAGGCAACCAGCAGGGACACCCGGGTGCCGTACATCAGCCTTGTCAGAATATCCCGCCCCAGGGCATCCGTTCCGAAAATATACGAGCGGTTCCACAGTGTTTTTGATTTTGCAATGACCAGCGTGTCGGGGTTGATTACCAGATAGGGGGTTTTCCCGTAGTACAGGGCTGTCTCCACGCCGCCGCAATCGTAAATGCTCATCTGTCTCGCACTGTCCTCGCGCAGCTTGCCGAGCTGTTCGCCCAGGGTACCGTCTTTGTTAACGGACAGCAGCTTCAGGTTCTGTGTGATGTAGAGATAAGCGGACTGATCCGGTGTCTCAAAGACCTGCATCACCGGAGAGACATTGACCAGGGCGAGGTTCTGCTCGGAATAGCTGCGTCCGGTAAAAAACGGCCCCAGAAACGCAAACAGCATGAGCAGCACGATGATCACAAAGCCTGCAATCGCAGTCGGCTTTCTGTGAAAGCGAAACCACACATCTCCCGCGAAGCTCCGGTTCCTTCCCCAGATTTTCTCTCGTGCCTCATTCGATTGTTCCAGCATTTCCCATTTGGAGTCCATAGCGCTCTCCTTTGCTCAATTCTGCCGCGCTGCCGCTCAATCGTATTTGATTCGGGGATCAATCAGGCAGTAAAAGACATCAACGACCATCGTCATAACCATGAGGAAGGTCGCGTAAAAAATAGTGACGCCCATGATGGTGGTATAGTCTCTCTGCGAAACACTGTTGACAAAGTGAATTCCGAGACCCGGAATCGCAAAGATCTTCTCGACGACGAAGGAGCCTGTCATCAGGTTCGCAATCATCGGCCCCAAAACCGTAATAACGGGAATCAGCGCGTTTCGAAGGGCGTGCTTCGTGATCACGGAAAATTCGGACAGACCCTTGGCCCTTGCCGTCCGAATATAATCCTGCCCCATCACCTCGAGCAGAGAGCTTCTCATGAGCCGCGCAATATAGCTGATGTCATATCCCCCGAGTGCAATGACGGGTAGAACATAGCCCTTCCAGCTGTCAATGCCGTAGGTCGGAAGCAAGCTCAATTTGAAGGCAAAGAAATAAATCAGGAGGGAGGCAATCACAAAGGATGGAATTGTGACGCCTACCGTTGCGAGCGCCATGACCAGCATATCCTGCCACTTTCCGTTCTTGACTGCCGCACAGATTCCCATAGGCAGCGCTGCCAGCAGGACGAAGGCAATGGTGATCCCGCCAAGCCTCGCCGAAACCGGAAAGCCGTCGGCGATAAACTCATTGACCGTTTTCCCCGGATATTTATACGATGGGCCGAAATCTCCGCGAACTACTCCCTTGAGATAGTCGACAAACTGAAGCGGAAGCGGATCATTCAAGTGATACTTTTCATTCATGGCCGCTTCAATCTCAGCCGAGAGCTTCTTTTCACCTGTGAACGGGCCGCCGGGAACCGCATGCATGATGGCAAAGGTCAACAGGATGATGAGAAACATCGCAACTGCCATCATTGCAACTCGTTTCATGAAATACCGCGCCATATTCTCCCTCCCAACAAAATTCAGACTGCTCTTTCACTTTTCAAAAAAGTTCACGCTGTTACTTTATCGAATCACCGTGTTATATTGTTCATTTTTGTTCCCAAATCTATCACAATTTTTTCACAAAATCAACACAATCGTATATTTATACCTTATATCTATTTCTTTTTTCTTGAATTTCCGTTCAAAGCTCATCAAAGCCGAACCGCTCCGGCAGAATTTCAGGTATAGAAAAAGCCCGGAACCATGCGGTTTCCGGGCTTTTTCTGGTATTTTGAAGTTGTCGGTTATCGTTTCGAGAACTGCGGCGCTCTACGGGCTGCCTTGAGGCCGTACTTCTTTCTCTCCTTCATTCTCGGATCTCTGGTGAGGAATCCGGCCTTCTTCAGAACCGGACGGTTCTCCTGATCCATCTCACAGAGCGCTCTTGCGATACCGTGACGGATCGCACCTGCCTGTCCGGTATATCCGCCGCCATGAACATTGACAAGCACATCAATCTTGCCCTCATTCTGGGTAGCTACCAGCGGCTGACGGACAATAGTCTTCAGAGTTTCCAGACCAAAGTAATCGTCCATGCTTCTCTTGTTGATTGTCACCTTACCGGTACCCGGCATGATATAAACTCTTGCAACAGACGACTTTCTTCTGCCTGTTCCATAATTTCTATTTGTTGCCATCTTGATCCCCCCTTAGAATGTAAGCGCAGTCGGCTGCTGTGCCTGATGCTTGTGCTCCGGTCCCTGATAAACAAACAGCTTCTTGTACATCTGTCTGCCTAACGGTCCCTTCGGAAGCATCCCCTTTACGGCAAGCTCGATCACCTGCTCCGGCTTCTTCCTGAGCATATCTCTCAGAGATGTCTCCTTCATGGAGCCGATGTAACGGGAGTGTGTGCGATAAAGCTTCTGCTCCATCTTCTTTCCTGTGACATGAACCTTCTCCGCATTAACGACGATCACATAATCGCCGCAGTCGAGAAACGGGGTGAATGTCGGCTTATTCTTTCCGCGAAGCACGGAAGCAATCTCCGATGCAAGACGACCAAGTGTCTTGCCTTCTGCATCTACTACATACCACTTTCTGTCAATAGTAGAAGCCTTTGCTACATAAGAATTCATAACAACCTCCTGAATGCAGGCTACTTACTCTGGTCCAGCCATAGGACTGATTTCAGTATTTAATGTAGCCCGGGCCTATGCCCTGCTTACAGTTCATCCGCATAATGCGGACAGCCTAGACAGTGTACCGAATTTCCGGGTCTCTGTCAATCCTTTCCGCGGGAATAGAGTGGAATCAGCTCTCCAGCCAGCCGG
Source organism: uncultured Oribacterium sp. (assembly GCA_963545355.1). GTDB lineage: Bacteria > Bacillota > Clostridia > Lachnospirales > Lachnospiraceae > Oribacterium. Next base: position 83,506 of record CAUUIW010000001.1, on the reverse strand, counting down.
GAATGTCCCGAAGCGAGGTCAGCTCTGCATCCATCTTCTCCCGTACCGGCAAGAGAGAATCCAGGTCCGGAATCCCGATCACGAAACAGCCGGCAGCATGTCCGGCTGTGACACCGTTTCGGGAATCCTCCACCACAAGGCATTCCTCTGCCTTTAGCCCGAGCGTTCCGGCACAGAGAAGAAAGATATCCGGCGCCGGCTTTCCGTTCTCGATTAAATCTCCGGTAATGACGGCATCAAAATGCTTCCCATAGTCGATGGAATCCAGATATCTCTGCACCTGCGAACGCGGCGTAGAGCTGCCGATACAGATTTTATACTGATGCCGGTGCAGATATTCGAGCACTTCATCCAGACCCTGCTTTTTCGGAACTCCATGCTCCTTAACATAAGAAAAGACCCTCTCCATGCGAAGCGTTCGTTCCTCCGCATAGTCAAAGTCCGGATTTGCTTCTGTAAAGACCCTGGCTCCCTTCTGTATGGAGGCGCCGCGCATACTGGTAAGCATCTCATCATTAATGATATATCCCCGTTCCGCCGCGAGTTCAAACCAGATTCGATAGTACAGTCTCTCTGTGTCAAAGATTGTTCCGTCCATGTCAAAGATCAGTGCTTTGATGTTTTTCTTTTCCTTCAAATCTCTTCTCTACTTTCTTCCCTTTTCGATCATCTCTTTTCGGTCTGATGAAAACCGCTTTCCCCTGAACTGAAGGCATAGTAAATCTTCATCAGGCACAGCCCCTTCGCGGCTGCTGTCGGTCCTGCCTTTCGTCGGTCCTTCGCATGAAGCATGGCTTCCATTTCCGAAGCCTGATATCGTCCCCGTCCGACTTCCAGAAGCGTTCCCACCATGATGCGTATCTGGTGGTAGAGGAAACCGTCCCCCCGGAAGTAAAATGCCAGCTCCTCCCCTGCTTCCTGCTCCTCTATCCGAATCGCCCGGATCGTCCGCACGGAATCTCCTCCATGTTCAAGGACCTGAGAGTCCGGATTGACAAAGGAGCGAAAATCATGTGTTCCTGTGAGAAGTACCGCGGCACTTCTCATCTCCGGAAGATGCAGCGGGAAGGAGCAGGGGGCACAATACCTTGCCCTGTCCGGATACGGCACTCTCCGGCGATCCACAAGGTAGCGATAGCTCTTATCATGCGCATCGTATCTCGGGTGGAAATGCATCGGCACCTCCTTCGAAGAAATGACCGCCAGATCTGCCGGGAGATACTGTCTTAACGCATATTGAAAGCGCTCTCCCGGAATAGCGCTGTCCGTATCAAAGCAAACAACATTGCCCCGGGCATGGACGCCGCTGTCCGTGCGGCTCGCCCCGATCAGCTCCGGTGCCTCCCCCAGCAAAGAATGAAGGGCGAGCCGGAGCTCTCCCTCCACCGTGCGACATTCCTCCTGAAACTGATATCCCCGGAAGTCGCTGCCGTCATATGCAATTTCCAGAAAAACACGATGTGGCATCTCTCCTCTTCCCCAGATCACTCTAAACAAACGCTTCCATTCTCCGCGTTTCTCTCGCAGGATGTACGACGTAACACATCAAAATGCCGCAATATCCCCTCAATCCGGCCTTTAAACCGGTTTCATAAAAATGCTCTCTTCCGCAGCTCGGAACAAGGCAGAAACCGCACCAAACCCGGGCCTTCCCTCTCTACAGCGGAAGAAACCTCGTGCCTATCGTCAGCAACAGATAAAGAAGCAGAATAAGGTATGCGAGACCATCCTTTTTTCCGTACCGGAGCGGCTTCATCTTGGTTCTGCCTTCTCCCCCATGATAGCATCTCGCCTCCATTGCCATCCCGAGATCATAGGCTCTCCGGAAGGAGCTGATGAAGAGCGGCACCAGAATCGGAATCAGCGCTCTCACCCGATCAAAGATGGATCCCGTTTCAAAGTCCGCGCCTCTCGCCTTCTGCGCCTTGATGATCTTGTCGGTCTCCTCCATCAGAATCGGGATAAAGCGAAGTGCGATGGACATCATCATGGAAATCTCATGGACCGGGACATGCAGCTTTGTCAAAAACCAAAGCCCCTTCTCCATGCCGTCGGTCAACTGATTCGGTGTTGTGGTGAGGGTCATGAGTGACGAGCCCAGCACCAGCAGAATCAGACGCACCCCCATCATCGATGCAATATGAACCCCTTCCATGGTGAGCTTCAGAATTCCGAACTTCCAGAGTATCCTTCCGGGTGTCAGAAAGAGATTGAAGCTCACAGACAGAAGCAGCAGACTCACGATAGCCTTCAGGCCTTTTGTCATATAGCGAAAGGGCACACGACTCAGCCGGATATTCATTGCCAGAAAAAGAATTCCGACGAGATAGCCGGACCAGCGATTCACCAGAAAAAGGGAAATCAGAAACAGGAGAGTCCCCGACAGCTTGACCCGCGGATCCAGACGGTGCAGGGGGGAGTCTATCGGATAGTACTGCCCCAGAGTGATTTCTCTCAGCATCCCTCTGCCTCCTTTCCTGGCTTCTCCTTATGATACAGCTCCAGAACCCCCCTCTCCACCAGCTCCACGGTATTGGCGCTCTTCGGCACGGGGATGCCGCTCTTTCGCATCTCACGGACCAGATACTGCATCTGAGGAAGCCCAAGCCCCATCTCCTCCAGAATATCATCATGGGAAAAGACCTGTTCCGTGGTGCCTGACAACCGGATTCTCCCCTTGTCAAGGGCAAGCACATGATCGGAAAAACGTGCCACATCATCCATGGAGTGGGAAACCAGCAGAATCGTCATCCCCTCTGTATCGTGCAGCTCCTTGATCTGTCGGAAGAGGTCATCACGCCCTGCCGGATCCAGACCTGCGGTCGGCTCATCCAGAATCAGCACCTCCGGCTGCATTGCCAGAATCCCGGCAATCGCGACTCTTCTTTTCTGACCGCCGGAAAGCTCAAAGGGAGATTTGGTCCAAAGCTCCTCCGGAAGCCCCACGCGGCGAAGTGCAAGCTCCGCTTTTTCTTTTGCCTCCTCCAAAGAAAGGCCCTGATTCTTGGGTCCGAACATCACATCCTGAAGCACATCTACCTCAAAGAGCTGGTGCTCCGGGTACTGAAAGCAAAGACCGATACGAAAACATAGCGCTTTCTTATTGAGGCGCGGATCTGCAATATCCTGAAACCCCGCAGGAACAGAAGTCCTGTCAAACTGCTTCTCTTCCTGCTTCTGCTTCTTTGTCTTTTTTTCCGCCGGAGGAAGGGGCTTCTGGAAGTTCACATAAATATGCCCGCGGCTCGGATGGAGCAGCCCATTCAGATGCTGGGTCAGGGTGGATTTCCCGGAGCCGGTGTGTCCGATCACCGCTGTGACGGAGCCCCGCTCCACAGAAAAGCTCACATCCTCGAGGGCAGCTCTCTCCATCGCTGTCCCTTCCTGATAAATGTGGGATACTCCCTCCACCCTGAGAATGGCATCCTTGATTTCCTCCTCCAGATAGCAGACCGGCCCCTTCCCGGAAACTGTATTGCTTTCTGTCTTTGGCTCCGTCTGAGAGCATTTTCCGTTTTTCAAGGGATTCTCATCTTTGGCAGCGCCGGCTTCTGTTTCTGTGCATTCTCCCACGATCGGTGCCAGCGCCCGGATAAACTCCTTTTTCCGAAGTATCCCCTCCGGGAGCGGCAGACCGTCTTTCCGAAGCCGATAGACCAGTTCTGTCACCTCCGGCACCGCCATACGGTAGCTCTTCAACACTTCCACCTCGGAGAAGACCTCCTTCGGACTTCCGTCCATCACCAGTCTGCCCTGATCCATCACAATAATCCGGTCCGCGTCAACCGTTTCTTCCATATAGTGGGTGATCAGAAGTATGGTGACACCGCGCTCCCGGTTCAGCTCCCGTATCGTTTTGATGACTTCCTTTCGTCCGCTCGGATCCAGCATCGCGGTCGGCTCATCCAGAACGATAGTTGTAGGGTACATCGCCATCGTTCCGGCGATTGCAACCCTTTGCTTCTGTCCTCCGGAGAGACGATTCGGAGAAGCAAGCCGATACCTCTGCATCTGCACCGTACCGAGAGCCTCTTCGACCCGCTTCCAGATCTCCTCTGTGGGAACCCCGATATTCTCGGGGCCGAATCCCACATCCTCCTCAACAACGGAGGCAATGATCTGGTTGTCCGGGTTCTGAAATACCATCCCGGTTTTCTTTCGAATCTCCAGAAGCTCCCCCTCGTCAAGAGTGCTTTTCCCGCTCACCAGTATCGTCCCCTCTGTCGGGAGATGCAGACCGTTGCAGAGCTTCGCAAAGGTGGACTTTCCGGAGCCGTTATGTCCAAGTACGCAAACAAAGGATCCTTCCTCGATACTGAGATCCAGATCCTTCAGTGCCCTGGTTTCCTCCACCACACTGTCATTTTCATCCCTCCTGACATAATCGTAGGAAAGATGCTTTGTTTCGATGATATTCAACTGTTCTTCCTCAATGTACCCATGCTCCGTCAGAACCTACCCGGAATCCATCCACAGTAATGTTTCTCTGGAGCTGCCCCTGATCGTTAAAGTAAAAGTATTTCACCGTTCCGTCGCTCTGCTGCGCGGACACCCAGCGGGTGCGCATCCCTCCGGACAGATTAAAGTAGTAGGTCTGACCGTGAATCTCCGCAAAACGATCCTTATACATGCTTCCTTCTTCGCTTCCCTCCTTGGGCTCAAAATAGTACCACTTGCCGTCAATGAACTGCCAGTTCTTCTTCATATAGCCGACTTCCGGCTTCAGATAATACCACTTCTTATCTGTATCCTGGAACCAGCCGGTCCGCATTTCTCCTCTCTCATTGAAACGATAACGCAGTCCATTGAAATTGAGCCAGGAATTCACCACCGGCGTCCCGTTCGGGTTGCGGAAATACCATAGGCCGTTCATCTGATACCAGCCGGTCTGCGTGCTGCCGGAATTGTTTCCCGAGGTAATTCCGGTAATAAGGGTCGGTCCGTACTTTCCATTCCCGTAGGATTTATTGGATGCCTGAATCAAATAGCCCGGAGATTCTGCCGCATCTGAATTTTTACCGTATTTTTTCTGTTCCTCCGTATAGGGAACACTGCGTACGCGGAAGCTGTAGCTTCCCTCATTTTCCATCCAGGGATACAGGTTCAGACTTGTCAGATCCGTGGTGATGCTGGTCACCTGTCTGCCGTCCCGGAGCAGGGTAACTTCATAGTAGCCGGAGCTGTTGCTTCCCTTCTGCCAGCCGGCAGTACCCACATTACTGCTGTCCCAGTACAGGTTCTCCGGAGCACTGTACTGCCCCTTCACAGCCCGAAGCCGCACTGTCACATCCAGCTCATACTTCCCATTGAGCTTCGCACTAACAAACTCTCCGTTCCTGACGGTGATGTTGGATGCACCGTAGCTTCGGTTAAAGCGGTATTCCAGCTCATCTCCGTTGCTCTTCTGCTTGATCTGTGCTTCCAATACAACCACGATCTGCGGCGAGGCTCCCACCGGAAGGGCACTGAGCATCGAGCTGTCATACCACTCTACAGAAGTTGCCCGGTATTTACTCTCGTCTCCCACCTCCACAGAGCTCAGGGAAAGGGCCGGCAGCTCATCTCCCGGTTTCAATTCTTTCAGAGATTCATCCAGGCTGATTCTGACACTGCTGATGGAGCTGTAGCTGTCAGCCGCATAAGTGCCAGTCGGCAGCATTCGAAGGCTCAGCAGAAGCAGAAGCAGTACGGAAGCCGAGGTTTTCATGATCTTTTGTAACGATATATTCACTACATTCTCCTGACTTTCTGATTTATCACCTCATATAATGTCAGGGTCAAACAGATGCCACGGAGTGCGGAAAACTGTCTGCCCTTACTATCATCATATAACAGTATACGGAAAAGCGGATACCATGCAAGGGAAAATCAAATAGTGTAAGAAAGGATACAATAACTCCGGCATCACAGTCTTTTTTGACCTGGTTTCCTGATTCGAAGCATACTGATAAATAAAAAAGGCAGCGACAACGCGCTGCCCCTTTGCAACTTTGTTTGAATCAGATCGGCAAAATGCTCGAAGTTTTGCCGGTCTGCCTTATACCAGCTCCAGAAGAACTTCCATCGCAGCATCTCCCTTACGAAGACCTACCTTGACGATTCTCGTATATCCGCCGTGTCGGCTCGCATACTTCGGCGCATACTCCTCGAACAGCTTCTTCGCAAGATCTACCTTCTTTGTATTTCTCTTCCTTCCGGCATTCTTCTCCGGAACGAAGATCGGCACATAGGTAGCAGCCAGAATCTGATGACGCGCGTGAAGACGGGACGGAAGATCCTTTTGAATGGTCTTCTCCACCTCTTCGTACACGGTCTTCTTCTTACCGTCTGCCACTTCCTTGACACGCTTTCCGTCAGCGTCCTTCTTGGCAACCTTGGCCTTGACGGTTACCGTCTCGAAGTTGTCCTTCTCTTTTACGGCAAGAGCGATCAGCTTCTCTACCTGCTTGCGCACTTCCTTTGCCCTTGCCTCGGTGGTAAAGATTCTGCCATGCTCGAGAAGAGAGGTGGTCAGTGCACGAAGCATTGCCTTTCTCTGACTGGAAGCTCTACCAAGTTTTCTGTACATTGCCATAATACTGTCCTTTCACCGTGCTTTTTAGTCTTATCGGTTACTCCTCAATCTTTCTGAGGCTCAAATTCATTTCCTTCAGCTTTGCGAGAACCTCTTCCAGAGACTTGCGTCCCAGATTTCTCACCTTCATCATATCGTCCGGAGTCTTATTGCAGAGCTCCTGAACAGTATTGATGCCGGCACGCTTCAGGCAATTATAGGAACGAACACTGAGCTCTAACTCATCAATGTTCATTTCCATCGTCTTGCTTTTCTCATCATCCGGCTTTTCAACCATCACTTCCGTCTCCATCGCTTCTTCGGAAAGTCCGACGAAGAGGTTCAAATGGTCTGACAACACCTTTGCGGCAAGAGAGACCGCATCATCCGGTGTCACAGCTCCGTTCGTGAACACATGCAGCGTCAGCTTGTCATAGTCTGTCATATTGCCGACACGGGTGTTCTCCACCTGCATATTGACGCGTTCTACCGGCGTAAAGCTGGCATCCAGAAGAATCTCTTCTCCCTTTGCGCTGCGGGCTTCCGCGCCGACATATCCCCTGCCGTGGCTTACCGTAAGCTCCATCGAAAGCCTTGCGTCCCCGTCAGTCAGGTGAGCAATCACCTGCTCCGGGTTTACGATGACGATATCTGCAGATTCCTCAAGATCGGAAGCCGTAACGGCCCCCTCTCCCCGGAAGGAAAGCTTCAGAACCTTGTCGTCCTCTGTGCCTGAGACATCCCGAACGACAATACTCTTCACATTCATGAGAAGCTCCTGAAGATCTTCTCTCACTCCCGGAAGACCGGTGGAATCCTTTGTGTATCCCTCAATCTTCATCGCCGAAACCGCTGCCCCCGGCAGCGAGGAAAGCATGATCCGTCTGAGAGAGTTTCCAAGCGTCGTGCCGTAGCCGCGCTCCAGCGGCTCACACACAAACTTGCCGTACTTCTGATCTTCAGAAATCTCAGCAATCTCAATGTTGGGCTTTTCAAAATCGAACATGCGCCTTCTCCTTTTTTCGACTGTGAATTACTTGGAGTACAACTCGACGATCAACAGCTCGTTCACCGGAACATCAATCTCCTCTCTGTGAGGAAGCTGCTTCACAGTGGCGCACATCTTTTCCTGATCTGCCTCAAGCCATGCGGGAACCATACGTCCGCCTGTTACCTCGAGGATATCCTTGTAGCGCTGTGCGGTTTTCATGGATTCCTTGATCTCAATAACGTCTCCCACAGAAACAAGGAAGGACGGGATGTTCACGATCCTTCCGTTCACTGTGACATGACGGTGCCCGACTACCTGCCGCGCCTCTCTTCTGGTACGGGCAAGACCCATACGGAAGATGATATTATCCAGTCTGGACTCCAGAAGAATCATCAGATTCTCACCGGTCTGTCCCTTCATTCTCTCAGCCTTGGCATAATAATTACGGAAAGGCTTCTCAAGAACGCCATAGATGAACTTTGCCTTCTGCTTCTCGCGAAGCTGAAGACCGTACTCGGACATCTTTCTCCTCGGATTTCTGAGCTGTCTGTTGGACTTTTTGTCCACACCCAGGAAAATCGGATCAAGTCCTAAAGATCTGCATCTTTTAAGTACAGGAACCTTATCTACTGCCATAATTTCCTCCTAAATATCCTATCTGTGATACGCCCTTTACACCTCTCCGGCTTCTTCGGGCAACCAAATATCGGTTCAGTGTGATTAAACTCTTCTACGCTTCGGCGGACGGCATCCGTTGTGTGGAATCGGAGTCACATCCCTGATGGAAGTTACTTCCAATCCATTTGCCTGAAGTGCGCGGATAGCGGCCTCTCGCCCGGATCCCGGTCCCTTAACCAATACATCCACATACTTAAGCCCATGTACCAAAGCCGCCTTAACAGCAGTTTCAGCAGCCATCTGAGCTGCATACGGAGTAGATTTTCTTGAACCTCTGAATCCCAGACCGCCGGCACTTGCCCAAGAAAGAGCGTTACCCTGTGCATCCGTTAACGTCACGATTGTGTTATTAAAAGAAGACTGAATATGTGCCTGTCCGCGTTCAACGTTTTTCTTTACGCGCTTCTTTGTCACTCTCTTACCAGTTGACTTTGTAGCCATAATTAAACTAACCTACTTTCCCTGACTTCTTCCTGTATTTAAAACATGAAGATCCAAAATGAGTTACCAACCATTACCGAAGATTACTTCTTCTTGTTTGCGACGGTCTTTCTCGGTCCCTTGCGGGTTCTGGCGTTGGTCTTTGTTTTCTGACCGCGAACCGGAAGTCCCTTTCTGTGACGGATGCCTCTGTAGCAGCCGATCTCCTGAAGCCTCTTGATGTTGAGAGCGGTCTCCCTGCGAAGATCGCCTTCCACCATCTGATTCTCAGAGATGTAATTGGCAAGCTCCTTGACTTCATCATCAGTCAGGTCCTTAACCCTGGTATCCGGGTTTACTTTTGTCGCTGCGAGAATCTTGTCAGCGGAAGAACGTCCGATCCCATAGATATAGGTCAGACCGATCTCGATGCGCTTTTCTCTCGGTAAATCGACACCTGCAATACGAGCCATGTTTCTTTTTCCTCCTGTGTAGTATTAACCTTGTCTCTGCTTATGCTTAGGGTTTTCGCAGATAATTCTGATAGAGCCCTTGCGCTTAATGACCTTGCATTTCTCGCAGATGGGCTTTACGGATGATCTTACCTTCATAGTAATTCCCCTTTCTAAAACGAATTCGAACAAAGTTGCCGTGTTATTTTAGCAAAAGGCACAAGGAAAGTAAAGCGAAAGATATCTCTCTGCCTGCTCTCTCTTGTGCCTGCTTTCGGAAGGCGGAAGCCTCCCGTTTTCCCCTCTTCGGGCAATATCGATCCGCCCTGTCACGTCGGACTTCTCCTGCACCGCGATAAAGCGCCCTTAATCCCTGCGGTTTACTTGTCTCTCCATATTATTCTCCCCTTGGAAAGATCATAGGGGGAAAGTTCGATGGTCACCTTATCTCCCGGAAGGATACGGATATAATTCATCCGAAGCTTTCCGGAGATATGTGCCAGAACCTGGTGTCCGTTTTCAAGCTCAACCTGGAACATGGCATTGGGCAGCTTCTCCAGCACCTTCCCGGTGATCTCAATGACATCTGATTTTGACATGTTTTTTTCTCCTTCACGCCTTTATGGCAATGATTATTTTATCAGGCTTAAAAACTCCGGTCCGTTCTCTGTAATCAGAACCGTATTTTCGTAGTGGGCATTGAGCCTGCCGTCCACCGAAACGACGGTCCACTCATTTCCGAGCACCCTGACCTCCGGAGAGCCCGCTGTGATCATCGGTTCAATCGCAAGCGTCATTCCTGCCTGCAGCTTAGGTCCCTTGCGATTCATACTGTAGTTCGGCACGTTGGGATCCATATGAACCTCATGTCCGATCCCATGTCCCACATATTCCTTCACAACGCCGTAGCCCTGTGACTCGGCAAACTCTCCGATACTACTGCAAATATCATTCAGGTGGTTCCCCGGAACTGCCTTCGAGGCGCCAAGGAACATGGCTTTTTCAGTGGTATCGATCAGACGGTCTGCCTCAGGACTGACCACCCCGACTCTCCAGGTACGGGCTGCGTCACTGTGGTATCCCTTATAGCAGGTTCCGATATCGAAGCTGATGATATCGCCTTCCTTCAGGATGCGGTGCTTGTCCGGAAAGCCGTGAATCAGCTCCTCATTCACCGACACACAGCAGGCGTAAGGAAAATCATAGAGGTGCAGGAAGGACGGAGTGCATCCCATCTTACGGATCAGTCCCTCCGCAAAATTATTGAGTTCCATGGTACTGATGCCCGGGGCCACCTTCTCTCCTACACGATTGTGAACCTCCGACAGCACCTTTCCGGCCTCTCTCATCAGCTCAATCTCGCGCTTTGACTTAATTTCAATCATCCAACGACCTTTCTACAGAAAGCTCTTCTGCGCTCAGCCAAGTGCCGCCAGAAGATCCCGAGTCACCTCGTCCATACTTTTCGTGCCATCCACCTTCGAGAGAATCTCCTCCTTCTGATAATAGCGGATCAGCGGCTCCGTCTGCTCATGGTAGACCCTGAGACGACCCAGAACGGTCTCCGCAGTATCATCGGAGCGAATCATAAGCCTGGATCCGCAGCTGTCACAGACTCCCTCTGCCTTCGGTGCGGCGTAGCGGATGTGATAAGTTGCCCCGCATTTCGGACAGATACGGCGTCCTGACATACGCTCTACAATGAAATCATCGGCAACCTCGATATCCAGAGCGGCATCCAGCTTCTCTCCGCGCTCGCGGAGCGCCTCGGTCAGACTCTCTGCCTGCGGAATCGTTCTTGGAAATCCGTCCAGAACATAGCCGTTCCGACAGTCCTCACGGCCGATACGGTCAAGGAGCATCGAGATGGTCAGCTCGTCCGGAACCAGCTTTCCCTCATCCATATAGCTCTTTGCCTTTTTCCCGAGTACAGTCCCCTCCTGGATATTACTGCGGAAAATATCTCCTGTGGAGATATGAGGAATCTGAAACTTCTCACAAAGCCTGACGGCCTGCGTCCCTTTGCCGGCGCCAGGCGCTCCCAACATGACGATTTTCATCCGTTCCCCCTTTTCTGCCCCACGGCTCTGTGTAGCGCAGCTCTCAGCGCTACGATAGCAGAAGGTCCCCCGACCAATCGACCGGAGGACAACAGTTTAATTCTCTAAAAATCCCTTGTAGTTTCGAACTACCATCTGGGAATCGATTGCCTTCAGTGTCTCCAGCACCACTCCGACGATAATGATGAGGGAGGTTCCGGAGAAAGAGATTCTGGATACATTGAAGATACCAGAAACCGCAATCGGAATCACCGCTACGATGGTAAGTCCCGTCGCACCGATAAAGATAATGTAGTTCAAAATCCCCTCCAGATAATCACTGGTGGGTTTGCCGGGACGCACTCCGGGGATAAAGCCACCCTGCTTCTTCATATTATTCGCCACTTCCAGAGGATTAAAGGAAATCGAGGTATAGAAGTAGGCAAAGAAATAAAGAAGGAGGATATACAGCAGAAGCCCGATGGAATAAATCGGCGCCTCCGGTTTGATCCAGCTCCCGGAATTCAAAGTCAGAAGAATCCTTCCGATCACTGTTCCGTAGTTCACATTCATCAGCTGTCCGATCACCACCGGCATCGTCATCAGAGACGAAGCGAAGATAACCGGCATAACGTTTGCGGTATTCACCTTTAACGGAATTATGGACTGGGTACCGGCACTTGCCGTTCTCCCCTGCACTCTTCTGCTGTACTGCACCGGGATTCTTCGCTCCGCCGTATTCAGATATACCGTAAACATGACGAGTGCAAAAATCACCGCTGCAACAATAACGGCTGACACAACCATGGTGGCGACATTTTTGCCGCTGATAAATCTCTCAAACAGTGTTTTAAAATCGCTCGGAATAGAGGAAAGGATGTTGAACAGAAGAACCAGAGAGATGCCATTTCCGATTCCCTTGTCTGTCATCTGCTCACCGATCCACATAAGGAGCGCTGAGCCGGCCGTCATGGAAATAACGGCAATCATCACACCCGCAATTTTACGAATCGTACCGGCGGAAGCAAACCCGATCAGCAGACCGCTGCCGCCAAATCCAATCGCCATAGCTAAGGACTCGATCAGAGAAAGGCCGATGGTCACATAACGAGTGTACGCAGTCAGCTTCTTTCTTCCCTCCTCTCCATCCTTCTGCATCTCCTCGAGAGCAGGAATCGCAACTGTCAGAAGCTGGATAATGATGGAGCTGGTGATATATGGCGTGATGGACAGTGCAAAGATGCTGAGCTGCTCGAAGGAGCCTCCGGTCATCGTATTGAACCATCCAAACGCGTCATTGTTTCTCATCTGATTGAGCAGCTCCCCGAAGAAATCCGCCTTCACTCCGGGGATAGGTAGATTGGATCCGATTCTGATGACTACGAGCATCAGGAGAACGTAGAGAAGCTTGCCTCTCAACTCTTTCACCTTGAATGCATTTATCATCGTTCGAAACATCAAATCACCTCACAAGTTCCGCCGACAGCTTCAATCTTTTCCTTCGCAGATGCAGAGAACGCATTGACCTTTACCGTAAGCTTCTTGGTGAGCTCTCCGTTTCCGAGGATCTTCACGCCGTCCTCCAGCTTGCGTACGATGCGTTTCTCGATGAGAGACTCCGTCGTAACCGTCTCACCGGCGTCAAATCTCTTCTCCAATGTGGAGAGATTGATTCCTACCAGATGCTTTGAATTGCGATCCGTGAATCCTCTCTTCGGGATACGGCGGTACAGAGGCATCTGACCGCCCTCGAAGCCGGCTCTCGGCGCTCCGGAACGAGCCTTCTGACCCTTATGTCCCTTGCCGGCAGTCTTGCCGTTTCCGGAACCATGTCCGCGGCCGCGTCTGAAGTTCTTGCTCTGCTTCGAACCGTCAGCCAGTCTTAAATTAGCTAACTCCATACTTTGCCTCCTTAAATCTCTTCAACCTTGACCAGATGATTGACTCTCTGAATCATTCCCTTAGTAGTACCATTGTTCGGAAGCTCAACGGACTGACGGATCTTGCGAAGTCCAAGTGCCTGAACGGTTGCTCTCTGCTTGGGGATAGCACCGATCGGAGACTTTACCAATGTAATCCTTAACTTATCTGCCATTTTCTAACCTCCCATCAACCAACGATCTCTGCCACAGTTTTGCCGCGAAGTGCAGCAACCTGCTCCGGAGTCTTCATGGAAGTCAGCCCCTGAAGTGTAGCCATAACGACGTTGGCCTTATTATTGGAACCGAGGGACTTCGTACGAATGTTGCGAATGCCCGCAAGCTCGCAGACCATACGTGCCGGACCTCCGGCGATGATTCCCGTTCCTTCCGGCGCCCTCTTCATCAGAACGGTAGAGGAACCGAACTTGCCGATATAATCGTGAGGTACCGACTTCTCCTCCGTGACAGGAACCGTGATCAGGTGCTTCATCGCAGACTCTTTTGCCTTGCGGATTGCCTCCGGAACCTCCAGTGCTTTACCGGTTCCGACACCGACATGTCCGTTGCCGTCACCAACCACGACGAGAGCGGAAAAGCGCATGGTACGTCCGCCCTTTACGGTTTTGGCTACTCGCTTGATGGCAACGACGCTGTCGTTTAATTCTAACTGATTTGCATCAATTTTCTCATGCTTCATCTTGCTCGTTTCTCCTCTCGTTTAGAACTGAAGACCGGCTTCTCTGGCAGCCTCAGCCAGAGCCTGAACCTTACCGTGATACAGGAAGCCGCCTCTGTCAAAAACCACTTCCCTGATTCCCTTCGCGAGAGCCTTCTCAGCGATTGCCTTGCCAACAGCAGAAGCAGCTTCCACATTGTTGGTCTTTTCCAGCTTCAGATCCTTATCCAGGGTAGAAGCAGCACAGAGCGTGTTGCCTGCCTGATCGTCGATTAGCTGTGCGTACATATGCTTATCCGAACGGAAAACCGCAAGACGTGGTCTCTCTGGAGTACCAGCGAAACGGTTCCGAAGTCTCATGTGCTTCTTGTGGCGAAGCTCATCTTTATTTTTCTTGCTGACCATCTTACTTTCCTCCTATTTATTTCTTACCCGTCTTGCCGACCTTGCGTCTGATAAGCTCATCCGCATACTTGATCCCCTTGCCCTTATACGGCTCCGGGGTTCTCTTGCTGCGAATCTCGGCGGCATACTGACCAACCTTTTCCTTGTCGATTCCCTTGACAATGACGATATTCTGTCCCTCCAGAACGGTTTCCACCCCCTCCGGATCCTCCATAAGAACCGGATGAGAATATCCCAGGGTCAGAGTCAGAGTCTTGCCCTGCTTGGCGGCTCTGTAACCGACGCCGTTGATCTCCAGCTTCTTTTCAAACCCATTGGTTACACCCTCCACCATATTGTGAAGAAGCGCACGTGTCAGTCCGTGAAGTGACTTCTCGTTTTTATTATCATTCGGTCTTGTGACATGCAGCTGACCGTCCTCTTCCTTAATCGTGATTTCCGGAGCAAAGGTTTTTACCAGAGTTCCCTTCGGTCCCTTCACGGTTACGGTGTTTTCCTTCATCTCAACACTTACACCGGCTGGGATTGGGATCGGTAACTTTCCGATACGTGACATAGAATGTCTCCTCTCTTAAATTCTCAGTATAAAACTGTTTTCAGAAATGTGCTTTCCTTACCAAACGAAAGCAAGTACTTCTCCGCCGACACCCTTCTGTCTAGCTTCCTTGTCTGTCATCACACCCTGATTGGTGGATACAATAGCGATACCAAGACCACCCAGAACCCTCGGCATATTCTCCTTGCCGGCATAAACACGAAGACCCGGCTTGGAAATACGGCGAAGCCCGCTGATGATCTTCTCCGTCTTGTTGTTCGCGTACTTCAGGGTCAGTTTGAGACTCTGGAACTTTCCGTCCTGAACCAGCTCACAATCCCTGATGTATCCCTCATCCTTCAGAATCTTTGCAATGGAGCTCTTCATCTTGGATGCGGGAATCAATACAGTGTCATGCTTTGCAGTGTTTGCGTTACGGATTCTTGTAAGCATATCTGCGATTGGATCACTCATACTCATGATTACGGATATCCTTTCTGTGATACAAAAAATAATAAAGATATATACAACAGTTCATCCCAAAGGGTCAGAGACTCTTTGGGTCGAACCTGCATACTATAGTGGATTTGGCATAAGAAGTCCAGCGTTTCCTTACCAGGAAGCCTTCTTCACACCCGGGATCTCCCCCTTGTAAGCAAGCTCACGGAAGCAGACACGGCAGATACCGTACTTCTTCAAAACAGAGTGAGGTCTTCCGCAGATCTTGCAGCGAGTGTAAGCTCTGGTAGAAAACTTCGGCGTTCTCTGCTGCTTTAATTTCATCGATAACTTTGCCATATTTCCCTCCGATTATTTCGCAAACGGCATATTGAAGAGACGCAGTAACTCACGGGCTTCTTCATCCGTCCTGGCAGTCGTAACGAAGATGATGTCCATTCCTCTCACCTTGTCAACCTTATCAAACTCGATCTCCGGGAAGATGATCTGCTCCTTGATGCCGAGCGCATAGTTCCCTCTGCCGTCAAACGCGTTCGGGTTTACACCGCGGAAGTCACGGACTCTGGGCAGTGCAAGGTTGATGAGACGATCCGCGAACTCATACATCTTCTCTCCGCGGAGAGTGACCTTGCACCCGATCGCCTGTCCCTCACGAATCTTGAAGTTAGCGACGGACTTCTTTGCCTTGGTGGTAACCGCATGCTGTCCGGTGATGATCTCGAGATCTCTTACCGCACTGTCGAGAACCTTGGAATTTTCCTTAGCTTCGCCAACGCCCATGTTGATTACGATCTTTTCAAGCTTCGGAATTTCGTTCACATTCTTGTATGCGAACTTCGTTTTCATAGCTTCCTTAATTTCGCTATTGTAAAGCTCTTTTAATCTAGCCATCCTGAATTCCTCCTTTCTCTTAGTCGATAACCTTGCCGGTCTTCTTTGCGACACGAACCTTCTTGCCATCCTTGACGGTGAATCCCACACGGGTCTTCTGTCCGTCAACCACCAGCATGACATTGGAGGCGTCGAGAGCAGCTTCCTTCTTGATGATACCGCCCTGCATATTCGCCTGATTCGGCTTCTGGTGCTTGGTTACCATATTGCATCCTTCAACGACAACCTTGTTCTTCTCAGGATCGAAGGAAAGAACCTTGCCCTGCTTACCGCTGTCCTTGCCGGCAATGATCTGTACCAAATCGTCTTTTCTGATTCTACGCATCTGGTAACCTCCTTATAATACTTCCGGTGCAAGGGAAACGATCTTCATGTAGCCATGATCACGAAGCTCTCTTGCCACCGGTCCAAAAATACGAGTGCCCTTCGGGGTATTGTCTTCCTTCAGGATCACGGCAGCATTCTCATCAAACCTAATGTAGCTTCCGTCCTTCCTGCGGATATCGTTTACCGTACGGACAACAACAGCCTTGACAACGTCGCCCTTCTTTACCTGTCCGCCCGGGATGGCATCCTTGACGGATGCTACGATGGTATCCCCGACAGCGGCATATCTTCTGGTAGAACCGCCCATAACGCGAATGCAAAGAAGCTCTCTTGCACCGGTGTTATCAGCAACTCTCAGTCTAGTTTCCTGCTGAACCATATCTTGCTCCTTCCCTGCTTTCTTTACTTCGCCTTTTCGATGACGGAAACAAGTCTCCATCTTTTAAGCTTCGAAAGAGGCCTCGTCTCCATAACCTTTACAATGTCGCCTTCGCCGGCTTCGTTGTTCTCATCATGAGCGTAGATCTTTACCGTGCGCTTTACGATCTTCCCAATCAGCGGGTGCTTCACGTGATCTTCGATGGCGATAACGATGGTCTTGTCCATCTTCGCGCTGACAACCTTACCGGTACGGGTCTTTCTAAGATTTCTCTCCATGGTTGTACTCTCCTTTCTCACGCGTTAGCTTTCTGAGTGATAACTGTCTGAATGCGGGCGATGTTCTTACGAACCTCGGTGATTCTGGCAGTATTATCCAACTGATTGGTAGCATTCTGGAATCTAAGATTGAAAAGCTCCTTCTTTGCGGATACGAGCTCGTCCTTAAGCTGCTCAGCGGACTTTCCATTCAGTTCCTCTAAGTACGTCTTCTTTTTCATTCGTTATCACCGCCTTCCAGATCGGCTTTTGCCACAATCTTACATCTGCAGGGAAGCTTGTGGGAAGCAAGACGAAGAGCCTCTCTAGCCTGCTCTTCCGTGACACCGGCGATCTCAAACATAACTCTGCCCGGCTTGACAACAGCTACCCAAAACTCAACGGCACCCTTTCCGGATCCCATACGTACGCCAAGAGGCTTCGCTGTAACGGGCTTGTCCGGGAAGATATCGATCCAAACCTGTCCGCCACGCTTGATATAACGAGTAAGAGCGACTCTGGCCGCCTCGATCTGATTGGAGCGAATCCAGCACGGATCAAGGGCCACGATACCGAACTCACCGTGGGAGATCTTATTTCCTCTCATGGCTTTTCCGGTCATTCTGCCACGCATCTGTTTACGGAACTTTGTTCTCTTCGGCATTAACATAGTTATCTCTCGCTCCCTTCCTTCGTTTTCTTTTCCGGAAGAACCTCACCCTTGTAGATCCAAACCTTTACACCGAGCTTGCCATAGGTGGTATCCGCCTCAGCAAAACCATAGTCGATATCCGCTCTCAGTGTCTGCAGCGGGATAGTACCCTCGCTGTAGAACTCGGAACGGGCGATATCCGCACCGCCGAGACGGCCGGCAACCGCTGCCTTGATGCCGAGAGCACCGGACTTCATCGTTCTGGACATCGCCTGCTTCAGGGCTCTGCGGAAGGAAACACGGTTCTCCAGAGACTGTGCGATAGACTCGGCAACAAGCTGCGCATCCTTATCCGGACGCTTGATTTCCTTGATGTCAATAAGAATCTTCTTGGAAGTCAGCTTCTGTACTTCCTTTCTCAGTTTCTCGATCTCTGCGCCGCCCTTACCGATCACATAGCCCGGCTTTGCCGTGTAGATGATCACGCGGGCACTGTCTCCGGATGCTCTCTCGATCTCAACCTTGGAAACATTCGCGGAATACAGTCTCCTCTTCAGGAACTTTCTGATATTGTAGTCCTCAACCAGGTTGTCAGAAAAATTCTTCTTGTCAGCATACCACTTGGAATCCCAATCCTTGATGATGCCGACTCTCATCCCATGCGGATTAACTTTCTGTCCCATTCAATGCCTCCTTACTTTCTCTCATCCAGAATAACTGTGATATGAGAGCTTCTCTTTAAGATACGGTAAGCTCTGCCCTGTGCTCTCGGGTGGATTCTCTTCATTGTCGGCGCAGCATTGGCAAAGCACTCGGCAACATAGAGCCTGTCTCTCGACATATTGTTGTTGTTCTCTGCATTGGCAGCTGCGGACTCCAGAAGCTTCTTTACCAGAGCGGAAGCATATCTCGGGTTATAGGTAACGATAGCGACAGCCTCTTCCAGATTCTTTCCCCGAATCGCGTCCAGAACGAAGCAGGCCTTCTGAACAGACACTCTTGCATAGGAAAGTTTCGCAGAAGGTCTTCTATCGACATTAGCATTTCTTTCTCTCTTAATCTGAGATCTATGACCTTTAGACATTTACATGTCCTCCTTTCACCAGCAATCAGCCTCTTCTTTCATCATTGTTTCCACGATGTCCGCGGAAAGTTCTTGTTGCGACGAATTCACCAAGCTTGTGTCCTACCATATCCTCGGTGACAAATACCGGAACATGCTTTCTTCCGTCATGTACTGCGATGGTGTGGCCAACGAAGGACGGGAAGATGGTGGAACGACGAGACCATGTCTTGATGACAGACTTGCTGTCTGCTGCATTCATTGCATCCACTGCCTTTAAGAGGCTCTTGTCTGCAAATGGTCCTTTTTTAACTGAACGTGCCATATACTCTGTCTCCTCCTCACTTATTTGATGGCTCTACCATCACGTCTTCTTACGATCAACTTGTTGGAAGCCTTCTTCTTATTCCTGGTCTTGAGACCCAGAGCAGGCTTGCCCCAGGGAGTGCTCGGACCGGAACGTCCGATCGGCGCACGTCCCTCTCCGCCTCCGTGCGGGTGGTCATTCGGGTTCATGACAGATCCTCGGACAGTCGGACGAATGCCCATGTGTCTCCTGCGGCCTGCCTTGCCGAGGTTAATGAGGTTGTGCTCGCCGTTTCCGACAACGCCGATGGTAGCGCGGCATCCGATCGGAACCATTCTCATCTCACCGGACGGAAGACGGAGAGTCGCATACTTTCCTTCCTTGGCCATCAGCTGTGCGGCATTTCCCGCGGAACGAACCAGCTGCGCGCCTCTGCCCGGAATCAGCTCGATCGCGTGGATGGAGGCACCCACCGGAACTGCGGAAAGCGGAAGGCAATTGCCGACACGTGCCTCTGCCTCAGCACCTGCCATCACCTTCATGCCGTCGGTTAGACCGTTCGGTGCAAGGATGTAGGACTTGGAGCCATCCGCATAAGACAGCAGCGCGATATTGGCGCTTCTGTTCGGATCGTACTCGATACCGATCACGGTGGCCTCGATGCCGTCCTTCTGATTTCTCTTGAAATCAATGATTCTGTATTTCTGACGATTTCCTCCGCCGTGGTGACGGACCGTGATCTTCCCCTGATTATTTCTTCCGGCAGTCTTCTTCTTTGCCGCAAGAAGGGACTTCTCCGGAGTCTTCTTGGTGACTTCCGCAAAGTCAGATCCGGTCATGTTTCTTCTGGACGGTGTATAAGCTTTATATGTCTTAATACCCATGACTTTCTTCTCCTTTAATTGCTCTGTGTGTATAGTTGAGAACTTTTGTCACACACTTATTTACAGACTGCTGAAAAGTTCGATATCCTTGGAATCCTCCGTGAGGGTAACGATTGCTTTCTTCTTTGCTGCAGTCTTGCCGAATACCATGCCTCTTCTCTTGGTCTTGCCTTCCAGGTTCATGGTGTTTACCGCCTTCACCTTGGTGCCGTCGAACATCTTCTCAACAGCTTCCCTGATCTGCGGCTTCGTTGCCTCAGGATTTACATAGAATGTGTACTTCTTGGATGCCATCTCATTCATCGACTTCTCGGTCACTACCGGGCGAAGGATGACGTCATAGTATTTAAGGTCTGCCATTATGCGTATACCTCCTCTACCTTCTGGAGTGCTGCCTTGGTTGCCACCACGGTGCCGAACTTCATCACGTCATAGACATTCAGCTCGTTCACCTGCGCAGTCTTTACCTCCGGAATGTTTCTTGCGGAAAGAACTGTATTCTGATCATTGGAATCCAGAAGCACAAAAGCCTTCTCCAGCTTGAATGCGTCAAGCATTGTCCGGAAGTTCCTGGTCTTGATCTCCGGGAACTTGATCTCATCGATGACGATCAGCTTGTTCTCTGCCACGGCATTGGAAAGTGCCGACTTCAGCGCCGCTCTTCTTTCCTTCTTGTTCATCGAGGTGGTGTAGTCTCTCGGTGTCGGTGCAAAAACAACTCCGCCGCCCTTCCACTGCGGTGCGCGGATGGACCCCTGTCTCGCATGACCGGTCCCCTTCTGTCTCCAGGGCTTTCTCCCTCCTCCGGAAACCTCGGCACGCGTCAATGCCTTCTGTGTTCCCTGACGCTTGTTGGCAAGCTGTGCCACTACTGCGAGGTGAAGAAGATGCTCGTTCACCGGAGCCGCAAAGATTGCATCACTGAGATCCATCTTTCCGACTTCTTTCCCCTGCATATCAAAAACTGATACATTAGCCATTTCCGTATTCCTCCTTTCTTCCGTCTTAAGCCTTCACAGCTTCACGAACTGTGACAAGCCCCTTCTTCGGTCCTGGAACTGCACCCTTCACAAGGAGCAGGTTCTTCTCCGCATCCACTCTTACCACCGTAAGATTCTGCGTTGTCACCTGAACTGCACCCATGTGCGAAGGCATCCCCTTGCCCGGAAGAACTCGAGACGGTGTAGCGGAAGTACCGTTGGAACCCTGATGACGATGGAACTTGGAGCCATGTGCCATCGGTCCTCTGTGCTGTCCGTATTTACGGATCGCAGACTGGAATCCCTTTCCCTTGGAAATAGCAGTGACATCAATCTTGTCTCCGGCTGCAAAGATATCCGCCTTAATCTCATCCTTTACGTTGTAGTTCTCCGCATCCTCAAAGCAGAACTCTCTAAGAAATCTCTTATAAGAAACACCTGCCTTGTCGAACTGACCCTTCTGCGGTTTGTTCAGAAGCTTCTCTCTCTTATCCTGGAAGCCCACCTGAACCGCCTTGTAACCGTCATTCTCAACTGTCTTCACCTGCGTCACTGTGCAGGGACCGGCTTCCAGAACAGTTACCGGGATTAAGACGCCGTTCTCGTCCCAGATCTGCGTCATACCCACCTTGGTCGCTAAAATTGCCTTTTTCATCTGTTCTCCTTTCTACAGCGGAACCCGAAGGTTCATACTAGAATCATTTGCTCTTCATCACGATGCCGACCGATACACCGGCATTCATCTCCAGCTTCGAGAGAGTGTCGATGGTCTTCTGGCTCGGACTGATGACATCAATCAGTCTCTTATGCGTTCTCTGCTCAAACTGCTCACGGGAGTCTTTATACTTGTGAACAGCTCGGAGGATCGTAACTACCTCCTTCCTGGTCGGAAGTGGTACAGGTCCGGAAACCTGAGAGCCGGTCTTCTTGCAGCTCTCTACGATCTTTGCAGCGGCGTCATCCACCAGGCTGTGATCATAGGCCTTCAGTGTGATTCTCATTACTTGACTTGCCATAAAAAAAGTCGCCTCCTATCGAAATTCTGACGATAAGTTGGTGACTGTACACGGTTCCGCGTGTGTCCTATCGCAGGACATACGCCATCCATCTGCTGTAGGATGGACTAAATTGTTGTACAGTGACCTGCCGTCTAGTTTGAAACTTGACATTCGCTCCGCGAAGTTATCTTCTCCCGTTTATGAATTTGCGGGAGCAGCAATCTCCGTTTCTCAGCTATCATGCCACAGCGCTATGTACTCTAACACAGATAAAGCACGCTGGCAAGCGCTTTTCCCGGCTTTTTGTTTTTTTATAAAAATATGATTGTCACCCAGCCGTGTGTATCCTCACAGGGCTATATTTTAGGGGAAACGCCGGCATTTGGCAAGCGTTTCCCCTGAACCTGATACCGAAATCCAATCACTTCGTGCTTTCATGCGTTTCCAGCCTGAACTCCCTTCCGCGGATCTTGTCCGGCAGAAGGAAGCAGAGCAGCAGCCCGAGAAGGAAGAAGCTGATCCAGAAAAAGCCCTCCAAGCCGCCCGGGAAGGCCTGAATCAAACGAAGCAGCACCTCTATATGCAGAAGCTTCGCCAGCTCCTCCAGAATCGAAGCCACGGTAACCAGCCATACCGTGATACACATGCCGGGCTTGGACAGCAGCAGGAGCTTATTGAGAATCACGAGGCAGACGATGCTGATGGTAATCGGGTAGAGGATCATGAGCAGCGGTATCGACAGACGGATAATGCTGTTCAGTCCGAAGTTGGAGAGCCCGAAGCCGGTCAGGCTGAAGATTGTCGCATAGGCTTTGTAGGAGAGCTTCGGAAAATTATTATGGAAAAACTCCGATGTGGTCACCACAAGCCCAAGTCCCGTGGTGAAGCAGGTGAGTATCGTCATTGCCCCGAGAAAAAACTGCCCGAAGCCTCCGAAAAGCCGGAGGGAGGCTTCCGTCAGGATATATGCTCCGAGATTGACACCCGGATCCTTCAGCACCGCCTCGGAGATCTCCATGTGATTTCCCAAAAGTCCCAGCCCGACATATAGAAAAGAGAAGAAACAGGTGACAAGGAGGCCCACCACGGTCACAATCGAAAGATATTCCTTCTTATCCTTGAAGCCGAGCGCACGGATGGATGACGAGGCAACGATACAGAAGCTGACAGAAGCCAGAGCGTCCAGTGTGTTATATCCCTCCAGAAATCCGTAGGACAGGGCGGCTCCCGTGTTCTGTGAAATTGTCCCTGCTGCATGAATCCCGCGAAAGCGCATAATTCCCGCCGCAAAAAGACTGATAATCAGAAGCACGAAAATCGGCGTAAGCAGCTTCCCGACACGGCTCATCAGCTTGGACGGATTGATGCTCAGAAGATACGCACTCAGAAAATACAGCGCACTGAAAAGGAAAAGTGCCGGCTTCTGATGGCTGACCACCGGCTGGATGCCGATGGAAAAAGAGGTCGTTGCCGTTCTGGGAATCGCAAAAAGCGGTCCGATCGTCAGAAACAGAACCGCAAGATAAACGATCGCATATTTCGGGCTGACCTTTGCGGAAACCTCCTCGAGATATCCTCCGGGATTCAAAGAACCGACCAGAAGCGTCACCACGGCAATCCCCACACCGGACAGCACGAAACCGAAAATCGCCGGAACAAACATACTCCCGGCACGATAGCCAAGCTGCGGCGGAAAAATCAGGTTGCCGGCACCGAAAAAAAAGCCGAACAGCAGTAAACTCGTAAGCAAAGCTTTCTTAGCCATAGTTCCCCCCTGGACCCGGATGGTCCGAAACGGATGCCGTCCTGAATATAAAATCATCCTTCACCTGTGAGGAAGTCTGGTGAAGGATGACTTTATCCGGGATAATCTCGTCATGATACCTTGATCCACTGCTACTGACATCAAGTTATATCACAGAAATTCTATTTGGGCGAGATGCGTTTTCCGGAATTCCCGAAAGAAAACGCCGGAAGTTCCGATCCAGAAGCGCTTCCACGGTCTCCGCATCCATCCCGCGAAGCTCCGCAATCTCCCGCAGGCTGTCCCAGAGGCAGCGGGGATAGGAAATCTCCTCTTCCCGGCACCCTCTCGCCCAGGCGACAGCAGCAATCCCGTCCGACTCCAGAAGCAGCCGCTCCAGGGGAAGCCTTTCTGCCACTTCCCGTACCGCGGGATCTCTGTCTACCGAGGGACCGATCGTAAAGCAGCAGCCAAGGGACAGATACTCCTCCAGATACTCCTTCCTCGAATACCAGTGCACCAGATAGCGGTTCGGATGCGCCTTCAGAAAGGGAAGCGCCTCCTCCTCCATCCCCTTCAGATGCAGTATGACAGGCTTCCCCTCTTTCTCCGCAATAGACAACTGCCACGAAAAAATCTCCCTCTGTTTTTCGGGATCCGTCTCGCACCAGACACTGTCGAGCCCGATCTCGCCGATCACTTCTGCGCTTTCCAGATACGGCAGCATCTCCTCCGGACACAGTTTATCGACATCCCAGGGATGGATACCGGCACTGAGATACAACCCGAAGGAATCCGCTTTCCCGTTCTTCTCTTCCGGGAACGAAGCTGAGATTCGATACTGCTCCTGCCGCTGCCGGCACTCCGTCACCTCAGAGGGACTGGCACAGGAACAGATTCCCTGAAGGCGATGCTCAGTAAAGCCGCGAAAAAGCTTTTCACTGAAATGAAAATGCGCGTCATGCATCGTCCCTGTCCCTCAGCTCATTATAGATTTTCTCTCTGAGCTCCGCCTGCGAAAAAAGCCAGCCTCGGCTCTTTTCGATACCATGGAGGTTAATCTCCTCCAGCACCCTTGTCGGCTTATGAGAAAGAATCAGGAGCCGGTCCGCAAGATACAGCGCCTCGTCAATATCATGCGTCACAAAAAGTATCGTCTGCTTTAAGGAGCGCCGAAGCCGCAGAAGCCAGTCCTGCATATCATTTCTGGTAATGACATCAAGAGCGGCAAAGGGTTCATCCAGAAGGAGAATGTCCGCATCGCAGAGAACCGTTCTGAGGAAGGCGGCACGCTGTCTCATCCCGCCGGACAGCTGTCCGGGAAAAGCATCCTCATAGCCGGAGAGACCGAAGGCCGGAAACTCTCGAAGCGCCCTTTCCCGGAGATCAAGATGATGGACCCTCCCGAAGAGCATGACATTCTCAAGGATGGTGTACCAGGGGAACAGAAGATCGTTCTGCGGCATATAGGCAAAATGCCCGGAAACACCATGGAGGCACTGTCCTCCAAAAAAGATCTCTCCCTCCTCTGCCGCCTCCAGTCCGCTCAGAAGATTCAGAATCGTGGACTTTCCGCAGCCCGAGGGGCCGAGAATCGCAATAAACTCGGCATTGTCCGCATGGAAATTGATGCCGTCAAGGATGCGTTCTCCCTGATAATCCATCTTTAGATTCTTTACTTCTAAAATGTGATTCATTCCTCTGCCGCCACAAATTCATTGGTATACTGCTCTGCTGCCGGAATCTTTTTTTGTATCAGGCCCGCTTCCAGCATGAACTCCGTGTATCCGTCCCAAACGCTGTCCTGCATCACGCCCCAGGATGCCGCGTCCAGGGCATACTGGCTGCTCAGATACTCCTGACTCCTCTTCAGGAATCCCGGATCTGTCTCCGGCAGCGCCGTATCATGAAGAATCTGCGCGGCTTCATCCGGATTCTGAATCGCATACTCATACCCCTTCTTGGTCGCCTGTATAAAGGCTTTCACGGTCTCCGGATCCTTCGAGATCTTCTCTTCGTTGCTGATAATGACCGGTGTATAGTAATCCAGTCTCTCATCCAGCTCCCGGAGCGGCAGATAGTTCAGCTCATACCCCTCCATCTCTCCCTTGATATATGCCCAGCCATAGAACTCCCACTGCAGATTGACCTTATTCTCCCCGCTGTCCGCAGACAGGGAGGCAAAACCGGAACCATCGGCGCCGACAATACGAAGCTTCCCGATATCCGCGCCGTCCTTTTTCATCACCGCGTCAATGACAGCCTCTTCGCTCGGAGCCCCCCAGCCTGCATAGGTCTTTCCCTCGAAGTCCTTCGGACTTTGAATCCCGGCACTCTTTAATGAAACAAACCCGGAGGTATTGTGCTGGATGATTGCCGCAACGGTTTTAATCGGAAGCTTTTCCTCGGCAGTCAGCGCGTAGGTCACATCCTCCTGATAGGAAACGCCGAAATCCGCTTTCCCGGTCGCAACCATCGTACCGGTCGCATTGTCTCCGGGCTCAATGATCTGTACCCTCAGGCCGGCATCCCTGTAATAACCGAGCTGCTCCGCAACATAAAAGCCGGTATGATTCGTGTTCGGCGCATAATCCAGCATCAGCCTGACTTCCCTTAGCTCCTTGCTGTCTGTCGTCGGCTCTGTATTCCGGCTGTCTGCCCCCACGGCATTCGATCTGCTCTTCTCCGAAGTACTCTCCGCCGGGATCCGGGACGGACTTTTATCCGCTTCCGAAGCCCCTCCGCAGGCGGCCAGGGACACTGCTAGCGCAAATACGGCAAATACAGAAACCACTGCACTACTTTTTTTCATATTTCTCCTCCTGTTGCCATTAAACGGATTTATTCAAAACGATGATGGAATCAGCGTTTCCCCGGATACAAAATCATGGATTCCGCCGTTTCCTCCGAAGATGAGGAAAGAGCAGATATTCCAGTACGGATACCGCCCGGTGCAGCAGCACCGACCAGAGTATGATCACCACAACACAGGCAAAAACTCTGTCCAGCATATAGCCGTTCTTGACACGAAGCATGTAGTAGCCAAGCCCTGCCGAGGACGACAGCCACTCTCCTACAATCGCTCCGCCGATGCAGTAGGTGGCAGCCACCTTTAAGCCCGAAAAAAGTCCGACCGCACCGGCGGGGATCTTTACGATCCGGTAAATCTGCCAGGTATTCGCCCTGAGGCTTCGCAGAAGATTGATCTGCCTTTGATCCACCTGCTCCAACGCGTCCTCAAAGCCGATGGCTATCGGAAAAAAACACATGAAGATCACAATCAGCACCTTCGGCGCAAGTCCGAAGCCGAGCCAGATCGAAAACAGAGGTCCCAGCACCATGACCGGCACGGTCTGCGTCACAATCAGATAGGGATAGATACTCGCCTTGAAGGTTCCGGACAGATCCATCAGAATCGCAATGAGAATCGCAAGAAATGTTGCGATCAGAAGCCCGATCAGAGATTCATAGAGCGTCACCATCGAGTGTTTCCAGAGAACCCCTGCGTTCTCCGCCATCGCCCCGAGAATTTTCAGGGGAGACGGCAGAACATAAAGGCTGATATGAAGGAGCCGTACGCTGCCCTCCCAGAAAAGCAGAATCCCCCAAAGGAGTAGGAGAGGGATCCGGTTTTTCCATTTCATTTTTTTCTTTTGTTTGTTCATATCCCCTCTCGTATTTGCTCCGCCTCCCGAGTTTCAGCTTCGTAGCGCTCCCGGGCAGTTTCCTCGCTGACCGCAAAAAAAACAGATATACGGGAATATATCTGCTCACAATACAAGATATGACTCCCTACGCTGGTATTGCCCAGATCAGGTCATAAGGGATTGGTTCCACCATCTCAGCCAAAGGCACCCCCGTCATGACATATTTATTTGCTCCACGGTAGTATACGACGATTTCTCTGAAATTACCATCAGCAACGGGAAATTTTTCCATCCCATCGATGTTTCTTCAAATCCACGCAGCCATCCTCCTTGAAGTGGACCCTCTCCCGCAGCAGTCTGGACCTTTGCTCGGGAAATCCGGGCGCCAGTCTTCCCCGGAAGTTCACCACCCTGTGACAGGGATAGTCTCCATAGAGATCCGCCTCATGTAATATCTTTCCCACAAGTCTTGCATTTCTCTCCCTTCCGCTCAATGCCGCGATCTGCCCGTAGCTTGCCACCTTCCCCACCGGAATACGGGAAACAACCGCAAGAACCGCACGGACTAAATTGATGTCGGAGACTCCGCCTCGTCCCTGGAGCTCCTTTTCCAGCGCATATAAATCGAGTGCTTTCATATCTCTGCCTGCGACTCCTTTTCTCTGTTCAGGAGGCTTCATGGCGCAGAAGCCAGAGCTTCCTCTCCACTCCCCCGGCATATCCTGTCAGGCTTCCGTCACTTCCGAGTACCCTGTGGCAGGGGATAATGACAGAAATGGGGTTATGTCCCACCGCCCCGCCGACCGCCTGCGCCGACATCCGTAAAAGCCCCCTTTCTTCCGAAATCCTGTCTGCAATCTCCCCGTAAGTCATGGTCCTCCCGGAGGGAATCGTAAGAAGGATACGCCATACCGACAGCCGAAATGCCGTTCCCCGCAGGGAAAGCTTCGGTGTAAAATCCGGGATCTCTCCCCCGAAATAGATTTCAAGCCATCGCTTCGTCTCCCGGAGCACCGGACTCTCCCTCTCCTCACATTCCTCACTCGTTTCTCCGAGTGTCGCTCCGAAGTATCGCTGTCCGTCAAACCAAAGCCCCGTTAATGCCTCTCCGTCACCGGCAAGGGTCATATCCCCCAAAGGTGATTTATAATGACTGACATACATAGTGCAGCTCCTTCCTCTGAATAAAATATCTCCTCCGGAAGAACCTGCTGCTACTCCTCCTAACCCTCATACCGCCTCCCGGATTGCCACACCCCAAACAATCCTCCGACACAAAAAGGATAGCACAGCCATTTTTCTCTCGCTACTATAATTTTAGTATCTATGATATAATGACCAGCAGAAAAATTCCTGTGCTTGAGCTGTATTCATTGAAGGCAGGACGAACCTACAATCCGGAAAGGAGTGCAATATCATGAGTGAAACGGAAAGAGACAGAGCTCTGGAGAGGGAGAATGCCGGCGAAGCAGAGCAGCAGGTATCCATCAAGCTTGCCCCGAAGGTGATCGCCTACTTTAAAGAAGAGGCATCGGAGGTGGGAATTCCCTATCAGATCCTGATGAACCTGTACCTGATCAACTGTGTCAAAGAGAAAAAGAGACTGCAAATCGGCTGGAAGTAAGTCCGTAAAGACAGCATACAAGCGCAGCCTGAAGAAGCAAGGCCGGCGGAGTTTGACGAAATACCTGCCAGGCAGCGAAGGAAAATCCTGTCTATTTACCGGACTATACTCCGCAGTGCACTATGCGCATAACCGATAACAAATGTATCAGCTATGCCGGCGTTGATATCCTGCTTTGTCGGGATGCTTTGCCGCATCGGACCGAGCCTCCGCCTGCGGATGCAGTGCCGTCTTGGGCTGCAGTGCCTGTAGCAGCTGAACACGATCCGGAAAATCAGGATTTTCGGCTTCTTTCTCAAGCTCTTCCAAGAGCGACGACTGATTCTGCAAAGCCCGCTTGGAGATCT
Organism: uncultured Oribacterium sp.; assembly: GCA_963545355.1. Taxonomy (GTDB): domain Bacteria; phylum Bacillota; class Clostridia; order Lachnospirales; family Lachnospiraceae; genus Oribacterium. The sequence continues at coordinate 54,276 of CAUUIW010000001.1, read as the reverse complement.
CCGCTGCCTTATCATAGCCGATCAGCGGCACCAAATTCGTCACCATGCAAAGAGAATGAGCCGAAACGGATTGAATCTGCTTTCGGTTAACCTGAATATCCTGTACACATTTCTCACGCAGCATTTGGCAGGCTCTGGTCAAAAGTTTGATGGATAGGAACAGATCGTAAAAAATAACCGGTTCAAAAACATTTAATTCCATCTGACCGGCTTCTACCGCCGCTGAAATGGTCGCATCATTCCCCCCAACCTGAAAACAGATTTGATTGATCGCTTCCGGTATCACCGGATTAACTTTTCCCGGCATAATGGTAGAACCGCACTGTTTTTGCGGCAAAAATATCTCTGAAAATCCTGCTTTCGGTCCCGAAGCCATCAGGCGCAAATCATTACAGATCCGGGACAGGTTGAGAGCGAAATTCTTCAGAGTACTGGATACATGGGCAAAAACGGATATATTTCTTGTCCCGTCAACCAAATCTGCCGCCGAATAAAAAGAATATCCGCTGATTTCCGACAAAGCCTGTACCGCTGTTTCGCGAAACCCCTCCACGGTGTTGATCCCCGTTCCGACTGCGGTGGCGCCGATATTGATTTTCAGGCATTCCTTCAGGGTTTCCTGAAGATATCCTATATCGCCTTGAATCGATGACGCGTAGGCATGAAATACCTGCCCCATGGAAATGGGAACCGCATCCTGAAGATGAGTTCTTCCGACTTTGATGTCATCCTGGAACTCCTCTGCTTTTTTGGCAAAGGAATCCCGGAGCTTCCTCATAGAATGCAGAAGATTCTCCGACAAAATCATCACTGTCAACTTCCCCGCGGTGGGAATCACATCATTTGTCGACTGTGCTTTATTCACATGATCGTTGGGATGCACCGCATAAGAGCCGACTTTTTCTCCCATCAGCTCCGAGGCGCGGTTTGCAATCACTTCATTCACATTCATGTGCATCGACGTGCCCGCGCCGCCCTGAATCGGATCAGTCACAAAATCCTGATCGAATTTTCCTGCAATGACCTCATCCGCTGCACGGATAACCGCGGCTTCTATCGCGGTCGGCAGACCTCCCGTCATACCGTTTGCAATGGCACACGCCTTTTTGATCTTGGCAATCGAATAATTCATCTCCGGCTCCACAAGCTCTCCGGTAATGGGAAAATTTTCTTTTGCCCGTGCCGTCTGCGCACCATAATAAACCGATTTCGGTATATACACCTGTCCGATGAAATCCTCCTCGCTGCGCTCATCGTCCCGAGACAAGGACTCAAAATCGTACGGCAAAGTGCCGCAGATGCCGGACAATGTGTCGGAGCCACCGTGCAATGCATGAACCGATCCGGACAAGCTTTCGGAGCCGCACGATATATCCCTCTGTCCGTTAACAGGCTTCTTTCCCTCGGAAGGCTTCATGCCGTCCGCCGGCTTCCTCTCTTCAGAAGACATCTCTTGATCGGAATGCGTCATATCCATCGGAATGACCCACTGATCATATTGTTCGCCGCTGACATATCCCGTCGCTTCCGCCGCCTCTTTAAGCATCATATTATGATTATGAGCGAATGCGGCAATCTCGGCTGCCGCGTCATAACCAATATGGGAAGATAACGCCGTTACCAGCATTAAAGAACGGCTGACATATTCCGACATTCTTTCTTCATCCGGCCTGATGCCGCGGATGCAGTTTTCCCGAAAAGAATGAAGGCTGTCTGTTAAAAGCCTCACCGACTGCAAAAAATTATAAGCAATGAGAGGCATAAAAACATTCAACTCAAAATTCCCCTGAGAAGCTCCAAAACCGACCGCCACATCATTTGCCAAAACCTGTGCAGCCACCATCGTCGCGGATTCACACTGCGTGGGGTTGACTTTGCCCGGCATAATGGAACTTCCCGGTTCATTTTCCGGAATATGAATCTCCCCGATTCCGCATCGCGGACCGCTTGCAAGCCAGCGAATATCATTGGCAATTTTCATCCAGTCGGCTGCAAGTGCCTTCAGTGCGCCATGCGCAAAAACCATGGCATCCTGACCGCTCAGTGCATGAAATTTATTCTCTTCACTGTAAAATGAATGTCCCGTGAGTGCGGAAAGCTCCTGCGCCGCTTTTTCCGCAAATCCTTCCGGTGCATTCAGACCGGTACCAACTGCCGTAGCGCCCAATGCGATCTGCTCCAGCGGAGGAAGAGATGTCTGAATTGCCTGCCGGCCTGCCTTCAGCATGCCCATCCATCCGCTGATTTCCTGCCCGAAGGTCATCGGAACCGCATCCTGCAGATGGGTTCTTCCGATTTTGACCAGCAAATGATATTTTTTCCGCAGTATTTCAAGAGCTTCTATGGTCTTCTCCAGCTCCGGTAACAGATTCTCCCGAATTTCCACCACTGCGCTGACATGCATTGCCGTGGGAAAAGTATCGTTGGAACTTTGTGAACGATTCACATCATCATTGGGATGCAGTACAATATCAGGAGCAATTTCTTTGGCGCGGTGGCAGATCACTTCATTGACATTCATATTGGTCTGAGTTCCGCTTCCGGTTTGCCATACTGCCAGCGGGAAATTTTCCGACAGATTCCCCATCAAAATTTCATCGCAGATGCTTTGAATCAGCTCGGATTTTGTCTTTGAAAGTCCGCCGAGCCGCTCATTTACCGAAGCGCATGCCTTCTTGATCAGCGCAAACGCCCGAATGATCTCCACAGGTATTTTTTCTGTGCCAACCTGGAAATTCCGACGGCTCCGTTCCGTCTGTGCACCCCAATAGACGTTTTTCGGCACCTTCACCGTTCCCATTGAATCCTTCTCTTCCCGTAGCTCCATCCCGTGCCCCTCCAAGTTTTTGTTGTGCTATAATGAATATCAATCTGGAAAGGAGAACTCTCTTGATATTCACTATTACCTCACCCTATACTACAGAAAATTGCTATCTGTTTTCTGATTCCGGTCACTGTTTGATTATTGACCCGAATGATCCGGAGAAAATTCACGCTCTCCTTACGGCGCAGAAATTGATTCCTGATAGAATTATACTGACCCATGAACACTTTGACCACATTGAGGGTCTCGAACCGCTGCGCCGTTTTTTTCGCATTCCCGTCCTATGCTCTGCCATGACCAGCATTGGAATTACCCAATCGGATAAAAATCTGTCGATAGTATATGATCTCTGTACCTATGAACAGTCGGGTCATATTTCCGAAATTCGTCATCAGCCCTTTCAATGCGAGCCGGCGGAAGAAACTTTTCAGGAAGAAAAACATATGACCTTCGGCTCTCATCATCTATGGTTAAAACGCTGTCCGGGTCATTCCCCCGGCAGCAGCATCATCTTTGTCGATCATCAAATTCTTTTCAGCGGCGATTACCTGATTCCGGATGAGCCGGTCAATCTTTCCCTTCGCGGAGGGTCAGAGACGGATTACCTGACGGAAACACTTCCTTTTCTGAGGACGCTCTTGATGGGGATCCACATCTACCCGGGGCATGGTCACGATTATCTTTTGCAAAATTCGCCGTGAATGTAGCCGGGCAATACAGAACCGATATGAAGCCCTACAGCTCTGCGACAGAATCACAGACTTTCCTGCAAAATCATCCGTACCTCCTCCCGCGATAATGCATGATATCCGCTCTTCAGCAAAATAACATGATCCACAATTTGAGGAAGCATTTCCTCCGTTACACCTAATTCGCCAAGGTGCATAGGCAGCTCCATTTCCCGCATCCATGCCCTGAGGGCATCCAGGCCGGAGGCTGCCTGTTTTTCTTCCGTCCCCGCATCCGAAACATTCCATACATTCTCGGCAAAACGTGCCAGCTTTTCTTTGCCGTCAGACAGAATATAGCGGTAATAGGGCAGGGACAGCGCCGACAGTGTCATACCGTGCGGAGCGTCGGTCAAAGCGCTGACGGCATGACCCATCATATGAACCTGCCAGTCTCCCTCCTTGCCCATCCCTGGAATAGAGCTCATCGCAAGGGCGGCAAGCCACATGATATTGCTTCTTGCCGGATAATCTTTCGGATTTTGCACCGCAATGCGTGAGCTGTGAATCAATGACCGCATCATTCCTTCCAAAATATAATCACTGGCGCAGTCGTCATTTCCGGAAAAATACTGCTCCATCAGGTGAGAAAGGATGTCAAAGACTCCGGAACTCATCTGACGCTTTGGCACGGAATAGGTGAATTCCGGATTTAACAGGGAAAACCTCGGCGCAATTTCCGCCGGAAATTCCCGTGCTATCTTCAGCCCCTGCTGCGGATCCGAAATAACGGAGATGCTGTTCATCTCGGAGCCTGTCCCCGCCATCGTCAAAATGCAGCCGACCGGCAAAATCCGTCCCTCGGGAGCTTCACGGTGTATGAAATATTTTTCATAGGGATCTTCATCACACCACGCGGAAACAGAAACTGCTTTTGCATAATCACAGACCGAGCCGCCGCCGACGGCAAGAATCCAATCCGCTTCTGCTTCCCTTGCCAGACGTGCTCCGTCCCTGAGCTTTTGTGCCGTCGGATTTGCCATTACGCCGGAATCCTCCACGATCTGCTTGCCTCCCTTTTGCAGAACAGCCGTCACCTTGTCATAAATCCCATTTTTTTTAATGGATCCGCCCCCGTAAATCAAAAGCACTTTTTCCCCGAGACCTTGCATCTCTTTACGAAGCTTGAGCAATGAAAAATTGCCAAAATACAGCTTTGTCGGCTTATAGAGTAAAAAATTTCCCAGCATAAACACTCCTTAAAAGCTAAGATCTCCAACGGACATATATTATCGATGACGGAGGCCCGCTGCAGTTTTCCCTTTCTCGCGGCACTATGGATTACGGATTTTCATCGGGAACCTCCTCTGAAAGCTCACGGTACAGCGTTTTTCCGGAAGCGTTCTTGGGAATGGCGCTAATCGAACGGACAACAAACAGTTTTTCCGGAAGCAGGAGCGTATCGGAAAGATATCTTCGTATGGCTTTCAAACGGGAATCGTCTTTCTCCACATAGATAAAAACCGCATCATCACATCCCACGCATGCCGTATTGACCTTGAATCGTGCGGCGGCTAAGCGTTCCACCTCATCCAAATTGACACGCTTCCCGAGCGCTTTGACGAATCTCCTTTTGCGTCCGACGATATAGAAAAACCCTTCCGCATCCTTTTTCGCCATATCTCCGGTTGCCAGAACACCGTGATTCTCATCTCCCAAATTCAGATCCTCTTCCTGTTCGGCATAACCCAAGGAAACATTGGCGCCAAAATAGACCAGTTCCCCGACCACGTCCGCCTCGGTAATATACTTTCCGTCTACATCGATAATTTCCAGTCTTCCTCCCGGAATCGCGATCCCCATGCTTCCGCATTTTTTCAGCGCTTTTTCCGAGGGCAAATAGCCCATGCGCGGTGCCGCCTCGGTCTGCCCATACATAACGAAAAACCTTCTTCCCGTTTCACTGCACCACTGAGCGAATTTCCGGTGCAAATCCAATGACAGTTTTCCGCCCGCCTGTGTGAGATACCGCAGCGAGGGCAGCTTCATTTCGGTCACTTTCAGCCGATCGAGCATCTGATAGGTATAGGGAACGCCGGCAAAGGACGTGACTTTTTTCTCTTGAACCCTTTTCCAAAATGAAGCATCCATCAGAGTATATGACGTAAGAACAATCAGCGCTCCAACCATCACATGCGAATTAATGATCGACATTCCATAGGAATACTGCATCGGCAGCATCGTAATCGGTCTTTCCTGCGCATTCAGGTGAAGATACTGTACGATGGATGCCGCATTATCATCCAGATTTTTCGCGCTGAGCCTCACCAGCTTCGGGCTTCCCGTACTGCCGGAGGTCGTGAGAAGCAATCGGAGATCCGGATGCAGCTTCGGACCGGGAAACCCTGTTCTGACAAGCACATAATCCCCGGCAGCACTCTGTCTGCCATCCGCAGAAATCCCCACATCACTGTCCTCTATCTGCTTCCAATCGCCGACGGACGTCTGTTCGGACAGCTGATCCTGCTTCATCTCTGCCTCACAGCGGTCATAAACATCTTCAGGCATCCAGAGGAAAGGCGGATGATAAGTTCTGAGCAGGTGACGCAACAGAGGAAAGGAAATTTCGGCATCCAGAAGAAGAGGAACCGTTCCTGCCCGCAGGCATCCCAAATACCCCAGCAGAGACGAGGGAACATTGCGGCACAGGATAAAAATCAGCCGGTGTCCGATCTTCTCTTCAAAAAAATGTGCCTGATTCAGTACATCGCGATTATAAAGCCTTCGTTCGTCATCATAGACCGCAAGAATATCATCCGGATGATTCTGCATATGCGTAAACATTTTCATATCATTCCTTTCCCAGCCTCTCTCCGTATCATGCACGCTTCCGCAATCCGACAGTCTAAACGACCTGAAGCAGGGAAGACATTTCTGCGATCAAATCCTTCCCGTCCCAAATAAAATCCATGCTCAGTGCCTGACCTGTCGGTACAATGCGGTTGACTCCGCGTACCCGGTACTGCATCAACAAATCCGCAATTTTTTCGGGATCCAGACCAAAATAAGAGAGCGTCTGCGTTTTCTCCGTTAAAAAAGGGACCAAATCTTCCAGACTGTTCAGATGAAATTCAAAAAACAGACCATAAGCGCCGTTCAGACGGTCGGTGGGAACCGGCACTGCGGGAAGGGAAATGACATAGAGCATATTGCCGCCATAGGATTTCACATTGACGCAGGGTAGATTTTCTTCCATCAGTGTACAGCACAGCTTTTCATATTTCCTTGAGACGCGATAAAAATCCAATGGATATTCCTGCTGTGCAATGACGGAAAGTCTTTCCCAAAAACACTGTTCCCCCGAAGTGCCTTCCTGATCCTCAATCCAAAAAACTATCCGTGGTGAAGAACAGGCATTCTGATCCATGCTATAGCTATCATTGTAAAAATAACGCGCCAGGCGGTTCAGGCTTTCCTCGTCCGCATCGGAAACGGCCGATCGACTGAATATGGCAATCGATTGTCGATCCGGAAAACAAAGATCAACTGCCTGAGGCTTCGAGGGCGCAGAGCGAAATTTCTTCACCGTTTCATCTCCGCCCCAAAGGACACGTACATCGCTTTTCTCCAAAAAGGACCTTGTAAGCTCCTCATCATGCTCATAACGAATAAATGCGTTTCGCCGTGCAAATTCCGAAAATTCCGGCTGCCGGAGCAATTCTTTCATCACCCGGCAAATCACATCGCCTGTTTTGCCGGTACCTTCCGACACCCGCACAATATTCGCATTCCCTGCGAGCAGGCTGATGGCAAAGGAATAAGCAAACATGGCAGGCACGTTCGCCGGAGTAAGATGAAACGCCAATCCTCGTCCCATACGCCTCTGCCCCGCCGGCTGTTCCGCTCGGACTCTGAGAAGATGAGCACGCCGAAGCCAGAATGCCAATGCGGCGACTTCCGGAAATTCTCCTTTTGCCACATGAAAAAGCTCCTGGGAAAGGGCATCCAGAAACGACAGGCTTTGTGATGAAAAAATCTCCCAGGGCTCCGGCGATACTGGCATCGCTCCGGCGAGCCACTCAATTTTATTCTCCATAAGTATCACTGCACCCCCTGACCTCCGCTTTCGGTGCGCGTCCGAGAACCCTGAAATACTTTCCCCTTCGGCCGCACGGGCAATCATCTGTGCCTGAAAGAACTCCAATATCTTCCGTAAGGAGGGAATGCCCCGGATAGGAGGTGGGAATCGGCGACAATACCTGAATCAACCCCCTTTCTCCCACGGCGCATACGCTGAAATCTCTGAAATTGCGGATCAAAATATCGGAATAGGCACTGACATGCAGATGCCCGTATTCGCATTCCATGCAGATGCAACCCGTCTGTTCCGCCATGCCGTAATAGTCCCGCACATTGGCAATGCCGCAGCTTTCATATATCTGACGATGATACTCCTCCGGATCCACTGCCTGAGAAGCCAGCTTCTTCCATCCGCCTCCGTGAATCAGAAAGCCGCGGGACAGAGGCAGTGTCATTTTTCTTTTCTTCAGCTCCAAAATAAAATGCTTCCATACGATATAAGTAAAGCCGAAGAGAAGAATATCCTCGTTTTGATGCTGCTCTAAAAAATGCCGCACTCTGTCGAAATCCGGCTGCATGTCCTCATCGAGTGCAAAACACATTTTTGAAGCGAAGACGGAGAATCCCAGGATCCCCGCACTGCGTGCAGAAAACAACTGTCGGTTCTGCACGGTTTTTCTGCTGTCTAAAATCAGATACGGAAGACGCTTCTCCCCGATAAAGTCGGAAACGATCCGATACAATGCCTCCCGCTGCCGCTCCGCCGTTTCGATGTCAAGGAATATTTTCGACAGCCTCTGTCCTGTCGTCCCCGACGAGGTGATGACCTTATAAACCTTGTCATCCGGAATGCTCTTCAATGCGAGATCCTTAAAGACGGATACCGGCAAAAAGGGAATCTCGCTGACTTTTGAGAACCGATGACCTCGGGGAATGTCCCATGCACAAAGCAGCCTGTCATAAGCAGCACAAGCTTTACGCTGCCTGTCCGTTAAATCCGACAAAACTTCCACGTAAAGCTTGTTTTTCTTCTGCTGATCCATGGCATACGGCTTGAAATTTGTCAAAATTTCTTCTGCCATATCATCCTCACTCCGATTCAATTTCCACGCCGTAATTCAGAAGTATTTCTTTTCCTGCTTCATAGGAAGAAAAGGCTAAAACATCTTTCGTGCTGATGCTGATTTTGAAGGCTTCTTCCATGGTGCTCATCAAATCCATATGCGTGAAAGAATCCCACTTAGGGATCGCGCGATATTTCAGTCCCTTCAATTCTTCTTTTGTCACCGGAAACATCTCTAAAAAAATCTTATCATATTTTTCGGCATTGGTCATACCTTCCTCCTGAATAACGTCCTGTCAATGAAAATTTAAGGTCCATCAGCTAAATTTTGAGGCCAGTCAGCATCACATATTGATTCTGAGCGGCTTTCCATTAATATTTGGAAAAAAATCTTTTTTCAAATTCTGCTTTCAATCCTTCGCGGAAATCAGGATGTGCAATCTCAATCAAAGCATGTGCTCTTTCACGGAGCGTCTTTCCCTTGAGCTCGGCAATTCCGTATTCTGTCACAACATAATCGATATCATTGCGGCTGGTTGTAACCGGAGCGCCGTCATCCAGATTCGCAACAATTTTGGAGATCTTTCCTTTTACTGTGGAAGGCATCGCAATGATGGATTTTCCGCCCTTGCTCGCAGAAGCGCCGCGAACAAAATCAACCTGGCCACCGACACCGGAAATCTGCCTTGCCCCGACGGACTCCGAAGCAGTCTGTCCCATCAGATCAACCTGCACAGCGGAATTGATGGAAATCAGGTTATCATTCTGAGCAATAATATAAGGATTATTCACATAATCCACAGGCCAGAGCTCGACGTCCTTATTATGATCCACATAATCATAGAGCTTCTTGGTCCCCATCAGGAACGTAACAATGAATTTTCCGGGATGCAGCGTTTTCTTCTTATTGGTAATGACACCCTCTTTAACCAGTTCCAGCACACCGTCCGAGAACATTTCGGAATGAATCCCCAGATCCTTTTTATCTTTCAGGAAAAGCAGTACCGCATCCGGAATCGCACCGATGCCGAGCTGCAGGGTATCTCCATCATGGATCAGCTTCGCACAGTTCTCACCGATGGCACGTTCAATCTCTCCGATTTTCCCCTGAGGAAGCTCAATAATCGGCGCATCATGCTCAACAATGCAATCAATCTCTTCCACAGAGATCAGGCTGTGCGGTCCGGTATACGGCATCTCTCGGTTGATCTGGGCGATAACGGTTTTTGCCTGCCGTGCCGCTTCGAGAGTATAATCAACGGATACGCCCAAGGAACACATTCCGTTTTCGTCCGGAGGCGTCACGTTAATCAGGGCAACATCCACCGGCATGGTGGTGGCAAACATTCTGGGAACCTCAAAAAAGAAACAGGGCGTGAAATCGCCTCGGCCTTCCTCCACCGCTTTCTGCGTGGAACGACCGACAAAAATCGAGTTGTGACGGAAATTCTCCGCATATTCCGGCTTGCAGTACTCTCCTTTTCCCATCGCAACCATATGCACAATTTCCACATTGCGATAAGAAGCAGCGTTTTCTACCATCGCATCGATAAGATAGGACGGCTCACCGACGGCATGGGCAATTACTACGCGGTCATTTGATTTGATCCTTTGCACCGCCTCCCGAGCCGTCGTGAGATGTTCCTGATAATGTTCTTTCCAAGTTGCCATATTTTCCTCCTCATGTTTATTTTTCTGCCATGGCGATGACAATCACAGCGTCCGCTGCTGCGCTACTGCTGACAATCACCTGACATTTGCATTTATTCCAACCCATCGCGCGCAGCTCTTCCACCAGATATGCTTTGATGACGATCTCGTCCCCGGGCAATATTTTTCTCCGGAATGACACCGAGTCCGCTTTGACAAAAAGCGGTACTTTCCCCGCATGGCGGGGTAATGTCATCAGCATGATGTCGGCGGCCTGCGCCATGGATTCGAGAGTGTGCACCCCCGGAAATATCGCGTTTCCCGGAAAATGACCGGCAAATTCCAGCAAATCCTCGCGAACATGAAAGCGTGCTTCAATCTCTTCCCCCGGCTTCAGCTCCGATACGCTGTCAATAAAAAGCATGGGGCTGCGATGCGGCAAAATGTTCTTTACCTCTTCCAAAGACAGTGAAATTCCTTTTTCCCTTTCGGACAGCTCCCGAATTTTATTCCGTACCGGAATTACATCACGCCACTCGTGAATATCATAGATTTTAGCCGGAGAAACATTCAGATCACTACGCTCCGCACAAGCGGTTTCGCAGCCGCTCACAACAATCGCCGCATCATATCGTTCATGGGATGCCGCGTTGACAAAACGGACATTCGGCAGAAGAGACTGCAGCTTTTTCACAACAGCTACACGGTCATAGCGGCTGTTGCAGCCCCCGCAATAACGCACTCCGACTGTCAGCTTAGCTTCCATGTCTTTGCTCCAGAATTTTTCTTGCCTGTGCAATCAGTTCCTCGCTAACATAAGTTTCCAAAACTGCTTTTTTAACCGAAGACACATGTTCCGTTAATTCTTTATTCACCAGTTCCTCTGCCGTTAAATCCGCCGCAGAGCATCCGGCGCAAACGCCGGTGAGGCGAAAACGAACAATGCCGTCCTCAAAACCAAGCACTTCCATATCCCCGCCATGCAATTTCAGCAACGGGCGAACATATTCATCAAGTGCTTTTTCAATCTCGTTCAAATCCGACCTCCGATTTGGCATCATTTTTCCGCATAAACGCTGGGAGGAAGTAATCCTTCCTCCCAGGCCCGCTGCCTGCGGGCATCAACCGATCCGTTTCGGTCACTATTCCTGAATATGAGCGATCGCTTTCGCCAATTCTTTCTTCTGTGCCAGATTTCCCTGACGGGCAATCATAATGCGCTGTGCCTGCGGGGATCCTGCACCGTGCATGGATTCCGTACGATATCCTACAGCCGCGGTACCAAGTGCCAGATTCTCGATTAGCCTCAAAATACGAAGCCTGTTTTCCGTGCTGACCGCAGAGGAGCCACGCAGATATTTTTCGATAATCGGTCCCAGCTTCGGATCACGGAAATCCTTTTCGGATGGAGCCGTTACCATCAGTCCGCCCGCGATATCTTCCGCCAGCCGCACAATTTCATACGGGAAACGGGTTACATTCTGCTTGCAGACATTGGCGAGCAGAAGATCGATCATATAATTTCCGCTCTCCGTCGGCTGTCCCTCCGCCGAGCACGCAATACCGCAGCAATACAGTGTTTCGTTCAAATGCATCATTTCGATCAGCTTATCCTTGACATGGCTAGCTTTCGGTATGCCGTTGTAATCCGCCGCAACCGCTGCCGCACCGATCAGAACATCACCGACGCCGACTTTGCATCCTCCGTAGCTCTGACGATGATATCCGGCAAAGCGCTCGACTAACATCCCGGCAAATTCCGTTTCGCCGTTTAAGAAAATTCTGTCATTCGGAACAAAGACATGATCGAAAACGGTCAATGCCTCAACACCGCCGAATTCGGAGTTGCCGACATCCATCTGACTGTTTTCCATCTTGCGGGTATCGCAGCTCTGACGTCCGATAATCATAAAAAGTCCCTTGGTATCCAGAGGCACTGCGAACGAAATCGCATAGTCCTTGTCGTCCGGTCCCATGGAGATCGTCGGCATAACGATGACTTCATGACTGTTGATGATGCCGGTCTGGTGTGCTTTCGCGCCACAGACCACTACACCGTCCTCCCTGCGTTCCACCACACGCAGATACATATCCGGATCATCCTGCGCATGCGGAGCTTTAGAACGATCGCCCTTGGTATCGGTCATCGCGCCGTCAACCGTCAGATCGTTTTCCTGCACATAGGTCATGAATTTCTTGAAATTCTCAAAATAATGGGTTCCGTACTTTTGATCAATCTCATAGGTTGTGGAATACTCCGCATTAAAGGCATCCATGCCGACACAGCGCTGGAAGCAGGCGGCCGTCTTCTGTCCGCAGAGACGCTGCATTTTTACCTTGTTTCGGAGATCGGTCGTATTGCGATGGATATGGGTGAAACGGTTGATTCTCTCACCGGTTTCCGGAGAAATTACGGTCATTAAATCCTGATATTCCGGCATCTGTGCCAGATCATAGGTCATGCGGACTGAATTCAGAGACGGACGAAGAATCGGATCATCCACCGGATTTTCCACCCTTTCCCCAAATTTGTAAATTTCCATCTTAATCTTACGGATACTATCGATATACTGCTGTCCTGTCATTAAAGCCATAACAAACCCACCTTTCCTGATTTTATAGACTCCTTGAGTTTAATTCATTTCCACTTTTCAGCGTATTTTCATTCCAAATCCGTCCTAGCTCCAGCATCCCTTTCCGACCTCGGCAAGAAGCATTTTTCCGATTGCGACGCCCGATATTTTTTCCGATCGCGGCAGGAGATGTGTTTCACTCCCTTATGCCGGGCACGCTTTCGGTCTTCCTGTATGCTTCCCCGTTCTCCTCAGCCAACTAAACCGTTTGCATTTCTTACCGTACCTCCTTTCTTCTCTTCCTTTTTATACCTCATTTGTTACTTTCACATGTTTCTATCAGAATTTATTTACAGACAGAATTTATTCATTGCTTTTGTTCCGCTTTTTCTGCTTTGCCGCGATACAGAAGCAGGAATAAAATGATTCCTACGCCCAGGCCCCAGGCTGCACCACGGATTGCAAGAACGGCCCCCATGGCCCCGCAGATCCCACGGTCAATATCGTCCTCGCACATATTCATCGCCAGCGAACAGCAAACATATCCCTGAACCAGAAGAGTTAATGACAGCGCAACTGGCAGAACCGGTTGCAGAAGCGATGAAATCGGCATTAACGCCACGCAGATAAATGTGGAAATACGGAATGTTCCGGCGCCGCTGTAGATGGATTCCATGGCTTCCGGGCCTTCCTTGTACCGAGTTGCCACTGCTGCCGTAACTGCCGCCCAAAGAGGTCCGCACATTTGCGTATATGGGCAGGTGACCGCCATCGCCACATTGCGGATACCGCTGATGATATTGGAACGGTTTGCATCAAAATCAATTGCCTCATCCTTACGAACCTCATCCGCATCGTCGATCAACGCTTTGGATGTCACGAAATCACCGAAAGCGATGATGTAAACCACAATAGCGACCGGAATGGAAGCGATCCACGTCGTGACACTCGGCCAGCCGATGGCAAAAGGCGAAAGCTGATTCCAGATGTTTCCGAACTCCGGAATCTTAATTAACGGCCACCACTGCACATTCGGAACGGCAATTTCCCTGACGATAGGTCCGAGGATAACCGCGATGATAATCGCCGGAAGCATCCCGAATTTACCGATCAGATCAATCACCTTGTTCTTCCTGCGCCAGCCCTGCCATATCGGCGAAAACAGGAAGAAATAGGAGAACAGCGCACCCACCGCAACGGAAATAGGATACAGCTCAATGCGCCCTCCGGTTTTCATCTCTCCGATCACCGCGGCTACACCTCCGCCCATCAGGATTCCTGCTTTCACGGAGCGCGGAACCAGATCGATGATTTTGGATCCCAGACCCGTCAGACCAAAAAACAGAAAGAGAAGCCCCAAAAGCAGCTGTGTTGCAATGAGAGCCTGTACTCTGGCAGGTCCCATCTGGTACTTTTCCAAAAAGGCAATAACCAGCGGAATTGCCGGCGTTACCCAGCCCGGAACGACCGGGTCTCCCAGCAGCACGTGCAGGGTGTAGAAAAAGCCGTTGATGATGACCATGGAAAGCGCAACCTCATAGCTGACGCCCAGATACTGTGTCAAAACCGGAATTGCTCCCAGGCAGGTTGCACACATAAACACTGCCTGGATCATCTCGGGGAATGACCACGCATAGTGGATAAAGGGAAGCCTGATTCGAAGCAGCCCCAATTTCCATGATTTCTGCTCTCCGCCGTACTCACGGTAGCGACTTTTGAAATTAGCTTTAATTTCAGCCTGTGTTTGTCTTGCCATACGTCCTCCTAAAATTTATCATTTTATCCCTACATAAAATTTATCGTTTTATCCCGACTTCTTTATTGATAAAAGATAAGAAATCGTTTTTATCTTCCGCACTCCGGAAGACACTGTCATTCAAAATATAGGCTTTTTGCCCCATAAAAAGAAAAATCCATTCTCGATATTCAACAATCCCGTCAATCCGGTCATATCCTGAATGAAATGTATTGCCCCGTACCGTCACCTCAATTTCGTTCTCATAGAACTCAAAGCAGACGTTAAACGGAAATTCCCCTTCCGCCTGCACTTTTTTTATCGCCTTCTTCAAATACTTTCTGCGCGCAGCGACCCCGCTGAGCGGAATGAGCGCAAAAAAAAGAATCAGCACCGCGACATTCACTATAATCCACGCCATGCTCCGGGACGGAGAACAAAGCTGCGAATAAAGCGATACGGAGGCGACAATCATCAATCCGATTGCAAACGGATAAATCCGTACCTGCATGGAGTGCTTCTGAAACAGCTGAAAGGAAACATCGGTCAATGCAGAATACGCCTTCCTGTCATACTGTACCGTAAAATCATATTTTGAAGTCCTCTTCTGCTTTTCATTCATAGGCTGCTTACTCGTTTCTT
Source organism: uncultured Oribacterium sp. (assembly GCA_963545355.1). GTDB lineage: Bacteria > Bacillota > Clostridia > Lachnospirales > Lachnospiraceae > Oribacterium. Next base: position 39,041 of record CAUUIW010000001.1, on the reverse strand, counting down.
TTCTTGGCTCCGATCAATATTCACTGCTTATACAAAAAGAAAAGCGAAAGCCGCAATTAAACCTTTTGCCTCTGTTTAATGTCCTCTCCCCGCAGAATCACTTTTTGTATAACTGCATCCAACTACTGAGTTAAACCTCTAAAAGCACAGAAAATATCCACTACCCATGCCTATTTTGTAAGCGCCGATGATGCTCTATAAATAAAAATGAAAATTTATTTTGTTTATGCGTCCATACGTTCATAATTAATTTGTGTTTAGAATACCCTTCCCTTCCCGTTTTGTCAAGAAAATTCATCTGATTTCTTCGCAAATTGGGAAATCGATGGATATCCTTATAAAACAAAACAGCCGGTACACGGAAAGTCCGCTTCGGAGCCTTCCGCGTGCCGGCGATTATTTTGGGATTATAGAGAGAAACTGCCGAAGGTCTTTCTAACTCACATACGTCGCGTATACCTTCGCCTGATCGTAAATGCACTGCCAGCTGTTGACGGCATGTGCGGTGACGAGGATATACTGGTGTCCGTTTCTGCCTTCACTGCAGGAAACCGCGCAGAACATGGACTGTCTGACATATCCGGTCTTTGCCGCAAGCACCCTGCTGCCCCTGGTATCCTGCCCGGCAATCCTCTGTAAGAAAAGATTATTCAGCTTGATACCGTCCGGATGCTCTGTAGTCGGTGTCGTCGTATAGCTCTGCGTCGTGAGAACCGCCCTCGCAGTATCGTTCTGCATCGCGGCAGCCATGATTGCCGCCATATCCCTGACTGTCATATGGTGATTTTCATCGAAAAGTCCGGTTGCGTTCCGGAACTCCGCTCCGTCGGAGAGTCCCAGTGCCCTGGCTTTCTCGTTCATCCTCTCCACAAAGGCGCTGTCGGATCCGGCAGCACGCCTTGCGAGCACCATGACTGCGTCCGCGCCGGAGGGAAGGATTATGCCAAAGAGAAGATCCTTCACCGGCACCCGCTCCCCTACCCTGAAACCGGCACGGGAAGCCCCGCGGCTTTTGGCATAGTCCACGATATCCTGACTGACGCTGAGCTTTTCCTCCAGATCGGAAAGCGACTCCACGGCAACAAGAAGCGTCATAACCTTCGTCATCGAAGCAGGGTACATCTGCGCATCCGAATTTTTCTCCGCAATGATGCGGTTCTCCGTGAGATCAATCAGTACGCCGTAGCTGCTGTCAATCAGGGAACTCATATCATTGGTCGCACCGTTTTTCTTCATCATTGCCGGATTTGATTTTACAACAGCAGCTTTAATGCCGTTCGAAAGTATCCCTGTGCCTGCATTGACAGAAGCCTCATCCTGCTGCGAGCGTCTGCTGAGCTCCTGCAAGGTCTCCGCATTGACCGCCACCGGACCGTTGACCGTGATATCCAGAACCCTCTCTGCCGCATTTACCGTCACCGTATCCCCTAAGCACAGCAGCGGGGATACGACAAAAGCTCCGGTCAATGCCAGAGCCGTCAAACGATTGATAAACTTCCTTGCTTTCATCGATCCCGTCTTTCGCCAGATGCGAAGCCTTTCCTTTCGAGAGTCACAGGGAGACAACGATATCCTCCAGGCTTCCCTGTGCAGTATTTCCATAACCAACAGGATAAAAGCTCCGGGACTTTCCCGCAAGTGGCGAAATCCTTACAGTAATTTACTTTACTCTCCGCACCCTCAGCACACCGTCAATCCGGTGCAGCTCCTGAAAGCCCTGCTCCGTCATGCTCTGGTCGAGGTCTACAAGGGTATAGGCATAGGCGCCTCTTGATTTGTTCTGGAGGTTTTCGATGTTAATGTCGGCAGTCCCCAGCGCCCCTGTGAGCTTGCCGAGCATGTTCGGGATATTCCGATGAAGGATCGCGATTCTCCCCGGCGTTTCACAGACCCCCGCGTCAATCTCCGGGAAGTTGACAGAATGATGGATGTTGCCGTTGTCGAGATAGTCCTGTATCTCCCGAACCGCCATGACGGCACAGTTCTCCTCCGCTTCCTCCGTAGATGCCCCGAGATGCGGAAAAACCAGCGTATTGGGCAGAGCACACACCTCCGCCGTCGGGAAATCCGTGATATAAGCGGCGACCTTTCCACTCTTCAGTGCCTTTTCCATCGCCGGAAGCTCCACGAGAATATCCCTGGCAAAGTTCAGGATTCTGACCCCGTCCTTCATACGGGAAAAGGCTTCCTCGTTCAGCATCCCTCTGGTCTTTTCCGTTGCCGGAACATGGACCGTCAGAAAATCACAGTGATCATAGAGCTCCGTCAGAAGTCCCGCATGTCTGACATTCCGGGAAAGCTTCCACGCAGAATTGACCGACAGAAAAGGATCATAGCCGTAGACTTCCATTCCGAGGGCAACGGCGGCATTGGCAACAAGAACACCGATCGCACCGAGTCCGATCACACCGAGACTCTTGCCCTGAAGCTCTGTTCCGGCAAAATTTTTCTTTTCCTGCTCCGCGAGTTTCGCAAGAGCGGCTTCCTCCTGATGTGCCCGGACCCACGCTTCACCGCCGATCAGATCCCGGCAGGACAGCAGAAGCCCGGCAAGAACCATTTCCTTCACCGCATTGGCATTGGCACCGGGAGTGTTGAACACAACGATGCCCTGCTCCGCACAGACGTCCAGGGGAATATTGTTGACACCGGCACCTGCCCGGGCAATCGCCCGAAGTGTCTTCGGAAATTCCATCCCGTGAAGATCCCTGCTTCGCACGAGGAAACCGGCGACATTGTCCGGCGTATCCGTCAGGGTATAGCCCTTTCGAAAATTTGCGGTTCCGACAGGACTGATCTGGTTCATACAGTAGATTTCACGATTTTTCATGCCCGGTGCTCCTTTTCAAACTGCTCCATAAACTGTACCAGAGCTTCGACACCGGCGCGCGGCATTGCGTTATAGATGGAGGCTCTCATCCCTCCGACCGTGCGATGGCCTTTCAGATTCTCAAGTCCCGCCTCCTTCGCCCTCTGCACAAATTCCGCATCCAGCATCTCATTGCCGGTCACAAAGGGAACATTCATGAGAGAGCGGTCTTCCTTTCTGGCAGTGCCGTGGAAGAGGCGCGACTGATCCAGGAAATCATAGAGAATCTTCGCCTTCTCGAGATTCCTCTTTTCCATCTCCGGAAGTCCTCCCAGCTGCTTCAGCCATCGGAAAACAAGACCGCAGACATAGATATTGTAGCAGGGAGGGGTGTTGTAGAGGGACTTCGCCTTGTCATGCACCTGATACTTCAGCATCTCCGGCGTTCCCGGCAGGGTATCCTCCGTGATCAGATCCTTTCTGATGATGGCAATGGTGACACCGGCAGGTCCGATGTTCTTCTGAACACCGCCCCAGATCAGACCATAGTTCTGCACCTCCATCGGTCCGGACAGAAACATCGAGGACACATCCGCTACCAGCGGCTTTCCCTTCGTATCCGGAAGGCGTTGATAGGCGGTACCGTAGATGGTATTGTTCTGGCAGATATAGACATAATCCGCATCGTCCGAAATCGTAAGTCCCGTAAGCTCCGGGATATAGGAATAGCCCTGATCCGCAGAGTCCGCAATCACATGAACTTCTCCGTACTTTTCCGCCTCCTGCTTCGCCTTCTTCGCCCACTGTCCGGTAACGATATAGTCCGCCACGCGCTTTTTCATGAGATTCATCGGCACCATCGCAAACTGGGTATGTCCGCCGCCCTGAAGAAAGAGAACATGATAATCTTCCGGAATCGAGAGAAGCTCCCGAAGATCCTCTTCCGCCTGCTCGAGAATTTCCTCAAAGACTCTTGACCTATGGGACATCTCCATCACGGACATCCCGGAACCATGGTAGTCCAGCATCTCCGCCTGCGTAATTCTCAGTACCTCCTCCGGCAGCACTGCCGGTCCTGCGCTAAAGTTGTAAATTCGTCCCATACCATTCTCCTTCAAGTTAATCTTTTCTTATCCACTGTCAAAATTGTCTCAGAAGACTCACAATCCGGTCTCCCATCTCCCCGGTCGAGAGAAGGGTTTGTCCCTCCATTCCTTCCACATAGATGTCCCGGGTTCGACAGCCCAGCCGTATCGCCTCTTCCACGGCACGCTCCACGACAGAAGCATGCTCTGTGAGGTGAAAGCTGTAGCGAAACATCATCGCCATGGAAAGAATCGAAGCCAGAGGATTCGCGATTCCCCGACCGGCGATCTCCGGTGCGGAGCCGCCGGAGGGCTCGTAAAGTCCGAAGCTGTCCTCTCTCAGTGAAGCACTGGGCAGCATACCGAGAGAGCCTGTGATCTCCGCCATCTCATCCGACAGGATATCTCCGAACAGGTTCTCCGTGACGATCACATCAAACTGCCCCGGATTTCTGATCAGCTGCATCGCCGTCGAGTCCACCAGCGCATGCTCAAGGCATATCTCCGGATGCTCTCCGGCTTCTTCCTCTGCGATGCTCCTCCAGAGTCTCGAGGAATCGAGCACATTGGCTTTATCCACGGAAGTGAGCTTCTTTCTGCGAAGTCCCGCAATCTCAAAGGCTTTTTTCAATATCCTTCGGATCTCTCCCTCACTGTACCGGAGAGTATCCCTGGCAACCCTCTGCCCCCCCATCATTTCGGTGGAGCGCTCTCCGAAATACAGACCGCCGGTCAGCTCTCTCACCATCATGACATTAAAGCCCCTCCGGGAAATGCTCTCCTTCAAGGGACATGCCTCTCTCAGCTCCGGGTACAGCTGCGCCGGACGAAGATTGCAGAAAAGTCCGAGAGACCTGCGGAGCTTCAGAAGCCCTGCCTCCGGACGTTTCTCCGGCGGGAGTGCGTACCAGGGAGACACACCTACTTTTCCGCCGACGGATCCCATCAGAATCGCGTCCTTGCTTTCGGCTTTCTTGAGTGTCTCCTCCGTAAGAGGTTCCCCGTAAGCATCGATCGAGCATCCGCCCATCAGAAGAGTTTCCGTCTCAAACTGATGCCCGTACCTTTTGCCGACCGCGGCCAATACCTTTTCCGCCTCAGCGACGACTTCCGGTCCGATCCCGTCCCCGGGGATAAGTCCTACCTGAAAATTCATGCTTCCTCCTCATCGACCCTACCATTGTACCATCGTTTTATTTATATTTATGATAAAAGTTATTTATGGTACTTCCGGCGGTATCGATTCACTGTTTTTTGACTTTTTCTTTAGTGTAAGTTACGGTATCATTTTCTGGGAATATATATTTGCTATAACTCTGATAACTGTCTGCGGAACCGGCTTATCTCCTCCACATTCCCGCCGAAGCTGCTCTTCCCGAGGGAAGGCGGCACAGAAAGCCCCTGAAGGATACAGAATGTCATGCTGCTGTTTCCAGAGGGAGCACGGCACTTGACGGAACAGCTGAGACAGCGGCTCCTCCGACAGAGAAGGAAAACGATATGGAACATCATGAATTTAAACTGCATTCCGACTATGCGCCGACCGGGGACCAGCCGCAGGCGATTTCGGAACTGGTGAGGGGCTTTCAGGAAGGAAATCAATTTGAAACCCTGCTCGGTGTTACCGGCTCCGGCAAAACCTTCACCATGGCGAATGTGATTCAAAGGCTGCAGAAGCCGACCCTCATCATCTCCCACAACAAAACCCTCGCCGCCCAGCTCTACTCAGAGATGAAGGAGTTCTTTCCGGAAAACTCCGTCGAATATTTTGTTTCCTATTATGACTATTACCAGCCGGAGGCGTATGTCCCCTCCTCCGACACCTATATCGAAAAGGATTCGGATATCAATGACGAGATCGACAAGCTGCGCTCCTCCGCCATGGCTGCCCTCTCGGAGCGGGACGATGTCATTGTTGTCGCCTCGGTATCCTGTATCTACGGACTCGGTGCACCGACAGAGTACCTGAATATGGCAATCTCTCTCCGCCCCGGACAGCAGAGAGACAGGGACAGTCTGCTTCGACAGCTCATCGATATCCAGTACAATCGAAACGATATGGACTTTAAGCGCGGTAGCTTCCGCGTCATGGGTGACGTTGTCGATATCTTCCCGGCATCCGAGGGCGATCAGGCGGTCCGGGTAGAGTTCTTCGGAGACGAAATCGATGTCATTAAAATGATAGATCCCCTCACTTCCAAGGCAAAAGCAACGCTTCAGCACGCCATGATCTTTCCGGCAAGTCCCTATGTCATCCCCATGGACAAACTGCTCCTCGCCTGTGAGAATATCAAAGCGGAGCTTGCGGACAGAGTCAAATTCTACAAGGATGAGGATAAGCTGCTGGAGGCGCAGAGAATCTCCGAGCGCACCAACTACGACATCGAAATGCTGAAGGAAACCGGCTTCTGTTCCGGCATCGAAAACTACACAAGGCACCTGAACTTTACCAAAGCGGGAGAGCCTCCCTACACGCTCATCGACTATTTCCCGGAGGACTATCTTACCATCGTGGACGAGTCCCATATCTCCCTGCCGCAGATCCGGGGGATGTACAACGGGAATCTCTCCCGGAAAAACACTCTCGTCGACTATGGCTTCCGCCTTCCGTCCGCCCTTGACAACAGACCGCTCAATTTCACGGAGTTTGAGTCGAAAATCAACCAGATGCTCTTCGTTTCCGCCACTCCCGGAGACTATGAGGCAGAGCACGAGCTTCTCCGGACGGAGCAGATCATCCGCCCGACCGGACTGCTGGACCCGGAAATCACCGTCCGACCCATTACGGGACAGATCGATGATCTCCTCTCCGAGATCCGCAGGGAAAGTCAAAAGAAGCATAAGGTTCTGGTCACAACTCTCACCAAGAAGATGGCGGAGGATCTCACGAAGTACCTGAAGGAAAACGATGTCAGGGTCCACTATCTTCACTCCGATATCGATACTCTGGAGCGGCAGAGTATCATCAGGGATATGCGGCTTGACAAATTCGATGTGCTGGTAGGCATCAACCTTCTCCGTGAGGGGCTGGATATCCCGGAGATCACGTTGGTAGCGATTCTCGATGCCGACAAGGAGGGCTTCCTCCGTTCTGAAACCTCCCTGATCCAGACGGTCGGACGTGCCGCAAGAAACAGCGAGGGGCATGTCATCATGTATGCGGACCATGTCACCGAATCCATGCGGCATACCATTGAGGAAACTGCCCGTCGCCGCACGCTTCAGATGAAGTACAACCGGGAGCATGGCATCACCCCCACCACAATCCGGAAGGCGGTCCGGGATCTTATCGCGATCTCCCACGCCGCGGATCCGGAATCCGGCAAGGGGCTTCGAAAGGATGTCGAGTCCATGAACAAAAAGGAAGTGGAGAAACTGTTGCGTGAGCTCACAAAAAAGATGCGGGCTGCCGCCGCGGAACTGAATTTCGAGGAGGCTGCCGTCTACCGCGACCAAATCGAACAGATCCGAAGGGAAAATGAGAAGCAGTAACCCTTCATTTCATCTGAGCTCCAGTCCCGGCGCATTGTACCAGAGAAAGCCGTGCTCCCGGCAGTACTCTGCAATCTTTCGGGCGAGACGCGGGGAGGCACGATACTCTGTGAGGCAGACGAGCAGTCCTGCCCTCTTCACCTTCAGAAGATAGTCCTGAAAATACTCCCGATTCTCCCTGTTCTGCCTGAGATAACGTTTTTTCTCAAAATCGATTTTCGTAAACACAGACTCCTGATTGATGCCGTCAAAGCAGGAAGCCGCTCTTCCCGCATCGATGCACCTCTTTACGTAGCTGTCCCCCCCATTTATCAGAAGCTTACACGCATACTGCGTCTTCAGTCCGCTGCAAATCGCGCAGAGCCCTTCATAGATTTCCTCTCTGGGATAATGGTAGTAAACATCCGCATTGTCCAGAAAGAAACCGTCAATTCCGAGTGCGGTATACTTCGCTCCCAGTTCCTTTACAAGAAAGTCCTGCCACTTTGAAAAGGACACATCCATCCAGTACTCTCCCTGCCAGTTTTCATATTTCCCCAGAGAAAGAGACTGAAATCGAGAGTAATAGGGGCGCGAATCCTCGAGAGAACCGATGTTGAGATAAGCATACACCGTCTTTCCCTCCTGATGCAGGGCAGAAATCTGCTCCTGCCGAAATTCGGACGGCTCGATCACTACGATGCGATAATTTTTCAATTTTTCGATCTCATCCCCGTTGATCCCGAGAAATACGCCAAAGTCCTGCATCCCTTCGTTCCTTCCCTTCGAAAAGATAAAGTCGGAAGTGACAAGGCAGAAAAAACAGCAAAAAATTACAAGAAACAACAAAATTTTTTTTGATTTCATATCCCCTCTTTCTTCTCTTCCCCTGTCCCGCCAAGACGCTGCCGGGAAACACTTCGCTTTTTCGGCAGCGCGGAAATATCCCTTTCATTTCCCGAATCAATTTTCCTCAGAAACGGGAATTCCGTCTTTTCCCTCCGGTGAATTTCACTTCGGTTCCACTTCGGTTCAATAAAGAAAATAATTGTAATCTTGAATTTCACATTCAAATATCGTATGATAATGTAGTCTGTTTTAAGGATACTCTATCACAGAGTTTCCGAAAAGACATGTTCTTGTAGCTTAATGGATAGAGCGCTGGCCTCCGACGCCAGTAGTGGCGGTTCGAGTCCGCCCAGGAGCAGGATCGAAAAAAGGAGATTCCGTTTTAGGAATCTCCTTTTTTCCTGCGCATAACCGTGGTTAAGGAAACAGCAGCTGATCCCCGCAGAGCAGAAGCAGCACCCAGCATAAGAGAAGCAGCGGAACACCGATCGTAAACTTCAGGTACCGCGTCTTGTGCCGGAAAACGAGGATTCCGAGAAAGGCGCCGAGTGCCCCTCCGACTGCCGCTGCCGCTAACAGCTCCGCTTCAGAGACCCTCCATTTCCTGCGCCGCGCACGGTACTTATCAAGCCCAAAGAGCAGGAAAGCACAGGCATTGATAAAAAGCAGATAATACAACAATACCCTGCCAAGAAAGATGTCCAATATAATTCTCCCGCCTTATGTTTCGCTCTCCGGTTTCCATCAGAGGAAAATGCCGCTGTTTTTCTCATCTCTCCGAAAACACCGCTTCAATGTTTCCGGAGTCAAAACCACAGCAGGAAAAATACTACCGTCCCGAAGAGGCACTTTCCCTGAAGGGGGGAAGGAGGCGAAATCCGCATTCCCGTCCCGATTTACTTCGGTGCACGGAAGCCCGGAATGACCTGGTCCCATTCCTTGATGCCGATGATCTCCTTGGCAAAATCCGAAGCCGGCAGAGAAGCAGAAGGATCATCAATCACACGGAAAACATCCCATGCCGGTTTATGCTGGATATTGTTGCCGTTTACGGTCTCAAGACCAAAGGCAAGCCCTGCCGCCACCTCGGACGCATTGTCCTCCTGACGGCTCATCAGATATGCCGTGATATACGGATTGTCATCCACGATATAGTAGGAATACGCCACGGCAGCCGCCTGCTGCATAGAGCTGTCCTTTCCGTTGGTAATGCTGCTGAAGCCCTCCTCCGTGAGGAAAATATTTCGAACCTTGCCGTCCGGTGTCCTCATCGCCGACTGCTGCATGAAATTCGTGATGACATGAAGGTTCTTGAAGTTGATAATCGGACTGTCAATGCTGTCAACGGCTCTGCCCTTCTTATCATCATTCCAGAACACAGGATCATTGATCGGATCCGGATAGGGATGAAGCGCCAGTCCCCAGGAGGTTGCGCCCTCTTCCTTATCCCAGGCATTGAAGGACTCCAGAACCTCTCTGCCCTTGTACTTCTGTACCGGCGCCGCCTCCGGATAGGTATTCCAGAAGTGGTCGAGGGAGAACATAATCGTGTCATTCGCAGACTGTGACTTAATCGCGGTGTAGAACACACGGAAGGATTGCTGGAAGATATGAGTATAGGTGCTTACCTCAAAATCCCCGGTATAGTTCCAGTATTGGTTGTCAATCTCATTTCCTACCACCCAGTTTGTAATCTTTCCGTGCCCGTTCTTTCCGTTGTAACGGGTTGCAAGGAAGGACGCCATTGCCTTGACTGCGCGGAAGCCGTCCTCTGTCTCGACATTAAAGGTATAATAAGCTGCCTTTTCTGCCGGAAGACTGGCGATCCCCGGACGATTCAGCTCCGGGGTGACCTCATTCCAGGCATTCAGAAGAATTCCCGTCACAGTGACACCGGAATCCGTCAGGCGCTGCACCTCCGCATCCAGCTGATTAATCAGCTCCGAGTTGATCTTAAAGGTTCTGCCCTCGTAGCTGTAGCTGATGCCCTTTCCAAAGAAGCGGGAGGTCGGGATATCCACACCGGCGTGCTTGATATTTAATTTCAGCGCATCATCCAGAAGATTCGGGTCCACACGAAGCCCTTTCTTCCCGGCATTCTTTGCCGGCTCCTGATTGGGTGCCAGTACCTCCGGGTTTGTCACATAATGGCGTCCGGAAATCGGCTGATAGTGGTTGCCGGTATTTACCGCAAGGATGAAGGAGCTGTAAAGCCTCTTCTCCCCGGGTCCCGCATCCAGCGGAATGGTAATGGATTGTCCCGCCCCGGTTTCCGCCTGTCCCACCGGGTCATGCCGTGTCATCAGAGAATTCTGATAGGGCTTGATTTCAAAGACATAGATCTTTCCGTCCGTACCGATCATATCCTTCGGCTCCGTGTGAAAGCCGATATGAATGGTCTCTCTCGTTTCCGGATCAATCTTTACGGAATCAATCCCGCCGGTTACACTATACGCAAAAGAGCCAAAGGAAAATCCTGTCATCATTGTGACACCGATCGCCAACGCTCCCAGCCATTTCTTCATTACAGTCATCCAGTCTGTCCTCCCTGTCACATTATTTAGTATTCTGCGATGCCTCGCACCGCTCGTTATATCATAGTCCATTCGTAAAAAAAGTATTTGTCTAAATCATTACATTTGTACTTCGACTTTGCTACGCTCACGCGCTGCCCGGCAGCCTCCCGCGCATACCGTCAGCCTGCCGTGAAGCCGTGAACTCCTTCAGAACCGAAAGCCTCGCCTGCATAGACATTCAAACAAAGCTTCACATCGCCTGCCAAATAAAAAAACGGGATTGTCACCCGACAATCCCAGGTACAGCTTCCGTTTTTATCTTTTCAATGCCGGCCCGTACTGCGAAAGAAGCTTTTTCTGTTCCTCCGCCTGCTGCGCCGCGGTCTTTTTCATCTGCTCAAAGAGAGTATCATCTACCACGCCAAAGTAATAATCCTGATACTCCGACTTCGCCTCATTGCTGTAGACCCGAAGCATGTAGCAGTGGTTCATGTAATCATAAAGGCTGCCGTCCTTCTTCGCACTGTCGTACACTTCTGCCGGAATCAGTTCCGAGGAGACATTGACCTCGATATTTTTTTCCACCAGTCGGCAACGGACGCCCTTGTCTGCACCATCGACATAGTCGTTACGGTACAGAAGTACAGGCACTTCCTTGACGAAAGACCTTGCTGTCTCAATATGGAAGCTCGGATCCTCCCTCACCACAATCGCGGTTTTGCTCTTCTTGCTCACCGGATCATTGACCTTGGACACGGTATAGTCACAGTCCATTACCAGCTGAATCCCGTTCTCATTCTTTTCCGCCAAAGCCGGCATCGTGAAAACCGCGCTCACGCCCATTGCACAGAGAAGAGATGCCGCTGCAAATCTCATCCTTGCCAGAAACAATTTCATATTCTCTCCCAAAGATTTCTCTTTTCCTCCCCGGAAAAGGATATCCTGACTTTCGTATTTATCTCCGGATTCTCAATTCCCTCTGAGATCCGAGATCCCGGACAACAAACGTAGTATATCTGAAATCATTCCCTCCTACAAGCCGCTTCCGGAAACCGGAATAGTATCGTAATCTTTCCGTAAAGATTAGAGATTCACCCTCACAAAATTCTTTTTTCCTCTCTGGAAGACCGAGCCGTCCCTCAGCTCTTCTCTGGTAAAACTGGCAGAGATATCCGTGATCTTCTCTCCGTCCCTGGCGACGCCTCCCTGCAGGATATTCCGGCGCGCCTCGCCGCGGGAAGATGCCAGCTTTGTTATCGTCAGAATCGAAAGGATATCGATCCTTCCGTCGGTAAAGTCAGCATCCGTCAGAGTATGACTCGGCATACTGCTGCTGTCCCCTCCGCCGGCAAAGAGGGCACGGGCCGCACTCTCCGCCTTCTTCGCTTCCTCCGTGCCGTGAACCAGCTCTGTCAGATGGAAGGCGAGGATCTCCTTCGCCCGGTTCAGCTCGGCACCCTCCCAGCTTTCCATCTTATGAATCTCTTCCATCGGAATAAAGGTGAGGAGCTTCAGGCACTTCAGGACATCCGCATCGTCCACATTTCTCCAGTACTGATAGAACTCATAGGGCGTCGTCTTCTCCGGGTCCAGCCATACTGCACCGCCCACTGTCTTGCCCATCTTCTTTCCTTCCTTATTGGTAAGGAGCGTGATGGTCATCGCGTGGGCATCCTTGCCGAGCTTCTTCCGAATCAGCTCCGTCCCCGCCAGCATGTTGGACCATTGGTCATCCCCGCCGAACTCCAGATTACAGCCATAATTCTGATAAAGCTCATAGAAATCATAGCCCTGCATCAACATATAAGAAAATTCCAGGAAGGAAAGTCCCGATTCCAGGCGGTTGACATAGCAGCGGGCACGAAGCATTTCGTTCACAGAGAAGCAGGGACCGATCTCTCTCATAAAATCCAGAAAATTAAGATTTCTGAGCCAGTCGGCATTGTTCACCATGAGCGCCTTGTTCTCCCCGAACTCGATAAAGCGGCTCATCTGCTTCTTAAAGCACTCGCAGTTATGGTCAATCTGTTCCACGGACATCATGGAACGCATATCATCTCTGCCGGAAGGATCTCCGATCATGCCGGTTCCTCCGCCGACCAGCGCAATCGGACGGTTCCCCGCCTGCTGCAGACGCCGCATCAGACAAAGTGCCATAAAATGACCCACATGAAGAGAATCCGCTGTCGGATCAAAGCCGATATAGAAGGTGGCTTTCCCTTCGTTGACCAGTTTTTTGATTTCTTCTTCATTGGTAAGCTGCGCAACCAGCCCTCGCTCTACCAGCTCCTCATATACTCCCATCTCGTTCCCTTTCTGTCTTTTACTCTCAAAGCTCTTCCAAATGTCCGAAATAACGCAGAAAATCTTCCCGACGACGCAGAAAAATACTTCCGCACATCTCCTCAGCCAAGGCTCTCATACACGAGATCCGTGAGCCGCTTCGTATCCTCCCAGCCGATACAGGCATCGGTGATCGACTTGCCGAAGACATGCTCCTCGACCTTGCAGTTTCCCTCGATCAGATAGGATTCCACCATCAGGCCCTTGACCAGAATCCGTATCTCCTCGGAGGATTTCCGGCTGTGCATTACCTCTCCGGCGATGCGGAGCTGTTGCTTATAGTGTTTTCCGGAGTTGCAGTGATTGGTGTCAATGACGGCTGCCGGATAGCTGAGCTCTCTCTCCTCATAGAGGTTGCTGAGCAGCTTCAGATCCTCATAATGATAATTGGGAAGCATACGTCCGTGCTTATTCTGGGAGCCCCGCATAATTGCGTGAGTATAGGGATTTCCGTCGGACTTCACCTCCCATTCCCGGAAGATAAAATCATGAGGATGCTGCCCGGCATAAATCGCATTCAGCATCACGGAAAGATCTCCGGAGGTCGGATTTTTCATGCCGCAGGGCACATCGATGCCGGACGCCACCAGACGGTGCTGCTGATTCTCGACAGAACGGGCACCCACCGCGATATAGCTCATGATATCCGAGAGATATCGGAGATTATCCGGATAAAGCATTTCATCGGCGGTACTGAAGCCGGTTTCCTCGAGCACTCGAAGATGCAGCTGGCGGATTGCCGCGATACCGCTCAGGACATCCGCTCCCTTCTCCGGATCCGGCTGATGCAGCATTCCCTTATAGCCTTCTCCTGTCGTCCGGGGTTTGTTGGTATACACTCGCGGAACAATAAAAATTTTATCCTCCACCTCCCGGGCAAGCTCCTTTAAGCGATGCATATACTCCATCACAGGATCCGGATGATCCGCGGAGCAGGGGCCGATAATCAGAAGAAACTTATCCGACTCTCCCCGGAAGATTCTTTTAATCTCCTCGTCTCTCTCTGCCTTTCGCTCTGCAAGTTCCTGCGAGAGAGGGTACATTTCTCTGATCTCTGCCGAAGACGGTAATTTATTGCGAAACTCTAAACCCATAATTCCTGCACTTTCTCATTTTTCCCACGGTATATCGGAGCATGACCTGATCCCCGGAAGGGCGGAAGAAACGCTGATGAAATCAGCGTTTCTTCCGTTAAAGTATAGGGGATTCGAAGGGATCCCGCAAGAGGGAGAGAAGGAGTGACAGTCCCCGGGCAAAAAGCATCCCTCCTCCGGAGGATTTAAATCATGTTTCTTCTCTCTCCGGAAGCTGTCGGAGAATCTGAAGCTTCTCCCGGATACGCGCCCCGACATTCTCCATATAGCTTCGAATATCCTTTCCGTTGTCGCATCTCTCGATTCTGCCGCCCCCCATCGGAACCTTGGTCGCGGCGCCGGCACCGATGCCAAGCACGGGATGCTTCTCTTCCATCATCAGGATATTGTAGAGGCACTCCTTCCCGGATTCGGCAAAGCCGATATTCTCGAGGTTTCCTGCCATATTCTTCTGACGGTACAGATAGTAGGGATGCAGGCCGAGAACCTCCGCCGTGTACTCGGAAAGTGCCATCATGCGCTCCATCTCACTGCGGTAAATCGCATCTCCGTCTTCCCCGAGATCCGGAAAGAGGGTCATATCCGCTCCCGCGCGGTAGCGTTGCTCCCAATACTCCTTCTCTCTGCTAAACCTTGCGGCACGCTTTACGGCAAGGCTGTGCACTGTCAGGCTGTCCGGATGAAGCAGGGCGATCTGTCTCAGCGTATTCGTCACCTCGGAAAGATGCTCCTCCGGAAGTCCCAGAATGATATCCATATTGATATTTTCAAATCCCAGCTCTCTCGCCAGCCGAAACTTCCGAATCACTTCTCCGACCGTGTGCTTTCTGCCGATCAGGTCCAGCGTCTTCTGCGAGAAGGTCTGCGGATTAATGGAGATACGGTCCGCCCGATACTCTTTCAGAAGCCGAAGCTTCTCCCGGTCAAGAGAATCGGGACGACCGGCCTCCACACAAAATTCACAGACCCTCGCATTGCGATGGGAAAAGCAGCGTGTTTTCAAAAGCTCCAGCAGCCTCCGAAGCTCCGGAGCACGGAGCGCCGTCGGCGTACCTCCTCCGATATAGACGGTCTGCAATGTCCGGTGCTGCAGCTCACACATCTCGTGCATCACGGCATCCAGCTCTTCCTCCAGGCAGCCGAGATAGCGGTCGATCTCCCCCTCCCAGGCATGAATCGGATTGGAGGTAAAGGAACAGTAGAGGCATCTCGTCGGGCAGAAGGGAACCCCCACATAGAGAGACCAGCCCCGCTCACAGGGCTGCTTCGTCATATCCCGAAGATCCTGAAGCAGCTCCTCCTCACGGACAGCAATATCATAAATCAGCTTGAGCTTCTGATGGGACAGCTCATACTCCTTCTGAAAGCCTTTCAGAACACGCTCCGTCTCCCGTTTCGTAAGCCGCTTTGCGCCGCTCTTTTCCTTCTCTTCCCGGAGTCTCGGAGAAAGCAGCGTCACAGGACGTATACCCGTAAGATTCCCCCAGGGGAGGAGACGTCCGGTATAGTCCGAGAGAAGCCGGTACAGCGCTTTCTTTAAAAGGATCTTCTGCATCCTTCTGTCCGGCTCCGGCTTTCTCCGGCAGAGCTTTCTTCCGTCAATCGTAAGGCTCAGAGTATACCCCTCTTCCTCCGTACACCCTCTGTCCCGAGAAGGGGACTCCGTTCTCCCTGTATCTTTCTCCGGATACTCCCCGGCTTTTTCCGCCTCAATGCGGCGATAGTTTTCCTTTTTTTCTTCCGCGGACATCTCCGCAAAATGCACTCCCCCGCTGTCCTCGATGCGAAATGACTCTCCCGGATAAAAGGATCTGCACATTTCCCGGATATCCTGCTCGAACTGCTCCGCGATGTCATCCAGCAGCAACCGAATCACATCGGCTCCCCCAGCTCATCACTCCCCTGTACACGGGCGATGGGATTGTACTTTCTCTCATGGTCAATGCTGGTCATTTCCTCATGTCCCGGATACACCAGAGTATCCGGCGGAAGCGTCAGGAGCCTGTCCCGGATACTGTGAAAAATTTCCTCACTGGAGCCGCCCGGCAGATCTGTCCTTCCAAAGGATTCCGCAAAAAGCGTATCCCCGGAGATCAGGAGATTGTACTTCTCTCCCTCCCCCTTCGGATGAAAATAGCAGACAGAACCCTTGGTATGCCCCGGCGTCGAAAGGACCTGCCAGTCCGTATCCAGCAGATGCAGGGTATCCCCGTCATGGAGCGGGATAAACTCCGGCATACGGAGATCGATTCCTCCGCCGGTGAAAGGATGTATCTGCTGCTTTGTGAGAAGAGGACGCTCCGCCTCTGCGGCATAGAGCGGCACCTGATATTTCGCGATAAGCTCCGGCACCGCCAGGATATGGTCAAAGTGGCCATGCGTCAGCAGAACCGCGTCCAGCGTCACCTGAAGTCTCTCCTCTAAAATCTGACTGAGCTGCCCGGCATTGTCCGCCGGATCCACCATGATGCAGTGTTTGGTTTCTTCATTGACAATGAAATATACATTGGTCTGAACCATTCCTGTTACAAAGACATTGACACGAAGCATAGCTGTTCCTTTCTTTTCTGTAATCCCGCCGATTTGTGCCGCTTCAGCCTGTTGTTCTCTCGATATCCACGACGCCACGGATCTTCCGGAGCTTGCCGACCAGCGTCGAGAGCTCCTCTCTGTTATGGATATTAAAGGAAACGGTGATCGTTGCCTTCTCATTCTTCCCGAGGCGCGAACTCAAATTGGTGATATCGATGTTCTGATCCGCAAGAGTTTTGGAGATATCCACAATCAGTCCCACACGGTTTGTGGTATAAATGGAAAGCTCCGTTGCATAGGTTTCGTTCTCGGTGTCCCTCTGCCACTCCGCCTCAATCAGTCTGGCTCTCTCTTCCTCCGGAAGATTCATCATATTGATACAGTCGGTTCTGTGGATGGTGATACCGCGCCCGCGGGTCACAAAGCCGACAATCTCATCCCCCGGCACTGGAGAACAGCACTTCGCATAGCGAACTGCCAGATCATGAATTCCCTTCACGATGATGCCTGACTTCGACTTCCGGATAATCTCCGGCTTTTTCGTCATCCCCTCGAGATTTTTCAGCACGTCTAAATCGCTGACATTGCGTTGCTCCGTCTTCTGCTTCAGATCCTGAAGCCGGGAAACCACCTGCGACTCCTTGAGTCCCCCTCTCCCGACAGAGGCAAGAATGGACTCCCAGTCCGGATAGCTGTAACGGCGGATCACCGCCTCGATAAACTCCGGCTTCGTCAGCTCCGGCAGGTTCCATCCCTTAGACTTTGCGTACTTATCAATCAGATCCTTTCCGCGCTCGATATTCTCATCCTTCTGTTCATGCTTGAACCACTGAAGAATCTTATTCTTCGCCTGAGAGGATTTGACGATTTTCAGCCAGTCTCTCGAAGGTCCCCTCGAGTTCTGTGAGGTGATGATATCGACACGGTCTCCGTTCTGCAAATGGTATTCAATCGGCACCAAACGGTCATTGACCTTTGCCCCCACCATCTTATTGCCGACCGCCGAGTGAATCGCATAGGCAAAATCAATGGGACAGGAGCCCGCCGGAAGATTTTTTACATCTCCTGTCGGCGTGAAGCAGTAGACGTTGTCATTGAACAGGCTGAGATCCGACTTCACCATGTTCATGAATTCCTTGGAGTCGGACTCATCTTTCTGCCACTCCAGAATATTATGGAGCCAGTTCATCTTGGCAAGCTCCCCCTCTGCCGCCTTCTCCTGAGAGCCGCCCTGCTCCTTATACTTCCAGTGCGCCGCAATACCGAACTCCGCGGTCCTGTGCATCTCATAGGTACGGATCTGAATCTCGAAGGGGATGCCGTCACCGCCGATGACTGTCGTATGCAGAGACTGGTACATATTCGGCTTCGGCATCGCAATATAATCCTTAAAGCGCCCCGGAATCGGTGTGTAGAGCTTATGAATCACCCCAAGCACCGCATAGCAGTACCGCACGGTATCCACAATGATGCGGATCGCAAAGAGATCGTAGATCTGGTCAATCGTCTTGTTCTGATTGACCATCTTCTTATAGATCGAGAAGAAATGCTTTACACGTCCGGAAATCGAAGCTTCAATCCCTGCCTCCAGCATATGCTCCGTCACCTGACTGACAATATTGTCAATGCGTGCCTCTCTCGCCTCCCGCTTGAGATGTACCTTCTCCGCCAGATCATAGTAAACATCCGGCTCCAGATACTTAAGAGACAGATCATCCATCTCGATTTTGATCTTGCTGATACCGAGTCGATCCGCAAGGGGGCTGTAAATCTCCAGAGACTCCCGTGCCTTTTCCTTCTGCTTCTCCGGCGTCTGATACTCGAGAGTCCGGAGATTGTGCAGACGGTCCGCCAGCTTAATAATGATGACGCGGATATCCTTTGCCATGGAGACAAACATCTTTCGGAGATTCTCCGCCTGTACCTTCACCTTATCGGTATTCAGGTTCAGCTGTGTCAGCTTGGTGACACCGTCCACCAGAACCGCCACATCGGCATTGAATTCACGCGATACCTCGTCCAGCGTCATACCGGTATCCTCAACGACATCATGAAGAAGCCCCGCCGCGATGGTTTCCTTATCCATCTCGAGATCCGCAAGAATGATTGCCACGCAGATCGGATGGATGATATAGGGCTCCCCGGATTTCCGCCTCTGCTCTCTGTGCTGCGCATCCGCCACATGATATGCCTTTTCGATCATAGACAGGTCGTCGGACGGATGGTAGCGCCGGATCATCTCCACCAGATGAGCATACAGCTCATCCGGCGGTGTATTATCTCTGGGGCGTTCCAGTTCTTTTTCCTGCTTTTGTACCTGCATCATATCTCACCCTGAAAAAATTATAAAAAACTTTGTTTTCGCTTCACATGGTCTTCACGATTTCGAAATATGCTATAATTGTAGTCAGAAAACATGCTCGTGCCGAAAGACTTTCAGAAAGGAAGCTTCAATTTCATGAATATCTTATTTTTCCTGACCCCGAAGTGTGATGTTGCCTTTGTCCGTGAAGATGACACGCTTCGGAACGCACTGGAGAAGATGGAATTTCATCGCTACCAGGCGATTCCCGTTCTCAGCAGGGACGGGAAATTTTTTGGGACCCTCACCGAGGGGGACCTGCTCTGGGAAATCAAAAATCAACTGAATCTTGATCTGAGGGAAGCAGAGAAGATTCTGGTTTCCAGCATTCCCATGAGAAAAAATTATGAGCCCGTCGGCATCCAAAGTTCCATGGAATCAGTGGTGGAGCGGGCTGTCCAGCAAAATTTCGTTCCTGTCGTCGATGATCTCGATCATTTCATCGGCATCATCCGCAGAAAGGAACTGATGGATTTTCTGTACAAAAACGCAAATCTGCAGTGTATGGAGGAGAAAGAGCTGATGGTTGTGAAATAATAATTAAAATCGTCGTTTCCCCGGTACGGCTAGAAGCTCCGGAGATGATCGTCATGAGATTCTCCGGTTTTTTGAATATTCCGGATCTCCGCCATATAGCTTACGCCGTTTTCCAGCTTCACTTCCACCCTCTCCCCTGCCTTATGTCCGAGAAGCGCCTTGCCGAGCGGAGAGGTATTGGAAATCAGCCCTTCCAGGGAATGTCCCCGGATGGAGGTGACGATACGGTAAGTCTCTTCCGTATCCTCCTCCGGAAAATAGACGGTCACGGTATTGTTCAGTCCCAGCTCATCTTCTTCGGAGCGGTCGGAAATCACTGTTGCAAAGCGAAGTATACGCTCCAGATAGCGGATGCGGGACTCATTGATATTCTTCTCCCGCTTTGCCGCGTAATATTCAAAATTCTCCGAAAGATCTCCGTGGCTCCTCGCCTCTTTCACCGCCTCAATCAGCTTCGGACGAAGCTCCAGCGTGCGCTGCCTTATCTCCTCTTCAATCCGGGCGACATCACTTTTCGTAAGCTGTTCTCCCATCAGACCCCCTCGTAGCGGATCAGAGAGCTGAGCTTATGGTCCTTCAGCCTCTCCCGCCCCTTAAGTCCGGCAAGCTCCATGACCACCGAGATCTTGACCACTTCTCCTCCAAGCGACTCCACCAGCTTGCATGCCGCCTCGAGGGTTCCTCCGGTCGCGATCAGATCGTCCACGATAACCACCTTATCCCCCGGTCTGATGGCATCCTTGTGAATCTCGATCTCCGCTTCCCCGTACTCGAGCGCATACTTCATGGAAACCGTTTCCCGCGGAAGCTTTCCCTTCTTTCGCACCGGGACAAAGCCCTTGTGAAGCTGATACGCGATAGCTGTCCCGAAGATGAAGCCACGGGATTCCAGCCCGAGAACCATATCGCAGTCCACCGTCCGAAGCGACTGAATCAGACCATCAATCGAATCCTTCAGCCCGTCCGGATCCTGGATCAGGGATGTAATATCCCGGAACATGATACCCGGTTCCGGAAAATCCGGAATTGTCAGTACATAATCTTCCAACTTCTCTTTTTTCATCGTTTCTCCTTCTCTCCTGATACCCCATGACAAGGACACGGTCTCACGGAACGCAGTACAGCCGGAATTCAAAGATCTGGGTTACCGTGTTCCCCGATTTTTCTCTGCCTGCAGCTTCACCGCGTAGCTCTGAATCGCTGCAACGGTTTTACTGTCTGTCATTTCCCCGCGAAAGATAAGCTCCTGCAGATCCTCTAGATCCCATGCCTCGATGCCGAGCTCCTCGTCCTCATCCCAATGCACACTGCCCTTCTTCAGCTCCCTCGCGAGATAGATCTGAATCTTCTCATCAAGAAAAGCAACGGTGGTATTGATCGTGATCAGATACTCCAGCTTCTCGCAGCGATAGCCGGTTTCCTCCTCCAGCTCCCGCCCGGCACAGAGTTCAAAATCCTCGTCCTCCCCGTCCCGTTTTCCTGCCGGCAGCTCCAGCGTATATCTTCCGAGTGCATGACGGTACTGACGGACCAAAAGAAGCTTTCCGTCCTCTCGGACCGGAAGCACCGCCGCCGCACCGACATGATGGATGAAATCCCAGTGGGCTTCACGACCTCCGACATCCACGATATCCTCGTAAACCGTGATCACCCTGCCCTGATACTTCAGGGTTCTGGATTTCATACGAACAGGTTTTTTTGCATTCTCCCGATTTAACATATCCGCTCCTTAGTTGAATCCGTAAAAACGCCGGCTCAGTCTGTAGGCAGCTATCGTCAGACGATTCCCAAGCCTGCCCGGCAGGTTGACTCCCTGCCCGAGGAAGCCGGAACGCATCTTCCACCAGAGCTTCCAGTCCTTCTTTTTCAGGTATTCCCAGAGCTCCTTTTTCTTTGCCAGGTTTTCTTCCGTTCCTGACTTGATCGCAAGCACAGAGCTGATTGTGGTGATAATTTCCAGATAGTTGAACATATAGCCGCGAAGCTTCTTCTCCGGCAGCTTCATGATCTCGCAGCACTCGATCATCAGCTTATTGACCCGAAGCTGCTGATCGATCCTGCCGATCATGACAGTCTCATTGACGGACTGATCCTCTCTGCCGATAAAATAATGGTAGAGGTTGAGATCCATATAGTACATCTTTTTCACCGACGGCAGCGGCTGATAGACAAAGAGATTATCTACATAGAAGGTATGCTTCGGAAGCTCCAGCCCGCAGTCCCGGAGCATCTCCGTCCGGTAAATGACAGAATGCATCAGGATATACTGTCCGAGCCGAAAGCGCTTAACCTCCTTCCAGCCGAACACCCTCTCCGTCGGAAGTGCGGAACGGTACTCCATCACTTTCTTATGCTCCTGTCCGACCTTGTCGTAGATGAAGTTACAGATCATCATGTCAATGCTTTCGCCCTGATACAGGAGTTCCTTCAGTTGATTCAGGACCTTCGGCAGTGCCTCCTCATCCAGCCAGTCATCCGAATCCACCACCTTATAATAGAGCCCTGTGGCGTTCCTGAGTCCGGCATTCACCGCCTCGCCATGACCGCCGTTCTCCTGATGCACCGCCTTGACGATGGTCGGATACTTCTTTTCATATTCCTGCGCGACCGCAAAGGTATCATCCTTCTGAGAGCCATCATCCACGATAATGATCTCGACCTCTTCG
The DNA here is from genome assembly GCA_963545355.1 of uncultured Oribacterium sp. Lineage (GTDB taxonomy): Bacteria > Bacillota > Clostridia > Lachnospirales > Lachnospiraceae > Oribacterium. The sequence continues at coordinate 16,777 of CAUUIW010000001.1, read as the reverse complement.
CCGCCGATTAAAATCGATTCGATGCAGTGCCTCATATATGCCGCCGAATTGTAGCAGGGAATCGCAAAACTAACAAGCTTCATATTGCCCTCCTGTTGAAACACAACAGGATTATTTTACCAAAGCCGCAGGGGTTTCGCAATTTTTATGATAACAGAAGAAAAAGACGGACTCCGCCGAAGAAGCAGCTTTGCGGCACGCCTCTGCTTCGGCGCGGATATCATTTTATGATTTTCCGGGGGAAATACTTGCATACCTCCTCCCCTTTTTGTTACAATAGGGAAGCAATCGCGGGATGTAGCGCAGGTGGTAGCGCGCTTGACTGGGGGTCAAGAGGCCGCAGGTTCAAGTCCTGTCATTCCGAGAGCAGAGTTCGTCTGCATCAGGCAGACGGCAAAGCGATATGGCACACATCCAATCGAAGCGGATGTGTGCCTTTTTTGTGAGAGGCGAAGCCGGCGGTTTTGTTTCCTACAGCTCTACGGTGCCGTGAAATACCTCTGCCGCGGGGCCTGTCATAAAGAAGTGTTCCGTCTCACCGTCATATCGAATATAAAGATCTCCGCCGCGAAGATGCACCAGCACCTCCGTGTCCAGCTTTCCGGCATAGATTCCGGCAGCCACTGCCGCTGTCGTTCCCGTACCGCAGGCAAGGGTCTCTCCGGTTCCCCTCTCGTAAACCCGGAGCTTCACTTCCCTCCGGGACAGAATCTCGATAAATTCCGAATTCACCCGATCCGGGAATCTCTCATGACATTCAAACGCCCTGCCATATCTCAAAAAATCCAGCTCCATCAAATCCTTAACCTTCAGCTCCGGATTATCCTCAAGAAAGTAAACCGCATGAGGATTGCCGACATCAATGCCGATAAAGCAAAGAGACATGCCGGCAACCGTAATCGGCTCCGGAAGCTCACTGGTGCACCTGGCTTCTCCCATATCCACGGTTGACTCCACCACCCTGCCATGCTCTTTCCTGACAGAAATCTCCTTGATGCCGGACTTCGTGGCAAGAGTAATCCTGTCCCGATCCGGCGGCACCAGTCCGTGATCCGCGATATACTTGGCGACACAGCGGCTGCCGTTCCCGCACATATCCCCCTCAGAACCGTCATTGTTAAACATGTGCATATAGCAGTCCGCAATCTCCGACGGCTCAATCAGGATAATGCCGTCGCCGCCGATTCCAAAGTGGCGGTCTGACAGAGTCACCGCCAGCGCCGAGGGATTCTCCACCTTTTGAGAAAAGCAATCGATGTAAACATAGTCATTCCCCGCACCCTGCATCTTTGTAAACTTTAAGCCTGCCATCCTTCTTCCTTTCCGTTCTCAAAACTGTCCTGTTCCATTGAAGCTTCCGTCTCGACTTCGGAGGCTCCGGTTTTTATTTCGGATGATTCTCCGGCTTCCGCTTCTTCTCCGCTCTCTTGTTCTTCCGTTTCTCGCAGAGCTCCCGGAACTCCTCTTCAGAGAGCCTCAGCTCATTTAATCTCTCTTTTCTCTTTTCCCGGAGCTTCCGGGTTCTTTTATGCTCGTCGTGGACGCCCTTTACAAAGAGACCGGCACCGCCGCCAAAAAGAACAAAGCCGAGAATCAGAAGTAAGGTAAAGCCGCTGATGGCAAAGGCGACCTTTGCGCCCGCCGGAGCTTCCGAGAGCAGGACAGAGATGGACGGATCCTTCCGCAGAAAGTAGTATCCGACCAGATCCCCCTCCAGCTGATAGCGAAGCATCGCGATGCTCCCGGAAGGCGCATCTCCCGGAAGATTGTACTCCAGAGTCAGCTGCAAATTCGCGAGATCCGCACCTTTCGGCACAGTCACCCTCTGATCGCTTCTCACATGAAGGTCACTCGCCTTACAGTCCGGGGACACCACGGTATCCTTCAGAAGCCTCTCCCGAAGCACTTCCGTATTATAGAGCTTCTTCGGTACCTCTCTGTTTTCCGTCTGGTCAAAGGCAAGAGACAGAAGTGTCCCGGTATCATGGTAATGCGCCGGATTCTTGTCCCCCATCACGACAACGACGAAACGTCTGCCGTCCGCCTCCGCCATGGTGATGAGCGTGTTGCCGGCGTCTCTGGTAAAGCCCGTCTTTCCGGCAACGACCCGGGAATCATAAAAGGCGGTATTTTTCAGGAGCATCTTATGCTCCATATAAAGGGTAAGCCCCTGCGGATTTTTTTTCGTTGCCGGAAGGGAATAGCTGCGGTTCTCCTCGATCTTCCGAAAGCTTTCATTCTCCATCGCGGCTGCCCCGATCAGCGCCATATCGTGGGCTGTGGTGTAATGATTCGGGTCATGCAGACCGGAAGGGTTCACGAAGTTCGAACCGGTACAGCCGAGCTGCTTCGCCTTCTCATTCATCAGCCGTGCGAAGGCTTCCCGCGAGCCCGCCACATGCTCTGCCAGGGCATTGGCGGCTTCATTCGCGGATTTTAGGAGCAGAGCGTTCAGACATGCCTCAACGGTGAGTACATCCCCCTCATCGATGCCCGCATTGCTTGATCCCCGGTCGACATTGTAAACCGCATCATGGGAAAACGTCAGCTTATCCGTCAGCTTCGCATGCTCCAGCACCACCAGAGCGGTCAGCACCTTGGTAATGGAGGCAGGATACATCTGCTGATCCATATTTTTATTGTAAATCACAGCGCCGGTATCCACATCCATCACGATTCCGCTCTGTCCATAGATCTCCGCAGACGGAAAAACCGCGGCATAACCGACAAAGCTTCCGCCGAAGAGGACGGGAAGCCATGAGTCGGAGCCCAGAGAAAACAGAAGAAGGAGCAGCAGGAAAAACGCGCAGGTACGGCGGCCCGCGAGCTTTATTTTTCTTTGCATGTATCTTTCCTCTGTCATCCGCCCCCACTTTCTTCTGCCTTCTCTGTCAAAATAAAGGCTATACTACTGCAGATTTTCCCTTCGTTTCTTGCGTCTTCCTGATTTTTTTCTTATCCTTACGATCCGCTTCTTTTTTTCCTTAGTCTCTCCGCCTCCTTACGGCATGTCTCCGAAGGCTTCGTTCAGCTCCTCCGTCCCCGGCAGAACGAAACGATTCTCCGCAAAAATCACCAGCTCTGAGCCATCCTTCCGTACCGCGATAATCTTTCCCAGCTCCCGATAGGGAATGGTAATGTCGGTATGCACCGCAAAATACGCTTTCTCCGGGTCTGTCTTTCTCTGCAATGTCACAGAATTGTCCTTTGCCGTCAGTTCCTTCCCGTCCGGGTTAAAGAACTGCATATCCTCCATAAAGGAGTAGCAGGTATCCCCCACCGCAAAGTGGGGTCCGGTTTTCTCCGCAATCAGAATCGGCAGCATGCTTCCGAGCCCCAGATCCTCCGCGGTCTGATAGGCAAGCGTGTTGGTCCCGATGGCAAACTCTCCGAGCGGCAGATGCTCCTGCTCCTGAAATATCTGCTTCCGGATCAGCGCCTTGCCCTTCTCCGTATCCTCAAAATTTCCGCAGCGGTACTCCGTGACACGCCCCTCAGAGAAGCGAAGAAAAAGATCCCTGAAATGAATCCCCTGGATATAGACCGATCTGACATGAAGAATGCCGTTCGTGCCCTCCAGCTTCGGGGAGGTAAAGACCTCCCCGAGCGGAACATTGACATCGGACAGACAGTTTTCAAAGTTAGACTGCTTCTCCGGGTTCTGCAGCGTCTGCATGGAAACTCGGATATCCGTGTCATTTCCCTTTCCGAGAACCTGTACATACTCCGCCTGATCGAGAGCCGCGATAAGCGTTCCCTGAATTTTTTCATAGCGCTCCTTCGGCATCGTATTGATACGAATCATGCGCTCCAGGAGCTCACGGTACCTTCTTTCCTCCTCCGCACCTCTTCCATAGCAGGCGGGCAGAGGCCAGGCAATTATCGTAAAGCTTCTCTCCTCCTCCAGGATAAATTCATGGACCATCTGCTGCAGCTGACGGCGGTACTCTCCGTACACCGACTTCTGATGCGCGGTAAAGCGAAGGGCAGCCGGCTCTTCCTTCGGAGAAAAGGCAGCCTCTCCAAAGACCTCCATGACGGTCGGTCCCGCATAGCGGGATATGACGGCATTCATTTCCCGGAACAGTGCTCTCCGAAGATCCAGAAGACGCACCTTCAGACGGTCTCCCATAAGAAGCGCCATATCGTAAGCATGATCCTCCTCCAGCTGCCGGTTCACTACGCTGTGATACATGGCAGTTCCCGCCGGCAGGCGGAACAGAAGCCCTCCGTTTTCCCGGGGAATCGTAACATCATAATGATCCTTCCGGAAATACCGTTGACACTGCCTTGCCACCCGTTCAAAGCCCGGCGCAAAGCGAAGCTCCGTGAGGCTCTTCTTCCGATACGGCTTCCTCTGCAGGAGAAAACCATCCCGGAAGCCCTCATACCAGGGGCGTGCCATGCGGTCAATCTCCTCCTCAGACAGCTTCCCCATGGTTTCCGCTGTCAGAAGCGTCTCCTCTGACACATATTCTCCGGTTCTGTAAAGGTAGTCGGCTCCGGAAAGATCCGCGTCCTGCATGACCCGCTTCAAAAGATTCCCTGCCGGATCGTACTGCTCCTCCATGCTCTCACGAAGAAGCAGCTCCGCATTGTCATAAAAATACGAGTAGAATGCGTCCCGGACGTATTCCTCCTTCGGCAGCTGCTCCTCCCCGGCACTCTCGGAGAACATGCAGTAAATCTGGAGAAAAAGCTCCATCATCGAGGAAAGACGCTCCTCCCGCTTCTCGTATGCCGCCGGGATCAGACTGTGAAGCTCCGTCAGGAGCGCGGAAAAAAGAGGAGCGTATACTCCCAGTTTTTTCCGCGCCATACCGGGGCAGAGCAGACTGTCCGCGTACTCCTCCATGCCTTCTCTATGGTAGAGACGCGTATTCCAGCGCTTCAGCTCTTCTATCCTCTCCGTCAGCACGAGATCCTCCGCTTCAAATTCCCGGTAAAAACTCGAAAGCTCTGTCAGGAAGGAGGCGCTGTCCGAAAAATACTCCTTCAGCCTGTCCGAAAGCCCGTTTTCCCTGGAAAACACGAGTGTCTTCAGCTCCTCCGGAATCTCACGAATCCGCTCCGTTACCTCATTAAATCGTTCTGTCATATCCTCCTGCTTTCTTTATTGCGCTTCTATCATTGTTTGCACTGTTTTAACCGGTTTTTTTCATTCCCACAAACAACAGGGCGAGGCACAGCAGCAGAAAAAAGCCGTCCGCAAAGAGCAGAATCCTTGCCGGAATCCGGTTATCGTTCTTTCTCGCATTGGCTGTGACGGCATAGAAAAAGCCTGCGATAAAAAAGAGCATGCCGGAAATGCCGAGAGCTCCCACAAGAGAGCTTGCCTGCCCCTGCGCCCTCACGGAAAAAGCAGCCCCCGCTGTCATAAAACAAAAAGCGATGAGAGAAAACAGGATGCTTTCCCTGGTCCCCACCGCAAGCCTCTTTTTAATATAGTTGTACCTTTTTCTGCTTTCACCCTCCAAGGCTTCCTCTCCCTTTCCTCGTAAAACACCCCTCCGGGAAGCACGGCTCATCCGTGCTTCCTCAAGTCGCGCCGAATCCACTGCACCAGCTGGAACACAAGATAGCCGCAAAAGGCGCCAAGGGTATTCAGAATCAGATCATCCACATCACAGCTTCCCGCACGGAACGCAAGCTGGGACATCTCGATTCCATAGCTCAGAAGATAGCCGCACATGGTAGTCGCAAGGATGCTTCTCCGGCAGCGCCTGGAAAACACCGGAAGCATGAAGCCAAGGGGCATAAAGCCTGCGATATTCCCGCAAAGATTCAGAATCACATAGCCCAGACCCAGCCTTTTCCCGGCAAGGAAATTTCTCGAAATTTCCCGGAAAGGCACGAAATTATAGGTATAGTGCTCCTTGACCATGAGCCCCCGCTGTTCCATGTCGGAAAAGAACATCAGATACAGAAGAAGCGCCAGATAGATGCAAAAGAGGAATACCGTAATCCAGCGATTCCTCGTCATTTTTTTGCTCAAAATGTCAGCTCGTTCTTTCTTCTCAAAAGAAGTGCCCCATTGACGATAGAAAGCACTCCGACTGTCACACCGGCTGCCAGAATCACAATACCGAGGGCAATGGAGCCGGTGCCGATATTCCGCATGGTCCTGTAGATCTTTTCCATAAAGGTCTCCTGTCTTCTGTTCTGCTTTCCGGGAAAGCGGAGAAAATCCTGCTGCCTCCCTCCGTACTTCCCGATTGCCGCCAGGGAAGTCCTTCTTTCCTTCGTGTTCCCTGAAAATTTCGTTTCGATTTTATCATATCCGCAGCGCTCTCGCAAATCTGCTCCCTGCATCCCCTGTCCGATTCCCTCTGCATCTCCCCTCCGCAGGCAGGGGGAAACGAAAGCATCCTACTCTGGCAAAAAAAATGAAATCTGAAGCGTCTGCCGGAAGAGGCACAGGCTCACGACAGCAGGAAATAACTGATTCTCTCCGTCACCTGAAAGCCATGCTTCAGATACAGATGATACGCCGCCGCATTGCTGCTCCGTACCTGAAGCAGCAGCTGGTCATAGGGACCCTCGCCGACCTGCTCCAGCCTTTCCAGAAGCCGATGTCCATAGCCCTGCCCCTGAAGGCTCCGGTACACGAGGACACCGTAGAGATAAAGAGTATCCTCAGAAAAGACCTTCGTTCGAAGCTCTCCGTAGCTCTCTTCCACCGTCCCCGGATTCAGGATACCGAAGGAGAGCTTTTTTCTAAGATAAAGCTCCTCGTACTGCTTTTCGGCATGAAGTGCCTCCAGCGTCCCTCTCGTGTCCTCTGCCAGTCTCGTCTCCTGTCGTAAAATTCCGCGGGCAGCGTGTTTTTTCTGTTTGGAGGCCACCGGCTTTTTCTTCCCGGAAGCTCCTGCCTCACTCCTTTCGGAAAGGGGAAAATCTCCTTTGTCAGAGCCGTCGGGAGCTGTCTCTCCCGGAGCAGGGGCGGTACTGTCCAGGACGGAAACAACAAAACGAAAGCCGCGGAGATCATCCCGAAGCCCTGCGTAGAGCTGTCGGAACAGGCCCAGCCTCCGAAGCTCCGGATGGGTAAAGGCACGAAGCTCCAGCTTCTCCTGCTCCCCCTGTCTCTCACCGAGACGATAGCCGTACAGCACCGCCAGAAGCTTCGTATTGACACCCGTGTCGGAAAATTCCTCATTCCTGAGAAGATAATAGAAGTCCGCGTCCGGCTCGGTGCCGTAACAGGTCCGGTCTCTTTCATTGCAAAGAGAGAGAAGCTCCGAAAAGCCCTCTCTCTCTTCCTCATTTAATTCGATCTGAAGCTCTGTCGTCATTCCTGTTCCTGTCCTGCTTCCCTGCATCTGTCCTGTTATATCTCACAAGAAGGCCTCGCCGATGAGAATCCGCCCGCGTCAAAAGCATATTGCGGCCTTCCCCTACAGCAGTCTGTCCAGATGCCAGATCTCGCTGACATACTCTTCAATCGTCCGGTCGGAGCTGAACTTTCCTGCGGAGCAGGTATTCAGCATGGCGGACATCGCCCATGCCTTCTCATCCCGATATCTCTCGACCGCTTTTTTCTGCGCCTCGTCATATGCCCAGAAGTCCTTCAGGATGAAGAAGCGATCCGGGACATCCGACTCATTGCTGTTCAAAAGAGAGTCATAGAGCGGACGGAACAGCTCCGGATTTTCCGGCGAATAATAGCCGTTCACAAGCTGCATCAGCACCCGGCGAATCTCCTGATCCTGATTGAAGATATCCATCGGGCGGTAGGTTCTCGTATGCTCCAGTTCAATGACCTCATCGGAACTCATGCCAAAGATGAAGGCATTTTCCTCCCCCACTTCCTTCACAATCTCCACATTCGCACCGTCCATGGTGCCGAGCGTGATGGCACCGTTCAGCATCAGCTTCATGTTGGAGGTGCCGGAGGCTTCCTTGGACGCCGTGGAAATCTGTTCGGAGATATCCGCTGCCGGAATGATGATCTCCGCATTCGATACGCGGTAGTCCTCGATAAACACCACCTTGATTTTGCCGCCAATGCCCGCGTCATTGTTGATCACACGCGCCACGTTGTTAATCAGCTTGATGGTAAGCTTCGCGATCTTATAACCCGCCGCCGCCTTGGCACCGAAGATATAGGTATGCGGATAAAAATCCATATCCGGATGATCCTTCAGCTGATTGTAGACATACATCACGTGAAGGATATTGAGTAATTGCCGCTTATATTCATGGAGACGCTTCACCATCACATCAAAGACGGAATTGACATTCAGCTTGATCCCGTTATTCTCCAAGACATAGCGCGCGAGTCTTTCCTTGTTATGGCGCTTGATCGCCATAAACCTCGTAAGCTCCTCCTCATCCCCGGCAAAGACCTTCAGCTTCTGGAGCTTCGGGAGATCCGTAATCCAGCCGTCTCCGATACGTTTTGTGATATATTCCGCAAGTTCCGGATTTGCGTGAAGCAGCCAGCGTCGCTGCGTGATGCCGTTGGTTTTATTGGAGAACTTCTCCGGGAACATCTCGTAGAAATCCTTCAGTTCCTGCTTTTCAAGAATCTCGGTATGAAGCTTCGCGACCCCGTTTACCGCATGTCCGCCCACAATCGCAAGATGCGCCATCTTCACCTGTCCGTCGAAAATAATCGCCATGGAACGGATCTTCTGATCCGCGCTGTCCCCGTACTTTGCCTGAATCTCCTCACAGAAACGGCGGTTAATCTCCTCAACGATCTGATAGATGCGGGGAAGCAGCTTTGAGAACAGCTCGATCGGCCACTTCTCCAGCGCTTCCGCCATAATCGTGTGATTGGTATAGGCGCAGGTCTTCTTCGTGATCTCCCATGCCTCCTCCCAGGTAAGCCCGTAATCATCCATGAGACAGCGCATCAGCTCTGCGACAGCCACCGTCGGATGGGTATCATTCAGCTGAAACGCTACCTTCTCATGGAAATGCCGGATATCTCCCGCATGGTGATCCGCATACTCCCGGAGCGCCGCCTGCACGGACGCCGAGATGAAGAAATACTGCTGGCGGAGGCGCAGCTCCTTGCCGGCATAGTGATTATCGTTCGGATACAGCACCTCCACGATATTTCTCGCCATATTCTCCGACTCCACCGCCTTCTGATAATTCCCCTTATCGAACTCGTCAAGACGGAACACGTCCTTCGCCTGTGCGTCCCAGACACGGAGACTGTCTATGATATGGTTGTCATAGCCGACCACCGGCGTAACATAGGGGGTGGCGATGATGGACTGATAGCCCTTATGGATGAAGCGAAGCTTTCCATTCTCCACCTGTGACTCCACCCAGCCGCCGAATCTCACCTCCTGTGAGAGCTCCGCGCGGCGAATCTCAAAGGGATTGCCGTCACGCAGCCAGTCATCCGGCACCTCCTTCTGATAGCCGTCCACGATTCTCTGCCGGAACATCCCGTATTTATAACGAATGCCGCAGCCGCATGCCCAGTAGCCGAGCGTCGCCAGGCTGTCCAGAAAGCAGGCTGCCAGACGACCGAGTCCGCCGTTTCCGAGTGCCCAGTCCCTCTCCTGATCCTCCAGGACATTCAGATTAATATTCAGCTCCTCCAGTACCTCACGAATCTCCTCATGGGCGCAGAGGCTCAGGATATTGTTTCCGAGAGCACGCCCCATCAAAAATTCCATGGAGAGATAGTAGACACGCTTGACATCCTTCTCCACAGCCTTTTTCTTGGTTGCCATCCAGTCATCCAGGATGACATCCTGCACTGCTGCTGCGACAGCATAGAACTTCTCCTTGTCGCTGAGCTCCGTCAGTGCTCTTCGATAGAGTTTCTTTGCATTGCTCTCGATCTCTTTTCGAAAACCGAGCTTATCAAAGTTTGTCATCTTCTCCCCCCCTTTCGAAAACAAGGGATCCCGAAGGACCCCTTATGTTTTATAACATCTCCCACCGTCGGAAGATGTTTTTACGAAACACGGATTCCGTGTTTTTATATCTTCTCGACGGAAATCGTCAGCGTCTTTCCGTTGATGTCCCAGTCCTTCCGATTTTCGGAGAACTGATTCTCCAGAATCTCATCCGCCAGAACCACCTCGCAAATCTCTTTCTCGTGCTCACGCACCAGCTGCTGAAGCTCCTCCTGATTGCCGATGCCGACCCGGATATGGTTCATCACCTCGAAGCCGGAATCCTTACGCATGGTCTGAATCTTCGAGATAATCTCACGGACAAAGCCCTCCCTCAGAAGCTCCTTCGAGAGATTGGTATCCAGTACCACGGTCGCGAAATTATCTTCCTCGGTCACAAATCCGTCCTTTTTAGAAACATCGATGAGAAGGTCGTCTTTGCTGAGTAACACCTCGGTATCGCCGTCGACCGTGAAGCGAAGCACGCCCTCGCTCTCCAGCTCCTTCATCGCCTTTCCGCCGTCCAGTGCCGAAAGATAGCTTCGAATCGCATTCAGATGCTTTCCATACTTCGGTCCGACCGTCTTCAGCTGCGGCTTGAAAATATAGGAGGTAAATGCCGAGAGATCCTCCCGGAAGCTGAGCTTCTTGATATTCAGCTCCTCCTCCACCACCTCGGCAAAATACGGCTCCAGCGGCTTCTCCGCCCGGACATACATATTGCCGATCGGCTGACGGTTCTTCACCTGCGCTTCGTTCCGGGCAGCACGACCCAGAATCACGATGTGGAGCAGCTCCTGCATGCTGTCCTCCAGCTTCTGATCCACCATCTTCAAATCTGCCGCAGGATAGCTGCAAAGATGTACCGACTCCTTTGCGGACTCATCTACAGAACAGACCAGATTCCGATAGATCGACTCCGAAATAAAGGGCGTGAGCGGCGCTGCCAGACGGGAAACCGTCACCAGACAGTCATAGAGGGTCAGATACGCATTGATCTTATCCTCCTCCAGCCCCTTTGCCCAGAAACGCTCACGGCAACGGCGCACATACCAGTTCGAGAGATCGTCCACAAACTCCTGCAGCTTCGCGGCAGCCTCCGGGATACGGAAGTCCGTGAGATCTTCATCCACCTTCGCAACCGTCGAGTTCAGACGGCTCAGGATCCAGCGGTCCATCACCGTCAGACTCGCGTCGTTCCTGGCATATTTCGTCGGATCAAACTCGTCAATATTGGCATAGAGCACGAAAAAGGCATAGGTGTTCCACAGGGTCGAAAGGAACTTTCTCTGCCCCTCCACCACCGCCTTATCGTGGAAACGGTTCGGAAGCCAGGGTGCGGAGTTCGTATAGAAGAACCAGCGGATGGCATCCGCGCCGTGCGCATGAAGAGCCTCCATCGGATCCACCGCATTGCCCCTGGACTTCGACATCTTCTGCCCATTCTCATCCTGCACATGCCCCAGCACCAGCACATTCTGATACGGCGCCTTGTTAAAGAGGATGGTGGACTCCGCAAGCAGCGAGTAGAACCAGCCTCTGGTCTGGTCAACCGCCTCACAGATAAACTGCGCCGGGAACTGACTCTCAAAAAGCTCCTTATTCTCAAAGGGATAATGATGCTGTGCATAAGGCATCGCACCGGAGTCAAACCAGCAGTCGATCACCTCCGGAACACGCTTCATCTCTCCCCGGCACACGGAACAGGTACAGCGGAGCCGATCCACATAGGGCTTATGCAGCTCAATGTGCTCATAGCCGACATAATCACTGGAATATCCCTTGTCTCCCGCCTTCTTCAGCTCCGAAAGGACCTCCTCATAGTTGCCGGACTTTTCCCGAAGCTCCTGAATCGAGCCGATCGCTTCCTGATGCCCGCAGTGCTCACACTCCCAGATATTCAGCGGCGTTCCCCAGTAGCGGTTTCTGGAAAGTCCCCAGTCCTGCACGTTCTCGATCCAGTCGCCGAAACGTCCCTTTCCAATCGATGCCGGAATCCAGTTGACCGTACTGTTGTTGCGTACCAGATCATCCCGGACCGCGGTCATCTTGATAAACCAGGACTCTCTCGCATAGTAGATGAGCGGTGTGCCGCATCTCCAGCAGTGAGGATAGCTGTGCGTAAACTTCGGTGTGTCAAAGAGAAGCTTTCTTGAGGAAAGCTCCTTCAAAACCTCCGGATCACAGGAAACCGCCCCGGCTTTGATCTCCTCCTCGGTCGGTTTGCATCTCTGTCCGGCAAAGGGAGTCTCCTCTGTCATGCAGCCCTTCTCATCCACAAACTTGATGAGCGGCATGTCATTCTCACGTCCGATTCTCGCGTCATCCTCACCGAAGGCAGGCGCGATATGGACGATACCGGTACCATCGCTGTCAGACACATAGTTATCCATCACAACATAGTGCGCTCTCTTATGCTGCTTTTCGGCACTTTCCCTGGCACAGTCATAGAGCGGCACATAATCCATTCCGACAAGGTCCTTCCCCCGGCAGGTCTCGAGCAGCTCATACGCGGCTTCCCCCTCCTTCGAAAGCGGTCCCAGCACCTTGTCCAGAAGGCTTTCCGCAAGGATATAGGTATAGCCGTCTGCCGCCTTTACCTTTGCATACTCGATGCTCGGACTCACGCAGAGGGCGGTATTGCTGGGCAGAGTCCACGGTGTCGTGGTCCACGCCAGAAAATAAGCCTCCTCCTGCACTGCCTTAAAACGGACAATGGCGGAACGCTCTGTCAGCTCCTTATAGCCCTGGGCCACCTCATGGCTCGAAAGAGGAGTGCCGCAGCGGGGACAGTAGGGCACGACCTTAAAGCCCTTGTAAAGGAGTTTCTTCTTCCAAATTTCCTTCAACGCCCACCACTCCGACTCGATAAAGTCATCATGATAGGTGACATAGGGATTCTCCATATCCGCCCAGAAGCCGACCTTGTAGGAGAAATCCTCCCACATCTCCTTATACTTCCAGACATTTTCCTTGCAATGATCGATAAACGGTGCGACACCGTAGCTCTCGATCTGGTCCTTCCCGTTGATGCCGATCTGCTTTTCCACCTCCAGCTCTACCGGAAGGCCGTGAGTATCCCAGCCGGCCTTTCTCGGCACCATCTTCCCCTTCATCGCATGGAAGCGCGGAATCATATCCTTAAAGGCACGGGTTTCCACATGACCGATATGCGGTCTGCCGTTCGCCGTCGGCGGTCCGTCATAGAACACATAGGAGGGATCTCCCTCATGCTCCTTGATGGATTTTTCAAAGATATGATTTTCTTTCCAGAACTCCTCAACCTCGTTTTCACGTTCTACGAAGTTCATATTGGCGTCTACTTTTTTAAACATCGAAGCGTCTCCTTTGCGATTTCATAAGCGTTACCAATTATAGTAAAAAGCCCGGACAAACGCAAGAAAGGCTTCGGCGCATGCAGTTATAAAGGCGGCGGCCCATCGGCAATCGGGAGCGCTCGGTGTACTCCATCATTGTCTTGAGAAGGGAGAAGGTGTAAAATCAGTATCAGAGGAGAGCGGCTGCGATCGAGCCGGCACACATATGTGGCACAAACGATATCTTCAAGGAGGTGCAGCTTCTCTGATAAACAAAAACATCCGGCCGGATCTGCTTCCGGGCTTAATGCGAAAAAATCCTGACACTATCACGAATTGGCGGATATTATCCTGTTATGAGGTAAGTGATGAACGAACTGGAAAAACGAATTGATCCCGATATTGAAAAGGCACGGCTTGCGCTTCTGAAGGAAACCGAATCCACATCGGGATTTCAAAATAAACAGAATAGGATTCGTGCAAAAATGCAGAAAAATCGCAAGAGGCGATTTCTTCCTATTTTTCTTGTCATTATCCCTTTTTTCGCCTGGCTTTTTCCGCACAGGCTGTATCTCATGGCTATCTTTTTCGTATCCTGCTTTTTTTTCTTTCACTATCGTTCCATGCATAATGAAGATTATGACAATGACTTTCTATACGCCGAACATTTCTTCTGCCCGGTTCTTAAAATCATCTATCCCGCCGCCATTTTCACATACAAGGGTGACATTAATCGGGATATGGATATTCTGAAACAGATCATTCCGTCAACCGACCGATATGAAACGAGATGTTGCGTACGGTTCCATGATCATGACGATCTGGAAATATGCAATGTATATGCGCACCATACCGAAAAGGGAACCGAGGACAAACATGCAGCACGACAGGAAGTGACCGATTTCAGAGGACAAGTGTATGCCACTTACTATCCGTCAACGGTTCACGGTTATATCCGTGTTGTACCGACCGGAGAAATGCAGATCGCCGGTTCTCAAGTACGACCGCATTATTTTCATTTTGACGATGACAGTATGAAAATCGAAACCGAAGATATTCAAAATAATGAGCGCTACGCCATCAGCTGTACCGATGAACTGGCTGCACGAAAATTTCTGAATCCATCCGTGCTGAAATGGCTGGATGAACAGATTGAAGTGCCCATCAGCATCTATATCACACAAAACCGTATGTACTTCGCCTTGTATACGAATAAGAAAATTTTTTCCGCACCTTCCGGTAGAGAAGGGATTGATAGTCTGTCTCTGACGGGTGTTTATAAAAACTTACAGCAAGAGATAAACAAAGCTCATGATTTGATAAACGCATTGCACACGCATGCATGAAACGGAGGGAACAACATGCCTTATTTTATTCTGATTATCGCTTTTCTGCTCATCGTCTGGTTTTTTTCTGTCAGCAATCGGTTAAATCGCTATCAAGTTTCCATTGAAGAATCCAAAGAGACCGTTGCTATTGTACTTGTAAAACGCTATGACACCATTTCCGAAATGCTGAAAGTTGCGAAGTCTTATGCAAAACATGAAAATAAAGTTTTTACGGAACTCGTGCAGCTGAGACAGGGGGGAACCCTTGCTGAAACACAACAGGCTTTTCATAACCAAAATCATATTCTGGATCAAATTCATGCTGTCGGGGAACAGTATCCGGAATTACTTTCATCCCACCAGTTTGAAAATCTTCAACGTGAAATTGCAGACGAAAACGAACAGCTTGCCGCCGCAAAACGCATCGTAAACAGCAATATTCGAATATTTAATCAGCGAATCGTAACTTTCCCATCTTCTCTTGTGGCTTCTGCCAAAGGGCTTAAAAAGATGAGTTTTTTTGAAGAAGATATTCGCAATAAAAAAGATATCGACAATTTTGATTACACAATCAAATAAAGGAAAATAAACCGGCATCGCCAGCAGTAAGTCCTGTCGAAAACATCAACCGTATGCTAAAACGGACAAAGGAGCTTAACATTTTCCGGCCGTCAGAGTCTAATGAGGCTGATGCTGTCCCATCCCTTATGAATTCATCAAAGCCATTATTTGAAACTGTTGATTTGACATCTCTGGTTCAGGTCAGAGTCTTGCCGTCATATAATGCTGGAGATGTTGAAAGTATGGAAATATGGCTTCCGAAGTCGTCTAAGCAGAAGAAAATCCGAGTATATTTCAAAGGCTTAGACAAGCTTATCACCCTTCATCAGTGTAAGCTGGAAAAGCTGCAAAATATCAAGAAATCAATACTTGATGGCGGTTCAGTATGCTGAGTTCAACGAAAGGTATAATCGGCGTGATGTTGCCGCAAGACAGAAAATGCGAGAGCTTGTTGACTCTGATGCCAATCGTGTAACTAAGGTGTTCAGTACACTTTTTAAGGAGTGGTGATGAGAGCATATTCAAAGGATTATCTGAATGATGTGGTGGAAAATCAGGGAAAGCTCTTTGACCTTGTTGCTCAAAATTTCCCCGATAGGGACACCGAGGACTTTATTAAGACATATATGCAAAGCAAAACAAGAAAAAGCATTGACGAAGCGAAAGCCTATGTCAATACCATGAGTGCCAAGGAGTTGTGGAACTACTTTATCGAAACGGAAAACTTCTGTTTGAAGTCTGGCAAGGCTCTTGACGGCTTTATGCCTGACTGGATTGGCGAGTTCTATGCTTATTATCAGTGGTACTACAATATTCCGAGCCCGGAGGTACTGAAAAAAGTGCCGCTTGACTTCTTAAAGAAAGCATATTATGGTCTGCACGATTTGGAACTTGATTTAGCGGTGCAAAAGGTCGGAGAAGAACGATAAGGATTATCTGTTTTCACAACCCAAATGAAGAACACGGTTATTTAAGTAATTGGTATCCGTCGCCATTTACGGTAGAAAAGAAAGATTTTTCATCCATGGAACAATTTATGATGTATCGCAAGGCAATTTACTTTTGCGACGAAGCGTCGGCAACCAAAATACTTGCCGCTGATGATGCTGCCGAAATCAAGGCACTTGGCAGACAAGTATCGAATTATGATGAACATATCTGGAACGGTATCAGGCAGATTGTCGTTTACGAAGGACTTTTGGCAAAATTTTCACAGAATGAGGATTTAAAAGACAAGCTTAAATCCACCGGCGAAGCAGTATTAGCGGAATGTGCGGTAAAAGACCTGATTGGGGGTGCGGGATTATCAATGAAAGATCCTGACAGGTTTGATAAAACAAAGTGGAAAGGGCAAAATCTGCTTGGATATACGCTTATGATGGTGCGTGAACGCTTGTAATATACTGATTCTTGGGAACAGTGTAAGTTGGGGAACTTGTCAGATTCTTTTGAGTACGGACTCAATGTAGCCGCAATTGAGTATGATGGCAAAAGCAAATATATCAAAATAACTGATATTGATGATATCAGCCATGAACTTATCCGAGATGAGGTCACATCATCAGATACAGATTTATCTAAAGCAGATAATTATAAATTATCCAAAGGCGATATTCTCTTCGCAAGAACTGGTGCAAGCGCTAGAAAAACCGAGCGTGTGAACAAATCTCTGTAAATAAGATTTCCTGTGATAAGTTTGATGGCC